>NZ_JALJZV010000010.1 GCF_024171535.1 Flavobacterium sp. HSC-61S13 | reverse complement strand
GCTGGCGCCGATGGTAAATACACTTACCAATCGGAAGACGGTACGCAGACCATCATCGATGTTCCCCTAGCAGTATCTCAAAACTTTGAGACTATCGTCAACAACAATTCGGAGACTGTCAAAAAAATCATCGAGCAAATTGTCTCAGAAGCCGAGGGAAATGTGACGTATAACGGCACGGACTTGGTGTACAAAGACGCTAAGGGTCAAGAACAACGCGTGGATTTATCAAGTTTGGTCAAAGCCAACGAAACGATCACGACTATAATAGCTAGTGCCGATGGTAAATACACTTACCTATCGGAAGACGGTACTCAGACCATCATCGACGTTCCTCTAGCGGTATCTCAAAACTTTGAGACTATTGTCAACAACAACTCAGAAGCTGTTAAAAAAATCATCGAGCAAATCGTCTCAGAAGCCGAAGGAAATGTGACGTACAACGGCACGGACTTGGTGTACAAAGACGCTAAGGGCCAAGAACAACGCGTGGATTTATCAAGTTTGGTTAAAGCCAACGAAACGATTACCACTTTAGTAGCTGGCGCCGATGGTAAATACACTTACCAATCGGAAGACGGTACGCAGACCATCATCGATGTTCCCCTAGCGGTATCTCAAAACTTTGAGACTATTGTCAATAACAACTCGGAAGCCGTTAAAAAAATCATAGAACAAATTGCTTCAGAAGTCGAAGGCAATGTTACTTACAACGGAACAAACCTAGTTTACAAAGACGCAAAAGGAGTAGAACAAACAGTAGACTTAGGATCTCTAGTTAAAGCCAATGAAACCGTAACTACTCTAGTAGCTGGCGCCGATGGTAAATACACTTATCTGTCGGAAGACGGTACGCAGACCACCATCGATGTTCCCCTAGCAGTATCTCAAAACTTTGAGACTATCGTCAATAACAACTCGGAAGTCGTTAAAAAAATCATTGAACAAATTGCCTCAGAAGTCGAAGGCAATGTTACTTACAACGGAACAAACCTAGTTTACAAAGACGCAAAAGGAGTAGAACAAACAGTAGACTTAGGATCTCTAGTTAAAGCCAATGAAACCGTAACTACTCTAGTAGCTGGCGCCGATGGTAAATACACTTATCTGTCGGAAGACGGTACGCAGACCACCATCGATGTTCCCCTAGCAGTATCTCAAAACTTTGAGACTATCGTCAATAACAACTCGGAAGTCGTTAAAAAAATCATTGAACAAATTGCCTCAGAAGTCGAAGGCAATGTTACTTACAACGGAACAAACCTAGTTTACAAAGACGCAAAAGGAGTAGAACAAACAGTAGACTTAGGATCTCTAGTTAAAGCCAATGAAACCGTTACAACTCTAGTAGCTGGCGCCGATGGTAAATACACCTACCAATCGGAAGACGGTACGCAGACCATCATCGATGTTCCCCTAGCAGTATCTCAAAACTTTGAGACTATCGTCAATAACAACTCGGAAGCCGTTAAAAAAATCATTGAACAAATTGCCTCAGAAGTCGAAGGCAATGTTACTTACAACGGAACAAACCTAGTTTACAAAGACGCAAAAGGAGTAGAACAAACAGTAGATTTAGGATCTCTAGTTAAAGCCAATGAAACCGTTACAACTCTAGTAGCTGGCGCCGATGGTAAATACACTTACCAATCGGAAGACGGTACGCAGACCGTCATCGATGTTCCCCTAGCGGTATCTCAAAACTTTGAGACTATCGTCAACAACAACTCGGAAGCCGTTAAAAAAATCATCGAGCAAATCGTTTCAGAAGCCGAGGGAAATGTGACGTATAACGGCACGGACTTGGTTTACAAAGATACTAACGGTCAAGAGCAACGCGTGGATTTATCAAGTTTTGTCAAAGCTAACGAAACGCTGACGACTTTGATTGATAATACAGACGGAACCTATACTTATAAATCAGAAGGTGGTGTAGAAACCATCATTAACGTTCCTGATTCAGTAATTAAAGAATTTGATAAGATTATTGCGGATACTAACGTACAAGCTGAAATCCAAAAATTATTTAGTACCGCTGCAGGTGGTAATGTGTATTTTAATGGAACTCTATTGGAGTACACGGATGTTAACGGAGACAAAAAGGAAGTGAATCTAGCTAGTATTGTTAAATCAAATGAAACAGTAACGAAGTTGGTCAACAATAATGATGGAACCTATACTTATTATAATGAATTGGGTATAGATGCATCAGGAAATCCAATTGCGAATTCGGGTTTGAGCTTCAAAGTTCCGGATTTTAATTCACATATACTTACGGGATTTATTTCAACGGGAACGTACACGTCAAAATCTTTTGATTATTCAACGATGGCATATCAAGCTACTGCAGGAATATTTTTTAATACCAATGCAATAGCTGGTGAGGTTTTCAGTGCGACTATTAAGACAAATAATAAACCGGCTAATACTAAATATTTACAAGTGTTATTTGAGGTTACTTCGGGTATAACTACTATTGGTAATTACATAGGAAATAATGAAGTGTATGCTAAAGTAGAATTTAGAGTGCTCGTTAATGACATTGAAGTAAAGCGATTTGTAGATAAGTTTTATCGATATGGAGGATATACTTTTGGGCTGAATTCGGCGTATGATTCTTACATGGCTCTTATTCCTTTGGACAAGGTAACCAATCTATCGGGTTCAAATACGGTAAAAATCACCGTAAGACCAGCGAGTAGTACTTTTAACAAAAATGTTGGAACCAGTGATGGATCAATTAAATCGGGGGCAAATAAGGCGGTAACTTATGATTTAAAAGATGTTGTTATACAAGTTTTTGAAAAATAGGAGCCATCATGAGAGCAAATCACACACATTTAATCTGGATTTTTCTTGGAGTTTTGCCCGTTTACGGGCAAAACTCTACGGAAGAGGTGTTTGTCAACCAGAGTAGCATAGTCGTAAGTGAAGGAGCTACAGTAGCTACGACTTATGCATTTGACAATAGCGAGGAAGGAATTGTTAAAACCGACGGAGTAATTCATTTCCTAAACGGTTTTAATAACGACAATTTATATTATTATAGTAAAGGCAGTAAAAGTTCCATGACTTACTTTTCTCAACAAGACGGGATACAATTGCTAGGAGGTAATAAAGCCTCTGAGTTCTATTCAATCAAATTTGATAAGGGTAATTTAAATTCGGGATTTGATTTAAAAACAGAGTTTGATATAGCGGGGGAAGCTGATTTTAGTAATGGGATTATTGAAGTAGATGCGGATACGGGACTTTTGACTTTTCTTAATGGAGCACGAGTCAAACGGGTTTCTGATCAGAGCCACGCTAGGGGATATGTCCAGAAAATAGGCAAAGAATCTTTTGTTTATCCTATTGGTGATGGGGGCTTTTATCGTCCAGCATCGATTTCTGCACCTCCTAAAGAGCAAGATGCCTATTTGGGTAACTATGTTTATACGGTAGGCGATTTTTTTAAAGACCGCACGGCAAAATCTGGCGTAATCTTAGGACTTAATCAACGAGAATATTGGACTATAAACAAGGCACTACCTGGTGCAAGTGGTGAGATTCTTCTTACCCTGAGTTGGAATGAATCTACGACACAGCCAGACTTGTTAAACCATGCGACAACTGATTTGCATATCGTTCGCTGGGACGAAAAACTCGGTTTATGGGTAGATGAAGGTGGCGTGGTGAATTTGGATAAGAAGGAGGTCACCACCGCCGCTACTGTTAAGGGATTGGGATATTTTACTTTAGCAACCGTAAAGAAGAATTTGATCTTGGACGGTGACGTGGTAATCTACAATTCAGTTACTGCTAATGGTGATGGTAAGAATGATTATTTTGTCATAGATAATATAAATCGCTATCCCAATAACAGGGTTGAAATTTTCAATCGCTGGGGGGTGAAAGTATTTGAAACTTCAAATTATGATAGTGATAATAATGTGTTTACGGGTTATTCAAGTGGCCGGGTTAACGTTAAAAAGGGAGATAAGTTGCCTTCGGGAACCTATTTTTATATGATCACTTATGATTACCCTGCTGAAGGAGGAGGAAATATGATTAAGAAGTCAGGCTATCTACATTTAGAAACCGATTAATACACTAGCGATGAAATTGAAAAAGAGAATAATAGTTCTGGGACTCAGTCTAATTGGATTAGGCTGTATCCCAAAAACTTACGCACAACAAGATCCTCAGTATACCCAGTATATGTATAACACCAATGTTATCAATCCCGCATATGTGGGATCACGGGAGAGTTTAAACATATTTGGCATGTATCGTACCCAGTGGGTAGGATTAGATGGAGCACCTAAAACGGCTGCTTTCTCCATATCCACCCCCCTTGGGGAGTCTGGTTGGGGATTAGGTGTAAATTTTGTCAATGATCGTATAGGGGCTATAGATGAGAATAATATTGCTATAGACCTGTCGTACTCGATTGGCTTAAATCGCACTTATAAGTTAGCATTAGGAGTAAAAGGAACAGGGAATATTATGAACGTGGACTACGATAAATTAAACATCTACGACCCTTCCGATGCCCTGTTACAAAATGATGCTTCAAATAAGTTCAATGCCAATGTAGGCGCTGGTTTGTATCTATATTCAGATCATTCTTATTTGGGTTTGTCTGTACCTACTATGTTGCAGAGTACTGCTTATGACGACAATGAAGTAACCTTGATGCGTAAAAAACAGCACTTTTATTTAATGGGAGGTTATGTATTTGATCTCAGTGACCATCTGAAGCTAAAGCCAGCTTTCTTAGCCAAGGCAGTAGAGGGAGCCCCATTACAAGTAGATGTTTCGGCCAACTTCCTCTTATATGAGAAAGTTACTTTAGGAGCTGCATACCGTTGGGATGCTGCTGTAAGTGGTTTAATTGGATTTCAGGTTAGTGATCATATATTTTTGGGATATAGTTATGATGCTGAAACTACCGCTCTTAGGAATTATAATTCGGGATCACATGAAATCTTTTTACGCTTTGAATTGTTTAAGCGTGTAAGCAAAATAACGTCCCCTCGATTCTTTTAAAATTATAAATTATGATAAAAATAATTACAAAATGCTGTATCGTGAGTCTTTTGTTAATTGGTTGCTCGAGTAGTCGAGTGTCTGAAAAGAAAGCTGATAAACAATATGATCACTTAGCCTATGTAGATGCTGCTAGAATTTATCAGGGTTTAGTAAATAGCGGTCACAAAAACAGTTCTATTTTAGAGAAACTGGCCGACTCTTATTATTTTAATGGACAGCTAGAGGAAGCAAATAGATGGTATACAGAGCTTTTTGACGGTAATTACCAGAAAGATCAGAACCGGTATATAGATCCAGAATACTACTTTAAGTATTCTCAAACTTTAAAATCTGTGGGTGACTATACAAAGTCGGACGAAGTTATGGCTCAATTTGCAGCATTAAAAAGTGAAGATTCTCGATCGAAGTTATTTTTGGATCAAAGAGATTATCTTAAAAACATAGTCAATTTATATGAAAGTTACAGCCTCAATAATGCTGAGATCAATAGTGTATATTCCGATTATGGAGCCACAACATTGGGAGGTGATTTAATTTATACCTCGGCGCGAGCTACAAATCAAGTAAAAAGCAATAAAATCCATTCCTGGACTGAACAAAGTTTTACAAAGCTCTATTCTAGTTCCATACATTCCGATGGACAGTTAGGAAAACCTAACTTGCTTTTTGACGATGATGATTTATTGGTTAATGAATCCACAGCCGTGTTTACTAATGATGGAAAAACCATGTACTTTACCCGTAATAATTTTAAAAAAACGGGTAAACCTAAGCGGAATAGGCGCAATAATACTTTTTTAAAATTGTATAAAGCGACAAAGCAGACGAATGGTAAGTGGGGAAAGGTAGAAGAGTTGCCTTTTAATTCGGACGACTTCAATACCTCGCATCCTGCGTTAACAGCTGATGAAAAATGGCTTTATTTCTCTTCTGATCGGAAAGGTAGTTTAGGGGATTCTGATATTTATAGAGTAGCTATTTTAAAGCAAGGAGGTTATGGTAGTCCGGAGAATTTAGGTGTAAATGTCAATACAGCAGGTAGAGAAACCTTCCCCTTTATATCTAAAGCTAACGAACTCTATTTTTCATCGAACGGTATCCCTGGGTTAGGAGGCTTAGATGTTTATGTCGTTCAATTAGGTGAGGGTGGCGCGATAGGAAAAGCCAAAAATTTGGGAACGCCTATTAACAGTAAGCACGACGACTTTGGTTTTTATCTGGCAGATACAGCTGAAAGAGGATTTGTAAGTTCTAATCGACCCGGAGGAAAAGGCAGTGATGATGTTTATTCTTTCTATAAAAACGTGTGTCAACAACAATTACAAGGCACGGTATACGACGAACTATCTAAAGATTTGATTGTAGATAGTAAAGTGGTTATTATGGATCAGTCCAACCGTGAAATCGAGGTCTTATACACCGATTTGAAAGGCAGTTTCCAATCAAAACCGCTCGAGTGTGATCAAAAATATCTGATCAAAACGGATAAATCAGGGTACAAATTAGACGAAAAACAGATTGCAACTGCCGGGTCTGCTAAAAACTTAAGAATAGAAATTGGATTGGAAAAACTAATGGATAAGGCGGTGGTATCCGAGTATTCTTCTGAAAAAATTACAATAAATCCAATCTATTTTGATTTTGACAAGTCCAATATTCGTCAAGAAGCACAGCAGGAATTAAAGAAACTGGTAGACTTCCTAAAGTCGTATCCACAATGGGAGGTCATGATTTCATCACATGCCGACAGTAGAGGAAATGCAGCCTATAATTTACAATTGTCTAGTCGCAGAGCACAGTCTACCAAACAATGGTTAATAAAGCAGGGTATAGAACCAAAACGAATCAGTACCAAAAGTTATGGTGATCAAGTGCCTGTTAATCGTTGTAATAAAGCAATACCCTGTACAGAACAAGAACAGCGTATCAATAGAAGAAGTGAATTCGAACTAATAGAAAAGTAGTTGGTTGTAGTTCAGTAGTTCAGTAGTGACGCTTGCCGTCACTGCTGTTCCATTGATATTAGCAATTGACCATAGAGGAGAACGAATAAAAGTACTATAGCTAATTTGTGTTTGATTTGGTGAATTTGATTTGTTATAAAAAGTAGAAGAGGCTTTTAAAAAAAGCCTCGTTTTCTAATGCCGTTAAGAATAGTCCTAGAAAAAACATAGAACTTTCAATACAATGTCAAAGTGTACTTGTTCAGAATATAACTTGTTTTTAAAAGTTTGGAACTTCTCTTTTAAAAGTATTTATAATCCGTTTTTTCTATTTTCGTACGATATTGTACGGGGTTCAAACCAGTAAATAATTTAAAATACTTATTGAATGTAATCCGCGATTTAAAGCCAACTTGTTCCGATATAGCATCTATCTTGATAATTTTTAATTCTTCGATTAATGTTTTGGCTTTAGCTATTCGGTGGAAAGAAACCAATTTGTAAAAATTAGTATGTAGCTCTGTATTGATAACGCGAGATAAGTGGTTGGGAGAAACCTTTAATTCGAGACTTAATTCCATTAAACTAAAATTGGTATTGAGATAGCTTGTTGAGTTTTGAAAATAATTATTTAATTGTTCTACTGTATAGGATATGGGAATATCCTTTTGCAAACCAGAAAGCTCGTTGAAGATTAACAAATTCGTATCAGAATAACCAATAGTGTTGCTGTTTGTTCTATTTAACAAAGCGAGAAACCAATTAGGTCTTTTAAAACGGTAAGTTTCATTACAGTAATCTATAATTAGAACAAGGCAGTAAAAAATTATATAGAATTGAATCATAATCTGCAAAAAATAGAAGAGGGCTTGATATTTTTCTGATTGGATAAGCCCAGTAAAGTGAGCCAGTTCTGTGATTGAAAGCAATAATAAGGATAACAAAAAGGAATTAATGAATATAAATAGATTCACTGAGCCTACATCAGGCTTCTGTAAGCTTGCTGTTTGATATATTAAATATATGGAATAGACTAAAACAAGAGAAGTTAATGCTATATATATTTCTGTGTTGATCAGGTTTAACATTCTACTCATTAATAACATCAATATTACAATAGCCATTTTTAGTATTTTCTTTTTTGACGATAATTTCATTATAGATAATATGGGTACTAAAAAGGGCAGTATTAATATGTCTGTTCTGGAGTTACAGAGAATAATGTACTGTCTTGTACTAAAAAAGAGGACTATTATAATATTGAATAATAACAAGGACTTTTTATTATATAATATAGTTTTCATTTGTTTTTTTTTAATAAATTTAGCTTTTTATTTTAATATAAAATGTAATTTTTATATAAATAATAAAATTATTGCTATTTTTTATCGATTCGAGTGAATAATAATTACATTTTTTATAAAGAATTGCTTTTAATGTGTCTATAAGGTTTTCATTTGTTTTCTAGGGTCATTGAGAGTTGAATTTTGGATAACTTGTGGATGCTTGACAATTTTTTAATTAGCTTAAATTGAATTTTCTATGTCTCTACAATTGTTATATATTTTAGTTGCTACCTTAATCTTGGTTGCAGATTTTGTAATAACTTTTTTTCTTGGAAGAAAAGCTGCAGATATCATTTCATATAAGATTATTCGTCGGTTCAGTCTGTTAGTACTAACTCAAATACTATTTCTATTATGGGAGAATTTCTTTTGTGAAATCAAATTAATTTTTCCCTTGTGGATGCTGATGTTTCTTTTTTATGGACCTTATATATATTTATTTGTTTGTTATAATGTTAATCGACAATATCAAGATGTATTCAGAGTCTATTTATTAGATTTTTATTTTACAATCTGCGCCTTTAGTTTTGCTGTTTTTGTACTTTTATTCCAACACATTCTTTTTACAGACTTCGCTAATTACTTGCAGTATATATTGGGTCTGGGTGTGCTCTTATCGCTATGTTTTTATTGGTATCGAAGTTATGCTCTATTACAACAACATAAATTTGACTTCAACTGCAAGGTTTTATTGAGTTACAAAACAAAGTCTTTACAATTGATCAATGTATTGTTTGTATTTATAGCAATTGTCTTAAGCTTTTTAATGATTGACTATACTATGGAATTGTCGATTGTTTATTTTTGCCTGTTGGTTTTACTGGTATTTCACATTTATTTAAGCAGTTGTAAGTACGATATTATTAAGGGAACTTATTTAAGTGTGGTATTGAATAATGATAAATCAAAAGATACTGAAAACGTTCTGCCGGCAACTAGAGATGAAATAGAGAAAGGGGAACTCATTACTAAAAGTACTTCTACGGAAAGTGCAGATTATATTCAAGTAGATCCGACAGAACTTAAGTATGAAAAAGTACAACTGAGTGATGCGGTAATTCAAAAATTAGATATAAAAGTAACGGCAATTATCATACAGAAGAAAGCGTATTTAGATCCAGATTTTAAGATGTTTGATTTGGCTCGGCAAACTAAAGTATCTCGTTATTATCTTGCACAATATTTTAGAAGTGTTCACAATATGAATTTTAGAGAGTACATCAATAAACTTAGAATCATTCATATTCTGGAATTTATTAAAAATTATAATATAAAAAGCCAAGAAAGGTTAACAATCAATCAACTATTTACAGAAAGCTCCTTCAATTCTAAAACTTCTTTTTTTAAGAGTTTTAAAGATGTTACGGGCTGTACTCCAGCTGAGTTTATTAGAAAGCAAATTTAATACTCCACAATACTTATAACTTTTTAAAAAAAGTAGAATTTTTTAATTTTACTACTGCGATGATATTTCCGTATTTAATAACGTTTCCAAGACGGCTACGCAATACAAAGAATTGTTTGCGAAAACCGCGGATTTAAGCCCTGTTTTTTTAATAAAAGTATAGTTTTAAATGTACCCTAGAGATCTAATGAATTTACAGTTAATGAAAGAGTTAGTCAACTATATGATTCAAGTGTTTTAAAGTACTATTTGGTTTCTTCTTAAAGCATGGCAAATGGTTTTGTAACTTAGAATTATATTTTTCACAATCCAATTAAATTTCGTCTCAAAGTACTATTTTTGGTTCTTAATAAAAAGCGGCTGTTTTTCATAAGGATTCAAACTGCTTATAACGCACATAACAATGAAAAATATACTACTTGGAGTACTACTGATTTTTTGTTCGATGATCAGTTCTTGTAAGGGTCTCGAGCAAAAAAATGTGGCACAAATTGATGAGGATTTTTTTATTCCCGTTGAAAAATCAATGTTGTATACCCGCGTTGTCGGAAATTCCGAAAGACCCATAATTATTTCATTACATGGTGGACCTGGTGCATTTTCTGTAGACCATGAATTTTACAGAGATGTGTTTGAAAAAGAGTATTTAGTGGTTTATTTTGACCAACGTGGCGGAGGGAAATCGGATGAATTCAGAGATAAATCTATGTTTACAACCGACCAATTTGTTAAGGATTTGGATCGGGTAGTCGATTTTATAAGAGAGAAGTACCCTAATAAAAAAATAAATCTTTTAGGCACTTCTTGGGGAGGTACCTATGGTTTTTTGTATATGATTAAGCATCAGGAAAAAATTAATTCATTTATCAGCAGTTCTGGATTCGTGGATAGTCCACAGAGAAATTTCGCCTTAATAGCACACGAGCGAAAGTTAGCTCAAGCATTGCTAAAAACGGAAACAGATTCAATCAAAATCACCAGGTACCAACAAATTCTCAAGAAACTAGAACAGATCGAAACAAGCGGGTTCAAAGATTTCTTTAACGATATGAATGTCATCCGGTATGAATTCCCAAAAGATTTAGGTTTTGATGTGTATTGGGCAAAACCAGAGATGAAAGAAGTAAAAAATAAATTACTTAATGATCCTGATTTTTATGTCCGAGTGAAATATAGTCCGGAACAGCTCGAAACGGCACTGGAAAGGATGGAATATATAAACGCAATTTTCATGAACACGGAAAGCTACAACAATTTAAATATAGTCAATGAAATTGGAGTTATTAAAAAACCAGTACTCGTACTTCAAGGAGAAGACGATTATGCCATTGGAGTGGAACAAGGAAGAACTATTTATAAGGCTCTTAAAGCGATTCCTAGCAAGGATAAAGAGCTATTGTATATTCATAATGCCTCACACAACACCCCTTTTGAAGCTCCTGAAATCTATTATAATGCAATGCGAGCTTTTTTTAAAAAACACAACTAATCGCAGTAGCATTGTTTCGACTGAAAGTAGTGGCGATCGGTTAGCTTGTATTTATAATGTTTAATGGATAAGCTACTTTAATAGGATTATTTTTATAGTTCCTGAATCAGTAGATAAGTACCTTCATCTGCGCCTACAGGACCTAAACCTACAGTTATTCCACTGACATCAGACTTAGCAACCAATTTCAATTTTATACCTAAGTCTCCGGTATACACATAACAGACTGGATAAACGCCTGCACCTTTGGGAATATCCAACTTATTAGATTCCACGGTACCCGGTGATGAGAAGTACATTTTGGCGGTACCTGAAAGAGGTTCAGCCAAAACAAATTGTGATTTAAGCATACCGGGGATCGACGCTAGTCCCACAGAGACAGTAGCGGTTATTTTATAGGATTTGCCAGGCGCTAATGCGATGATCGTCTGGTTTGCTCCTTCGAGCTTTACGTCCTGCTCATCAACATCATCACCTTGTACGATATTTACCCAGCGCACGTCTGATCCGTGAATAGTAACCATCTGTTGATGTGTACCTCTCGTAATTTGTACAATTGTTTTTGTGTTTCCTCGATCTAAATAATTGTCTAGTCTGATCCATTTTTGTTCGACGGCTCCGTAATAATAATATCCTTTTTCTGTAATAGCTTCCGTTTTTCCTTTATTTGGTGCCGGTAGCGGTTCAGTGACGTTAACCATGATACCGTCTTGCTTTGTACCGTATAGTTGATCTTTATTACGCAATTCCAAACCTGAAATTTTTGGAGCTATCAATCCATTGGGAATCGTAGGATCCAAATTGTTTTGAATCTGTAGTAGGGCTATTGGATTTTGAGTATTAATACCTGTTTTTTGGGCATAAACACCAACAGTTAACAAAAATATTGCTGGGAATAAAAATCTATTTTTCATGGGTTAAAAGACTTGTGGTTTTTTATAATTCTTCTACGATTAGATGGGAATAGTAAAACGAATCGTTGGTTTCGGAGCCTGCTATAGAAATAGTAGCACTTCCACTTGAACTGCTTTGAAACTTGGTATTAAGACGTATTCCGACTTCATTCTCATGTGTATTGACTACCGCCATGGCGTAAGCTACTCCACCGCCAGCATAGGGTTCGTTGATCGTTTCAATATATCCCATAGTTGACAATAATAATCCAGTTCCAGAACTGTTAGTAGTTTCAAATCTGGAAGTGACATTTCCTGGTTTGGAAGCGTTCGTGATACAAATCATTGCGGTAACCCGAAATAAATGCCCTTTCGGAAATATTACGGTCCTATTATCAGAGCTAATTTTTAGACTACTGGATTGTGGTGTACCGTTTATGCCGTTCCAAGTCAGGTAGTTATTGGCGAAATTAATTCCGCCGGAGGAATTTAAGTTAAAAAAACCTTGACGGTACACTTGGGCATAAATCAGTTTATCCTCTTCTATAATATTGATATATCTTCTTCCAATTGCCGTCCATGCTTGCTTAGATTTATCAAAGTAATAATACCCCCTTCGAGTGACCTCTCGTAAAACACCAACGGGAATTATGTCAATTTCATTAACATAAACCATTACGCCATCATGTTCAGAATCTGTAGTGGTTGCCAACTCACTTGCCGGTAAAATGGGAAAAAGCACACCTACTATTTCATCTGCTGTATTTTGTTTGTTGATATGTAAGGATGCTTTGGGAGCTCTTTCATTAATTCCAGTTTGTGCCTTGACACTCAACACAAACCATAAACTGAGGAAAATAAAGATATTTTTCATAGGTGATTATTATTTTATATGTCGCTCTTAGCGATTCATTTCGTTCTATCGAAGTTTATGTGTACATGACGTTCATACGAACCTTTTATATATCCAAGAAAACCTTGTTTTCAATATACTCTAGCTGCTATACCTGCAGCAAGTAATTAAATTTCTTCAATGATTAAATAACTTCCGATCGTACCCGTACTTACCTTTCCAGCGATATTAGTACGAACGCCAGGTTCTCGTGTTACGTTTGTCTTAATACGTACTCCGCTAGATCCGGTATAGACGATCATTACTGCGGGGGAAGGACCTCCTTGTGATGTTTTGGTATAATTGGAAGAACGCGAATAACCAGGAGTAGAGGTGTGTAAACGAACATCGGAAGCGGGGTCGATCAATAACAAATCACTTCGTAAAGTCGTTGGAGTTTTCTTTTGCGACTCCGTGCCACTTCCTATAGCGATGGAAATTAGTCCTTGAATGATTAAAGTTCTATATGGAGGCAGAACAATTTCAGTGTTCGCCGTAGATCCGCTACCTGAAATACCGACCAAATGACTGTTAGTACCCTCTAGGTCGACATCCCATTTGACGCTTTCAGTATTTGAACTCATGAGTTTGGTTGATTCACTATTGATCACTGTAAAAATTTTCTGAGTAGATACTGTCGATTTACCATTAAAAGTAGCTCTCCATCGTTGATTAGGCTCGTGATAATAGATGTATTTCCCTTTTCTAGTAACTTCAACGGTCTTGGGAGTGACTAAATTATAAGGAATACCTTCAGTAACATATATCAGGACACCATCTTGTTCTTCGGTGTATAAAGCATCCTTATTTGCCAGTTCTAAACCCGTTATATGCGGGAGCAGTACTCCGTTTTCAAAAGAAATACCTTGGTTTCTAGAAATTTCAAAGGTGGCAGTTGGGCTTATAGTGTTTATACCGGTCTGAGAAAAAACCGCTACCATAGTAAATAAAGTCAGCAATAAATAATACAGAAAAGTTCTGTTCAATATAAATTTAAGGGCTAATAATTTCATAAAATTTATTTTCAAAATATTCGACTTTTTTTATACGCTTCTATAAATAAGTCGAAGGGTATAAAAAACAAAAATTCCTATCAACTAAGACACCATTTTACCGATTTGGTCACATCACAAAGGGCAATTGGTTGTGTTGCGATACAATCGGTCATCTTCGACTTTGAGAATGTTTTTAAACTAATTCGATAAATAATTAAAAATTGTAGCTTTTTAAATGTACTTATCCCGAATTTATGTCATTTCTGTATTTTGAATTTTTTTGAAAAAAGTTGGAGAGAATCTCGTTGTCAATCTTTTTTGAACGGAGATTAAGCCTAAAAGTTAAATTTAATTATTTTGTTGCCTAGAGACCAAGTAAAAGATCCGAAGGCACTATCACAATGAAATTGCTGTCAATAAAATAGCGTTTTGAGTTTTCAATTTCAGAAGATCTAAAAGCGAACTCTGTCTGCTTATTCATGATACTAGTGAATTGGCCCGGCTAATTTTAAACGGGTTTTTTAAGAAAATTTCGTTTGCTGTAAAATAAGATGTGGTTATAAATATGGAGCTGAATATCAATCGGTTCCATGGTGGTTTGAAGTAGTTTATTATAAAGTTTAGTATACTCTTCGCCATACCGGAAGCGCTCCCATTGATAATCTTTAAAACTTTTATACTGTTTGTAATTAAAGATATTAGTAGATTTTACCATACCGCGTTTTAATTCAAAGATATAATACGAATCGTAGATCGGGTTTAGGCTGTCTTTGGATTGAGCAAAATTAGGGCTGCCCAAACCCACATCGAAGAGCCCATCAACCCAATACATCTTTAGACCAGCCTGCTCATCGGCAAAAATATTTTTAGAATTACTAACTAAAAGTTTGTAATCACCCTCAATAGGCGTTTTAATAGCTCTTAAATATAGTTGCTGATCAATCAAAATATACTCGGCAACATACCCTCGAGATAAAATAGTAGAATCTTTATTGACTACAGGTCTTTTTTCGGGATAATAATTAAAATACGGTTCCATGTGATGGTATCGATAATCATATGTTACCCCGTTGATGTCTATTTTATCAGGATGGTAGGTTTGAGCCATCAACGTTTGCACACAGCAGAAAAACAAAAGGTAAAAGTATTTCATAAGGTATTAGTAGTATACAATACAAATATAACTGTTAAGTTTAAATGTAATGGAATCCTTAACTACAAAAAGAGGTACTTGAGCTTACGTCTATTTTAAAAATCATCAAAATTATTAAAGGTGAGATGCGCGAGAAATGACTAAAAAATGCAGACAGCTTCTACGCTTAAATTTTAATGGGGTGGGAAAGAACTTGAAATAGGATAGAGCAGATCAGTTTTTTTTAAATGTTTTTTTGGAGTAGTTTTGTTTAAGTAGAGTACGGATCTATAACTGTTGATTGTCAATATTGTCGTATAATTGACAATCAACGGTTTTTAAATATTAAAATTTATGAGAGTAGGTTTTTTTCAATATGACGTTATTTCTAGAGATCGAGCAGCTAATTTATCGTATATATCTTCCAAATTAAAAGAAGAGAAATTTGATTTAATAGTTTTGCCGGAACTATTTACTAGTGGTTATGCTTTTGATGATAAAGAGGATTTATTGCCTTTTGTAGAGGACTTAGCAATAAGTGAAACCATCGCAGTATTAAAGGATTTGGCAGCTGATTGTGGTGGCTGTATAACCGGATCAATACCCGAGGGGTTCAACGGACTGATTTACAATACCGCTATTCTCGTTGATCGTAGTGGATTAATAGGGTTTCAGAGGAAAATACATCTGCCGGACTACGAAAAACGACTATATACATCCGGAGATACTATTCAAGCTATTCCCAATCAAAAGTGTACGATAGGAATGATGGTGTGTTTTGATTGTTGGTTTCCTGCCATAAGCACCAAATTAAAACTCCAAGGTGCTGAAATTGTATGCCATTCCGCTTGTTTTGGTGGAGATGTTACACCCCGTATCTTACCCATTAGAGCTTTGGAAAATCAGTATTTTATCATCAGTTGCAATAGAGTAGGTGCAGAGCTATTTGACGGTGTACTCGAGTACTATCGCGGTGAAAGTCAAATAGTCGACACCGATGGAAATATAGTGTATAAAGCAGGAAATCAAGAAGAGCTGTATTTTGTAAATATCGATTTATCTACGGTCGACAAACCGAAATTTGGCAGTTTAATTACCGATGATTTTTTAACGGAACATCAAAGATACACGATCGAACTAACGTCTAAGTCTCAATAATTTGTTTTGAATTAGACATTGTTTATATCCAGGTTTCCATCAAATGATACCAACTGATACGTTTGTTTTTGCCCAACAAAAATATAGCCGAAGACTTTCGTACTGTAGTCTGACCGTTTGACGATTGGGTTTCTATATAAGTTGCTAATGCGTGATTATCGCTAAGGTAAATCATTATATCGGATACGAGAATGTCTTGGTCTGGAGATCGACCGTAAGCCGTAGGTAGCCATTCGATAAATTGTTGGAAATCCATAGTTTTATCATCGCCATTGCGCAATTTGAAATCCGAATCAAAGGGGTCAATGAGGTTTTTTAAGGCTATTGTTTTATCAGAAAGGTTACCTCGAAACCAATTTTTAATATTTTGATGAAAATCAAAAATTTCTTTTTCTACTAATTCTTTTTTAGTCATTTTGTATATTGATTAAACGTTTATAGGTAAATGTAATGCCTAGACCAATTATTTGAAAGAAGCCTATCATTGTCAGTGCAGTGGCTAAGGCTATTGGCGGACTTGCCACGTCTGTCAAAGTAAAAAAAATCGAACCGATTACCGCACCGCCAAGTACACTGCCTATTTGGATACTTGTACTGATGATACCCGAGGCTTGCCCTGCTTGTTGAATAGAAACCGTTGTCATCGTTTTTTTTAATAGGGCAGGCATTACTGTTCCATGTCCAGCACCAGCTACTAGTAAACCGATATAAATAAACAGACCTGGAGTAGGATTGACCAGAAATAAAACAGCACTGAATATAGTACCAATAATAAGTAAGATCAAACCCGTTCTTGCCAAGGTTAGGCTGTTGATGCTGAATTTAGTACTGAGGATCGGAGCAAGGAAGAAACCGATACCGTAAGGCAATACTGCTAAACCGCTTTCTAAAGATGACCAAGACAGAAATTGCTGTAAATAATAGGGATAGCAAATAAAAAATCCTGCCGTAAAGTTATAAAGTAAAATGATATACAAACCCGATACGAAAGCGCGATTTTGCAATAATGATGGGTAAAGGAGTGGTGTTTTCTGTGATGACTCAAGCTTAGATTCGTAGCGCAGAAATAAATAAAAGAGCAATAATCCAGATGTTATTGTAACAAATATCCAAACTGACCATCCTGATTCTCGGCCAATTACAAGCGGATATATAATAGAAAACAATGCTGTTATAATCAACGCAATTCCGATATAATCTATTTTACCTTCTGAAATAGTGACGTTTCAGGTAGGTTTTGATGCCGACCTAGCTGTAGCAGTGATCATCCGGTGTCCCTTGAGCTTTATTGATCAAGTACGCTTAGAAGCCGACCGAATCGAGACCTGTGATAATTTGAATAAGCTTAACTACATTGCTTATAATTATCACAGTCAAGCCGGTTGTGTTTTTAGAAGCCAAAATGATTTGACGTTTGCAGCGATATTGATCGAAAATATAGTGAGAGAGTATAACGAGCAACCCTTCAAAGATTATCTGATCATAAGGCAGTCCATCGCTATATTGTTTAATTTGGTCGCGAGAAATTTAATCAACAGTGATACAGCAGCCTTGGAGGAACATAGTGGCGAACATTTGGTGATGAAAATAATTACTTACATACAACAACACATCAAAGAACCCGAGTTAACGAAGATCGCTAAAATGGCACAATATTTTAAAGTGTCCAAGAATTATTTTGGGGAGTACTTTAAAAAAAATATCGGCGTTTCCTATCAAGATTACTTGTTGGACTACCGATTGAAATTGGTGGAAACGCGTTTACAATTTAGTACCATGCGCTTAAAAGAAATAGCGAGTGAACTGCGGTTTAACGACGAGAGTCATCTGTCTAAAAGTTTTAAAAAACATCGCGGTATGACTCCAACTGCATTTAGAATCTCAACCAGATAAGTTAGTGAGCTGTAAGGGGGAGCTGTTGGTAGCTGTGCAATTCTAGAAAGTCATCGAATGATAATAGATAAAAAAAGAAAGGCTAAAAAGGAATACTAATTATAAAGAGCCCACAGATACAACGTAATAAAGATCATAAAACCGTTAAATAGTATGATGTTTTGAAATTGATTTTTAGAAAGTTTTCGATTACTCATCAGCAGTCCCAGACTGATTAAGATAGAACAGGCAATAATGTGCGTAAACAACAAGAAAACACCATTAAAACCTGAAGTCAATTTATTGGTGTAGTCGTGGCTTTGGTTTTTTAGGGTATTGATGTTTTTAAACAACATCGATTGGGTTATGGTAATTTCAGTATCCTTAATAGGTCTATCTATGTCAATGGTAAAATCATTACCTAGTGCGGTATAATATCGATCAGCTATATACACTTTGGATGTTCCGAATTGGGTAGATCTTGTACTTGTTAATACCCGATAACCTATTAGCGTATCCTCAATAGTTTTTTGAGGTAAAATCCATCGATCTAGTAAAAGTATACTAATGATAACCCCAACGCCTATTAGTAAATAAATGACTGTATTTTTGTATTTCTCTATCATTTTAACGGTATTCGATGGAATGCAAATGAGATATCTCCTTATATCAAAAGCTTGGTAATTTATAATTCTCTACTATAAAGATTATAGATCAAGTTTTGAATTCACTTTTTTAAAGTTTATAAAGGGATAAAAATAGTAAAAATAGAAGCAGATCGATAGAAATTTTCTGGCTAAACACGGTTGTGTAAATTCAAAAGATTAGCGGGTCGTCAAAAAATGTTTTAAATTTAGGCGCTTATTTAGTTTAATGAAGTGAGAAGACTTCAGAAAGGATTGATTTGGTGAACTGTTGCTGTGTTTGTTATACAGCTTAAGTAGTATTTGCTTAAAAAGAGATTCTTAGGATTATAGCAGAAAGGTTTCCCCTCTCTTTACTGCTATTTCGGTTTCATCGTAAAACCCTGTGTTAATGGATTTTTTTAGTAGAAGAATCCAACTGCATTTGATAAATCCTTAAACGGTACTGTTACTGTATATTAAGCGGTTTAAAATAAAATTTCAGATTAAATGTATAGATTTATTTGCCTTTTATTCCTGTTTTCAACGGCTCTTGCAGCTCAGGAAAATGCTGTTTTTCAAGCTATAGGAAAGTCCGATCGTGCTTTTTGTTTTGCCGAAGTTAGAAAAGATTATAAAACCTATTTATACCATACGATTAGCGGTGTTATTGTAGATGATGTTGGCGACCAAAATGCCGATATGTTTGTTGTGATAAAAGACGGTTATTACGGTATTATCAATACTGAGGGGCGCTTATTTGGTGCTATTGATTATGATGATGTCAAATTGACAACGGATTATAAGGGACAGTGGTATCGCGGTATACCTTATGATTACAAATTTGCCATTACAAAGCGTCAGGGTAAATATGGTATTGTAAATGGCGACGGTGGACTGATTAGCATCCCCCAATATGATGCAGTTAAGGTGATTAACAAAAACATCATCGGTATTGAAAAAAATGGAAAATGGGGCTGGATATCGGCAGCAGATGGATCGGTATTGCAAAATCCTATATATGATGACGTGGGTAAGAATTATGGCGATGAAAATGCCGTTGCGATTTATCGAAATGGTAAAGCCGGTTTGGCCTTAATGAACGGTGCGATACTGATAGAACCTCAATACCGTTTTATAGGATATATCACCATCAAATCGACTATCTACCATAAAGTACAACAAGAGCAAAAATTTAGCTTGATCGATACCAGCGGGCGTCCGGTTTTAGCCGTTGAATACGAAGCGTTAAATGCGATAGGTGATGCCGAATTGGTTAGTTTTAAAAAAGGCAATCTGTGGGGATTGATCGATCTAAATGGAAAAGAAATTCTACCACCTGTATACACTAAAATTTCTGACTTTACCAAAGGACTGAGTATCGTCGAAATAGCAGATAAAAAAGGGGTAATCAATGCGGAAGGTAAGTTTATAGTGCCTCTGGTCTATGATAATATCGAATTTAGAAATATAAAAGGAGAAAATAAATATCGCGATGTTATCGTTGCAGAAGATTTTTATGGACAACCAACCGAAGCCAGTCGAAAAAAACGCCAAGATGAAATCGAAATCGCGAAATTGCCCTATTATTTGTGGGTAAAACAGAATGGCAAGGTAGGATTATTGCATTGGAACGGAACTCCATTAACGGTTTCGGATCGATTTACGGCTATCGAGTTTAATTACCAAAGCGAGCTGTTGTATTTTAAAGTTTTTATCAAGGATAATTATGGTGTTGTAGATAAGTCGGGTAGGGAAATTCTTCCAGTAGCCTATCATCATAATTTCGATTTGTATTACAACACCTTAAAATACGGTTATAGCGAACTCAATACGGATCCCTATCTAATACCGATTTTTAACGACAACCAACTTGGGTTATATCATTTGGAAAAAAAGCGCTTTATAATCCCCTTAGGTAATCTCGAAATCAGTTGGTTGAGCTCTCAGTATTTTGTAGTTCGAAAAAAGATTGGTGATAGTTACAAAGTCGAATCCGCCTTATATGATCGTTTGGGGCAGCAGTTGCTGGCTTTCAAAGATGATGTTATAATAGAGAAAATGTTTAACGACAAATTTGTAGTGGTACAACAAGATAATAAATTCAAACTACTCAATTTAAAAGGTCAAGTAGTATACCAAAATCCGCAATGGGACCGCAGTTACTTTTATAACCGCTACAGCAAGCCTATTGATGATTTTAAAGAAATCAAATCTTTTGATAATAGTTTATTAAAAATAAATGGTGTTGCCCATAACTTGTTTATTGATGAAAACGGACGTGAAAAGCAATTCACAGACTTCGTTTATGTGAGCCCATTCTATCTTGGATATGCTTGGGTTGCCGTAGAGAAGGAAGCAACGGTATACTACGGAATTATAGATTTAAAAGGACAGCTTGTCGTGGAACCACAATTTGAGAAAATCGATGGAATAAACGACTCTCCAGACTTGATATTGGTTCGTAAGAATCAGAAATACGGCATAATAAAACGAAGTGGTAAAAGGATACTTGATACAATATATGACTATATCGACATCAGTTCCTCGTCTTCATTACGTGAAATAAACTTAAATGGCAAGAGTGGCCTGATTGATAGAGAGGGAACTATAGTTGTGGAACCGGTTTACGATGAATTATCGAGAAATTATGATGGAATAGATGGTATATGGCCACTCTTTGTTAAAAAAGATGGGTGGTATTATTTTTTAAACCAAAACGCTCAAGAAGCTTTGCCAAGGGCTAAATCTAAAATCAATTAGCGATATGATTAGAATTTGTTTGTTACTATCTTTTGTCACTTGCACAACAAGTTACGCTCAGGATGACCGTTTACCGCCTCCCGTCGTTCCTGTTTCCATCAATCCTTTATCCTCTAATAATTACGGTGTGGATAGTGGTATTTCCGCTTTTATTTGTGGTTATGCTAAAGTGATACAACAGCATAGTAGCTATTATATCGATGTAAATGCTAAGGCCGCTTTTGATTATATTAAAGAAAATAGTCGGGCTACTTTGGGCAATAAATACAGTATTGAAGAGTATCAAAAACAGATATTGAAGCCAGATCAATTACCTTGGTCGGTATTGGATATTGTGAACAAGGGCAAGCACGGTGTACTCTCACCAACGGGAGCGATACTATTACAACCAATATATGACGAAATAGATCGGGTTGGGTCTGCATATTGGACGATATCGTTAGATGGTAAAAAGAGTTTCTATTTACCGCATCAACAGCTGCTTCCTTTTTTTGAAGATATCGGTTATTTGGACGGGCGTTATTTTGATGTAAAACAACAGGGGAAATGGGGTATCTATGACTCAAAATACAAAAAAATGGTCGTCAAAGCCAATTATGATGGTTTTGATTATTGTGGCGGTTGTTCAAAAAAATCAGACTATGTATACGCCTCTAAAGATGGTAAGTGGGGAATGATAAATTGGAATGAGGAAGTATTAATACCGTTTGAATACGATCATCAGCATCGCTATATGCGCAGCGACAATTGGGTTCAATCTTTTGCTAAAGATGGACAGGCTGTAATTGTTAATGTTATTTCGAACACGGAGTTCAAATGGGATAATCCCGACTCTTTTGTGTTTAATAACTCCTTAATATATAAAAATGAGGATCAATTTGGAATTTACGACAAGGAGGGTAAGTTGGCGGTACCTTTTATCTACGATAGGATATCTAATCCGTATAACGAACCTTATGTTACAAAAAATGGTGATTATCTCTTGGTTCAACAAGGGGATTTCAGTGGCGTAATAAATACCGCTGGACAAGTGATAATACCGCTTATATATGATGAGGTGAGCGTTTGTTTGGATCACTTTGTAGGCAAGAAAGGCGACATTACTTATTTGTTGGATAAAAATAACAATACTCTACTAACAATTTCCAATGCTATAATTACGGCTGTTGATGAAAGCGGACAAAGTAATTCAATAGCACAAGCTATTTTTAAGGTGAAACAACGGGCATACTGGGGAATTTATTTTGCAGACACCAAGCGATACTTCGAACCACAATTTTATGAGTTAAATGTGGACTATAAAACGGTAGGTGATTCACCGTATTGGATAATAGGAGATAGTCAAGGAGTAAAAACGCTTATAGATACCGATGGAACAATAATTCTACCTGCGCTTTACAACGGATATACCGTTAAAAAGGAATTTCCTGCGCATTGGATACAGGTCAAGCAAAACGATGCGATTGGTGTATACGACACTCAATTAAAACGCGAGCTGATTCCCATCAAATACGCCGATTATTTTGATGTGATCGGAGATCGTAAAAAGACCGTGATATGTAGATCGGGTGATTATAGAACCAGAAAGATCGAATTGAGAGATTGGAACGGTCGGTTACTAACCGACGAATCCTATACCGATATCATTTCATTAGATAGTATTTCGTATTTGCTAAGTGATATAGAGCATTTTCGCCATGCCTTATTTAATACGGATTCCCGAGTTCTGACTCCTTTACCGTATAAACAAATTGAATTGATAGGATCGAATAAGTTAATAGCTGGACTTAAGGAGAAGGGGTCTTGGATTTTATATCATATATCTCGTTTAAAAGAACTTCCCGGTACCTATCAACTTGAAATCATTGGAGAGAATGCAGAGGAAAGGCGCAATGATTTACCAAAACTGTATTACTACAAAAACGGCATGGGGCTGATTAGTGCATTTAATAAATATGGCTTTATTGACGAAAATGGAAAACAAACCGTTCCAACGATCTATGATCAAGTAAAGGACTTCAACAGCAATGGCACGGCTTATGTCGTGCAATACAACGACAACGAACGCAGCGTTAAAGCTGGATTTATTGACAAAAAAGGAAGAGATGTCGTACCGTTACAACACCTAGACTACAACGCCATTAATGACGATAGTTTTATTGGGTCGCTGCTATTGTTGTCTAAGTACGACCCGATCAATCTTTCTACAAAAAAAGGCCTTGCTAATAACAGCGGTAAAGTATTGATCAATGCAGTATACGATGATATTTTTTCAATTAAAGATAAAAAATATATAGTAGTGGTTGAAGGTGAAAAATACGGTCTTTTAGATGATAAAGGGGCCTGGTTGATCAAACCGGAGTACGATGATCTGGGGGTAATGTCCTATCATTTTGACACCTATTATTTTCCAAATCAATTGTTTCCTATGCCGGTAAAAAAAGAGGGTAAATGGTTTTACTTAACGGAAAAAGGCGATCGATTGGGTTTAAGCGGAAATCATTTAATACCGTGATAGAAGGTATTTAGATCTGATGTAGGCTGGTTTGTTTTATGCTAAAATTTTCGGGTTCTGATCGTGCAGTTTCCAGAACATCCAACAAAAAAAGCTAAAAAAAAGAAAAAAGCTGCCACCAAGCCTAAGATCCATAACTGCGAATCAAACATCTCGAAAAGAAATACTACACCGATTCCCAAACGCAAATACCGGATGATGGTCCACGATCTAAAATAAGCTATAACGTTTTTCATTATTATAATTTACAACAAAAATAGGATATATACAAATTCAAAGCTGTAACATTTGTTACCGTCTATAAAGCTTATTAGGTCGAGGTTTGTAGTATGAAAAATAAGGGGAGAGGAAGGTTTGTATAGCTAGTTCTGTCCGATTAAATAATTCTAAAAACCAGTAGTTTTACGATGAAAAAAACACTTATAATAGCGGGTATTGCCCTGTTGGGTTTCGCTCAGATGACGGAGGCAGCTGTTGCTTCGAAAACCAATTTAGAGCAAACCGTTGAAGGAAAAAAATTTGCGATCTTAGTTCAATCGGTTAAAAGTTTACGAAGTGCTATCATGACTGCTACTGAAATCAAACAAGCCAATCCGAAGGTTGACTTTGAAATCGTTATCATGGGACAAATGGTTCAAGAGTTGGCTACCGACAAGGACCTTCAGGAAGCCTTTAAGATTGCAGAGCAATACGGAGTCCAATTGAGGGTTTGTGAATTTGCCATGAAAGTCTATGGTGTCAGTATGGATTCGATTAATCCGTATATCAAAGGAACGCCCAATGCACATAAATATATGTTTCAATTGCAAGAACGCGGATACAACGTCTTGTCGATTTAATATAAGCCACAGATTAAATAAAAGCCCTTTGAATTTGTCAAAGGGCTTTTTTGGTTAGGGGAGTTTTTAAAAGATTCTAATAAGTTGTAAAATGGATGGCTTGAAGGTATTGAATTTAAATTAATACAATGTTAATTAAAGTGCGGTAAACGCTGCGATTTTTGCAATTTTAAAGATTTAATTGATTTATAAAACGTAATTTTATTTTATTTTATAAATATTTTTTGTTAAAAATTAAATAAAATTCTTATTTTTATGATGTAAATATGTCTTTAGTAGAAGTAGTCCGGAATATTTTTTACGAGATTCATTAATTTATAAGTGCGCCAGCTGTTTGATAAGAGCAGTGGGTGTACCATTTACTAACCAATTAAATTTAAATTATGAAAAAAGTGTTATTTATGTTGATGGCATTGTCGTTGACATTCGCATCTTGTAGTTCGGATAGTACTAGTACTGAGGCTGACAATAAAAAAATGACATCAGGACTTGATGTTAAGTTAAAAAAAATTAGAGAAGGAGCCTTGTCAGACATTACTCAGATAAGCAAAGTTTATTTTGACTCGGAAAAAGGTGCTGTTTTTTACACTAAGAGCAAATCGAACATTGTAATACCTCCAAAATCAATTGTAGCTCATGACGGGAAGGATATTACAGGAGATATTGTGATTAAGTATATTGAAATCTTTGAAAAGGGAAAAATGGCTGTTACTAATAAACCTACGATGGGGATAGTGGCAGGAAAATTAAGTTTGTTGCGTACAGGTGGAGAATTCTATTTAGATATCACTTACCAGGGGGAACAAGTAAAAGTTGTAAACCCTATAAAGATTAATATCAGTACTTTTAATTCACAAGCTTCACCAGTAGGTATGGTTTTATGGAATGGAGACATCAATGCCAATGATAATTTAACATGGCTTCCTGCAGATCCAAATGACTTGAGTTTTGAAAACGACGGTACAATTTTTGGAGGTAAAGGAGGAACTTTCTATGATGTATTATTAAATAATTCAAGCAGTTTCGGTTGGTGTAATATTGATATTCGCAGTAATATGCCAGGAGATAAGGTTAAAATTCAAGTGGTACCACCAGCTGGTTTTAACCATACCAATTCATCGGTTTATCTAGCTGTTAAAGGAGAAGATAATATGTTGGCACAGTTTGATGTATTTAATTCAGGTACCAATACTTTTGAAGAGCATACCGGTCTATTACCTGTTGGTTTAGAATGTCATATTATATTTGTGGCTCAACAAAACGGTAATTTTATTTATAGTATTATCTCTACGACTATTGGATATAATGCGAATTATACGGTTTCGTCTAGTAGTTTAATTTCTACTAATTCTTATTCTGATTTAGAAACGGCTATCAGTCAATTACCATAAGTAGTAATACTCACAAATCGTGAATTATATGGCACAGTGAGATTAGTCTCACTGTGCTTTTTTAATTGAGAGAATAAGCCAGTTTGTAAACGGCAATTGAATAGTAAACATTATAGAGTCGAAAGCGAAAAATATTGATGGCTTTTAGCAGAGGGTTAAGTCTATATAAGTTCATATCGAAAAAAAATAATATATTTGATTTTACAATTTATTCTTGACTAAATGCGGTTGAGAAATCAATCGCGTTATAAGGTTATGGTATAAGATGTACTAGAATATCTTAGTCGCAATCAAAAAATTAGTTACAAAAACGACTTTTTCTTATTGGGTTATGTTATTAGTTAAGCAATTAAAAAACAATTATATGGAAATCAAACAGAGTGAAACAACGACTAAAGGTGAATTTTATATCGAGGAAAACGGTGAGAAATTAGCCGAAATGACCTATTCTAAAGCGGGGGATACCATGATGATTATCGATCATACGCAGGTTTCTGACAAATTGAGAGGAACAGGAGCAGGAAAGAAATTAGTGCTCAAAGCGGTGGAGTACAGTAGGGCAAATAACATTAAAATTTTACCGCTATGTCCCTTTGCAAAATCGGTGTTTGATAAGGATCCGGAGTTATCGGATGTGCTTTAAAATAACTGAATTTAATGAGATAGGCAGGCAGTTTAAAGCTGATTATCTTGTATAGAAATTGCACTAAAAATCAAAAAACAATATAAATATGAAATCAAAAATATTTTGCCTGGCTGTACTCAGTTTTGTCATTAATGTTAATGGCTATGGGCAGTCGAAACAGCCCACTAAAGTGCTGATTCAGAATGTTCAAATTTTTAATGGCTTGGACAACAAAACTACTCAGGGCAATGTATTGATTGAAGGCAATTTAATTGCTAAAATATCGACTACATCCATACCTACTGCAAACGATCAAACAATCAAAGTCATCGATGGTAAGGGCAAGTTTTTGATGCCGGGATTAATCGATGCCCACGTACACTTAATGTTTGAGTCGGTACCCAAATTACAAGCGATGACCGCTGATTTTGCGATGTTGAATTTTATCGCCGCAAAAGCATCTGAAAAGCAATTGTTACGCGGGTTTACCACGGTACGGGATTTAGGCGGTGGGTCGTTAAGTTTAGCAAAGGCTATTGACATGGGATTGGCTGTAGGGCCACGAGTATATTCAAGTGGTGCGTTTATCTCGCAAACGGGAGGTCACGGTGATTTCGGATTACCAACCGATGTACCTAGAAAAATAGGGGAGTTGTCGTATGCAGAACGCAGTGGTATTGTTGCTGTTGCCGACGGACAAGATGCGGTATTGATGCGAACTAGAGAACAATTAAGACAAGGTGCTACTCAGATTAAATTGATGGCTGGAGGAGGTGTAGCGTCAGACTACGACCCTTTAGACGTTACCCAATACACCGATGCCGAGTTTAAAGCAGCCGTAGTGGCGGCGCAAAATTGGGGAACCTATGTTACCGTACACGCTTATACGCCTAACGCGATAAAAACAGCTATTAACGCCGGTGTAACCTGTATTGATCACGGACAATTGGCCGATGAGGAAACCGCTAAATTAATGGCTCAAAAGGGTATTTGGTGGAGTTTACAACCGTTTCTGGACGATGAAGATGCCAATCCACTTCCTGCGGGATCTCCGAATCGCTTAAAACAAATCGAAATGAGTAAAGGCACCGATGATGCTTATGCCTTAGCTAAAAAATATAAGATTAAAACAGCCTGGGGAACCGATGTTTTATTCGACAGCGAATCCGCTAAAAAACAAGGAAAAAAACTGGCTAAATTAAGTCGTTGGTATACGCCTTTTGAGATTTTGAAAATGGCTACTTCTACCAATGCAGAGTTGTTGGGTATGAGCGGTAAACGAAACCCATATCAAAAGGGAAAACTCGGTGAAATCACAGAGGGTGCTTATGCCGATTTAATACTTGTTGATGGCAATCCATTGGAAAACATCGACTTGGTTAGCGATCCGGAAAATAATTTTCTAGTGATTATGAAAGACGGTGTGGTTTATAAAAATACCCTAACGAGATAAATAAACGCTTGGTTGCAATAACTCTTTTAATTGAAAAACCCGGACGCTGTTCGGGTTTTTTTATGTTCAAAATTTGCACAGAATTATTTTTCAGTTAGGTATTTCCAATACCGTTTTGGCACGTGTTGCAGGTGCAATTTCATATTACGGCGCGCTTCGATATTGGTGCTTTTAAAATACGATTTCCATAGGCTCTGATATAAAACCTCTTTAGGATCTAGGGCCAATGCAACTTCGGATGGATTCAAATCGCGTTGTTCGGATTTGCTCAGTATCACCTCTTCAATAGTTGTTTTGTTGTATAGGGCGCCATAGTCGCGCTTTAAATCATAGATCAACCAGCGTTGATCGCTATACCGGTTTTTAAAAAAAGCCAAAATCAAAGGCAACACGTTAAAATCGGGTTCCATAACCGCCACATACAGTTCGTCGGAACTCTTCTGAAAGCGAATAAATGCCTTCATCCGATGCCGTTCTCGACTGACTTTTTTTAGGGTTTGATGAAAATAAAGCACCTTGTTATCTCCGTAATCATTGAGGATGTCACGACCTTTGAATTTTTGAACGATGAGGTAGTGTATGCATTGCCACGCAAAGGGGTCTTCCGACAAATAGGCGCGATACACCTCATTGGAAAAAGCAGGGCCAAACTTCGTTTTTATCGCTTTGCCAATGCGTTCCGCTTTCTCATCGATGGAGTCTATCGTTCTAAAAGGTGTAAAGATATCTTGTTGAAAATGCTGTTGTGCCACGGGTACTGCGTCCCATTCGCGCATTTCAAAAGTTTCAAATACACTGCATAACAATCCGGGATAACTGCCGTCAAATACATAAATCATATTAAAACAAACTCAATTGATTGGCAGCGGGTAAACTTTGAAACTTACTATTACCGCCCTTTAAGATATGGTGTTTAACTTGGTGCATTTGCAAGCTCCCTCGCGAAAATGCCGTATCGGCACAAACCATAAAAAAACGAGCTCTATTATAAGCAATGCCCATTTTTTTTAATTGAAATTCGCGTAAAACGCCAAATTTACGTGCCTGAATGATTTTCATGGCCGACTGTCTACCAATGCCGGGAATGCGAATAATAGCGGCATACTCTGCCGTATTGATATCCACGGGGAAAAAGTGTGGATTGCGCAAGGCCCAGCTCAATTTTGGGTCGATGTCGAGATCCAAATCGGTAAAGGAAGGATTTAGAATCTCGTCCAATTTAAAACCGTAAAACCGCAGTAACCAATCGGTTTGATACAGTCGATTTTCGCGAATCAACGGCGGACGCGTACCGATCTGTGGTAAGTTTTTATTATCGTTGTTAATTGGAATATAACCGCTGTAATACACCCGTTTTAAATTGTAGTTCTTATAGTATTCATCGGCGACATTCATGATTTCCAAATCGCTTTCGGGCGTAGCACCAATAACCATCTGTGTACTCTGTCCGGCAGGTACAAATAGCGGTTTGTGTTTGATCAGTTTCTGATCGCCTTGAAGTGCTTGAATTTTTTCGTTGACAAATTGTAGGGGTTCGCGTACCGATTGGTGATCCTTTTCTGGCGCGACTAATTTTAAGCCCGCTTCGGTCGGCATCTCTAAATTGATACTCATTCGATCGACATACAATCCCGCTTCGAGTATCAACTCCTTACTGGCACCCGGTATGGTTTTTAGATGGATATAGCCGTTATAATGCTGTTCCAAACGCAGTTTTTTAACGATGCGTAACAGGCGTTCCATCGTATAATCGGCATCTTTAAAAATACCCGAACTCAAAAACAATCCTTCTATATAGTTTCTGCGGTAGAAATTCATCGTCAAGTCCACCACCTCTTCAACGGTAAAGGCAGCGCGTTGCACGTCATTGCTCTTCCGACTGACGCAAAAGGCACAGTCGTAAATACAGTAATTGGTCAACAAAATTTTTAATAACGAAACACAACGGCCGTCTTCGGTATAGGTATGACAAATACCCGAGGCTGACGCATCTCCGATTCCACCCGTGTTCTTGCGCTTGCTACCGCTAGAACTGCAACTCACATCGTATTTTGCAGCATCTGCTAAAATACGCAACTTCTCTTCTATGCGCTCCATTATTGACTATCAAGATATTATAATACAAATTTAGTATATTTAAAACACACAGTCTGAGAAATAATAGGTAACTATTCGTTAAAAAGTAGTCGCTGATTTCCCAAAGCTATATTTTGGGAATTGTATTATTTAATAGTTAAAATTTGTGATACCGTCATTTATTTTAATTAAATTTAAATAATTCTATAACTTATGTTGAAATTTACGGATAAAGGTATTTACTGCATTCCCGGTCGATTTTACATCGATCCGTGGAAACCTGTAGATAAAGCATTGATCACTCACGGGCATGCAGACCATGCACATTGGGGCATGAAATCGTATTTATGTCACCATTTTACGGTGCCGATTTTAAAGAGTCGTATTAGTGAGGATATTAATGTGCAGGGAATAGCATATAATGAGATTATTCGTATTAATGGAGTGCAAGTGAGTTTTCATCCGGCGGGACACATCATTGGATCTGCACAGATTCGTATGGTATACAAGGGTAAGGTCGTCGTGGTTTCTGGAGATTATAAAATTCAAGACGACGGACTGTCGACGCCCTTTGAAGTAGTACAATGCCATGAATTTGTAACGGAGAGTACCTTCGGATTGCCGATTTACCGATGGCCTTCAATAGCCACACAGCATCAACAATTGCAACAATGGGTTATAGATAATCAGAAAATGGGTAAAACCTCTGTTTTTATAGGTTATTCGCTGGGTAAAGCACAGCGAATCATGAAGGCGATTGAAGGGATAGCTCCGATACACGTGCATTACTCGATCGGGAAGCTCAATGAGGCTTATGAACAAGTGGGTATAAAATTGCCCGAATACCAGACGGCCGATTTTAGAGAATCGGTAACTCATTTAGATCAACAGATTGTGATACTACCACCGTCATTGGTGGATACCTCGGTTTTTAAAAAGATTCCCAATAAAGCCTATGCCATTTGCTCGGGCTGGATGCAGGTCAGAGGTGCGCGCCGTTGGCGTAGTGCCGATGCGGGTTTTGCAATCAGTGATCACGCCGATTGGGATGGGTTAATCACTGCCGTTCAAAATACGGGAGCAGAAAAAGTACATGTCACCCACGGGCAAACAGCGGTTTTTGCCAGATATCTGACGGAATTGGGCATAGAAGCAGTCGAATTGCAAACGGAATACGGAAATGAAGAAGACGATAAAACTCCTGAATAAAATGTCCTATGAAAACATTCGCTACTTTAATTCACGCCCTGGATAGCACCAACAAAACCACGCACAAATACGAGGCGATTTACCGTTTTTTGGACACAGCCGAGGAGCGAGATAAACTATGGTTTTTGGCGTTGTTTACAGGTAGACGTCCCAAGCGTTCGGTCAATACCACCTTGTTAAAACAATGGGCGATTACGCTTACCGAATTGCCAGAATGGCTCTTTGTAGAGAGTTATGCCACCGTAGGAGATTTGGGCGAAACTATTGCTTTAATCCTTCCTCCAAGTGAACAGACCACAGAGCAATCCTTATCACAGTGGATGGATCAGATTATCGCCTTGCGAGATGGCACGGAAGAAGAGAAACGCGAATTTGTAATTGATGCGTGGATGCATCTGAATCTCACAGAACGCTTTATCTTTAATAAATTGATCGGAGGTAGCTTTAGAATTGGTGTGTCCTCCAAAACATTAATCAATGCCTTTGCGCACTACTATCAGCTGGAACCCGCCGCGGTGACCCACAGTTTAATGGGAGACTGGCAAATGGATCAAGTCAATTTCGAAGACCTCGTTCACGGCAAATTCACCGAAGTACACAAGAGCAAGCCCTATCCATTTTGTTTGGCCTATGGCTTGGATAAAGAGATAGAGGAATTGGGGGAGGCAGCACAATGGCAGGTGGAATACAAATGGGACGGTATACGGGCACAAATCATCAAAAGAGACGGTGAAGTTTTTATCTGGTCTAGAGGGGAAGAGTTGATCACGGCTCAATTTCCAGAAATAGAACAAGAGTTTTTAAAGTGGACCGATGATTTTGTTGTGGATGGTGAGTTGCTGGTGGTGATCGATAAGCAAATACAAAACTTTACTTCCCTGCAAAAACGACTCAATCGGAAAACGCTAACCAAGAAAATGTTGCAGGAATTACCTGTTTCAGTCTATCTCTATGATATGTTAGAATATCAAGGCACCGACATACGGGAACAGCCCTTAAGGAAAAGAAGAGTAATTTTAGAAGATATAGTCATACAAAACCCGTCCACAGTGGTCGTGATTTCCCAAAGAGAAGAAGCGTCCAATTGGCAGCAGGTGATAAAAAGCCGCTCTTTGTCGCGCGAACATTCCAGCGAAGGACTGATGATTAAAAACCTCGAGTCCCCTTACCACAGCGGTAGAAAACGCGGTGATTGGTGGAAGTGGAAACTGGAACCGTTAACGATAGATGCGGTATTGATTTACGCTCAAAAGGGCAGTGGTCGACGCAGCGGACATTATACCGACTACACCTTTGCCATTCGCAATGGCGATGCCTTGGTTACCATTGCCAAGGCCTATTCGGGCCTGACCGATAAAGAAATTCAGGAGGTCAGCAAATTCGTCAATAAAAATGCCATAGAAAAGTTTGGACCGGTTCGGACGGTAAAGCCCGAATTGGTTTTTGAAATTGCCTTTGAAGGAATCGGTTTTAGCAGTCGACATAAATCGGGTGTCGCTTTGCGTTTTCCGAGAATCAAACGATGGAGAAGAGATAAAACCGTAGCGGATATCGATACGCTCGAACAAGTGAAATCATTGATAAGCTAACTATTGAAAACAAAACTCAGCCAAACGGACGGTTATCAGCTCATTCACAATTGGATGGCAGAACGGGATCAACAGCCTTTTGATTTTCAAAAGAAGGCTTGGTCGTACTATGGTCAGCACTATAGCGGTTTATTGGTTGCGCCGACGGGTTTCGGCAAGACCTACGCCATTTTTTTAGCGGTTTTGATCGACTATATGAATCAACCCGATACCTATGGTAAAGGTTTAAAACTGATCTGGATCACACCGATTCGCTCTTTAGCCAAAGATTTGGCAAAAGCCATGCAAGAGGCTATCGACAGCATTGGATTGGACTGGAAGGTATCGGTGCGCAACGGCGATACCTCGATAAAAGAAAAGGCCTTACAAAAGAAAAATATACCCGATATACTGCTGCTGACACCAGAGAGTTTACATCTGCTGTTGGCGCAAAAGGACCGCGACAAATTGTTTGAAAACCTAAAATGCATTGCCGTAGATGAATGGCATGAATTGATGGGCAATAAACGCGGAGTGATGGTTGAACTCGCTTTGGGCTATTTGAGACTTAATCAGCCTAAACTGCGTATATGGGGCATCACGGCAACCATTGGTAATTTGGATGAGGCCTTGGATGTATTAATACCCCAAGCAGTCAAAAAGATAAAAATTACCGCTAAAGAAAAAAAGAAAATAAAAATCATACCCGTTTATCCCGATGAAGTTTCCCTATTGCCGTGGGCGGGGCATTTAGGCGGTAAGTTGGTCGATAAGGTGGTGCCGATAATCTTGAATAGCCGCTCGACTTTGATTTTTACCAACACCCGAAGTCAAAGCGAAATGTGGTACCAATTGCTGCTCAATGCCTATCCAGACTTTGCGGGTCTGTTAGCGCTACATCACGGATCCATCGATCATGCTTTGCGACAATGGATTGAAGAATCGTTGAGTGACGGTTTGTTAAAAGCCGTGGTATGTACCTCATCATTGGATTTGGGCGTTGATTTTAAACCCGTAGATACGGTGATACAGATTGGTTCCAGCAAGGGCATTGCGCGATTTTTACAACGTGCCGGACGTAGCGGTCACTCCCCACATGAAGTGTCTAAAATCTATTTTGTACCCACCCATTCCTTGGAATTAATCGAAGTAGCGGCTCTGCGTCAAGCGATGGTCACCAACACCATAGAGGCGCGTACACCTTTGGTTTTGACCTATGATGTATTGGTGCAGTTTTTGGTTACTTTGGCTTTAGGTGGTGGATTTAAATCCGACGAATTATTCGAAATGGTTCAGAAAACCCATGCCTTTCAGATTATGGAAGCCGAGCAATGGGCTTGGTGTTTACTGTTTATAACACAGGGCGGTAAACTGGGGGAACACTACGAAGAATTTCATCGCGTCCAACATCGAGAAGACGGATTATACCTCGTAGAAAACCGTAGAATTGCCATGATCCACCGTATGAATATCGGTGTGATTGTCAGTGATGCGATGATACGCGTAAAATTCCTATCAGGCGGTTATATCGGTATGGTAGAGGAGTACTTTATCAGCAAACTCAAAGTAGGCGACCGTTTTATATTGGCGGGGCGTATATTGGAGTATATTCAAATCAAAGAGTTAACGGTCTATGTTCGCGCTTCCAAAGGCAAGGCCATCACGCCGAGTTGGTTGGGAGGGCGCTTGCCTTTAAGTTCGGATTTGGGGCATTTCTTACGCGAAAAAATCGGAGATTCACAAAATGAACATCCAAAGGATAAAGAGTTGCAGTTTTTAAAACCGCTTTTGCAACATCAAAAGCTGTATTCACATATTCCAAAAGTCAAGGAATTTTTGGTCGAACAAATCCATACGCGAGAGGGTTATCACTTGTTTATGTATCCGTTTGAGGGGCGTATTGTACATGAGGTCATGGCAACTGTGATTGCTTATCGGATCAGTAAAATAGTGGCGATTAGTTTTTCAATTGCGATGAACGATTACGGTTTTGAATTGTTTACCGATCAGCCCATACCGCTTGATGAAGATATCTTAAAACAATTACTTACCGTAGAATCGTTGATGGCAGATGTTTTTAGTAGCATCAATGCCACCGAAATGGCCTTGCATAAATTTAGGGAAATTGCCGTAATTTCGGGTATGGTTATTCAAACTTACCCCGGTGCCCAACGCAATAACAAATCGCTGCAAGCCTCGTCGAGCATCATGTTTAAAGTACTCGAAGATTTTGAACCCCAGCACTTGTTGTTGCGCCAAGCCTATACGGAAGTTTTTAACCAACAATTGGAAGAAGTGCGTTTGATGCAAGCTTTTATCCGTATCGCAGCAAGTACGATTATCTATAAAGAATCCGATTTTTTCACACCCTTGAGTTTTCCGATAAAAGTGGACAGTTTAAGACAGTCCTTATCCAGTGAAAATCTCGCTACCCGCATTGAGAAAATGATACAGCGCAATACCCTTAAAAAGAAAAAGAGATAAGATGATCGATCAGGAAATTCTATTTGCAGATAAAAGTTGGTTTATATCGAATCAACGAACGTTGTATTGGCCCGATAGGGAGATATTGATTTTATCGGATCTGCATCTGGGGAAAAGCCAGCATTTTCGCAAACACGGTTTGCCAATTCCATCTTTAGTACACCAACGCGATTTAATCCGTCTGGAAAGGCAGTTGGACCATTACAAACCCAAACAATTGATTGTGGTCGGTGATCTCATTCACGCAGCAGCTAATGCTGAGGTACAGCAACTAAGCGAAATATTAAGGCGTTTCCCCGACTTAAAAACCACCTTGATCAAAGGCAATCACGACCGTCATAAAACGATGGTTTTTGAACAGTTAGGTATAGATGAAGTGGTTGATTTTCTTGAAATTGATGGCGTCGCCTTTGTACATCAACCGATAGTTAAAGCTGATGTCGCTGTGATAAGCGGACACATTCATCCGGGTATAGCCTTAAAAATGACTACCAAAAAACAATTGCGATTGCCTTGTTTTGTCGTGCAGCCCCAACAATTAATATTACCTGCTTTTAGCCTTTTTACAGGGCTGGATATTCAAAATCAATTGGAGAATGCGGTTTATTATGGCTTGCATGAAGAGGGGATTTTTATTTTATAAAAATGGTAATGCAGTTGCAGACTAAATCAACAGTCAAAATCATAAAAAATGCTAAAAAATATTGAGTACGGCTAGAAATGCCTAACTTTATTTCAGAATTAGGACCAACTTAATTTAGCTAAAAAAATACATTATGAAAATATTAAAAACCAGCCTTTTTATTGCCGCAGTGATCAGTACACAGTGGATGTCGGCCCAATTTAAGCAAGCGCCTTTGCCGTATGCTTACAATGCCTTAGAGCGTTCGGTAGATGCTCAAACCATGGAAATTCACTACTCCAAACACGGTGCTGCCTATACCAATAACTTGAACAAAGCCATTGCGGGAACACCACTTGAAAAGAAATCTTTAGAAGCCATATTAGGAAAAATATCAGCGGAGAGTCCGGCGGTAAGAAATAACGCTGGAGGACATTACAATCACGAATTGTTTTGGACGATACTAACCCCTGAAAAAAACACTCAACCGTCTGTTAAACTATCCAAAGCAATAGTCGAATCATTCGGTAGCATGGACGCTTTTAAAGAGAAGATGAGTAAAGCCGCTGCAGATCGATTTGGATCAGGTTGGGCTTGGTTGGCTGTTGATAAAAGCGGTAAGTTGTTTGTGAGCTCTACGCCTAATCAAGATAACCCTTTGATGGATGTGGTTGAAGAAAAGGGAACTCCTGTTTTGGGGATTGATGTTTGGGAACACGCCTATTACTTAAAATATCAAAACAAAAGAGCGGATTATTTAGCTGCAATTTGGGATATCGTCAATTGGAACGAGGTGAGTAAAAGATATGAAGCAACTGTTTCTATCAAGAAATAATGGAGAGAAAATAGTTAGAGTAAAAAGGTCGAATTCTAATTTCTAGAATTCGACCTTTTTTGTAAACTGTTTATTTGAAATTCCAAGTAGTACTAATACTTACGGAGTTTTTAAGAAATTATGGACGCGCATAGGGCGTTATATTTATGTACAAAACTTTAATTAAACCTGGTTAACGATAAAATTTATAATCGTGTACAAAACCATAATCGTCAATGAGTTGTAGTTTATAAGGTTGATTGTCCAGAGGTAATTCCTGGACATGTACAGTTACACTATTTGTATTAATGTTATTTACAGCTAATACAATTTGATTGTCTGAATTATAAACTATAGCGGTTTGTAGGTTTTTATTGGATACTATATCGATTTTGTCAATTGGAATAAGCTTTGAATTCGACGTACTGTATTCCACTTCGTGGTATCTGTTGATGGTTAATTTTAAAGCAACCGCTTTCATCTTGATATAAGTATTGAAATAGCGCTGCCCCATTTCGCGCTGTCCTGCCGCATCGAAATGAATATCATCGTTGGCATTATTGGGTTTAGTAATAACAGAGGGACTTTCGGAATCGGCATATCCTGTATTGATAACGCGATCTGGAGTATTTTTGATAATTTGTTGTTGCTGTTTTCGACTGCTGTTTGAATTGACCCAATATGGGACCATACCGCCAAGAATAAAGGGAATTTCCTGAATGTTGTTCTGTTCAATATCGGAACGCATATCGGCAATCATTTGATCGAGCGTTGCTTGATAAGGTCCCCAACCTACATTTGCTTCGCCTTGATGCCAAAGTATAGCTACTAATCTGCTTCCAGGTGCGTTATTCAGTATATAATTTACCCTATTCATAGCATCTGTATAGAGGTTTTGATTTTTTGTCCAGCTGGTTATGCTACTACCCGCATAGCCACAGGGTATTAGAAGTACTTTACGTTTACTGTGGTTTAAAAGGTTATTGACATAGAGATTTGAAAAAGTTATCGCAAAACTATTTCGGTTTGTCTGTTTGGTCCAGAAGTCCAATGCAGGTTGTGCAGTCTCTATTCTATAGTCCTTACCGTTGTGTCGATTAAGGGAATAAATTCTCGAATTTACTGTATCTAAGGCAGTATCCAAGGGATAACCATAGTGCGTATTGGATTGTCCTGCAACCAATATAACATCATAACCTTCATTGTCGGGTAAACAATTGATTTCAGATTGAGCCATTACGGTTTGTACCAATAATAGCGAAAAGAGCAGATATATAGTCTTCATGATCTTATTTTTTTAAAATTTTAATTCGCTCTACACGATTGTTTTCCAAGGTTACGATCACGAAATAGAGTCCTTTTTCTAAATTTTGTGTTGGTATGGTGACTAGGGTGTGGTCATACTGATTTTTAAATACAGACTTTTGACCTTGGTTGTAAATTTCGACCTGTTTCATCGTGACAGGGGATGATAAAGTAATCTGATCTGAAGTCGGATTGGGATGTATAATAACTTGCGATTGATTTGCAGCTTCCGACAAAATCGTTTCTGTGAGTTGATTCTGTGAGGTGTTGATCATATCGGAATTAGATATCATTTTTAAGAAAGTATCGTAATAGCGATAGCCCATTTCACGCTGTCCTGTTGCATCAAAATGTATATCGTCGAAAGAATTGTTTGGCTTGGTGATCGCAGTAGGTAATTCAGAATCTGCATATCCCGTATGACTGACTCTATTTGGAGTGTCTTTTATAATTTGCTGCTGCTGTTTTCTGCTACTGTTAGAATTAACCCAGTACGGAACCATACCTCCTAATATAAACGGAACTTCGTCGGTGTTTTCTTGTTTTATATCGTTTCGCATATCTGCGATCATCGTATCCAAAGTAGTTTGATAAGGTGCCCATCCGACATTAGCTTCACCTTGATGCCACAATACAGCAACTAGTTTACTTCCAGGAATGTTTTCTAAAACATAATTAACCCGATTGATAGCATCAACGTATAAATTCTGATTCTTGGTCCAACTCGTAATACTACTTCCCGCATATCCACACGGAATGATTAATACTCTTCTTTGACTATCTTTTAAGACATCCTGAATATACAAATTAGAAAAAGTTATAGAAAAACTATTTCTATTGGTTTGTTTAGTCCAGAAATCCAAAGCCGGTTTTGCAGGCGCAATTCGATAGTCAAGCCCATTTTGTCTATGTAGTGAATAAACTCTCGAATTTACCGTATCCAATGCCGCATCTAATGGATATCCATAATGAGTATTAGATTGTCCAGCAACCAGAATGATATCATAAGACACTTCCTTGGCGTCTGTAGGACAGTTTGGGGTTTGTGCGTGTATTGTAGTCAGTCCCGAAACCAACATGATCATACACAGAAATGTAGTTTTTTTCATAGTAATTGTTTTTGATATTAGGTTAAAAATAATGAATATTTACTATTTTTTTTTAATTTTTTAAATTAATATATTTATTTTTTTATCTAATTTTCATACAATATATTTATTTTCTTGTAATTTGCTATTAGCTTATTTGCGGTTCTATATAAAGTTTGTTTAAGAATATAGGAGTATCGCACTTACAGCCATCGTAATCAATGAATATTACATTTGTGGACAAACGACGATGATAAAAGAGGTATGGGGCAGTTGTTGTAAAATAACATCTATGGTTTTGTGTAGTAAAAGTCTTGGGCAATCGAGTGCAAAGTAGACTAGAGCAGGTAATATGCTTCAAGTATTTAGTCTAGATGTTTTTTGGAAACAAACTTATGCGAGTTTTTTTAGTGATGTATTTTAATACTAAGATAGCATTGTTGAAAGGCTTGATGGAACTCGTAATTGTGGCAATACAACAACCTTTTTTAGATGTGGTCGCCTAAACTAATAGATCTAAAAAAAGGTGTGTATTGCGTTGAGAAAAATTGTTTTCTCAATGCGGAATCTCAAATAAATTTTTGAATTCTTGTGCAAGTTCGCTGTTTTAATTAAGTCCTTAGCTGTTGATGAGGATCTAGCTTCCTAAAAATTCGACTAAATCTTTATTCAAATCATCTTTGTGCGTGATATTCAAACCGTGAGGAGCTTTTTTATACACCTTATAGATGGAGTTTTTAATCAATTGATGTGCTTGATCTCCTGCAGTGGCTATGGGTACGTTCTGATCGGCGTCGCCGTGTATGATTAAAACCGGTATATCAATTTTCTTGCATTCGGCTCTAAAATCAGTATCGATCCAGGATTGCGCTGCTTTGATTGTAGCGTGTGCAGCAGTCTGAGAGGAAATGCTAAAATCAAAATCCAATTGAGCGGGATGAACCGTAGGATTTTTATCTGTATAGTTGTAAAAGCCTTGGTGAAAGTCCTTTAAAAAGGCCAGTCGATCCGTTTTCAATTTTTGCAATATCTGATCTAAATCTTTCTGCGGAACTCCCGCCGGATTGTCTGCATGTTGCTTTACCAAAGGTATAATCGATGATACCAACACAGCTTGACTGACGTGTTTGGAGCCGTATTTACTCAGATAGCGTATAACTTCACCGCCTCCCATTGAAAAACCAACCAAGGTACATTTGTCAATTTTTAAATCGAGTATCAATTGATTCAAATCATCAGCCAATTCATCAAAGGAATAACCATCCCAAGGCGCCGCTGATTGACCAAATCCTTTTCTGTCGTAAGCAATAACGCGGTAACCGTTGTTCACCAAATGAGTAATCTGATATTCCCAGGATTTGGAGCTCAAAGGCCATCCGTGCATTAATATAACAGCAGGACCACTTCCGTAATCCATTACGTGTAATTCGGTGTTTTTATCTTTAACTTTTTTCATATGGAGCTATTTATAGTTTCGTAAAAAGGTCGTTGACATTGCGCAATCAAATAGATATAATTCAACCGAAACAGCCAAGGTAAAAGCGAAAAATCGTATCTATTAGTAAGTGTTTTACAATTATAAAAATAAATATTTATAGGGGTAAAACCTATTTTTTTGGCTAAAAATTATCAAAAAAAAATAAATAATTGTTGTTTTATGTCGGATAATGCGGTGTTTGAACGAAAGGCCAAACAGCCGACGGTTTTGGATAGGTAAAGTTTTAAAAAAAAATTGAGACAGCTAAGAGCCTGGAGGGGGCTGAAGAATTTACTGATTTATAAGGAAGGTACCGTTGCAATTATCCGTGTAATTATATTAAAAAAAGACCTGTTTTTAGTAAGTCCAATAAATACTGAATTAGATTTTAATAGTAACTTGCTGATCATAGTTTTGGAATGAAGAAATAATAGCAAATAAGAAAAAAGATGTTTGAACGCGTAGTTTTAAATCCTTTGCTGACTGCTGAGCTGATCGCGAAGTACCAGCATTTTTTTGTACCACAAAGTTTCTCAGCAAAAACGATCTTGTTGGAAGAGGGACAAATAGCAGAAAAGGTTTATTGGATAAAAAAAGGTTGTATACGAGTGTGGATCAATCATCAGGGGTCTGACGTCACTTTTCAGTTTTTTTTAGAAGAAAGTCTTGTTGCTTCTATGGAGAGTTTTTGGAAAGGCAGTGCGAGTCAAATCACTATAGAAACCATAGAAGCTTGTGATTTGCTCGTAGCGGATAAAAAGGATATTAAAATAGTCCTGGAGGATACTTTGGAAAAAAGAGATTTTCGAGACCTTTTTATCAATGCTATTTTTGATCGTACTTTTGATTATATGCAGCACAGCTTGTCATTTATAAAATTAACTCCCGAACAGCGCTATTTAAAATTGCTCGATGAACGTCCGGAACTCGTTCAGCGAATTGCCCAACATTACCTCGCTTCGTATTTGGGGATTTCTAAAGTCCATTTAAGCCGAATCAAAAGCAAATTAGCTCTTAAATAATTGAATTTGATAACAAATGTTATCGTTCAGTCTTCGGAACTGTATTAATTTTATATTTTAATAATAAAAAATCTAAGCATGAAAGCTATAGCAGTAATGACCAAAGGGAGTGATCCTGTATATGTTGAACAATACGAACAACCTCTTCCCAAAAATGACGATGAAGTACGTATTCATGTCAAAGCGGTTTCTATTAAAAACTTAGACCGCGCTATCGCGAGTGGCAAGCATTATTCTGCGCAGACTGCTGAATTTATACCGCGAGTAATTGGTACTGATGGCGTGGGACTGCTCGATGACAATACACGGGTCTATGGTTTTGGAATTACGGGGATGTTGGCAGAAAAAGCCTTGATTAAAAAAAGCAGTTTGGTAATGATCCCAGACGGCTTGAGTAACGAATTGGCTGCGGCCTTACCCAATGCTTTGATGGGGTCGGTAATCGCACTAATGCTGCGTGCAAAATTGCAAAAAGGACAACATGTATTGATTAATGGTGCTACGGGGATCACCGGAAAAGTGGCGATTCAAATGGCCAAGCACTATGGCGCATCGAAGGTTAGCGTAACGGGTAGAAATGAAGAGGTACTAAGTTCGCTACTGGATTTAGGAGCGGATACCTTGGTCTCTTTAAAACAGTCCGAAGGTGATTTTATCGACCAGATTAAAGCGATTGACTCTGAATCACCGGTAGATATCGTGATTGATTACCTTTGGGGACACAGTGCTAAGATGATTTTAGAGGCTTTAAAAGGTAAGGGACATTATACACATAAAACAAAGTTTGTCAATGTAGGTGCGATGTCTGGGGATTTAATGGAATTATCATCATCGATTTTACGCGGAACGGATATACAGTTGCTAGGGTCGGGTTTAGGAAGCTGGAATGACGAGGAGGTCAACACCTTTTTTAAAGCCTTACTTCCCGAAGCCTTTAATCTGGCTGCCACAGGTACTCTAAAAATGGATACTTCGGTATATCCGATGACAGCGATTGATGAAGTCTGGAACCCTTCCGTAATTTGGAACAGCAGGCTGGTATTGACTGTAGACTAATAACAAATCGCAACCGCCTTTTTTCAGCGTTCTAACTGACTTTAAACATAGGACCACATCGTTTTCAGAATTAATAAAATCATATGGATCAAAATTTTTTAGATCATAAAAATGTATTTTTGCAGGGGATATCGATGGATAAGGTGGCAATAGCTTGCCTTCTGAAGTTTGATACAGTGATTTCACGTTCCGGGATTAAGTACCAAATAAAAAGAGTTTAGGTACAGGATGCTTAAAATTAGAGCTACAGATTCTATAAAAAAATGAGAAAAGTAAAATTATATATAGCGACCTCCTTAGATGGATATATCGCGACTCTAGATGGCGGATTGGATTGGTTAACAGCATATCCCAACCCCGAGATATCCGATTACGGTTATAGCGATTTTTATAATACGGTCGATATACTCGTAATGGGCGGTAGCACCTATCAGAGTATCCTAGATATGGACATTCCGTGGCCTTATGTGGATAAACAAACCTATGTACTAAGTCGTACTAAAAAATCTATTTCGAATATCGTTGAGGTCGTAGGCGAAGACATCGTTTCAAAAGTAGCGGAATGGAAATCGACTAACGGAAAAGACATTTGGTTGGTTGGCGGAGGAGAAACGCTTGCTCTTTTTTTAAATAACAATCTGGTAGATAGCATGGAAATTACCGTAATTCCAACTCTTTTAGGGAGTGGAATCCCCTTATTTCCAGCGTTGCACAACAGTTCCAATTGGCGCGTTATTGATATAGAAAAACATTATAACGGGGTTGTTACTACCGTATATGAATTAGAACGTGAAATAGCTAACTAAATTACAATGGACAATACCCTGGACAATTGGGCGAAAATGGTGCCCGAACTAATCGTGACAGACATCAGTCGCAGTTTGTCTTTTTGGTGTGATCTGATTGGGTTTACGGTATCCTATGACCGTCCTGAAGAAAAATTCGCCTATCTTAATTTGCAGGGCGCTCAAATCATGTTAGAGCAGTTCAATGAGCACGATCGCGATTGGGAAACCGCTCCACTTGAAGCACCCTTTGGCAGGGGGATCAATTTTCAGATTGAGGTTCCCGACATACAATTAATCATAGAAAGATTGAATCAGGTGAATTGGCCGTTATTTATTCCAATCGAAGAGCGTTGGTATGTTGCGGATGAGGTAGAATTGGGTCAACTTCAATTTCTGGTAAAAGATCCCGATGGTTATCTGTTGCGTTTGATAGAAGATCTTGGGGAAAGACCAAAGAGCACGATGTAAGAGTTCTATAATACCCTTCAATTTATAAATGGATTTTTTTCCGTTCTAGACATGCCAAAATGAAAAAGTACTTAGCTTCCTTAAATATATTATCTAGGTCCGAATTAGATCAGATCGATGCCTATATCGTCAAACGCACGGTTGAAAAAGCTACGGTCTTACTCGAAGAAAACCAGATTTGTCACGAGTTAATGTTTGTGGTTTCAGGTGTACTTCGCAGTTTCTATTGGAATTTTAAAGGCGAACAAGTTACCAGCTGTATAGCCTTTGAGGGCGAGTTTATGGCGGCCTATCCCAGTTTTATCCAACAGTTAAAATCGCGGGAAACCATACACGCGCTGCAACATACCGAAATAGAGGCAATCAGCTATGAGAATCTGGAAAAATTGTACGATAGCAGTATGGCTTGGCAAAAGATAGGACGTAAACTCGTTGAAAATCAATATGTTTTTATGGATCAGCACTTTACTGAATTTCAACAGCAAAACGGCTCACATCGGTATGAATATTTGATAAAAAATTATCCGAAGCAACTCCACCAAATTCCACAACCTTACATCGCTTCATATTTGGGGATCTCGACCCGACAATTAACGCGTATTCGCAAATCGCTTTTATAGACAATTGGCTACTTCATAGAGCAATTGCCCTACTTACCTTTGAAAAAAAATCAGTTTACTGCTAGAGTCGAGTTTACCATAAACGACAATGGACGCAGGCAGCAGTGATTCTATATAACCTTAAAACATAAGCGCTATATGAAAAATATTTTATTGGTAGGAGGCACAGGACTGCAAGGTCAATTGACGCAACAAATCTTAAAAGAACGACAAACCGCTGTAAGGGTTTTTATCAGCAGTAGAAAAGCGAGTTCGGGAACTATGGTGATTGATGTTTGCTTACCCCAAACCTTTCAAAACATACTGACGGCTCAAATTGACTTGGTTGTCATGTGTACGGTTGATTCTAAAAATAAACTTTTGCATTTCTGTATCGAGTACGGTTTGGACTACTTGGATATAACCAAAACGAGTTCGGCTATTGCAGTAGCGCATAGCGCGGCGGTATCCCAACAATTAAAAAGCAACATTGTCTTGGCATCGAGTTGGATGGGGAGTGTGGTTCCGGGATTGATTCAAGATGTGATGGAATGGCGTGATATAGAAGCGGTGGAATTACTGATTTACTATTCGATGCGCGATAAAGCCGGGGCTAGTGCTGCTGATTTTATGGCGGAAAATGCAGCGAAAAAATTTCCAATTTACCGCAACGGTAAAGAGTACGCTGTCCGGCATTTTGAAGGGCGTAAAAAACACCAGTTTGCCTTTTCCTCCTCTGTTTTTAATTTATATCATTTTGACGCACCCGACAATTATGTACTTCATCACATTGAAGGCATACCCAATGTTTCAACCGCGATAACCTACGGTGATAACTTATCGGGAGTCTCGCTGAGTATCATGCAAAAGTTGCGCCTATTCGATATACTGCCGATGTCCATGCGGAAGAAACTTTTCTACGCCAACGGTCAAGGAGATAAAACCGCTTTTGACATACGGCTAATATCTAAAAAAGGGGAAGTAATGAAAATCGGTTTAATAAACGAACAAGGACAGGCGAATTTAACGGCATTTTCAACCGTTATGCATATCGAGAAATTAATTTCGGGTACGGTATTGCCCCCTGCAGTTTATTTTGGTCATCAGTTGTATTCCAAGGGTATTTTTACCTCGGCCTTAAGTCAAAATACTAACATCAATATTTGCATCAAATAACATGAAAAAAATTTTAATAATAGACGGTCATCCCAATGAAAATAGTCTTTGTTATGCCTTGGCGGAAGCTTATAGGGTTGGTGCCGTGAAACAAGGTGTTGAGGTAAAGAAATTGAGAATAGCGGATCTCGATTTTAATCTCAATTTGCGGTTTGGATATCAAAAACGTACCGAGCTCGAGCCGGACTTGCTCGAGGCCTTTGACTTGTTGCAGTGGGCCGACCATTGGGTATGGGTACATCCCGTGTGGTGGAGCGGAATACCTGCGCTGATGAAAGGATTTATCGATCGGCTCTTCCTTCCGGGGTTTACCTACGAACCTATTATTGGATCGCTCCGAGTTAAACCGTTAATGAAAGGGAAAACCGCACACATCATCGCGACCTTAGATCAGCCGAGCTGGTATTATCGACTGTTTTCTAAAGCGCCAAGTGAGTATCAGATGAAAGAAAGCCTAAAATTGTGTGGTGTCAAACCGATAAGAATGACCTATATCGGTATTGTAAAAGACGCTTCGGCTATACAGCGTGAAAAATGGTTGGATAAAGTCAGGAATTTGGGTCAGAAACAACTATAATTTTGAATTTTAAATATCAAAAAAGCCTGTCTCTACAAGACAGGCTTTTTAGGGTTTATAATGCATTAGGGATAATGTGATTATACAACCCCGTTAGGGGTGAAAGAATTATGGAACCCCGTAGGGGTGACATGATTGTTAGGCCTATACGCCTATGGGCACATTCGCCCATGCGCAAAACAAACCCCGTAGGAGTGAAATCATTATAGAGCCCCGTAGGGGTGACATGATTGTTAGGCCTATACGCCTATAGGCACATTCGCCCATGCGCAAAACAAACCCCGTAGGGGTGAAATCATTATAGAACCCCGTAGGGGTGACATATTTGTTAGGCCTATACGCCTATGGGCACATTCGCCCATGCGCAAAACAAACCCCGTAGGGGTGAAATCATTATAGAACCCCGTAGGGGTGAAATGTTTATAACATATACGGATTGTGCACATTCGCATATGGACAAAACAAACCCCGTAGGGGTGAAATGATTATATACGCCTATGGGCTTAAAAAGGATACGTTTTAGCAAGATTTTTATTGCCGAAAATTTCAATTGCCTTGGCATCTGGTGCGGCATAAGTTGCCTTGGTAACTACCGACGGATTAGATGGGTAAGTTCCCTTGTTGTAAACCAATTCCTTCCATTCATTACCCGATTGTACAGTAAGTACATTCCAGCCGTTTTTCTCGCTAGGCTCTACAAATAGTGGTGGACGAGTTACTGTAAATTTGGTGATAACTTCCAACTGATCGCTTAATAACAATATCGTACAACCACCTGACCCACAAAAGTAAGGGGAATTTAAATAGACAAATACCTCGTTTTTACCATCCTTGTTTAAATCAATTGAATACAACTGAAAGTGGCGTTCATCGGCTTTAATCGCTTTTAAATCATTGGCTTTTAAAAAGCTCTTATTTAAAAAGTCTTTTATTTTTGACGCTAATGCATCATCAACCGTTTGCGCTTGAAATTCGCTAACTGTTGTAGGATTGACGGCTTCCTCAGTAGGAACTACCGTTTCTGTAGTTGCTGGAATTTCAATATTTTCGTCTTTGTTTTGCTTGCAAGAAGCTACGGCAAAAAGCACAGCCAAACTCAATAGGGAGATCTTAATATTTTTCATAGTTTGTTTTCTATAGCACAGTCAATATCTATGCCGTTTTATCATGTTTATTAGCACAGTATTTCAAATCTCTATACTATTTTTATTATTGCTTCCAGTTAATGAACAACTGCTGATAAATACGGTTTAATTTGATGGTATAGCTAACTTGGGTTCACGGATCATCAAGCAGACTACGTATAGAATATGGCAAATAAACAAGGCCAATCCCGTTAAAAACAACAGATCTGCGGGAATTATATTGGTAATTGCCGATATAAAGAAAGTCACCACCAATTGAAGGGATCCCAATAACGCAGATGCCGATCCGCTATTTTCATTAAACGGTTCCAAGGCTAGTTTTGTTGTGGTTGGGAATAAAATTCCCATACTGAGTTCCAAAAAGAACAACAACACCAAAATCGCTTCAATCGGTTGTTTGTAAATACACAACAATAAGAAAATAGTACTGAGACCCAATGCTGCGAATACCGTTCCTTTTATGACTTGACGTACGGACCACCAACGCGACAAAACCGAATTGGAGAACCAAGCACCGAAAATCAAACCGATGGCGTTTATAGCAAAAATATAACTAAATGCATTGGAGGACAGTTTTCCGTATTCCATAATTAAATAGGGTGCGTTTGCCAAGTAAATCATCAGTATACTATAGGTTAAACTACCGATGAGTGTATACTTTAAAAAGGTTTTTACCCGCAGTATTTTTTTAAACTCTCCGAGTAGATTTACGGGTTTTGAGGCAGACTTAATACGGGTTTCTGGTAGGAAAAACACCACGGTTAACAAACAGATGATACCCAATATCAGTAGGGTAACAAAAGTGGATTGCCACTCAAAATGCGAGATTAGAAAATTTCCTGCAATTGGACCGATGATCGGTGCTACTCCGGATATGATGGCCAGTAACGAGAAAATCTGCATCGTATTGCTCGCGTCAAAATATTCATTGACCACAGCTCGTGCAATAACAACTCCGGCACAACCGGCGAAAGCCTGGAAAAAGCGCGCCACCCAAAATTGCTCAATACTATTGGAGTAAATACAGGCTGCTGTTGCTGCAATAAATAACAGTAGTGATAGGATGGTTGGCCATTTTCGTCCATAGCGATCCGAAAGGATTCCCCAAAATAATTGTCCCACTGCAAAACCGGCTAAAAACGTAGATATGGAGAACTGCACGGATTTTAAATCCGTCTGATAATAATTGGCCATCTTTAAAAAGCCCGGTAAATACAAATCAATGCTAAAGGGTTCTAAAGCAGATAACAGTGCTAGAATCAGCACGACAACGAGTTGATTTTTCTTTAATTGTCCCATGTTCTTTTTTTTGAGGATACAAAGGTAGTTTCAAATCAACGGCTTAAACTTATATAAAAAGGAGCTATCCTTGCACTTTCTTCACCTGTTCTCTAAAGTCTAATGGGGTTACTAAGGTCAGTTTCTTAAAAAAACGGTTAAAATACGTCACATCTGAGAAACCCAATATATTTGAAATGTCTTGGATATTATCGGTGCTATAACCCACAAGGCGTTTGGCTTCAAGCAGCAAACGGTCTTGTAACTGTTGTTTAAGACTTTTGCCGACGGAACGCAATAAAATTTCATTCATGCGCTTGACGGATAACGCCACTTTATCGGCATAAAATTCATTTTTTCGCTCGCTGATATAATGCAGTTCAACCAATTCAAGCAGTTTGTGAATACGCGCATCTATGGTCACATGTCGCTGTTGTAATACCGGTAAATCCTGTAAGTGAAGGATTAATAATTCCAAGTATTTTTCCAAAACATTAGCGCGTTGTTGATCGTGAAACTCCTGTTCTATCAATAGCGATAAATGCTCAAATAGAGGACGCATGCTAGCGGTGACTTCAAACTTTAAAGGCGCATTTTCAGTAAAACCTTGCTGTTTGGCCTCTTGAAATAAAATACGGTGAAAATAATCTTTATCAATGGCAAGGTAATAACCCGATACCGCAGTGGGGTCAAAATAATGTACTTGTCCAGGATAGATAATCCAAATTTGTTGTGCCTCGAGTGGATAGGCGATAAAGTCAATTTCTTGTTGTTGATCGCTAACTTCTATAAACCAAAAAATCTGATAAAAATCAAATTGATAATGCTGACTGAAGTCGAACAAATCAAAATTGTCCTCAATTCGAAAAAACTCAATCGGAATATTTTTGTCCAGTTGCTGTACTTGAACGACTTGCTTTTTTGATTTCATCCATAGCGGTGTTTAAAGTTGAATTGATCGAAGTGAGGGTAGGTACAAATCAAAAGTATTAAAAATATACGTAGTAAGTGTAGTGGATTTATTCAAATTGGAAACTCATGATAAAAAATGTATAATTTTTTTTAGGTTTAAATTTATTATCGTAATATTGCGATATATAAATGCGGCTATGGGAATAACGAAATCAGAAATGTATACAAACGGGCAAAATCAACTGGCAGCGCTATTTAAGGTGTTGGGGCATCCGGCGCGAATTGCAATTTTGCAATACATCATCGACCAAAAGACTTGTATTTGCAATGATTTGGTCAAAGAGTTGGGATTGGCACAAGCAACGATTTCGCAACATCTAAAAGAACTAAAAAGCAGTGGCATCATTCAAGGCAGCATTGAGGGAAAATCGATTTGTTACTGTATTGACCCAGCCGTTTGGAAAGAATTTCAATCGGATTTCAATCGATTTTTTAATCAGGATATCAACGACAACAGCTGCTGTTAGACTAATAGCCTTTTTTTATATTTTAACATCGTAATATTGCGATATTAAATAAAGATCGGTCAAATAAGTATAAAACAAAACCTATAAAACAAATTATTATGTATTTATCAGAAATTAAAAAAATCCTGCCCACTTTAGAAAACGTCGCATTTCAATTGGAAAATGGACAATGGGTACCCGAACATTTTCACGTAACTGAAGTCGGCCAAATCACCAAAACCTTTATCGATTGTGGTGGAGTGGTTAGGCATGAAACGGCTGTTAATTTTCAATTGTGGAATGCGGACGATTTTGAGCACAGACTGAAACCGGCGAAACTGTCGCACATTATTAGCCTATCCGAAGATAAGCTCGGTATGGAAGATGCGGTTATAGAGGTCGAATATCAAAGTGAGACGATTGGAAAATATGATTTGGAGTTTAATGGGACGCATTTTATCCTAAAAAACAAAACAACCGCTTGTTTGGCTCAAGATGCCTGTGGGATTCCCACCGCTAAGCAACCGATGAAATTAACTGATTTGTCGAGTAGTACAGGCAATTCTTGTGATCCAAACTCGGGTTGTTGTTAGTATATAGGATTAAATTATGTATCTCACCTTAGTTGATTTTATAGAGGAACTGCATGCCAATTCGGTTGTTTCAGTTCAACGCAAGAAAACACTGCAACCTTTGATTGATATGATAACGCTCAATCAGTATGATGTTGCGGGTATCAATCTGAATTTTATCTGTACCCACAATTCGCGTCGAAGTATTTTGGCGCAGGTTTGGGCACAGTTAGCCGCGCATTATTATGGGATTGCCAACGTCACTTGTTATTCTGGAGGTACGGAACAAACCAGCATAGCATCGACAATACTGTCGACCTTATCTGATCAGGGGTTGTGTATAGATGCGTTGACCGATGGAACAAATCCTGTTTATGCGATAAAATATGCGGAAAATGCACTACCTATAATTGGATTTTCTAAGAAATACGATCACGCTTTTAATCCGGTTTCGTCTTTTATCGCGGTTTTGACTTGTTCGCAGGCCGATGTCGGTTGTCCTTATGTCGTAGGAGCCAAAAGCCGTATTCCGATTACTTATGAAGATCCCAAAATAGCGGATTCAACGGAAAATGAAGCGGCAGTTTACGCCGATTGTAGTGTACAAATTGCCAGCGAAATGTTTTATGTTTTCTCACAGATAAAAAAAATAGACTTATGTCCATACGAATGAAATTTTTGGATCGTTATTTAACCCTGTGGATTTTTTTAGCCATGGGATTGGGAGTATTGTTGGGCAACGGATTTCCGCAAATTTCGACAGTGATGGAAAAATGGTCGATAGGAGCTACCAACATACCGTTGGCAATAGGATTGATTATCATGATGTATCCGCCTTTAGCCAAGGTAAATTATAAACTCTTACCCGGGGCTTTAAAAGATAAAAAAGTACTCGGTCTTTCTTTGGTATTGAACTGGTTGGTAGGACCGGTGTTGATGTTTGTTTTAGCGATTATCTTTTTGCGCGATCAACCGGACTATATGGTTGGACTGATATTGATTGGTCTAGCTCGTTGTATAGCGATGGTTATTGTTTGGAACGATTTAGCTCAAGGTAACAGAGAATATGCAGCATTGCTGATAGCTCTAAACAGCGTGTTTCAGCTGTTGTTTTACAGCGCGTTTGTATGGTTGTTTATAAATGTATTACCTGCGCATTTTGGGTTTGCAGCCTACAAGGTCTCGATAGAAATGAGCGCGGTATTTCAAAGTGTATTGATTTATTTGGGCATTCCGTTTTTAGCAGGCTTTTTGACTCAACATTACTTACCAAAAATTAAGGGAGCAAAGTGGTATCAACAAAAATTTATTCCCTTTATCTCGCCTTTTACGCTTTATGCGCTACTGTTTACCATTGTATTGATGTTTAGTCTAAAAGGGGAACAACTGCTGCAATTGCCCGTACAAGTGGTAAAAGTCGCCATACCGTTGGTTATCTACTTTATATTGATGTTTTTCATCAGTTTTTTTATCAACAAATCGATGAAAGTACCTTACGATAAAAATGCTGCAATCTCCTTTACGGCAACCGGAAATAATTTTGAATTGGCTATCGCCGTGGCCATTGCTGTATTCGGTATACATTCGCCTCAAGCTTTTGTCGGTGTGATTGGTCCTTTAGTGGAAGTACCGGTATTGATTGGCTTGGTACGGGTTAGTTTGTGGTTGAAGGGAAGGTTTTATAAGTAAAAGAAATATAAGTTTTCTATACATCAAATCAAAATAATGACGTTTACAACTATGTACGTGCAACTTCATCTATATTTAAAGGAGGAACTTCATTGAGTAAAGCGTATAAAATCATCGATCGCTTTTCCGATGAGCGATCTGAATGGCTTTGAGCGATATTTTTAGAGACCTTTTTACGGCAATCCCTTGATAAAACCCTCCGTTTTATGTCCGGTCAATATTGCTGTGCTTTTTAGATATTCTTAATAGGATATCATGATTACGGCTTTAAAATATGATGGACTACGGCTTTATTTCTAAAATACAAACCCAACCAAAGCAGCGCTCCGATATAAACAGGAAATAGGGTATGACTGTATAAAGGATGATGTGCATGCATATGTATAGCAACGGCACCACCTAGATAACCGGTTAACAAAATCGCACCGAGAACCGAATATTTCGGAATCATATACAATAGCGAACAAACTAATAAAAGCACACCTATAGTGGTAATTTGATTGGAATCAAAACCCAAGGCTTCACTGGCTTTCATAACTTCTTCCAACTGAAACAACTTTCCCAAACTATCCGTAAGTAAGAACAGAAAAACCAAGGTACTCAGCAACCATTTTAAAAATAGTTTTCTCTTTGTTTGAGGGGATACTGTTTCCATAATCGTTTTTTTAGGGTTAGTGTTAATCTTCTAATAAAATTACAAAAAAAGCGCGATAAATAGTGTTTTAAAAGTAAATATTTAACAGTAATGTATTGGTTGTCATGGAGTCGCCTCATTGGTGAATATATAATGGCAAATAGAAGAAGTTACCCTTTCGTACTAAACTTGACTTTATTCGGATATTTCTGAGCATAGGTATATAACAATCGCATAATATATTGATTGCTTTTATAAGGTGTTATATAATCTTTGAGTTCTTCAATATCGTTAAGTGTGCTGTCCATGGGAAGATATCCCATACCGTAAAAGTGGCCGTTTTCGACCCAAATACAACTGCGTTCATCGGCGGTCCTACCTTTGTCTATAAGGGCAAAACTCGGTCGGTTGTTTTGTATTTGATCGAGGGCATTTTGAACTTTTTCGTTGTGGACTTGTACTTCAGGTAAATCGTCCATATTGTATTGTTGCGGAGCTTCACCATCGGCAGGCAGACCGTATTTGCAGAATCGCGGATCAATTTCAAATTGTTGTGATAATCCCAATAGTAAATTAATACCGGCATATTCGGAGTCAAACGCTTCGATGCATTCTTGAAACTTACTGAGTTTTCCAACGGCCAGATAGCGGTAACCGTTACGCGCTTCATAGTGGTACAATCCGAATTTAGCATCAAATCGCTTTAAAGCCCGGTTGTAGGTAGGCCATAGCTTTTTGATTTCGGTACATTCCAACAGTAATGCCAAGAGTTCCGTACCGCATACTTCATAGGAAATAGCGTGTATATCGCGTAAAAAGTGCTGTCGTTGTGGATTGATATTATGACCGGTAAAATGTGAAGCTACCCGTTTTTTGAGGTTGACGGCCTTGCCGACATAAATCACCTTTTTATATTGATCATAAAAATAATATACTCCAGCTTTTTCGGGTAATTGCTCAAAATCTTCAGGCGGGAGGTTGGGAGGCAAGCGTTGATCGGGCGCTGATTTTTTAATCATTTTATCGATTTCTCCGTTTTCATCCCACAACAGCAAACGCGAAAATAAGATGGCAGTAGCATCGGCATCGCCGCCGGCGCGGTGTCGGTGTTCTAGATTGATGTCTAGTGTATTGCAGAGATTGCCCAGACTATAGGAACCCAATCCCGGTCTGATTTTTCGCGTTGCCCGAACGGTACACAGTTTTTTCGGAGTCCAAGTAAATCCCGCTTGTGCTAATTCATGTCGGATAAAAGAATAATCGAAATTGACATTATGCGCGACAAAGATACGTCCTTCAAGTCGTTGCAATACTTCTTCGGCTATATCCTCAAAGATCGGCGCATCGCGTACCATATCGTCGTTAATACCCGTTAGAGCAAAAATCGGAAGCGGTATCTCTTTTTGTGGATTGACCAGCGTTTCCCAACGGTCAATGACCTCAGTTCCGTTGTGGATGACGATGGCTATTTCCGTTATTCTACTACCACCGGCATTGCCGCCGGTGGTTTCGATATCTACTATGGCATATTCTGTTTTTTTCATTTTTTTCGTAATTCGTAATTCGATTCTCGGGTTACATTCGATGTCTAGGCAATCCACTTTCCTGCGGATACGGCGCGCGGTGGGTCATCGATACATCTTCTTTGATGTTTTGTTGCACGTCATAAGGGCGTTTTTGTGCATGGTCGTAACGCGGGTCGGCGACAAAAGGCATTTTGGCCATTTTACTGATGGTAATGGTGGGGAAGTGGTAGTCCACTTCTACGGTACCCAACAGCAAATAACATCCACCGCCTTGAAACGGGTATTTTTCGAGGCTATCGCTAAAATGTGCGGTATCGAAATAAGTGCCTTCAGCATCGATCCAGGTTCCAAAAAACATCGCTCCCCTTTTGGTGGGCACGTGTTTTCTCGAAATCAAATAAGCCAGCATTTTGACAGTCTTTTTGTGTTGATATATCAAATCCTTTGCCATAATATTTCCTCTGTATAACGTTTGTAGCAAATCAAAAGGCGTACAGGATACGGGAAAACTCAACAGTTCAATCTCGTCAAAGGCATCTTCAAAAGGCGAGCGTTCCAATACGGGCAATTGGTATTCTTTAATCGGTTCTTGCATCAGTGTGGGATGCTTGTTTTCGGGTTTAAAATTGACCAGAATCAAGCGGGCAATCACGAGTAATTGGTTTTTGCTTTTTCCGGTAAATCGAAAGGCTCCGATAAAAATCAAAATCTGAATGCCCTCTATGCCTATGGGGATGCGGTTGATAAAATCTTCCAGCGAGTGAAAAACTCCGTTTTGTATCCGTTCTTTAACGATGAATTGGGCAATTTTGGTTTCGAGTCCTTCTAGGTGCATCAGTCCTAAATATACGTCCACACCATAGAGTGTGGTTTCGTATTCGCTTAAATTGACACAGGGATTTTGAATGGTAGCACCAGACATACGCGCTTCGTGGACATAGACTTCTGTGCGGTAAAATCCCCCTTGATTATTGATAACAGCCACCATAAACTCGATCGGATAATGCACTTTGAGATAGAGACTTTGATAACTCTCTACGGCATAGGATGCCGAGTGAGCCTTGCAAAATGAATAGCCGGCAAAGGATTCGATTTGACGGTATATCTCTTCGCTGAGTTGTTGTGGATGTCCTTTCTCGGCACAGCAGGCAAAGAAATTGTCCTTGACCTTTTGCAAGGCCGATTTGGAACGCCCTTTGCCGCTCATGGCTCGTCGGAGAATATCACCATCGGCAGCGGGTAGGCCACCGTAGTATAAGGCTATTTTGATCACGTCTTCTTGGTAAACCATAATGCCATAGGTTTCGCCGAGTTGTTCCTTAAATACTTCGTGGAAATACTCAAAGCGATCGGGATAATTATGGCGGAAGATATATTCCTTCATCATACCGGATTGGGCTACTCCAGGGCGAATAATCGACGAGGCGGCCACCAGTGTTTTGTAATTGTCACAATTTAAACGGCGCAGTAATCCACGCATGGCGGGACTCTCTATATAAAAACAACCGATGGTTTGTCCGCGGGCCAAAAATGTATTACAAATCGCCTCGTCTTTGGACAAAGCGGTATTGCGGATATCCACCTTAATCCCGCGATTTTTTGCAATCAGTTTAACGCTATCGTCTATATGTCCGATACCGCGTTGACTGAGGATATCGAATTTCTCAAAACCGATCTCTTCAGCTATATGCATATCAAATAAAACAATCGGAAACCCCTTAGGGGGCATTTCCAAAACCGTATAATTGGTTAAAGGTTCTTCTGAAATCAAGATACCGCAGGCGTGCATACTGCGTTGATTGGGGTACTTTTCGAGTAGCATGCCGTATTCCTGTACATATTTAACCACGGAATTGGAATCGTGCATCGCCATCGGATTTTTGGCCAGTAGATCGAGTTCCTCTTTGGGCAGCCCGAAAACCTTTCCCACTTCTCGAAAGATCGAACGGTATTTAAATTCGACATTAGTGCCGCAAAAAGCAACGTGTTCGGCACCATAACGGTCAAAAATATAGTGCAATATGGTGTCGCGTTCTTTCCACGACCAGTCGATATCAAAATCGGGTGGCGTTTTTCTGTTGAGGTTTAAAAAACGCTCAAAGTATAAGTCCAGTTCAATAGGGCAAATATCCGTAATGCCCAAACAATAACTGACAATGCTATTGGCACCACTACCGCGGCCAATATGCAAAAAACCACAACTGTTGCTATAGCGAATAATATCCCAGGTAATCAGAAAGTAACCGCTGAATTGGAGTTCATCAATTACCTTTAATTCCTTTTCTACACGTGCCTTAGCCTGTGGATGGTTTGCTCCGTATCGCGTAATCAGTCCTTGATGAGCCAAACGGGTTAACAAGGCCATATCACTTTGTCGATTGTTGGTATAGAATTTTTTATTTTTGGGTTTCTTAAACTCAAATTCAAAATGACAACTATTGATAATGTGCTCCGTATTGGCAAGGATATCGGGGAAGGGAGTGTATTGGCTTAACAAGGTTTCTTGATCAATCATAAAATCCGTAGTTGCGCAATAATCGGATTCCGTCAATTTGGACAACAATACATTGGTATCGATAGCGCGTAAAATCTTATGCAGATTAAATTCTTTTTTGGTGCGAAAAGTTACGGGTTGCAATACGACCATTTTATGTTGTAAGACCTGCCATTTCTTATCGACTAAGAGCGACAATTGTTCGGGGCGTATACCGATGTATTCGTTGGATTTTAGATCGATAGGGACATTTTCTAGTGGATAGATGATGTATACTCCTTCCAACTCGGGAGCTACAAAGGGTAGGGGTTCGCCATTGAAATTATGTGCGGTCAGAAATCGATTCATCGCGGCGAGTCCTTGGGCATTTTTAGCCAGTCCGATATAGCGTAATTGCTGTTTGTCTCGAAACTCCATACCTATTAAGGGTTTGATTTCGACCTGTTGACAAGCTTGTATAAAATCGTAAATACCCGTAACGGTATTGATATCCGTTAACGCAAGAACCTTGACCTGACAAGCCACAGCCTGTTGTACCAAATCCGTAAGCGGGATGGTTCCGTATCGCAAGGAATGAAAAGAGTGGCAATTGAGATACATGGGTTTTTAGTATTTGCGTTTTAAGATTGCGGCTTTGTTATTCGGTTTAAAGGATGCTCCGGCACAGCGCATCACCGCGTCAAAGCCGTAGCGACTTTTCATTTTATCCATCGCCTGATAAAGGGACAATAACTCTTCGGTATCTTCAAATAAATTGATTTGATAGGTACCTCTTACCAAACCGCTAAAGCGAATTCCGATCAGGCGTAGGCGCATACGACGGTGGTAGAGTTTATCGAACAAATCGGTTACACATCGAGTTAGGGTATGGTCGGCTGACGTATAGGGTATTTTGCACTGTTTGGTTTCCGTGTCAAAATTGGAATAGCGTATTTTAATCACGACAGTGGAAGTAAGCCATTCTTCGGAGCGCAATTGAAAAGCCAATTTTTCGACCATACCGATCAATAAAGCTTTTAGCAACGCGATATCTATAGTATCTTGGGTAAAGGTGTGTTCGGTTGAAATCGATTTGCGCTCGGTATAGGGTTCCACGGGATTGTTGTCAATACCGTTGGCTTTTTTCCACAATTCGATACCGTTTTTGCCAATCATCTGTTGCAACACTTCTGCCGGCATTTCCGAAAGGGTTTGTATGGTTCGAATGCCTATACGCGATAACAATTGAAAGGTGACTTGACCCACCATGGGAATTTTCTGAATCGACAGTGGATTGAGAAAGGGCTGTACCATGTTTTCGGTGATTTGGAGGTTTCCCAAGGGTTTTCCCTCTCCGGTAGCAATTTTGGAAACGGTTTTGTTGACTGATAAGGCAAAACTGATCGGCAACCCCGTTTCACGAGTCACGGCTTGTGCGAGTTCATCGGTCCATTTATAACTGCCGTAAAACTTGTCCATGCCTGTAATATCCAAGTAAAACTCATCGATACTGGCTTTTTCCATTACCGGGGCTTTCTCTTCAATGACTTCAGTCACGGTATGCGATAATTTGGAGTACAATTCCATATCTCCTTTGACTACTTTGGCTTGTGGACAAAGCCGTAGCGCCATCTTAATGGGCATGGCGGAGCGAACTCCAAATGTACGAGCTTCATAAGAACAAGAGGCTACCACACCACGGTCGCCACCCCCGATGATTAAAGGAATTCCATCTAATTCTGAATTTCCCAACCTTTCACAGGACACAAAAAAAGTATCCAAATCCATGTGTACAATAGCTCTTCCCATAATCTTCTCATTTTATTAATGACAAAATTAGCACAGCTTGTAACAATAATAACTATATTTGCTGTTACAAATTGTAACAATATCGCTATGTCTTTATTTTCTGATAATATTCGAAATCTGCGGATTAAAAAGAAGGTTTCTCAAGAAAAACTTGCCGAAAGCCTTTTGATTACTAGGGGGAGGTATGTCAAATATGAAGATGGAACCTCGGAAGCTCCTTATGAAATCCTAAAAAAAATCGCACATTATTATCATATTAGCATTGATTTATTGCTTTCTGTGGATATTCGGAAAATTCCTATGGACGATTTATTACAGTTGGAAGGCAATCGTTTGGTATTGCCCATCACGGTAGATCGAGAGGGAGAGAATTTTATTGAAGTGGTTACTCAAAAGGTCAAAGCCGGTTATTTAAACGGTTATTCCGATCCCGAGTATATCGAAAACTTACAGCAAATCTCCTTGCCTTTTTTAGGGCCGGGAAAACACCGTGGATTTCCGGTTGAAGGTGATTCGATGCCGCCTCATGAAGACGGCTCCATCATCATCGGTCGTTATGTAGAGCGTTTGGGCGATGTGCTTGACGGCAAAACCTATATCTTGATTACCAAAAGCGAAGGTATGGTTTACAAACGCCTCAACAGAAATAAAAAGAACAGTTTGGTCTTGGAATCGGACAATCATTTTTACCCTGCCTATGAAGTCAAGGCTTCAGACATTCTGGAGGTGTGGGAATACACTTGTAGTATAGCCACTAGAGAATTTGTTCCCGATCGTAGTGGGGAGGATACGATGACGGAAATGCTGAGAGAAATCAGAAAGGATATTTCAGACTTAAAAGCGCGTATTTAAAAATTAAGATTGGACATTGGTGTGTATCCACTTTTCAAAAGCACTCATAAATTTTTTCAGAAACCCCTTGGTTGACTCGTTGTTTAGTTTGCCTTGCTCATCAAATAAATCAGCGGCACCTCCGATATAAGCTTCGGGTTGTGCTAGGGTTGGAATGTTGACAAACACCAACGACTGACGCAAATGATGATTGGCACCAAAACCACTGATACCACCTATTGATACACTAATCACAGCACCGGGTTTTCCATCCCAAGCATTTTTTCCATACGGACGTGAACCGACATCAATCGCGTTTTTTAATACAGCCGGTACCGATCTGTTGTATTCTGGAGTCACAAAAAGTACGGCATCGGCAGCGCTGATTTGCTCTCTGAAAATCGTCCAAGATTGTGGAGGAGTTACTTCTACATCTTCGTTGTAAAACGGTAAATCACCAATGTTGATGATGTCGAGTTTTAGCGATTCTGGAGCCAAAGCAGTTAATGCTTTTGCTAATTTTAGATTATAAGATTCCTTGCGCAGACTCCCTACAACAACAGCTACTTTATAATTTTTCATAGTTTTTTATTTTTAAGTGGAAATAAAACAAATGCAGTTCCTTATCAGCAGGATGCCTTTATAAAGTTACACATATTTTCGAATTCTACACAACGTTTAGAATCATTTCACCCCTACGTTTTTTTTGCCTATATGCGGATAAGCCCATACGCGTATTCGCGTTAGAATCATTTCACCCCTACGGGGTTTTCTATGCCTATATGCGAATGTGCACATAGGCGTATTCGCCTTAGAATCATTTCACCCCTACGGGGTTTTATATGCTTATAAGCGAATAAACGGATTCGTGTTAAAATCACTCGGATTCGCTCTTCTGAAATAAAAACAGAGCATAAAAGACGGTTTCGAGTTAAGATACAGCCTCTTCAAAATTGTACCTTAAAGTGCTGTTTTTATGTAAAACAGTACTGCTTATTAAGTGGGATTTTTTTTACCTTTTATCTTAAAATTTATAGTATGAAAAGAGAAAATAATAACCGATTTTCGGCACTTCACCGAATGTTACATTGGATAATTGCTTTAGCGATGTTGGTCTTATTTATGACGGGTTTTTTACGGATGTATTGGATGAACAAGAGAACCATTATCAGTGCAATTGATCTGTACACTTCCAGCGATTTTAATATAGAAAAAGATCAAAAATTGGGGATAGCCAGAACGATTTTGAGTCCGATGTGGGAATGGCATATCTATGCGGCCTATGCTTTGTTTTTTGCCTTTGTAATTCGGGTGATTTACATGTTGTTTCAAGGGATTAGTTTTCCCAATCCGCTGTTGAAAGGACAAGCCCTAAAACGACGATTACAAGGATTTCTATATATAGCGCTTTACCTTTTATTATTGGTTGGCATAGTTACGGGTATGTATTTAAAGTGGGGTGATGGTCAATTTAAAGCCCCGATGGAGATGGTACATAAATGGGCAATTTATTGGTTTCCCATATTTGTAGTAGTGCATTTTGTCGGCATCGTGATTGGAGAATATACCGATAAAAAAGGAATCGTTTCCAAGATGATCGGGGGAGACTAAATTCACTGTTGAACTCATATAGGGAGTAAAACTCGATGTACTAAATTTCTTGTGGGCGTATACTTGCACTGATTGATGTTTAGGTTTACCGCATATACGCATTTCTCGCAGTTGTAATCGATTACTAAAAACGGGGTTATATACTAAATTAAGAAAAAAGAGAAATAAATAATCGCTAAGTGTACCGTATTGTATGCGATCTGTGGGTGTTTTAATTTTTCTCTAGGGGGAGTCTATTTTAATGATTTTTTTACATTTTTTTTCAAATATAAGTTGAATAAATAGATATATTTGCGCTACTTTAATTAAATCTAAATAAGCGTATAATGATTGCCAAATCACTAGAGTTAGCCGCTCACAAAACCGGTATTCACACCAAATTGCGAGCTTTTATTTTGATCTGTTGTGCTGTTTTTTCGCATCAAATTTTTGCTCAAGAGATCAGCCTTCAGCTTAAAAACGCTTCTAATCAACCGGTGTCTTATGCCAATGTAATTGGAAATTCGGGCATTTTAGCTACCTCAGACAATGCGGGAGTAGTGCTGTTGGATAAGGGGGTATTGCAAAACACTACCATAACGATTTCCGCGGTTGGGTATCTGGATTTTAAACAAAATTTTCCTGCTGAGATCACGCAATTAACCTATGTTTTGGTATTAAAAACGGATGATACTCAGATGGACGAAGTGGTCATTACAGCGGGTAGAAAAGCCGAAAATATACGTACTGTACCTTCATCGGTTACGATTTTAAATCAAAAAGATATAGAAACGCAAAGTAGTATCACTACGAATTTGGCTTCGATATTGGGAAATACTGTTCCGGGTTTGGGAACTTCAACCAATAAGGCTACCAATTCGGGGCAAACTTTGCGCGGGCGTCAGGTATTGGTACTTATTGACGGTATTCCCCAATCGACACCACTGATGAATGGAGCTCGTGATTTACGTACCATAGATCCCAATGTCATTGAACGTATAGAGGTGATCAAAGGCGCTACTTCTATATATGGAAACGGTTCAGGCGGAGGAATCATCAATTATATCACCAAAAAAAACCGCGGCAATAAAGTTTTAGAAGGAGCAACTACTATCGGTACATCGTTTAATCCCTATAACAGCGCTGGTACCTTGGGATATCGCGTGGCTCAATATTTTTCGGGAAGAAAAGACAAATGGACTTATACTTTTGGTGGAACATTGGACTACACAGGACTGCAACGCGATGGCGAAGGCTTGCCTGTCGGACAAACCGACGGCCTATCCAATACCTATTCCAATAATGCATTTGTAAAGATCGGATACGATATCAATGATAACTCTTCGATAACAGCGCTCTATAATTATTATGGAAGCACCCAACACGCCAAATACATCAGTAAAAATGGGGTTTATGGTCAGAGTCCTACTATAGGTGTTCGCGGAGAAGAGCCGGGAAAACCGGCAGGAACTCCCTATAACCATAATGCGATGTTGACGTATACCAATAGCAATTTATGGTTGGATACCCAATTGGATGCAACGGTATATATGAATACTTTTAGTTCGATGAATCGTTATGTCACTTCGGGAACCGCTTGGTATGGACCGGGACAAACCATGATTAATTCCGACAAAAAAGGGGTGCGTATCAATTTAAATACGCCATTTACAATCGGAAACCTACCCGCTGAAATCACTTACGGTTTGGATCTTTTAAACGATGTCACTTACCAAGATTTGGTTGATGGTAGAGTATATATTCCCAAAATGAATATGGTAAACATAGCGCCGTATGCGCAGTTAAAAATAGACTTTTTTGAAAATTTGATTTTTAAAGGAGGAGTTCGTTATGAGAATGCGCAGGTTAAGGTAGATGATTTTAATACCATTGCTACCGGACCGGGAAACGAGGGCAGTATTTTTGTTAGCGGAGGTAGTATACCCTATAAAGCCACGGTATTTAATGCGGGCTTACGATATAATAAATACGAATTATTCAACCCCTTTGTCAGTTTTTCTCAAGGGTTTGCGATTAATGAATTGGGACGTATCTTAAGAAGGGCCAAGGAAAATACCTTGGGCAATTTAGAAACCGATCCGATTATTACCAACAACTACGAAATCGGTTTTTCAAGCCGTTACAGCATCTTTAACTTCTCAGCAGCTTATTATATCAGTACTTCTGATTTGGGCGTTAACTTGGTAGACGTTGGTGGCTTTTTAATGGCACAACGCGAACCTGAAGAAGTCAAGGGATTTGAGCTGACACTAGACGCCAAACTGCGATCCAATTTAACCATCGGAGGTAGTTATGCCTATGTAGAGGGAAAAGCCAAATTGGATGACGGTAGTAAAGTATATCTAAACGGGTCGCGTATTGCTCCTCCTAAAGCTACGGGATTTGTCAGTTATCAACCCACAGACAAGTGGAACCTTCAATTGTTTTGGGTTTATACGGGCAGTCGCGATCGATTTGAACCTAATGCTAAGGGAATTTACAAAAATAGCGAGGGTCCAATTAGTGATGTTAACCTCTTTAATTTCGCGGGTAGTTATACCATCAACAGTCAGTGGAATATCAGCTTGGGAATCGAAAACTTATTTAATAAAACCTACTATCCAACGGTGAGTCAATACCGTGCTTTGGATGCGGAATATGTTCGGGGGAGTGGAAGCCTTGTAAATTTAAACCTACACTTTAAATTTTAAGCATGCTTAAAAAACAAATTCTTTGGTTTCACAAATGGTTGGGACTGCTCAGTGGAATCATCGTTTTTATAGTGAGTATTACGGGCTGTATTTACGTGTTTCACGACGAGTTAAAACTGCAGGTTTATCCCGAAAAATATTTTACCAACACCGACAGCACACTTAATAGAACGCCGCTTCCATTAAGTGTGCTGCAAGCAGACGCACAATTGGCTCTGGCAAAAGGCGAAAAAATATCGCGGGTAGATTTGTTTCCTGCCAAAGATAGAACCTGGGTTTTTAGAGCGTCGAAAACCAATGAAAACGCTGTTGGACATTGGGCTTATTACACCTACTACAAAAGGGTTTTTGTCAATCCATATACCGGAGAAGTACAAGCGGTAGAAGACAGTAAAAACGAGTTCTTTCAGTTGGTATTGCAACTGCACATGAATTTGCTGTTGGGAAAGAAGGTAGGGAGCCTTGTTGTTGGTACAGCCACGGCCTTGTTTGCGGTCATTCTCCTTACGGGCTTGGTCTTATGGTGGCCCAAAAAGTGGAAAGGCAAAACCTTGAAACGCAGTTTTCGTTTTGATTTCAAGGTCAATAGAAAACGTTTAAACTACGATTTGCACAATATTTTGGGAATCTATGCCTTGTGTTTTGCGCTTTTGTTCGCATTAACGGGATTGGTATTTGCATTTCCTGCCGTGAAAAAGATCTATGTCAACGGCTTTAATTCGTTTAGCACTGTGTCATCGCCCACACCAAATTTCGGAAAAATACCCTTTACTCCAAAACGCGATAATTTGTTGGATACTGCTTTGAATTACGCCCTGTCTCAACATCCCACGGCAGATATGATGGCCATTCGCCTCAAACCTAAAGAAGCCATTCAGGATATACAGGTTCGCTTAAACAAAGACAGAAGTGGTGTGTTTGTATGGTATTATTTTGAAAAAGAAACGGGCGGTATACAAAACATTAAAAGGTCGCATTCACAACCTTTGGGCGACCGCCTGTCGTCGATGAATTACGATTTACACGTGGGCAGTTATGGAGGTATTTATACCAAAATAATTACTTTTATTATGGCTTTGGTCTGCGCTTCACTGCCGTTAACCGGATTTATTATCTGGTTAAACAAAGGTAAAAAGAAGGGAAAAAAGAAGAAACTCTGCTAATTCTATCGATTTAAGAACGCTAAAAAAAAAATCGGCACCCTTCAAAAATATAACTATTTTAAAAACCAATAAACAAAATGATAATCAATGGTTTATTGGTTTTTATCTAAACAATAACATGGGTTTTTTTGTGCGTTTTACCTTACAAAAAAGACTTCTTAATTCGTTGATTTAGAGCGATGATAGGATTGTAAACAAAGTGGGTATCGATTTGTAAACAATTGTAAACAACGATTGATTTTATCGTTGCGGTTCGAAAATCATTAGGGTAGCTTCATCCTTAGCGACGGGTTTGTTTTCAACACCTTTAGGTACTACGATACATTCATTTTTACGCAGTTCAATGATTTGATCGCGAAAATGCAACTCTAAAATACCGTCTACAACAAAGAATAATTTATCTTCTTCTTCATGAGTATGCCATTCGTATTCTCCTTGTAATTTGATCAACTGCACTTCGTGATTATTGATTTTTCCCAGTGATTTTAATTGCCAAAAGGCTTTTAGATTTTCGGATTCTAATTGTAAATTGATTTTTTCAATGTTCATAATAGGATGGATTAGGAGTGAATCGGCTTGCAGTTCCAACCGCAAGCGGCTAGTCGTTGATGTGCTTATTTGGATTCGGTTTAAATAATAACGCAAAGTTACCTATCTTTGTATATGATAAAAGCAGGAAGTTATACGATAACTGCATTCTTTTGAAAGAGGTGAATTGTCGGACAAATAACCTGAGAATTTAACAACCTGAAATGACAATCGAAATCACAAATGAACGATACCCATCGGGTAATCGGGTACTGCAGCGATCGGCGGGATATTCATTGCCTTTGGGACAAAATCTTTTAGAATCGGAGGACTTGATCTCCGAGTGTGGTTTTGTGCAACACCAAAAGCAGTTGCAGGTCGAAGGCTTACACCTCAGTTTTTTCAAACGATCCCAAGACGAAGCCCTGGAGACTACGGTTAAATCCGACGGTTCCTATATGCAAATGCACTTTGAAATTTCTGGTGGTGCTGCCTCTTATCAACCTCGCGATAAAAAGGAAAAATCCTTGCATACAGTAGGGGGGCAATTTACTTTTTTTTATGTGCCTCAACTCGACGGTCGTTTGGCAGATCCAGCTTGCAAACCTGCGCTGAGTTTGGAAATCGAAGTGGCCGTAAGTTGGCTGAATCGAAACCTTATTGCGAATTGCAAAACCTCAGAGCAATTTTTAAAAGCGATTGACCGTCAGCAGGCAGTTGTATTGGGTGGTCAGAGCCATCGCATTAATCCTCAGATGCAGCGTGTGATTCACGAGATTTATCATTGTCCCTATGTTGGGCAAGTCAAGCGACTCCATATCGAGGGTAAAATATTGATGTTGTTGGGGCTGCAACTTCAGCAGGCCAATGCTGTTGTACAGCGGTCCAAATCGGTTTCCATAACAGCGGGTGATCGCGAACGCTTGTATGCACTCTACGAGATTTTGAGTAAAAACTTTTCCACCAATTATGCCTTGGAAGAATTGGCTCAGCTCACGGCTATGAATCGAACCAAGTTACAGGCGGGATTTAAACACTTATTTGGAACCACCATTCATGAATTTGTGGTAGAGGGGCGGATGATGGAGGCCTATCGACTGTTGACCACAACCGCTGCTGATACGCTGACGATTGAAGCTTTGGCTCATCAGGTTGGATACAAACATTATAACCACTTTTCAGTTGCCTTTAAAAAACGCTTTGGTTATAGTCCAAGCTATTTTTTGCGAACTAATTAAATAAAATGATGAAAAGGTGGTTGTATAAATAGCTGTCATTTTATACCTATAAGGACCATTCTTAATGCATTTCTTTTGTGTAAAAACAAGATTTTTATTATATTTACTTAAGAGGGATTTAGGATTGTAAAGCCTCCAAAAAATGAACGAGCATCAAAATTTTTTTCTGCGTCAGCAAGAACCCAACAACAGTTGTCTGTTGGCACTACGTAGTATTATTCTAAATCAGCATGTGCAAATTTCCGAGACACTAAAATACGGAATGCCTTGTTTTGTGTATGCTAAAAAGGCTATCTGTTATTTGTGGATTGATAAAAAAACCACAGAACCCTATATCTTGTTTGTTGAGGGAAGTTTGTTAAACAATCCTGAATTGGAAATAGGTACGCGATCGCGTATGAAAATTTTAAGAATAAATCCACATGTAGACATTCCCTTTGCATTAGTAGAAAATATAATAGCACAGCTCTTGGCGTATTATAATTCAGAGTTGGCGAAGCATAAAAAAAATAATCAAATCAATTTATGAAGTACGCTATAAAAGAAGTCTTGATAGTTTGTTGTTTGTGTAGTTGATGTACATTTTATTGTTTTATAAAGGTAAAGTGATTTACAATAATGCTAAAGTTGTTTGGTGTTTTTCGGACGAACAATTTGAACATTTCGTAAAGCGATTGAACGAATTGGAGGTTGTAAGAGTAACAAAAGTTTACTAATGTTATTATTTTTAATTCTTTACTAAGTCAAAATATAAGAGCTCGTAGTAGACAAGTGAAAAATTGCGATGAAGTCTAGGAATTAAAAGTAAGCTTTGAAAAATATATAAGAAACAGCAATGCCATATTTGATATCGGAATTATTTATGCATATATCTCTTTTTATCGATGGGAAATCTATGCACTATACGAGACAAGTTTTTTATATGGCCTATGATATTAAAAGTAAAAGGAGATAGTAGTTTGCATTTGATTAGTGTTTCCCAGCTTTATATCCTTAGAGGGAAAGCACTATTGCCAGAAGAAACTAAATCGAGTAAAAAAATGAGCCGATTAAATCACTTAATCGGCTCATTTTTTATGTATATTTGATTTGTTTAAGAAATTTAATCGGCTTATGCAATACAATTGGCAACATAAAGAATGGGCAAAATTTGATTATAATGCAGCTGTTATAGATCAAATTATCTTGGAGTTTGCCTTAGAAATTGGCGAAATTAAAGGGATGATTGAAAATTTATCTGAAGATATTCGTCAGGAAACCATACTTCAATTTATGATTGATGAGGCTCTTAAAACTTCTGAAATTGAGGGGGAGTATTACAGCCGTCAAGATATCATATCGTCGATTAAGAACCGAATCGATGTCACATCGGCTTTAAATATTAAAGATAAAAATGCCCGAGGAATTGGGGAATTGATGGTATTGGTGCACAAAGATTATAAAGCAGTGTTGTCCGAACAGCTTATCAAAGATTGGCACCAGACCTTGTTTGGCAATTCGAAGCGCATTCAATCGGGACAATATAGACAAGGAGAGGAACCTATGGTCATTGTTAGTGGTCGTTATGGACAAGAACAAATCCATTTCGAGGCCCCTCCTTCCAATCGATTGGCTGAAGAGATGAGACAATTTGTGGAGTGGTACAGGCAATTTGATGTAACTGTATTGGATATAAAAGGTATTTTAATCAAAACAGCCATTACACATTTGTATTTTGAATCCATACATCCTTTTGAAGACGGTAACGGTAGAATAGGTAGAGCCTTAGCTGAAAAATGTTTGGGAGAATCTTTTCAACGTCCTTTGATTATGAGTTTGTCGAGTATGATTGAAAAAGATAAAAAAAAGTATTATAACGCCTTAAAAACAGCTCAAAAGTCATTGGAGATTACGGATTGGATATGGTATTTTTCACAAACCATTTTAGAGTCTCAAAAGTTAACAAAGAAAATAATAGCCTTTACGATTAAAAAAGCACATTTTTTAGATCAAAAAAAGTTACAGCTAAACGAACGACAATATAAAGTAGTACTAAAGATATTTGATCAAGGTATAGCGGGTTTTGATGGCGGTATGACAGCCAGAAAGTATATTTCCATTACTAAGATTTCAAAAGCTACTGCAACCAGAGATTTAATAGATTTAGTAGAAAAACAAATTTTCACTTCTATTGGTGCTGGTCGATCCGTTCGTTATGAATTGAATTTTAGCTCTTGATTTTAGAAATCCACTTATTTTTTGTCGCAGTAGACTACTATTTGATTTTTAATATATTACACATTTTTGCGGCCTTAGACTTTTAGCTGTATTGTTGCACCTAAACAGATGGAATCAAATAACCTAGCGCCTTGGTTTTGGTTTTTTGTCTCCTTATATCTGTTTGCTTTTCATCCCCGTTTCCTTCAATAAAAAACTAATCCCTATAGCTATGGCTATACCTACAATCCAGAACATACCGGCTTGTTGAAAGTGTTGGATTTTATCGGCAGTATTTTCTAAACTTCGTCCAAAAAGTCGACTAAATACCGGACTTACCAAGGTGGTCACTCCAAAAGTAATAAAGTTGATGGCACCGGTTGCGCTGCCTTTGACGAAATCGGGATTGGCTTCTTTGATGATGGAATACGGAATCATTGCAGCACCGGAACCGATTCCCATCATAAACATACTGACTTTAGCGGGTATCAGATCGGGGAAGTAGAGCAGCAGTACTAAACTTGCGATCATGATAAGCGCACCGAGGCGCAGTATCGGTTTTCTACGTCCGATTTTATCGGTAAAATAACCCAGTATTGGACATCCGAATACCCATCCCAACGCGACCATGGCACTGGCAATCGTAGCGGTATGAAAATCGAAGGAGAGGTCTTTCTGAAAAAAGGCCACAGCCCAGGTCATGGCAAATATGGTGGTTGGTGCAAAGAGCAGTCCCGATATGATACCGCAGTACCACGATTGCGGATTGCTAAATACAATTTTATAGGGCTCGAGCAAGCTAGGTCTTTTTTCGTTATTAGCGATTTCTTTGGCGTCATTAGCGGGAATCACAAACCACAATCCCACCGCAACGAGAATGGTAAACAGGCCGGACCACAACCAAAACGTATGAATTTCCATGCCGTTTTCCATCCAGGGTCCTACGATAAACTGTCCTGCTGAGCCGCCGAGCATTCCAAAACACTGCGTAAAACCGATGGCGGTAGCCAGTGATTTGGCAGAAAAACCTTTACTGGCGAGATACACACAACCGGGAAAGGCAAATGCACAACCCGCACCTTGTAGTAAACGACCTGCAGTACCTGCAAACTGACTCGATATCAAAAATAGCAAACACCCAAGACCCAAGATAAAAGCTCCCGCAAACAGCGAGTATTTTGCTCCAAAGCGGTCTAAGGCCATACCGGCTATTAAACTGCAAATCGAATAGGTATAGTAGTAGGTACCGACTATAGTGACCAAACCGATCGAACTGACGTGAAAATTGGATGAGAGCTCCGGTATCATCACTGCGGGTGCCGAACGGATTACATAATCCAAAAAATAAAACAATAATCCGAAAACCCACGCAATCACGTAGTATTTGGTATGCGACTTAGTAAGAGTATGATCCATCAGTGGAGGGATTAAGTTAAAATTGATTCAAAGTAAATGACAAAAGCGGATTCGTTTAAATCTTATAATAGTGTACTAGACAAAGTGATCAAAACTCATCAAAACTAGTAGACAAAGTGAGTAATATTCTAAAGAACTATTAGACAAAGCGATTAATGTTTCTAAAGAAGTATTAGACAAAGTGACTAAAAGATAAAAAGATTAAAAACCTTCTTTGAGGTGTTTGTAGTTGGTTTTTATCGTATCCAGAACCTCGTCCATTTTACCGCCGAGCATCAGTCGTGTCATGGATTTGGCCATACCAGTAACCTGTGCCCATTCCATCTTTGGAGGCATGGCTAAGGCGTTCGGATTGGTAAACACATTGAGTAAGATGGGGCCGTCGTGCATAAAGGCTCTTTTAACGGCATCGAGTACGTCTTCGGGTTTGTGTATATTGATACCGGGGAATCCCATCGCTAGGGCTACCATACCAAAATCGGGATTGACCATATCGGTTTCATTATCGGGTAGTCCATTGACTTCCATTTCGAGTTTAACCATGCCCAGTGCGCGGTTGTTAAATACGATAATTTTGATGGGCAGGTTATATTGTTTTATAGTGGCTAGATCGCCGAGTAACATCGAAAGTCCACCGTCGCCACACATGGCGATGATTTGTTGTTCTGGGTGGGCGAGTGCTGCTCCAATTGCCATCGGCATGGCATTAGCCATAGAACCGTGGTTAAACGATCCGAGCATTTTTCGCTGTCCAGTTCCGGTTATAAATCGCGCACCCCATACGCAGGTCATCCCTGTATCTACGGTGAAAATCGCGTCTTGATCGGCGAGTCTATCGATAATATGCGCGAGGTATTCGGGTTGAATAGCATCTTCAGATCCGTTGTCGTTGATATAAATGTTTTTGTGTTCTTTGACTTTATCGTAAAATTCCAATTGGGCTTTGAGAAAGCTGTCGTCGGTTTTTTCTGCCAACAGCGGTAAGAGGGCTTCTATGGTATGAGCAACATCCCCACAAAGTCCCAAATGCAATTGAGCACGTCTGCCGAGGCGTTCGGTACTGGTATCGATTTGAACGATTTTGTTGTTGGTAGGCATAAATTTATCATACGGAAAATCTGTACCTAAAAGAATCACCAAATCCGACTCGTGCATGCTGTGGTAGGCCGAAGGTTGTCCGAGTAGTCCCGTCATGCCAATTTCATAGGGATTGTTGGGTTGTATGCTCATTTTACCGCGAAACGAATATCCAACAGGAGCTTTAAGGTGTTGTGCAAGTCGCACCACCTGATCGTGAGCTTTTTCCGATCCGATACCGCAAAACAAAGTGATTTTAGCACTGCTTTCAATGGCGCTAACCAATTGTTGTAATTCGTAGTCCGAAGGTCGAATCACCGGATTACAGTTAAAATACTGCGTAGATGTAGTGCTTTCAACAGCTTTCAACTGCGACACATCGCCGGGTAAGCCAATTACAGCTACGCCTTTTTTACCCAAGGCATGTTGGATAGCGGTTTGTATAATTCGAGGCGCCTGCTCGGCGGTCATGATCATTTGATTGTAGTAACTGCAGTCGTCAAACAATTTGATGGTATTGGTTTCTTGAAAATAGTCCATGCCCATTTCATCGGTATTGATGGTAGAGGCTATGGCGAGCATCGGCACATGGGAGCGATGAGCATCATACAAACCGTTGATCAAATGCACATGTCCAGGACCGCAACTACCGGCGCATACGGCAAAACCGTCTAACTCTGCTTCGGCAGCGGCAGCATAGGCACCCACTTCTTCGTGGCGAACGTGTATCCATTTGATTTTTCCGCTTCGGCGGATGGCATCATTAAAGTGGTTTAAACTATCACCCGTTACGGCATAAACCCGTTTTACTCCGGCTTCTATCAACATGTCAACTAATTGTTCTGCGACTATTTTACTCACAATGGGCTATTTTATAAAATTCGTAATTGAGTGGAAGTTTTTGTTTCTAAGGTTGATCCACGATTAGGGTGTGGAATTCGATCTGATGAGTTAGGATTTTGTGGACTGGACAGGAATTGGCTACAAAGAGCAAACGCTTTTTCTGAGCCTCGTCTAAATTGCCGACCAACTCGATTTTACGGGTAAAAAGCGTAGACTCGTCGGCTTCAGACAATTCCACGTTCATACGTACTTCTTGCAGATCCCAACCTTTGCGATCGGCATACATCCGTATCGTTGCGGAGGTACAAGCACTTAATGCGGCAGTTAATAATTCCTTGGGTGAAAAACCGCTGTCTTTTCCGCCTTTATCAAGCGGTTCATCGGCGTGAATGATGTTGCCCGTAGGGGTTTTGATTTCAATCTGGTACAAATCCTTTTTAATACTTGAGTTTACTTGAGCCATTTTAAATCCTTTTTGAGTTAATACAAAACTAGGGTGTTGGAGTACAATGGGGAGGTAGGAATTGATCTTTTATAAAATTCCAGATAACTCGTATTGATGATGCTTTTACAAATTATTAAAACTATTTTTCAAATAGCTGCTAGAGGTTAAATTTTATATACCTGCTTTAATCAATGATTTAACTCTTATAAATTTAATAAAAAAAGAGATAGTTTTTACTTTTTTAAGAGAATTATATTTATCGTATGGATTTCCTTTCGATAAATCGTATCAGCCTAGTCAGGCTCACGAGTGCGATAGTATTGGGTATAATAAAATTGATAGCGATTTACTGAAATAGGGGCAATTCAAAATTTGATTTCAGTTTTCTACGGCGCTTTCCGATCTTTTTTAGTATTTTCGAAATGCCAATTGAAACGAGATACAGCCCGACTTTAAGCACATTTTTAAATGGCGTTATACCTTGATAAATCCCGATGATTTTATAGTAAATCGATAGTATTGACAAGGAGTTATCACGAATTAAAGTACGTTGCAATGGAGTACTTGCAACACTAGAAAAAATATGGAATGCATCAATAAAAAGAACATGGAAATAATCACTTTAGAAAATACAGATTTACAAAGCATTGTTAGTATTATAAACGAATCCTTTGCCGATTATATCATACCCTTACAGTTAACTGCCGAACAATTAGAGCAAAAGATAGCTGCGGAAAACATTCAATTGAATTTGTCTATTGGCGTGGTTTCAGCGGGTAAATTGGTTGGCTTTATGTTGCATGCGATTAACCATTTAGAGGGTAATGTAGTCGTTTATAATGCAGCAACAGGGGTTGTTCCCGAATTTAGAGGAAAAGGAATTGTCGCCAATATGTATGGCGTTTTATTGGCGAAACTGCGAGAATTGGATGTGAAAACCATGCTTTTGGAGGTAATAGTCGGCAATGATTCGGCGATTCGAGCTTATGAAAAAATGGGTTACCGTGTCAACCGTACCTTGGACTCTTTTAAAGGTGTAATTGCGATTGCAGCAGAAAATAAAAACCATGAAGTTCGCGATTTAGTTAACTTGGATTGGGATTGTTTAAAAGCGTTTTGGACTACTTCACCATCGTGGCAAGCCAGTGCGCAGGCTTTAGATAACAGCAGAGAGCGTTTGAGCGTGTTAGGTGCTTATGAAGACGGAGAATTGGTGGGTTATGTGGCTTTTTATGCGAGTATAGCTCGAATACAACAATTAGCTGTGGCACCGAATCAGCGTCGTAAAGGTGTGGCTACAAAATTGATTGAAGTGATGAAAACGGCAATAGGAAGTTCAGAAATAGCAATCAACAATGTGGATCACGAGGCAGTAGATGTAATTGCTTTTTTACAAAGTATGGGATTGAGTTATCGCTTGTCTCAATTCGAAATGATCAAGAACTTATAAAAGCTTTTGGTATGATTAATCTATATACGTTGTTTTTACTGCGAACAAATTTATATTTTGAGGAATCCCATACAAAAACTTATGGAGTAGCAAACAGGCTGAATAGGTTACTTAAAGATTTGGAGTTCAACTTCTTTTTCTTAAAATATTTTTGGAACAAGGAATAGTGAAGTCTGGGTGACGCAATTGGAAATACTACTGACTAAAAGATTATAGGGATTAAATATTTTTCACGAAAATTATAAAATATGGAAATTAAAACATTTTGGACTATCATTATCAAGCTGATAGGTTTATGGATATTATTTAGTGGTTTTGAAATAATTCCGCAGTTTACAATGACCATATCCTTTGTTCAAGGGGAAGTGAATACAGCAGCTTTGTTGTATACTTGGTTTATCATGATCAGTGTTTTGATAATTTATGCATTTCTTATTTACGTATTTCTTTTTAGAAGCCAATGGATTATTCAGGTATTAAAACTGGAGAAAAATTTTAATGAAGCGAGAATTGATGTCAATATAAAAAGTACTGCTGTATTAAAAATAGCGGTTATTGTTATGGGGGGAGTGTTACTTGCAGACAATGTTCCACATTTCTTAAGTAGATTGCTTACTTTTTTTCAACAGAGTGAACAGTTGAAAGATTATAGAGAATCCAGTTGGTTGGCTTATTATTTTATAAAGTTGATGATCGGTTTATTATTGCTTACCAATGCAAAAGCAGTCACGAAATATATAGATAAAGAATCTGTTTCGGATTAGTTGTTTAAACGCTTTAAATAAATGCGTTATCGGCTTACTAAAATTGTAAAATCATTTAAAAAAAAAATCATTTGATGTCAGCAGTTATGACAGAATTAAAGCATTGGTCAAAAGTAGAATATTTACATCAGACGGTTACCAATCCCAACATACACATTAAAGGAACAACGAGTTACTACAGTAATGCGTGGTCGGGAAATTTTGAGCAAAGTGTAGTTCGTTACCTCTATGGAGATGCGTATAGTTTGGAAAATTGGAAATCGGATTGGCCTATCGATCAATTATTTATAGGTTCTCATGTTTGTATCGCGGCAGAGGCAGTGATTTTAATGGGGGGAAATAATACTCATAGAACGGATTGGTTTAGTCTATATCCTTTTGCCGAGGTGATCTCAGAAGCCTATATCGGCAAGGGGGATACGGTTATTGGTGATGGCGCTTGGATTGGTATGCGAGCGATGATTATGCCGGGTATAACCATAGGCGAGGGAGCTATAGTTGCTTCTGGCGCTGTAGTGACTAAGAATGTGGCGCCTTATACTATCGTAGCGGGCAATCCGGCTCAGTTAGTTAAAACTCGATTCGCGCAGCAAATGATAGACGACTTATTGGCATTACAGATATACGAATGGCCTACTGCTAAATTCGCCAAACTCCAAACCTTTATCTGTGCTGCCGATATTGATATTTTGGTGGAGCAAGCATTAAAATACGATCTCGAGCACAAATAAAAATAGTATTGAAATCAATAAATAAGCAATCCTAAAACTGCTGCTAATCCGAGTATTAAAATCGGGTGTAAACGGTATTTGATTGCGAGTAGTAGCGTTACAACAAAAATTAGGGGACTAATTACATCTGTGAAGTTTTCTTCGTTCATAAGAGAAATAGCGGCTATTCCGATTAAGGATACACTCAAGGGACGTATTCCCTGTAAGGCGGAAGCGAAATACACATTGGCTTTAAAACGAACAAAATAGTAGGAGATGAAAAGAATCATTATAAATGAAGGCAAACAGAGGGATAACGTAGCGATTATAGAACCGAGTACACAAAAATAAGGGTTATATCCCAAGTTTTCGAGTGCTTTATATCCAGTATAGGTGGCGCTATTGATACCGATAGGGCCGGGGGTAGTTTGAGAGATTGCTACCAGATCGACAAACTCTTTGTTGGTCATCCATTGGTTTTGAACTACCACTTCATCTTGTATAAGCGATAACATCGCATAACCACCGCCAAAACCAAAGGTACCAATTTTTAGAAAAGTCCAAAACAATTTTACAAATACCATCATATACTTAGTTCGTTCGTGCTTTAATGATGTTATAAGTGATGCCTCCTGTAGCACCTAGGATAATAACCCATATAGGCGAGAAACCAAATTGCCACATCAGCAATAGGGCTGCTAAAGGAATCAATATTGTAAATCTGTTTAATTTATTGGCTTTAAAGGCTGCATAACAAGGGGCAACAATCAAAGCGACCGCTGCGGGGCGAATGGCTTTAAAGGCTTTGACTACCCAGATGTTATCAGCAAAACGATTGAAAAATACAGCAATCAGTACAATGATTAAAAAAGGGGCTATAACAGTACCCAAAGCAGCGACTATTCCTCCTTTGATACCCGACATCTTATAGCCTACCATAGCGGCTAAATTGGTAGCGAATACCCCCGGAAGCGATTCGGTTATCGGTAAAATCTCGTAAAACTCATCGGTGGTTAACCAACCTTTCGCGATGATTTCGCGTTCAATTAATGGAATCACGGCATAACCGCCGCCTATGGTGAAAAGTCCGATTTTGGTGAAAGTGAAAAAGAATTTTAAAAGCATTTTGTTGCCGTTTTACCGCCTTGAAGGTATATATCTTGGAGGTAATTAAAGAACTTGAAAGATACGTTTAATTCAATTTTTATCCTAGGAAGTGGGCTGTTTACTTATGGTAAAAAACAGTTTTTTTTATTTTTTTAAAGCCATTCACAGTAAGGATATATACCAATTTGATAAATCAGAAGAAATATAACGAGTTCTGTGAAAAATCTAATTTAGAGTAGTATTTTAAAAAGAATTCAATGGGTTCGTTAAGCTTGATGACTGCGGTTACTGGCAGCGATCCATTCGGATTTTTGACATCTTGGGCAAGTAGGAGAGGTCTGGTTTTGAAAAGCGATGGTTTCTCCGCAAAACAGGCAAGAATATCGGGTCCCTATTTCAAAATTGGTTACAATTTGTTCGATATATTGAGGCAGGATGGGAAGACCATATTGCAATTCAGCCTTGTCGAAGAAGTACACACTTACTTCACCTGAAGTCTCTAGAATAGCATACTCGACTTGTCCTAAATGAAAAACACCTTGAAGGCGTAATTCCATAAAAAACTCATCCTTACTAAGCGTTTCTTTTTTAAAGTCATTTAGGGCAAAAGTTCCTTTCTTAATGATATAAACCGGCTTTCCTTCGAAGAAATTTTCTAAACGTTGGTATTTAAAAATCAACAGTGTAAATATTTTATAACAGATAACAAGTACAGCAAAAGCAATCAAGGCATTGATGATTCCAATTTCCATGTACAACATCGGATCGCCTGCGGCTGATCCCAAACCTAGAATCACGACCAGTTCAAAGACAGACAATTGTTTGACTCCTCGTTTTCCCAGTATTCGCAAAAAGATTAAAATAATGAAAAACATAACAACCGTACGTAGCGCAACGTTGATGAGTAAATTGTTTTCTAATTCTCCGAATAAAAAATTACTGGCTTCCATATGTAGACCTTAGGGGTGAATTAAATATACGTTTTTTTAAAGTGGTTAGCACTACAGAGTGCGATCATTTATAAAAAATATTTACAATACTATATATGGTGCATATTTAAAAAAGAAGTACACCAACTGCTTGAATATGCTTTTGGTGTACGCCTTTGTTGTGCTAGTTAATAGCAATCTATTTACTTATAATTTGTGAGGCGAAATTAGATTCTAAAGCTTCCAATACTTGTCAAATAACGCCAATTGATTGGACATCGATTGGCTCCAATAGTTAGCGTCGTGAGTACCGAGAGATTCGATATACAGATGTTGTACTTTATTAGTGATCAGTTGCTGATGAAATTCCCGATTCATCTCAATCATTTGTGTGTCTTCTGTGCCACAATCTAGTATATACAATTGTTTTGAAGATTGCATTTTCGATATATTATGGCTTGTAAAAAAGGTATGAGGCAGTTTATTAAAGTCACCCAATACCTTATTTACTTGATAGTAAGTATAATTATTTCCAAATCGATTAAAATCCAACGCACCGCAGGAACTGCCTACAAAAGCAAAATTATTGGGATGATTGATACCGATATGTAACGCGCCATAACCACCCATGCTCCAACCGCATATTGCACGGTATTGGCTGCTTGAGATTGTAGGATAATTGCTATCTATGTATTGTACCAATTCCTCCCCTATAAAAGTTTCGTATTGGGAGCTTTTATCTATGGGACTGTCTACATACCAACTGTTGTATCTACCGTTGGGAATCACGTAGATGGTTTGAAATTGCTGTGATAGCTCCATCAGATTGGGAATGTCTTTTTGAATCGTTCTTTCAGGGTTTCCGCTGTATCCGTGAAGTATATAGACCGTTTTATACGCATGACCACTTTCTAATTGGGGTGTGATGATGATGGTTTCAATTTTGGTATTCATCTTGGGACTATAGATCAGTTCACGATGAATTTGTTGGGCATAACCAACAACGGTTACGAGGAATACTACAAAAGTATAAAGAATTGTTTTCATGTTTTGAATTTTAATTACCCTACAAAATTCAGAAGTAAATAAAATAAAAAACTAGACAAATGTTGATGATTTATAAATTTAAATCTTTGCGGATACGGCTCAATTGAGTTGGTGTAATACCGAGATAGGAGGCAATCTGATGTTGTTTAATTCTGGAAATTAAAGAGGGGTTATCTAGCATTTTAAGGTAGCGTTGTTTCGCGGATTCCCGTTTTAGATTGATTTCTAAGGGTTCCTTTTTAACCACCCAGTTTTTTTCGAGATAGTGAAGGTGAAAAAGTGCAAGATCGTGATGTTTATTGATCAATTGACGAAACTTGTCGGCACGATAGCTAATAACCTGAACATCCTCCAAAGCGACTATATTAAATTTACTCGCTTGCTCTTCAATGATGGCGGCGGTGCTAGCGACAAAACTATTTTCCTCAAAAAACATTTTGTAAACGGTATCGCCATTTTCATCTAATAAATAATAGCCCAACAGTCCCTTTTGAATAAAATAATAGTGCTGAGGCCGATCACCAGCTTGTAAAAGCAAATCATTTTTTTTGAAGTAATCTATATGGCAGATGGCTAATAATTCACTTTTCGTTTCTTGTGAAAGGGGGTGATACCGATCAATTTGTTTAAAAAATTCGTCGAAAGTACTCATTCTTTGTTAGGAGTAGAAGGTTCGTGAAATTAAATATTTTGCAGCTGTTTATCAGAGCTTTTTGAGGTTTGTATTTTTGCGGAGGCCATGCGGAACTTTATCTAAAAGACTTGGGGAATGGACAGCGCTGGATCGTAATGGATGAATGAAGGGGTCAAAAGCATTATATTATTTTGCAGACGAAGGCCTTAGCTATGTGAAAAAAAAGAGACCGTTCCTAAAATTATTTGGGAAGGGTCTCTTTTATTTAGTCCATGGATCAAAGGTTATTTTTTGGGCGCATTGTCCAAAAACATTTGTTTAACTTTTTGTGCGTCATAACTTTTGCCAGATTCTAAATCACCCGATCCAAAGATGTTTATAACCACGCCCTCACTATTGATAACAAAAAAGAATGGATACCCCAAACCTTTGGCATCGGGTGCGTATTTAGCAAATACCACTTTATTTTTGTTTTTTGTCGAGTAGTTTAGATGATAGTACAGATAATTGGCATCAACTACCGATTTTAACTCACTATTTTTCTGAACAAAGTCATTAAAACGCAGACACCAAATACACCAGTTTCCACCTGCTTGTACAAATACGTTTTTACCTTCTAACTTGGCTTTGGCTATTAATTCATTGAGTTTAGCTTGAGCATCTTCTTGTTCGTTATAGGGTTTTGATAAGGTTTCTTTTTCAGCCTCAATCGCTTTTTTTGCAGCCACAGTATCAACTTGTACGGTCGCATCAACAGGAGTTGTTGTTATTGGTTCTGTAGGAGTTTCTTTTTTACAGCTGTTGAAAGCAACTAGCGAAGCAATTAGTAAAGCGGTTAGAATCGTCTTTTGCATATTTTTTGAATTAGGGGATTAGATGTTGGTCGCATTTTAAAAAAAGCCCCGCACTTGACAAGGAAATTTCAGATACTAGCGATGAATATCAGTACAAAATTAAGGTTTTTCTGTTTATCATGATACTGTAATTGTAGAGAAGATTATATTAAAAAAATAAGGGCGTCTAATTAGACGCCCTCAGTATAAAATGTTGATCGATAAGTTTTACTTATCTTTTGTTTTTAAGGTTTTTAGCCGCATCAAAAGCCTTTCCTTTTCCAAAAGATTTTGTAGTTGCTTTAACGGTTTTTGCTTTAGCAGCCGGTTTTTTAGCGCTATTGTGAAACGTTAATGCTCCTGAATAATCAGCTGTAATTTTGTTCGCTCTGTCATCTACAGCATTTAACTGTATAGAATAATTATTTCCTGTTTTAGCAATAGTAACCGATCCTGTTCGAGTTGGAGCAGAATTGGCGTAATCGTCGTTTTTCATTTCAAAAAACCAAGTTCCGAAATCCAAACCAACTTCAGTACCACCACCAATTCCAGCATTTCCAGCGCTTTCTTGACCAATTGGGTAAACTCCAGCAGGAATATCAGTAGTAGCGTTCACATCAGTGTAAATCGATAGACGCACATATTCTCCTGTTCCTTCCGTTGCCCAATAATATTCTGGGTAAGTAGTAACTCCTTTGTTATATAGATAGATATTCCAACGGTTGTTTTCTTTTCCATCAATTGGTGATTTTCCAACATACTCGATAAAACCATAATCTAAAGCACCTACAGCGCGGTCTGCTTTTAAAGAGGAGATGGTGTATTCGTCACCTTGTCTTACTTTTCCAGTGTATTTACCAACGTGTCTTGATCCATCTTGCAATTCAATGTTAAAACGAACTTGTTGTCCTTTAGCATCATCCATGGTTTTGATTGTACCGTCAGTGATGTATACCGCTTTCTTTAAGCTTTCTGAGCTTTTATTCTGAAGAAAAACAGCATAAGTTAAATCAATTTTTTCTTGATTTAAATTCTCTTCCGATTGAATAAGGAAAGTTCCTTCCTTACGCTCTCTAGAAGCTTTATAGGTTTTATTCGGGATTTTTGCTTCCCATGCTTTTGCTGGCATAGCATCAAAGAAAGATAATGAGATATGGTAGCCATCTCCTTCTAGTTCACCGTATTTATTAGCTTCTCCTTGAGTGAAAAAGGTCATATACTCTCCGACGTTCGGATAGTCATATTGATTATCTCCCCAGAACCATCCGTTTTGGATTTCGTATTGCGTTTCGTAAATCGGTTCGATATCCAATAATCCCGTGTAATTGATATCAAAAGCCACGTTTTGTGCATCTACTAATTGTCCTTTGATCGTGTAAGTGTCTTCGGTATGAGTGATATTCAGATTTCCACTGGTGATGTTTAATTTTGCATCAGCTTTCTTAAAATAACTATCAGGTGAAATCGTATAAAGCTCTCCTGATGGATTTACACCATAGTTGGTCGCTTTTAATTCTGCATCCAATAGATCTTTGTCAGCGATGATGTCAGAAATCAGGATCAATTCTAAATCCGTGTCGTTCGATTTAAGCTTAATAGCAAATTTACCTTTGTTTTGCACTGTTCCTAGGTAAGTCCCTGTAGAAGATACAATGGTGATTTCATTGTTTTTCTCTTCTTCTTTTGTGGTGTTGTCATCATTGCTGCACGATGATAATGCGCCGTTTGTAAGCACAAAAAGACCTAATAATCCAATTAATTTTTTCATAGAGTTGAAATTAAGGGTGTTTAATTTTGCTACTCAAAGCAAGTGTTTAAAATTTGGTTTTTCAAAAATAGTAGTAGGTGATAAGGAATCTTATCTGTTGGTGTTAATGTTGATAAATTTTATTTTGTCGTTAACAATACACATTTTGTGATGTGTTTAATTTTTAAGGAGGATAAATGTAAACAAAATTTTTTGATAATATTATTTATTTAGGCGTCATTTTTTTTCATATTGATAATATTAGCGGTTTTTTGCAGGTGGAATATTTAGTAAATAACCGTGTATCCCTTGTGAATTCTAAGTTTTGTAAGTTTTTAAAAAAAAATTAAATTTTGTAAAACTAGTTTCGTTTTGTATCGGTTAAATATTATAATTATGACCTATTTCGATGTTTTGATAGTAAATTCTACGGCTTTTTAACTGTTGATTATTGTGGTGGTATAGCTATATACCGATCAAAAATTATAGACGTAGCATTGTTGATTAATGGGTGTGTAGATTTGGTGTTTAGAACATTTAATCGTAACTTATAGTAGTGGGAAGCAGGTAAACACTTTTACTGCCGTGAATAGTGGATTAAAGTTTTTAGTTTAAAAATCATCTTAACTCTCAAAACCTATTAAAAAGGCTAATTGGTGAAATAAACCTATGAATTCCGTTCAAATACTCTAATTTTGTAAAAAACAAGGAGATGAAAGCTAGTAGCCCCAATAAAAAGAAATTACACCCGAGAAATAAACACAATAAACTATATGATTTCGACCGTTTGAAAGCGGCCGTTCCTGAATTAGTACCTTATATAATTAAAAATCCTTCGGGAGTAGACACGATTGATTTTTCAAAACCCGAAGCAGTGGTATTGCTCAATAAGGCGTTATTGATGACTGATTACAAATTGACCTATTGGGAATTACCTCAGGACAATTTATGTCCGCCTATACCGGGTAGGGCTGATTATATTCATTATATAGCCGATTTACTGGCTACCTATAATGCGGGGGTAGTACCGACTGGAAATTCGATAAAAATATTGGACTTAGGCGTGGGGGCAAATGCGATTTATCCGATAATTGGTGTTGCTGAATACGGTTGGCGATTTGTGGCATCGGACATTAATAAAGAATCCTTGGCTTCCGCTGAGAATATTGTCAGTAATAATCCGCATTTGAAAACGATGGTAAGTTTGCGTTTACAACCGAGTTCTCGAAATATATTGGAAAATATTATTGGAGAGCAAGAGCAGTTTACAGCGGTAATTTGTAATCCACCATTTTTTAAATCTCAGGAAGACGCGGCCAAACAAAGTGCGCGCAAAGTTAAAAACCTCGGAAAGAAATCCGTTGTTGCACCAACACCTAATTTTGGTGGTCAGAGCAATGAGCTTTGGTGTGAAGGTGGCGAGTTAACTTTTATTACGAACTATATATATGAGAGTAGACGTTTCGGTGCTCAAGTAAAATGGTTTACCACTTTGGTTTCCGATCAAAATCACTTAAAATCCATACAGCGATTATTGCACAAAGTAGGCGCTACAGAAATGCAAATTATCGAAATGGAGCAAGGAAATAAAATTAGTAGAATTGTAGCTTGGAAGTTTTAAATGGGATTTAATATGTAAAGATTATTTTATAATTTTATAGAAACACTTCATCCACTATATTATGACAAAGGTGAATTTTGAAATTGAAAAATATCAGGATAATTACAAACCTCAAATTCTCGCAGTTTGGGAGCGAGCCGTTTTGGCTACTCATGACTTTTTGACTCCTCAAGATTTTCAGGAAATCAAAACTTTTTTGAGGGAATTTGACTTTACAACTTTAGAGGTCTATTGCTTGATTCAGCAAGAAAAAATTAGCGGTTTTATGGCTATCCACGACCATAAATTAGAAATGCTGTTTATTGATTCTGATTATTTTGGAATTGGTTTGGGGCGTAGTTTATTGGATTATGCAGTCGAAGTATTGGACGTGGATCGCGTTGATGTCAACGAGCAAAACACCCAAGCTGTTGGTTTTTATAAAAAGATGGGATTTCAGGTAGTTGATCGATCAGAAACTGATGATCAAGGAAGGAACTATCCGCTTTTACATATGAAATTGTAAATCTCCGCATCGTAGGAACAAGTCTTGAACTGTCGAACTGCGGTATCCCTCATGTTTACCTTGATGGTTTTTCATTACTTTGTAGCTTACATCCAATTGTATGATGAATTACATGAAAAATTATTTATTAGTAAGTTTATCCGTAGTGACTTTATCCGTAGCTGGCAGCTTTTATTACAATTCTAGTGCTGCAACTTGTACGGGATCATCAAGTTGTAAGGCTTGTAAAAACTGCAAATATTGTAAACATTGTTCTGTAAAAGGGAATAGTTGTGGGGTTTGTAGATAAAGGCTTCTAAGAAATCGGTGAATGCTACTTTATGTTTTTCAATTCTTTTACTTCCTTCATTAAATCTTCGAGATAATCGGTTTGTATTTCTTGGATCTCCAACAATTTTTTATTTTGATGCACGAGTAAATGGTCTATTTTTTCGCTTAGGAGTTTAATTTCCAATTCTGCTTTGAGGTTGATTTTATAGTCGTGTTCTCCGCGGATTCGGTCTTTCTGTTCTTGTCTGTTTTGACTCATCATGATAATGGGGGCTTGGATAGCAGCCAAACAAGATAAAATTAAATTAAGGAGTATGAACGGAAAGGGGTCAAAGGGTTTGGTCGCTAAAAACCAAATGTTGATCAGCATCCAAACTAAAATAAACAAAAAAAAGGTAATGATAAAAGTCCAACTACCTCCAAAGGCAGCAACGTGATCGGCAAGTTTTTGACCGATTGTCAACTCTGTTTCGATTTCATCTTGGATGTTTTCAGATAATATAGCATTGTTTTGTATGGCAGTCATCACATCGATATCGATCATGGCGAGTTCACCCTTCTCTTGAGTGATCAGTGAGGTCAAGTAAAGGCGGCGATACTGATTGAGTTCCATTAAGCTGATATAGTGATCTTTTTGAATAGCCGGGAAATCGACTTTTATTAAATTAAAAATTCCCTCGCGGATATCTGAAACTTGTATTTCTTCACCGGTTTTAATCTCTTTTTTACTGATAGCGCTGATTTCCATTTGCTGATTTTATTTTTATACTGTGAGCATGCGATATTTTAGAATGGAAATTGTTTGCTTTCCAACAAATGTCGTAGTGCTGTTGTTAATTGATTGGAATAATTGTTGTAAGGTTGGATTCCATTTTAGGTATGCGATTGCGTTTAATGTACCCAGCAGCTTTCAAACATTTAAAGATATGATAATTTTCTCCTATCAGAATTATTTAAAAGCCATTTTCTGTGTTTTTTATAGTACAATTTGTGAATGATTTTGTATTCTTTATTAGAAGATAAAGATTGATGTCTTGTTTTTATATCAAGCTACATGTAAATGTTATTTCGAATTTATCTAGGATTATTGCTAATCAGCACTCCTCAGTGTCAAGAATTTTCTTTAATTGGGATATTTGAAGTCGAAATGACAATTTGTGCGTTAAGTATATGTAATCCTTATAATGATTGATTTTTTTAAAATTTAATTGAGGCATATATAGCAAATTGCTTGTTTTTGGGCTGTTTTATTGATAGACTATACTAGTAAAACACTACTTTATCTATTATGTAATCTTGTTATCTGCATTATTTATGTGATTTTTTATATAAAATTAATATAATTCTATTTTATTTCTCATTTTATACTATATTTGGTCTGCTTTTGAGAAAGTACTCAATATGCGATTTTATATTAAATTTTAAGACCTCCTTACTAACGAATCGAGTATTTATAATTTAATAAAAACCTACAAAGTGAATATAACTCTTCTGTCGTTATTTAGGAGTGTTTTTGCAATGGATGAAGTATTCGTTGTGAAACAATCTTTAGAGTACAAGATGTGTTACAAATAAGTGATTACCTCATTTCTGTAAGAGGTGGGGGTATCGTTGTTATAAATAAAATGGACATATATATTATGTAATAAAGAGAACGATCGTCTTAGGTGTTGGGAAACCGAAGTCGATTAAGATTAGTAAACTAAATAAATAGGTATGAGCAAAAAGAAGACTCTCGCCGCGACTATTAGAAACCTAATAGTTGCAGTGGGAATTAGTATGTTGCTGCCCCTGACAGGGTATGCACAGGTGAGTCATGTTTTTCCGAATAAAGTAACGGGAAAACATCTTGACGATGCGTCTAACGCATTAGACAAAAGCGATTCGTTCGCAAAGGTTAATTCTTATGGCGGACTTGCCTTAGGAATAGGTAGTTATAGCGGGAATTTGGATTTAGCATTCGATACCGCAATACCTGCCAATCAAACTTCCTACATTCGTATGGGGTTTAATCCAGATGTTTTAAATGCCATTCTAGGCGGAGGTTTAGGTGGTGTATTGGCTGATATTTTGGGAACTGTGGTTCTGGGGAACCACAGTTTTGAAGTGATTGCGTCTAGCGGATCTAAAGAGATTCTAAAGGTAAACAGTCAGAAAAACAATAGTTTTTCTTCTCGAGCACGTATGGTTCAAAACCAATTTGGCCATTATATGCTCGCTTTAAAACCGGATCAGTCTTACAATAAGTTGTCGGTTATTGATCGTACTAGCGCTTTACTGCTCGGTACTTTGAATCACACTAAGGTTTACAGTGTGTTTACTACTTCAGGTTCAGATGTTTGTAATCAGGAGTTGCTGACATACTACGATGCCAATGGCGGATTATTGACTCTTGATGCTTTAGGATTAGCTCGTGGAGGAGTTACTAATGCCTATAAGGCCATAGATAAAGATGCCGATAGTTTTTCAGAAATCAGTTTGGGTCTACTTGCAGTTGCAGGAGAGATTAGTCAGACGATTCAATTGGAAACTCCAATGGGAGCTGAAAAACAATTTCACGTAGTGATGCAAGTGGGCAATCCTGCACTTTTGCAGTTGGGACTTGCTTCAGATGCGATCCGAATTCAAGCTTTGAGTAACGGAGTCGTTGTTTTTGAGAAACCGGTTAATAAAGACTTTTTAAGTCTGGATTTATTGGGGCTTTTAAGCAGCAATAAAAAAGCGCGTATTCCCTTTCATCCAAATACTAATTTTGATGCTGTACGCATTGTACTGCGATCATTTTTGGATTTGAATTTAGCAAAAACCACGAAAATATATGATGTAGAATTTACTTCTTTTCAATCGCAATTATCTTTGCAAGGCTGTGGAACCGTTGATTTAACAAAAGCCATTCCCAATTTCGACCCGTTGAACTCTTACGAGTTCTTTGATCAAAATGGAGCTGTGGTTGACGGAAATGGAGCAAAAAAATTAACTACTTCTGGAGTTTATCAAATCCGTGGAATAAGCGGAAATGGTTTTTGTCCAAACGATCGCGTGACTGTAGATGTTACCGTATTGGCTTTACCAACTTTAATTGTGACTACCCCAAATAGCGCATTAAATATCGGTGAGAGTATTGAACTAAAAGCTACTTCAAACAGTGTTGTTAAATGGTATGATCAGCAAGGTGTGGAAGTGACTAATCTTAAGGTTGGGCCTTTTACTGAAGCAGGATCGTATTCATTTACGGCTATAGCAAATGATGGACAATGCGAAAGCAGTCACACGGTATATATCAACGTGATTGACCCAGCAACATGTCCTCCTTTGGTAAAACGCGTATATGCTACGAAAACCAGTGTGGGTTCTATAATTACTGGTGGTGTATCAAATAAAGGAAATGCCGTAGATGGCAATTCTAAAACCTATTCCACGATTACGACAGGTTTGGGATTATTGGGAATTGGTACTACATGGCAGAACTTGCAATGGGATCATACGATTCCTGCAGGAACACCAGTTACGATCAAATTGGGAAGTGAATATAGCGGATTAGCTTTGGCTGGCGCTATTTCAGTTGTGGGTACTAAGAAAAATAGTCTTGGTGATCCTATAGATATCGGAACGATTAAAGCGGTAGATGGAGCACTTTTAACGCTGCTTCCGGGACAGAATACTTTTGAATATACTTTTGTACCGTCAACGTTAAGTGGGGTAAAAGCTTATGATGGTATTCGCGTTTCTATGGGCGCTTTGTTAAGTGTGGCTCAGAATGCACGATTATATGGAGCATATCACGAAGCTACTGCAACTCAGGTTGCTTGTACAGGTGAAGATATTCAAGATGTTTTAAGTGGTGTAGTAGACTTGGGAATCGGTGCTTTAACCGCAACAGTTGGGGTTTCTGATCCATGGAATATTGCAGATCGCAATCCGAATACGTATGCTACAATGTTTGCTGGTGTCAACGTGCTAGCTGCAACGGAATTGACCGCTGTTTTTCACAGCCCGTCACAAGTTGGTGATAGTTTGCGTATTGATATTTCTAAGCCCAATGCACTTTTATCTTTAGGCTTGATTAAAGGAATGGAAATCCAACGTTTTTTAGGTAAAACCAAAGTTGGGCAACCGATCTATACCGATTATTCTTTATTGGATTTAAGACTGTTAAGCAATGGAACCTCTCGGATTTTGATTGCTCCGCAAGATGGGATTTATGATCGCGTTCGCATCCGTTTAGGAGGTGTAGCAAACGTTTTAGACTTCTTACGTGTACATCAAATTACGAGAACGGCCAATACCAAAATTATTGGTAGTGATCCTTCTAATCGTATCGAAGCCTGTCAAGGAGAAACCATTTCTTTTGATATTAACGATGTGTGTACCACCTATAAATGGTATGATCAAGAAACCGGCGGAAAAGTTATCCAGACCGGTAATAGTTACACTATTCCTGCAGATATGGCACCGGGTACTTATAAATTCTACATTCAAGCGGTTCGCTACGGATGTGAGAATTATGACCGTACTCAAGTTATAGCAGTAGTAAAAGAAGGAGTTCCTGCTAATGCGGTACTAAATGTTAGTTTAAACGGAGGTCAAGATTTGGATCTTTGTACAGAAAAGGGAACTGTTACCTTACAAGCTACAGTAGCTACGGGCTATGATAATGTGGGATATGTATGGTATCACAACAATAACGGGACTGTTGAATTGGTTTCTAATGCTACCACTGCAACACTAGTGCTAAACAATTTGGCCGTAGGTACTCATACATATTATTTGGCTTTAACCGCTGATGGATATTGTGAAACCAGTGCTGCTGATCGTAAAAAGATTGAGTTTAAGGTTCGAGAAAACAGTACGGCTACTGGAATTACAGTATCCAATACGACTTTCTGTTTGACGGATGCTATTGAAGTAGTACCAACGGTAACCATGGCTAATCCAACATACAATTGGTATTTCACCAATGCGAAACTAAAACCCATTTTAGATGGAGCTGTAGTGAATGGAATTACATACAGCATTAATGCACAAGGGAAACTTTCGATTTCAGGATTGACTGCGGGTACCTATACCTATTTTGTTGCAGCCTCAAATACGACGGTTTGTCAAAACAATGATGGTGATTTAAAGGAAGTAGTACTTACATTAAATAATGCTTCGACGCCAACAACAACAAATACAACTCAGGCATTCTGTATTACAGCTGCACCAAAGGTTGCTGATTTGCAAGCAAACGGTACTAATGTACAATGGTATAGTTCAGAAAAAGGAGGTACAGCTTTAGATCCAACCACAGCACTTATAGATGGTGTTTACTACGCGTCTTCTAAAGTTGGAAATTGTGAAAGTGCTGTTCGTTTAAAAGTAACCGTTAACTTAGCCGATGGCGAATTGGCTACGGGTAATGCTAACCAAAGTTTCTGTAAAGTAGATCAACCTAAGGTTTCTGATATTGTTACCAAGCAAATTGGTGTTAAATGGTATACCACTTTAGTTGGCGGTACGCTTTTGTCAGACCAAACTCTTTTGGAAGATCAAAAAACGTATTATGGAGTATTAGGAGGAGGAACATCTTGTGAATCATCTGTGCGCTTGGCGGTTACGGTAACGGTTTCTGATGTTGCTGTTCCGACGACTACACAGAAAAAACAAGAATTTTGTAAGTTAAGTCTTCCAAAAGTAAGTGATTTAAATGCTACTGCAACAAACATCAAATGGTATTTAGCGCCTCAAGGCGGTGTTGCATTGAATGCTACAACGGCTTTAGTTTCAGGAAATACTTATTATGCAGTCGATACACTTAACGGATGTGAAAGCTCAACTCGTTTAGCGGTTACTGTGACCATACATGATACAGTAAGTCCAAGCACGACTCAAACGGTTCAAACATTTTGTAGTTTGGCTGCACCAACAGTTGCCGATTTAAAAACCAATGAAACCAATGTACTTTGGTATACTGCGGCAGTAGGAGGTAGCTTATTACCTCAAACCACGCCTTTAGCATCAGAGATGACCTATTATGGAGTGCTATCGGTAAATGGTTGTGAAAGCACAACGCGTTTAGCGATTAAAGTTTTGTTGAAGGATGCGGCTGTACCAACAACTACTTCTACACAACAATCATTTTGTAAGGTTAATCAACCTAAAGTAAGCGATATTCAAACCAACGAAGTGGGCGTAAAATGGTATACACTTCCACAAGGAGGAACAGCTATAGCACCACAAACTTTATTGGTTACGGGGACCTATTATGGAGCTCTTGTTCAAAATGGATGTGAAAGTAGTAGTCGTTTGAAAGTTGCTGTTACCATAAATGACGCGGCAACACCAACCACAACTCAAGTAGCTCAATCGTTTTGTAAAGTAAACAAACCTACTATTGCGAATCTAAAAACGGTAGAATCCAATGTTATTTGGTATACGACTCCAAAAGGAGGTACACCATTAGCAGGGACTACTTTATTGGTAAGTGGAACAACCTATTTTGGAGCTTTAGAAGTTGCGGGATGTCAAAGTTCTGTTCGTTTAGCTATCGACGTGATGATTAACGACGAAGCTACTCCTACAACATCTCAAATGGTTCAGAAATTTTGTATCGTTAATCAACCTAAAGTTGGCGATTTACAGACTATAGAAAAAAATGTAGTTTGGTATAACAAAGCTGTTGGCGGAACCCTTTTGCCATCAAATACGGATTTGCTTAATAATACGGTGTATTATGCAGCTATTCAAGGAGTAAATTGTGAGAGCTCTGTTCGTTTAGAAGTTACAGTACTTTTAAATGATGCTGCAAGCCCAACAACCAAATTCACTTCACAAACTTTTTGTAAAGTGAGTCAACCAAAAGTTCAAGATATCGACACTAACGAAAGTGATGTGATCTGGTATCTAGATGCCGTTGGCGGAACTGCTTTAAGTGGATCGGATGTTTTGATTACAGGTATTTATTATGGTGTTTTAATCCAAAACGGCTGTGAGAGCAGTGTTCGATTAAAAGTGAATGTTAAAGTACAAGATGTTGCAACTCCTACAACGGAAAATGCAAAACAAACATTTTGTAAAGTGACGCAACCTACAGTTGCAGATCTAAAAGCAAATCAAACTGGTGTAAGCTGGTATATTGAAGAAGTAGGTGGTGAAGTATTGCCACAAGATCAAGCTTTGGTAGATGGCGTTACTTATTATGGTTCTTTAGTTACAAACGGTTGTGAGAGTACGATTCGTCTAGCTGTCACAGTAACTGTTGAAGACGAGGCTACACCAACTACAACTCAAACTGTTCAGCAGTTTTGTGCGACGAGTAAACCGACAATTGCCGATTTAAAAGTTAATGAAAGCAATGTTATTTGGTATGCTACAGCAACTGCTGGTACACCATTGGCAGCAAAAACGGCTTTGGTAGACGGTGGGACTTACTATGCTGCAATTAAAGGAGCGCTTTGTGAAAGTTCAGCGCGTTTAGAAGTTACTGTACGTTTCTTCGCAGCAACTTTTGCAACGCTTGACGGTGATTTCGAAGTTTGTTTCGGTGAAACAGCTACGTATACAACTGCGGCAGGAATGAGTAATTATTTATGGACTGTAAAAGGCGGAACAATCGTTCAAAGAGGAACAACTTCGGATGATTCGATTACGATTTTGTGGAATGAACAAGGAAAACAATCGTTGCGTATCACCTATACAGACTTAAACGGTTGTACGAATGAAAGTGTTTTTGAGGCTGCTGTTAACGTGATGATTTGTTCGGATTTAGCAATTAGTAAATCGGTAAACGAAGCGAGACCAATTGTAGATGAAAATGTCGTATTTACGGTTACTGTTAAAAATGAAGGTAAAAGTGATTTCACTGATATCGTTATTGCAGATCAACTTCCAAACGGCTATCAATTTGTTTCTTATGAAGCTACTTCGGGAATTTATAAATCGACTACAGGTGAATGGATGATTCCAAGCTTGCTATCTAATTTAGAAGCGACTTTAAAAATCACTGCGAAAGTGAAATTTGAAGGAGATTATCTAAACATTGCAAGTATTTTATCTTCGGAGCCTGCCGATTTGAATACAGCTAACAATAGAGCAGAAGCGAGTGTGGAACCTCATTGTTTAACTATTTATAACGAATTCTCTCCAAATCAAGATGGTTCTAATGATTATTTTAGAATCGATTGTATTGAGTATTTCCAGAATAACTCTATTGAAATTTACAACCGATTGGGAAGTTTAGTATTTAGTACAACTAACTACAAAAACAATTGGGATGGAAAATCAAATGTCAGTGGAACACTTGGAGGAAAAGATCTTTCAGATGGAACTTACTACTACGTTTTGGATTTAGGAAATGGAGTGGTTAAAAAAGGTTGGGTGTATATCATTCGATAACATTCCCCCTAATTTTAAGAGGGAAGGAAACTTCCCTCTTTTATAAAAACACAAATATTTAAAAGATGAAAATTAAAGATAAATTACAGCAATTACTCCTTGTTGCAACTTGTATTGGTACCACAACTGCTTTTGCACAACAAGATCCGCAGTATACACAATATATGTACAACATGATGACCATTAACCCTGCATATACGGGGTCGACGGGAGCTTTAGAAGGAATTCTATCGCACCGTTCGCAATGGGTAGGAATGGATGGTGCTCCAAGTACTCAAACCCTGTCGATACATAGTCCTTTGGGCAATGAACGTTTGGGATTGGGTTTTAATGTAATCAACGATAAAGCCGGACCGGCAACAGAAACCTACTTTGAGGGTAATTTTTCTTACAGTATTCCCACAGGCGTAAGCTCTAAATTGGCATTCGGTTTAAAAGCCGGTGCACATTTGATGAGTACGGATTGGAGTAAAGGAAAATATTATGATCAAACGGATATCAAGTTTCAAGAAAACATAGATAGTAAATTTTCTCCGCGTTTAGGAGCGGGATTCTTGCTTTATGATGACAATTGGTATGTTGGTGGATCAGTTCCGAATTTTTTGAAATCCGATCATTATCAAGACGACAAGGAGATCATGGTAACGAATGAATACCATTATTATTTGATGGGGGGATATGTGTTTGACTTAAGCCAGAGTTTAAAACTTAAACCGGCTTTCTTAGCCCGTGCTGTAAAAGGAGCACCTTTAACAGTGGATCTATCAGCTAACTTATTGATTCAAGAGATCTTTACTATAGGAGCTTCCTACCGTTGGGATGATTCTGTAAGCGCTTTAGCGGCTTTTCAGATCCTACCGCAATTGATGGTGGGCTATTCTTATGATTATTCAACAACCGATTTCCAGAAGTATAATAAGGGATCGCATGAATTGGTTTTAAGATATCAAATGGGTAAAAAATATGTAAAAACCAAATCGCCTAGATTCTTCTAAAAAACAAATAATATGAGAAAAATTTATACCTTAATTTTTGTTTTGGTTGCTACTTTAGGGTGGGCACAAAATAAGAATTTGAATAAAGCTAAAGAGCTTTTTGAAGCAATGCGTTATAAGGAGGCTGCCGTGATGTATAATACCCATCTCGAAAACCATTCCGAGCCAACAGCTGCTTTGTTAAAAAATGCTGCTGATGCTAACTTTTATGTTCAAGACAGCAAACATGCCTTGAAATGGTACGAAAGACTGTATGCCCTAAAAGGGGAACAACTGTCTGAAGTTGAATTTTTGAGATACCAACAAAGTTTACGCGGAACAGAAAACTACGCTAAGGCAGACGAATTAGTGAAAATTCATTTGCGTCAGAAGGGACAATCAAAACAAATTGATGCATTTAACGCACAGCGTAAGTATAATGACAGTCTTTCAAAAACGGCATCCCTATACACCATAAAAAACCTAGCGATCAATTCGAGTAAATCGGATTTTGGAGCGGCTTTTTATGCGGATAAGGTGATCTATGCATCTTCTAAAGATACGACCCAAGTAAATTCTAAATTGTATTCGTGGAATCAACAACCGTTTTTGTCGTTATATGCTGCTGATCGCAATGCTGCAGACGGTTCATTATTTCGTGAACAGCATGTTTTCCCAGAGATACGCTCTGCTTTTCACGAAGCAACAGTAGCTTTTAGTCCGGATTATAAAACGATTTACTATACGACTAATACAACCAATGCAAAGCATAAACCCTTAAAAGACAATAAGGGATTTACCAATTTGCAGATTATTAAAGGCAGTGTTGAAAACGGTAAAATCGTAAAGACACAAAAAATAGCGATCAATAATATTGACTATTCAGTTGGACATCCTGCTGTTAGTCCGGATGGTAAATGGCTGTTTTTCGTATCTGATATGCCTGGAGGTTATGGAGAAACGGATATCTATGTTGCGGAAATCAAAGCAGACGGTGATGTTCAAAATCCAGTAAATTTAGGAGCCAATATCAATACGGTTGGTCGTGATATGTTTCCATTTTTTGTAGGGGATCGTTTGTTTTTTGCATCAGAAGGGCATTATGGCTTTGGTGGTCTAGATATCTACATGGCTATGGATCTTGGAAAATTGAATTTTGGAACAGCTAAAAATTTAGGTTCTCCAATCAATTCCAATGCCGATGATTTTGGATTTATTATGGATTCAAAATTAGCCTATGGTTACTTTTCGTCTAATCGTATAGGTGGACAAGGTGATGATGATATTTACAGTTTTACTAAGGCTCCTGATGTTTGTCTAGAGATTATTAGTGGTGTGGTTACTACAGCTAAAAGCGGTTTACCGCTTGAAGGAGCTATAATTAAAGCTTATGATGAATTTGATGATTATATCGGAACGGTTCAAAGCGATGCTCAAGGTAAATATGCCATAACGGTGCCATGTGGTTCAAAAGTTCGTATCGAAGCATCAAAAGCCAATCATTCGACGGAACAACAAATGGTACCTTTAACAGCCAAACACGGTAAGGAAACACCGAATATTAATTTTGCTTTGGTCAACTATGCTGACTTGATTAAAATTGAAGACAAACAAGAAAAAATTGACATCAATCCAATCTTCTTTGATTTTGATAAGGCTGATATTACACCCCAAGGAAGTATTGAATTAGATCGCGTGATTTATGCGATGACTAAATTTCCGAATCTAAAAATCAAAATTGAATCGCATACCGATTCTAGAGGTAAGGATGCTTATAATTTGCGCTTGTCTGATGCGCGTGCCAAGTCAACGCAACAGTATATCATTTCGAAAGGAATCGATTCTAGTCGTATTTTAAGTGCGATAGGATATGGTGAAACCCGTTTGAGAAACAAATGTAAAAATGGCGTAAAATGTACAGAAGAAGAACATTTTGCTAACCGTAGATCAGACTTTATTATTATAGAGAAATAAAAAAAATAGTGCTTTGTTATATGTTAGAGGCCTTTCCAGTTTTATATTGGAAGGGCCTCTTTTTTTAACTGAAGGGTTAGACGTTGAGATCACGCATCGCAGGCATATTGATTTCCTTGACACAAGTCGCAATGGATGTGGAAATTATAAAGCGAATGGCATTTAAAACATCTGGAATGGGTATCAATTGCCCTTGTGTTGCTTTAATAATCAAATCGACATCGGTTATATCTTCAAATTCAGTGGCTAAATATCCCAGGTTTAATACACTAACGCCAATGTGGTCTGCTCTAAGATTTTCCCTTAAGGCATGAGTAATTCCTCTTAATGCAAATTTAGATGCAGAAAAAGTAACCTCTTTTCCTTGGTGATTGTCCAACCCCCATGTTGAGCCAATTAGGATAATTTTAGCGTTAGGCGATCTTTTTAGGTTATCGAGTAAAGCTTGTATCGCAAGTATACAAGAGGTAATGTTGGTGTTGATCATTGCAGTGATTTCTAAGGCACTGTTGTCTGCAAATCGATATTCTTCATCAAAGGCATTGTGTTCCCAGATTCCTACATTGTAAATCAATATATCAATGGAATCTTCATTTATAGTGTTTTTAATGATAGAGATAGCCTCGGTAGGGCGCGCTAAGTCCGCAGCGATCCAATGGAGATTAGGCTGCGTTTCTATGTAACTGGGTTTACTTCTGGAAATCCCATACACCTTATCGGTTGACTTGGGTAGTTGTTGTACAATAGCCTTACCCAAGCCTTTGCTTACGCCGTAGATAATATAGTTTTTTGAACTCATGTTGCCAAGATTTTAAGGTATGTGTTTTAACTTATAGCAGCAAAGATAAACAGTAATGCGTCACAAAAAGTTTTTGATACCATAGTACTAGAGCTCATAGTGCTTAGTAGCGAATTTATTAAGGTATGAGCGCGTCATTAGTTGTTGTAATGTGCGCTTTTTTTCTCGCAGCACTTGCGATTCCTTTCTCCATAGAATGTTGTAGTATGGTATTGATTTTATTGAAATCAATTTCTTTGTCTTTTTCAGGATAGAGTTCTGTTTTGAGCAGTGCGATAATGGAAAAGTATTCTTCGGTTAAGATGGCATAATATTGTTTAAAAGCCGGTGTATCGTCATTGGATTGATTTTGTAAATGTTTGTTTGCTTCTAGTAGGCGAGCGGTATGTTCGAGGATTTTATCGAATACATCTACAGAAGTGTGCATCTGAAGGTATCCGAATTCGAATACGAAGTCCTGCAGATTAATGGAGCCGGGCGTAGTTGTTTTTTTGGTGTCGAGATGAATTCTAAAATCCTGATCTTGTAGAATATGGTTGAATTTGGAAAGAAAGTCGAAGTAGACCTCCTGTTTTTTTTCAAAAACCCGAAGATGAATTTCACGTTTTTCCTCACTTTTGGTCTGTCCCTGTAAAAGTAAAACCGTAATAATAGCAGTGATAACCACTCCGAGTAAAGCACCAAAAACTTGCGTTGGAAGCGTTCCCAATTCAAATATTTCAAAAAACACCGCACTACCGATAAATAATAGCGTGAAAACCAAAGTACCCACTCGTACCCAATCAATTTTTTTAATCATGTTTAATCATTTACAAGTTATATTCCGTTAAAAGGTATGGTCGAGCAATAAAGAAATTAAAGATTAATAACTTATAAAACATACAATTAACGAATTTTAATTCACAATAGCAAAGGCTAAAGTTGAAATGATATAAGATCCTTCAACTGCTCATATTAGTCGCGAATCTATAGTTGAAATCAATAAAAAAGGTTACCTCACTGTGGAGGTAACCTAGAAATTTTTTATGCAATAATTAAGTTGTAGTTCTTATTTGTCTACTTTTTTAAATCTCATCATTGGGATGTCTTTCATTTTTAAATTTAGTTTACCATCCTGATCAATAGAATAAGAGTCTATTTGTATAATGGTTTTTAAAAATGTTTGCTCTCCACCACCTTCACAGTGCATCATGGTGCTTATTCCATGTTCTCCAAAAGTAAGGGATTGATCTTTTAAGGTGTAAGAAGTACTGTAACCGTTACAACCTGAATTTCCAGAAATTCTGTTTGAATCTTTGTCAAACTTGATTACCGGTTTTTTGTCGGGAAATAACCCCTCAAATGCAATACGTGGACCAGAAATATATTCTAGTTCCCAAGTGGCGTCATAAAGATCGGCTGATTTTTTAGTGTTTTTCATAGTCGAACAAGATGTAATGAATAAGGCTAAAACTGAAACGAATAATAATAAGTGGTTTTTCATAAAAAAAGGATTTAAGCCTCTAAATTATAAATTTTTTAGTAAAATACATAGAAGTTAGCCTTTTATTTTATTAATCGAGCTGTGGTATTATTAGTAAGTTGTTAAGGGTTTTAATACTAAAGCCTTCATTTCGATGGCAATAACGAATGCAAATAGCCACTAAACTACCTGTTTTGTAGCATAGTGGCTATATTTTAGTAAAACTCAAACAGCTTATTAAGCTTTGTTTATTTATTCTAGGAAACCGAATTTACCCATATTGACATCGTTAAAGGCTTGAATGATTTCTTCCTGTGTATTCATTACAAAGGGACCATGAGATACTATAGGTTCGTCAATAGGTTCTCCACTTAAGATTAATACGATGGCATCTTCAGAGGCTTTTACAACAAATTCTTCACCTTCGTTGGCGAACAAAAGAAAATTATCCTGCATCACATTTTCCGAATCATTTACTCGGATACTGCCTTCTATGACTAAGAGCGCTGTGTTGAAATGTGCTGGAAAACTAAATGTCGCTGAGGCATCTTTTTTCAGTTTTGCATTAAATAAATGCACGCTAGTGAACGTAGAAGCGGCTCCGACGGTTCCGTTGTATTCTCCTGCAATAACCTCAATAATACCGTCGTTATTTGGTAATTGGTGTTTTGATATTTCACTATTTAAGATCCCTTGGTATTTTGGTTTGGACATCTTATCCTTTGCAGGTAGATTGACCCAAAGTTGTACCATCTGAAAATCACCACCCTCTTTACTAAATTGTTGTTCGTGGTATTCTTTATGTAAAATACCCGATGCTGCAGTCATCCATTGTACATCTCCTTCTCCAATAACACCGCTATTTCCCGAACTGTCGTGGTGAGCGACTTTTCCTTTGTAGGCAATAGTCACGGTTTCAAAACCTCGATGCGGATGTACGCCAACTCCTCTTAATTCGTTAGTTGGTGGAAAATAATATTTAGAATTGTAGTCCATCATGATAAACGGACTCATACGCTCCATACTCATTCCTCGTCCATAAGGAATAAAGTTATGTACTCTAAATCCATCTCCAACCATATGTGCTGGAGGTGGTGCTAATACAGCTTCTATTTTTTTAGTTTTCATAATCGTTTTTTTGTTGTGAAATAAAGAATTGCTTTGATATTCCGGATGTTTGTTGATGTAAGCGTTGATATAAGGGCAGTAGGGTTTGACCTTAAGTTGATGTTCTTGTGCATAATCCAGTACGTATTTGGCAATATAGGCGGCAAGGCCTTTTCCTGCCAATTCATCGGGTACTTCAGTATGGGTATAAGCAATGCCTCCTTCAAACAATTCGTATTGTTCAAAGGCCACTTTTCCATCTAAGTGAATTTCAAAGCGCTTGTCTGTTTTGTTGTGTATGACAGTATATTCCATGTTGTTGTTTTTTAGTACAGTAAAATTAGTGACTATACAAGCCAAAACACTTGATCTATGGTAAGAAATACCGGTTTAGAAACAGTGATATTCATCGTATATTATTTACACGATGGAAGGAAAAGAAAAAATAGATGGTTTTGTTTTCGTAAGAGGACTACCAAAGAAACAATTGGGATTCCACGAGATTAGAAATAGACTTAGTTATTGAAATTTTTAAGCGCCAGTTGTTTTCTTACTCTACTTAGGCTTTCGGGAGTAATACCGAGGTAAGACGCAATCATGTGTAAGGGCAAACGCAAAGTGAGTAAACGATGAGATTCAATAAAGTCTAAATATTTTTGTTCAGCAGTGGCACTGAGTAGATAATTAATTCTCTTCTGCATCTGTCGGATATTTTTCTGTAAAGCTAGGGTGTTAAAACGGCTGTAGTTTTTCGATATTTCTTCCAATTTTGATAGGAACGCTTTTTCGATATATACCACTTCAGTATCTTCGATGGCATCGATAAATAATTGTGAGGGTTCGTCAAAATAAAAACTACTTCGATCAGCGATCCACCAGTTTTCAGAAGCAAATTGAATGATGTGTTCTTTTCCCATTTCGTCAACGGTATACGAACGCAGCAATCCTTTGCATACAAAAAATGATCTGTGGCATACCTGCTCTTGTTCGAGTAAAACACTGCCTTTTTTTACGCGAAGTGAATAAGTCAGCGGTTCTAATTCTTTATACTGTTCCTCCGTGACATCGGTATTGGTCAATATATATGTTTTTAAATTTCCTAGCTTCGTCATTAAATGTCTTTTGATCGTGGGGGTTTATACAAATATAGTCAATTTAAAATTTTAATGTAATCAAACTAAAGTCTTTGTCGTTGTACTATGTTTATCAAAAATAATTTATAATTAATAATTTGACAAACACTTGTGTTGTTAAGTACATTATCTTTATTTTACAGGAGATGAAATCGTATTAGTAATACTATTTTATCGCTCTCGAAGAGTTCGAGAACAAACAGCTATAAACAGAGCGTATTAAATATGGAAAGTAATTCGCAATGGACCGAAGAGTTGAATCGTATTTCGAAGATTCTTGACAATGCTCCATTAGTTAAAACGATTAAATGGGGCTCAGAAGTTTTTACCTATCAAGGTCGAAATGTAGTCAGTTATGGCGGGTTTAAAAAATATTTTGCCCTGTGGTTTTACAACGGCGTTTTTCTTCAAGATCCATATGGGGTATTGATCAACGCCCAAGAAGGCAAAACCAAGTCATTGCGACAATGGCGCATGATCCAAATCGACGAAATGGATGCGATTAAGATTAGGGAATATATTAAGGAGGCCATAGAAATCGAAGAAAAGGGACTTAAAATCAAAACTGTAGTTCAGCAGGCATCGCAATCAGCGTTGCTGGAGGATGTTTTAGATAAAGAGGTATCCTTACGCCTGGCATTTGATACGCTAAGTCTGGCTAAGCAAAGAGAGTACAGCTCATACATAGAAGAAGCCAAGTTAGAAAAAACGAAACTGTCGCGAATAGAAAAAATCATACCGATGATTCTAAAAGGTGGGGGATTAAACGACAAGTATAAAATAAACTATAAAGATGGCCAAGAATAAAACGGTAGTAACGGATATCAACGTCGAAAGTTTTGTCAATTCGTTTACTGACACAGCACAAAGGCGAGAGGATAGTTTGCAATTGATCAAATTGATGCAACAGATAACGGGCTTTGAACCCAAAATGTGGGGCCCAACGATTATTGGTTTTGGGAGCTATCACTATAAGTATGATAGTGGGCATGAGGGGGAAGCTCCACTGGTCGGTTTTTCCCCACGCAAAGCGGCAATTTCACTATATGTCTTTACGGGATTGGAAGAGCATCAACACTTACTTGAAAAACTCGGAAAATTTAAAAGGGGAAAAGCCTGTATTTACATCAATAAGTTAGCCGATATCGATACAGATCAACTCGAGTTATTAATACGTGAAACCTTGGGTTTTTTAGCAGCAAAATATACCGTTAATTAGGAGTATGCTCCATTTCTTTTATAGGAATCAATTATTAATTTTTAAACAATCAATGGTACTCCATTCATAAAATGAAAAATATATTTAATAAGGAGGTTACCGATGAGGTAATCCATCGAATTAACCGCTTGGAAAATGACACTAAGCCCTTATGGGGAACCATGAACGTTGCACAGATGTTATCCCATTGTAACGTGAGTTATGAATTGGTTTATGAAGACGGTTTTCCAAAACCCGGCACTTTTAAGAAATTGTTGTTAACGTGGTTTGTAAAACAGGCTGTTGTCAGTGAAAAACCTTATAAAAAAAACGGACCTACTGCTCCTGAGTTTATCATCAAGGAGACTAAGGATTTTTATATTGAAAAGCAGCGGTTAATTAACTATATCATCAAAACTCAAGAATTGGGAGAAAACTATTTCGAAGGAAAACAGTCACATTCTTTTGGACGACTAAAAGCCGTAGAATGGAACAATATGTTTTACAAACACTTAGATCATCATCTAACACAATTTGGGATTGACTAATTGCGTTGTCATTCTAGAGAATCTGTGATGAACTGGTCATAGAAGAGGCTTTAAATACCGAGATACCATGTGGAATAACATTTAGATAAAGAAGTATGAAAAGAATTGCAATCGAAATCAAATGGGCTTTGATTTTTACTATAATGGGTTTGGTGTGGATGGTATTGGAGAAAATTTGTGGTTTGCACAGTGTTTATATAGATTACCACCTCTACTTGACTAATCTTTTTGCGATTCCTGCCATTTGGGTCATGGTTTTAGCGCTTAAAGACAAAAAAAATAAATTTTATCACGGACAGATAACTTATAAACAAGGCTTGATTTCTGGAGTAATAGTATCGCTTTTTATAGCGGTCTTAAGTCCTGTTGCTCAGTGGATCACATCCTATGTAATTACACCGGAATATTTCCCTAACGTAATTAAGCGATCGGTAGAACTGGGATATTATCAAACGACGGCCTTAGCAGAAGCGCAGTTTAATTTTCAAAACTATTCCAAGCAAGGAGCCATTGGCGCTTTTATTATGGGAGTAGTGACAACAGCGGTTGCAATGATTTTTATAAAGAGTAAAAACACGATTTAAAACACGATAAAAGTTATGGTAACATCAGAGATGATCATTAAAGCACCGACATCAGTAATATGGCAAGCATTAACCGATCGAGATCAAATGAGGGAATGGTATTTTGATATCGCTGATTTTAAATTAGAACTTGGAGAAACCTTTAATTTCTATGAGCCTGGAGAGGCGAGGCAATATCATCATCAATGTATTATAAAGGGCATTGAGCCCAATCAGAAATTTTCGCATACTTGGACACATCCCAGCCATAGTAAGGGAGAGAGCCTGTTGACTTGGACCTTAGAAGATCTTGGAGATGCGACCAAGGTAAGTTTACAACATCAGGGTTTGGAAAATTTTGCAGATGCAGGACCGGGATTTGAACCGGAAAACTATCAAAAGGGTTGGGATGGTTATATGGCGATTTTAAAAAACTTTGTATATGGTATCCGCAAACAAACTTTTACAATTGAAATCAATGCGACTGCAGAAAAGGTATGGCAGGTGCTCTTTAACGATCAAACCTATAGAGCTTGGACAGGAGCTTTTTGCCAAGGATCGTACTATACAGGTGCGTTAAAACCGGCAAGTCGAATTCATTTCTTATCGGCAACTGGTAGCGGAATGTTTTCTGATGTTATATTTTGTACGCCCAATCAAAGTGTGTATTTCCAGCATTTGGGAGAGCTTAAAGATTTTAAAGAATTGCCGATAGATGAAGCAACTGAAAAGTGGTCCGGATCTTTTGAAAATTATATTTTAACTGAGCAAGGAGGTAAAACGACTTTGCAGGTTGAAATTGATTTAACGGCTGATCATATTGATTATTTTAAAGAAGCTTTTCCTAAAGGTTTAAACACCGTTAAAGAATTAGCGGAAAAATAGATAGTAAACACGATAAAACAAAATTATATGGCAACAACAAACACTTATTTAAACTTTGATGGAAATTGTGAAGAGGCATTTCTCTTTTATAAGTCCGTTTTTGGAGGAGAATTTAATTATATCGGTAGATTTGGAGAAATGCCGGCAAGCGATGACTATAAGGTCGCTGATTCAGATAAGAATAAAATCATGCATGTATCATTGCCAATAGGTACCTCTATTTTGATGGGTAGTGATTGTGGCGGTGATTGGGCGCCGAGCTTTGTTCACGGGAATAACTTTTCAGTTTCCGTATCCGCAGATACTAAAGAAGAGGCTGATCAGATTTTTAAGGCACTCGCTGAAGGTGGGAAAGTAACCATGCCTTTAGAAAATACTTTTTGGGGCGATTATTTCGGTATGTTGACCGATAAGTTTAACATCAATTGGATGATGAGTTACGACGAAAAAAGCAAGTAATCTCTAATAATTCTTTAATTTATAGATGGACATGATTCGCGCATTTGCAGCCTGATAGTAGGTTAACGCAGGAGGAAATCCTGCGTTTTTTGTTCATTTCCAAAACGGCTTAACCACTCTGGTTAAGCTCTGATTCCCTATTCCCGCATAACCAGTCTAAACAAGATCGTTTTCTTAATATATGCCAAGAGTACTTAAAGGTTTTGTAACAGTGAGTTAAAGTTGTTGTGATTTAAGACACCTAAGTTTGTTAAAAATAAATTACACAAATGAAAATGAACTACAAATTATCTTTATGGGTTATGGGACTCATAGTTTCTACTGCGGTAATCAGTTGTAACGACGACACCACTTTGCTAAAGCCAATCGAACCGGGTATCGTGGTACCGGAACCGGGCAAAAATCCGGTGGTATTACAGAACCATTCGATAACGCCGGCTTTTGTATTTGCGATGCCAGGTTTTTCTAATCTCGAAATCTTTTCTCTGATTTCCAGTGAAGATAAATTAAAAGATTCACCTGATTTTGTATTTGCCGGTCAACCTGATGGTGCTGGATTTATGAAAGATCCGAGTGGTGAAGGATTTATGATGATTACCAATCACGAAATCACTCAATCGGTTTCTCGGGTGTATTTCGACAAATCGTTTAAACCCGTTCGAGGAGAGTATATCGTAGATGGAATTGGAGGAATAACAAGGTTGTGTTCGGCTACTTTAGCCAAGCCAGAGATACATGGTTTTGGGCCTGTTTTTTTAACTGCAGGCGAATCGGGAGAAGAAAGTATGGTACATGCTATTGATCCACTTGGATCCACTGGTTTAAAATCCAATACGGACCGCGTTTTACCAGCTTTGGGTAAAGCGAGTATGGAGAATGCTGTTCCATTACCGGTTGATGTTTCCAATGGTAAAACGTTGATTTTAATAGGAGAAGATCAAGGATATGCATCCAATCATCAAAGTGCTGGTCAGTTGTTAATGTATGTAGGTAGCAGAGGCGATTTACAAAACGGAAAATTATATGCGCTAAAACGCAAGTCTGGTGGATATACTGAAATGGATATCACCAAAGGAAATCAATATGATGTAGAGTTTGTTGAGATTCCGGATGCTAAAAACCTAACAGGTTCTCAAATCAATCAAAAAAACATGGAATTGGGAGTGATTCGTTTCTCTCGTGTTGAGGATGTGGATTATAGAAAAGGTGCTAATAAAGGAAATGAAATTTATTTTACAGCAACCGGTCAGGCTAGTGGAGGTAATCCAGTTAGTGGATATACCATGTGGGGTCGCGTTTATAAATTGGTTCTAGATAAGTCGAATATGTTAAGCGGTAAGCTGTCTCTAGCGGCAGAAGGAGATAGTAATCCTGGAAACAACCTAATCAATCCCGACAATCTATGTGTTACTGAAAACTATGTTTACATACAAGAAGACGGAGATTCTTATTATGCTGATGCCAAACACGATTCGTATATCTGGCAATACAAAATATCCGACGGTACGTATAAGCCTTGGTTGAACATGAAACACAATAGAGGTGATGTAGCTTGGAATGAAAAGTATAACCAATCGGGTAATCTCAATAAATTCGGTTCATGGGAGTTTGGTGCTATGGAAGATGTATCCGATTTAATTGGTATTCCAAATACTTTTTCAGTGAATATTCACTCACATACTTGGCAAAATGCCGCATTCTCCAACGCAGATAAAGCAGGAGTAAACACCAACAAAGAAGGTGGGCAAGTCGTGCTAATTCGCAATGTAGAGAAATAGTCAAATAAATAATTTTTAATGATCTCTATTGGTTTAGTTTCTATACCTCTAGAGGTCTTTTTTATAAAAGATGGAGAGTTTTAAATATATTATATTCAGTATTTTTTTCTTGTTGTTGACTGGTTGTAAAAAAGACACGACGATTTATCAAGATGTTTCCTTTAATACTTATTTGCTCAAAAAAGTTGATACTTTAGATTTGAAACTAGACCGACTGATTGAGAGCGTCAGTGATAATAAAGATAGTTTGGTCGTTAGACAGGCGTTTATAGAAAGTCGTTTGGCATATAAAGAGGTAGAATGGGCCATTGCTTATTTCTTGCCGCATACCAACAAATCGCTCAATGGCCCGGCATTGGATCAATTGGATTTGGATGAAAACAAATTTATTCCAGCCGAAGGATTTCAAGTAGTCGAAGAGTTGGTGTTTCCTGTTTATCAATCTGCAGAGCAGCAAAAGCTTATTTTGGAATCGAAGAAAATAAAGAACTTTGCTTACGGTGCTCGAAAAAACTTTGAAGTCATCTCTATTGATGAAAAGCTTGTTTTGGAGGCTTTGAAAATGGAGCTTTTTCAAATCACCGCTTTGGGGATTACGGGCTTTGATACACCGGAAAGTCAGTTGCAATTTATTGAAGCTGGGGCAAGTTTAAAAGGAGTGAAGGAAGTTCTAGAATTATCAGGTAAATGGCGAGAAGCGAAAGCTTATAGGAAGTTAAAGGAATTATTAGATAAAAGCATTGTAGTATGTAACGCCAATCCGTCTAAAGAAAGTTTCAATTATTTAGACTTTATAACCGACAATCTCGAGCCGATCGCTCAGGGTATTGTCTTTTTACAACAGGAATTAAACATTCCTTTTCACGAGGGCAATCAAGTGGTGGACGGTCGTGTAGCCTCGCTTTTTGCCAAGGACCTGATCAATTTAAACGCTTTTTTACCCGATCCGACTTATTACTTAAGCCCCGCTAAGATAGCCTTGGGAAAAGAACTGTTTTTTGATAAAAACTTGTCAAAGAACAGTCATCGGAGTTGTGCAGACTGTCATCATGCAGACAAAGCCTTTTCCGATGGTTTGAAAACGGCCTTGGACTTAGAGGGAAAACCGTTAAAGAGAAACACCCCTTCATTAAACTATGCTGCCTATTACCACGGACAGTTTTGGGATATGAGAAGCGTTACTTTGGAGAGTCAATCTTCCGATGTCATCACCAACAAGGATGAAATGCATGGGGATTTAAAGGAAATCGCTAAATTTTTAAATCAATCACCTACCTACAAAAAAGCATTCCAGAAAGTCTACTCGAATGACAAGCCAATTGAGTCTTGGCAATTAGAAAATGCCTTGGCATCCTATATACGTTCCTTAGCGGTTTTTGAATCGCGTTTTGATCAATATATGAGGGGAGATAAAACGGCAATGGATGAGCAGGAGAAACGAGGTTTTAATCTGTTTGTAGGCAAAGCCAAATGTGCTAGTTGTCATTTTATGCCTGTTTTTAATGGAACCTTACCGCCGTTTTTTACCAATTCAGAACAAGAAGTACTGGGGGTACCCAAGGACAAAGCCGGTACAATGCTTGACGATGACTTAGGAAGGTATGTGTTTAATACGGATTTAAAACAATTAAAACATGCGTTTAAAACACCAACCATTAGGAACATAGAAAAAAGTGCTCCCTATATGCATAATGGTGTTTACGAAACCTTAGAAGAAGTGATGGATTTTTATAATAAAGGCGGAGGAATAGGATTGGGATTAGATGTTGAGAGTCAAACATTGCCAGATGCGCCTTTGGAATTAACAGACCAAGAAATAAAGGATATCATCGTTTTTATGAAAACATTAAACGACACCTCGCCTTAAAAAAAGGCTACGAGCTGTGTTTGGTTAATCTTAAATTTACCGCAGTAGTATATTCGTCAGAATAGATTACTGCGGTATTTTAGTAAGAGATAACCGCTAAAACAGGCGGTTCACAACGAATAAAAAGCGAAATACTTCAATGAATTACCCCTAAAGAAAGTTTTTACGAGAAATTTAACAAGGCTAAATTCATTTTTAAACTATATTTGCTGGACATGACAAAAAAGATATTCATATTGCTAATCGTTGTTTTAGGACTTATTACAGGTCCTACATCATCGTATGCCGCTGGAATGGATTCCGTTATGTCATGTTGTACCAAAGAATCGGGAACCAAAGACTGTTGTAAAGACGAGGGAACGAAACATCAAGAACACCAGTGCGACAGCAGTTGTGCGGGAACATCTTGTGGATGTCCTACGGTTTACACCAGCTCTACACTGATTTTTTTAAGTCAAACGATCAATGCTGCTCTTTTTGATTTATCAGAAAAAGCACAGAAATTTTATTTTTCTGAAATCTTTATTTCTTCTGATTTCCGATCTATTTGGCTTCCACCTAAAATAGCCTAAATTTCTTTATTGACAGCCCATGGTCTGTCTAATCTCAAGTCTTTACGACTTAATCATTCAAACATTTAAACCCCTTTATCTGCAATTGTAGCTATTACGGCTTACAGTATTGTGGTGTTTTAGGGTATCGTAATTCAAAAAAGCAAAAAAAATGAATTCAATAAAAAAACTATTGATGGTAATAACACTATTATTATCAGTCACTATAGCCAACGCGCAAATTAAAAATCAAACCACAGAAACCGTTACGATTAATGGCAATTGCACTATGTGTAAAAAAACCATCGAGACCGCTGCCTATGCAAAAAATGTAGCGCAATTAACGTGGAATGAAAATACTCAAATCGCTACTATAATTTACGATAAAGATAAGACTACTACAAGTGAAATTCTAAAACGCGTAGCCAAAGTAGGTTATGACAATGAAAAATTTATCGCTGCTGACAACGTATATAATAAGTTGCACGGATGTTGTCAATACGATCGTAAAATAAAGGAAAAAAAGCGAATCCAATAATAAGTTTTAAAAACGTATAATATGTTTAATATCAAAAATATAGGAGCGATTTTGTTGGTTGTATTTTCAATTTCGCTTGGCAATGCACAAATCAAAATCGGAGATGTTTTACCTAATATAACCCTTCAGGATACTAAAAACAACGCCGTTAAATTAAATGCTTTTAAAGGTAAAACGGTTTTAGTGGATTTTTGGGCATCTTGGTGTGGCCCTTGTAGATTAGCCAATCGAAAGTTGGTGAAAATGCATGATAAGTACAAAGCAAAGAATTTTGAAATTGTTGGAATATCTATCGATACTGACAAATCCAAATGGATGAAAGCCATCGAGAAAGATAAAATACAATACGTTCAATTGATCGATCCAAAAGGATTCGATGCCAAGACGGCAGTAAGTTTTGGAGTTGATGCCTTACCGGCGACTTTCCTTTTCGATGCAACGGGTAAACTGATTGCGATCAACCCGACAGAAGCACAAATAATTTCTCAAATCAACAAAAAATAAAATGAAAAATACCTATATAAAATTTATCGCCCTTTGCCTTTTGGTAACTTTTACGAGTGTAAGTTCTTACGCTCAAATTTCTAAAGTAGATATCATTGCTACTGGACTAACCTGTTCTATGTGTTCGAACGCGATTAACAAACAATTAAAATCACTTGTTGAGGTTGACAGCATTGGAACGGATTTAAACACCAATACATTTACGGTTTACTTTAAGGACAATCAAGAATTGGAACCTAAAGTTTTAAAGAATGCGGTTGAAAAAGCTGGTTTTTTCGTGGGATCTATGGTGTTAACGGCAAAATTTGACGACGATCAAGCTTCGGATAAAACAAAAGTAACCCATGGAGGGGCTACTTACTTTTTTATGGATGAGCGCGGTGTTATGAATGGAGCAGCCAAATTTAGAGTTTTAGATAAAGGATTTGTGACCCAAAAAGAATACAAAAAACTCGTGAAAGCCTACTCGAAATTCCCGACTTATGTAACGGGCGTTGATCGTAATTATCATTTAAAGGCCATCTAAGAAATGAAGTATTTATCAATTTTAGGTTTGTGTCTTTTTTCGTTTGGAGTTCAGGCACAAGAGTTATTTGTTATGACCGAGCCAGCAAGTAATGCTCCAGCAGGTTCCATTGGAGTTCGAGTGGGGCAATCTCTGATGAAAAATCAATTTAGCGAAGGTAATATGTATAATTTATCGCCGGAAGTTACTTGGGGAATCAACAAGAATCTTATGGTACGTGCATCGGCTTTTATGTCTAATGAAAAAAGTGGTTTGGGTTTTAACGGTGGTGGTGCTTATGCGAAATACCGGTTTTTCTCTGTAGATGATATGCAAAGTCATTTTAGGATGGCAGCATTTGGTCGTTACAGTTTTAATAACGCGATGATTCATCAGGAATCCATCGATTTGAATAGCGGTAATTCCGGTTATGAAGTTGGATTTGTAGCAACGCAGTTGATAAAAAAAGTTGCTTTAAGCAGTTCGGTTAGTTATTCCAAAGCATTAAACAATGACGGATTTAACTTTCCAAGTCAATTTGGAAGTGATGCGGTCAATTATACTTTTTCAGTAGGGCGTTTGATGCATCCTAAAAAGTATACGAGCTTTAAGCAAACGAACATCAATGCGATGTTGGAGTTTGTTGGTCAAACGATCACGGAAAACGAAAAATCGTATATGGATATCGTTCCTTCTATTCAATTTATCATCAATAGTCAAGCTCGAATTGACTTGGCTTATAAAAAAGAGCTGTATAGCTCCATGCATCGCGCTAATAGCGATGGGTTGTTTTTAAAATTGGAGTACACCTTTTTCAATGTGACCCAATAATTTATTTTTACTTTTACTCATTACACTGTTCGGAGAAAATTCTATACGGAATTTTTTTCGAACAGTTTTTTTTTGATAAAGTAGTAGATGTATTGACGCGATATGCATAGAGGGAATTGCAATACCGGTGATACTTTTAATATCTACGATACATTTAACTTTAGAGTCGGGCTAGAAATGGTTTTGATTTAAGGTTTATTGATCATTAAAGATCTCGGAGTAATTTTCTTCATATCGTTTTTTCAACCGTTGTTTAGACTTTTTAACTGCTTCAATAGTAACACCGAGAATCTGTGCTGTTTCCAAATTTTTCAATCCCATTTTTTGCAGTAAAATAATTCGTAGATTGGCTTCGGTTAATCCTGGGAAGTTTTCCATCAGGTAATCGTAATAATCTGTTTGTTCTGCTATAAAAAGCTTTTTAAATTCCAACCAGTTATCTTTAGTCATTAAATGAGAGTCCAACAGCTTCTGTAGATTGTTTTCTTTTATTTTAGCGTTGATTCTGGGCAGGCTTTTTAGTTTTTTAAATTCCTTTTCTAATTTGGTTAGTTGCTCATTTTTTTCTGATAAATAAACTTGATATGAACTCAAGGTTGTTTGGGTTTCATGGAGTTTGTTGTCGGATTGAATTTTTTCCAACTGCAACAATAATATATTTCTTTCAAATGCCAGACCTTGAGATTTTAGTTTTCTGCGATAAATTAAAAGTAGGAGTAGCGCTATTATAAAGAGTAAAACACTGATACTGATCCACGTATTTCGTACTAAGGAAGCTTTTTCTAGCTTGTTTTTTTCAGACTCTAGTTGTGATTTGATCTTGTCTTTCTGAGCTTGTATATTTAATTGATCTACAACGACTTGTCCGTCGGTTTTTGCGATAATTGCTCTCAAAGAGTCCGCTGATCTGCGAAACTGTAATTCTGCTTTGACGTCTTTATTTAATACCGCCCAATCAACTAGCAGTTGGTTAATCTCAAATTCCGTACTAGCCAAATAGGGTTTCGCAATAACATAATTTTTAGCTGCCTGTAAGTGCAAATAGGTGCTATCTAATTGACCTTCTTCTAGATATATCTTTCCCAATTGAACTTGGGCATACATGGTATTTCTATCACTATTATTTTTCTTAGAAATAGCAATATCTTCTAAATACAATGTTTTTGCTTTTATATAATCGTTTCGAGAAATACAAATTTTTGCTAGTTCTCCTAAGGTTTTGGCATAGAGTATTTCTTGTCCATTGTTCAGTGCCAGTTTTCGAGCGCTTAGATAGGACTCTTCAGCCTTAATTAATTGGTTTTGTCTGAAGTAATTCATACCCAAATTGTTGAGTATTTCTATATAAATCTTGGAATCTTTATGGGAGTGTTTAAGCGCTTCAGTAAGATAGTTTTCTGCTTTTTTATAATCTTCGATATAACCAAAAAAGAAGGCGTTTCTCTTTAAAACCTCTGCTGGCTCGATAAGGTTACTGGCATCAACATCTATGGACTGTGAGGAAAATAAAAAATAAGGCAAGGCCTTAGAGAGTTGTCCATTTCTATAGTAGTAAAATCCAATATGAGTTTGCACCCAAATGTTTAAGCCGTGCTGATTAAGTGCTTTTGCGGCTTTACAAGCTGTAATATAGAGAAGTTCGATTTGGGTATTGCTCTGATCAAGTGTTTTTGAATATTTTTCTGCAACCAAAACTTGATGTATAATTTTTAAGAGTTTAGGGTCTTCTGAGAGATGACTAGTTCTAAAATCTGAAAATGATAGTTCCAAAGAATTTAGATCGTTGTTACGATACGCTTCAATAATCTTATTGAGGGACTTATGTGATGTATTGGCTTCTATGGGATAAGCGAAGAGAAGCAAAAAAATAGGAATTAAAAGTATTCTTAGAGAACTAGATAATGGTTGCATTTAGTCGACGATTAAATCAAAAAGTAATTGACTTTGTCTTCGCAAGGTAATAAAAAACAACAGGTCTATAAAATTGTTTTTTCATAAATTTCGACAAGTAAAAGTTGATTAAATTACTTAAATTATAATATTTTTAGTTTTTTTTTGCTATATAGTGGTAGTTTTTGGTGTTATATGTGATTTTATTTTGATAAAATTTACTTTTAAGTCCTGTACATGGTAAGTTTTATTAAAGACTTTTAATATTATTAACACTTTAAAAGCTGTTGGTGAAGACATGTTAAAACTCCAATTGTCTACCCATTGTCCACTCGAATGTCCACCCCTTATTTTAATTTATTTCAGTGTTGTAAGGTTATATTTGCACTATTGTTAAAAATGATTAACTAGTTCGCGGAATAATTCAGATAAATATAGATTACTATGAAAAAAAAATACTTTATAATTTGGATGTTACTATGTAGCTTAAGCAGTGCTGTTGCGCAAGATTTCGTACCGATTAAAATCGTTTCTGGTTTTAATGCAGACGTTATTGCCAATGGAGTTGGTTCTGTTTCAAGCTCCACAACCCATACATTTGATATATCTGGCAACAATCTAGTGAGCCGCGATTTTGTTGCACAAGCAGGTAATGCTGCTTTGACATACGGTTTACCTACAGATGGGCGAATCATTGCAAGTAATGATCCCAATCTTATCTTTCAATTAAATCCGTATTCACAAAACAATTCACTGCGTTTAAGTGATGGGGGAAGTACTGGTGATTTGGTTTTTGAAACACCAGAAAACGCCACTAGAATCGAGATATTAACAGCGTCAGGAAATGCCGCAGGTTCAATGGCTACTTTTTCAGGAGAGATCCGTTTTACAGACAATACCATACAAAGCTTTAACGGTTTGCATGCAGAAGATTGGTATTCGTACGGAATATTTTCTCCTACAGTTATTTATGGAATGGGCCGAGTTAGAGCTTCAGATAATATAGTGGAAAAATTAAATGATTTTCCTCGATTATTTGGTGCACAGATCAATTTGTCGGTCAGTAACTATTATAAAAAAATCAGTAGCATTCACGTATTCAAAACAACTGGTACTCAAGAGGTTTTGAATATTTTGGCGGTCACCGTTAAAAAGACACCAGATTGTTTTCAACCGAATGATATTCAAGTGTATAACATCAGTACGAATCAAGCAACTATAAGTTGGAGTTATGCTGCAGTAGATCCCAATTTGGGTTACGAATATGAGATTCGTACCTCAGGTCTTGCTGGTAGTGGTACATCGGGATTAGTAACATCGGGATTAGTAACTAATACCACCCTTTTCAAAGACATTACCAACCTAAGTCCGAGTACGGATTATTTCGTATATGTACGTTCAAAATGTACGGCAACCTCATTCTCGGATTGGAGTTTGTCTAAGCGGTTTGAAACCAAATGTTTAATGCCTACCGTAACTGCAACTGGCAATTTAATCTGTCAACCAGCTACGGTTAATCTTACAGCTATGACCACTGATGGCGTTATCAGATGGTATGACAGCCCGACTTCTAATACCGTTTTGCATACAGGTGGGGTTTATACAACTCCTGTTCTTAGTGCAACGAAATCCTATTGGGTCGATGCAACCTCGTCAGATTTTGTCAGTATTGAGAGTGGGAAAAAAACGCTAAGCGCAGCTGCTAATGATGTTAATACTTTTAAGAATTGGGGTGTTATTTTCGATTTAAATAACGATGTGTTTTTAAAGAGCACCGATGTTTTTGTTGGAGGTCCCGGAAAACTTGATGTAGCTATTTATGATTCTTCCGGAACCGAGCTGTTCTCAACGGGTATTTTAACAATACAAGCCTTGGGTATAGCCAGTCCAGTAACCATTCCGTTAAACGTTCAGTTAAAAGCTGGAAAAGGTTATCGATTGTTGATCAAATCCTTTGAAGATATTAAATTATATAGAGATTCAATGGTTGCTTTTCCTTATAAAGACAGTTCCGAAACCTTGAATGTCATCGGGGGTTTCTTCGATGGGTATACGAGAGATTACTATTATTATTTTTACAATCTCATCTTTGAAAAGGGATGTAGATCACCTCGACAAGAAGTGGTTGCTACTGTTTTTAATAGTATCGCACCTACTACATCATTGCCTATACAGACTTTTTGTTTCGAAGCGGGAACTCAATTGAAAGATCTCAGTATTAACGGATCCAATATCAAATGGTATACTGCAGCAAATGGAGGGAATCAATGGAGTGAGACGGCTCTTGTCACCGAAGGTACTACCTATTATGCCTCTCAAACGGTGAATGGATGTGAAAGTACGGATAGACTTGCTATTACCACTAAAGTAGAGAAAATCAGTGTTTTTTCTGTAAATCAAAACATTACTTATAAATATAAAGATGTTGCTGCGGCTTTATCAGCCACAGCTGCATCTGGAAATAAGATCTTATGGTATTTAACTGCTGCAGCAGTTGTTGGAGATGAAACTGCACCTGTTCCAGATACGAGTATAGTGGGAATTCAAAAATATTGGGTGCGTGAAATATCACCACTCGGCTGTATGAGCGATGCCGTAGAAATAACCGTCGCTATAAATCCTATAGAGTTGACGGTTACTGTCGATTCCGATCTAAGCAAGGTTTTTGGAACAACTGATCCTGTTTTAACTTATACGGCGACGGGTTTCTTGGGACTTGATGGCAACAGTTTGTTTACCGGAGTGTTAGACAGAGTCTCTGGCGAAGTGGTGGGAAGTTATGCGATAACCCAAGGAACTCTAAAAGCAGGACCAAATTATACGATTCGTTTCATTTCTAATCTCTTCACCATTGAAAAAGCACCGCTAAGTGGTTTAGTGTTCGATGGACAAACAGTGACTTACGACGGTACAACGAAATCATTAATCTTGACTGGATTGCCAGCGGGAGCAACCGTGAATTATACCAATAACGATCAGATCGACGCGGGTACTTATACGGTTACCGCTACAATTAATGGTGGTTCCAATTATGAAGATGCTACTTTAACAGCTGTTTTAACTATTGAAAAGGCCGTATTAAGTGGAATTACATTCGATAGCCAGACTGTGATTTTTGATGGTGCGATAAAATCTTTAGTGTTGACTGGATTACCAACGGGAGCAACCGTGAATTATACCAATAACGATCAGATCGACGCGGGTACTTATACGGTTACCGCTACAATTCATGGTGGTATCAATTATGACGACACTACGCTAACAGCGGTTTTAACCATTGAAAAGGCCGTTGTAAATGGAATTACATTCGATAGCGAGACCGTGATTTATGATGGTGCAGTAAAATCTTTAGTATTGGCTGGATTACCAACGGGAGCGACCGTGACCTATACCAACAACGATCAGATTGACGCAGGTACTTATACGGTTACAGCTACAATTCATGGTGGTATCAATTATGGAGATGCTACGCTAACAGCTGTTTTAACCATTGAAAAGGCCGTGGTAAGTGGCATTATATTCGATAGCCAGACCGTGATTTATGATGGTGCTATAAAATCTTTAGTATTGGCTGGATTACCAACGGGAGCGACCGTGACCTATACCAACAACGATCATATTGACGCGGGTACTTATACGGTTACCGCTACAATTCATGGTGGTACCAATTATGAAGATGCTACGCTAACAGCTGTTTTAACCATTAAAAAGGCCGTGGTAAGTGGAATTACATTCGATAGCCAGACCGTGATTTATGATGGCGCAGTAAAATCTTTAGAATTGACCGGTTTACCAACAGGAGCAACCGTGAATTATACCAATAACGATCAGATCGATGCGGGCATTTATACGGTTACTGCTACAATTCATGGTGGTACCAACTATGAAAATACCACTAAAAAGGCAGTTTTAACTATTGAAAAGGCAGTTTTAAGCGGTATAGTGTTTAATGGCCAAACGGTAACTTACGACGGTACATCGAAATCATTAATCTTGACAGGATTGCCAACTGGAGCAACCGTGAATTATACCAATAACAATCAGATCGACGCGGGTATTTATACAGTTACTGCGACAATCGATGGAGGAACCAACTATGAAGATACCACTCAAACGGCAGTTTTAACTATTGAAAAGGCCTTGATAAGTGGACTTACATTTCATAATCAAACGGTGACTTATGACGGTACAGTAAAAGCTTTAATCTTGACTGGATTGCCAACTGGAGCAACCGTGAATTATACGAATAACAATCAAATCGACTCGGGTACTTATACGGTTACCGCTACAATTAATGGTGGAGCTAATTATGGGGATGCTATTCTAACAGCTGTTTTAACTGTTGAAAAGGCCTTGCTCGATGGACTTACTTTTACTGATCAAACTTTTACGTATGACGGTAGTAGTAAATCTTTAGCCGTTGGCGGAACATGGCCAACAGCTGTGACTGTAAGTTATGTTAATAACGACAAAATAGTAGCAGGTATGTATACGGTAACAGCTAATATTCATGGTGGGCAGAACTATCAGAGTAGCACATTAACAGCTTTACTAACTATTGAAAAGGCGGATATTCCTACAACGGTGTTTGACAATGCGGTTTTTGTTTATGACGGTTTTCCAAAATCAATATTTATAGCAAATGCTTTACCGACAGGGGTGACAGTGAGTTACACGAATAACGAACAAATAGCAGCGGGTACCTATGCAGTGACCGCTATCATCAATGGTGGTACAAACTATCAGAATGCGACTATAAGTGCTAGTATGATTATCCAAAAGGCTTCGATAACGGGTATCAGTTTCTCCAGTGTGACAATTCCATATGATGGGTCGGCAAAATCGATTTATATCTCGGGTAATTTACCCGCAACAGCTGTGGTCACTTATCAAAACAACGGTCAAATCAATTTGGGAACTTATCCGATTGTTGCTAGCATTGTTGCGGGTAATAATTACGAAGATTTGGTTCTAAATGCAACCTTGACTATTGAAAAGGGCGTGCTGTCAAATGTTTATTTGCCGAGTGCTACTTATACTTATGACGGACAGCTAAAATCACTTCAAATTGGAGGAAGTACCTTACCACAAGGTGTAACGGTGACTTATCTAAATAACGGACATACGGATGCGGGGATCTATACGGTTACAGCGGAAATTAATGGAGGAGCGAACTATCAAGGTCGGGTACTGCAATCAGTGCTCACCATCAAGAGAGCATCAATTGAAAATATTACATTAAGCAATGCTACGTTTACCTACGATAAAACGATTAAGGCTTTAGTAGTGAGTGGTATTATAGATGTGGGTGTGACCGTGAGTTATGAAAATAACGCTAATATTAATGCGGGGGTTTATACCGTTACCGCTAATATTGATGGGGGTAAGAATTTTAATTTTCTTCAATTAACGGCGCAATTAATTATTGAAAAAGCGAGTCAATTTATCGACTTTAAAGAGTTGGATGTGGTTACTTTGGAAGATAGTGTTGGTTTTCAGTTAGCTGCGAATGCTGATTCTGGATTAGGTATTTCGTATACTTATACTTTCACTACAGAAACCGCTGCGGCTACCGTTAGCGAATCGGGATTGGTGACACTAAAGCAGCCTGGAATCATACTTGTTACAGCACATCAGGGCGGTGATCGCAATTATCTACAAGCGCCTTCAGTAACTAGAGAATTGCGTATTGTTAGTCGTGATGCCAGCATTCACGAGCTTTGGATCGGTTCGCAGCATTATTTAGCTCCACCCGAGGAAATTCATTATATCATGGATTGCGATGATTTGGAAACTAAAGTCAAAGTGATCATTCAAGCTCAAGCAGGTGCGACTATGGATCCGGGGCAAGAATTTGTGATAGATATTATAAAACCGGGTATCCATACTCAAACGATTCGTATTACTTCGGAGAATGGTGCGGTAACTAAGGAATATCAAATCATTATTGAAAAACCCTTTCCTTTTCACGCTATAGTTCAGCAAAAATACAATCATGTGTTATTGGTAAACAACAATCCCAATACCAATGGTGGATTTAAATTTGTTAAGTTCGAATGGTATAAAAACGACCAATTAATCGGTGAAGAGCAGGTATATTCTTCGGGAAATAAAGAGGTAGACGTATTAGATACTCACGCACTATACAGAGTTGTACTAACCTCAAGCACCGGGCAAGTATTTACTGTTTGTCCATCCTATATCGAACTTAAAAACAACGTGGTATTTAGACTACATCCCAACCCGGTTGAGGTTGGCGCTCGAATCGTATTGACGATTAGTGATGCCGAATTTATCACTACAGGAGCTCCGTTACGAATTTACGATATGAAAGGGCGTTTATTACAACAGGGTATCATAGAGGGGTATAATACAGAAATTCAACTGTCTAGTTCCGTTCAAAGCGGCGTTTATTTGGCCGTATTTAGAGTTAAAGGACAGGACAAGGTTATTAAATTTATAGTGAAATAAGATGAGAAATCGAAAAATAGTTAGTTTTAGTCTATTGGTGTGGACACTGATGACAACGGTAAATGTTCAAGCGCAAGAAAATGAAATCGGTGTTGCATTATACGGAGGATTGGGAACGATAAAATTTGATGGATCGGATGTTTTAGACGGTGGAAATGGCGGTGTTTCGGTCGATTATCTAGTGCGTTTGGACGAAAATTGGGGTATTCAAATTGGTATGAGCTACGGATACTATCAAATTAAATTGGATCAGAACAATGTTAAAGGATCTTATTTTACACGGGATAATGAAGCCGAGGAATTTGAATTTCGTTATAACATCAATCGTTTTACAGAAACCTTGAAGGGCAGTTACTTTGCCATTCCCCTTAGTCTGCGTTACGAAACGAGTTTTAAAAGTAATACCAATTTTTATTTGCAAGGAGGCCTTAAATACAGTTTTTATTCTAAAGTCTCTTCGGATATAGAAGTCAATCAGTTAAAAACTAGTGGGTATTTTGCCTATTCGGATGCTGAATTATTTGGACCAACTTTTATGGGATTTGGTGAATTTGATCAACTTAAAGAAGATAAAAAAATGAAATTAAAGCAAGGGGTATCTATCCTAGGCGAAATTGGAATTATTCAAACTTTGGCCAATGATCAACCCTTGTATTTTGGAGTGTACATCGATTATGACATGACAAATCCTTTAAAAAATCCTAGTCGCATAGTGAATTATAATGCCGAAGGATTACAGCGACTAAATCTCCAGAGTATAATTGAACAGGAGCAACAAGAGAAACATCGTCTACGGATGTTTGCTATTGGTTTAAAGGTCCGTTATGCTTTTGGGCTTTAAAATAGAAAAGTATATAGCGTCTTGATTTCACAACTTAGGTTGATCGATTCGTAACACTTTAAATAACACTTTATAAGTAACCCGAAGATTTTTGATCTTTGGGTTACTTTTTTTTTGCATGCTTTTACAAAATAGCATTGTTCGAAAACCTAATTCAATTTAGTAACATTCGCTAAAATTTAATCTCGAATATTTAATTTTTTATAATGTTTAGTTAAATTTTTTGATATATTTATGTTTTTGTTTTAAAATTAATTTATGAAAAAATTAAAATATACCGCTGTTTCCTTGATTTTTTTTGTGTTTTGTGTAGGATATGCTTTTTATAGTGTAAAGGGAAGCGATTGGGAAGCGTTTTTGGACGAATTTTCGACTGACCAAGTAAATCATGAAATCACGGACCGATTTCAGCCAACCAATATTCCGGCTGTTTTAGAATCAAAGGGCGTGGAAAAGCGATCCAATTGCTGGGAACCCGCTAATTATGAAATCATAGAGCTCGATCCTGTTAAGGCGGTGGTGTTGCTAGACGATGTGGTAAATACCAATTGGGAATACTTTGTTCAACTTCAAGGAGGGGGACAGCCAACGACCGCTGGTTTTATGAGTAATTCCAAACGAATAACGATAACCAGAATGGTAGGAGGGGTCAATTTGCAACCCGACACAGCGTATGAATTTTATGTAAGAAGTGTTTGCTCGCCGGGAGTAACAAGTTTCTGGGAAGGTCCTATAGTTTTTAAAACTCCTTGTTTACCTATGGCGCCTCCATTTTGGGAGCGTTTTAGTGATATTTCCAAATCGGCCCAGTGTTGGCGTACGACACTAAAAGGCCATCGAATGAGTGTCAATGCTACTTCAGTACAAAATAGAAATGTTTATATAGGAAATAGAAGTGTAGAATTGACTAATAAAGAAGGTGACCAAGTATGGTTAGCAAGTCCTACTTTTATAACGGATCCCAAAAAGGTTTACCGCTTGAAATTTCATTATTTGGCTGATTTTCCAGAAGGTAAAAATTTTGATTTGATGATTTCTCATGGAGGTATTGCAGCTGCTGAATTTGTTTCGATAAAAAATATTCCGCTTGTTAAAGATTGGAGAGAATTCAAGATTTTCCTAACTGATTTACAAGCTAAGACAACTTTTGCAATTCTCTACGGAGGGGTTAATAGGGTGATGACTATAGATAATTTTTACTTTGAAGAAGTTATAGGATGTCAAGAGCCAATGAGTGCGATTAGTAAAAATATTCAATCGAATAAAGTCGACTTAGAATGGACGGATGATCAGGGTAAAGAATGGGAGTATTTAATTAGAGAAAAGGGTACAGGTACCGGAATTCCTGTTGCAAAGGGTGTGAAAACGAAATTAAAGCAGCAGACCGTACTACAAGAAATAAATGGAAAAAAGATTAAACCCAATTCGAAGTACGAATATTTTATCCGTACGGTTTGTGGTAATGGAGCATATAGTGTTTGGTTAGGGCCTCTAGAATTTACGACTCCATGCAATAATGTAGAAATCCCTTTTTGGGAAGGATTCAATAAGGGGTCTAAAAGCTTAAATTGTTGGACAGTTAAGAGTGATAATCATAATACAATAAATCAATGGATGCCCCATAGTGATTTTGTTCAAGAGGGAAGTCAATCCATGGGAGCGCTTATCACCAGTTTTGTCGAATCAAAATCTAATGGAGAAACTTGGTTGATTAGTCCGATGATCAATTTTGATAAAAACAAAAAATATAAATTGAGTTTTTATTATAAAACTTCCGATGATATTGGCGCCCATTTTGAGATATTAGCGTCAGACCACGGAAATGAAATCAAGGATTTTACCAAGGTTTTGGTTGCGAAAAAACATTACAAAACAGCGGAATTTCAAAAATTGGAATACTTCATTTCAGATTTATCAGCAAATACCCATCTGACCTGGCGTGCTTTTGAAAAAGACAGCAGACTTTTGCTTATTGATAATGTTTTAATAGAAGAAGTAAGGGGTTGTGAAGTGCCATTTGGCTTAAATGTAAAGGATGTTGACGTAGACAAAGTAACCTTGTCTTGGGACGCTTTAGCGAATAATTTAGGTTGGGAATACGCCGTTCAATTGCGAGCTAGTGGAATTCCCAAGGGAAAGTTTAAATCTACTTCGACAAAAGACAATGTGATCACCAAAGACAATATGGGGAATTTGCTTAAAGCGAATACTTCTTATGAGTTTTACGTGCGTTCTAAATGTATGGGTGATCAGATTAGCTCCTGGTCGGAACCTTACTTTTTCTCAACGAATTGCGCCGTAATTACACCACCATTTTGGGAGGGCTTCAATTCTAATTCCGAAACTATAAACTGTTGGTCGGTTATTGATATAAAAAATGTACAATCTGTATTAAAATCTGATAATTGGAGCTTCAACGGCAAATGGAACCTACCAAAAAGCTATGGCAATAGTGTTTTTGAAGGAGATGGGATAGTACAAATTATCGATCATAACCCTAAAAATGCGACTCAATGGTTGATTTCCCCGTCTTTAAAATTAGATGGAGGGGTTTATGTTTTAAAATACCAATATAGAACTATTAATACAGAACTTAATAATGCAGGATTCGAGGTCTTTTTGTCGAAAGAAGGGGTGATTATGGATAAATTCACAACTAAAGTGGTGGCAAAAAAAGCGATATCAAAAGATAATGTATGGCAGGAAGAAGTCGTTTTCATCCGTGATATAACTGGAATTGTCAATCTCGGTTGGAAGTATACAGGTGTTTCTTCCTCACCGGGAATCCCTATTATTGATTTAGATCATGTTAGTTTAAAGAAGGTAGAAACTTGTTCGGAACCGTATGGAATTAAAAAAACAAATTATTCCGCTAATGGATTTGTTATCGAATGGGAACAAGACGGAGGTATTGTTGATTGGGAAGTAGCTTTGTTGGACTATGGAACGGATATTTTAACCGCTAACCCCACTTGGATTGCCGTAACGGGAAAACCCACTTTAGCTATTTCGAATCTTATATCGGGAAAAGTTTATCAAGTGTATGTACGCGCGAAATGTAAAAACAACAGCACCACTAGTGATTGGTCAACACCGTTAAAAGTAGAAATACCCATTCCTACAGCTAATAATTGCAAAGGAGCAATTAAGGTACCGGTTAATAAAGGAGTCGATTGTGAAGTGTCTGTAACCACTTCGATGTTCGAAACTGGGGTTTCGGGCCTTCTTCGAACAACTTGTTCTGATCTTAATTTCAGTTCTGAAATCAAATCAGAGTTGTGGTTTGAATTTGTAGCAACCGCTACGCAACACGCTATATCATTAGTCAACAATTATGATTGGGTAAATGAAAATAGATCTTTTATTAGCTATGCCATTTATGAGGAGAATTGTTTAACATTGAATCATAATACGGAGAATATTGGTTGTTATATTTTGGGAAACACCCAATTATTAGACAATCTAGTGGTTGGAAAAACTTATCTTATCCGAGTTTTAAGGGTTGTGAGGAAAGATATGAGTGAGGTTCCCAATCCTGATTTAACATTGAATATTTGCATTACGAGTTATAGTGGACCATATATACAGGTAAAACCAATAGGTGATCAATATACTCCTTTAAATTTAGTTAAAGATGTTTTAGCCGATACATCCTGTGACTTAATTTCAAACGTGACGCATAATCCTAGCGAAAATGGTGTCATATCCTTGGGCTATTTTAATAAGAATTCTACCAATTTTCCGTTCGAAGAAGGTCTTGTTTTGTCGACTAGTTCTGTGAATGAAATTCCAGGTCCATTTAAAAACAACATAGATCCACGGAATAATTCACCTTGGAATAAAGTAAGAAAAGCTAAAATCTCGCCTGGTAGCGTTGACAGTGATGTAGAAATGATTTATAAAAATGATTTAAATGCAAATAATTATTATTCCTGGAGTGGTGAAAAATATATTAATGTGATTGAGTTTGATTTTGTACCGCTTTCTGAAAACTTTCAATTAGAGTATATATATGCAAGTGATTATTGGAATCATTACTATGGCGGTGGTACTTATACATACTGGAATAATCTAGGCGCTATTTGGTTGACAGAAGTCGAAACTGGTGAAGGAAGAAATATTGCTAACATAACTAAAGATGAGCTTGCGATATCTACTGAAACAATATCTAGTGGTTATTCGTATTTTTATAGTTATGATTATCAATCGCGAAATAAGGAGTATTTTGACAAAATTTTCGAAGAAAATAGGAATGAATCTTCCAGATTAATTTTAGATACCAACCCCTTAGGGGCACCTATTAATTTTTCGGGTATGACCTTACCGATCAAGACCCAATCGGTTTTGGTAAAACCAGGAGTAAAATACCGTCTAAAAGTCGCCGTGACTGATATTTATTTTTCTTATTATAACCAAGATAATTATTATAATAGTTCTTCAAGTGCTCTATTTATAAATGGGGGTAGTCTTAATTTAGATCGATTGGATCTGGGAGAAGATTTGTTGATTAAAAATTTAGAAGCCTTATGCGCGGGTGACAAAATAATAGTAAACTCTGGTCTTTCAAAAGATAAAACGACGATACAATGGTATAAGGATGGCAAAAAATTAGCAGGTCAAATCCTACCAGACCTTGAAGTAACTGAAGCGGGAACCTATAAAGTAGTAGCGAGATATGATACCGTGGACTGTGATGTAACGGGTGAAATAAAAGTGGAGATGTATCCTTTAATATCAGCAGTTTTAGGGAAGCCGGATACGATTAAAATTTGTAAAAATAACCTCAATGTGACTACTGTAGACTTGACTGCTGTCGAAAATCAATTATTTGCTGGTTTGGATAAAAGCCGTTATCATGTTCGTTATTTTGAAGACAAAACTCAAGCGGAAAAAAATGTTCTTTTTATTGAAAAACCAGCAGAATTCGCGACTACTACTGTAAAGGAAAACAAAGACATTTACTTGCGAATAGAAGACGAGGTTACAGGTTGTGTAGAGATTATCGTCATAATGATCGAAGTAAGTAAGGGCGATGCTCCTAAGAAACGCGAAGATGTAGTGGCTTGTATGTCTTATGTCTTTCCAGAATTGAGTGTTAAGGATCAATTTTATTACAGCGGTTCAGCCGCACAAGGCAAATCTTATGTAGCTGGTGATCGATTAGATGTTCTGGGTCAACATACTATTTACGTATTACAGTTAAATGGTAAAGAAGGTTGTTATGAAGAAATTTCTTATCAAGTAACCATTACTCCAAATGTGGTTGCAGCGGTTTTTGAAGATGAAGTTTTAGAATGTAAATACTATCAATTAAAACCGTTGTTGGCAAATAATAAGTATTTTACAAAGAGTGGAGGACAAGGGGTTGAATTAAAAGCAGGTGATTTGGTGACTGCATCACAAACTATTTATGTTTTTGCACAATCTTTAGATCAGCAATGTACAGACGAAAGTAGTTTTACTATAACATATAAGGATTGCCCAATTCCCAAAGGAATTTCTCCAAACGGGGACGGATTTAATGATCGATTTGATTTGAGCGAACATGGAGTAAATAGTATAGTGATTTACAACCGTTGGGGCGTGGAAGTCTATAGTTACGGATCAGGATATCAGGCTCAGTGGCAAGGTCAAGATAAAAAAGGGAATACCTTAGCCGACGGCACCTATTATTATATCATCGATGCTCACGGAAAAACCCGTACAGGATGGGTTCAAATAAATAAATAAGCAAAACTAAAAAAATAGGGTTCACTTTTCAGTGAACCCTATTTAATTAAGATATAAAATAATTGGGAATATTCCCAATGTTTAAAAATCAAAAATATCGCTCAAGAATGATTTTTTCTTGGATTGATAATTTTCTTTATAGTGCTCTTTATGTGGTCGGTTGTAGTCATTATTGTTTTGATTACTACTTTGCGAGTCTTGCGCCATAGAACGCTCGATGATTTTATCGAGTTCACCACGATCTAACCAAATACCTCTACAGCTTGGGCAATAGTCAATTTCAATTCCATTTTTTTCACTCATTAAGAGTGTTTCATTACAGGTTGGGCATTTCATAACTTTTTGTTTTTTCATTAATATTCTCCGAATGTAGAGAATTGCATTTAAAGTATAGATATGACCCAATAACATTTAGGAAATACTTATGAAATTTAGCCATATTGTACTGTTTTACTGTACTTGATGTTACGAATATATCGCTGGTTTACCGCTTTAAACCTGAAAAAAGAGGAAGTACTTCTGTGGCCAATTCATCGATTACATCCGTTGTCGGTCTTTTGCTGAAATGGATGCCTATTGCGGCATGATTGACTCCGGCTTTCTCCCATTCTGATAACAATTCAATAAGTCCCAAACGTCCCGTTTTTAAAATAAATCCGCCTCTTAATGGCGTTCTAGGAAAATGAGGATCTTCTGAAAGTTCTATCCATTCATTAGTTATATGCGGTTTAAAAGTACCGTTGGGGATTAGATTCCTCCAGGCATTTATTTTCTGGCTTATCTGCGCGGTGTCGTTGGCAGTAGCTGTGGCTCCTGGATAGGTAATCCAACCGTCGGCATTTTGGGCATTCCACGTCAAGGTTTGTTGGCTTCCACCAGTTAGTAACAGCGGAACTTTGCCGGAAAGGGGTTTGGGTACTACGTCCATTCCCTTAAAATCGCTAATTGTAGATTGAATCGCAGCAAATGACTTTTCGGTATGTTGCTTGAATTGTTCAAAAACTTCTCTAAAGCGTGCGCCTCTATCATTAAAGTCCAAACCAAATGCCGGAAACTCGCCCATTCGATCTCCTGAACCCACACCTAAGAGTACCCGATTACCCGATAGCTGATCCAATGTAGCCACTGCTTTGGCTAATGCTATCGGATGCCAGAGCGGCATCACTATGCTCGCTGTTCCCAACGCAATTTGTGTGGTTTGTCCCGCAATAAACGACAGGTAATTTAAGGCGTCGAAAACCTGTCCTACATCGCCAAAACTAGGGTCGTAAATCGGTATATCCCGTACCCATAATGCTGGAAATCCCCAATTGTCAATCCGCTTGATCTGTTCGATATGCGTATTGTAGGTAGTTTGATTTGGTTGGTTTACTTCTAGCGGAAGAAAAATTCCTAAAGTCAGTCGATCGGGTGCAAATACGCGATCAAAAACACGATGTTTTTCCATAATTTATATTTTTAATTCTATATAATTAAATATCTATAATTGTCGATATGTTTGATTTAAAAAAAAATCACAATTGTTGTTTAATATAGGAAGCGAGCTCTTGAATTTGCTGTTCATTTCTTTTATAGTAAGTCCATTTTCCTTCGCGAACAGATAGTAATAAGCCACTATTAACTAGGCCACTAAGGTAAGAGGAGGTAGTAGATTGAGAAAGGCCTATTTTTTTTTGAATAATACTCATACATACACCAAAGTCATCTACTTCAGGCTCTATATCAATAGCTTCGAAATGATTTCGAGGTTCTTTTAGCCAAAAGAGAATTTGTAAACGGTGCTCGTTAGAAAGCATTTTAAATAACTCAATCATTTTTATATATCGCGATTTCTCGATGCAAAGTAACTATTATTATTTGAAACCATCAAATTTTATTTTAAGTACGTTTGATATATTCAAGATGATGGAAGCTTTACAAATGTATTAACGGTTAAACTTCGTACTGAATCTCTTGTTGCTAATGGTGTTTTGAGAGAAATATATTAAAAGTTGTAAAAAAATTCCTTAAGTCCTAAATTTAAACAAGGAAGCAAGATCCCAATGTTTTTGGACTATGTGAAAAATAAACCTTATTTTTTTTATAGAAATGCAGGCTTGTTGCTTTGTCTTTAATAATATAGCATTAAGATCGGTTGTTTTATGCTTTTTTGTTGTTTTAAAATCAAAAAATCCTTGAAAATAAACAGATATTTGATTGCAAAATTCTTGCATCTGATTCTTAAACTGCTAATTTTGTAATCTTAATTAAATAAAAATTTATCATGGAAAATTTAATCCAAAAAATTCATTCAGAAATCGAAACTTTTAAAAACGAATCTGAATCATTAATTGACAAAGGAGTTAAAGCTGCTGGAGCAAGAGCACGTAAATCAACTTTAGAACTTGAAAAACTTTTGAAAGAGTTTAGAAAAGTTTCTATTGAAGAGTCAAAAAAATAATATTTTTACCTTGATAACAAACCTCAACTAAATCTTTTTAGTAGAGGTTTGTTTCAATTAGCAATCGGTAGCCAAACCGATGCGTATGAAGCATGTATTTTCTTTGCCTTGCTTTTAGTCGAATTCTTTTTCGCATTCCCCACAATTTCGTTTTTTTAATACTTAAAGAACATTTCAATTTTAACTTACATTGTAGTAACCAAATCTTAATGATAGGGTTCGCATTCTCCAAGTTTGATGTTTTACATTTAGCGCGTCATAAATGTAAATACTATTAATGCGCTACTTCTTTTTTTTTCTCTTTGTAAGTTTATTTACTTACGGTCAAAACATTCATTTTAATAACGTTACTACCAAGGATGGACTTTCTAATAATTCGGTAAATACGATGTTCAATCATAAAGATGGATCTTTATGGATAGGTACCTGGGATGGCTTAAATTTATATGATGGTAAAAAAATTACAGTTTATAAACACAACCCGCAAAATGCGTCAAGTATTGCTGGAAATAACATCTATAAAATAACATCAGATTATCGCGAAGAACTATGGATCTGGTGTGATGATCAAAAAGTCAGTTTATATCGAGGAAAAGATCAATTTATCAATTATAGCTTTCCAGCGTCTATTATTGATATGAGTTTAACTGTACAAGGGGAATTGCTCGTGACTTTAAATGATGGAAGTAAATACCTATGGAAGTCGGGAGAATTTGTTAAAGATCAGTTGCATAAAGTCTTATTAGAGCCCAAAGATGCATGGATTACAGATTTGAAACATTTGTTTAAAGATACTGTAATAAATGATGTTATAAAAGAGGATGATTTGCATTTTTGGGTTGCGACAAAGGACAAAGGCTTATATTATATAAGCAAAGTCCACGGAAAATATGTGATTCAAGACACCTATACTACAGATCCATATAATACCCTTAGTTTAAGAAGCAATGAAATTGTTGTTTTGCATAGAGACCTGTTAGGCAATTTGTGGTTGGGTACAAAGGATGGAGGAATCGCAATGATGGTGAATCGCAACGAAGATATTAAAACCATTTATTCGCATCATAAAGAGCAGCCGTTTTTACCGTCAGAAACCGTGAGGGCCATTACTGAAGATCAACAAGGAAGGTTGTGGTTGGGCTACTATACCCAAGGCATATACACCCAAGATAAGAAAGGTGGTGTTTTCCGAACGTACCCATTAACACGAGCTAAAGTTAATGCAGATTGGTTGCGTATACGGAGCTTATATACCGACAGTTATGGAAGTATATGGATTGGTACTTATGCAGGAGTTATACAAATCAGAGATGGCGAACAGATCTATTACGAACAAGGTTCCACACCCCATTTTACCAATAATCGCAACTACCATTTTCAAGAAAGCGGACCGTTTTTATGGATTGCTTGTTGGGGAGGAATAGCCAAGTTCGATTTAATCAAACAGCAATTCGTGCCATTTTTGAATCAGAAAACCTTAATGAAGTATCATATTAGACATATTTCAGTGGATGCTAAGCAGTTATTGTTAGCAACAGAAAAGGAAGGAGTAGTATTTTATGATATCAGTTCGGGTGAAATAAATCATCTAAATCTTGACGATGGTGTTTTGGGGAATAGTGTGTACGTCACTTATGTTGACCCGTATTCCAAAGATATTTGGATTGGAAGTTTAGGAGGAATTTCAATATTTTCATCTGCTAAGCAGCTAAAGCAGCAGCTGACAGAAGAAAAGGGTTTACCAAGTCACTTGGTATACAGTTTTCTACCGTATAAAAACAAAATATGGATTAGCACCACCAAAGGTATTGCCTCTATTGATAAAAAGAGCATGGCAGTTTTGAATTTCAGTAATTATAATGGCTGGCAGGGACTAGAGTTCTCCGAAGGAGCAGCCTATCAGAATACCCAAGGTAAACTGATGTTCGCTGGAAATAGAGGAGTTAATTTATTTGATGCAGAAAAATTACAAATCCCCAAAGAGGTTCCTGATTTTAAAATTGTCTTTAACGGAGAACCCGTTGTAGTCAATGAAATGGTAGAGCGGGCTTTTAAAGATAATGATATCAAATTGGAACTATACCCGATCGGCTTTAATACTTATCTGAAAAATCAGTTTGAATATCGAATTGAAGGGCTTTTTGACGATTGGCGCGTGTTACCACAAAATGATATACTGTTGGATAAGTTAGCACCAAATACTTACAACATACAAGTTAGGAACACCTTAGGAACAAAAAAAGAAGTAGTGTTTTCCAAATCGTTTGTCATACGTAAACCTTTTTACGCCAACCCCTTTTTTATACTAATAGTCATTGCGGTTCTGATCTCTTTGTTTGTGTGGAGGTTTAAAAGAAAGCAACAAATCGTTTTACAACGCGAAATAGCCTTAAAGAAAGAAGTGGCACTACGTACCGAAGAAGTATTGTTACAGAAGGAGAGTCTTAGACAACAGTATATACAGCTCGACAATCTTAATGGTGAGATTTTAAAGCAGCAAAAAGAAGTTTTAGAACTGCATAGTCGTTTTAAAAATGCGGATATAGAAATTGAAAAATTTCGAGTTTTTGTGCTTTCAAAAATTAAAAAATCCTTGGTTGAAATCCTTGGGAGTTTAGATCATGTCGCCATGCACAATACAACGAAGAATAAAGTAGTCGGTTTGTATGATATGGTTAGAGAATGGGATTATCTCGAGCAGATTAAAGATTTTGACTCTCCACAGAAAATCAGTATTAGGCTTCAAGATTTAATTAATAAGTTACATGATGAATGGAAGTATAATGAAAAGAAAACTTTGGTAAGCATTGATGTGAAAAGCAGTATAGGTAAACAAAGGGTAGAAATTGATTTAATGCGTTTGAAATTTTTGTTTAAATACTTTATGAATGATTGCTGCAAGTATATGAAACAAGACGAGAAAATTGAAGTTTCCTTTGATATCGTTGAAGATTATTTGGAAGTATCGATTGCTTCGGAAAGTAAGTTACTTCAAACTTATTGGAGGGAAAACAGTCTCTTTAGTCCATATTATAGAGCTTTTTTTGTCTTACTTCAAGATTTAAGCGGTAGCCTGATAGACTTGTCGCAGCGTAGTTTTCAGGTATTGATCCGTTTACCACTGGATTTGTCCAGCGAAGCACAGCAGGAAAATAACGCAAAAGATTGGAACATCTATTTGCAAGAGCTACAAACCCTACCTAAGGATAAAAATAACCTTTTGGTGTATGCTGAAGATCAGGACCATTTATTGGTCTTGCAGTTGTTAGGAAGTGAAGAGCGATATCAGTTGATTTATAACAACCAGATTAATGAAGTTATCAGTAATATAGAACACTATAAGTTCGATGCTTTAATTCTATACAATATCCCAATTTCAGATGCTTTGCTGTCTTTATTTAGTCGTATTCAGAAAACAGTAAATAAACAGCGCTTGTTGATTTTTTATATTGCAGAGGAGGTCGATTACTTTTTACAAGAACAGTTGGTACAATTGGGAGTGACTGATTTTATTCACTTACCTCTCAACAAAAACATCATAGAAAACAAGATTCAAAAGAGAATCAGCTATGATAAGCAAAACAAAGAAGCGACCGCTTATATGTGGAATAGTGAAGTGATAGAGCAGGAAGATCGATTAGAGTCGTCCAACGAAAGACTCTTGCGAAAAGCGATGGAAATGATGACTAGTAAACTGGGTAATGCTGATTTTGGAATAGAGCAACTAACCGAACAATTGGGTATTTCTAAAATGAAGTGTTATCGGATCTTTAAAGAAATTTTACAGATCTCACCATCAGAAGTTTTAATACAACTCCGTTTAAAAAAAGCGGAAAACATGTTACAATATGGAAACCTCACCGTATCAGAAATCAGTTTTGAATGTGGGTTTAATGACCCGAAATATTTCAGTAAAACCTTTAAAAAACACTATCAGGTAAGTCCGTCATCTTATAAAAAAGAAGAAAGCATTGTTGCAAGTGGATTAAGTGAATATTAAGCCATTGTTATTGCAAAAAAAACACCCTAAATCAAGTCGTTTTCCAGCCTAATATGTAATAAAAAACCACCAATTAGAAAGATTTCTACCCTATTGCAACTAGTCACTACTATAATTTTGAAGCAAATCGAAAATAGTAAAACTTATGAAACGACACTTTTTATTTACGTTGCTGTTGTACTTGTCTGGACTAACTTTAGTACAGGCTCAAGTTGTGATCAAGGGGAAGGTTACGGCACAATCAGATGGGCAAGTAGTATCCTTTGCTACGGTAGTAGCTAACAAGGACAACAGCACTTGGACCACTACTGATATTGAAGGAAATTATAGCATCACGCTAAAACAAGAAAAAGGTAATTTGACTGTTGAATATCTGGGTTATAAAAAACAATCTATGACCTATGCAGGCAGTCAAACGATTAATTTGGTATTGGAAGATGAAAATAACGTATTGGACGAGGTGGTACTCATTGGATATGGAGCCGCGAAAAAAAAGAATATTACAACTTCTATTGCAACAGTGGATGAAATTGGGAAATTAAGTTCCAGACCGGTTTCAAATGTAACTGATTTTTTACAGGGACAGGTAGCGGGGGTTACTGTTATGCAGCAGGGTGGAGATCCATCTGAAAACAGTAAAATAGTGATTAGAGGAACGGGATCTTTGGCAAATGAAGAACCTTTAACAGTGGTTGATGGAGTGCCGTACTACGGACCTCCAATTAGCCCAAGTGATATCGAATCGGTATCTATTCTTAAAGATGCAGCAGCCGCCGCAATCTATGGTGCACAAGCATCTTCTGGGGTTATTGTTATTACTACTAAGAAAGGAAAACCAGGGGCAACACGAGTGTCTTTAAATATGTATACCGGTATGCAAACGGCAACAAATTTGCCAACACCATTAGATGCGCAGGGTCAGGCGGCTATATATAATCAAGCGGCAGATAATGCTGGTGCTCCTAGACAAAGTGCACATGATCCTAAAGCAAATCCTTGGGGGCAAACCACGCGTACCAATTGGATGGATGAAATTTTTAGAACCGCTGCAATCTATAACGTAGATGCTAACATTTCAGGAGGATCCGAAAAGGGGAGTTATATGACTTCTTTTGGATACAATAAAAAAGAAGGTACGTTGATAGGAACCTTTTCAGAACGTTATAATTTTAGAGTGAAGTCAGATATTAATCTAACAGATAAGGTTACTATAGGACAAAACATCTATTATTCAAATACGCAAGCCGTTGGAACAAACACCACAAATTCCTATTCAGGCAGTATTGTTAATGCGCTTTATATGCCAGCGGCAGCACCTGTTTATGATGAAAAGGGAGGTTTCAGTGGAGTAGTACCTCAAGATTTGGCTGCCTTTGCAGGCGCTTATGGAGACGTATATAATCCTGTTGCCTTATTAAAACGTCCATCAATTGAAAGTCCTACCAATTTTATTAATGCTAATGTATATTTGAACTACAACATAGTTGATGGCTTGAATTTCAAAACCACATACAGTTACGATTACACGACTAATAAATATAAGAAATTTACACCAAAAGTACCCGAATTGGGACGTAGTAATTTGAATAATTACCTGTTTGAGAGTAATTATAATAAAAGCCATTGGATTTGGGACAATCAGTTGACGTATCAAAAAACTTTTGGAAAACACGACCTAAATTTGACTGCAATTCACTCTGCTCAAAAGACAAATTATGATTTTTGCTCCCAACAGGGAGAAGGATTCAGTAGTGAAGAGTCCTTCAATCATTATATGAGTAATGCTTCAGTGATCCGCAAACCTGAAACAGAGGTTTATGACGATGCTTTGACATCAGTAATTGGGCGAGCGATGTATAATTATGACGATAAATATTTTTTATCAGCTAGTTTACGTCGTGATAGAACTTCACGTTTAGCTCAGAACAATCAATCCGAAACCTTTCCTTCAGCTTCTGCGGGATGGCGTATTTCACAAGAAAACTTCTTTGATATAAAAGCTATTAATGAATTTAAACTTCGCGCTTCGTGGGGACAAATTGGAAACATCAATTCCGTAGCATATTATTCTTTCGATGTTCCGTTGAGCAGTACCAATATCATTATGGGAGAGGATGCCGCCTTAGACAGTAAAGGAACTTATATCAATCGACAATCTAATCCCGAGTTAAAATGGGAAACTTCAGAATCTTGGGACTTGGGATTGGATGCCTCTTTCTTTAATGGAAAATTAAACCTAGTCGCAGATTATTTTTCGAAGCGCACAAAGGGAATGATTATTCCTGGTTTGGAAGATGCACACCACGGTACTGCAGCGGCAGATGTCAACGGGGGAGAAGTACTCAATAAAGGTTTAGAACTTTCTTTGAGTTTTAACAATAAGGTAGGTAATGTAAATTATAAGATTTTTGGTAATACGAGTTTCCTGCAAAATGAATTGGTCAATCTAGACGGATATAACCAAAGCGGTATTGATTATATCGCTCATGGTGATAATGTACGCAGTACTTTAAATCCCTATCGTTCTGTAGTGGGACGGTCACTTTATGGAACCTATCTTGTTCCGTACATAGGTATCTTCCAATCGCAAGATGAAATTAACAATCACAGAGGTGCCAACGGAAGTTTAATTCAACCCAATGCAAAACCGGGTGACTTGATCTTCAAAGACAGCAATAACGACGGTAAGATCGATAATGCGGATAAGGAATTTATGGATGCCTATATACCGAAGATTACGTATAGTTTTGGTTTGAATTTAGATTATAAAAACTTTGATTTAAGTATGTTTTTCCAAGGAGTTGGTGATGTGAAAGTTTTTAATGGATACAAATTTACAGCTTATAACGCTTCACAACAAGGATATAATTTAGATAGCAGAGTGCAGGGAGCTTGGACAACAGCACATACAAATACAAGTATTCCTAGGGTCTCTACTAAAGATGATAATCAGAATTATGGAACTACTTCAAGTTGGTATTTGGAGGATGCCTCATATTTACGATTGAAAAACATCACTCTAGGTTATACTTTACCAGAGTCTTTGATGAAAAACCTTTCTGCAAATACGAGTTTAAGACTTTATATTTCTGGTGAGAATCTATTAACAATAACTGGATATCAAGGAATTGATCCCGAAGTGGGAGGTGTCGGATTGGATGTCGCTAAATATCCAGTTGCTCGTACCATATCAGGAGGGTTTTTATTTACATTTTAACGAGTACTTGAGTTGAAGAGCAGCTATTACAAAAGCTTGACAACAAGGGAATACCATTGAAAAGTAGGGACTGCCTCTAATTTTAATTTAAAGATATATACTACAAATGAAAAAATATAATTTATCAAAATATTGCTTTGCAATTGGATTAATGCTGGTGATGACTTTCGGGGCATGCAGTTCAGATTTTACAGAACTAGATCCAAAGGGAAATGCCTCTTATGAGAATTTTTGGAAAAGTGAACAAGATGCTATTGAGGCGTCAAACAGTTTGTATCAGATGATGAATAATGACGAAATGTTTGGTCGAGGCTTTTTCTGGTACATCAATGCTTCTGATGATATGGTTACAGGACGGTTAAATGCCACTGCCGATAATATTAAAAATTTTAATATGAATGGCGATGAAAACTACGTCAGTGATATTTATCTGAATTCTTATAAAATTATTCGTAGAGCCAATGATATTATTGCTCATGTTCCAGCTATGAATATTAATGAAGAACTAAAGACAAGAATCTTAGGAGAAGCTTATTTTATGAGGGCATTTCACTATTTCTGGCTGGCTCATACTTATGGAGATGATGGGCAAAATGGTGGAGTCCCTATAGTTACAGAACAGAATATGGAGCAAGCTGCTGGCAGTTTTGAAAGGCCTAAAAGCGTGATAGAGAATTATCGTTTTATAGTGGAGGATTTTACAAAGTCTGCAGAATTATTGACGCTTTTTACCGAGTTCTCTGGTGCCAATTACGGACGTGCACATAAAGATGCAGCCTTGGCCTATATCGCTAAAACATATTTATATTGGAGTCAATATGATTCGAGTAAGTATCAGGAGGTAATTAAATATTGTGATGAAGTTACTAATTCAGGGTCGGGTAGAGCCTTAATTTATACTGCAAAACCCGATCAAGATTTTAGACTGCTACACAGCCATTTAAACAACTGGACTTCAGAGTATATCTGGTCTGTTAATTCAGGAATTGAAGGCGGTAGTATACTTCCGGGCTGTATGCTTGAAAACAAAGGTTGGGGAACTTATAACGGTTGGGGATATTTTACGCCTACAGAAAGTTTATATCAAGAGTTTGAAGAGGGGGATGCTCGAAAAAAAGTGACTTTATTGAGTTTTGGTGATGAAATTACCTATTTCGGAAAATCAAAGCGTTATAGTTCAGAAAATTCTCTTTCGGGTTTCCAATTCAATAAGTATATGTATGAATACCAATTCGAAAATGCCTTAGGTACTTTTATCAATACCAATGGAAACAAACCAACTACCGTTTACAACGTGCCTTTAATGCGTTATGCTGAGGTTTTATTGATGAAATCTGAAGCTCAGATCATGTCTGGTCAAAATGGAGATGAATCACTAAATTTAGTGAGACAACGTGCTGGCCTAAAGCCGAAGTCAGCCGCGACTATGATAGATTTAAAACACGAACGCAGAGTAGAACTCGCAGGAGAATTTGCCAATAGGCATTTTGATCTCGTTCGATGGGGAGATGCGGAAGTTACCTACAATAAACCCTTATACGGTAGGATTTACAAGGATCGCTCAAACCCAGATTCTAGTTTTGAAATTGGAGAGGTCTGGAAAACAAGAAATTTTGATAAAAGCTATATGCAGGTATGGCCAATTCCTAACAAAGCGGTGCTCTCTTCGGGTATACGACAAAATCACGGTTGGTAATTTTATTTTTCAAAGAAGGGTCGCTTTATACAGGCGGCTCTTCTATTAATCCATTTTACAAAAAATCATTAATAATGCTAAAGTCGGTATTTAAGATTTGACGCAATAACTATATATATGAAAAAAATCATCTTATCCATAGCCATGCTCTTGGGAGTTTGGGCTACTTATGGTCAAAATAAAGCAATTAAAATACATTCTCATAACGACTATCAACAACAATCACCTTTTTGGAATGCCTACTCCAATGGTTTGCAATCGATAGAAGTAGACTTGATTTTAGAAAAGGGAAATCTATTTGTGGCTCATGATAAAGAAGACATTGAGGCAACTAGAACTTTGGAAAGCCTATATTTAAAACCTCTAGTATCTGCATTAGATTTAAAAATTGGTTCAGCAAAAAACCTTCATTTCTTGATTGATTTTAAGGGAGATCCTCAGGAATCAATGAAGTTGTTATTGCCTCTTTTAAAAAAGTATGAAACGACCATTATCGAACAAAACTTAATGTTCGTTATTTCGGGGCAGAAACCGGTTTTGGACTATTTTATTACTGTACCGAATTATGTACAAATTGACTACCAAAGTTTAGAACCATTAGATAATAAAGCGATTTGGGATAAAGTTGCGATGGTTAGCCTAAACTTTAGAGACTATTCGGTTTGGAATGGTAAAGGACGTATGGTTGAGCAAGAAAGATTAAAGGTACAAGATGTGATCAATAGGGTGCATCAAATGGGTAAACCTCTTCGATTTTGGGGTACCCCTGATGGGAAAACCGCATGGAAAGCCTTTGTAGACCTCGGAGTTGATATTATAAACACAGATCAACCCTATCAAGCTAGGACGTATTTAGATCGTCTCGGTACAAATGTTTATCACAATCAACTTTTTTCAGATGTATATAAGCCTACTTTCAGCAGTGATAATAAGGCTAAGGCGATAAAAAATGTGATTTTATTAATTGGCGATGGAAATGGATTAACACAAATATCCGCTGCAGCCTTAGCCAATCGAGGTGATCTATCCTTATTGCAACTACGGAGTATTGGATTGATAAAGACACAAGCTGCTGACGACTTTACTACTGATTCCGCTGCGGGAGGTACTGCGCTAGCGACAGGGCAAAAAACGTATAATCGCTCCATTGGTATGGGAATTAATCGATTACCGATTCAAAATATAACAGAATTATTAGCTCCAAATGGATTCAATACGGCTTGTATAACCACCGATGAAATTACCGGAGCTACACCAGCATCATTTTATGCTCACCAATTGGATCGAGATCAGGAGAGTCTGATAGCAAAAGATCTATGGGCTAGCCAACTTTCTTTGTTTATAGGAGCGGGTAAAAATAAATTTAAAGATATTGATTTGGCAAGTCGTTTCACACTGGTAGATGAGGTAAAGGATTTATCTCAAGCAACGGCAGCTAAAGTGGGGATCTTTTTAAGCTCGGGTTCGTTGCCTGGTATTATTGATGGTAGGGATGATGTTTTAGCGCAGGCTACGAAACAAAGCATAAATTTTTTAGCAGCTAAAAAAAAGCCGTTTTTTCTAATGGTGGAAGGCGCAAAAATTGATTCGTATGGACACTTTAATAATACGGGTGGTATAGTCACAGAAGGTATTGATTTCGATAAAGCAGTCGCGGAGGCTCTAAAATTTGCAGATCGAGATGGAGAAACCTTGGTGATAATTACCGCCGATCATGAAACTTCGGGTTTTGCTATACCTCAAGGAGATGTGGTTAAAAGTTATATAGAAGGAGATTTTATTTCTAATGATCATACTGGGGTAATGGTTCCAATCTTTGCATACGGTCCACATTCAAGTCAATTTAGTGGGGTATATGAAAACAATGAAGTACATCAAAAAATCGTCAAATTGCTTAAATTAAAAAAGAAATAAATGAACTATTTAGGAGCTATTTTATGCTGTGTATTTGGATTACTTAAGGCTGATGCACAAGGTATTTCAGTCCGCGGCAAAGTGTTTGAGGATAGTAATAAAAATAAGGTGTACGATCTTGGTGAACCCCTATTGTCTGGAGTTTTATTGAGTAATGGACGGGATCTAGTAGCTACAAATGCTCAGGGAGAATATCAAATAGAGCTAATTCCAGATCTTTCCGTATTTATCATCAAACCCTCTGGATTTCAGTCGCCGCTAAGTAAAAATAATAAGGTCGAGTTTTTTATTCCACTGAAACAAAATGATGCTGAGGAAATCTATGATTTCCCGCTTTATAAACAAGAAGAGAATAAACGCAGTGATTTTGTGTTATTGGGTGATTTACAAGTTGATGTCATGGACGACATCAACCATGTGGAAAAATTAGTGGTAGAAGAACTGGCCAAAGATCCTCCTGATTTGATTTTCCCACTCGGAGATTTGGTTTTTGACAATCTTGAAATTTTTGAACCCTTAGCGCAATCATTGGGATTAATTGGTGCACCGATTTATTATGTAGCAGGAAATCACGACTTAAACTTCGGTAGGGAAAAGCTCGAGCAACGCGATGACAGTTTTAAAAGAGTATTTGGGCCATCCTATTATGCATTGGAATATGGCGAACAGTTGATCGTAGTTTTAAACAATATCATTCCAATTAGCGATAAGGAGTATGTAGGAGGAATAGACGTCATGCAAAAAGTGTTTTTAAACAAGATATTGCAGGAGTTTAAACATCGGAAAATCACTGTAATGATGCATATCCCTGTCGAATTTATGGAGGATAAAAACGATTTTCTCGAATTATTTGCTGAGTATCCCGAAGTATTTATAGCAACGGGGCATACCCATACTCAATATCATAAATACTTTGAACGCAAAAACAATCCAGCTATACATCAATTAGTGGCGGGAGCTGTCTGTGGTGCGTGGTGGCAAGGGCCACATGATATAGAGGGAATTCCGTTTGCAATGATGTATGACGGTACATGGAAAGGGTATTGGCATCTATATACTGACGCAGGAAAACAGCAATTGCAATATAAAGTGTCGGGGCGGAGTGAATCCAAACAAATGTCGATTTGGTCCCCAGAATATAAAGACTGGGATCAGTCGCTACACCATTTAAATGATCAGTACATCTATGTAAATGTATTTGCGGCGGATCAAAATACTCAGGTAGAAATCAGTTTTGACGACGGTCCTTGGTCAGCAATGCACTATTTTGAAGGCGTGGATCCTGCATACAAACGATTGATCGCTTTACAAGATCAAGGACGTTATAATAATGGAAAAACTTCTTCTATGGTAGATGCTAAAAGAATCAGTACACACTTGTGGCGATTTCCCGTGCCATTTAAAAATCATAATAGTCCAGGTATCGCAAAAATAAGAGCGATTGCTAAAAATTTGGGTTTAAATCATGTGGAGACACGAGTGTTTCGAGCTTTGTGAACGGTTTATATAAGCAAAGTTTTATAAGAACTAGTATTGAGAAAATTATTAAATCATTGATTATTTAAGGTTATATTTTTTGATTTGTGTAATACCGTGGTTTATTTGTTGTAAATTAAACATTCTTTAACCAAAATAAAAAAGTATGAACGAAAAAGGAAATTTATCTGGCGACTCAAAAAAGAATCAACTGAGTCAATTTGAAGTGGATGCTTCTAATCGAGTTATGACCACCAATGATGGGATTGCGATCAACGATAATAACAATTCATTAAAAGTGGGAGAGCGTGGACCTAGTCTTACCGAGGATTTTATTTTTCGGGAAAAACTGGCACATTTTGATAGAGAACGAATCCCTGAGCGTGTGGTTCATGCACGTGGCACGGGTGCTCATGGAGTATTTGAATGTTATGAAGATTTATCTCAATACAGTTGTGCGAGTTTTTTGTCTGCAAAGGGAAAAAAGACTCCTTTGTTTTTGCGTTTTTCTACTGTAGCTGGTTTTAGAGGTTCGACAGATTTAGCGCGTGACGCACGTGGTTTTTCGGTTAAATTTTATACCGATGAAGGTAATTTTGATTTGATTGGTAATAATATTCCGGTATTTTTTATTCAGGATGCGATGAATTTTCCCGATTTGATTCATGCTGTTAAGCCCGAACCCCATAATGAAATTCCGCAAGCAGCTTCGGCTCATGACACTTTTTGGGATTTCGTTTCCCTGATGCCCGAAGCGGCACATATGGTGATGTGGGTGATGTCGGATCGAGGCATACCGCGTAGTTTGAGAATGATGGAAGGTTTTGGCGTTCACACGTTTAAATTGGTTAATGAAGCGGGTAAGGCTCATTTTGTCAAGTTTCATTGGAAACCGCTGTTAGGGGTTCATAGTGTAGCTTGGAATGAAGCTCAGAAAATATCGGGTTTCAATTCCGATTTCCATAGACAAGACTTATTTGATGCTATTGATGGCGGCGATTTTCCGGAATGGGAACTCGGTGTGCAGATTATAGCAGAGGAAGATGAGCATCGATTTTCGTTTGACCTTTTGGATCCTACAAAACTGATTCCAGAAGAACTGGTACCGGTTAAGATAATCGGAAAGATGACCTTAAATAGAAACCCAGAAAATTTCTTTGCTGAAACAGAGCAGGCGGCATTTCATCCGGGTCGCGTGGTACGCGGTATTGATTTCTCGAATGATCCCCTTTTACAAGGCAGACTTTTTTCGTATTCCGATACACAGATTTATAGACTGGGCGGTGCCAACCATCAAGAGCTACCAATCAACAGACCTGTCAATCCGGTGCACAATAACCAACGTGACGGGTCTATGCGTACGACCATAGCCAAAGGAGAAACGGCTTATTTTCCTAATAGTATCGGCAACGGTTGTCCATATCAAGCGATGATGAAAGGTGAAAAGGCCTTTGTATCGCATGCAGAACAGGTAGATGGTAAAAAAGTGCGCGCTAGAAGTACGAGTTTTGCCGATCATTTTACGCAAGCCTCTTTGTTTTATAACAGTCAAACTCCAGAAGAACAGCAACATATAGTTAATGCCTATAGTTTTGAATTGAGTAAGGTTAATCGGATTGATATTCGCAAGAGGTATTTGGGAATACTATCTCAAATAAATGGTGATTTAACGGCAAAAGTAGCTGCGAATTTGGGATTAGAGGTCCCAAAGGGATTGGATGCGTTGACTGTTCAATTTGCAAAGCAAAACCATCCGAACTATCCAGTGACACCTCCCAAAGCAGAGGTATTAAAATCAGCTGCTTTAAGCATGAGAGCCGATCCGGAAAAAGCGACTATTGCCACGAGAAAAGTCGCGTTTTTAGTAGCTGATGGGGTTTCTAAAGCTTCGATTGATTTATTAAAGAAAGCTTTGGAAAGCCAAGGAGCGCAAGCTTGTTTGATTTCTAATAAGGTTGGTGATTTAAAATTCATGGAAGGCGGTACGGAGAATATTCAGCACAGTTATTTGACTGAAGCTTCGGTTTTGTATGACGCGGTATATGTACCATCGGGAAAACAACTTGGAATTTTGGCGGATGAACCCGATTTTTTCCAATTCCTCAATGAAGCTTACCGTCATTGTAAGGTAATAGGCTTTGCAAAAGGCACTGAAAAATTAATTGAAGAAACTTATTTTCACAATAAAAAAGCAGATAAAGGTTTGGTACTTGACCATGAAAAGGACTTTGCCCAAGATTTTATTCAAGCTTTAAAAGCACATAGAATTTGGGAACGAGAAACCGCTAGAAAGGTTCCTTCATAAGACCCAATTCGTGTAGGTAGGTATGGAAATCGGGAACTGTAATTTACAATCCCGATCTCCAAAACCTATTTTCGTTGTACTTCCCTAAATAAGGTTGACCGTTTTTTGAATGTTTAATTCGTTATTAAAAATAGTAATAATTGGTTTAAAGAAAGTACTTTCTTTAAACCAATTATTTTCAAAATCTACAGGAGTCATTTTAACAATAGCGTCATGAGGTCTTTTGTTATTATAATTCCACACTGCTTTTTTTACCATAGCTTTTAACTCCATAAAGGTTTTAGGTTTCCAATA
>NZ_JALJZV010000009.1 GCF_024171535.1 Flavobacterium sp. HSC-61S13 | reverse complement strand
GTCTTTCGCTAGGTCTTTCGCTAGGTCTTTCGCTAGGTCTTTCGCTAGGTCTTTCGCTAGGTCTTTCGCTAGGTCTTTCGCTAGGTCTTTCGCTAGGTCTTTCGCTATTATTGAAGTAATCGCGTTTTGCGATTAATTTAACTTTTTAAGATATTTTGCCGTATTTGGTGAAATACAAGCTGTATCTACGGGCACAGTTTTTTTCTAAAGTCATTTTTGTTGTAGAATTTTTCCCCGTTTTTTTAATATTCAATTTTGTTAAATATTTAATTGGATTTTTGCTGATTTATACTTCTTTTGGTAGGTTTTGTTTATTATATAGTGGTTTTTGTTGCATTTTGCGCATTGTTATTAGATCGTTGTGATAATATTTCGCGATGTGGCTCAATAAAAAACCAAAAATGTTTAAAAAAAGCTGAAAAAGAACATTCAAATAGCTTTTTTTTTTCAAAATTATTTTTCTGGGAATCCTATTGTCCTCGTTTTTTGGGACAACACCTCGTCAAAGCCTTGTAATTACTCGATTTTTATAAAACTAGTACTTCTAAAATAAATGTTCCAAATTATTGGCGTGTATTTCGTTTCAATTTTTTGAAACATTTTATCAACCTGATTGTTAGAATTTTGCAAAAATAATATCAGAATCGGATTTTGGCATGCGCACGGTTTGAAAATATCCGAAGTGGAGACATTTTTATAAAAGTGCTGCTAGGATTACAGAACTGTGCTGTTAGTTAAAGTCTAAATATTTCAATAAGTGAATAACGGATTGAATAATTAAAATGTTAAGATGTCAAGGAAATCCTGTGTTGTAAACATATAAATAATAAGCTCCTTTTAAGCAGCCATCTCTGTGGAAATGTAAAAAGGTGTGATTTTTTTTAACGAAAGAGAATAGACAACAAGTCACTATTTACTACAGTTTACTAAATAGCAACTTGAAATATACGAAAAAATATTGAAAGTTTTAGTTTATGAGTGTTTAACCATTAAAAATAATTTATGAGAATGACGACCAACAATTAATCCGCAATTAATCACCGAAATCACACTAAAAAACGGTGATCAGAACTTAATTAAAAACAAAAAAACAATTTATGAATTACAAAATTACACTAATGCGATTTTTTGCGATTTTTAGAAACAGGGTACCCATTCCAATGGTGGCTTTGTTTTCTTTTATGTTGCTACTTGTAACTAGTGCGACTGCTCAAACTCTAAAAACGGACAGTAATGTTCCGTTACTTAGTGTTTGCGGTGATTACCAGCAATTGACGGTAAGAATCGGTAAGGGCAGTAGAGCTTGTAACCAAGGAAAATTAAAAATTGAGATCCCAGCAGGTTTTGAACTGCAAACGGGTTCTGTAAAAGCGAATGGCAATACCGTAACGGTTTCAGGAGAAACCGGACAGGGGGTTACTGCTAATTTGCCTAGCCTAACGGCAGGTCCTTCATCTGAGGAGATGGTGATTACTTACAATGTTAAAGCGCTGTGCTCGGTTATTGGTAGTGCAGTGGCTCCAGAACAACAAGTAGTTAGTTATACATTTTCAGGATGTACAACGAATCCACAAAGTGGAACCAGTGAAATCATCAACATCGATTATGCCATTTTAAGGGTATCAATCAACCCAGCGGTTAGTTCGGGTAAAGTAGGTGATGAAATTATGCGTACGGTAACGATTCGAAATCAAGGAAATGGAGCAATCTCGACTTTGGTACTAGAGCGTTTATTGGGTAATGGCTTAAGTCATGTTTCTTATGAAACTGCTTCTGCTTTGGGTTGGACAGTAGATGCTACTAATCCAAATAAAATAACTTTTTCCGGATCATCTTTAGGAACAGGTGGGACTATTTCGTTTAAAGAAAAAGTGAAAATTAACAGCTGTTCTTTAACACCTACAATTTATGAGGTGTATTATGGGTGTACTACGAAATGTACTAATTCCAACGTGAATGGTACGGCTCAACATATTATTAATATAGATAATACGTTTAAACCTTCGTTAGCAGTAACGGCGGTTCCTCCAGTAATAACCTGTTTCAATCAAACTTATACCAATACTTGGAATGTTAAGAATACAGGGAATGCGGAGGCTTCTTCTGTTGGTTTTGAAATAGGAACTAATGATGTGGAAGGTTATATCAATATCAATTCTCTTACAATAGGTGGGATCGCAGTGAATCCAGCTGATATTGTGGTGATTGAGGGGACTGCAACTAAACCGACTCGAATCAAAGTTAATATCAGTGCTGATAATACTTTAGATCCGAATCAAACTGTAGTGGTGAAATTTGATCAGTTCTACGGCGCACCTAGTGCTTCTAGCTGTGAAACAGCACCAACTTCATTTACTACAAATGATAATTACTACAGTCTTTCTTATGACTTCACAGGTGGCTGTGGCGGACCTTATGCCGATACTAAAACGGTTAGTTCAGCGGTTACTTATACTTACGAAGGATTAAATATCGGCGAAATTGATATCGTATCGGGGCAACCTTATGGTGCGGATTATTTATTTACTGATTTTGTAATTCCTTCAGCAGGTTTAAACATTGGAGATAAATTTGATATTACCATAGAGTTATCCGATTTGTTAACTGTGGCAAACATCAACGATATAAAATTGTTTTCTGGTGCTAGTGCTGTTAATGCAGTTCCATCTGCAGATGGTGCCAATAAGTACCGTTTGACATTTACTTATGGTTCTCAAGCTTGGCCAGCAGGACAGGATTTAAACCTGTCTAACAGTCGTTTGAAATTCCCTATTGACTTTTTATGCGATGGTGGAGAAATTCCAGGAGAGGTCCAAGATGTGTGGTATAAAATAGGTGGGGAATTGATTAAAACTCCAGGCTGTGCACCAGTTAGTTTTAAATGTAATCAGGTAGATTTACTGGGTTATTGTGATGCAGGGCCATGTGCCGATGGATTGCACAACCGTTCAGCAGATTTAGAAAGAACTACTTTAGGGTTTGCCGTGAATGCTTCTGGCGTACCAACTAATACTCCTGTAGACAAAAATAACACCAATGTACGTACTTTTATAACTGGAGATGTATTAGAGGTTTATCAGGATTCTGATGTAATCATAACATCAGCAGGTGCTTGGACAAAAGTGAAGTTCCAAATAGAAAAAGACGCAGACACCAATGTGCAGTTGTTGACTACTGCTGGTAGCTTAGTAGTAACACGTGGTGGTGTTGAATTTCTGTTTGATGGGTTGACAGTGGTAGAAAATCCTACCAACTATGTTTTGCAATTTGATCTTGCGACGCAACCTAATACACTAATTACTTTTGCTCAAGGTGATAAAGTTCGCTTTTCGATGAAGTTTAAAGCTTTAGACTCTCAAGTAGGACTAAAAAAATTCCCGACGAAGTCTTATTTAATCGATTCAAATGGTGTTGAGAAAATATGTGGTAGAGCTTATACAGCAACTGGTTTTTATGTAAATAATTCCATTGACGTTAAAGGAAGTAAAACCGATTTCACAACTTGTAGCAATAGCGATAATAAATTCGTGATCACCTCGTCAATTCTTGGTTTTTCAAGACAAGACGGTGTGTTTGAAGGCGAGTTTCGCAATTTATTTCAACCGACAAAAGCGGTTTTAACAGTTCCTGCATTTTTGACATTAACTGGTATGAGGGTGGAAGTTAAAAACCAACCTTGGTTGGGGATTAACAATACTGCTACTATCTCGGGACTTAATGTAAATAATGGTACATATATCGTAGATTTAATAAGTATCATTTCAGGTTTGACTGGTAATAAAAATCTTGATGAAGGTTTTGTTATTGAAATTACTCCAACGGTTTCTCTATTTGAATGTGAGCCTTCGGCAACTGCTTTAGTTCAATCAATAGGAGTTACTTTAGAAGGTGATGCGGTTGATGGAGCAGGTATTAAAACACCTTTCTCAAAAACGCAACAGTTAGATTACAATACCGGATTTGGAAGTTTAACCCTTGAATTGTCTAACAACAATTTAGATGGAGACATGAGCCCAGACGGTCAAATAGTTTCATGGGTTGTAAAAATAGCGAATACATCTGACTCTAGATCATTTGCGAATGTTTGGTTAGGTAAGAAAGCAGGTAATCTGGTTATTCAATCGGTTCAAAAAGTAGATAACTACGACGGAACTAATCCACTTGTAGCAGTTGTACCGAATGGTGATGTTTACAGATTGGGAGATTTTTCAGCTTCCACTACAAATTACTATTTGATCAAAGCAAATCTGATCAACTGTAATATTGAGTCATTGACGATACCAGTTGGATATAGCTGTACGGCTTATCCGGTAGATATTAATTCGGGTGTTTGTGTTGTAAATGATAAGGTATTGACATATAGTCAATTGAAAAACAATTTGCAAACTACAATAGCTTATCAATCGAATGCAAATACACAACACGGATTTTGTGATGTATTATCGTATACGATTCAAATACACAACGGTGGCGATACCAATGTGAAAAACTTAAGTGTACGTATTCCTTTAGCAACAGCTCCAGGATTAAAGTATAATAATAGTTTTAAATATAGTGCTGTATTCACGGGTAATATTACTCCGGGAGCCGTTTTTTCAAATGGAAATCCTGCTAACGCAGTTATTAATGGAACGGATCTAATAATTACTTTAGGTAATGGTATTTCATTAAATACATTGGAGCGAATTCAGTTAAAAGTTGATTTTAAAATTGAAACTTGTGAATTTAGAAGTGGTCAGAGAATCTCATTTTTGCCATCTGCGCAAAATGTATGTGGTTCTGCACTTCCACAAGGAAGTATCACTTCGGCTAGTGGTAATAGAATTATCGTTGCTGGTGGTTCTACGGCTTTTCCTGAAATGGTTCTTAACAAACACGAAGTTCGTTTAGACCCTGTGTTGACCGTAGGTGGTAACTTAAGAGCGGTTTATAATTTTTCTACAGTCAATTCTGGTAATTTCGGAAATACCGATGCCATTACTACAGATTATAGATTTGCTTTCAAATTTCCAGCTGACTGGGCAATGGTAGGTAATCCGAATGATTATCTAGTTCCTGCAGGTGTAGCTACATTTGAAGGAATTGACCCGGTTAGAGGTTATATTTATAAGGTAACTAAGAATATTCCTGTAGGTACAGAGGTTAAATTGGTAAACGTACCGTTGAAATATACAGCGAATGACGATACTACTTTATCTTGTGAGCACAATTTTGGAGAAGTGAAAGTTTCGATTTACCAAAATATTGCTGTACCGACATGTGTTAATCCAAACTTGAATTGTCCAGATGGAATTGATCAAGTCTTGATCGAAGATGAGATACCAATGATCTTGCCAATTGATACGATGTTGATGATTAATCCTCCACAACAAACTCGTGAGATTTGTAGTCCGCTAGTGGGAGGTGGTCAGCCGACTTTAGCAGATATCACGTTTTCGAATGGATATTATTTAACTTGGTACGAAAACGAACAAGACGCACTTGCAGAAGTTGCTCAATTGCCAATTACAACTCAATTGATTCACGATAGAACGTATTATGTAGTGAATAGATTTATTGCAGGAGGATTGTGTAAGAGTAATGTGGCTGCAATTAAAGTTTTGTTGAAAACAAATAATTTAAAAGCAACGAATATCGAATTCGCCTGTTCAGTAGATCAGAAGTCGTATAAAATGTTTGTTACCTTGAACGGTACAGCGCCTTATATTGCAACGGGGACTGGAGCACCTGGTGTTTTCAATGGAAATGTTTGGACTTCAGAAAGTATTGACATCGGTAAACCTTATGATGTTACTTTTGAAAATGCGAGCCTGTGTACTCCATTGACTATTACGGGGATTCCTCCGGTTTGCTGTACTTTGCAAATCGCGTGTCCTGCTGATGTAGAAGTGCTTTGTGGTTCTAGTTATGATCCATCGGTAACGGGTATCCCAACCGCTGTTACTTCTTGCGGAAATACTACCTACGAGTATGCAGATTCAGCAATCTCAAATTGCGTAGCAGGTTTAAGAACTTTTACAAGAACTTTTACGGTTACAGATGCTAGTGGAAATGTGGAAACTTGTGTGCAAACGATCTCGATAAAAGATCTTACAGCTCCAGTATTAAATATTCCAGCTGCTAACTTAGCGGTTGAATGTGGAACAGATACTGCGACAGCATTAAATAATTGGTTAAATAGTCACGGTGGTGCTGTAGCAACAGATGCTTGCAGTGCAGTAACTTGGACTCACAATTATACATCATTAACTGCTGGTGCTTGTTCAGGAACACAAGCTGCTACTGTAACTTTTACAGCTACAGATGCTTGTGGAAATAGAATTTCAACTACGGCGATTTTCAAAGTGGAAGATAAAACACCACCGACAATTAGCTTACAAGCTGCTGATAAAACAGTGGAATGCGATGGTACAGATCATACTGTAGCCTTAAACAAATGGTTGGCTGAGCATGGAGGTGCAACAGCAACTGATGGTTGTAGTGCAGTAACTTGGACTCATAATTTCACGGCTTTAACGGCTGGTTCTTGTGCAGGTTCTAAAACTGCAACGGTAATATTTACTGCTACAGATGCTTGTGGAAATGCGTCAAAAACGACAGCTACTTTTAATGTTGTAGATACCACTGCACCAGTTATTACGGTAGCCCCAGTCAACAAAATTGTTGAATGTGACGGAAATGGAAATTTAGCTGAGTTCAACGCTTGGTTGGCTGATCATGCTGGGGCAGTAGCAACAGACAATTGTGGTGCAGTTACTTGGACTTACTTAATTGAAGATACCAACACGACTTGCGGTAAGGCGGGAACTGTTATTGTTGATTTTATTGCCTCAGATTCTTGTGGAAATAAAACCTTCAAACAAGCGGTATTTATTATTAAAGATACTATAGCGCCAATCATTGATCAAGAAGCTAAAAACTTGACGATCGAATGTGGTGCAGAAGTAGATGCATTAAATGCTTGGTTAAACAATCACGGAGGTGCTATATCTAGTGATAATTGTGGAACCATTACGTGGACACATGATTATAACGGATTAACTGCGGCTTGTGGAAACACAGGAAGTGCTTTAGTGACTTTTACTGCAACAGATTCTTGTGGCAACAAAAGTACTACTCAGGCAACGGTGAAAGTGGAAGATAAAACGCCACCAGTAATTGTGAAACAAGCACAAAACTTGACCACAGATTGTGGACCAGGTATGGAAGATGCGATTAAAAACTGGTTGATTGGTAGTGGTCATGCAGTAGCACAAGATAATTGTGGTGCGGTTACTTGGACACATAATTATATCGGTTTAACTACGAGAACTTGTGGGGTAACAGGAACTGCTTTAGTTACTTTTACAGCAACAGATGCTTGTGGAAATATAGCTACTACGGCAGCTACTTTAAAAATTGAGAATAAAATTGCACCAAAACTTATTAAAGAAGCACAAAACAAAATTGTAGAGTGCGACGGAGGTAATTATAGAGCTGCATTGGATATTTGGTTATTAAGCCACGGTGGAGCAATTGTTGCAGAAACTTGTAGTGAAGTAACTTGGGTTGATAACTTTACAACCTTCTCAGGAGGTGATACGGGTACTGCAGAAGTTACATTTGTAGCCACAGATGCTTGTGGAAACAAAATATCTACAACAGCTACCTATACTATTGTAGATAATACAGCCCCTGTATTTAGTGTATTGCCACAAAACAAAACAGTGGAATGCGACGGTAAAGGAAATCTTGTGGAGTTCCAAGCTTGGTTAGATAGTAATGCAGATGCAGTTGCTACTGACGCTTGTGGTGCGGTTACTTGGTCATACTTGATTGAAGATACCAATACGACTTGTGGAAAAGCAGGTACTGTAATCGTTGATTTCATTGCTAAAGATGCTTTTGGAAATAAAACGATCAAACAAGGAGTCTTTATTATTAAAGATACTACTGCTCCAATAATTGAAACAGCAGCAAAAGATTTAACGATCGAATGCGGAGCTTCAGTAGATGCTTTGAACGCTTGGTTAAACAATCATGGTGGAGCTGTGTCAACTGATAATTGTGGAACCATTACTTGGTCACATAATTATAACGGATTGACTGCGGCTTGTGGAACTACAGGAAGTGCGATTGTAACGTTTACTGCTACAGATTCATGTGGTAATAAAACGGAAACTATTGCAACGGTAAAAGTAGTGGATACCATAGCGCCAATCATGGTAAAACAAGCACAAGACCTAACGGTTTCTTGTGGTGCAGATACTGCGGTAAGTTTAAATAATTGGTTGATTAGTCACGGGGGTGCAGTTGCAAAAGATAATTGTGGAGCTGTTACTTGGAAACATGATTTCACCGCTTTAACAACAACGGCTTGTGGGGCAACTGGAAGCGCTTTAGTAACTTTTACAGCAACAGATGCTTGTGGAAATGAAGTAGTGACCAAAGCAACTTATAGCGTTGATGATAAAACTGCGCCGATAATTACTAAGCAAGCACAAAACAAAACGGTAGAGTGCGACGGTTCTGGAAATACAACAGAATTAACAGCTTGGTTAGTAGCAAATGGTGGTGCTACGGCAACGGATAGCTGCAGTGATTTAACATGGACCAACGACTATACAAGTCTTACAAAGGCTTGTGGTGAGACGGGAAGTGTTATAGTGACTTTTACAGCAACAGATGCTTGTGGAAACACCGTTAAAACGACGGCAACGTTCACCATAGTGGATACAAAAGCGCCAGTAATGACGACTTTACCTAAGGATGAAGTAGTAGAATGCGACGGTGCTGGTAATCAAGATGCATTTAATACTTGGTTAAACAGTCATGCTGGAGCAGTAGCAACAGATGCTTGTAGCACAGTACTGACATGGAGTCATAATATAGTAGATACTAGTAATCTATGCGGTAAAACAAAAGTGACTACGGTTAATTTTGTAGTGACAGATGCTTGTGGAAATGCAACGACAAAACAAGCTAGTTTTACCATTGCAGATACTACAGGACCGATCCTGACTACTGCTGCTACAAACCTAACCATGGAATGTGGAACTAGTGGTAACGAGCGTATTGCGACTTGGTTGAATAACCATGGAGGTGCAACAGCAACAGAAGCTTGTGGAACTGTAACTTGGTCTCACAATTATAAAGGCTTAACTGCGGCTTGTGGAGCAACAGGTAATGCGGAAGTGGTGTTTACAGCTACGGATTCATGTGGAAATACTACAACTACTATTGCGACAGTTAGCATTGTAGATACTGTAGCTCCAACATTGACTAAAGAAGCTCAAAACTTAACGGTTTCTTGCGGTACAAACACGAAAGAAGCATTAGACAATTGGTTGATCAATCGCGGTGGTGCAAAAGCGACAGATACTTGTAGTGCTGTAACTTGGAGCAACGACTATGTTAGTTTAACAGCTGCTTGTGGATCAACGGGAAGTGCTTTAGTAACTTTTACTGCAACAGATGCTTGTGGAAATACCGTTACATCAAAGGCAACTTTCACAATTGAAGATAAAACAGCCCCTGTGATTACTAAAACGGCACAAAACAAAACTGTGGAGTGTGATGGATCTGGTAATACAACAGAATTACAAGCTTGGTTAGCTAGTCAAGGAGGTGCTCAGGCAACAGATGCTTGTAGTGCGGTTACTTGGACTAATGATTATACAAGTTTGAATAAAGCTTGTGGAGCAACAGGAAATGCAGAAGTTACTTTTACTGCAACGGATGCTTGTGGAAACAAAGTGTCGACTACAGCGGTCTTTACGGTTATAGATACCAAAGCTCCTGTAATGACAACTTCACCACAAAATCTAGTGGTAGAATGTGATGGAAGAGGAAATGTTGAGCAATATAATGCGTGGATAGATAATCATGGAGGAGCAGTGGTAACTGACGCTTGTAGCGCAGTGACTTGGACTCATGCTGTTGTGGAAACAAAGGATCTTTGTGGAAAAACAAAAGCAATCACGGTTAATTTTATTGCGACAGATGCTTGTGGAAACAGTATTTCCAAATCAGCTACGTTTACAACAGAAAATACAACAGGACCTCAATTTGAAGTTCAGGCAAAAGATTTAACAGTAGATTGCGACGGAAGTGGTAATGCTAATGATTTATCGGCTTGGTTGAATACTCATGGGGGAGCGGTTGCTGTTAATGCTTGTTCAGTGGATTTTGTATGGACTAATGATTTCAAAGGTTTGGATAAAGCTTGTGGATCAACAGGAAGTACTAAAGTTACTTTTACAGTAAAAGATTCTTGTGGAAATGTGAGTACAACAACGGCTACGTTTACAATTGTAGATAAAACGGCTCCTGTATTTACTACCAACCTTCCAAAAGACATCACTTTAGAATGTTCAGCTATGATTCCTGATGCGGCTATACTAAACGCAACGGATTTATGTGGAACAGCAGAAGTGAGCTTTAAAGAACAGCGTGAGAATGGAAATTGTGAAAACAATTACCAATTAGTGAGAACTTGGACAGCTACGGATGCTTGTGGAAACGCAAAAACTCATGTTCAAACCATCACAATTCAGGATACCACGGCTCCAGTATTTGTAGATCCTTTACCAGCTGCAGTAGTTTTCATTAAATGTGAAGACTTAAAAGATGCACCAGTACTTACGGCTACAGATAATTGTGGAAAAGTGACGGTTGCATTTAATGAAGAAAAAGTACAAGGTGATTGTGAAAACAAATACAGTTTACTGAGAACTTGGACTGCTACAGATAGTTGTGGAAATGAATCAACCTATACCCAAACCGTACATTTAGCCTGTGAAATTGAAATCTACAACGCAGTATCTGCGAACGGAGATGGCAATAACGATGCGCTAGTGTTGAAAGGTTTAAATTGCTATCCTGGTAACACGGTGGAGATTTTTAACCGTTGGGGACGTTTAGTTTATAGTACAACAAACTATAACACTAACGGAAATGTCTTCAGAGGTTTTGCTAATGCGAAAGATGTGGTAAGTAAAGAAGAAAAACTTCCTACTGGTACCTATTTCTATATTGTTCAATACGACTATAACGTTGGTAACGGACAATCAGAACACATGAAGCAGTCTGGATACATTCATTTAGAATCTAATTAATTTGTAAGCGATGAAAATTCATAAAACAATTAAGAGTACGTTTTGTGGAATCTTGTTAATGGGCAGTGCAGCAATGCACGCCCAACAAGATTCTCAATTCACCCATTATATGTACAATACCATCAACATCAACCCGGCTTATGCTGGTTCACGTGGAGTGATGAGTGTTTTCGGTTTACACCGGGAACAATGGGTAGGATTAGATGGCGCGCCGAAAACCAATTCGTTCTCGATCAATACGCCGATCAACAATAGTAAATTGGGTTTAGGGGTGTCTTTTATCAACGACCAAATTGGGGTGATGAGAGATAATACCATTTCGGTAGATGTGTCTTATACCATTGATTTAGGAGATCGTGATCATAAACTGTCTTTTGGGGTAAAGGGATCGATGAATCTGTTAGATGTTCGTTATAGCGATTTGAATGTATACAATCCAAATGATGCTATGTTCAGCCAAGATATCAACAACCAATTTAGTCCTAATGTGGGTGCAGGTATTTACTACCACACTCAAAAGAGCTATATCGGATTGTCGGTGCCAAACTTTTTGGAAACCGAACGATATGATGACAATGTCTATGCGACGATGCAACAAAGAATGCATTTCTATTTAACCGGAGGTCATGTTTTTGACTTAAATCCAAATTTGAAATTTAAGCCTGCCATCATGTTAAAAGCAGTACAAGGTGCGCCTTTACAAGCTGATATTAGTGGTAACTTCTTGCTAAACGAAAAGTTCACTCTTGGAGTGGCTTACCGTTATGATGCGGCATGGAGCGCTTTGGCCGGATTCCAAATTACAGATGGATTGATGATCGGATATTCTTACGATGCCGAAACAACCAAATTAGCACATTATAACTCAGGATCTCATGAAGTATTTATGCGTTTTGAACTATTCAATAAGTTCAGACGTGTTAACTCACCTAGATTCTTCTAAAACAACAGACCATGAAAAAAATCATCAGCTCCTTATGCGTTTGTTTGTTAGTGTTAATGAATCACAACGCCCAAGCGCAAGTAGGCTTATCACGAGGTGATAAAAACTACGATAAACTAGCTTATATCGATGCCATCAAAATATATGAGAACATCGCTAAACGCGGACATGTTAATACGAGTATTTTGAAAAATCTAGGTAATGCCAATTACTTCAATGCTCAATATGCTCAAGCTAACAAATGGTATAGCCAATTGTTTACAGACTTTTCTAATGATGAAATAGAATCAGAATACTATTACCGTTATGCTCAAACCCTAAAAAATGTAGGCAATGAAGCAGAAGCGAATGTATATCTAAAGAAATTCGCCACAAAGAATAGCGAGTCAAACAGAGCGAAAATCATTCAAGCAGATAAAGATTATCAAGCCGAAATCAAACGTAATTCCGGTAGATATGATATTCAAGATGCTAAAATCAATACGACTTATGCAGACTACGGAAGTAGTTTTTATAACAATCAAGTATTGTTTACAACGGCGCGTGATACCAGTAATTTTGTAAAACGCGTTCACACTTGGACCGACCATGCTTTTACGAATATCTACGTTGCAGATGTACAAGAAGACGGTACCTTGGCTAAGGCAAAGAAGTTTAGTCGTCAAATTACGACCAAATTCAATGAGTCTACTCCTGTGATCACCAAAGATGGTCAAACGCTATATTTTACGCGTAACAACTATGATGGAGTTCGACGAATGGACAGTAATAACACGACCTTGTTAAAGATCTATCGCGCTGTTTTAAAGAACGATAAATGGTCTGATATTGTTGAGTTACCGTTTAATAGCAACCAATTTAGTACCGCTCACCCGGTATTAAATGCAGCTGAAGATATGATGTATTTTGTATCGGATCGCCCAGGAGGTTTCGGACAATCTGATATCTGGCGTGTTGCGATTACATCTAATGGATTTGGAACTCCTGAAAACTTAGGTGCTTCTATCAATACCGATGGTAGAGAGTCTTTTCCATTTGTAAGTTCTGATGATGAATTGTATTTTGCAACTGATGGCCGACCAGGAATGGGAGGATTAGACGTCTATGCTACCAAAATCAAATCGGATGGAAGTTTCTCTGATGTTCAAAATATTGGAGCAGCAGTAAACAGCAGTGCTGATGATTTCGGATATATCATTAATAAAACCACAAAACGCGGTTTCTTTTCAAGTAATAGAGCAGAGGGAATCGGAAACGATGATATCTATGCTTTTGTTGAAAATCGTGCTTTGGTTTTGGAATGTGTTCAAAATCTTAAGGTTACTGTAGTGGATGCTAAAACGCGTAATATCATTTCTAATGCAACTTTAAACTTGTATCAGATGGATTATACCGACAAAGCGAAAACCAACAAGATGGATTCCAACAGCCAATACCTATTCGATACAGATTACAATTGTGGAACCAGCTACCGCGTTAAAGCAGAAGCTCCAGAATATACTGTAAAAGAAGAAGTGGTTTCCTTACCTAATGAAAGTGGGGTGACAGAGATTACTATTGTCTTAGAACGTACAAAAATACCTTTGAAAAAAGGAGATGACTTGTTTAAAGTGTTGAACTTAAATCCTATTTATTTTGATTTAGATAAACACAATATTCGTCCTGATGCAGCAATGGAATTAGCCAAAGTTCTTGCAGTAATGGAAGAATATCCAGAGATGAAAGTAGATGTGCGTTCGCATACAGATAGTCGTGCTTCTCATAAATACAATGATGATTTATCAGAGCGCCGTGCAAAATCTACAGCAGCATGGTTGATCAAAAACGGTATCAACAGCTCGCGTTTAACTTGGAAGGGATATGGCGAACGCCAATTGACCAACCAATGTGCAGACGGAGTTAAGTGTACTGAAGAAGAGCATCAAGCCAACCGTAGATCTGAATTTATTATTGTAAACTTATAAGTTTTCATTGGAGAGATTTCAAGATCTTTTGATCTAAATTAATGGGGATCAGCACTTTTTAGTGTTGATCCCTTTTTTTATCTATAATAAAACCAACTTTATGCGATTTGTTTAAATTGGACTTAAAGTGCTGTTTTTATATTTTTTTGGAAAGCTTAAGAGGAGTAACTCGTTGACTTATAATGCACTATTTGTAGTATAGGATTGATTATTATTTAAAATTTAAATTTAAAATTTAAAATATTGGTATTGAAATACATAACATTATAGCGATAATGTCAAAGTAGTTAAAACTGCTTATCCGTAGTTGTGAAGTAGATATGAAGTGATTTAATTTTTTTAACTTTGTATAATTATATAAATCACTACAGATGGAAAATATTACTAAATATCTTATAGTTTTATTACTTATTATGAGTAATAGTGTTTATTCTCAAGAGGAGCTAAAAATAGTTACGGGAAAAGTTTATGATTTGCATACAAAAGCTGATTTAACTACAGTAACCACCACCTTATATGACCAAGATCACAATAGTGTGGCGGTATCACCTGTTAACAGTCAAGGTTTCTATTTTTTTGAACTAGAAGGTATTGATAATTCCTATCGGGTTAAAGCCGAGGCACAGGGCTATACAGCCGCGGAAGTTGCCGTTAAGTTTTCTAATGGAAATCCAACCAGCCGTATGAACTTTGGCTTATATTCCCTTGTCAATGGTCATAAAAATAATACGGGCAGTGGAAAACCTAAAGAGCTCATTGAAGTGCGAGGTGTAAAAGATGTGATTGAAGTAATAGATGTTACAGCACTTAGAGAAGCCAAGGGCGCTACGGCAGTTAGAAGTAGTGCTGAAGTAAGCCTAGATCCTATCTATTTTGACTTTAACAGTTCTTACCTGAATGAAAATAATATTAAGGAGTTAAATACTGTGATTGAAATATTGCGAGCAAATCCTACAATGAAAATTGAAGTTCGTGCTCATGCCGATACAAGAGGATCGATTGGTTATAACAATTGGTTGGCTGAACGTCGTGCCAATCGTACAGCTGATTGGATTATCCAACAGGGCAAAATTAACCCGAGTCGTATCATAACTAAAGACTACGGCAAAACACAGCCGATTAATGAGTGTCCTCCTGGAGTTAACTGCTCAGAGGGAAGGCATCTCGAAAATAGAAGATGCGAATTTATCGTTTTGTAAGTTGTACTATAAAAAATCAAAAAAGGGATGCCGTTGACGTATCCCTTTTTTGATTTTTCTTCTAAAATAAAACTTCCTGAGTCGGTTGCAAGCCGGGTTGACTTAAGAATGGGTATACTGCTATAATTTCAAACTGCTTTTTTGTAGGGTTAAACTGACGTAAGGCTATCTTATCCAAGTCAAAATGTAAATCGATCGCGTTAAATAATTCGCGGGCTATTAAAATTTTCTCGAAACTGAGTTTTCGTGCGATAGTTAGATGTGGATCTGTTCCGCGATGGGTATTTGGTGTGGGAACAGCCTGCTGTACCTGTTTCATCATTTTGGATAAAATGGGCATAGACACTAAATCGGGTTTGATAAAGAAAGCGCCATTGGGATAGCTGTCAAAGCTATTGAAGTGCACTACAACTGGTGCAAGGCTGTTACAACAACGTTCCAATTGACGTTTGATTACTTCAATTTTCTTGTCGTTGACCTCAAATTCCTGTATCGTTATATGAGCCATAGCGTTTCGGCTTGCATACCAACCGATGGTTTGAGCGAGCTCGGTTTTCATTTCTTGAACCTGATCCAAAATCTCTGTTGGGGGCTGGAAAACGATAGAATAACGTGGTGACATATTTATGGGTATAGCAGTTGTAAAGGGCTAAAGATATAAACAATTATTTGATTGGAGTACGGTCTTCGAAAAGGCTTAGTAATACTAAAAAAAAGCGCGTAATTGAATATTTCCCGTATGAATGGTATTCGAGTTTTCGTTTGTTCTCCCTTGGTAATTCAAATTAAAATCCAGGTATTTTGTTAGATTTCGTTGTAACAATAATCTCCAAGTGATGTTTTTGCCCGGCTGTAGCCCCTCGAGCATTTGATAAGCAACAGGTGAAAATGCATTTCCTGAAAATTCATTCTCGTAAAACGATACTTCGCCATTCATCGTGAAACTGTTGGTCGAAGTATACATAAATGAAGTTCCCAAACGATGTTGGCTTAAGTTTTCAAAGTCGGCCGTATGATTTTCTCTTTTTTGAAACTCATAAAACAAATCCAAACTGGCATTTCTTGAAAATAAGTACGACAACCTAGGTTCAATGCTTTGACCGTGAATCGAATAGTTTTTGGACTCGTACGTATCGGAAGTCGTCTCCGAATTGGATGTTTTCCCCGATAGAGAAACCAACCAGGTTTTAGCAATTAAGTGGTTGTAAAATAATTGATGTCCAGTGGATTTATGCTGTTGCGTGCCAAAAGAAAGCAGGTTTTTAGTGCCATTTCTTAAAAAGGTATAGGTGATAGAGTGTTTTTGACGTCCTCGATTATAAAATAAACTATTCCTAAAACTTTCGTTTAGTCCCACTAAGTTGTCGGGGTCATTTTTAAAGGGATTAAAATTAAAACCATCACCTTCACGGAGGTTTCTTTGGTCAATGAGATACGAAGTTTGGTTGTTGAAGTGTGATAAGACACCCAAAAAACCTTGTTCACTTTGCCAGTTGATCGGATTTAATAACAGCGATTGGGAAAACTTGTTCTGATGGGTTTTTACAAATACTTGATTGGGTAAATACAGTCGAACATATTTGGCTTGATCTGGAAAAGGAGCTATTTCAAATTCCTCCAATTCTTGTATGCCGTTTTCATTGTAGTCGATCCACATATAAATTCCGCGCCCCGGTTCCACTTCAATATAGGTGTATTCCTGTTGAGCGATACTACCGGAACTCGTTTCATAAACCGTATTGGTTTGTATTAGCCCCTCCCAAAAGCGATCGTTATACACCAAACGCGAATTAAGAGTTGATTCTTGATCCATTAGAGGGTCTGTCCATTTTAAAATGCGATAATTTGCGTAAATATTCAAATCCCTATCTTGAGTTTGAATCAGCTTGGATTTGATATAAAAAGTATTGGAACGGGAAACATTTTGGAGTATTCCCAGCTGTATGCTGTCGTTGATTCGGTGTGTATAGCCCAATTCGGTATATACGGACGTACTATCACCGCGTCCAATGTAGGAAGTGATCTCCGTAAAACGATGACTTAAGGGTAATAAACTTTTTACACCCGTCAACTCTTTTTCCTGTTGGTTTTCGATTTCTAACCGCCCACCAATCCAGTTTCGACCAAAGTGATAGCGCGCATCGGATTGGCTGCGTACAAAGCGGGTTGTTTTAGTCATCGATTCGGCATCCAACAGACTGTTACGCGTTAGGGCTTTCCAGTTTCTACTGTTCCAATTTCCGTTGACATGATGACGGGTACCCGAAAACATAGAACCATAATCAAGCTTTTCCAATTGATAAGTCAATTGCCCTTTTTCAGGGAAAGTCACTTTAAAACCACCCGAAAACAAGCTTTGATTTCCACTTGCAAAATCCAAATTCCAATCCCGATCAAATTCAATCGAATACAATTGCTCCAGTGATTTGAAATTCTGGTGAATAAATTGGATATCTGAAAAGACATCTACCCAGATAACACCAGTATATAAGCGTTGTTTTAAGTTGACCTGTGTGGCCCAACCCTTATTGTTTTGATCGTCGATGGATGAGAATAAATTTTCGTCGTTGTTACTGACGGCTATTTCAGCTTTGACCGAAGTTTTTTCTGAGGGATTATAACCTCCCATTACGGTCATAATGGTGTTGCGTATAGGAGCGATCAATCGGGTTACTGGGGCATAATTTCCTTGTTTGACCCCGTTTATGGGGCTGGTAAATTGATAGATTTTCCCAATACTTTGGCTGTTTTGTAGCTGATAGTCACCGTTGTTTTGTCCTACGTTACTAAATTGTACGGCATACAATTCGTCGTCGGGATTGTTCGAATATAAAAAATATTCCACACCCGATTCGTCGATTTGCTTTTTATATAAAATCTTGTTTTCGGAATAGGCATCGACATAAGCGGAAGGAGCTACCATTTTGCTGGGGTCATTACCGGCCAACCGCAGCGTTTCAATTTGATTGGCAGACAAATTTTGTTGTAAAGGCTGGTTTTTGATGTCGGTTTGTGTAAAAACATAACCGCCGATATTCCAATCTTCACGTTGATGTTGTATCCCTCCATAGCCCACAAAACGCGTGTAATTTCGATCGGTATACTGATATTCTACTGCGATTCGCATATCGGAAGTTACGGGAAATAACGTGGTAAAGCGGATTTCTCCAGCATTATAGTCGATGACATAATCATTGTTTTCACCGCGTTTTAACGCAATGCCGTTGACATATACCCGTTCAGATCCCGAGATGATTAAAATAAATAATTCCCCATTGGGCCCCTTTAATTTGTAAGGGCCTTGATTTCCCTCCTGTCCTGTAAAAGCACTTTTGGCATATTGCCCTCGTGCTAATGCAGCTGCAGCTTCAATATGCGTTTCGGAGTTAGCTGTCTTGAAAGTAAAAGCAGTTGACAAACCTTGCACCTTTTTATTGAAGTTTAAGAAGCGCGATTTTCTGTTTTCCAGAAAGATATCGCCAGCTTTTATAGACCAATTATCCGAAAATAATTCAATGAAAATTTGTTCAAACTCATCGATTTTCTGTGAATACCCTCCGTCTTGAAGTGGCGCATTGCTATCCTGTATCGAAGCACGAATATTTACCTTTTCGGATAGTTTTCCCGTGATTTGAAGGTCTAGATTGGAATTCATTACCCCGTTTTGGTTATTGCCAACGGTAAAGCCTCTACTTATACTACCGGCTGTGTTAAGACCTTCAAAAGGCACGAAGTTCGATACGCGATTGCGATCTTGATAGGCAAATAATTGTTGACCTGCTGCATTGGCTACCACGCGTTCAGCCGGATAATACGTATAGGTTTTGGTTAGGAACTCGGGATATTGCAAATAGGCTACAGTTAAGGAGTCGTTTTTTAATTGTGGATCCAAAAGTATCAACTGCCCAGTGCTGAAATTCATACGGTACAAATCAGGTGAAACCGTGTCTCGGTTGGCTTGAACCAGCCTTATAAATGTGGGGTTTAAACTTTTGGAGGAGACCACTAAAGTATCGGTTTCTACCCTAAAAGTCTTGGACTGATATAAAGATCCCGATTCTTGAGCAGAAAGAATCGAAAACCAAAAAAAGAACAATAAGACGAAAAGGGCTCTAAGCATAATTATCTATAACTGATAAATGTCAAAAGTAGTGTATCTAATTGGAATGTTTTTATCGATAATCATTAAACTGAATGATGATTTAGAAATATTAAATACTGTTAAATTTTAATTTTAAACAGGAATAGTTCGTTGGGTTTTGATTGTTTTCATATTTTAGTGCGGATATAGAAGTGACTTTTATAGGAATTAATAGGGCTTATTAGATGAAAAAAATGTTTTTTTTAGGAGCAGTACTCATGCTGATACTAAATTCATGTGTAGACAATCAGAACCTACATTTTTTAAAAAAGGCAGAAGAGTGTTTTTATACCCATCCAGATTCTACTCAGTTTTTCTTAGATGTGATCGATTTTCCCGAGAAAATGAGTGAGAAAAATCAAGCAAGGTGGGCCTTTCTATCGGTGCGTTCGCATCAGAGAAACGATGTTTCATTGCGTAATGACACTTTAATCTTACAAGCTTTGGAGTATTATACCAATCAAAAAGACCTGCCGAATATTGGGAAAGCCAATCTCTATGCTGGGCGTGTTTTTGAAGCACGTGAAGATTATACTGCAGCCAAAAAACACTTCGATGAAGCGATAAAAATAGGTATGTTTTCGGAAAATTATAAATTGGCAGGGCGCAGTGCTAGTGAATTAGGTGAAATATTTCAAGAAGAACATCAGTACGAGTTGGCTATTAAATGGTTTACGAGTTCTTGCGAATGGTCAAAAAAAGCCAACGATATCTATTATCAAATTAATGCCATGAGAAAGCGCGCTGATTGTTTTGTTGAATTGGAGCAAATGCAACGCGCTTTGCGTGATTATCAGGATGCATTGGATCAAATTCCAGCGGATGTAGATGATCTGCGTTCTGATATTCATAAAAACCGAGCACTTACCTATTTAAGAATGGGTGAGTATACCAAGGCAGAGGAAGATATCAAAAAGGCAATGAGCTATGATGAAAATGGAAAACTCAAGGGAATCCAATTTTTAATACTAGCGGATATTTTTGATAAAAACAATCAGACGGATTCAGCAAAATGGTATTATTATAAAGCCTTTATTGCTGCTAAAAGAACACGCGACTTTGCCGTTATAGACGCGGCTTTTGAATCCGTAACCGAGAAACAGGGAATAAATAGACCGTTTAAATCGAGTTTGGGAAGCTACCACAGATACAAATCTGCGTCAGATTCTATTTTTGAAAAAGAAAAATTTAATAGTACCGTTACCTTTGAAAATAAATTCCATCAAGAACGGATTAAAAGCAATAATAAGACACTGATCATCAGAAATCAAAACTACCTGATTGTATTGTTTATAACCTCACTGTTGATCTTGTTTTTGTTCTATAAATTTCACGTTAAAACCTTAAAAGATAAGGCTCTGATGTTGGAGATGAATAAGTTGATTCAACATCGGGATCGGACGATTAAAATTTACGAAATCTCATCGTCAAAACTATTGGAGATATACAGGAAAATGGTTGTATTAGCTAAAGCGCCACAGGCGCATAAGTACTCGAAGTTGCTGGCAGACTACAACCAGATTGTTCATAATTCCGATGCCGATTTGGAATTCGACTGGAGTGTTTTTGAAGAGTTATTGGATTCGGTGTATCCGCGTTTTAAATCTAAAATAAAAGAACGTTTTTCGGAACTTTCTGCTAAAGAAATTGAAATGATTTTACTGCAAAAGGGAGGTTTTACTTTTCAGGAAATTGCGGATTTATTGGGATTGAGTATACATACTATTTATAGACGGAATTCTGGAATTCGAAAAAAAATTAATATTCCTGAAAATCAAAGCATGTCTCGTTTTTTGAGTGAAATTGTAGATCAGAAATAACAGGTCGCTCGATTTTTATGAGGCTATTTATTTTATGTAGACTTTTTTATGGATGTCGTTTTAGATAAATATGAGTTTTTCTCAAGCAGGTAGTTAGGATGTTGGTTAGGTAATTGTCGTTAAAGTTGATTGACGACTTTAGTAGTTCTAACAGCAAGCGATTAAGAAGTATTAAGCTTCTGACAACATAGAAGATTGCTGTGGTGTAAAAGATTTTAATACGGATATGGTAAATGGTATAAGAGATTGACGGCTGATCGGATTAATCTCAGATTATCAGCACGGTTTACAACTGCGATTGTGTGATGTACAATGGATTTATGATTTTTTATTTACAATATACTGTTTATGAGAGAATTGACCGGGGTGTGTGCAAACGTATAATTATGTCATGCAAATAAAATTAATAAAAAAAGACTTAAATTTACTATATGATTTGATTTTATCAAGTTGTTATAAATAGGCATTGCTATTAGATTACTGTTGTTAATCTGTTAAACGAATTTTTAATCTGTCCTGATTTTTAATACGCTTACCTCGTAATTTTAAGATTGAGAGATAGTAAATATCGCGATCTTAAAAAAATAGGAAATAATAATACTGCCTTTTATAAGTGTTTCAACCCTTTGTGTTGTATTTAATACAAAGGGTTTTTTACACTCATTCCTAAAAAATTATTGCTGCTTTTCAAGTTTCTTTTCGGAACCCTTTGTGCAAATTGCACAAAGGGTTTTTTATGGATGCGGCGCACTGCCACTGTATACAGTTGAATAGCTTTGGTTGATGAATGGAATATACCGTTTTTGGAAAATAAAGACGGTGTACGCAAAATATAAATAAGGATACAAAGCATAAATTTTTAGATACAAATAAAAAGAGCTTGATTTTGGGTAAGTGTTTTGTTATGAGTGTTTTGTGTGTGTGGGATTACAAAATAGTATACTTTGTTTACAAAGCTTTTTTTTTAAAGTAAGATTATTTTTAGAGCAATGAGGAACGGATCACCTAAAATGTAGCGCTGACTTAAGCAAAACAAGTAAACCGTTCATGGTTGAATCTAAAATAACAAATAAATGAGAAAAAAGTACACAATTTATGTTTATGCCTTTATTTTGCTACTTATAGGAAGTAGTGGTTTACAGGCCCAAGAAAACTATAAGTTTTCACATAACAAAGAAGCTTATCTGCCTTTGGATCATGCAACAGCTTTAAATACTACAGCTTGGTATCGGGAGCCGTTTGTTATTCCACTAAGCTTTCCGATTTATATGTTTGATCAACGGGTTGTTGAGTTGGCTATCACTGGAGGGAATATACTAGCGTTACTGGAGAATCAAGAACTAGGTATGGTTATTTGTCAAACGGCTGACTTGATGGACTTGGCTTTTCCTATAGAAGAGTATGACGACGATGACGATGATGATGATGATGATGATGATGATGATGATGATGATGATGATGACGACGATGATGATGACGATGATAGCAATAATGACGTGACAGTGCCCACCATGTCTCCGTTGCAGTATAAAGTAGAGGGAGTTGAAGGAAGTAGGATCTTAAAGATAGAAGTGAAGAATGCGATTAGTGGAGAAGAAGTAGATTCTTTAAATACGAGGTTAATGCGAATTAATTATCAGGTTTGGTTCTACGAAGCGAAGAAAGACATTGAGATTCGATATGGAGAAAATACCATAACGGATTTTAATTTGTTTTTTAATTCGTATGACCCAGTAAACAAAACTGACCAGCCGTTTTTTTTAGTGGCTTTAGTTCGAGCAGCAAACGTGGTTCATGATTTATTTGGTTTAGAAGGACCTGGTAATAGTCCTACTGTGATCGCTGGCGGTCTAACTAAAGGATTGACTTCCTATCCGGATAAAGATATGGTTTATGTATTTGGAGATAATCTCAGTACCGAAAAGTTTACAGAACCGCAAGCCGCGATGTTTAGTTTGTATCCCAACCCAACCAAGGATCAATTGTGGGTGACGGTTGAAACGGCAGATTTCAAAGAAAGCAGTTTTGATATCTATAACCTCTTAGGTCAAAAAGTACAGTCGGGCAAAGTACACCATGAAAAATCGATTGATGTGAGTTCGTTGAAAAGCGGGGTGTATTTGATCAATATCCACGGTACAGGAACCGCGCGATTTATTAAAAAATAAGCAAACAATAGCCGCGCCATAGGTGGGCTGCGTTGATCGGTAACGCTCTGGTTAACCAGTCTGAAGAGAGCAGGTTAATCAAAAAGACCTTTGTGTGAATGCACACAAAGGTTTTTTTGATGGCAAGAAAAGTACATTTATTCTTTGATTACCATTTGTATGGTTTCCCGATTGACCTGTTTTAATAATAAAGTCTTGTTTTGTAAAACCTTTTCTGCCGAATGTTCTTCAAAATGGCGGATGGTATACAAAGAAACGTCTTCGTTATAACTGACCTTAAATTGCTTGGATAAAACCGATCTAAGTGCTTCAAAATGATTGAATTTATCCTCTACGCAGACAGAAAAACTGATGGCTGAATTTTGGATTACATTGACTTTGATGTTGTACTGATGTAGTAGTCTAAATATTTCACTGATATTTTCTTCCATAATAAACGAAAAGTCTAATGCGGATAGAGAGATTAAAAGTTGATTCTTTTTAACGATATAACAAGGTGTTTGTGGAATCAAGCCAACGCCCTTGGAGACCTTAGTACCAGGTAGCATGGGATTTATAAATGATTTAACAAACAAAGGAATTTCTTTTTGTTGTAAGGGCTGTAGGGTTTTAGGATGTATCACCGAGGCTCCATAAAAAGCCAATTCAATAGCTTCTTGATACGAGAGTTGTTCCAATAATATAGTTTCCTGAAAATAGCGCGGATCTGCATTGAGTACCCCCGGCACGTCTTTCCATATGGTTACGCTCTCTGCATTTAAAGCATAAGCAAAAATGGCTGCACTATAATCGGACCCTTCTCGCCCAAGAGTGGTTGAGAAACCGTTGTCGTCGGATCCGATAAAACCTTGCGTGATATGTAAGGCTGTAGAGCGGATTTGAGCACTGATGTTGGCTTGGGTCAGTTCCCAATTCACGTTGGCATCTCGATAGGTAACATCGGTCTTGATTAAATTTCTCGCGTCAGTCCAAACGTTGTCAATTCCACAGCTCTGTAAGTAATGATGAAGGATAACCGTAGCGAGCAATTCACCGTAACCAACGATCTGGTCGTAAACAAAATTATAGTTAGGTGACTTATTGGTGTTTAAAAAGAGCTCCAGTTTTTCGAACAATTGGTGCATTTCAGTAAATAGACCCGCTTTGGATTGTGGAAACAAATCGTAAGCAATCTGAAAGTGATCATCTTTGACTATTTGCAAAGCTTCATCAATATCTTGTGGTGAATTGAAATAGCGAGCAACAACGACTTCAAGGGCGTTGGTCGTTTTTCCCATAGCGGAGGCGACAATCAAGCAGTCCGCATAACCAACTCGTTGTAAAACATCGGCAACATTTCTAACATTGATCGCGTCTCTGATAGAAGCGCCTCCAAACTTGTAAATTTTCATTTATAAACGTTCGATAAAATTTTTAATTCCTTGTTGATCCATTTGCACCAAGTGCCAATCTTTTAAGATGTTGGCACCCGATTTTTCGTAAAAACGGATGGCCGCTTCGTTCCAGTCTAATACCGCCCATTCAATACGGCGAACACCTTCCTCCGAACCGCGTTTCATGATTTCGCTGTATAAAGCACTACCCACACCAGTACCTCGGGCCTTTTCTCGTACTATTAAATCTTCTAAATGGATGGTTTTTCCCTTCCAGGTCGAATATCTAAAATAGTAAAAGGCCATACCTACAATCTCTTGATCGACTTCTGCAACGATTATTGAAAACAGCGGTAAGGTGCCAAAACCATCACGCCGAAGCTCCTCAATAGTCACCTCGACAGCATCGGGTTCTTTTTCGAAATGAGCCAATTCCCGGATCAGGTCAATGATTACGGGTAAATCAGTCTCTTGGGCTTTTCTGATATTCATTTGAAATTAATTATAATGATTTTTATAAGGCGTTCAATTCACAAAATTAACGATATTTGTACGCAAATTACACAACTAAATAATCAATATTTCATGTTAGGAGAAAGAACACAAACTTTAGGGGAGTTTATCATCGGGAAGCAAGAGGAATTTCAATACTCTTCTGGAGAATTATCTCGATTGATCAATTCCATTCGTTTGGCTGCAAAAATCGTAAGTCATAAGGTAAATCAAGCGGGTTTAGTCGATATCATTGGTGCATTTGGAAAAGAAAATATTCAAGGAGAGCAACAACAGAAGCTAGATGTATATGCCAATGAAGTTTTTATTCAAACTCTGATGAATCGTGAGATAGTTTGTGGAATAGGTTCGGAAGAAAATGATGACTTTATCGCGATTAATGCTCGTGATGGAGCAAATGATAATAAATATGTAGTATTGATGGATCCGTTGGACGGATCATCCAATATTGATGTGAACGTTTCTGTTGGAACAATTTTTTCTATTTATAGACGTGTTACTCCAGTTGGAAGTCCAGTAACTATTGAAGATTTCTTGCAAAAAGGAGAAAATCAGGTTGCTGCGGGTTATGTAATTTATGGATCTTCAACCATGTTGGTCTATACCACGGGGCACGGTGTTAATGGATTTACTTTAAATCCAGCTATCGGAACATTTTACTTGTCTCATCCCAATATGAAAGTAGCAGAAGATGGACATATTTATTCTATTAACGAGGGGAATTATATTCATTTTCCACAAGGAGTAAAAGATTATTTAAAATATTGTCAGGCTGAAGAAGGTACAAGACCATATACCTCTCGATATATTGGAAGTTTGGTGGCGGATATACATAGAAATATACTAAAAGGAGGCGTTTATATCTATCCAACGAGCTCTAGAGCTCCAAAGGGGAAGTTGCGATTGCTGTATGAATGTAATCCAATGGCCTTTATAGTAGAGCAAGCTGGTGGAAAGGCGTCAGACGGTTTTACGAGAATCATGGAAATTGCGCCTACCGAATTGCATCAAAGAGTACCTTTTTTCTGCGGTAGTAAAAATATGGTAGAAAAGGCAGAAGAGTTTATGAGTAAAAGCAAATAAAAAAAAGAGGCTGGAATTTTCCAGCCTCTTTTTTTATCGACTCATGTTTTGCATTTCGAAGATAAAAGTTTCACTGTCTACACTAAGTACTAATAGGGATAAGGCTTTGTCGACAATGTCGTTTACATTGCCTGTGAATCCTAAGGCTACAGCGAATTTCCTTAGAACTTGTTTTTGTTTAGGGCCCAGAACGTGATCGACATAAACCATTCTGGCTAAATCGTACAAACGCTCAAGGCGATTAATTTGCAAATACGGAGGGTTTACCGGAAATTTTGTCGGATCCTCTAATATTAACTCATATTCATCATCGGAGATGTCTAGGCGAATAGCAAGTTCATCTAAAAACTTTTTCTCCTCTTCACTAATTGGGCCATCTGAAATCGCTACCCGCACAATGGAGGCAAAGTGACCTTTATTTCGGTCCTTAAAGCCGCTATCAAATAAATCTGTATATGACATAATTTGTTGTTTTTGGTTGTTTCGTTTTTAAAAGTGGTACATTAATGGCTCAATTTAGTAATAATAGTTGTAAATTTGAGTTAATTAATTTAATAAATGATGCTTGAGATGTTTTTTTATACGGCTCGCGGATTTGAGCAGTTTCTTTTAAAAAGCAATTTGATGGGAGTGCTGTTTACTGTTGTTCTTTTATTACCATATGTTTTTAAAGATTGGGCACGCTTCCTAAGTCTTTTCGCAACCATCGCTTTGGGTTTTCTGTTTAATGCTTCCATTACCTTTTTTGAAGTGGTTACCATTAGCGCGCAAGCCTCTAGATGGGTATTTTGGTGTATGTTGATCTTCTTATTCCTATTCTGTTTTTATCGATTGATGACCAGTGGTAAAAAGTTGCGCAATAAAGGAGATACCATCTTTTATGTGATTGCCTTTGTCTTTGGATTTATGGATAGTATCCTTCACGAAGGAGTTTGGAAACCAGTTATCGCTAATGCTTCTTATGAATTTCTCGCGCTTATAGGTTATTTGGTGGGGTACATTGGTGGATTAATTATGGTGGCAATAATCTATTTTTTAGTGTCCTATGCTTTGCAAGCCATACTGCGCTTTACCCAAAAAGAGTGGGGCTTAATTGTGTCTGCTATGGCAATTGGAGTACTGATTTCAGAGGTGATAAAAATAATTTAGAATACTGCTTTTTTCTTGAATAAGTAGTCAAAGGATTGTGTACTTTTGCACTTTCTAAAGATGTCGGGTTCATGGATTTACCCATTGATAAGTAGGGGCGTTTTTAAAGGATCAAAATGGAAAATACAGAGAATACAAAAATAGCTAAATACGATAAAGCTTATTTGCGAATTGCTCGCGAATGGGGGCAATTATCATATTGTACGCGCAAACAGGTCGGAGCCATTATCGTTAGAGATAAAATGATTATTTCAGACGGATATAACGGAACTCCTTCAGGTTTTGAAAATTGTTGTGAAGATCAAGCCGGTTCTACCAAATGGTATGTCTTACATGCCGAAGCAAATGCTATTTTAAAAGTGGCTCGCTCTACTCAAAGCTGTCAAGATGCTACACTGTATATCACGATGTCTCCCTGTAGAGATTGCAGTAAATTGATTCACCAATCCGGTATTAAAAGAGTGGTCTATCAAGATGATTATAAAGATACGGAAGGAATCTCCTTTCTGGTAAAAGCAGGCGTAGAAGTAGTGCATTTACCCGATTTAGATAATTAAATGTATGAAAAAGATATTTTGGCCACTAATTGTTTCTATTGCTCTGTCATTGGGGATTCTTTTGGGAGGATTTGTGGTTTCTTCAAATTTTCAAACCACGAGTCTTACTGCCAATTCTAATAAAGTAAAGTTAAATAAATTGATTGACTTTATTGAACAAGAGTATGTAGATGAAGTAGATACGGATTCTATTATAGATATGACGGTTACTTCGATTTTGGAGCAATTGGATCCGCATTCGGTTTATATCGCTCGTAGTGAAATGCAGTCGATTTCAGAATCGATGCGCGGTGGATTTGTCGGTATAGGGATTAATTATTACGTTTATAAAGATAGCTTGGCGGTTATCAAAGCAGTGCCGGGTGGTCCGTCTGAAAAAGCGGGTCTTCTACCGGGGGATAGAATACTCTATGCCGATGGTCAAAAGCTATTCGGGAAAAAGCTGGCAAATGATAGTTTAGTCAGTATTTTAAGAGGAGAAGAAGACTCCAAAGTACAATTGAAAATTTATAGAAAAAAGAATAAAAAAACCTTAAATGTGTCGTTAACTCGCTCGTTAGTACCGCTTAAAAGTGTGGATGTAGGCGTGAAATTAGACGACGGTATGGGGTATATTAAGGTTAATCGTTTCTCAGAGTCTACTTATGCCGAGTTTATTAAGGAATTAAAAACGCTTAAAGAGGCAAAGATTTCAGGATTGATTCTGGATTTACGGGAAAACGGTGGCGGTTATATGGATCAGGCGATTAAAATGGTCGACGAGTTTTTGCCTGCAAATCAGATTATCGTAAAAACCGTAAATAAAAAAGGTAATGAAGCGGTGTCTAAATCAAGTTCGAAAGGCATTTTTGAACAAGGAGAATTATTTGTCTTGATCAATGAAAATAGTGCCTCAGCAAGTGAGATTGTTGCTGGTGCTATTCAGGATAACGATCGCGGAACCGTTGTGGGAAGGCGTTCGTTTGGAAAGGGATTGGTACAACGCGAGTTGATGTTGGGTGACGGTTCAGCTGTCCGATTAACTACTGCTCGGTATTATACGCCTTCGGGTAGATCCATTCAAAAGCCCTATAATCACGGTTTTGAAGAGTATAATAATGATTTTATAACCAGATACGAAAGTGGCGAATTATATGCAGCAGACAGTATAAAAATTGCCGACAGCCTACAATTTAAAACTAAAAACGGGCGAATTGTTTATGGCGGTGGGGGTATAGTGCCTGATTTGTTTGTGCCGTTAGATTTAAAACATGGAGATGATGCCGTTTTAATGTTGATGCGATCCGGTTTGGTCAGTTATTTTGTATTCGAACAGATTGATGCAGATCGCAATGCTTTTGAAGGTTACGATTTGACTCAGTTGAGTGCTAAGGTAACGGATAAAGAATACGTTTATAAGAAATTTAAAAAGCACTTAAGTGATAACGGGCTTAACTTTAATTTGGATAAACGCAAAGCCTTAATTGAGTTTTTCTTAATCGGTGAGTTTGTTCATCAATTGTATGGAGAGGAAGATTATTATCAGTGGATTTTAAAAGAAGATCCGATGATTAAGGCTATAGATGGCAAGCAAGCTACTGCCTTATAATACAGTAAATAGAAATAAAAAACTCGTTTGTCATCAGGCAAACGAGTTTTTTTTATATTTTAGGATAGCTGCACCATCAAATTATCTGATGCTATCATGGCTATGGGTTTCGATACCGTTGTTCCACAAAGTTAGTATATCGGTTGCTACTGCAGCACCACTACCGGCAGCTATTGAAAGCTGACTGCGATGGCCGGCTAATGTGCCTGCGACATATAAATTAGTGGCTACGCGTTGATCTTCATTCTTAAGTTGGATTCGATTCTTTTGTGGTAATGATTTGCCGTGAGGCATCACGTATTCCATTAAGCCTTCAATTTGAAAACTGTGGCTAGAATTAACAGCTATAACGACTATTGTCGATTCATAGGTGTTTTTATTGGTTTGAATCACAAAGCGGTTGCCTTGGGAAACTACTGATACCACCTTTTCATGCTCGATTTGTTCAATTTGCGGATAATGTTCGGCTAATGATGTTTTGGATTCCTCTAAAAGTTCGGAGCCCAACTTCCCTGAAGCCACTCCATAAGCGTTGTAGAAAACAGCATCTTGAAGCATCGAAGCTTTTTGGTGGGCTATTATAGCTATTTTTTTATCTGTAACAAAGGGTTTGGCTTGGGCGGATCCTAAGATTTGAGCACAAGAAAACCCTGCAACGCCGCCACCAATAATCAGGGCATCGTACGCCATTATTTAGTTTTTTCGTCAATTAGTTTTGAAGTTCTAAAAATTAGAACAATGCAAACAGCACAAAGCAAAGCAATGATGCCAATCAGTGCAATAAGGCTCTTTCCTTCAAATAGGTTGTTGAAGTCTAGTGATATGATGTTGATTACCAATAAAACAGCAACAAAAAGAAGCGCGATATAACTAAAAATCTTCATTTGATATAAGTAATTAATATAGAAGGTGGAAAAGTACTAAAAATAAATCAGTTGATTAAGCCTTTAACATTACTGGCGAATAATTTAACAGCAATGGCTAATAATATGATTCCAAATACTTTTCGAATAACGCTTAAGCCGTTAGCACCAATTATTTTTTCAATTTTTCCAGACATTTTTAAAACGATATAAACAAAAATCATGTTTAGAAGAATTCCGAAAATAATGTTGATGTTCTGATACTGAGATTTTAACGATAGCAGTGTAGTCAGTACACCTGCTCCAGCTATGAGGGGAAAGGCCAACGGTACTATAGAGGCAGTACTCGGTGCTTCGTCTTTGTATAAGCGAATTCCAAGTATCATCTCCAAAGCTAGAAAAAACAATACGAAGGCCCCTGCAACAGCAAAGGAGTTGACATCAATACCGATTAAATTCAAGATTTCATTTCCGATAAATAGGAAGGAAATCATGATAATAGCTGCTACAATAGTTGCTTTTTCCGATTGGATATGTCCTACTCGACTACGCAGTTCTACGACAATTGGAATAGCTCCTAAAATGTCAATTACCGCAAACAAGATCATTCCGGTAGTAATAATTTCTCTAAAATCTAATTCCATTGGGGGATTTTTTGAACGAATATGATGTGAGGCAAAATTAGTGAAATATATTTCTAATTCGTTGTTCGATATCAGTTATTCGAGTTCAGAATCAATCTAAAATAGTGAATTTGAATGGGCTTTTGACTTATTTAGGAAATAAACACCAAATAAAGTTTGTATTTTTGCAGGCATTTTAATTTAGAATACTATGTTTCAATTAGGGAAAACAATTGTGTCAGAAGAATTGTTTGAGAGAGAGTTTGTGTGCAACCTGTCGGCATGTAAGGGAGAATGTTGTGTAGACGGTACTGCGGGAGCACCTTTAGAGGAAGGAGAGACAAAAATTATGCAAGACATTTATGCTACGGTAAAGCCTTTTCTTCGACCTGAAGGTATAGCAGCTATTGAAGCCCAAGGCACTTCGATCATAGGAGAGGATGGTGGTTTTGAAACCCCGTTAGTCAATGGAGCGGAGTGTGCTTATGTTATTTTTGATCAGGACACGGCACTTTGTGGTATTGAGCAAGCGTATAACGAGGGGCTAATTAAATGGAAGAAACCGGTTTCTTGTCATTTGTATCCAATTCGAGTTCGAGAATTTTCGGATTTTTCGGCGGTTAATTACCACAAATGGAGTATTTGTGATGATGCTTGTTCGTTGGGAAAAGAATTAGAAGTACCTGTTTATAAGTTTGTCAAAGAAGCCTTGGTTCGTAAATTTGGAGCAGCGTGGTACACCGAATTAGAGCAAGTGGCAGAGGAGTATAAACGATAAGTTTATTTTAAAAACAGGTCTTTGTTTTTATAATCGATTAAGGCTTCCCCTTGTAATAAGATATCGGCACCTATGATTCCGTGCACCGTTTTGGCTTTGTATTGCTTTAATGCAATATTGACGTGAGATAGGTCCATCAGTACCAAATCGGTAGCGGAATTTTTCCAACGTCCCATTTGTAATTTATTTTGATACGATACTTGTGTTAGCATGCCGTTAGCTCCAGCACCGGATGCTTTGGTGTTTGATGCTGATGCCTGAATATCAAAATGCTCGATAAAACTAAAATCTATACAGCTGTTTGAAGCGCCGGTATCCAATATGAAATCGCCGCTAATGCCGTTGATTTTGGCTTTTAAAAAAAGGTGCTGTGTTTTAGATACAGTAAACGATATTTTTCTATAGCCATCTTTTAATAAGAGTTCTTGTAGGTTTTCCATAAACCAAAAGTAGTTTAAAAACTTTAAATGCGGTAATTTTGCAGTTAATTCTAGGTAGAGATTTATTTTAAACAAAAAACAGTGACTCGATGATTTTGACCGACACCCATACCCATTTGTATTCCGATTCTTTTGACGAAGATCGCGATAGTGTCATTAAAAAGGCGATAGAACAAGGTGTTTCTCGTTTTTTTATTCCGGCAATTGATTCTACTTATGCTCAGGCTATGTATGAATTGGAGGCGTCATTTCCAGACAACGTCCATTTAATGATGGGTTTGCATCCAACGAGTGTCAAAGATAATTATAAGCAAGAGTTGTCGTTTGTCGCTTCGGAGCTGCAGCGCAGATCGTTTGTCGCTATAGGTGAAATTGGGATTGACTTATATTGGGATAAAAGTACCTTAGGAATTCAGCAAGAGGCCTTTCAATATCAGATTCAATTGGCTAAGAAATATAAGTTGCCGATTAATATTCACTGCCGAGAGGCTTTTGATGAGGTATTTGAAGTGCTGGAGCTTGAAAGAGCGATGGATTTAAGAGGCATCTTTCATTGTTTTTCAGGAACGGAACAGCAGGCATTACAAGCTATTGATCTACAGATGAAATTGGGAATTGGTGGGGTAGTCACGTTTAAGAACGGAAAGATCGATCAATTTCTGGATAAAATTTCGATGGAACATATCGTACTAGAAACGGATTCTCCGTATCTTGCACCGGTTCCGTACAGGGGAAAGAGAAATGAAAGTGCTTATATAGTGAATGTAGCTGAAAAAGTTGCTGAGATATATACGGTTTCCATAGAGGAAGTTGCAAAAACCACTACAGCCAATTCAAGAGCTGTTTTTGGTATTTAACAAAGATTTGCGCAAGAATTGCCTAAAAATTGCGTTCTTTTGCCAACTATTAAAACATAAACACTATAATGTTAAAGTTTGATTCAATTCGTCACTATCATGATGTTGAGGTGAATGCCGTTCTGCAAAGCGTTGCAAATCACCCAATGATGAAAGCGTTGATGGGATTTACTTTTCCAGATACTCCGGAATCCGAATGGATGGAGCGTCTTAAAGACGTTCATTCTATTCAGGATTTTCAAGAACAGTTTATTTATTATTCTGTCAGAAAGGTTTTGGAAAAAAGCTCGGAAGGCCTTACAACCTCGGGTTTCGATAAATTAGATAAAGATACCTCTTATTTGTTTATTTCAAATCACAGAGATATTATATTGGATACTTCATTACTCAATGTAGCTTTGAAAGATCATGGTTTAATCATGACTTCTTCTGCTGTTGGGGATAATTTGGTGCAAAAATCTTTTTTATTAGCACTGTCCAAACTCAATAGAAATTTCTTAGTAAAACGCGGACTACCACCTAGAGAACTCTTGGTGAGTTCGAAGTTGATGTCTGAATATATCTACCACTTATTACAAGAAGAAAACCGTTCGGTATGGATCGCACAGCGCGAAGGTCGTACCAAAGACGGAAATGATTCTACGCATCAAGGTGTGTTGAAAATGTTGGGAATGGCCTGTGATGAGCCAGAGTTGATGGACTATTTTAAGAAAATTAAAATTGTTCCAGTCTCGATTTCGTATGAATACGATCCAACAGATGCTTTAAAAATGCCACAATTATTGGCAAAAGCAAAGGATGAAATCTATATCAAAGAGAAAAACGAAGATTTCGTAAACTTACTCAGTGGAATACTCGGACAGAAAAAGCGAATCCATATTCATGTTGGTGATGTATTGGATAGCGAACTGGAAGAAGTAAAAAATCATTCTTGTAATAATAACAAGCAAATTCAAGCGGTAGCACAGATTATAGACGAATCGATACTGAGAACCTATAAATTATGGCCAACCAATTATATTGCTTACGATATTATGTTTGATACCGATCGCTTTGCGTCGAGATATACACTTAAGGAAAAGCAACTTTTTGAACGTCGTTTGGAATTGCGTGTTGATAAAGAAAATAAAATTATCGTAGACGGATTTTTGGCGATGTATGCCAATCCAGTTGTCAATAAACTAAAATTTACGGATGTCTAAAAAACCGGCAATATTGTTGATTTATACGGGAGGTACCATTGGAATGATCAAAGATTTTTCTACGGGTGCCTTAAAAGCGTTTAATTTTGATCAGTTGCTAGAGCGTATACCCGAATTAAATCTATTGGATTGTACCATCGCGACCTATTCGTTTGAAACGCCAATCGACTCGTCTGATATGAGCCCAGAACATTGGGTGAGTATGGTGACGATTATCGAAAAGCATTACCAACAATACGACGGTTTTGTCATACTGCACGGATCTGATACCATGTCATATTCCGCTTCTGCATTGAGTTTTATGTTGCAGAACCTGCAAAAACCAGTAGTGCTTACCGGGTCTCAATTGCCTATTGGAGATTTGAGAACCGATGCCAAAGAAAACCTGATTACAGCGATTCAAGTAGCCTCTATTCAAAAAAACGGAAAACCTGTGATTCAAGAGGTTTGCTTGTATTTTGAATATAAACTATATAGAGGTAATAGAACTACCAAAGTTAGTGCTGAATTATTTAATGCATTTACTTCGCCAAACGTACCACATTTAGCAGAATCAGGGGTGCATTTTAAAATAAATGAGGCCTTGTTGTTGAAAACGGAAGCGACCAAAGAGTTGGCAGTTTTTAAAACCATGGATACTCGTGTAATGATTTTAAAACTATTTCCGGGTATCAACCAATCGATGTTTGAATCGATCTTGAGTATAGCGAGTTTAAAGGGGCTGATTTTGGAGACCTACGGATCGGGCAATGCGCCTACGGAGACTTGGTTTCTATCGTGTCTGAATAAGGCGATACAACAAGGACTAAAAGTGGTCAATGTAACGCAATGTTCTGGAGGTAGTGTCAATATGGGGCAATATGAAACCAGTACAGAGATGAAAGAGATCGGAGTGATCTCTGGAAAGGATATCACTACGGAAGCAGCCATAACCAAGTTGATGTTTTTGCTAGGACAGCAGGTTGACGACCGCAACTTCAAGGCGGTATTTGAACAAGCCATCTGCGGTGAGATGGAGTAGTTTTATACGCAAAAAAAAGAACTGCAAAATAGAGATTCGGCAGTTCTTGATTCTTAAAATTATTTCAATTGATTTTCTTTTTCGAGCTTTATTAAGTGAGCCATGTTTTTGATGACCTTATCGTGTTTCAATACAAATGGGTTTTCTTTATCCCAGACGTATCCTGCTAAAACAGCGCATATCTTGCTTTTAACATCGGGGTTCTCGGGTTGATGATAAAATAATTCTTGGAGATTTCCCGTATACCATTCTTGGATATAAGTCGTAAAGACAGCAATCCCCTCTTTCATATAATCCGAATATTCCACTTCCCAATTGACCGTTTCGCCTTGTAGTTGGCGCAGTGCTAATTTGGCAGACAACATACCTGATTCAGTGGCAAAGCACACCCCAGAAGAAAATACAGGATCTAAGAATTCCGAACTGTTTCCGGTAAGCGTATAACCCTCGCCATACATTTGTTTTACGGCAGTTGAATAATTGGATAATTTTATGGGTTCAAATATAAACGGCAGATCGCCAAAACGGTTGACATAATAGTCAGATAGTTTAATAGCGTTTGCTAAAGCCTCTGTTTGGTCGTCTGATAGTTGGTTTATAAAGTCAGTCGGACCAACTATGCCTACGCTTGTATTGCCATTAGAAAAGGGTATTACCCATAGCCATACTTGGGTTTCGAGGATATCAAATGATATTAAAGTTCCCTCTTTGCCCGCTGGTCGATTAACATCTACAATATGTGTGAAAATCGCCGAATGTGGATTTAAGCGAGAAGGTGCATCAAGCGCTAATAAACGCGGTAAAACACGTCCATAACCACTAGCGTCAATCAAAAACTGCGCTTTGATTTGTTTGGTTTCTCCTTCTTTGGTTTTGATTGTAGTTAGGGATTCGGTACCGTTAAATTCCACCGCGGTGACTTCCGATTCGAATTCCAAATCAATACCCATCTTGGTGATTTCTTTGGCAACAGCCCAATCAAAATCGGCTCTAGGTACTTGCCAGGTCCAGTCCCATCCTTTGGAGAACTTTTCGCTAAAGTCAAAAATACAGACCTCTTCTCCTCGGATAAATCGTGCTCCCCACTTCTTTTCGAAATTCTCCTTGTTTAAGGCACCGAGCAATCCTGCTTCCTCAAAGTGATCCATCACCCGCGGAATTAAACTCTCTCCAACAACAATTCTAGGGAATTTAGATTTTTCGACAACTTTGACATGGATCCCCTTTTGATGCAGATATCCAGCCGCAACACTACCCGAGGGCCCGGCTCCAATGATTAAAACTTCAACATTTTCTATAGTCATATTTAGGATTAGGATGGTTGTTAAAAAATATTAAATTTGCAGTTGTTTTTACAATACCAAATTTATTGATATAAATGGATCATTTGCTAAAATTACCAGTAAATTTAATTGAAATATAATCGTTATAAATAAAGTTGCCGATGAATACCTTGAACGAATATTTAAGTCTAGAAGAATTTTCCAAAATTATTTTTAACAACGCAGAACTTGATCTTAGCGAACAGGTTTGGAAAAGAACAGAAGAAAGTTTTGAGTTTTTAAGGGAGTTTTCTAAAAACAAGATTATTTACGGAGTGAATACCGGTTTTGGACCGATGGCTCAATATCGTATTGAAGAGGAGGATTGCATACAATTGCAATACAACCTCATTCGGAGTCACGCTTCAGGAATTGGCAATCCGCTGACGCCGATTCAAGTGAAAGCAGCCATCTTGGCGCGTCTAAATAGTTTGTCTTTAGGGTATTCGGGAGTTAATGCTACCGTTCTTCAGTTGATGAAGGAGCTGATCAATAGAGATATTACACCACTGATTTTTGCTCATGGTGGGGTTGGAGCCAGTGGCGATCTAGTACAATTGGCTCATTTGGCTTTGGTATTAATTGGAGAAGGTGAAGTGTTCTATAAAGGTGAACGTAGAGCTACGCAGGAAGTATTCCAAATCGAAGGATTAAAACCTATTGAAATTAAAATCAGAGAAGCACTTTCTTTGATGAATGGCACTTCGGTAATGACGGGTATCGGTGTAGTGAATTGGGTTCAATCACGTAAATTACTCGATTGGTCTGTCAAAATATCTTGTGCTATTAATGAAATTGTGAGTGCCTATGACGACCATTATTCGCAAGAGTTAAATCATTCAAAACTGCATCAAGGACAGCGCAATATCGCCGCAAGAATGCGTACTTATTTAAAGGGAAGCAAACTGATTAAAAAAAGGGAAGAGCACTTGTATACCGGTGAAAATCAAGAAAAGATTTTTAAAGATAAAGTACAAGAGTATTATTCTATTCGCTGTATTCCACAGATACTTGGCCCGATTTCCGATACCATCGATCAGGTGGCTAAAATTTTAGAACAGGAAATCAATTCCGCCAACGACAATCCTATAGTCGATGTAAAAACACAACAAGTATATCACGGAGGTAATTTTCACGGCGATTATATCGCTTTGGAAATGGATAAATTAAAATTAGTCATCACCAAATTGACCATGTTGTCTGAACGACAATTAAACTACCTATTAAATTCAAAAATTAATGAGCTACTGCCTCCGTTTGTGAACCTCGGGAAATTGGGGTTTAACTTTGGAATGCAAGGCGCACAATTTACAGCTACTTCTACTACAGCTGAAAATCAAGCTTTATCGACTTCGATGTATATACATAGTATTCCAAATAATAATGATAATCAAGATATCGTTAGTATGGGTACCAATGCGGCTGTGTTGTGTTCTAAGGTGATCGAAAACGCATTTGAGGTGATGGCCATAGAATTGATCACACTGGCACAGGCGATTGATGCGTTAGAATATCAAGAATTGATCTCGGATAATACACGGAATTGGTATAAAGATATCCGTGCAATTATACCAGTATTTGTAGGGGATCAAGTGTTGTATCCATACATCAATCAAGTTAAGAATTACCTGATTGAATCGGAAATGCAGGAGGTTTAAAAAAAAACATTTAGCTTTGCTTAGGAAGTTTAATTGATTGATTTCTAGTGATGTTTGTGGGTTTTTAAAGGCATGGATTTGCCTGATACCCTACTTGTTTGCTAGTCATACATATATGGAGATGATTTTTTTTCGAGGCCTAATGCAGAAATGTTAAATATCGTAGAAATACGTCGAATTGGTGTTTTTAATATTTTTTTTTATATAATATTGGCACAGCTATTGCAAAACTATCTCTAGAAGGAAATTCAAGGACGAAAAGGGATGGTTTGGCAATTGATTTTAAATAAGATAAATAATAATAAATAGGGTATAAATAAATGAAATGTGCTTTAATAACAGGAGGATCTAGAGGTATAGGAAAAGCGATTTGTTTAAAATTAGCACAAGAGAACAAGTATCATTTATTGATCAATTATCAATCCAATCAGCAAGCGGCGGAGGAGACTCTAAAGGAGGTGATTGCTTTGGGAGGTCAAGGAGAAATACTGGCTTTTAATGTTGGCGATCAGCAGCAGGTTGCTGCTGTTTTAGGAGACTGGACAGAAAAGAACCCCGATGCAATTGTTGAGGTTATTATCAATAATGCAGGAATAACGCGCGACGGACTTTTTATGTGGATGACGCACAGCGATTGGAAGCAGGTAATTGATACGAGTTTGGATGGATTTTTTAATGTAACGAACTTTTTTATTCAAAAACTACTTAGAAATCGTTATGGTAGAATTATCAATATGGTTTCGGTTTCTGGTTTAAAGGGAACGGCAGGTCAAACTAATTATTCCGCTGCTAAAGGAGCGGTAATTGCGGCAACAAAGGCATTGGCTCAAGAAGTTGCTAGACGAAATATTACGGTAAATGCAGTTGCTCCTGGTTTTATTAAAACAGAGATGACAGCAGGCCTAGATGAGAAGGAATTGATGAAATTAGTCCCTGTAAATAGATTTGGTGAAGCGGAGGAAGTTGCGGAATTGGTAGCTTTTTTGGCCTCAGATAAGGCAAGTTATATTACAGGAGAAGTGATTAATATTAATGGAGGAATTTATTCTTAACGGTATGAATCAGAGAGTAGTGATTACAGGAATGGGGATTTATTCGTGTTTGGGAACTTCATTAGAGGAGGTCAAACAATCGCTCTATGAGGGTAAGTCTGGTATTGTTTTCGATCCGGAACGCAAAGAGTTTGGATTCAAATCGGCTTTAACCGGAATGGTGCCCCATCCGGATTTAAAAAAATTATTAACTAGAAGGCAGCGCCTTAGTATTGGTCAAGAAACCGAATACGCTTATGTAGCTACACTAGAAGCTCTAAAGAATGCGCAGATTTCACAAGAATTTATCGATCAAAACGAGGTTGGAATTCTATACGGTAACGACAGCGTTTCCCAATCCATTATTGAATCTACCGACATTGTAAGAGAGAAAAAAGATACCTCTTTGATTGGTTCAGGCGCCATTTTTAAATCGATGAACTCAACGGTAACGATGAATCTGTCGACGGTGTTTCGACTAAAGGGCATTAATATGACCATTAGTGCAGCTTGTGCCAGTGGTTCTCACTCGTTGGGATTAGCCTTTACGTTGATCAGAGCGGGCTTGCAAGATATGATTATCTGTGGCGGTGCTCAAGAGATCAATAAATACGGAATGGCTAATTTTGATGGCTTAGGTGTTTTTTCGCCAAATGAACAACATCCTGCGCAGGCATCTAAACCTTTCGATGCACATCGAGATGGACTAGTGCCCAGTGGTGGTGCAGCTACTTTGGTGGTGGAAAGTTACGAATCGGCGATGCGTCGCGGTGCTCCAATTGTTGCAGAGATACTCGGATATGGATTCTCTTCCAATGGTGGTCACATCTCTACCCCGAACGTAGAAGGGCCGGCAAAAGCGATGAAAAAGGCTATTGAACAAGCGGGACTGTTACCTAGTGATATCGCATACATCAACGCCCACGCTACATCAACGCCTGTGGGAGATGCCAACGAAGCTAAAGCGATCTTGGAAGTTTTTGGGAATACCCAGCCCTATGTGAGTTCGACCAAATCAATGACCGGACATGAATGTTGGATGGCTGGAGCTAGTGAGGTTATTTATTCTAACCTGATGATGGAACACAGTTTTATAGCCCCAAATATCAATTTTGATACGCCAGATGAAGATTCCGCACAGCTAAATATAGTTAGAGAAACGTTAAATAAGGAATTTGACATATATTTGTCCAATTCTTTTGGATTTGGAGGGACTAATTCCGCCTTAGTGATAAGAAAAATATAGAAAGACAATGAAGAATCTAGATGTTTTAGAGAAAATAAATGCCATTTTAGTTGATGAATTCGAAGTGGATTCAACTATTATTGCTCCTGAAAATAATTTAAAAACGACTTTGCAGTTAGATAGTTTGGATTATGTGGATTTGGTGGTAATCATCGAATCAAATTTCGGGGTTAAATTGGTTGAAGCAGATTTTGTAAATGTAGCAACCTTTAGTGATTTTTATGCCTTAATAGAAAGTAAGCTGTTATTGAGAAACTAATACTATAAAAAATGAGTCAATGGGACGGTAAATCTAAAGGGACTCTTTTAGGCTACAAGATCTTCGTATTTTGTATTAAGAAATTAGGAATTAGAACGGCTTATGCCGTTTTGATTTTTGTGTCTTTTTATTATTTTGTATTTGCAAGAGCTAGCAATCAGTCTTTGTGGTACTATTTGAATAAAAGGCTTAAGTATTCCAAGGTAAAATCGCTTTGGGCCATGTACAATAGTTACTTTGTATTTGGTAAAATTTTGATTGATAAAACGGCAATTGCCGCCGGTTTACGAGAGAAGTATACTTATGAGTTTGATGGGATTGAGACACTAAGAGAAGTTATCGCACAAAAAAAAGGCGGTATTTTGATTAGTGCACATGTCGGGAATTTCGAGATTGCTGAATATTTTTTGGCAGATTTGGATTTTGATTGTCCAATCAATCTGGTAACTACCGATCAGGAACACAGTCATATTAAAGCGTACTTAATGAGTGTGTCGCAACGATCATCTATTAAGTTTATAATTGTAAAAGAAGATTTGTCACATATTTTTGAAATCAATAATGCGTTAAATAATAATGAGCTCATCTGTTTTACTGGAGATCGCTATTTCGAGGGCTCGAAAGTACTGACGGAAGAGCTTCTAGGTGAAAACGCTGTTTTTCCCTCAGGACCTTTCCATATTGCATCACGACTTCAAGCTCCCGTGGTCTTTGTGTATGTGATGAAAGAGCCTGCTTTACATTATCATCTCTACGCTAGAAGGGCAAGCGTTAAACATAGAGATGCTCAAGCACTTTTAAAAGAATATTGTTTGAGTGTTGAAAGTATTTTGAAAAAATATCCTCTACAATGGTTTAATTATTTCGATTTTTGGAACGTTAGGGGTTAAATTAAATATAATGAAAAAGGTACTGGTAGTTTTTTATACACAATCGGGACAATTGAGGTCCATCGTCGAGCAATTGATGAGCCCTTTGGGTTGCGATAATCAAGTACAAGTGGACTATCTGGAAATAAAAATGAAAAAAGCATTTTCTTTCCCGTGGGAAAAAGAAGCTTTCTTTGATGCCTTTCCCGAGTCTTTTCAGCAAATCCCCGCTGATATTGATGCTCCTGATGAACAAGTTCTGCATCAAAAATACGACTTAGTGGTTTTGGCTTATCAAGTGTGGTACCTATCTCCATCGATTCCAATGAATTCCTTTTTGAAGAGCAGATATGCACAAACAATACTTCGCGATACTCCGGTTGTTACCGTTAGTGGAAGTAGGAATATGTGGATCATGGCGCAAGAAAAAGTAAAGGTCTTATTAAAACAACAGCAGGCACAACTCGTGGGTAATATTGCGCTAGTCGATCGAGCCATTAACCTAGTCAGTGTGATCTCTCTGGTAAACTGGATGTTTACTGGTGAAAAAAAACGACTGTGGGGGATACTTCCCCTGCCTGGTGTCTCAGAAAAAGAAATACAAGACAGTAAAAAATTTGGTGCGATCATCTTAAAATATTTAAAAAGCGACCGTTTTGATGGACTTCAAAAAGAACTCGTCGAGAATAAGGCCGTTGAAGTCCGTCATTTTCTAGTCTCTATGGACAAGAAGGCGAACAAAATGTTTACACTTTGGTCTAGTATGATTATCAAAAAGACTCCCAAATCAAGAAAGCGATGGTTAAAGGTGTTTAATTATTACCTGTTTTTTGCTATTTGGGTCTTGTCGCCGATCGTGCACCTCATACATTTGATTTTATACCCCCTTTTTTATTTTAAGATTAAAAGGGATGAACAATATTATAAAGGAATACAGTAGAGAATTATGTCAGCAGTTTACATCAATAAAATATCGAAATTTTTACCTAATAATCCCATCTTAAATGATGAAATGGAATTGTATTTGGGTAAGATCAATGATAAGGAATCAAAAGCAAGGAGAATTGTATTGAGAAATAACGGTATCAAACAGCGTTATTATGCCATCGACGATAAAGGACAGTTTACGCATACCAATGCCGAGCTTACTGAGCAGGCTATCAATGGGTTATTTGGTGAGGACTTCACACAAGAAGATATGGAAGTGCTTTCTTGTGGTACTTCTACTCCTGATCACCTGTTGCCTTCCCATGCAGCCATGGTTCACGGCTTGTTAAAAAGCAGACCCCTAGAGCTAAATTCCTCTTCGGGGGTGTGTTGTTCGGGTATGAATGCGCTAAAATTCGGCTATTTATCTGTAAAATCCGGTAGTTCCAATAATGCGGTTTGTACGGGATCTGAACGGGTTTCTAGCTGGATGCTGGCAGACCGTTTTAATAAGGAAATCGAAAACCTGAAAGAATTGGAGCAGCAACCTATCATCGCTTTTAAGAAAGATTTCTTACGTTGGATGTTATCTGACGGAGCAGCAGCATTTCTATTGGAAAGTCAGCCAAAAGGCCCTGTATCGCTAAAAATCGAATGGATGGAATCGTATTCCTATGCCCATCAATTGGAAGCGTGTATGTATGCTGGTGGAGATAAAATGGAAGATGGTAGTTTAAAACCGTGGAGCGATTATCCCGCAGATGAATGGTTAAATCAATCGGTATTTGCACTAAAGCAAGATGTAAAGGTTTTAAACGAAAACATCTTGATTAAAGGAGTAGAGAGCATGGCCGCGGCCCTGCAAAAAAACAATATTACTCCAGCGCAGATCGATTATTTTTTACCCCACGTCTCCTCGCATTACTTTGTTGATGAGCTTTATAATAAATTTGCTGAGGCCGGTTTGGAAATTGCCAAGGATAAATGGTTTATGAATTTGCATAAGGTTGGAAATGTGGGTGCCGCCTCTATATATTTGATGTTGGAAGAATTGATGAATGCCGGACAATTGAAAAAAGGAGAGCGAATTTTGCTTTCTGTACCGGAAAGTGGTCGTTTTTCTTATGCCTATGCTTATTTAACAGTGTGTTAGTCATGGATAAAAATTTACCTATAATTGATTATAATAAAATCATCGAGCTAATTCCACAACGAGACCCTATAGTGATGGTCGACGGATTGTTGTCTTTTTCCGACACGGATATTGAAGCGACGCTGACCGTTTTGAAAAATAATATACTAGTTCAGGACAATCTTTTACAAGAAGCAGGTATCATTGAACATATGGCTCAAACTGTAGCACTGCATACCGGTTATGATTTCTCTTGCAAAGGCATTCCTGCTCCAGTAGGATATATCGGATCTATTAAAAATATCGTCATCTATCGATTGCCTAAAGTCTCTGAAAAAATGACCAGTAAGGCTCATATACTACACGAGTTTATGGGTGTGACTCTAGTAGAAGTAGTGACTTTTTGCGGCGGCACCATCCTCGCAAAAGGTCAAATGAAAACCGTTATAGCTCAATGATATGGATATTTTGGGAAATCAAAAGAAGATCAAGATAAAAAAATACCTGCCCCATTGTAAACCGATGTTGATGGTTGATATCATTTCGGAAATAAGCCATGAACAGGTTAAAACCAGTTTTTTGATCGATGCTGCTGATGTTTTTGTACAAGATAATCGCTTTCAAGAAGCGGGTTTAATTGAAAATGCTGCTCAGACATGCTCGGCAATTGTAGGGCAAACCTACTTTTTCGATGAGGATCAAAAAGAAATTAAAGATGCAAATTTATTGGGCTTCATCAGTTCGATAAAAAATCTTAAAATACACCAACTTCCCAAAGTAGGAGATACGATTGTAACAGAGGCAAAATTAACGTCAAAGTTTAATACTCCGGCCTATTCGATCTGTACGATGACTGTAGTCACCTTCTTGGGAACGATCACTTTATTAAATGCTGAGATTAATTTATTATTACAAAAAGCGGTAACATGAAAAAATCAGAAGTTCCACAAGATAAAAGTAATTTGGAGAGCGTTCAAGTGAAAGAACTGTGTTATGCGGTGGATGATCAAGGAAACTATACCACCGAATTAAGTACGGGTTGGGAGCCTAAGAGTATTGTGCAGCAAGAAACGCTTAAACTGTTGCAAGAGCGTATTGATCAGGCTAAAAGTGATGTAAAAGACCAATTGGTAAGCCCAATTGTCTATTTTATGGAATTGCATAGAATGGATTGGAATACCTTGGCAGCCTATATGAATATGTGGGTTTGGCGTGTGAAAAGACATGCAAAACCTTCGGTTTTTAATAGATTAAATAAAAAAATACTTCAACGTTATGCCTCGGTTTTTGACATCAATATTGAAGAGCTAAAAAATTATAAAGGAGATTAATGCAACTAGAATTTACGCATCAACAGTCGGCTCATTGTGAAAATGGTGTAGCTTCTAATTTATTAAAGAACAAAGGAATTCAGATCAGTGAACCGATGGTTTTCGGTTTGGGTTCTGGGTTGTTTTTTGTGTATTTACCCTTTATCAAGGTCAATCATGCTCCGGCGATCAGTTATAGGCCGCTACCAGGACTTATTTTTAATAGAGTCGCTAAGCGTTTAGGTATAAAGATTAAAAGAATTAAATTTTACGATAAGGCAAAAGCTCAACAGGTATTAGAGCAAAATATAGAAAATAATATTCCGTCGGGACTTCAAGTTGGTGTGTATCATTTAACGTACTTTCCCGATGAATATAAGTTCCATTTTAACGCGCATAACTTAGTGGTGTATGGCAAGGAAGGGAGTGATTTTTTGGTGAGTGATCCGGTAATGGAGCAGGTTACCCGATTGACGGAAAGTGATTTGGAGCGGGTTCGATTTGCAAAAGGAGCGTTCGCTCCTAAGGGTCAGATTTATTATCCAATTTATATTCCAGAGCATATCGAATGGCAGAAAGCCATTAAGAAAGCGATCAAAAAAACCTGTAACGATATGTTGGCACCCGTCCCGATCATTGGCGTTCGCGGTATGAGAATGGTAGCTAAAAGCATTTTAAAGTGGCCTAAGAAAGTTGGCGTGAGAAAGGCAAATCACTATTTGGCTCAGATGGTGCGTATGCAAGAAGAAATCGGTACCGGAGGTGGTGGTTTTCGTTTTATTTATGCGGCATTCTTACAAGAAGCATCGCAAATCTTAAACAATCCAGAACTCAAAGAACTATCGATCGAAATGACGCGTATCGGAGATCTCTGGCGTGATTTTGCTGTCGAAGCCGCTCGAGTATATAAAAAGAGAAGTAATCAAGAAGATGTCTATAAAGTACTATCAGATCTGTTGTTGGATTTAGCGGATCTGGAAGAACAGTTTTTTAGAAAATTAAAAAAAGCAGTATAAAGTGAAAACCCATTCCATCATACATATCGAAAAATTGTATAAAAAATACAGGGACGCGGATTCATTTGCAGTGAATGACTTGAGTTTAGATATTCACGAAGGTGAAATATATGGACTTTTAGGACCAAATGGTGCTGGTAAAACAAGTTTAATCGCGATGCTCTGTGGATTGTTAGAACCGACAGCAGGGAGCTTTACGATACTGGACTGGAACTATAAACAACACCCTACTGAAATCAAAAGTAATATCGGGGTAGTCCCACAAGAATACGCCCTATATCCGACCTTGACCGCTACCGAAAACTTGATGTATTTCGGGAGTATGTATGGTTTAAAAGGTAAGGCCTTGAGAGAAAAGGTCGCTTTAAGTCTAGATGTTTTGGGTTTGAGTGACTTTGCCAATAAAAGGGTGGAAACCTATTCCGGCGGCATGAAGCGCCGTGTTAATTTAATAGCAGGCGTTTTACATCAACCGAAATTATTGTTTTTAGATGAGCCAACCGTAGGCGTAGATGTACAATCTAAAACGGCTATAATTCAGTTTTTAAAAGAACTTAATGCAAATGGAACAACCATCATTTATACCTCACACCATCTGGTGGAAGCGCAAGAATTTTGTACGCAAATCGGTATCATCGATCGCGGAAGATTATTTGTTGAAGGAACTCCAATCGAATTGATTGGTCAGACTCCAGGTGCTAAAAACCTCGAGGATGTATTTATAGCTGTAACCGGAAAAACTTTGCGCGATGTGGTATAAATTGTGGATGTCTATTAAAAAGGAATTGCTATTGCTCAAAAGAGATTTTGGCGGTTTGATTATCTTATTTGTCATGCCTTTGATCTTGGTCGTTACGGTAACCTTAATTCAAAACAGTTCCTACCAAGCGATTTCAGACAAAAAATTACCGATAATTTTGGTCGACAACGACAGAGGTAGTATATCCGATACCATTAAGAAGCAGATCAATGCTTCGGGGACTTTCCTGTGGATTGATAAGCTGGATGGAATCGCTATTACAGAGGAATTGGCAAAAAAGGAAGTCAATAAGGGTGCCTATCAAATGGCCTTGGTTTTACCGAAAGATTTATCGGTTGATTTAAAAGCGAAAATCAATCAAAATGTCGAAAGAATATTGGAGGATTTTAGCTTAGAGCCAACAGTGAAAACAACAGTTAGAGAAATTACGCCCAAACAAATTCATTTCTATTTTGATCCAGCTACGCAGAATACCTTTAAGGAGGGGATAAAAAATGCGATAGATAAGATGATTGCTCAAACAGAGAATCAATTGATATATAGTGCTTTTCAAGAAAATCTTGGTGAGGGCACTGCGCCATTAGCACCGGGTGTTAGAGATTTTATACAGTTTAAGGAAATGGCTCCCAAGGCAACAGAGCAGGCAGTCAAACCCAATTCGGTACAACACAATGTTCCGGCTTGGACCTTGTTTGCGATTTTCTTTATCATGGTGCCGCTATCGATTAACATTGTTAAAGAAAAAACCTTAGGGACTCAAGTGCGTTTGCGTTGCAATCCAACGCCAACATATATTTTATTAGCCGGAAAGACCATCACCTACTTATTGATTTGTTTGTTGCAGTTTTACGCGATTGTTTTGGTCGGGTACTGGGTGTTTCCGCAAATTGGCTTACCTCGTTTTGACGTACAAGGATATTTTGTCTTATTGACCATAATGACCTTGTTCGCTGGACTTGCGGCTATAGGCCTTGGAATATTACTCGGGACATTGGCTAAAACTCAAGAACAATCGTCTCCTTTTGGAGCTACTTTTGTAGTAATACTAGCAGCTGTTGGTGGTGTTTGGATTCCCGTTTTTGCTATGCCTGAATTGATGCAATACGTTTCAAAATTATCACCGATGAATTGGGCGCTGAACGGTTATTATAATATCTTACTGCGCAACGGTTCTATAATGGATATATTCGGAGAACTAAGCTTGTTGTTTTTGTTTTTCGTTTTAATGGTTACCATATCAATTTTGTATGATAAGAAGAAAAGATCTGTATAAGGAAATCCCCGAACTAACGGTGAACTGCGAATGTCGAATTCGCTTTAATGAAACCGACGCTTTGGGAATCGTTTGGCACGGTAATTACATTACGTATTTCGAAGATGGAAGAGAAGCATTTGGTCGAAAACATCAAATTTCGTACCTGGATGTAATGCGACACGGCTATAGTACACCCATCGTCAAATCGGTTTGTGAACATAAATTATCGCTTAAATATGGGGATGTGGTACGTATAGAAACGACTTTTGTAGATACACCAGCGGCTAAAATGGTCTTTAGGTTTAAAATATATAATACCGAAAATCAAGTAGTTTGTACGGGAGAGACGACACAAGTTTTTTTAGATGAAGAGGGCAATTTGACATTAAATATTCCACCGTTTTTTGAAGCGTGGAAAAAGAAAATAGGTTTGTTGTAAAATGAAAAAAGTGTATATAAATGATACCAATTGCATCACGCCTCTAGGTTTTGATTTGGAGCGCAATTGGCAAGCCGTACAAGCTAGTGAAACCGGAATTGCTCGCATTGCCCAATTGGGCAATTTGACGAATTTTTATGCGTCTAGAATTGACGACAACGCGTTGGATCAGGCATTTAAAAAGCGAAGTAAAACGGAGGTAGAAACCAGTAGATTGGAGAAATTATTGTTTTTGGCTTTAGATCCTATCGTTCAAAAGCATGGTATTCAGGACAAGACGGGATTAATCGTTTCTACAACTAAAGGAAATATTGATTTTTTAGCAACAACAACACCGCAACAAGCGGATTTGAATATACTGGCAAAAAAGGTGGCGAATCACTACGGTTTCAGCACCGAACCCATATTGGTTTGTAATGCATGTGTTTCAGGGGTTTTGGCCATTAGCGTTGCAAAGCGAATGATTCAAATGGATCAATTTGATGAGGTTTATGTAGTAGCAGGAGATATACTCTCGGAATTTGTGGTTTCGGGTTTTAATTCTTTTCAAGCGATGGGCAACGCTGCGTGTAAACCCTACGATCAAGATCGAAGTGGTGTCAACTTAGGAGAGGCATCGGCGGCAATATACGTTTCAGCAAGTAAGGAAGCGCAATCAGTTGAAATTATCGGAGAGGCTTCGATTGGAGATGCCAATCATATTTCAGGGCCATCACGAACCGGAGAGGGCTTGTATCAAAGCGTGTGCAGAGCACTTGCGGAAGCGGGTATTGAAAGCGACGCCATTGATATGATTTCTGCTCATGGTACGGCTACGGTATTTAACGATGAAATGGAAGCTATTGCATTCCATCGATTGGGCATGCAACACATTCCGTTGCATAGCTTAAAGGGATACTATGGGCATACCCTAGGGGCTTCGGGTTTATTAGAAGTAGTTATGGCTATGATGGCCATGAGCCAAGACAGTTTAATTGTCAGCAAGGGTTTTGAAGTACAGGGGACTTCTGAAAAGCTAAATGTCACAACGAAAAATCAAAATCAGAAGATCAATCGAATACTGAAAACGGCTTCTGGATTTGGAGGGACCAATGCTGCGATCATCTTAGAGAAAGTCAATTAAAGTGAAAGGAGAAATGCATATATCAAAATACGTCGTCATAGAGCAAGGAGTGGTATCCGTACAAGGGCAGGAAGTTTTTAGGTCAGACGTAGGAGATTTTTCAGTGTTTGCTAAAGAGATCTATCAGCATTTGAACATGGCTTATCCCAAATTTTTTAAAATGGATAGCCTGAGTAAATTAGGTCTTTTAGGTGTGGAGTTTCTTTTAAATAAGGACGACCAAGCCCAAGATATAGCTGTGGTTTTAGCGAATAAATCGTCGAGTTTAGATACCGACATCAAACACCAACAAAGTATCGCCGATAAAATCGCCTATTATCCGAGTCCTGCGATTTTCGTTTATACCTTGGCAAATATTTGTTTGGGTGAAATTAGTATCAAACACCAATTGAGATCAGAAAATGCTTTTTTTGTAGCAGCTTCTTTTCCTGTAGATTTGATGCTGGCTAATGCAAACTATTTATTGCAGAGCAATAAGGCGAGTAAAGTGCTTTGCGGTTGGGTTGAGTATTATCAAGAATCCTATAAACTGGTTTGTTATCTCGTGGAGAACCAAGGTACAATAGCACATAATAAAATAGAAATACAAAAAATTATAAAGTAAAAAAAATGGAAGAATTAAAAACAGAATTGAAAAACAAGATTGTAGAGGTTTTAAATTTAGAAGACATTTCAGTAGACGATATTCAAGACAATGATCCTCTTTTCGGAGATGGTTTGGGATTAGACTCTATTGATGCTTTAGAATTGATTGTTTTGATGGACAAGGATTACGGGATTAAACTAAGCGATCCAAAAGAGGGAAAAACGATTTTCCAATCTATAGAAACCATGTCACAATATATCGGGGCAAATAGAACAAAGTAATTATGCAACATAAGGTAGCTATTACGGGAATGGGTATTATAACCGCTATTGGTACTACCGTAGACGAAAATTTGGAATCCTTGCTTCAGGGCAAACACGGATTAACGAGGTTGACGCAACTGGAGACAGTACATTCACCCGATATCTTTGTGGGGGAAATCAAATGGACGAATGAAGAATTGATTGATCGGCTTGATTTGCCATCTGACAACAGTTTTACACGGACTGCTTTATTAGGGGCTTATGCGGCAAAACAAGCAATTGACAGCGCGGGGATCGAAGATATAAATGCATATAAAACCGGTTTGATTTCATCGACTAGTGTCGGCGGAATGGATTTTACCGAGAAGTATTTTTACGACTATTTTGACAAACCGGAGACTCGTAAATACATTACGAGTCATCACGGGGGTGATAGCAGTAAGAAAATTGCCGATTATTTGGGAATTGAATCGGTAGTCACCACCATTAGTACGGCTTGTTCTTCTGCGGCAAACGCAATCATGCTCGGTTGTCGATTGATACAATCGGGGAAACTGGATCGCGTGATTGTTGGAGGTGCAGATGCGATGTCTAAGTTCACGATCAACGGTTTTAAAACATTGATGATTTTATCGGATGAGTACAACGCTCCTTTCGATCAAAATAGAAAAGGTCTAAATCTCGGTGAAGCTGCTGCTTATTTGGTATTGGAGTCGGAGCGGGCCATAACTGAAAGCGGTAAAACGGTTTTGGGATATGTGTGCGGTTATGGCAATGCCAATGATGCTTTTCATCAAACCGCTTCATCACAAGAGGGTGAGGGGGCTTTTTTGGCCATGCAAAAAGCATTGCAATTAGCCGGTATCCAACCCAGTGAGATCAACTATGTCAATGCACACGGGACTGCGACGGGAAACAATGACCTTTCGGAAGGAAGAGCCTTATTACGTGTATTTAATGATGAGGTGCCTGATATGAGTTCTACAAAACCATATACGGGTCATACCTTAGCTGCTGCGGGCGGTATTGAAGCGGTTTTTAGTTTATTGGCCATTAAACACAATGTGGTATATCCGAATCTAAATTTTAAAACACCCATGCAAGAGTTTAATCTGATCCCGCAAACCAAAATGGTTTACAAGCCCATAGAATATGTATTGTCTAATTCCTTCGGTTTTGGAGGCAATTGTTCAACGGTTATATTCTCTAAACATGGAGTAAATAAGCGAGATGAGCCAGTTAAATCAGACAACACAAATTAATCAATAGTGCAGTAAACCGTTGAAAAAAATATAGGAGCTATATGAAAAAGGTATACATCAATGGAATAGGAGGAGTTTCCGTTCAAAATTCCCAATTGGGGTTGGATATAGAATCATTTGTACCAATCACTCAGGCGATTAATTATGCTCAACATCCTTCTTATAAAGAAATGATTGCCCCAGCTATGCTAAGACGCATGGCTAAGGGAGTTAAAATGGGTATTTATAGCGCACAACAAGCTCTTGATCAGGCGCAAGTAACCATGCCGGATGCTGTTATTACAGGTACGGGTATGGGGTGCTTGGAAGATTCTGAAAAATTCTTGAGAAGTCTTTTGGAAAATCACGAGCAGTTTCTAACACCAACATCCTTTATTCAGTCCACTCATAACACCGTTGGAGCACAAATTGCGTTAAGATTACAATGCAAGGGTTATAATTTCACCTATGTTCATGCTTCTGTATCCTTTGAGTCGGCCTTGCTAGATGCATTTTTGCAAATTCAAAATGAGGAGCTAAACAACTCATTGGTAGGAGGTATTGATGAGATTTCTGATTATACGTTGAGTTTGTTACAATTAACCGAATTGGTGAATACCGATTTTGATAAACCCTTTAAAGAAGGGGTTAATATTGGCGAAGGTGCGACGTTTTTTTGTTTGCAAAATCAAAAAACAGACGCCACTTATGCTGAAGTAGTGGATGTGTGGATGCAACATAAATTTGAAAAAACCAGCTTTAACCAGGGACTACAGCAATTTTTAGAGGCGAATCAACGCACAGCAGAAGATATAGATGTATTGATATTGGGCGATAACCAAATGCTTGAAAGCAAGGATTATTTCAATCAAATCGAAAGGGCATTGCCTTGGGCAGATCTCGTACATTACAAACATCTAACAGGAGAATACGACACCGTGTCGGCTTTTGGGGTTTTGTTGGGCGCTGTCATCGTTAAAAATCAAGATATACCGAAGAGCGTTTTAACAGCAAAGAAAAAAACCGGTTTGATTAAGAATGTTTTAATTTATAATCACTTAAGAGGTGAAGATCACAGTTTGATACTATTGGAGAAATGCTAAAACACAAGATCATAGTTCCAGTCTTTATAATACTAGTATTGGCCTTTGTGCTGAGCGCTATTATTTTTAAAACGGCTCTCATGGGATTATGGGTCGTGTTGTTGGTTTTTTTAGCGATAGTGAGTTGGGGGGCTTTTGACATTAGATTGGGTTATTTTTTACCGGTTTTATATAAAAAGAAAGGCGAGATCAATAAAAGAGTAGCGATTACTTTTGATGATGGGCCTACTATTTATACAGAATCGATTTTAAAGTTGTTGGAGCAACACCATGCCAAAGCAACTTTTTTTTGTATTGGTAAGCAAATAGAAAAACACCCTGAGTGGGTAAAAGAAGCATTTGATCAACAACATCTTATCGCCAATCATACCTATACCCACGCTGTGAATACAGGGTTTTTGAGTACTGAAAAAATGCTGGAGGAAATAGAGTATAACGATCAGGTCATTGAATCGGTTATTGGTGTGAAGCCACTGTTATATCGTCCGCCTTTTGGAGTAACGAATCCTCATGTGGCAAAAGCCGTTAAACGATCCGGGCATGCGGTTATCGGTTGGAGCATTCGATCGTTGGATACGGTAATCTCCGACGAAAAGAAAATATTAAAAACCGTAATTTCGAAAATTAAACCGGGAAGCGTGATCTTATTTCACGATGTCAATCCTCAGTCGGTCAGAATTGTGGAACAATTATTGAACTTTCTTAACGAAAATGACTACCAATGTGTTACGGTAGCCGATTTGTTTACAATCAAAGCATATACCGATGTGGTATATCCTTAATAAGAAAAATATAAACAGTAGATGAAAATTAGTATACTAGTAGTTGTATTCGTCGCTTATTGCCAGGGCATTTTTGCTCAGGAAAAGAGTATGACTGCCTCTGAAATGAAAACCTTCAAGGAAACAACGGTTGCAGAGGCAAAAAAAATTAAAACATTAACGACTGATTTTACCCAATACAAGCACATGAGTTTCTTGGATAAGGACATCGTGTCTGAAGGAAAGATGTCTTTAAAAACACCGGGAAAACTCCTATGGCAATACGATAAACCCTTTGTTTATAGTATCGTTTTTAAAGACAACAAAGTGTCTATCAACGATCAAGGAAAGAAAAACAAGGTGGATCTCGGTAATAATAAAAAATTTGAAAAGATCAACGCTTTGATTATGGGAAGTGTCAGTGGGAATATGTTTGACGAAACGGCATTTGTAATCACGTATTTTAAAGATAACAACCGGGATATCGCCAAGTTACAGCCGAAGATAAAGGAAGTAAACAAGTATATCAAAGAAATCGTTTTGTATTTTAATAACAACCAAAGTACGGTTTCCGAGGTGAAACTCATTGAGCCGTCTAATGATTATACGCGTATCGTGTTTAAAAATAAAAAAATCAACACCGCTTTAAATGATGCGATATTTAATAATTAGTGTTTTAATCTTGTTGAGTTTGAATTCGTGCAAACCATTTCAACTTGATGGGCAGAATTCGACTTGGGTTCAGGAAAGCCTTACCAATAATTATTTTGCAGATTACACAAAAGAAACCCTTTATCGAGGGCGTATAGAGGTTTATGGTAATACCATAACTGGACTGTTTATTGCAAAGCGCATCGGCGAACACGAACACAGAATGGTTTTTACTTCGGACTTTGGAAATACCCTATTTGACTTTACCATCACAGACACATCCTTTCATGTCAATTATGTGATGGAGGATTTAAACAAAAAAATCATTCTCAATATTTTGAAAAGAGATTTCACCGCTATGTTGAAAGTTGTGAATCCAGTAGATAAAAGGTTGGATACAGGAGCTAGTTGGGGGTTTAAATCGGAGACGGACAACAAATACTTTATCGTAAACAAGGATGATGGTCAATTGAGTCAAATCGTTCTCTTTTCTAAGTATAAAAGAAAGGTAGATTTGAATTTTACAACTGATGAAAATAAAGAATTAAGACAAATCGAAATCATACACCATAATATAAACTTAAAAATCACACTAATCAATTAACTAACTAGAAACTCATTATTTATGAAAAAAACTTTACTTTTATTTTTACTTTTCTGCATTTACCAAGCTGAGGCTCAAGTTACTTTTGATCCAGGTGTTCGTGCGGGAGCCAATTTTAGCAGATACACGCATTTAGAAGGTGATACCAAAACTGATTTTTATGTAGGTATATTCGGAGCATTAAAATTATCTCGGTTTTATACCTTTCAGCCCGAAATTTATTATTCGAGACAAGGTATGAATAAGGTCGAGTTTTATGAAAATTACAGGTACAGTTATATAAATGGTATCGGTTCTGGAACTGGTGATCTTGCGTATAAGGATTTAACGACAAGTTATTTGGGTGTGGATATAATTAATAAATTTTCTTTTAAAAAGTTGAATTTTCAATTCGGTCCGGGCTTAGAATTTGTTGTGAATTCACCTGATCATGTGGAAACAGATATTGATTTGACTATAAACTTGGGGTTTGGATATGATATTACTGAGAGATTAGGAGTAGAAGCCCGATTTAAGAAAGGGCTGATAGAGCCACTAAAATATCAAAGCAACTATTTTACGGTCGATAATGGTCGCATGACAAACAGTGTTTTTCAAGTGGGATTATCTTATAAATTGAAGTAAGTTTTTTACAATTAGTCAAGGGGGAGCTGTACGTAAGACGATAGCTCCCCTTTTTGTTTGTAGTACCCATTCTCTTAAACTGGATGAAGGAGATATCGATTTAGAGGAATGATGTTTTAGACGTGTTTTAAAGATATATACATTTATTTTGCTTGAATTAAGATGAATATTAGGTGTTTCTTGTGTTGCGTTAGGAATTTTATTTATATTTCGTGAATAATAACGACATGATTTTAATAGCTATAAAACAGTTCAATCATGTATAAATCAAATTTTTCAACAACGATAAATTCACAAAAATGAAGAAAACACTACTATTATTTTGCCTTTTCGGTGCTTATCAAGCTTATTCGCAAGTTACCTTTAACCCAGGTGTGCGTGCGGGAGTTAATTTTAGTACCTTGTCTCATGTAGATGGTACAACAAAAACCGATTTTTATGTAGGTGTACTTGGTGCTATTAAATTCACTCCATTCTATACCTTGCAACCAGAATTAAACTATTCGAGACAAGGGGCCAAAGATGCAATTCATCAATACGAAACGGCTTATTTACCTCCAGTTGGTGGAGATTGGAGTGGACAACAAGGTCAATCTGAAGTGAGAAAAGATCTACCGCTTCAATATTTGGGAGTGAATGTGATTAATAAATTTGAATTTAAAAAGTTTAACTTTCACGCGGGACCGGGCTTAGAGTTTTTGGTTAATGCCCCCTCGAATACCAATTCAGATGTAGATGTGACCATTAATCTTGGAATTGGTTATGATTTTACAGAATCATTAGGTATCGAAGCCCGTTTTAAAAAGGGATTTGCAGAGCCTTATTCAGATTATTCAGATTACTTCTTCTTCAGCGATAATCCTATAACGAATACTACCTTTCAAATCGGACTGTATTACAAGATTAAGTAAATTAAAAAGGATGTGTTTTAGAACAAAACACATCCTTTTTTTAGTAGTTTCAGCGGTAATACCGCGATATAAACATTTTAATAAAAACTGTTTTTGAAGAAGGGATTCCGATTAATGAGTGAGGGGAAAAGATGAAAGTAAAAAAAATGATGCTTTATTAATGCTGTTTGTTGCAGCACTATAAATGACTGTAGTGATTTTATAATTCATGTTTTTCAATTGGTGCTTCATGTAAAACGGTAGTGACTGCGTTATGGGGCGTTTTCGGACCAATTTTTAATTGACAGTTAGGGTTTCATTTATTTAAAAACCACTTGTATAAAAGCCAATAAAGAATGTATATTTGTAAAAACTAAGAATTTATAATACAGTTTAATTTACGATGTTGTTAAAAGATTTTTATTCCGTAGTGAGTCTTGATAAGGCGGACGAAAAAAATTATATAGTCTGGATCAGATTGAATAAAGACCATGAGATCTTTAAAGGGCATTTTCCAGATAATCCAGTTACACCAGGAGTTTGCATGATGCAAATTGTAAAAGAGTTGACGGAGCGTTTTACAGGTAAAAAATTGTTTATGAGTCAGGTCAGTAACGTGAAATTTATGGCACTGATCAATCCGGAATTACATCCGGAGTTGAAATTGGAAATGAGCGTGGACACCGATTTAGAATTAGCACAGTCCAAGGTGAAAACGACGGCTGTTTATGAAGATACGGTCGCTTTAAAAATGGGTACAACCTTTAAAATAGTATAAGATGAAGTTTTTTTTTATATTGATTGCGGTTTTTTTGGGTAGTACAAACCCAGACTTGGGGACGATTCGTGCTCATTTTAAAGTAGCTAATAACTCTAAAGAAAAGGCCAATGCTTTTTATGAATTATTTTCAGAGGAACCTGCGGCATCGGCATTAGTCGAAGCTTATAGAGGAGCAGCCATTACTTTAAAAGCTAAAAACAGCAGCGATTTGTTGCATAAAAAGAAATATGCAACAGAGGGTCTGACTATTTTAGAGAAGAGTATTGCTAAGGAACCAAAGAATGTGGAAATGAGATTAATCCGTTTATCCATTCAAGAACACGCACCGAAAATACTCAAATACAACAGCAACATACAAGAAGATAGAAAAATGATTGTCGAGGGTTATAAAAAAGAATCCAAGGCAGTTAAAGATCTAATAAAGGACTACAGCTTGCAATCAAAAGTTTTTAGCGATACGGAAAAGCAAAATTTTTAAATGCCCTTGCAATGAATGTCTTATTAAACACAACAGACAAAATGCAACAGCATGCTATCTGTGTTATTATTCCCACTTATAACAATCCCAAAACACTTTCTCGCGTCATTGAAGGTGTTTTGTGTTTTACTGACGATATCATCATCATTAATGATGGGTCTACAGATCAAACGGCAAGTATCTTAGAGGGATATAGTGACCTGCATCAAATTCATTTTTCAACCAATTGCGGAAAGGGATATGCCTTGAGACAGGGTTTTAAAAGAGCATTGGATTTAGGGTATAACTACGCGATTACTATCGATTCTGATGGGCAACATTTTCCAGAGGACATTCCAATTTTCGTAGACAAACATATAGCAGCTGAACAAGATATATTGTGGATCGGTAGCCGTAACATGAACCAAGAAAATGTACCCAAAAAAAGCAGTTTTGGCAATAAGTTTTCGAATTTTTGGTTTTGGTTTGAAACGGGAATTCAATTAAACGATACACAATCGGGCTATCGCATGTATCCGTTAAAATCCATTCCCAAGAAGTATGTTACAAGGAAATTTGAATTTGAAATAGAAGTTATCGTACGTACGGCTTGGCGACATGTTCCCGTACAAAACGTACCGATTAATATATTATACGACCCCAACGAAAGGGTATCGCATTTTCGACCGTTTAAGGATTTTGCACGAATAAGTGTTTTAAATACCGTATTGGTAGTCATCGCTTTATTGTATATTTTTCCTAGAAATTTAGTACTGCGATTTAAAAAAAAAAGCTTTAAAAAGTTTCTCCGAGAAGACATTCTAGGCAGTGATGATTCCAATGAAAAAAAAGCACTGTCGATAGCGTTAGGTACTTTTATTGGTATAGCTCCTTTATGGGGATTGCAATCCTTTCTGTCGATTTTTTTAGCGGCGGTACTTCGCTTAAATAAAGCTTTGTCATTTGCTTTTTCTAATGTCAGCATTCCACCGATGATTCCCCTAATCATTTATGGCTCGCTGCAAGTAGGCGGACTTTTCTTTTACAGTACTCAAGTTCCCTTTAATTTTGATCAGATTTCGGTCGATATGATTTCGAATCACCTGTTTCAATATTTGATAGGCAGTGTGATCTTAGCAACTGTAGTCGCGACTAGCTTTGGATTTGGCTCTTACGTATTGTTGCGGTTTTTTAAAAATAAATAGTTATGCATCAGTTTTTTTATCAGGTATTTTTAAGTGTAAAGCGCAACAAAGGTATTGCTATAATACTCTCCTTGGTCGCTTTAGTGATTATGGCCTATTTTGCGTATCAAATAAAATTTGAGGAGGATATTACGCGGATCATACCTAAAAACGAAAAGACCAACGTCAGTTCAAAAGTTCTCAAACAACTCAAATTTGCCGATAAAATTTCTGTGATTATCGAGCGGGATTCTCTTGGTGATTTGGATAGTATGACAGAGATGGCTCAGGTTTTTTTAGATAGTTTAGCACCTTTAGATTCGTATATCGGTTCAGTACAGGGGCAAATAGATGAGGATAATATCAATCAAACCTTTGATTTTATTTATGCTCACCTGCCGCTTTTTCTGGAACCTCAGGATTATCAGATTATAGAAGCTAAGGTCAATCGTGACAGTCTTTCTAATTTAGTCGCTGATAATTATCGCACACTAGTGTCTCCTACGGGCATGATTGCCAAAGAATTTATTTTAAAGGACCCCGCGGGAATTGGCTTTCTGGCATTACAAAAACTACAAAAACTCAATCTCAGCGACGATTATAAACTTTATAACGGATTTATCGTATCTCAGGATGAAACCAAGTTGTTGTTGTTTATTAACCCAAAATTAGCTGGAACAGAAACCGAGCAAAACACTTTATTTATAGGGGCACTGAACGAGATTAAAGATAATTTGAATCAAGCTTTTAGCCACAAATCATCAATTGATTATTTCGGACCCTCCTTTGTTGCAGTTGCGAATGCTAAACAAATCAAGCACGACATACAAAATACCGTGATGATTTCGATGTGCGCCTTAATGCTGATTTTGATCTTGTTTTACAAAAAGGTTTATATCCCGATCATCATATTTATTCCATCGCTTTTTAGCGGTCTTTTTGCATTGATGATCTTATACTTTTTAAAAGATTCGATATCGGCGATTTCGTTGAGTATTGGGGCTGTGTTGCTGGGTATAACCATTGACTATGCCTTGCATATCATGACGCATTACAAGCATTGTAGTGATACCAAAAGTCTGTATAAAGAGATTACTAAACCCATATTGATGAGTAGTGGGACAACGGCAATCGCCTTTCTGTGTTTGTTGTTTGTCAATTCCGAATCCTTAAAGGACTTAGGGATATTTGCGTCGATTACGGTAATGGCATCGGGTATCATTTCCTTGCTGATGATACCGCATTTGTATTATCCCAAAAGAGGGCTTGAAGAAAATAAGACCATAGTAGATAAGGTCGCTCATTTTAAGTTTGATCGCAGCAAAACCTTAATGATCAGTTGTGTACTTTTAATAGGAATAAGTCTTTTCACTTTTAATAAAGTCGGGTTTGATGACGATCTGTCGAAACTGAACTTTTTTCCAGAAGAACTACAAGCAGCGGAGGCTAAGTTGGAAAATAGTACCGATAAGGAAACGAAATCGATTTATCTCGCCAAATATGGTTCTAACATTGATGAGTTAATCAATGAGAATACGGCTTTGTTTAACGAATTAAACCAAGGTGTTCAACGCGGTGAAATACTTAATTTCAGCTCCCTAGGTGGACTAGTACTCTCAAAAAAGGACCAGGAGGTGAGAATTGCCAAGTGGAATGCGTTTTGGAGTACTACAGTCGATACTTTACAGTTTAAACAACAGCTGATTAAAGAAGGGGAAGTATATGGTTTTAAAGCCAATACTTATCAAGCTTTTTACGAATTATTGCAAACTCGATTTGAACCGATTACTCTAACCGATTACAAGGGATTAAACCCGCAGATTCTTGAAGAGTTTATCACCGAAGATCAGGGGTTTTATACCGTTTCAACCTTGGTCAAACTCGAAGATGCTAAAAGAGCTTCTTTTGTCGACAAAATCAGTAAGGAGACAGATATGCTAGTCATTGACCGTAAAAAGATGAATGAGACCTTTTTGGGCGAACTCGTTACGGATTTTAATAATCTTATCAACTATTCTTTTGTCGCGATTGTGCTGATTCTATGGGTTTTCTTTAGACGTTTGGAATTGGTGATTATCAGTATGATACCGATTGTTTTGACGGGTTTGGTTACCATGGGCTTGATGGGCTTGTTTCATATTGAATTTAATATTTTTAGTACGATTGTCTGTACCTTGGTTTTTGGACATGGTGTGGATTTTAGTATTTTTATGACAGCGGCATTGCAGAAGGAATACTCTACGGGTAAAGATGAAATGCCGGCTTATCGAACCTCTATTTTATTGGCGGTGTTGACCACCATATTGGCGATTGGAGCATTGGTTTTTGCCAAACATCCTGCGTTAAAATCAATTTCTTTGGTATCGTTAATAGGGGTGTTTTCTGCTGTAATCATCACTTTTGTACTGTATCCTATTTTATTTAGAACCTTTATTACCAATCGACCGAAAAAAGGAAAGTCGCCGTTGACGTTACGACTGTTTTTTCATTCGTGTTTATCCTTTTTGTACTACGGTTTAGTTGGAGTGTTATTTTCATTGATCATTCGATTGTTTATGATCATAGCGCCGGTTAGTAAGCTCAAGAAGTACAAGGTGTTCAGTAAGGGCATGTCGTGGTTTATGACCTCGGTTTTATATCTGAATCCCTTTGTGAAAAAAGGGCTGATCAATCGAACAGGGGAAGACTTTAGTAAACCTGCAATTATCATATCCAATCATACTTCCTTTTTGGATACTTTGGCGATTGGAATGATTAATCCCAATATTGTTTTTCTGATTAATGATTGGGTTTATAATTCTCCTATTTTTGGAAAAGTGGTGCGTATGGCGGGTTTTTATCCCGTATCTCAAGGTATTGAAAACAGCTTAGATAAATTACAAGAACGCATAGATCAAGGTTTTTCCCTGATGATTTTTCCTGAGGGAACCCGTTCCATAGACAATGATGTAAAACGCTTTCACAAAGGGGCATTCTATTTGGCGGAGGCTTTAAAAATAGATGTGTTACCGATTTATATTCACGGGAACTCTGAAGTGATTCCCAAAGGAGATCACATCATTTATGATGGGCATATCATCGATTTTATAGGTGGTAGGATCCAGTATGATGACCCCGCTTTTGGTCAGGGCTATGCTGAACGCACCAAAAAAATCAGCCGACACTTTAGAAATGAGTTTGCTGAAATTCGCAAGGAGCTCGAGGGGGAGGATTATTTTAAAAAGAAATTATTGTTGAGTTATCGCTACAAAGAATATGAGATAGAAACAGCGGTTAAAAGCGATTTTGAAAAATATAAAACAGCGATACATCGGTGGAATACTTTTATAGATCCGCAGGCAACTGTTTTACATATTTCTAACGACTACGGGCAAAAAGACTTTATGCTAAGCTTACAGCAAGCCAGGCGAAAAGTACAAACTTGGATCATCAATGCTGAACATAGAGCTGTGGCGCAGACGAACTATTTGTCTAAGATTCGCGACATCGTCTATCTAAATCAGTTAGACGAAGCGACAGCGGCTTGTGAAGTGTTGTTGATTACAACGGAGTATGAACTTGCGGAGGTTCCGGAATCTATTCGTACAATTATAGTTTTAGCCGACTTGAATTTGCAAATCGGCTGCGAATGTTTTGAACAAGAATATCAAGATGATTATCTTCGTATATATAAACGCCGAAATAATGGAGCATAAACAATATGATGTTGTGGTGGTTGGAAGTGGTTTAGGGGGTTTGGTTTCAGCCGTTATCTTAGCCAAAGAAGGCAAAAAGGTTTGTGTGTTGGAGAAAAACAACCAGTATGGAGGTAATTTACAGACCTTTGTTCGTAATAAAACCATTTTTGATACTGGAGTTCACTATATCGGTGGTTTGGACAAAGGGCAAAATCTCTATCAGTACTTTTCCTATTTGGGTATCATGAAAGATTTAAAGCTCGAGCGCATGGATCAGAATCACTTCGATGTCGTTACTTTTGACGGTGATGATAACTGGTATCCCCATGCCCAGGGTAATGATAATTTTGTGGACCAATTATTGACTTACTTTCCCGACGAAGAAAAAAATATTAAAGCTTATTTAGATAAAGTTGAAGAAGTATGTCATGCCTTTCCAATGTATACGTTACAGTCGGGCAAGGGGTATGATGAGGATATACTCTCCATCAATGCTAAAGAATATATCGACAGTGTCACTACAAATGAAAAATTGAAAGCCGTTTTAGCGGGAACCAATTTTTTATATGTGGGTGATGCGCAGCGGACACCGTTGTATGTCCATGCACTATCTGTTAATTCTTATATTAATAGCGCGTGGAAGTGTTTAAATGGAGGCAGTCAGATCTCTAAACTATTGATCAAAGAACTTAAAAAATACGGTGGAGAAACCTATAAACATACGGAGGTGGTTGATTTTATCTTTGAAGATGAAATACTTAAAGCCTGTGTGACGAGTGATGGTAGGCGTTATTATGGAAAACAGTTTATTTCGAACATCAATCTTAAAACCTCTCTGAAAATGATTGGGGAGCATCGATTCTCCAAACCTTTCACCAAACGCATCAAAGGATTGGAGGTGGTGTCGTCGGTTTTTACTGTTTATTTGGTGTTAAAGCCAGAATCATTCCCCTACTTAAATTACAATACCTACCATTTTGATTCGATCGATTCCGTTTGGAATACTTATGAGAAACCGAGAGGAACATGGCCCCAATTGGTTGTGTCAACGATGAACTGTTCAGAGAAAGATCAAAAGTGGGGAGAGAGTATGACGATTATGAGTTATATGGATATCAAAGAATTTGAACAGTGGGAGGCGACTTATAATACGTCAACCATACAAAATAAAAAAAGCAGAAGTGAGTCGTATGAGCGGTTTAAAGAAGAAAAAGCCGATTTAATCATTAGCCAATTAGAAAAGAAATTCCCAACAATTAGGGAGTCTATAGCCGAAATATACACATCTAGTCCTTTGTCATACCGTGATTTTATAGGTGCAGAAAATGGAAATATGTATGGGTTTATTAAAGATGCTAATGCGCCGATGAAGACTTTTGTTTCTGTGAGATCCAAGGTTAGTAATTTTTTCTTTACGGGTCAAAACGTCGGTATGCACGGTATTTTGGGGGTTACTGTAGGCGCATTTGTTACCTGTTCGGAGATTTTGGGTAAAGAATATATGTTAAATCGAATACATCGTGAATTAGAAGAATATGAGAATTTTTAAAAACTTTTACAGTGTTTTTATAATAGTGCTATTCTTGAGCTCGTGTGCTGTTAAAAAGAGTTGGACTGATACGAGTAAATTTGAGAAATTTGATCAAAATTTTCCTGTTCGCACTCAGATTAACGATACGATCGCGCAGGTGGGAGATAACTTTCTGATTAAAAATCGTCAACAATTATGGGAGTTATATGTTTCGGGTGATCCCTTACAAATCGGATATAAAACTGGGGCATTAACCCAAGATTTATATCGTTTTCAAGAAAATGTTTTCTTTTCAAAAGTAGAAGAAATGATTCCCTCTGGGTGGAAGCAGCGGTTATTGGTTCGATTACTAAAATACTACAACCGCGATATTCTGCATTTCATTCCTTTGGAATACCAGACGGAAATTTATGGGGTTTCCCATTATGCTACGGATCATTATAATTTTTTGGGAAATAAATTTGAGCGCAATATTTACCTACACGGGGCACATGATATTGGACATGCTTTTCAGGATCTAGCGCTCGTTGGCTGTTCGTCTTTGGCGGTATGGGATGATAAATCGGAAGATGGATCGATGTTGATCGGACGTAATTTTGATTTTTATATGGGCGATGATTTTGCTAAAAACAAGATCGTAGCCTTTGTGAAACCGGATAAGGGGCACGCTTTTATGTCGGTCACTTGGGGAGGCATGATCGGTGTGGTTTCGGGTATGAATGAAGAAGGGTTGACTGTTACGATCAACGCGGCAAAGTCAACCATTCCTTTAAAGGCTAAAACACCGGTTTCTATATTGGGTCGAGAGATTTTGCAGTATGCTACAACTATTGATGAAGCCATTGCTTTGGCAAAAGACACCAAGGTGTTTGTGTCCGAATCGATTATGGTAGGAAGTGCTAAGGATAGGCAAGTGGTTTTACTGGAAATTTCTCCGAAAAAATTCGATGTTTATCGCGTTGAAAACAACAATTACATCCTGTGTTCCAATCATTTTCAAAGTGAGGCCTATCAGTCGGATTCGCGCAATTTGGCTCAAATAGAACAAAGTCATTCTGCTTATCGTTGGGATAAGATGAATCAAGTTGTTCAACAAAGTGAACAGCTTAACCCTGAAAAAATGGCTGATATACTAAGACAAACGGATGGTTTAGCTGCCAAGGAAATCGGATATGGCAATGAGAAAGCTTTAAATCAACTGTTGGCACACCATGCCGTGATTTTTAAACCGGAACAGCGCTTGGTTTGGGTGTCGTCAAATCCGTATCAGTTGGGGGAATTTGTGGCCTATGATCTCAAGGAAATTTTTAAATCACAACCGATAGGCGTACGTACATTAGGTGTGGATAGTTTGACGATTCAAAAAGACCCGTTTTTGGAGTCTATTGACTATGCGAATTACGAGAAATATAGAATAGTAGAGCGCGAGATTGAACAAAGAATAGATGCTGATGAATTTATTTCTGAACGAGAATTTACCGAATTTCAGGAATTAAATCCCGAACTTTGGTCGGTATATTTTTGGGCCGGAAAATATTATTACAAAAAGGGATACTTCAGGCGTGCCGAAATCGAATTTGAAAAGGCGAAAAGTAAAGAAATCACAACCCAAATTGAGGTTGAAAGGGTTGAAAAATACCTTAGAAAAATTGAGAGAAGATGCAGATAATACCACCGATAGAGTTGGCTTCGCCAGCGGCGATCAAAGCCTTTCAAGAAGAAAAACTTCGCGCGCTATTAGTTTACGTAAAGGAACATTCACCGTATTACCGCAAGCAATTTGAGGATAATACGATTGATATCAATCGTATACATACGCTAGAAGATCTTTGCGATTTACCGATTACCACCAAAGACGATTTACAAGCTTATAACGACGATTTCTTTTGTGTTCCCAAAAAACAGATTATCGATTATGCGACGACTTCAGGTACTTTGGGTAATCCGGTGACTTTTGGACTTACCGATGGTGATCTGGATCGTTTGGCCTATAATGAAATGATATCGTTCCAATGTGCGGGTATACAGCAGGGTGATTTGGTACAACTAATGACTACGATGGATCGCCGTTTTATGGCTGGATTGGCGTATTTCCTTGGTTTGCGAAAACTCGGAGCTGGGGTAATCCGCGTAGGAGCGGGTATTCCGCAATTGCAATGGGACTCCATCCTAAAATACCAACCGAAATACCTGATTGGTGTACCTTCATTCTTATTGAAATTGATAGAATTTGCTGAAATCAATCACATTGATTATCAGAACTCCAGTATACAAGGGGTGATTTGTATTGGCGAAACCTTGAGGACAGCTGATTTAAAACCCAATATACTCGCGCAGCGCATCACGGACAAATGGGATATCCAATTGTTTTCGACCTATGCTTCTACGGAGATGAGTGCTGCATTTACGGAGTGTGATCACTTTCAAGGCGGGCATCACCATCCGGAATTGATTATCACCGAGATTTTAGATGAAAACAATCAGCCGGTACCATCGGGACAAATTGGAGAATTAACCGTGACTACATTGGGTATAGAGGCCTTGCCGTTGTTGCGATTTAAAACGGGTGATATGGTACGCAAGCACGAGGACGTTTGTTCTTGTGGCAGAACGACCTATAGAATTGGACCGGTTGAAGGCCGTAAACAACACATGATAAAATATAAGGGAACGACCTTATATCCGCCAGCGATGCATGATTTATTGGCGTCTTTTGACGAAATCAAACTGCATTTAATCGAGATATCGAATAACGATATCGGTACCGATGACATATTAATTCGCGTGGTTACCTCTAATGATTCAGTTGATTTCTTAAATGTAATCAAGGATTTATTTCGCGCGAAATTGCGGGTAACACCGCGTATAGAATTTAATGATTTCGAGGTGTTGCAGAAAATCGTGTTTAATCCGATGAACCGTAAACCGACGACCTTTATCGATAAAAGGGCGCAACAAAATTTGGTGTAGCTTTTAAAGAATTGAAAGGAGAATAAATTAAGGAATTGATAATCGGTTGTTATAGCAGTCGTTGATTAGGCGAAAGAAAAATGGAAATAATTATTGAGGATTTATTTACCTATGAAACCTTGTTGTTGTGTTTGGTATCGTTATGTGCGGGATTTATTGATTCTATAGTAGGTGGAGGGGGATTGCTTCAAACGCCTGCGATGTTGGTTATCTTACCGCAGTATCCCATTGCCACTTTATTTGGAACCACTAAAATACCTTCTTTGACGGGTACGGCTTTTTCGGCTTACCGCTTCTCTAAGAGAGTTGAGGTTGATTGGAAGTTGTTGTTGCCTATAGCTGCTTTGGCTTTTGGAGGGGCTTTATTGGGGGCACATGCTATTACCTTGGTCAGTGGGGCGGGTATCAAGCCGGTTATATTGGTTTTGTTGATTGCTATTGCGATCTATACGTACTCGCGCAAGGATTTGGGGTTGCATTCTCAACAGACGCGTACTAAGATCAATCAATTGATTATCGGTTTGGTCTTTGGATTTGCGATTGGATTTTACGACGGTATGATTGGCCCTGGAACGGGAACTTTTTTGTTGCTTGCCTTTGTATCGTTGATCGGTTATGACTTTTTGCAAGCGACGACCAGTGCTAAATACATCAATGTTGCTACGAATATAGCTGCGATGTTGTATTTCGCGCAATCGGGACATATCCTTTATCAATATGCCATTCCGATGGCGGTTTTTAACCTTTTGGGGGCGTTTTTAGGCGTAAAGCTGGCCTTGTTGAAAGGAAACTCCTTTGTAAGAATATTCTTTCTGATTATCGTTGGAATTACCATACTGCGTTTTTCGTGGGATGTATTTGTCAAATAGCGTTAAGGAGGGATACTCAGAACGATTGTTCCTTTAAAAATATCAATAAAAAAACTTTTTACATCCGATATATATCCTATATTTGCACTCGAATTAGAGAGGTGGCCGAGCGGTCGAAGGCGCACGCCTGGAAAGCGTGTATACCTCAAAAGGGTATCGAGGGTTCGAATCCCTTCCTCTCTGCAAAGAAAAACCGATTGTGAAAACAATCGGTTTTTTTGTTTCCCCCCGCGTTGAAAATTTATTTTCATAAGCGGAGGGGAAACAAAAAAACTAGGGCGTCAGCCCGTGGTTTTTCTTTGTGTTTTGAAACCCCTTAGGGATCACGTAGTAATCCCTAGCGTTGAAAATTCATTTTCATAAGCGTAGGGGAAACAAAAAAACCAGGGCGTCAGCCCGTGGTTTTTCTTTGTGTTTTGAAACCCCTTAGGGATCACGTAGTAATCCCTTTTCCAATATACCGAACACCGCGTTGAAAATTTATTTTCATAAGCGGAGGGGAAACAAAAAAACCAGGGCGTCAGCCCGTGGTTTTTCTTTGTGTTTTGAACCCCTTTTGGGATCACGCAGTAATCCCCCGCGTTGAAAATTCATTTTCATAAGCGTAGGGGAAACAAAAAACCAGGGCGCCAGCCCGTGGTTTTTCTTTGTGTTTTGAGCCCTCTTGGGGATCACGGAGTAATCCCTTTTTCAATATACAGAATCCCGCGTTGAAAATTCATCTTCATAAGCGGAGGGGAAACAAAAAAACCAGGACGTTAGCCCGTGGTTTTTCTTTGTGTTTTGAACCCCCTTAGGGATCACGTAGTAATCCCTCGCATTGTAAATGAGTTATTTCTCACGCTTTTGACTTATCTCGTAACACTTGAGTTTCGGCATTAATTGATAGCTGCCAAATTGTATGGTATCTATTTTAATTTCATTATTAGTAGAGATGATTGGTTGAAAATACATCGTTAGTTATAATGTGCTCTTTTATTGAAAAAATAGGCATGATTTTTTCATTGATAAAACTTTTTAAAGAATAAATGAGAATATAGATATAAATAAACTAATTAAGAAAACAACCATAAAAATAGTCATTTGAGTATGAATTTTTTCTAGTACTCGATACGAAGCAAAAGTAAAATATGCCTTTTCCTCTAAAAGTTCTTTGGTTGTTAAATTAGCGATTTCTTCTTTATATTTTGCTAGATTTTTTTTGTCAGCTGTATCTTTCATAATATGTTTATTGGTTTAAGTTTTTTATTGTTTTGAAAAATACTTAAATTTTATTAAGTATTTTCTAATAACTTGGAATTAATGGGAATAACTTAATAAGTGTTTGGTGTTTTCTAAAATTTTTTAGGTAAGCCAACAAACGCAGTAATCCCTCACGTTGAAAATTCATTTTCATAAGCGTAGGGGAAACAAAAAAGCCAGGGCGCCAGCCCGTGGTTTTTCTTTGTGTTTAAAACTTTCAGTTACGCTTACAATTTTCGTATACTACTTAATGGTAGTATGAGCATACTGATACACTTTTAAGCTGTTTGGCAATGTTTTTATCCCTGCTTTGCTATCCATATTACGGGGTTTACGTTTTATAAAAATTGATTTCGCTATCAATGAATATTGTTTAGTATGATTGTCCAATTCATAGAATATTAATTATATTAGCATTTAATTTTACGATATTCAAATATAAGTGGAGTTTCACGAAGCTTTGTCGTTTTTTGTTTCGTGAAAAAACAATGGTAACCGTAATTTTTAAGAAGATTGTATGAAAATTAATAACTCAAAAGATGTCTTTGGAATACAAAGAGATTTACCACTTAACTATATTGTAAGAGAAGTAGATTCAATTTTTAAAGATGCATTGGATCGAAAACATCATGTCGTAATTTTTGGAAGTTCAAAACAAGGAAAAACGAGTTTGAGAAAAAAAAATCTTAATCCTGAAGAATATATAGTTGTTCATTGTGATAATAAAATGGACCTGTATAATTTAAACGTCAACATTTTAAAGCAAGCTGGATTTACTGTTCAAGTTTCTGAAACAAAATCCATTTCGGGCAAGGCTAAGGTTAAAGTTGGATTTGGATGGAACTTATTTGCAAAGGCTGACATTGAGGGTGAATTAGAAGGAGAAAAGGTAAACCAAAAGGAATTCAAACTATTAGAATTAGACCCTGATGATGTTAACGATGTTATACAAGCACTAAAAAGCCTAAATTTTAATAGATATATAATCATTGAAGATTTTCATTATCTAAAAGATGAAACTCAGGTAGATTTTGCAATAGAACTAAAAGCTTTACACGAAAATTCGGATTTAACGTTTATAGTTGTAGGTGTTTGGTTAGAAGAAAATAGACTTATTGCTTTAAATGGAGATTTATCGGGGAGGATTAAATCAGTTAATGCTGATGAATGGACGGATGAGAATTTATATTCTTTAATAGGAGATGGTGAAATCTTACTGAACATATCAATTCCAGAAGCGAGTAAAAAACAATTGATAAAAAAAAGTTTGAATAATGTCTATATAGTTCAAGAAGTGTGCTATCAATTGTGCAAAATCAATAAAATTAATCAAACACAAGATGAAAATAAAGAGATTAATTGTGAAAGTTTAGATGTAATAATTTCAGATGTTATAGATCAACATTCTGGTAGATACAATAATTTGATTACTAATATTTCAGAAGGATTTCAAGCTACTGAATTAGAGATGCATAGATGGATAATGTACGCTATCATTAAAGCAGACATTTCAAAATTAGAAAAAGGATTAAAGAGAAATGAAATTAATGCTCTCTTACAAGTTGAACATCCTAGAAAACACGAATTGAATCCTGGTAATTTAACACAGGCTTTAAAATCTATAGCATCTTTACAAGTCAAGAAAAACACTATACCTCTAATAATTGATTATGACAGTAGCAATTTAAAATTAAATATTGTTGATAAGGGATTCATAATTTGGTTATCAAATCAAAGTAGAGAAGACCTTATAGCTGAATTAGGAATATAAAAATAACGGTTAACAAGGTATTGCAAAAACGGTGCTCAATGACGTCGAATGGGCATTTTTGCAAAGTTCAACTTTCGTTTTTCGATTGAACTTTTGTGCTAAAAATACCCTCCTTCGGCAATATTCAAAACGTTGTATGCAATTTGTGGAAAAACATCAAAATACGAACATGTGGATTAAAGAATTTAATGGAGAATTTGCTGAATCAATGATTGAAAATGTAAATTTCTTGTTTCAGCAAGATAAGATTTACATAATGGATAATCATTTATGCGCGGCTTGGTGTTGGCTAAATGAGATCGAAGAAGTTGAAAATAATAATTTAATTCATATAGATAGGCATTATGATTTACTAAATCATCCAAGTACCGTTAATGAAACTATAATTCAACCTGGAATAGATCTACGTGAGTTAACTTATCAAGAATATGAAGGTTTATACATAGAAAATCAACATGGAGAACGAAGTAAAACTTTTAGGTGGGATAACTATATTTTGAATTTGAGAGAAGTCTATAACAATTACTATGGAACCACAATATTTTCAACATTTGATTTCGGTAATCACGAGCCAGAATTCATAAAAGAAGAAATAAGTTTTGTAGATTTCTTAAACAACATTGATGACTATATAAATCAAGATTCGGAACAGAACTGGATTTTAAATGTTGACATTGACTATTTTTTTAATACATTAAACAGTACTAGGGTTCAAGTTTTTTCAAATGAATTCATAAGGTTATTTGCGGAAAAAATTAATTCTGTAATGGATAAATTAACTGTGATTACGTTTTGTTTGAGCCCTGAATGTTGTGGTGGATGGGTAAACTCGTTACATGTAATGACTATATTTTGTGAAGTACTTAGGATTGATTTTAATTTAGTTACATAATAAAACTTAAGACGACACCCCCCGCTACCGCACGAAATGAAATTCGACGGAGTCAATCCTTTCGTGCGGTAATCAAAAACCTCTGCGAACGTACAAAATGAAAGTCGACAGAGTTAATCCTTTCTTTTGGCTTAGTCAAAAGACTCATTCCTGTTTTATGTTTAGACAAAAACTTTTTATACAAGTAAAAAAAACAATATGATGGAGAGTTGTTGGATATAATACAGCCCACGCGAGAGGACTCGCGCTGTAGCGTTGGTATAACCACAATATGACTTTATAGTATTATTAGCATATCGATGTACCTGCAATCGGTTATGTAAAGTTTTTAGAATTGTTTCGCTATCCATAAAAATAACTTTCTAAGTATCTAATTTACAAAAAACTAATTATATTCGTAGCAAATTTAACGAAATGCGTATATAGGTATTGTTTTACAAAACTACACAGTGTCTTGTTTCGTGAAATAACAAGGTTATACGCCATTTTAGACCAAGCCGTATGAATAAATATAAAGACCAAGATTTAAAATCTTTTTTCAACAATTTAGGCGCTGATTTAATAGAAGAAAAAAACAGGCAACAGGATGAAGAAAACAAACGTATTCATCAAGAGTTTATATCAAATTTAAAAATCGGCAAATGTTTTCTTTGCGGTGGAGATATGGACTCTTTTGACGAATCTAAAACTTGCTTTCATTGGTTCACTTATCCAAATGGAATTAGAAAAAAGCATTTTGAATCATATTTGAAGAAACCAATCGGTTTTTTTAAACTAGATAGTTATTTTCGTTGGTTAGCAAATAGTGAAGTTTTTTTAACGAACATCAACGATTTAAAAAACGAAACTTCTTCAACTTCTTTCTTAGAATCCACATTCCGATACAAAAATATTGAATGGGCTTTTTCTGTGGGTAATACAGATTTGCAAGGTCATCAAAATGCGAAAATTGGTGCCGAACCTCATTATCATATACAAATGATAGTAGATGACAGAATATTTTTAAAATTCAATGATTTTCATATTCCGTTTAGTGATGAGGATTTATTTATGATAGAACTTCAAAAACAAATGGAAGATCAAATAATTATAAACCAAGGTTCTATGAATGCTGGTGTTGGAATACTTGAAAATGAAGAATTGTTTGAAGAAATAGAAAAATTAATGGTTAGAGCTGACGATGTAAACACAGCTCCATTTAATAGACAATCTATGATTATTGCTCCTGAAGGTCAAACAATAGACGGAGAAATTATACAAAAAGCAATTGAAGAAAGTTCAAGAACGAAAGAACCTGTTTCAAAAATAATTCAAAGACTTGTTAAAGACGTAAAAGTCATTACTCAAATAATACCTGGAGAAGCAGTGCCAGATATGACAAAAAGAAGCGGTAAAAAATAACAAAAACGGTATATAACAAGGTCTAGGCGTAATTATCATGCGAAGTGTAATAGAAAAATTCATCGATATCCAAAAAGGTATATTAAGTGATTTCTCAATGAAATGGGAGGCGGATACATGTGAAGAAACTTTTCGAGATGACGTCAAAAATTATTATGGTTTTGAAAACAAATTTGGTTGGAATATAATGTTAAATTCATATTATGTTTTGGATGACACTGAACTCGCAAAAGCTTCTTTCATAAAATTTCAATTACAAGGACCTTATAGACATAAAGATACTGGAGAAAGATATTTATGCTTGTATGGATTGTTAAACTCTGTTTATCAGCAAAAAATAGCAATAGACAATCTTGTTGAAATTTTCAAAGTTCCTAATTCAAAACTTATATCAAAGCCACTAAATAATTGTGCAATAATTATTTTAAGAAATAAGATAGCCGCTCATCCATCGAACTATTCTCTTGCCAAAGAAGATTCTGAACATAAATTTGATGTCTATGAAATTTCAAGACCTGATTTAGATTCAGATAGCATTACGCTTTTAAGAAATCAAAATCATTTTGAAAAATATGACCTAATAGAAATTCTAAAAGAATTTGATGATCAAATTGAAAATATTTTAGAATTAATTACAACTAAAATCATCAAAAAAATATTTAACAATAATGGAAAATATTATCAAAATCTTGATGAACTGAAACAAATCAGAGATGGTGCAATTATATGTGGAGATGAAATTATAAGATTTAAGTAATTATAACTACGCCTAACATGGGGTTTGCAAAAGATCGGGTTAAGTGCTAATTTCAACCTCTCTGTTTTCTATCCGCAAAAACCATTTTTCATTTGCTTTAAAAGTTTAAATTAGCAAATAGAAAAATGGTTTTGCTAACGGTAATGCAAAGTTGAAAGTTTCGTCTTTCTAATCCGGTCCTTCGCCTAGGCCTGAAACTTTTCCCGGAATTTTTAAAAAAAAATCTACAAAATACAATATATGAAAGTGACAACTTCCGAAATACATAAAAATGACTTTTCAGCAATGGGTTTTTATGGTGCGATGAATTATTCTGTCAAACAGATTAGAGAAGCCATTGGGTTTTATAAAAATTTGAGAAAAGTTAACACTTCTATTTTTGGCGACATACACGCTTTAAGTTTACTTAGTGTACATTCTAATAACTTTGACATTCCAATAATTCAAAAAGAAGCAGAGGAATGGAAAGAAATTTTACTAAAATATTTTGAAAGGATACAAAAAAAAATACCCGAAGAAATAAGAGAAGAATTCAAACAAAATTTATCAAAAGACCTTGAAATAATTATATCAAAAGGAAAAGATTATCCTGAATACCGTTGGAAAGAAAGATATTATCAAAGAGAAATTACACTAACAATTAAAAATGAAGAACTAAAAGATAGATATGAAAAATTAGCAGAAGAAATATATAAAGGAAAATTAGGAAATGCTCTGCATAATTACATACACGATTGTCTCGAAAAATTGGATAATGGAGGTCAGGAGAAGCTCATCAATTCTGATGCCACTGATAATCAAAAGTCAATTATTTTCAATCCAACCTATTTTAAGTCGAACAACACGGAATTTACATACTTACTTAACGATTTCAACTTTTTTCTTAACAAAGCGGAATTAGAAAATGAAGTGGAGATAAATGCTTACGATATAGAAAAATCAATAAATTTATTCTTGGCGGATAATGATAAAAGCCTTCTAAAACATCTGCGATTTGATACTGAGAGCTCTCTACTTTCCGTACAATCAGATGAGATTGAGCATTTGATAACATTAAATGAATATTTATTAAAAATAGCGACTGACATAAATTTAAAGATGAAATATCTGACCATTGGAATGTAACGCAAACACTGTAGGTACCAAGGGTTTTGCAATAGTGGGGCGAAACTGCCCCGCTACCGCACGAAATGAAATTCGACAGAGTCGATCCTTTCTTTTGGTTTAGTCAAAATACTTATTCCTTTTTTATATTTAGAAAAAAACTCTTTATACAAGCAAACAAACCAATATGATGGAGCGTTGTTGAAATAATACAGGCGACGCGAGCGGACTCGCTCGGTAGCGTAGGGTCTACCTTACTATTTCGCCAAAAACGATTTGTATTCGTTTTTTTCTTAAATTTAACCCCTGTAAATTCGTTTTGGCTACTGCTAGTAAAAGGATGAAGTTTTCGCTTTCAAAACCCTGCCTTTGCCTAGCCGCAGCTCATTACCTACAATCACAGCACTACTCTTTATGACAGAAAAATGGATACATTCCATGGACGGCGTTCCATGGACAAAAGCTAAAATGGAAGAGGCTGTCGAGATATTACGACCTCATGCTGCTGTAACTTTTGCCTTTGGGGCCGAAAAAATATCCGTACTAAAAGAATTAGATGAAGGGGTGTTTAAGCTAAGACCGGATTTGATTTTTCACGTTTGGAGCGTTTCTGATAAGAGCATGATAACCGTTGAGGAGTTGGCTTTACTAACAAAAATGAGGCATGTCCGAAAACTGCATTTTAGTGGGTTCAACAATACCACATTACAGCCGGTTTCTGAAATGACGCAACTGACCAATTTGCAATTGGAACCAAATAAAAAGCTTGATATTTCTTTTGTGGAGAAACTCAGTTTATTAACTAACATCAGTCTGACTGGAAGTTTTGTTGCTCTAGAACCCTTGTCCACTTCTAGCGAATTGACAACGATCTATCTGTCCGCAACAACGAACTCCTTTAGCTTTTTAAAATCTTTGAACAAGATAGAAAAACTTAGTATTGACCATTGTATGACATCTAATGATTTCAGCTGGTTTAACAAGCCGTCCTTGACCGATCTTAGTATCACTTCGATAAAGATGTTGGAAAATGTAGATAGTATAGCAGAATTAGAAAACTTAAATACCTTAAAACTAGACGCATCAAAAGTAAAAATACTACCCAATTTAATTGGACTTAAAAACCTAAAAAAATTGGAACTTTCCAATATGAAAGTTTGGGAAAATCCGGAAGTTCTCATGTCTTTATCAAAATTAGAAGAATTGCAGCTTAATGAAATTAATACCAAATTAAAGGCAGAGCAATTTTACTTTCTTGCGGAAATAGACACTTTAAAAACGCTTGATTTTAGATTTATGGACTACAATAAAGCCAGAATTGAAAAACTTAATACAATTTTCAACGAAAAAAACAAAGACCATATTCTGAAAAAATAACTGCTGTTAACATGGGTTTTGCTAAAGGGACTGCTTAATTTTACAGGCTCGCTTTGTTTTCCGCTGCTTTGCCATCCCTGAAGCCTTAGCCGTAATTTTAAAAAAAACTGATTATAAAGAATTTTCCATAATGAATAAAATGACACAAGCTAAATCAATAATTTTCGGACTCATAATGATGTTTTTTTCAATGCCATTATTTGCTCAAGAGTCCAATGAAATCGAAACGATTATTAAAGAAATTCAGTCGCTTTACCAAAACTTAGAAGTTGATGATTATCAAAATATCTTACCTTATAAAGTGAAAGATAAAACGGGTTTTGTTAACGCAAAGAATAAAAAACGAATCTTAAAACCTACTGCTAATCTGAAAGAAGTAACACTTGCAAAACCTAATATTAAAGGTTTTTACAAAGAGGATTATGAATATAGCATTAACACTAAAACACAACAGGTTAATGTGATAAAGATTAATAGAGATTACGGTCTACTTACTATGGAAGGTATAGATCAACCAAAAATAGACGTGTTAGATTCTAGAGACGGATACAAAGGTTTTAAAGTAGATGATAATGGAAAGTTATTAGCTTATTCGGATCTATACTATGCTCAGGGTCAGCATGAATTTAATGTAAGCCCTTTTAAATTCAAAGGGAAAGATTATGCTATAGCGACTAAGAAAACAGGTGATGATGAATATTTTGGTGGAATAATTGATACGGAGGGAAATGCTTTACCTCAGTTTAATTTTAATGTAAAATGTATTCTTAAAATTAAAGAAGAAACGGATGATATTTGGTTTTCGATCGGGCTTTGTCGTGGTTTAAAAGGATCTTTAGTTAGTTTTAATGGGAAGGTAAAATTTGAAAATGAGCTTTTAGGTTGGTTAAACAGCTCTGGTAATATTTTTAAGTACAATCACAATCACGATGACAAATGGACTACTCACGGTATTTTTGATGTAGATAAATTAGAGTGGATTATAAAACCACAATCCAAATTAAAAATTAGAGATTTAGATTATACCAGCTACGAACAATTAGATCGAGACAATATAGCTGATGGCAGCAAAGCATCGATTTATTTCTTGGTAGAAGATGGAAACAAATCGTATTATATGGATTTGAGTTTAAATAAATATTTACCTTAAACCAATTCGACTGATATAAAGAGTTTTTTAATTAAAACTAAGGCTAATAGCCCCGCTGCTGCACGAAATGAAATTCGACACCGTAAATCCTTTGGTGTGGCTACGACTCTTCAATTCAATAGTTAAAATAGCTATATTTCACCTCTCTACTTAGGGGCTGGTTTCGCGCTCGCTTCAAAAATCTTCTTACTTTAAACATTGTAAAGACATTTTACTGCGGTACTAAACTTTCCTTTATTGCAATAGAAAAAACGCGTTATGTCTAACAGTATGATACTGCAATCAACGATGGGAGATCACGTTGCAATTTTAATTTCATAAGTGGAGGAGAAACATATCAAGGAGGGCGCTAGCCCGTGGTCTTTCTTTTTGTTAAATAATAAAAAGTATATTTGCAGGTATAAGTGGTGTTTACTCAATATAGCCACGGTTTTTGGTACTGTTTATTATAAATATAAAATTATGAAGAATGCGGTTTTGTTGTTGTTTGTTTTAGTTTTCAAGCTGACTGGATTAGCTCAAGGGAAACCGGTTGATTTCAATAATAAAGGGATTGAATTCGCGAAAAACAAGCAGTTTGAAAAAGCTATAAAATCTTTTGATCAGGCAATAAAAGCGGATCCAGATTTTGTAGCGGCTTATTCCAACAGAGGACAAGTCAACAGACTACAAAAAAACTATGAGCAGGCGATTAGCGATTTTACGGCTTCACTAGAAAAGGGGGGGAGTATAGATGTGTTGTATTCTCGAGCGAATACCTATATGGATGCAAAAGATTTTGACAATGCAATAAGAGATTATGGGATGATTATTAATCAAAATCCAAGTTATCCTTCTATCTTTTTTGATAGAGGATATGCATTTATTATGTTGGATAAATATGAGGATGCAAAAAAAGATCTTGAAGAACAACTAAAAAGGGATCCCAAGGATTTTAAATCACTGGGTAATTTAATAGGATTAAAGAAAAAATTAAAGCTTTATGAGGAAGCTCTCGCCGACTATGAGATTCTCTTAGAAGAATTTCCAGATAATCCAAATAGTTATATACTCTATAACAATCGAGCGAGTCTTTATCAAGACATAAAAGATTATGATAAAGCATTAATCGATGCAAATAAGTCCATTGAACTGAAGGGAGATTATGCTATTGCTTTTATTAATAGAGCGGAGTTATATATGAAAATGGGAGACAAAGTAAGAGCATGTCAGGATTTCGAAACGGGTATTAAATTGGGAGTAGAAAAACACCAACATTTTAGGGCAGATAAAGATTTTGAAGATCTACAAAAGCTTTGTAAGTAATTTGAAGCGTTTTCCTTCTTACCAATACAGATAGAGGGTTTTATAGTGTTTTTTTAAAGATATCAAACTTGATATGCCGATATAAAAAGGTAAAATCACCTACGGTAGGTAATTATGCATCTAAAAAGAAAGTTCTTGCTGTTGTTGTCAATAATTCCGATTGATTTTGATGCTGTTTTTTGCCGAAAAATCGGCTGTAGCACAGGCTTCTCCTGAAATTCAGATTAAATACTCCAAGCTCTTTGCAAGCTATCATTTTGTCCAAAAAACTCGCTGATCACTATCCGGACAACGAGCTTAAAGAAGCTTTTAAAGCCTCAAAGTATAATACAACAGCCTATCTGGACTCATTAAAATTGATGCACACTTTAGAAATTCAGGAGCCTTATTCTTTTCAAAACTATTCTTTTCTTCAAAAAAGATCAGTAATGATCGCATCAATAATTAAAAAAAATACTGATTTGCTCAGTGTCCTTAGATCAGTTTAAAAGTAAAAGTTTCAATATTATACCAAGCTACGAATAGATTAAACCATCCAATTTTCTTTTTGAATTTGAAAAGATTTAGGACTATTTGTTTTTTGATGGCATAAAGATGTAATGGAAAACGCTATCTTCGGCTACGCTAGCTGCTCCAATTGTCAAGTTACTATCTAATTCAATTATGGTTAAAAGCTTATCTTACTTAATGACCATACGGTTTAGAAAACTCTTTTCTAAGGGGGATTACATTGCGATAATATTATTGATAGTAGCCTATTTCCTTATAGCGGGAGTGCTCTTCTACAACTATGAACGACTTAGGTTTTACAGTGCTGTTTTTGTATTGGAGGCTGTGATGTATCATTGGAATAGGAAGGACATAGAATTGCTTAGATTGAGAAAGAACTATAAAATTTTACTTCTTGCGGAATATCTCTTGTGGCTTTCACCCTTTGTGATCGTTTTGGTCTTAAAATTGGACTGGGAAGTACTGGTGGTTTTACCTCTTTTTATTTATGGATTTATCAGTCTGCCCAAATGGCATTTTAAGTTAATACACTATCCATTCTCCTTGGCTGAGCCCTTTTGGACGATTTTGTTTCGAAAATATAAATTAGCCGTTGCTTTGCCCTTGAGTTTGGCGATCGGTTATCTAGCTATTCAATATCAAAACGACAATCTTTTTTTGGGTTTGATCTTGTTTTTGGCTGTAATTACTAGTATGCCCGCTTTTGAAAAAGAAAGAGAGGAAGAGATCAAACGTTTGCAAATAGATGCTTCGAGTTATTTACGCCAACAATGGCGCATAAATGCACTCAATGCCTTTTTTCTGGTCATACCTATTGGTATTGTGTTGATCTTTTTTCAAAAGTGGAGTTTGTTAACTTTTGCGATTTTACCTGTTATTGCTGCTGTAGTCAATGTGGTCTTGAGGTATGTTTTCTTTAAGAATGCCTTACTACAACAACTGTTTTTTGTTTTTTATATGGGATTGAGTGTGACGTTTTATGGTATACCGTTACTTGCTTTTCCTTTTTTATATAAAAAAGCGATTAATCATATAAATACAATTAAGTATGTTGAATATTGATATCATAGAAAAGAAATACGGTACTGAAATTATACTGAATAACGTTTGCCTAAGTGTTGATAAACCGGGGATTTATGGACTTGTTGGAAAAAATGGACAAGGGAAGACGACCTTATTTCGTTGTGTTTTGGGTTTAGAGAAATACAAGGGACAATGCCAGTTCAACGCCGAAAACACCAATTTACAAAATATTGCTTGGTGTCCTTCCGAGCCTTCAATCTATGAGGAATTAACGGCAGTGGAGTTTTATGATTTTTATGCAAACTTATTGGATGTTAAAAGCCCGTTTAGAGAATATCTATTCGAACTACCTAAGGATAAGTTGATTAAAGGTTTTTCTACGGGAATGCGAAAAAAGGTCTATCTCAATGCTGTTTTTCAACGCCAATACTCCGTTTATTTATTAGATGAACCCTTTAATGGATTGGACTTGGAATCCAATTATACTTTGATTCAGGATTTGAAAGAAAAGGCAAAAGAAAGTATTGTCATCATCTCATCACATATAATTGATGTTCTTTATCAGAATTGTGAAAAGATATGGGTGATAAACAATAAAGAGCTCGTAGAATTTGAGTCGGTTAATTACAGCCAAATTCAGCAAGTACTTTTTGGTGTGAAATAATTTTCACAGTAGACTCAACGCTTGTGCTTTTAGTTTAATACGGATTTTCTTGTATTAGACGATGATGTTATTTTTGTTTTTTTTTTGTTTGCATTGCGTAAAACTTGATTTTTGAGGGTTTGTTTTTGTTTTTTTTAGATGAAGGCTGTCTTTGATAAGGCTTTTAATAATAATTATAAATTATAAGGACTTGATCGACTTTGTTTTGTAAATTAGAGGGAACAAAAAACTAACAAATTATGGATTACAAAATAGCTTCTTTGAGGAAACTGCAAGAGGAGGGGAAACCGATTTCTAAATTGCCCTTTTCAATTCGGATTTTATTGGAAAATGTATTGAGAAATCACGATGGTTTTGTGGTTACGGATGAGCATTTAGAAACTTTAATTCACTGGGATCCGAAGGGTACCGATAAAGATATCCCATTTAAACCTGCAAGGGTATTGATGCAAGATTTCACTGGGGTTCCTGCTGTGGTGGATATGGCTTCTTTACGTGATGAGTTTATTAGAAAGGGTAAGGATGGGAATAAAATAAATCCTGCCATTCCAGTTGATTTAGTCATTGATCATTCCGTTCAAGTGGATTTCTTCGGTACGGATTATTCGTATGAGAAGAATGTTGAAAAAGAATATGAACGAAATTCCGAAAGATATGAGTTGCTGAAATGGGGGCAACAAGGCATGAATAATTTCACCGTAGTACCGCCTGGTATGGGGATTTGTCATCAGGTCAATTTGGAGTATTTAGCTCAGGGTGTCATCAAAAGAGACGGTTGGGCTTTCCCAGACACTTTGGTGGGAACCGATTCACATACACCTATGGTCAACGGGATTGGTGTTATCGCATGGGGTGTTGGAGGAATTGAAGCGGAGGCAGCCATGTTGGGGCAACCGATTTATTTTACCTGTCCGGAAGTCGTTGGCTTGAAGTTGACTGGAAAAATTCCGCAGGGTTCTACTGCTACAGATATGGTGTTGACGATCACTAAATTACTGCGTGACTATGGAGTGGTTGGTAAATTCGTTGAAGTTTTCGGATCGGGCTTGGATCACTTGTCTGTGACTGATCGTGCAACGATATCGAATATGTCACCGGAATTTGGTTGTACCGTCACCTATTTTCCAATTGACAATCAGACCTTAAATTATATGCGTAAGACCAATCGTTCGGAAGAGCAAATCAAATTGGTTGAAGACTATTGCAAGGAAAATCTATTATGGAGAATCGATGAGGAAAAAATTGGATATTCTCATGTATTGGAATTGAATTTGGATACGTTAATTCCTACTATTGCTGGACCTAAACGTCCGCAGGATAAAATATTTGTAAAGGACTTGGCAACGGCATTTTCGTCTTTGTTAGCGGATGAGCACAATAGAACGTACGTTTCTGTAAAGGAACGTAGAGAAAACACCTGGCTGGAAGAAGGCGGGTCTGGTACGGAGTTTCGATTTGAAGACAATCCGATTCCCAAACATGCAACGAGTATCGAAGTTGCGACAGATACCTTGCGTTCTGTACGTATAAAATTAAAAAACAAAGAATATATACTCAGTGATGGTAGTATCGTGATTGCTGCGATTACCAGTTGTACCAATACATCAAATCCCGATGTGATGATCGGTGCGGGATTGGTGGCGCGAAAAGCAATTGAACGGGGACTACGAACCAAATCGTGGGTCAAAACCAGCTTGGCACCGGGATCTAAAGTGGTGACGAAATATTTGGAGCGCTCCGGTTTATCAGAGGATTTAGAGGCTTTGCGTTTCCATACTGTGGGATACGGCTGTACTTCCTGTATCGGGAATAGTGGACCTTTACCTCCGCATATTGCAGAAGCTGTAGATAAAGAAGATCTGGTGGTAGCCTCGGTATTGTCGGGCAACAGAAACTTTGAAGCCCGAGTGCACTCACAAGTTAAGATGAACTTCTTAATGTCGCCTATGCTGGTGGTTGCTTATGCCTTGGTTGGTCGGGTAGATATTGATTTGATCAATGATCCTTTGGATTACGATCCCAATGGTGAACCGGTTTATCTACGAGATATTTGGCCAACTCAAGAAGAAATAAACGAAGTGATTAGTACCGCAATGAAAAAAGAAGATTTCGATGAGGTCTATGGCGTTATTTTCGATGGAGAACAAGATTGGAAAGATCTACAAGCTCCTTTAGGCCAGAAGTTCGATTGGAATCCGGATTCGACTTATGTTCGAGAAGCACCTTTCTTTGAGAATATCAATGAAGAATTGTTGCCTTTAGAAGATGTTGTTCGGGCTCGTGTATTATTGTACTTAGGAGATTCGGTGACTACAGATCATATTTCACCAGCAGGTTCATTTAATCAGGAATCGGCTGCGGGAAAATATCTGATTTCACAAGGTGTTGATCCCAAGGATTTCAACTCCTATGGCTCGCGTCGAGGAAATCATGAAGTGATGATGAGAGGAACCTTTGCCAATGTGCGCATTAAAAATAAAATAGCACAACGCGAAGGAGGTTACAGTACTTATTTGCCAACAGGAGAATCGCTGACAGTTTTTGAAACAGCGGCAAAATATCAGCAAGACGCTACGCCTTTGGTGATCTTTGCGGGGAAGGAATACGGTAGTGGCTCGTCGAGAGATTGGGCTGCCAAAGGAACCTTTTTACTGGGTGTTAAAGCGGTGATTGCCGAAAGTTTCGAGCGAATTCACAGAAGTAATCTTGTGGGAATGGGAGTAGCTCCTTTGGAGTTTATATACCCAGATACCGCTCCATCCTTGGGATTAGACGGTACTGAAATTATTACCATTATCGGATTAGCGGATGGCTTAAAGCCACATAAACACCTTAAGGTTATCGCTGAAAAGAAATCTGGAGAGAAAATTGAATTTGAGGTTTTGGCTCGATTTGACTCCGCCATTGAAATTGAATATTACAAAAATGGTGGAATTCTTCAATACGTACTGAGGGATTATTTAAAGAGATAATGTTTGATAAAATCATGTAAAAAGGCCTGTATCTTCAATGATACAGGCCTTTTTTTATGTACTGGAAATGGGGTTTGATTATACGAAACCCTGTTTAAATGCCTGCTGGATTAGGCTATAAGTATCAGAAACGTTGAAGGCTTCTTTCATTTTGTTTATTCTTTTTTTAAGTGTAGCAGGTGCCAAGGGAATTAATAAATGAAGATCATTGAGTTTATTTCCTTTGGATAAATATAAGAGAATCAGGCGATTGTTGTCGTCAAGCATCAATTCTTTTTTCCAAATTTCTTGATTGCACTTTTTTACGGTTTCGCTTTGAAATTGTTGTCCGTTTAAGATATCGAGTAACAATAGCGGTAGATTCGTTGGAGTGATGTCGTTTTTAACGACCAATGCATGCGGGCGGGTATTTTTTATCACGTCATAAATAATAATAACCTCAGTATGCGCGGTGATAATGGCCACTTTACAATCCGGCAAGAATTCCATGATATGCCGAGCCAAATAAGAACCATCTTTGATGTTTTTTTCTTCGTAGGCAGGTAAACCAAAATCGATTACTGCCAAATCAAAGGGCAATTGCTGTTCTTTAGATTCATGGATCATCTGATAGGCAGTTTCGCAGTTATATGCTTTTGAAAAATGGCTGTTATCAAGAAAGGCAGGATGCTTTGCTATTGAAAAATGATATCCTTCAACAGTTAGAGGGTGATCATCGACGATTAAGATATTCATGGTTGTGCTTTGGGGATCAGATTGTAGAATAGTTAGTTTTAAGTAGAACTAATTTCATAAGACAGTATAAAGATAGCTAAATTAATAGGGAAAACTACTGTGTAATCAATATTTTTTATGCCTATTTTTGTGGCGAAAAGAATTGATGTATAGGCGTTATGAGTTTTTATAAATATAGTATAGGTGTAATCCTCCTCTTTTTAGTAGTGATCTCTTGTAGTGAAAGGAAGAAAGGTCTAGTTAAGAATACCCAATTTTTAGATCAGATCGATCTACAAGAACTATCCGGTTCTAAAAAAAAGGATCTTTTAAATTGTTTGTTTAACGATGCGATGGATAGTGAAAATTCGGATAGCTCAAGAGCTTATTTATTGGAATTGGCTTCGAGATTTGATGAAGAAGGAGAGTCGCGGTCTGTAAAAATACTAAATCGTGTCCGGGCATTTTCTAAAGAAGAGTCCGATTCCTTGACCTTAGCCAAAACATTTGAAAGCTTAGGGAACTATTATGAAAGTAAGATGCAATTCGATAGTACCTACTTTTTTTACCAACAGTCTGGGAAATGGTATACGGCATTAAATGACTCTATTAAGATTGCGGAGATGTCACTCGCTAAAGCATCTATTTTGTATGATTTTGGGTTTTATACCGATTCGGAAGTAGAGGCAATTCGGGCACTGAGATACGCAAGCAATAATCAGAGTCCGATGATGGTTTATGAGAGTTATCAACTGTTGGGATTGGTTTTGTGTGAGTTGAACTCCTTCGAAGAGTCGATCAGTTATTACCAGTTGACTCAAAACGAATTGCAAAAATTGAATGCGGAGGGAAGATTTGATTCTTCGAATTTGGTTTTGGCTTATGGTGCGTTATATAATAATTTCGGTGGCGCTTATGAAGTTCATAAAGAATTTGAAAAAGCAATACAATACTATCAAAAAGGCTTGGACGTTGCGGGAATTGATAGCAACAATCCGGCTATATATTCAGCTCTATTGAACAACATCAGTTTCACTCGTATGCAAATCAATGATACGGCGGGGGTACTTGATGATCTAAAAAAAGCGGAATCGATACGTTTAAAAAATGGGACTCCCCAAGAAGTAATCACTAGTAAATTGACGATTGGAGAATACTATTTCAACAAGGATCAGATCGGAACGGGGCTGCAATATATTTACGACGCTTATGATTTAGCCATATCTATTAAAAGTGATTACGAACAGAAAGAAGCTTTAAAGTTTTTAGTGGAACACGATGTTATAAACAAGAGTAAGTTCACGAGAGAGTACGTTAGAATACTAGAAAAGATCCAAGCTAAGGAACGTTCATCTCGTAATAAATTTGCTCGAATTGCCTATGAAACGGAAGAGATGATTAATAAAAACGAACGATTAGCGGAGCGAAATCGTAAAATCATCTTCCTGGCTTTAGTCAGTGTTGGATTTTTAATGTTTTTATTGGTGCTTTTGCGACTGAGTTCAAGAAATAAACGCTTGATTATGGAGCAAAAACAACAAGCGGCTAATCAGCAGATATATCAGCTGATTATTGATCAGCAACAAAAAACTCAAGAAGCAAAAATGGGAGAGCGCACTAGAATTGCTAAAGAATTGCACGACGGTATTGTCAATAGAATTTTTACGACACGTTTTAATTTAATGCAATTAGAGAGCGAGGATGTGCAGCGAAAAGACTTGTTGGTTCAAGAATTGGTAAAGGCAGAAGAGGATGTAAGAACCATTTCGCATAAGTTGTCTGATCGTCAATTTTTAGAGGATACTACTTTTGAGGAGGTGGTTAAAAAATTAATTGAGATGCAGCAGAATTCGTTTGGAACGAAGTTCGAATTATCTGTTGATCGAGGTATTGTTTGGGGTGCTTTATCTACCGAAGTCAAGATGCATCTATATCGTATACTTCAAGAGGTTTTACAAAACGTCAACAAATACTCCAAAGCGAAGCAATGCACCATATACATACTCAAATCAGACGATAAAACCATATTGCGTATATCTGATGATGGAGTCGGTTTTGATATGCAAAAGATCAAGCGCGGTTTGGGCTTTAAGAATTTATCGGAACGCATAGCTGAAATCGGAGGCGAACTCATACTGGATGCGGCAGTAGGTAAAGGGGTTACCTTAGAAATTATCTTTTAAAGCTTTTTTATAAGCGTCGAGCGCGCGTTCTCGTGCAAAGCGGTGTTCTACTATAGGTAGTGGATAGGTGCTACTGTTCCAATCGCTGATCCATTTCTTGATATAGAGGTGTTCTGCATCAAATTTTTCCAATTGAGCTTGAGGATTGAATACTCTAAAATAAGGTGCGGCATCGCAACCCGTGCCTGCAGCCCATTGCCAATTCCCGTTATTAGCGGCTAAATCGTAGTCGAGTAATTTTTGTGCAAAATAAGCTTCTCCCCAACGCCAGTCTATAAGTAAATGTTTGGTCAAAAAGCTGGCTACAACCATACGCACGCGATTGTGCATTTGTCCGGTGCTATTGAGTTGTCGCATTCCTGCGTCTACAAGGGGGTATCCCGTTTGTCCCGAGCACCATTTAGCAAATTCTTCTTCGTCGTTTCTCCATTCGATTTGATCGTATTTCGATTTAAAACTGCTGTTTTCTACTTTTGGGAAATGGTATAGTATCTGCATAAAAAAACCACGCCAGATCAGTGCTTTAAGCCAGGTTGCATTAGTGCTTAAACCCAGTTTAACACAACTGCGAACCGAAACGGTTCCAAATCGCAATGCGATGCCTAAATGAGAAGTCGCATCCAGTATCGGATAGTCGCGCAGACGGTCAAAATGCTCAATTTCTATCTGAGTGAGATCGGGTTTTTTATACTGTATATCCGTAGCGGCAAACCCCAACTCTGTTAAAGGGAATATTGGTGTAGCATCCCACGGTAGGAAATTGGTTTTTAATAATTCAGACGAGAAACTTTGATAGTCGTTTACTTGTAGTTTTTCGATCCATTTTTTGGAGTAAGGAGTGAAAACGGTATAGGGTGTTTGATCTGATTTCAGAATTTCATTGGCTTCAAAAATTACTTGATCCTTATAACTCTTAAGTGGAATTTGCTTTGAATTTAAAAGTAATCGAACAGCTCCGTCGCGTTTCAGTGCTGCGGGCTCATAGTCGGTATTACAATAAACTTCTTGAATGTCATATTGATCGATGAGTTCGCTAAAACAGCTCAAAACCGTTTGATGAAAAAAGCGAATCCCTGATTGTTGCAACAGCAAGTCTTGCTGTATTGTTTGTAGGGCTTGGTGGAAATAATCAATTCGGCGGTCTTTAGGATCGTCAAATTGCTGAAGAATATCGGGGTCAAAAATAAAAATAGGGAGTATCGGGAATTCGGACTTCAAGGCTCTGTACAAGCCGTGGTTGTCTTCTAATCGCAGGTCTCTTCTAAACCAAAATACACTAATTTTCTGCCTTTGCTCCATGGCTCGAAAATACTGCTTTTTCAATAAAAAGCCTAATAAAAAAAAGGCCTTAGAGTCAATTCTAAGGCCTTTAGTGTTTGTTCAATTACCAGATGTGAACGCGATTTTCCGGTTTGATAAATAGTTTATCACCTTCTTTAATGTCAAAAGCTTTATAAAAAGCATCAACATGTTGAAGAGGTACATAAGCTCTATACATTCCAGGAGCATGCGGGTCTGTTTTTACTTGATTTTTAAGTGCTTCATCACGAGATTTAGTTCTCCAAATCGTAGCCCATGAAATAAAGAAACGTTGTTCTGGGGTGAAACCGTCGATTAAGCCCGGGTTACCATTTGCTTTTAGGTATAATTGCAAACCGTCATACGCAGCGTTAACACCGCCTAAATCACCAATGTTTTCTCCTAAAGTGAATTTTCCATCTACAAAGAAACCTTTGATTGGTTCCAGTTTACTGTATTCCGCAGCTAGGGCATCTCCAAGTTTAGTAAAACGACTTAAATCTTCGTCCGTCCACCAGTTGGATAGATTTCCATTAGAGTCATAACGCGCACCAGAATCATCAAATCCATGAGAAATTTCATGACCGATTACCGCACCAATACCACCATAATTGATTGCTTCATCTGCTTTGTAATCGTAGAAAGGCGGTTGTAAAATTGCCGCAGGGAATACGATTTCGTTATAAGATGGATTAAAGTAGGCATTCACCGTTTGTGGTGCCATACCCCAACGCGTTTTATCTACCGGTTTACCATAGTCTTCTATGTTTCTTTCCGTTTGCCATACCGATACATTTCTCATATTATCGAAAAAAGTTCCGCCATTTTTAGCATTTTTAACAGTCAATTTAGAATAGTCTTTCCACTTGTCTGGATAACCGATTTTTACGGTAAACTTATTCAATTTTTCAATAGCCCCTTTCTTAGTGGTTTCAGCCATCCAAGGAAGGTTATTGATTCTTACTTTATAAGCTTCAATAACATTGTCAATCATCGCTTTTGCTTTCGCTTTTGCTTCTGCAGGGAATTTTTTCTCTACATACAATTTACCTAAAGCTTCACCAACAGTAGCATTAACTACAGCTAAAGCACGTTCTTCAATAGGACGTTGCTCCACAGCTCCTTGAAGGGTTTTGCTGTAAAACTCCCAATTTGCTTTTTCGATAGCTGTGGTTAATTTATCCGATGAATCGTTGACTAAAGTCCATTTCATATAGGCTTTAATGTCGCTGATATCGGTTGTTTTTAAAATCACCTCTACCGCTTTCATATAGCGCGGCTCTGAAACAACGATAACATCCAGATTTTGGATTCCCGATGTCGTGATATACTGATTCCAATCAATAGTAGGAGTCATTTTTTGCAATTCCGCCAATTTCATAGGATTGTATGTTTTTCTGTCGTCTCTACGCTCTACACGGTCCAATTGTGGTTTAGCCAAAGCGGTTTCCAGGCTTAATACCTTAGCAGCATTTTTCTTAGCCACTTCAGGGGTTTCTCCTACAATTTGAAGCATTCTAGACACGTGAGCAACATATTTCTCACGCTTGTCTTTCATATCTGCATCTTGTAAAATATAATAATCGCGATCAGGTAAACCCAATGGACCTGTTCCCAAGTAAACCGTGTTTTTGTTAGAATCTTTAGCGTCTGCATAAACATAAGCACTATAGAAACCTAAACTTCCCTCTTTAGAAAGTTCTGAAATCAACGCGATAGCGTCTTTAGCCGTTTTTAGAGCATCGATTTTTGCCAAATACGGTTTTAAAGGATCGACACCCATTTTGTTTCTAGCAATCGTATCCATATACGTTTCGTAAACGGCGATAGCTTTGGCTTGATCGGATTTCGGATCGATTTTCGGATTCGCTACAGCCTCTTTTAAAATGGCTAAGGCATCAATGTCCGTGTTCTGTCTCAATTCATCAAAACTTCCCCAACGGGTTCTGTCTGAAGGAATTTCCGTTTTGTCGTACCAAGTTCCGTTTACATATCTGAAGAAATCATCCCCAGGTTTTACAGTAGTATCCATATACTCCAAAACAATTCCATGTTTCTCGATGGGAGTATCGGCTTTTACCTCTTCTGTCTTTTTGTCCTTGCAAGCAACCATAGCTAGCGTAGCAGCAGAAAACAATAATAACTTCTTATTCATTTTGTTTTTTTTAGTTTATTAAATTGATCACAAACAAAAGTATGAATTTATTGGTAAACGGGAGGGTTTTTTAAAAAAGCATAATAATTTTGTTACGGCATCAGCTTAGATAGCGGAAAATCGGTAAATTTTCTCAACGGTTAGATAAAAAACCTTTATACTGATTTTAACCTATTGTTATCAAGGCATTTCGTAAATTCGCAAAAAAAATAATTATGGCAGCATTTTTTAAAAAATATCGTTATTTCTTTTTGTTTTTCTTTTTGTTATGCGTGGGGATCATGATTATGTTTTACAATGCTTTAGCTTGGCGTAAAGCTTTGCCCGTTTATACACCATCTATGGTAAATCCGGAACTGGTAGATACTTTAGTACAACATCAAGCCAATAAGCAAAAACACATCATAGCACCTTTTAAATTTGCCAATCAAAATGGGGATACCATTACCAATAAAGATTACGACGGCAAGATCTATGTAGCGGATTTCTTTTTCACGACTTGTACGACTATTTGTCCCATAATGGGGGATAATATGGTCTGGTTACAAGATCAAATTAAAGATATGCCCGATGTGAAATTATTGTCGCATACAGTAACACCTGATATAGATAATGTAGCTGTTTTAAAGGCCTATGCCTTAAAAAAAGGGGTTATCGATCAAAAGTGGAATTTAGTTACAGGAGATAAAAAGGATATTTTTTATTTGGCTCGACAATCTTATTTGGCTGTTAAAACAGGATCACCCGATGAAATGTACGATATGGTGCATACCGAGAATTTTATCTTAGTAGATGGTAAGGGGCGTATTCGCGGATTTTATGATGGGACCAATTTAGATACTCCGGATCCAGAAGCAAAAAATGTAAAACAACTGTTAGAAGATATCCAATGGTTGAGTAAGCACGAGTCCAAATAAGTTAATACGGTTAAAAGTCAGGTTAATTAGGTATTAAAAAAGTATGAATGTTAGGTTATCCTTTTTTATTACTTATTTTTGTAAAGTGAATTAAATCTAAATAAGAATGGAGATCACCTTAGACGTATTGGGTAAAAACCAGAAAGCAACCATTATGGATTTCGATATGGAGCATATTCCTTTGAAACTTTTGGAAATGGGATGTTTGCCAGGAAATCAAGTGGAACTACTCGAGGTAGCTCCATTGGGAGATCCAATTTATCTATGTATAAATGAGGCACATATTGCAATTAGAAAAGAGTTAGCTAAGGAAATACGTGTAGAAATCAGAAAATAATTGTTGATGAAATCAAATTTAAAAGTTGCTTTAATCGGCAATCCCAACGTTGGTAAAACATCGGTTTTTAATGCCTTAACAGGTTTAAATCAAAAAGTAGGTAATTATCCTGGAATTACGGTTGAGAAGAAGGTAGGTTCTAGTAAGTTATCCGACGATGCTACCGCAACGATTATTGACCTTCCAGGTACATATAGTATCAATCCCAGTTCCGTAGACGAGCAAATAGTTTCGGATTTGTTATTGGACAAAAGCAATAAGTTTTATCCAGATGTTGCAGTTGTGGTTTCTGAAGTGGAAAACCTCAAACGCAATTTACTTTTATTTACACAGATAAAAGATTTGGGAATACCGACGATATTGGCTATAAACATGGCTGATAGAATGGAATTAAAAGGGATTTCTATGGATATTTCCATATTGGAATCGCAATTAAAAACCAAAATAGTCTTAATTAGTGCTCGTAAAAAAGAGGGGATAGATACTTTAAAACAGGCTATACTCGATTTTAAAACCATTGATCTAGAACCGTCGCTAAATGCATCTGAGATTGATCAGGCATTTTTTACGCAGTTACAAAACACTTTTCCAGAAGAGCCGCTGTATAAATTGTGGTTGGTGTTTACGCAAAATCTGCACTTAGGAGCCTTGGATCGGGCTGCTATTGAAAAATCAGGATTGCTCTATAAGGAATCCGACATCAAACGATTGCAACAAAAAGAGGTCGTTAAGAGGTATCAGTTTATCAACGATGTACTAAAAAAAGCATACCAAATTGATGCGAGTAAGGCCAAGGACTTGCGCAGTCGTTTAGATCGAATTTTAACTCATAAAGTTTATGGGTATTTGATTTTCTTCGGTATACTGTTATTGATTTTTCAGGCGATATTCGAATGGGCTAGTGTGCCGATGGATTTTATCGATGAATCCTTTTCAAATTTAAGTACTTGGCTTAAAGAGGTTATGGAACCCGGTAAATTGACTGATTTATTGGCAGATGGTATTATTCCCGGTATCGGTGGAATCATGCCTTTTATACCACAGATCGCTATATTGTTTATGTTTATAGCTATCTTAGAGGAAACGGGATATATGAGTCGGGTCGTCTTTTTGATGGATCGCGTGATGCGTCCGTTTGGATTGAGTGGAAAAAGTGTGGTACCGTTGATTTCTGGTAATGCTTGTGCTATACCCGCTATCATGTCTGCACGTAATATTGAAAACTGGAAAGAACGATTATTGACGATATTGGTCACCCCGTTTACAACGTGTTCGGCGCGATTGCCTATTTATGTCATCATCATTGCACTGGTAATTCCAGATCAAAAATTATTTGGATTTTTTAGCTTACAGGGTTTGACTTTAGGATTGCTGTACCTCATTGGTTTTTTCGCCGCTCTAGGTGCCGCTTGGGTATTGAATAAAGTGATTAAAGCTGAAGTAAAAACCTATTTTGTAGTGGAAATGCCCGGATACAAAATGCCAATCATTAAGAATGTTTTGTTGACCATGTTGGAAAAGACAAAAGCCTTTGTGTATGGTGCCGGTAAAATTATCTTTGTGTTGTCTATTATTATTTGGTTTTTAGGTGCACACGGTCCTGGAGAAAAGTTTAATAATGCCGAAGAAATCGTTGCAGAAAAATATGCAAGTCAGAATTATTCTGACGAAGAATTAGAAGAACATGTTGCCAGTTATCAATTGGAAAATTCGTATATTGGTATTATAGGAAAAGGTATAGAACCCGTGATCAAACCTTTGGGGTACGATTGGAAAATCGGTATTGCTGTATTGACTTCCTTTGTAGCCAGAGAGGTTTTTGTTGGAACTCTTGCAACTATATACAACGTGGGGTCCACAGATGAAGAGGAAACCATTAAAAACAGAATGGCGATGGAAGTAAGACCTGATGGCGAAAAGGTGTTTAATTTCGCAACGGGGATTTCTCTATTGTTGTTTTATGCTTTTGCCATGCAATGTGCTTCGACAGTTGCCATCACCAAAAGAGAAACCAATTCCTGGAAATGGACGATGTTTCAATTGGTTTTTATGACAGTCTTTGCCTATGTAGTAGCGTTGATTGCCTATCAATTATTAAAATAGAAAATTATGAACTATCAAGAAATCATAGCCTACGGTTTAGTAATAATTGCTGTTATCGTATTGTTGAAAAAGTTTTTTTGGAATCCCAAGAAAGGGAATGATAAAGATTCTTCTTGCGGCAGTGGCGGTTGTGGCTGTAGTTAAATTGTAGTATTATAAAATAGAATAGGCTGTCTCAATGAGATGGCCTATTTTTTTGTTATAACATATATCAAATTCTCGCCAATATCAATAACGTGAGTATACAGAAAATGACTAGCGTTTCACATACCACAAGAACACGGAGATTGGATCTGAAGCTTATCAAAATATTTGATAGAATACGAGAGCTGAATAAGCAGCTAAAAGCACCAAAGAATAACAAGGACGAACTCGATATTAAATCAGTTGTGTTTCCGCTTAAAATGGCTTTAAAATCGCGTGTTAATCCGCAAGTCGGACAAGTGATGCCGTAGGCTTGTGTGTAATAACACGAAATGCTGATAGGACTAAAGATTATAAACAATAAGCCGACAACAAAAACAGCCAAAAGTATATAATTGACAATTTTATAATTTAGAATAGCATTATTACTTAACTTCCTTGTCATCACCTAAAGTATCTTGATCGTACAAATACGTATCCTGTTCGTCAGAATTAGAAAAAATAGTATCGGTATCGCGGGAGTAATTGATTTCCTCTTGTAGGTTGAAAGGATACTGTTTGGCAAGTTTGGTTAGTACAAAATATTGTAGTCCGGCAACAAGTGATCCAATCACTGCTAATACTAAAGCGACGATTGCAAATAGTTTGGATTGTTGATGCCGTATCGAAATGCCTAAACCGATACTTGAAACCACTATAGCAAAGAGCCCAAAAATTAATGCTGTAACGCCTAGGCAGGGTATAAAAGAAATCAGTAAGGTCAGTATACCCAATATAAGACCGGCAATGCCTAGACCTTGCGCGGTTGTTTTATATGATTTATTGGAAAGGTTTTCCATTCGGATGATAAAATTAAGATTTTATTCGAGGGTTTTTACAAACAAATTACTGGCGATTTTTTTGGAAATCGTTACTTCTACGCCGTTGATCCGAACCAAATATGATTGGTCAAAAACTTCGATGTCCAATACTTCTATTTCGGTGCCCAATGACATATGTTGTTTGTCTAAGTACTGCAAAAAACTACTCGAAGAATCTTTTACACCAACGCAAATACATTTAATATTCTTTTTAACGTCGGATAATAAAAATTTATTAATCGTTTTAATCTCCCCTTTGGCGTTCGGAATCGGATCTCCATGCGGATCCTCTGTAGGATAACCCAAATAAGCATCGAGTTTATTGATCAATTTATCAGACTTTATATGTTCCAATTCTTCTGCTACATCGTGAACCTCATCCCATGAAAAACCGAGTTTCTCCACTAAAAAAACCTCCCATAAACGGTGTTTTCTGACGATCATTTTTGCGGCCATTAAGCCCGATGCAGTTAAGGTAACTCCTTGATACTTTTGATACTCTATCAGTTTTTTATCATTGAGTTTCTTAATCATATCCGTTACCGAAGACGCTTTGGTTTCAATGCGTGTAGCTATGGCATTGGTAGCTACACCTTTCTTTTGAAAAAGCGAAAGATGGTAAATCGTTTTAAGGTAATTTTCTTCTGAATAGGTTAGCATGATAAAGTTTTTTATAAAATACAAAAGTACATTCTTTTTTATTAATGAAATAATATTTAGATTTGCCTAAATATTATTTTAAACCTTATTAAATAAAAAATTATGAGAACACTAATACTTACTGTGGTGTTTGGTCTAATATCTGCTGTGGTTTTTGCGCAGACTGGTGTGAAAGGGCGGGTTTTATCGGGGGAGACTTCGTTAGTTGAAGCAGTGGTTAAGATTGAGAATACAACGATCGGTACAGTAGCTGATCAGGGCGGTTATTATGAGCTGACGTCGCTAAAACCGGGTAATTATACTTTACGAGTGGAGTATATCGGATATAAGACAGTTCGGCGTAAGTTATTGGTCATGGCTGATCAGATGACTACGGTCAATTTTGAGTTAGCTGTTGACGCTGATTTAAACGAAATTGTGGTTTCGGCTACTTTAAAACCGGTTTTAAAATCGGAGTCTGTGGTGCCTGTAGAGATTTATACACCAAAATTCTTACAGAAGAATCCTACTTCTTCTCTTTTTGAGGCGGTTCGATTGATCAATGGTGTGCAACCTCAATTAAATTGTAATGTTTGTAATACGGGCGATATACACATCAATGGAATGGAGGGGCCGTATACCATGATCTTGATTGATGGTATGCCGATCGTCTCTTCGCTTTCTTCAGTATATGGGCTTAGTGGTATTCCCAATAGTTTAATCGAGCGGGTTGAAGTGGTTAAAGGTCCGGCATCATCGCTTTACGGCACAGAAGCTATGGGTGGAATTATCAATGTGATCACTAAAGATGCGAAATCCGCACCTTTATTAAGCCTTGATGGATTTACAACTTCGTGGTTGGAGACGAATTTAGATGCGGCAATGAAGTTTAAGATTGGAGAAAATACCAACAGTTTGTTGGGGATTAACTACTTTAAATACGGCGAGCGCAAAGATCATAATAAAGATGGTTTTACAGATGTGACTTTACAAGAGCGGGTTTCGGTGTTTAACAAGTGGAACTTCGACCGCGCTGAGGGTCGTACGGCAAGTATGGCTGTAAGGTATCTGTATGAAGATCGCTGGGGTGGTGAAAACCACTGGAATCGCAAACGCGATCGCGGTGGAGATCAAGTTTATGGCGAAAGCATATTTACCAATAGAATGGAGGCAATAGGAATGTATCAATTGCCGACCACTCCAAACATCTATACACAGTTTTCGTACAACTGGCATCAGCAGAATTCCTTTTATGGAACAGAGTCCTATCAAGCCAAACAACAAGTGATTTTTGGACAGGCATATTGGGACAAAGAATTGCGCAATCACAGCCTCCTTGTCGGGACTTCATATAAATATACGTATTATGATGATGACACACGCGGTACAGGTATTTATGATGAAGACGGTTTGGTGGAGAACGATCCGATGAAACGCCCAAATCTTGGGATTTTTGTACAAGATGAATGGACTTTAAACAAACAGAACAAATTGTTGTTGGGCTATCGTTTTGATTATGACAAGGTACATAAGGGAATACATTCGCCTCGAATCGGATACAAATTTACGCCATCACCCCATCATGTTTTACGAGCCAGTTTTGGAACTGGTTTTCGGGTAGTGAATGTGTTTACAGAAGATCACAGAGCCTTAACCGGAGCTCGAGAAGTGGTTTTTGCCGAAGCCTTAAATCCAGAAAAATCGTATAACGCGAATTTGAATTACAGTTGGAAAGTACCGGCTTCCTTTGGGGTTTTTAATTTTGATGCGACAGCATTTTATTCCTACTTCACCAATAAAATTGATGCGGATACCGATACCGATCAAACTAAAATTATATATGATAATTTAGACGGTCATGCCATTTCTCAGGGATTGTCGCTTAATGTCGATGTCGTTTTTGATTTTCCTTTAAAATTGATGATGGGAGCAACTTATATGGAGGTGTATCGCAAGGAAGAGGGTGAAAGAAATTCGCTATATCACTCGCCAAAATGGTCTGGAAACCTTTTAGCTACCTATGATTTTGGAAGTGGTTTCTCTACCGATTTAACTGGTAATTGGACGGGGCCTATGCGCTTGCCTCGGGTAGAAGATGATTACCGACCGGAATATTCGCCTTGGGTAGTGCTAGCTAATATTCAAGTAACGAAAAAGTTTAACGAACGTTTTGAGATCTATGGAGGAGTTAAAAACCTTTTCAATACATTGCCCAAAGAAGATGCTATTGCAAGATGGTGGGATCCGTATGGAGAGCCGGGTAATGGCGTAACACCACCAGCGGGAAGAAACGATGTTATTTTTGAACCCAACGATTATAGCTATACCCCTTTGCAGGGAATTCAAGGGTTTTTGGGTTTGAGATATACGGTTTTTTAAGTGATCAGTAATCGGTGATCAGTAATCAGTATGGGTCGAGGTATGAATTGGTGTCCATGAAATACTTAATAGGGGCTAAAGCGAATTTGCTAATCAACATATAAGTAGCACAAATAAAAACTTTTTTTTAAGTGATCAGTAATCGGTGATCAGTAATCAGTATGGGTCGAGGTAAGAATTGGTGTCCATGAAATACTTAATAGGGGCTAAAGCGAATTTGCTAATCAACATATAAGTAGCACCAATACCCCCCTTTTTTTTAAGTGATCAATAATCGGTGATCAGTAATCAGTATGGGGCGAGGTATGATTTGATATCCATGAAATACTTAATAGGGCTAAAGCGAATTTGCGAATCAACAAATAAAAACAAAACATGAAAGAGTGGATTTGGATCATGGGGTTATTTACATGCATAAGCAACGCGCAAATCACCACGACTACTTTGGATAAGGTGGAGGATTTGATGGCAGTGGAGGCACGCCCTTTATTGATTTTTTTCTACACCGATTGGTGTAGCTATTGCGAATTGATGAAACAAAAAACCTTTTCCGATTCCGAAATAATAAAAGAGCTGAACCAGAATTACTATGTGATTTTCTTCGACGGAGAGTCTAAAGATGCGGTGAAATGGGATCATCGGCATTGGGGATTTAAGAAGCGCGGATTAAAATCGGGTACCCATCAGCTGGCCCTATATTTTGCCGAGCAAAGAGGAACAGTGACTTATCCGGCTATGGTTTTTTTAGATTCCAAATTTCAAAAAATATACCAGCACAACAGTTATCTTAAAGCGTCTGAATTACACGCACTTTTGAAAGTAGTTTATTGATTGTATTATTTTTTTGCTGAAAACGGCACCTTTTATAGGGTGCCGTTTTTTAATAAAGATGATTTTTAGACTAAGATTAATTTAGAGAACCGAGTGATTGTTTTAATATTTATAATTTAAAGCGGTTTGGTGTTATCTATAGTGACAGCATAATAATCAAATTAAGTTTTAAGGATTACGATCTTAATAGTTGTTCCTGTCCCAATTTTTGATTCGATGCTCCAAGTGCCATTCAATTCCTTAACGCGTTCTTCGAAATTGCGAAGGCCGATACCCTTATTTATCTTGGCTGTGTTAAAGCCAATTCCGTTGTCTTGAATTTTGATGACATAGGAGTCTGCATTTTCGAGGATAATGATAAAGCAACGGGTTGCCTGTGCGTGTTTTAAAATGTTTTGAATACCTTCTTGTAACAAGCGGTAAATATTTATTTTCTGATCATAGCTGAATCCAGACCAGTCTAGGTTTTTGGCGATCAACGATTCGAAGAAGGTGGTTTCGGTCGATTGTTTGTCGATTAAATCCTGAATGACCAACGAGAAATTGGATTGTGCAAAGGTGTTGTCCTTCAAATCGTGGGAGATCTGTCTGATCTGTTCAGAGGCGTGCTCTATATCAGCAACCAGTTTTTCTTTTTGCGAATCTTCAGTCGTTTTGTTTTGTCCGATATGAAGTTTGATGCTAAATAGCGTATTGATAATCCCATCATGCAGTTCTTTAGCGATGCGATTGCGTTCTTTGATCAATACTTGTTGACCGATTTCATCTTGCTGTAATAGTAATTTATATATAACTTCCTTAGAGTTTTGTTGTTCTTGTAAATAACGAAGGCGTTTGTTTTTAGTTTGCAACCGAAAGATAAAGAATACGGCAAGTAGTAATACACTTAGTGCTCCCAAGGCTAAACCCAATAGAGAAATCCGACGAATCAGTACCTCGTTTTTTTGTACAACCTCATTGGTCTCAAATTCGATTCGCGCAAATTTGTTACGGGTTAAGATCTCAATGTTCTTTAAACTGTCTTGAGTTTTGAAAAACAGATCGGAATAATATTGGTTTTTATCAGTATCATAGCTTGATAACAATTTTAAGGTCCTGACGATATCGTCACTACTTTTGTTTTCTTTGGCCATGACAAAAGCTTCCTTCCAATATTTCAAAGCGGCAGTAGTATCGCGGTAATGTATGTAATAATCACCGAGGCGAATCTTACTGGTAATGATGCCAGACTTAAGATCGATACTGTCTCTAATTTTGAGAGATTCCGTTAAAAGTGGAAAGGCTTTTTTGTGCTGGTTTCGCAACATATAATTATTGCCAAGATTGTTAAGTAGCATCGCATATAGCGCAGGTTTTTCCTTTTTTAGTTCGGACATCGATAGTCCCTTTAGATACAGTTTTCTGGCTTGATCGTGTTCGGATAGTTTATCGTAGATATTCCCTGTATTGTTATAGCTATTCGATAACGAATAACGAAGTTGTTGCGGATCTATATCCGTTTTTCGTAGATTTTCTAACTCTCGAAGGGCTTTTTGCTGATAGAATAGTGCGTCTTTGTATTGCGCATTTTGGCTTAGCGTTATCGATAGTAAATTATAACATTCATACAAGCTACGAGTATCAGAGTTCGAATTCAGTAGCTTTAATGTTTTAAGTACTTCGGCCTCACATTCGTTATAAATGCCTTCGTCAAATAAAATACTTGCTTTATAGATCGAAGTTTTGACTTGTTTTAGTGTATCGTTGAGTTTCTGGTATAGTTTATTTGATCTGGAATGATAGTAAAAGGCACTGTCTAATTGACTGCGTTGCTCGTGATAATCTCCTATGAAATAAAGTGCTTGTGCAATATGTGTAGAATCGTTTTCGCGGACTGACTGCTGATGCAGTTGTCGGCACAGGGAATAATATTTTTCACTAAATCCCAAATTGTAAGCAAGACCTGCAGTCTCGATCAAACGTTTTCTGTGATCTAAAGTGTTCTTCTCTGTCGATAGGAGCTGCGATAGAGAGTCTAAAACTTTCTCTTGATCACTGGGGAGTGTTGTAGATCTATTTAATTTTGATATATATTGTTGATATATTGTACTTTGTTTTTCCTGATTGTATTCTTTACAATGGATAAATAAAAAAAAAATCAAAAAATAAATATAGGGAGATTTCATAGATATTTTTGAAATATGGATTCTATCCCAAAAATATACAATCTGAAGATGATTTAGGTCATCTTCAGATTATTTATTGGTTAATAGGTTATGTTTTATTTCTTTTTGTCAATATCCTTTCCTAAATCGCCATTTTCTAAATTCGATTGTGTTGAATAAGTAGGAGGATTAGGAGGTATAGTGTCGGTAACACTTAAGTTGATAAGAGTCTCTTTTTTGGGTGCTAATTCATCGCTGTCTGATGTACAGGATTGAAAAGCTAATAAGGTGCTAAAAATTCCGAAAAGTAAAAGTGCTTTTTTCATGCTAAATAGTTTTAAAGTTGTTTTAAAGTTGTTTTAAAAAAGATTTTATCCGAATCTCATCAAGAGATTTAGAGCGCAGAAAAGCTGGGAATAGCTTGTTCTAGTTTGACGCAGATGACAATTAAAAAACATGTTTTAAAAGTTCCCTCATCCTTGTCAAACAATTGATTGTAAGGTTGATGTGTTGAGTTATAACCTATACAAAGTAAGTTTAGTCAAAGTGAAAAGCGAAGGATTTTAGCCCTTTATTAGTGAAAGGGTCGTGTTGAGGAGGATTGTTCTTAAACAAAAGGGTAAAGCGGCTGATTTTGAAATTATAGATGGAGTTGTTCGAGTATATAATCTAAACTTGCACGATAATTTGGCGAGATAGGAATGATTTCGCCGTTAATCAGATAACACTTTGCATGACTGAAGTGAATGCGATGCACGGCTTCAATATTGACGATATAACTTTTATGAATACGGACAAAATGATGAGGTAAATTCTGCTGATAGTATTTTAAAGTATTAAATGCCGCGACAGTTCTGTGGTCGAGTAAAACGATATCCGTGGTGTTATTATCTGCTTTGAGGTAAACGATTTCAGAGAATTTGATAAACTTATAATCGCTATATGATTTTATAGCTAAACTGGGATTGGTTTTAATGGGAACTCGATTTTTAAATCGTGCGATTGAAGAACCCAGTAAATGAATTTGGAGTGGTGTTATTAGATAGTCTGAAAATCCCGACTGTATCGCTTGTAGGGCTGCATCTACTTTCGGACTGAGGTAAATAAAATAGGTGAAATCAGTAAGCACTTCGTGTATGCGAGATATGCTGTCGAAATTCAATGGAGATTCTGGTGTCCCTAAGCTATTTTCAGCTATAAACACTAGGGTCGGTTTTTTCTTGAGTAACAATTCAAATATGGAATCGTCATTTTTAAAAATGCCCAAACAATTTAGATGAGGAAATAGGCGTAAGGTCTCTATCGTTTTTTCCGCCTCAACATCATTATGGTCGATAATGATAAAACTGTAAGACATGGATTAAAATTATTTCTACAAAGAAAAGTCTGATTATATTTTTTTATATATAGAAAAAAAGTATACTTTGTTAATAAAAAGCTAAAGCATGAATATTCTAGTAGTTGATGACCATCCGCTTATTATAGAAGGCTATATAAGCATTTTGCAAAGCGCCTTCCCTTTCTTTAAATTCTTTACTGCAAACACCATTAATGAGGCCTACAACGTGATGAAGAGAGAGGATCATATCGATTGTTTTATCTTAGATTATGACCTTCCGGTCTGTGATACTAGAAATATATCCAACGGAGCTGATTTGGCCAAAGAAATTAGGAAACATTTTTCGAGTTCTAAAATCGTGATGATAACGGCCCACGAGGAAATATTAACGGTTTACAACATTCATAAAAAAGTTTTCCCCGATGCTTTTATGATTAAAAAAGATGTGACTGCAGAGGTTATTGTTAAAGCGATTGACCAGGTTCAAAAAGAAGAACGATATTATAGTGAGGCGGTAAAATCATGTATTGGACAAATTGCTAAAAAAGAATTGATGTGGGAAGAAAACAACATTCAGATCTTACTGCTGTTATCCAAAGGTTATAAAATAAAAGATATTGGAGACCTGTTGTCTTTAAGCATGAGTACCGTGCAAAAAAGAATTTTACTGATGAAAGAGGCCTTTGATGTCATGGACAATGGAGGCTTGGTCAAGGAAGCTGTGATACAGAAGTATATTTAGGGTATTGTCGTGTTTTGTGTATTTACTGTGATTGCATGCTGTTTTAATTATATTTTTTAACATTTAATATCAAGTAATTATACTAAAAGTTAATACTTAGTATAATTTTACAAGCCAATCATTTATAGTGTTATATTAGATTAACGGTTAGGGAGAAAGTAGCCAGATTTTTCTTTTAATTCTAAAACAAAACAAGGGTTTGAGAAGATGGAGTGTTTATTTGTAAAGTTCATTTAGGAGGGGACTGATTAATACATCTACTATCAGACTTAAAGAGGTAAAGGCGGATAATAGTGATAACATTTTTAATGCTACATTGTTTAGGTTTTGAGGTTAATAATTTTTTTCCGCCCTTGCCTCTTTCAAAATGAGTCATTAAAAGTTTTTTATTCTAAAGTTTATAATCCACGCAGGAGGTGTTCTTCATTCATATTCACTATTGCCTGTTGCGTGGAACTAATTAACAGTTAAACTCCAAGCGCCATAGAGATTACTTGTAGAAGAGTGCATCGATCGAATCGTGTCGTATATATTGAAGAAAGGCTTCCTCGTCAAAATACCCCTGATGATCTAATATCTTAGGATTGAGATAGTCGGCTTCGTGTACTTGTTCCAAACTTGTTTTTTCGATAAATCTTCCGACTTTTCCTTCTATGATGTTGTGAAAACTCATTAGGTATTGGGAGCGTATTTCGTGCTCAGCTACGGTATAATGACCGTTTTCTGCAACGAGTATCGAGCTGATGTTATTGCCTATATAGGTTTCACAATCGTTTGATGAAGCGCCAAATAAAACCTGACACGATAAATCTCCCGAAGTGTATAAGGAACCAGTAACAATAATGTTTCTCGCTTTGATATCGGCGGTTACTATCAGAGTTACGTGATCCTCAATAAAAATATCTCCAGGTATATCAATATCGCCCTCTAGCAGAAGTACGCTATGACTAGCGCCAGGAAATGTGCTAAAATTTAAGGTTGTAGCACCCGATTTGTTGTCGATCAAATAAATCTCATAACTGTCCTCATCATTATTCATCTTCAAAAAAGACGCTCTGATCTGAGCCGCTCTTTCAACATCAAGCATTTGAAGAAACTGGTTCAGGGTTTCTGGGTTTAACTCATCTTTATTATAATTTAAGGATTCCAAGGCAGTTTGAACTGCCATATACAATTTTTCCGACTTGTTTTTTAATCGGTCATTTAATTGTTTTTCCGTTAATTTTTCCATGTCCAGTTGTTGTTGATTTTGATTTATATGAATCGTGATTGAAACGTTCATATAAATCAAAATGAGGTTGTGTACTATCCGATGAAAGAAAACTTATCTTCGAATAATTTTCCTATGACTGGAATCGGTTTTTCCTGATCATTTACAGCATTAATAATACCAAATACCCAAAGGATTAAAAGGATTAGCGTGATGTAATTTAAAAAGAATAAGGCAGGAACTATGCTGGTGACAATCGTCAACGCGATATTTAGTACGAAGGAGAAAATGAAAAATCCGAATCCTTGACGTAGGTGATAATTAACCAAGTTACTTTTGGGGTCTAAATCTCTGCTTTTGAAATAGGCAATTAACCAACCAATAATGGTGATGTAACTTAAAATGGAAAGTGTTTTATTACTCATAATAGTTTTATTTTTTGCCAAAAGTATTGTTCTCCAGAATACAGCACAATATTCACTTTGTATTTGGTATATCTGGATATGTATATGTGCGGGTTCGATTGTCACCTTGATCCTATTAGTCGCGCATTAATTTAAAAAATTCGTCTTTATGGGATCTTGAGATTGGAATCGAGATTCTGTCCTGCATCTGGACCATTCCATCCCGAGAGTAACTGACGATGAAATCGGTATTGATAAGATGCGACTGATGAACGCGTAAGAACTGAGGCTGTAAAAGAATTTCTTCATAGTGTTTCAAAGCTTTCGAAACGATGATTTTTTTTCCGCCATTCAAATAGAAGGTGGTGTAGGAACCAGACGTTTCGCAGCGAATAATATCGTTGATTTTGACAACATGCATCGCTTCTTGTGTTGGTAATACCAATCGCTCGGGGCTTTTTTTGCGATCGATGTTGAAGTGGGCCAGTTGGGTTTCCAAAACAAATTTTGGCTGACGTGCTGCAATGCGGTCGAGTGATTGACGAAGTTCTTCTGCATCAATCGGTTTTAAAAGATAATCGATAGCATTATACTTAAAGGCTTTTATTGCGTGTTCTTCGTAGGCAGTGGTAAAGATCAGGTGAAACGATTTATGCTTGGTTTTGTTTAACACATCGAAGCCTGTACCGCTTTCCAACATAATGTCCATAAAAACCAAGTCAGGTTTTAACTCATCAATCATGACTATAGCTTCTTCGGCATTGCTGGCTTGGCCAATAATTTGTGTTTTTTGAGGTGAAGCAATTTCTAATAATAGGGATAGTGCCTCGCGCAAATGATGTTCATCTTCTACAATAATTGTTCTATACATAGTGGTTAGATTATGGGAATGGTTAAGGTGACGATACAACCAGATTCTCCGGTTATGGGTTCGAGTTCACTTACCTTAAGTCGGGTATGTGGATTTTTTTGTAGCATCAAGGCCAGGCGCTCATTGGTGATCTTTAGAGATAAAGAGCGATGGGAGTCGGCTGTTTTTCGGTTTCGAGATTCTCCCAATCCGATGCCGTTGTCCAGTATGGTACAGATAAGTATGTTTTTTTCTTCTCGATAGCTAAAGTGTATATTTAAAAGTCCGCGTCTAAGGTCTGATAAAGGCTTTAGTCCGTGTTCTATAGCGTTTTCTATAAATGGTTGAATGAGTAATGGCGGTATTTGAAGTTGGAAATCGACACCGGCTTCACAGTCAATTTGATAATCAAAGCTGAAGTTCAACCGCAATTGTTGTAATTCGATATAGTTCTTTAATGTGTTGATTTCATCTTCCAAAGCGATGCTTTCTTGACGGGATTGCTCCAATACGCGGCGCGTCAGTTTAGCGAATTTAGACAGGTATGATACGGCGGTAATACGGTCATTTTGCAGAATCATACTTTGAATGTTGCCCAACAAGTTAAAAATAAAATGAGGATCCATCTGGGATTGAAGCAGACGCCGTTCCAAAGATATTTTTTCGGACAAAGCTTCTAAGGTCTCTTTCTCCATCAACTGTACTTTAAGCTCTGTGTTGATTTGTTGTTGCTGTAATATGTGCTCTCGGTTTTGATAGTAGCGTTGTCGGTAATAATAAGAACGATACATAAATATCAAACCAGTGAGTAAGACCGCGGAAATTCCATAACTCAAAAAATTTACTTTTTTCTGAAGCTCGTTTTTCTTCTCCAATTGATCTATACGTAAAAGCCTTTTTTCAGTTTCAAAGCGCGCATCGGTATTTTGCAAGATCTTCTGTACATTTTCATCGTATTTTAATTGATTGTATATGCTAAAGTGTTTGTCGTATTCGTAATAAGCTGCAAAATCATTCTCTCGTGCAGCGAGGTCTTTAAGGCAAGCATAAAAGGAGGCGAGCAGGTCGTTATCTTTATAGGGTAAGGTGAGTTGGTAAGCAATTCCATCTTTAAATAATTTTTCCGCCGTTCTATGTGCTCCTTTCTGTAGAAAATATTGACCGCGCAAGCCAAGAGAGCTGCGGTATAAGTTGCGGAAGTTATATTGCTTACCGATGTTAGTCGCTTCCTCAAGATTGGATAAAAAAGCGGACTCGTCGATCGGTTTTGGTCCAATCATATAGAGTGCCGCCATATTCAAATGCGCAATACCGATATTACTTTTACTAATGATGGCCGCGTCCGAAGTTGCAATCAACTTTAAAGTTTGCTGAAAAAAGTCAATAGCATGTTGCCACGACGATTGATCAAGAGGATCTATAGATTCATAGAGATAACTTCCTACAGCTAGTCTGGCGTGCAGTATGCTTTCGGGGTTTTTTGATAGCTCAGCATAACGCAACGCTTCATAGGCGAATTTTTTGGTTTTGTCCTCCGATCCTGTAGAAAAAAGATAGGATATATCTGCGCCGATTCGGGCACAGTGTTCATAGTCTGGTATTTTTTCATATAAACTGTATGCAATTAAAAAGTAATTCAACGCAGCTGAGCGATCATCGATATAAGACAATAATAAACCCATTGTCCAATTGGCGTATGCGATAGCTCTGTCGTTTTTTGTCGCCATAGCGGTGTTGTAAGAGTGCTCGGCATAATAGGTGAATTTTTTTAGATTTAATTTCCCTCTATAGGTCATCGCTAAATAGGCAGCACATATCGCCTCGTCCGATTTGCTGCCTTCTTTTTCTGCGAGAGCCAGTGCCTCATGTTGTATGCGCAGACTGCTGATACTATCCGTGAAGCGCAGGTTGTAGGCTTGTGCCGCCATCGTCTCCAAAGCAGAGCTTTCTTGAGCTCGACTGCTAACAGGTATGGACAGGAATACAAGAGTAAGCACTGTAAAGAAATAAACCGTTCGATGCCGCCGGTAGAATTGAGATAAATAAAGGAATAATGCTGTCATCTAGTTAATTTAGAAGTACTAATTTACTAAATAAACTATTAATGTGAATAATGGAGGGGGTTTCTGTGGTTTATTTATAGGGTTTTATCCCTGTTTTTAAGGGGAAATACCGTGGTTTTTTAAAGAATTTGTCAACTTTATCGCTAAATACAAACTCAACACAACTAAATGCCAATCGACTGAAACTGCGTGGTGAAATAAGTGCTAATCTTGTTAAATAAAAAGAAAAAATATGAAGAATTTTTTAAATTTTAGAACACTGTTATGTGTACTTGTTCTAACAGGTTTAGTTGCTGTATCCGCTCAAGCTCAAGGTCCGCGGTTAAGAGTAGAAATATCGATAAAAGATGGGAAAAACACAGTGGTTTCCAAACCCATTAATTTCTCAGTATCCTACTCCACACCTGTCAAACTTACTCCTGAGCAAATAGCAGAGGGTGTAGAATTAACGAAGCCGTTTTATGTTGTACTCAGTTATGAGGGACTAGATCTGCCTATGGTAAAAGCTTTTGCTCAAACGAAAGAATGTTTAAATGCAGATGTAATTGTGACCGATACCTATGGCAGACTTCCAACGCGTAAATTTGAATTAAAGGGTATGAGTTTGGAAGGTTTGAATGAACAGAATGGAGGAGAATACAGCAACTCCTATATAAATTTTAGTTGCGATGTCGTGGTGCTTGACGGTATAAAACTTCCTAATTAAGTTTTTCAGATCAGAAGCGAAAACAAAGTGTCAAACCCATTATGGGTTTGACACTACTATTTTAGAAAATCGTACAACGAGTTAGTTATCGCAAATTGCGAGAGTAAGTGTTTTTTAATGCTTTAGAAGGGCGATTTTTTTGAAAATTGAAATTACGAAAGAAATTAAGAATTAATTACGGTCATATAATGAAAGAGGAATTACAACGACAAGCAAAAGAAGCTTTAGAACAAGGAGACTACGCATTGGCGGCGAAAAATTGGGTACAAGGACATAGTCTCCCTTATGATGAAAATGAATTGAGCTGGATATTCAAACGGGTCAGCACTTTAAATGAGGCAGCGCCTAATCCTGATTTATGCGCTATTTTGGGACTAATTGCATTGGATTTTAATGAAATTTTTAATGAAGATCGCGAAGAGGCGCTGATACAATGTGTACAGTGGAGCGTGCTGGGAATTACACTAGACCCAGAGCATTACAGTTGTAATCGTCATGCAGGCTCCGCTCTATATTGGTTGAGGGACTGGGAGTCTGCGCTGAAATATTATCAAAAAGCTGTGGAGATTCTTGCATCACCTGTTTTGCAGATCAGGATATTTAACATGTTAAATGCGGGAGTGGAACAACCCGATACTTCAAGTCTTCAAATTGATGTAACCACTGATCAGGCTATGGAAGTTTATAACGCTGGTGTGGAACTTACGTATCTAACCGATAGAGCGATTGGAAATGAGGAGGAGTATAAAAGGTTGACGAGTCTAAAACGAGCCTGTTACGATCGGGCTTATTCCTTGTATCGAGCCGCGGTTATTGAGAATAACGGGGATCTACTCAATGCGAATCCTGAGATGTTTTCTTTAACTTGTAGTAACTTGTCTATATTATTAAGTGATGAAAAGGATTATGATGGAGCTATCGCGATTACTACTGAAGGAATGCAAGTTTACCCGTTTATCTCTATTTTACAAAATCGATTTGGAGCTGAAGTTGATGCGGGTTATACGGAGGAATATATAACGGATGGAGTGCGCCTTATTGATGATTATGGAGAGCAGATGGATTTAGAGACGTATTTTAGTACGATAGACTTTATCTGCGCCGGTTATGTGGAATTGAAATTGTATCATGAGGCATTGGAGTGGGTACAAGTGGGTTTCGAGGTCTATTATTCCATAGACCCTACAGATGAAATAATCCAAGATGAAGAAATCGTTCGTTGTTTTACCAATTTTTATATCTATAAGGCTAAGGCTGAAAGTGCTTTGGGGGTGGCACCTACTCTGGAAGAAAGCGCTGAAAATGCCGACCAAATTCTAGAGCAGGTACTGGACAATCCCAGTGTATTGATTAGTAGAGCCAATATATGGATTGACCAAGGTAATTTTGAAAAAGCGATGGAATGTTATCAATATGCCATCCATTTTGCCGCGGAAAAAGAGATGACAAGATCGTTGCAGGTCGCTTTTTATAATATGGGATACCTACAGGTAGTGCACTTGAAAGATGATAAGGCTGCATTAGATAGTTTTGAACACAGTATCGAAATCGGTAATCTGGATTTTTGGTGTTTTTACTGGGCAGTGCATTGCGCTTACAATGTAGTTAACAATGAAAAAACGATTCAATATGCTCAAAGCGCCTTAGATGCTTTAGCAAAACAAGAAGGAGTTACTTCGGATATTATAGCTGAAATTTACGAACATCTCGGTGCTGCGCAAATGGATTTAGGACAGTATAATGAGGCGGTGGGGAATTTGGAGTCTGCGCTGAAATATCAGGAAAGTGACGTAGCTAGAGAGAATCTCAAAATTGCAACAGCGCATGCGAATTCTTCGCAGAGCTTCTTTAAGAAGTTTTTCCGAAAATAGAAAGCCCGCTATAAGGCTTTGACCTTCCTAATTGCCATTTCTAAACAACAGCCGCCTTTAAATAATATTTTATTGGCGGTTTTTTTGAAGGTGTCAATGTATGGCTGTTTTTGATAAAGATAGCTGTGTTTTTATTACACAAGAAATACAAACTTTAACATTTCGTATCATTAAATGATATTAATCGTTAAAGTGCGCTCGCTAATTGGGTTCTTTTTAAAATTTTAAATACTTTAACATTAGAAAACAAATGAACGTTTTTTTATACAATGGAGTAGTGAATTGGGGCAACCCAAAGGTCTCTTCTATATTTAATTATGCTTTGTTCGTGTCTTGTATCTGGTTTATCTACATACAATTCGACGGATAGAGGAACAAAAAAAGTATTATGAGATTTTTATTAATAGACAATCATCCTTTGACATTAGCAGGTTACGTTTCTATACTTCAAAAATACGACAGAGACGCGCTGTTCTATCAGGCGAGTACTTTGTCAGAAGTGTTGGAAATTCTAAGTTCGGAAGCGGTTATTGACATAGTGGTTATGGATTGCAATATTGGAGGGCATAAACAAGCGCAAATGAATAACGGTATCGATTGGATAAGAAGTATAAAATTGATGCATGTTTCTGCGAAGATTTTGCTGATTACAGCACATAAAGAAGTGTTATCCGTTTATCAAATTCACAAAAAAGTATTTCCTGATGGCTTATTAATCAAAAGTGACGTTTCCTTAGAGGTGCTTTGTGAAGCTATAGATGCGGTTTTGAAGGGGGAGCGTTTCTATAGCGAAGAGGTTCACAAGCAAATGGCTGAGATGAGCAAAAACTCGCTAATGCGCGAGCATCGTAATATAGAAATACTGATGCTTTTAACTCAAGGTTATAAAGCAAAGGAAATTAGTGAAATGTTGTTTCTCAGCGAAGCCGCTATTCACAAAAGGATCGGTTTGATGAAAAAAAACTTTAGAGCTCCTGATAGCACGGGACTGGTTAAAATTGCTGTAAAAAAAGGTTTTGTCTGAAAAAAATACAACAAACCCTAATCCCTAAGGTGGTGGATTAGTAAAAGTAATTTGTGATGAATATGACCAAATTGGCAGTTTATACCATAGTTTTACTGTTGGTAGTTGCCATGATTTTGTTGAGTATACCAGATTTGGATAAAGAATGTGTAAGGGATTTAGTGATCTTACCTGCTTGTATAATTGCGTCGCGCTTACTCTTGGTCAAGTCGCGTAAGCGCTAGGAAAATAAGCGCTGTTGGTTGTTTTATAGGTTCTGTGTTAACTGTAGTTAAAGTCAATTTCAATCAGATTTTATAGAGATTAGAAACGGCGGGTTATTTAGAATCATTTTAAAATACGGAAAACAGCTCTAGTTTTAATAGCGTGGAAGTTCGCTAAACTCCACGAAATAAGCGATTCTCTGCTAGTACATTAGAACCAAATATGCGAAAATCACTAAAACCATAATTTGAGATTGAAAATATATCAAACTCTTATTTATATATTTGTGTTCAAACAAATAACAACAATATGTACAACATTATTAAACAGGCGCACTCAGGCATTGCTTATTTGGCGTTAATTTTATTGGCTGTTGCAGCTATCAGTGCTATTATTGGATATGCTTCCAAAAGAGAATTTAAAGAGAGTGATCGTAAAATCGCTTTATTCGCTTTGATTTTTACTCATATCCAATTGGTTTTAGGATTGATTCTTTATTTTGTGTCTCCAATGGTCGTAAGCCTAGGTAGCGCAATGAAAGATCCGATGATGCGTTTATACGCTTTGGAGCATCCGCTTATCAATATTATCGGTATTGTATTAATTACGATTGGTTGGTCGAAACACAAACGCGTTGTAGAAAGCGATAAGAAATTTAAGTTCTTCGCTATTTTCTATACCTTAGGTTTAATTCTTATTTTATCTCGTATTCCTTGGGGAATTTGGTTGGGTTAGGAAAAGTTTAACAAAATAAAAAAAGCCCGTAAGGGCTTTTTTGGTATATTTATTTTTTTTTAAAAGTTTCTGTAAATTTAAACCCAGATTATGAGAATATATCAAACCGGTTTGTTTTTACTTATTTTAGTGGTTATGAGTAGTTTTACTACGAATAATAGGCCCAAGAAAATCAGTAAAAACACCATTGCCAATATAGTTAGCACACCAGAACCCATCTTAGATCAGGCTTTATTTTCTTCGGATACCTTATCCAATAAGCTGATCGACTTACCGGAAACTGTAGAAACAGAACTGGTAACAGAATCAACCCAAGCTTCGTATTATCACGATAAATTTACTGGAAGACGTACCGCAAGCGGTAAAGTTTTCGATAACTCAAAATATACTGCCGCACACAGCTCGTTGCCTTTCGGTACCAAAGTAAAGGTTACCAACCTAAAAAATAAAAAATCAGTTATTCTAACCATTACCGATCGAGGTCCTTTTACCAAAGATAGAGGAATCGATATCACTAAAAAAGCCTTTATGGAAATAGCTCAAAACAAAGGTAGTGGGGTTTTAAACGTGAAGATTGAAAAAATTGATGGAGATATTTAAAACCTATAAACATTTTCAATACCAAATTTTACTGTTGTTAATAAGTGGTTTCCTGATAACCAGCTGTTCTGCTACTCGTGGAAAATCAACAGCTAAAGTCTATAAGAAAAAAGCCGAAGTCAGCTATTATCACGACAAGTTTAACGGCAGATCTACCGCTAGTGGAGAGGTTTTTTCAAACTCAAAACTAACAGCAGCTCATAAAAAATTACCATTCGGAACCCTAGTGCGCTTAACCAATTTGGAAAACAATAAATCGGTTGATGTTAAAATCAATGATCGCGGTCCGTTTACTCACGGACGGGAATTGGATATTTCTAAAAAAGCATTTATGAATATTACCGATAATAAAAATCACGGCGTACTAAAAGTCAAAATGGAATTACTTAAATAAGACTACCATTTGCTATACGGATTTTGGGACAGATAGGAATTGTAAAATCGAATATCACCGGTAACCTCTTCTCCTAACCAGTTCGGTTTTATAAACGATTCATTTTCATCGCTTAGTTCAATTTCAGCCAAAATTAACCCTGCGTTTTGACCGTGAAAAACATCAATCTCAAATAGGTGTGAATCCGTCTTAACCAAATACCGCGTTTTGTCTATTACGAAATCTTCACACAATTGTAGTAATTCTTCGGCATCTTGGCGCGCAATTTCTTTTTCCCATTCCATTCTCGTCGTTCCCGATTCGTTACTTTTTCCTTTTACCGTCAAATAACCTTGCGACCCTCTAATGCGTACTCTTACAGTTCGTTCCGCCGCAGAATTTAAGTATCCCTGTACAATATCACTGTGATGATAAGACTCCTCAATAAAATCTAAAGAGCGGATTCTGAATTTTCTTTCAATCTCAACCATAGTTATTATAATAAATAGTGTAATTTTAATCCAAATTACGGAAATTAACTTTTAAAAGTTACTACGTAAAAGCAATAAAAATTGAAGGTAATGAATTTAAGACATAAACTAATTTCCCCCCATACTATTGACGAGCTTTTTAATAAATATATCGTTGACGGCGAAGTTTACTCCGGAGAAGAGTTGCTTTTTCTCATCGATATGGTACATGTCTTTCGCCCGAAAAACATAAAAAAAATTAGAAGAGTATCCATAGAGGAATTATTAAGTCATCTGATCGACAATCCCATCGATCGCTTGGCCTTTATGAAATACTTAAAAAACTTACTGAGTAATAGAAAATTTAGTAGGATGATTTCCGATGCAGGAATTCTTCAAGATTCTGAATTTTTACCCGAAGTTAAAAAAAGACTTTTTGCTAAAATATTACCCTACCAACCCGAAAAGAATACCTTTGAATACATACTAAATCAAGTCTTTTATAAACATTCTGATTCCGAATGGATTAATAAAATCCCAGAAGATCAAATCCTCTCTTTATTCGAATTACTCGATTTTAGCGACATTTTTACCACTGCGAAAGATAATACGGTATTGTCCGAGCTGATCTTATCCATGGGTTTAATTACTCAAAGAATGAGCGGTAGAGCCATGGAAAGCAATATTATTCGTATGGTGCCGGAATACAATCATTTGGAAAGCCCTTTTCTAGCTTTTGAAAACGAATTTTTGATGATTGCTCAAGATTTACGGGAAGGCAAGGCTCATTATTTGACTAGTGATGATTTGAACTACAAACAACTGTTGATCTTACACAAGCAATGCCTCGATTTTGTTAGTCAAGCTTTTAAAAACAGCTCTAAATATGGTATTTCTTTAAAAGTAAATCAAAGTTTGCTGCGTATTCGTCAGCAGTTATATCGTATACGTATTTTGATTTCGCTATTAGTTGTTGATCAAATAGCGGACAGAAAAAAGAATACGGTGTATTTAGCTTTAAAGTTGATTGAATACAATTGTTATAAATACGATGTTTCTAAGTTGATCGGAGAAAGTACGCAATTGCTGTCTTACGAAATCACGCAACATACGGCTAAAACTGGGGAGCATTATATAACAGAGTCTGCTAAAGAATATTGGCAGATGTTTAAAGCTTCTATGGGAGCTGGGGTTATTGTTGGGGTCTTGTGTATCATCAAGATATTAATGTCAAAAGCCGATGCTAGTGCCTTTGGATTTGCTTTTTTATACAGTATTAATTATGCGATTGGTTTTACGATCATTTACCTTATGGGGTTTACTCTAGCAACCAAACAGCCCGCAATGACAGCGGCAACGATTATCAAAGCCATTGAAGACGGAATGAAAAAACAGATTCAAACCGGCGAGAAACACATGGCTTTTGCCAAGTTATTTGCCCGCTTGTTTCGCTCTCAGTTTATCGCCTTTGTCGGTAACGTCTTATTGGCTTTTCCAGTAGCCTTATTAGGAGTGTGGCTGATTGATTTAGCTACGGGAATTAATATCGTAGATACCAAATGGCACAAACTGCTAACCGATGCAAGTCCAATTGATTCACCAGCCCTGTTTCATGCTGCCATTGCTGGGGTATTCTTGTTTTTGTCTGGGATTATCTCGGGAAATGTTTCCAATAAAAACAAACACAACCAAGTGTATTACCGTATTCAAGAACATCCGTGGTTAAAGAGAAACTTGGGAATCACACGGACTAAAAAATTGGCCAATTGGTTTGAAATTAAATGGCCCGGTATCGTATCCAATGTGTGGTTTGGAATTTTCCTCGGTAGTACGGGATCTATCGGTTTTTTCTTAGGCTTAAATTTAGACATTCGTCACATTACCTTTGTAAGTGGAAATATTGCCTTAGGGATCTTTGGTGCCGATTTTAGTGTGGGAACTTCTATGTTGGTCTGGGCGTTTATTGGAATGGCACTGATTGGTTTTGTAAACTTTATCGTCAGTTTTAGTTTGTCATTAGGCTTGGCCTTTAGATCTAGAAATATTCCATGGCTAGAAGTTTTCCCATTAATTCGATCGGTATTGATTTACTTTAAAATGTTTCCAACCGAATTTTTCTTTCCACCGATGAAAACAGACGCAGTTTTGGAGAAGGAAGGCGCTGAAAAAGAACATAAGAAAGAACAGCACTAGTATAAATGTATTTATGGTATTAGAAATAGCAATTATTATTTTTCTGTTAGTAGTCTCTATAGTGTTGGGGTATTATCTCGTGCGTGTACAACAACGCAATGTGAAATTGGAAAAAGAGTTTTTTTTAGTCGATACGAAAATAAAGCACCTGCAATTAGAGTCACTGGAATCCCGTTTGGACCCGCATTTGTTTAAAAATATTTTAAACTCCATACAGTCTCATGCCTATCAAACCTATTTTGCTTTGGATAAAATGGCCGGGGTATTGGATTATGTGCTGTACGACAGCCAAAAAAAATTGGTTAGCCCGCGAGAGGAACATCAGTTTGCGCTGAGTTTGATAGAAATTAATAAAATCAAAATTAGTCCGCTGTTTCAGTTAAACGTCAAATCAAAGATTGCAGCTAATGAAATTTTATACGATCAAAATTTATTAGCTCCATTAATTTCGATTGATTTAATCGAAAATGCCTTTAAACATGCCGATTTACAAAGTGCTGATTCCTTTATTTCGATACTGTTTGAAATTAAGGGCGGGAGCTTCCATTTGATGGTGTCTAATAAAACCTCTGCAAAAAATGCACTAAAAAAGAATCACAGCGGGTTTGGACTAGAAGCCTTGCACAAACGGTTGGAAATTATTTATAAAGAGCATTTTCGATTGGAGCGATTTGTCGAAAACGACGTTTATATAGCACATCTTAAAATTAATCTCAATGACTTCAAAGCTAAAATGCATTTTACTGGATGATGAATTACCAGGTCTGACGTATTTGAAAATGTTGTGTGAACAGATTCCGGAAATCGAAATCATAAAGGTTTTTAATGACCCTTTAAAACTCTTAGATGAAGCGCCGAACCTGGATTTTGACTTGGGTATTTTTGACATCGAAATGCCACAGATCAACGGTTTAAGCGTCGCACAATTGCTCGGTAATAAACCCGTTATTTTCACAACAGCCTATAGAGAGTTTGCTGTAGATGCTTTTGAAATTGACGCTATTGACTATATAACTAAGCCCATCAAGAAAGAACGTCTGGAAAAGGCGATTCAAAAAGCACTAAAACTGATTAAACCATCTGAGCAGACCACGTTTATGACGGTGAATTCTAATAAAGGAAAGGCGGTTTTACAATTTGAGAGTATCTTGCATATCAAGCCCTCGGAATTTGATAGTAGGGATAAGGTTGTGTTACTTGCGGACAACAGCACGCTGATCTTAAAAAACCTTTCTTTAGAGAAAATCATAAAAGACTTGCCGTCCAAAGATTTTTGTAGAATTAATAAAAGTGAGATTATAGCACTTAAAATCGTAAGTTATTTTAATCACGATGAAATCATTACGACCCTAACCACCGATGGGAAAAAACCCTTGGTATTGACTCTGGGGGTGAACTTTAAAGGCGACTTTTTATCCAAGCTGTAATTTTTGTAGCACTTTTTTAACGTTTCATTACATCTTTGAAATACTTTGGGGCAGTTGCGATTAAAATCTGTTGAATTTGATTGACATTTGCACGGAAATTCAAACTCATTAAAGATGTCAAAGTATAAAAATACCTTTTTCTATATAGCGGTTATCGGACTGTTTTCAGCCTTGATGTATTGGGTAGTATCGCAAGGAGAATTGTTGGAGGAAAATGTGGTTCCGGTAACTTCGGAGTTGTCTGTTTTCGAGAATTTTCAAGAAGCCTTGATACAAAATTTAAGCCATCCTCTTGCAATTTTATTAGCGCAAATTGTAACCATTGTTTTGGTTGCTAGGGCATTTGGTTGGATTTGTAAAAAAATTGGGCAACCCTCGGTCATCGGCGAGATTATCGCAGGTATAGCCTTAGGCCCATCCTTCTTGGGCATGCATTTTCCCGAATTTTCGTCTTTACTCTTTCCTGTTGCCTCCTTGCCTAATTTGAGTTTTTTAAGCCAAATAGGACTGATTCTTTTTATGTTTGTTATCGGGATGGAATTGGACTTAAAAGTTTTGAAAAACAAAGCACATGATGCCGTTTTGATCAGTCATGCCAGTATTATTATTCCCTTTGCCTTGGGTATGGTATTGGCTTATTATATTTTTAGTTCTTTTGCGCCTGATGGCGTTGAATTTATTTCGTTTGCCCTATTTCTGGGTATATCGATGAGTATCACTGCTTTTCCTGTATTGGCGAGAATTGTTCAGGAACGGGGCATTCATAAAACGCGTTTAGGTACTATAGTTATTACATGTGCCGCGGCTGATGATATCACAGCTTGGTGTATGTTGGCTGCTGTAATTGCTATAGTTAAAGCAGGCTCGTTTACCAGTTCACTGTATATTATGGCTTTGGCTGTGGTTTATGTTATGGTGATGCTGAAATTGGTAAAACCATTTTTAGAACGTATCGGTAAAATCCAAGGCAGTAATAAAAATATTTCTAAAGCGACCGTAGCGATTTTCTTATTGACTTTGATTTTGTCGGCCTACTGTACAGAGGTTATTGGAATCCATGCTTTGTTCGGGGCTTTTATGGCAGGGGCAATCATGCCCGATAATGTGCGTTTTAGAGCGTTGTTTATTGAAAAAGTAGAAGATGTAGCTGTAATCTTGTTTTTGCCCTTATTCTTCGTTTATACGGGTTTAAGAACCGAGATAGGCTTGCTTAATGAGCCGTATTTGTGGAAGGTGACCGGATTTATTATTTTGGTAGCTACGGTAGGTAAATTTGTTGGTAGTGCTTTAGCGGCGAAATTCGTTGGGCAGAGTTGGCGCGATAGTCTAACTATTGGAGCTTTGATGAATACCCGTGGTTTGATGGAGTTGATTGTATTAAACATTGGATTTGATTTGGGTATTCTCACAGGTGAGGTCTTTGCAATGATGGTGATCATGGCATTAGCGACTACTTTTATGACCGGGCCGCTTTTGGATATCATCAATAAAATCTTTGGAAAAGAACTGCCTCCCGCTCCAGACGAACTAAAGGCAATGAATAAATATCGAATATATATGTTTTTTGACAATGCAACTAACGGTAAAGCTTTGCTTAGAATCGCAAATAGTTTGGTCAAGAAGCAAAAATTAAATACTTCGATTACCACCATGCATATCGTGCCGAGTTCAGATGTTAATTCCTTTAATTCGGATTCCTATGAATCGAAGATCTTTCAACCGATAGAGTCGGAAGCGGGGAAATTGAACCAAGAAGTTTTAACTCTATATAAAGTTTCTAACGATCTCGAGTCTGATATGGTTGAGATCGTCAATGAGGATAGTTGTGATCTATTTTTGTTGGAAATTGGGCAATCGATATATAAGGGAACGCTGTTAGGTAAAATTTTAGGGTTTACCACTAGAATCATTAATCCAGATATTTTAATCGATAAAGTGACGGGCAAGGAACCGATGTTTGAAAATTCTTTCTTTGACGAACGCACTAGGCAAGTCTTGATTCGTGCTAAAGTCCCAGTGGGTATTTTGATCAACAAGAATTTTGAGAAAGTGGAAAGAATATTCGTTCCTATTTTTGATAAATCGGATTTGTTCTTGTTGCAGTATGGTCAAAAGTGGATTGCCAATGTCGATGCTCAAATCACCATATTGGATGCGTCTGGGGAAATTGAGCGCAGTTCTGATTTTAAAGAATCGATTCGCAGTATTGAACAAGTAACGCCAAATCACATCATGATAACGAAGGATAAAACCATTCACAAAGAGTTTTTAGAACAGTACGATCTGATGTTAATCAGTTTGAGCAGTTGGAAAAAATTGGTTGAAACACGTAGTCAATGGTTAAATTATTCTCCATCGATATTGATTATTAAAGAGTAATGCCTAGTCGAGGATTACTAATCCCTGATCAAAAAGCGGTATTTTTGTATAGCGATATACTTAGAGGATGCACAGAAAAATAATTCACGTCGACATGGATGCATTTTATGCTTCCGTAGAGCAATTGGACTTTCCGGAATTAAGAGGAAAGCCCATCGCTGTGGGCGGGGCTGAAAATCGCGGAGTAGTATCGGCAGCGAGTTATGAGGCTCGTAAATTTGGTGTTAGAAGTGCGATGAGTGGTGTAATGGCAAAAAAGAATTGCCCGGAACTAATCTTTATGCCGCCTCGTTTTGATCGGTATAAACAAGTGTCGAAGCAGATTCGTACGATATTTTTAGAATACACCGATTTAGTGGAACCCCTTTCTTTAGATGAGGCATTTTTAGATGTGACGGTTAATAAAAAGGGAATTACCAGTGCGACGTTGATTGCGCAAGAAATTAGAAATAAGATTTTTGAAACGACGAAATTGACTGCATCAGCGGGGATTTCAGTCAATAAATTTATAGCCAAAATTGCCAGTGATTATAACAAACCCAACGGTCAGAAAACCATTAATCCAGAAGAGATAGAACCTTTTTTGGAGGGGCTTGAAATAAAAAAGTTTTATGGGGTTGGAAAAGTAACTGCAGATAAAATGTATCAGCTGGGTATTTTTACTGGCAAAGACTTAAAGGCAAAATCGGAAGAATTCTTAACCGCACATTTTGGGAAGTCTGGACGGCATTATTACGATATCGTTCGGGGGATTGATCTATCTTTAGTACAGCCAAATAGAACGATAAAGTCTGTTGGTACAGAACGAACGTTTGATGAAAATCTTTCATCGGAAATTTATATCCTAGAAAAATTAGATTTTATTGCAGTTGACTTGGAGCAACGGTTGAAAAAGCATGGTATTTCTGGTAAAACATTAACGCTGAAAATCAAGTATTCCGACTTTTCACAGCAGACACGAAGTATTACTTTACCCTATTATGTATCGGAAAAAAGCTTGCTGTTGGATGTGGCGAAGGAATTGCTCTATCAGGAGCGTCTTAAAGATTCCGTGCGCTTGATTGGGTTGTCGATGTCGAACTTAAATACAAAGACTGCTGATGAGCAGCTTATGCAAAAAAAAGCAGTTGCGGTGCAACTGCGATTTGATTTTAAATGGTAATCGGTAAGGACAGGTCAAAACCTGTCCATTAACGATTGTCTATTATGAAAGATCGAAGAGCTGTTGAAAGAGATCTTGACCGATCGAGGGGTTCTGTCAAAATGTTGTTTTTACAGAACTTCAGAAATTCTTAAAGTATTCACCATTCCACGTTCAACGATAGGCATAGCCGCTAGGTTGATGATCATATCCCCTTTTCCTACATAGCCGTGTGCACGAGCTAAAGAGTTGATGTCTTCAATGGTTTCATCTGTGCTGACATACTTATCGTAGTAATAAGCAGAAACTCCCCATAATAAGCTTAATTGCGTTAAGATTCGTTTGTTAGAGGTAAATACTAAAATATGAGAATTTGGTCTCCACGCTGAAATTTGGAAGGCGGTATATCCACTATTGGTTAAAGTACATATTACTTTGGCATCGATATCATTAGCCATAGTAGCTGCGTGATAACAAATGGATTTGGTAATATATCTTTTGGTTTTAATTTCCGGTGTATTTTGTGGTAATTTGATTAATGGTGAGTCTTCAACACTAAGGATGATTTGGCTCATTTTTTCAATAACCTGTACCGGGTAGCTCCCTACAGAAGTTTCTCCCGACAACATCACGGCATCAGCACCATCCATAACAGAGTTCGCTACGTCATTAACTTCCGCACGTGTTGGTGTAAGGCTGCTGATCATGGTTTCCATCATCTGCGTAGCAATAATAACCGGAATACGTGCAGATTTTGCTTTTTGAACCAATTGTTTCTGAATCAATGGAACCTCTTGTGCAGGAATTTCTACACCTAAGTCTCCACGTGCAACCATAAGACCATCGCAGTAAGCAATGATTTTGTTGATATTGGCTACCGCTTCAGGTTTTTCGATTTTGGCAATAATTGGAATTTTGTGTTCCGAATGTTCGTTGATCAGGTTTCTTAAATCTTCTAAGTCCTCTGGTGTTCTTACAAAGGATAAGGCGATCCAGTCTACTTTGTTTTTGATAGCAAAAATAGCATCGCGGATATCTTTTTCAGTAAGAGCAGGTAAAGAAACTTTGGTTTTAGGTAGGTTAACCCCTTTTTTAGAACGCAATGGACCGCCTTGGATAACCAATGCTTTTACTTCGTCTTTTTTATTGGTTTCTATAACTTCAAATAGCAATTTACCATCGTCTAATAAAATACTCTCACCTGGATTTACATCCATAGGGAAGTTTTTATAATTCATATAAACGCGTTCTGCTGTTCCGTGAAATTCTTCTGCAGTAGAAAAGGTAATGATATCTCCTTTTGAAACAATTACATCCTCCTTCATGATACCAACACGTAACTTAGGACCTTGTAAGTCTCCTAAAATCGAAGTGGTATATCCAAATTCTTCATTGAGTTCTCGAATAATTCTAATCTTGTCTTCTACATCGCTGTAGTCGGCATGGGAAAAATTTATTCTAAAAACATTTACCCCAGAATCGATCATGGCTTTGATGACCTCTTTTGAACTAGAAGCAGGACCTAATGTGGCTACTATTTTGGTTTTTTTTCTTGTTAACATTTTTTAGAATATTAAGTTGTTTTTTGACTTTATCGTGTTTTGTTGTAATTCGTATGCGGTGGTAATGCTTTTTAAGGCATTTAACTTCTCAATCACGCTATCTATATCGAAGGTATGATCTGTATTTTCTATTTTTAAGATAAAATCCACCTTTTTTAACTCAGGTAATAAATAAATAGGAGTAAAAAAAGCGGGATTTAATTCCTTGAAAAGAGGAGATGGAGCGGTATTATCTGTGGAGAAAAAGGTTTTATTGGAAGCGAGATTCCAAATGATATCTTGCCTGCAATCTTCAAATAAATAATGAGAAAAATAACTGGGAATTTGTCCGGTATTAATTTCGATCTCTTCCTTACACTTCGACAACTGAGTCCCAAGAGCTTGATTGATAAAAAAGGCTACTCGGTAATCTTCTAGTCCGGAGTGTATGGCAATCAACTCGTAGTCACTTGAAATAAAATCGTCTATGGATATCCTATGTATAGTCATATAGATGAGTTAGCTGCAAATATACGACTTTAAAACAGATCACCGGATTAATGAACGAACATAAATGACAAGGAAATGTTAAGTTATTTTTCGCCAGAGATGATTTTCTCTTGCAGGGCAAAATAGGCGCGTTGTGCGGCTTTTTCCTCAGCTTTCTTCTTTGAAGTTCCTCTTGCGCGACCTACAATTTTATCGTTGATATACAACTTAACGCCGAAATAGCGCACATCTTCACAACTTTCCTCTTCAAAAGATTCAAATTTAAAGCTGTATTTCTTCTTCTGACACCACTCAATTAATAAACTTTTATAACTGGTGATTTTGGTTTCGAGTCGTTGTATATCGACTTCTTTTTGCAAAATTCTATTGTGGATAAATTTTTCACAAGCCGGATAGCCTTTGTCTAAATAAATGGCACCAATCAGTGCTTCTAACAAATTGCCATATATGTTTTCTCCAAATTGTTGTTTGCCAATTTTGCTTTCAACCAACTCGGTTAGTTTTAGGCTTTTGCCGAGTTCATTTAGGTTTTCTCTACTGACGATTTTTGAGCGCATTTTGGTCAAATATCCTTCATCTCCATTGGGAACTTGCACATATAAGTGCGATGCGATCACCGACCCCAACATGGCATCACCTAAGAATTCCAAACGCTCATAATTGATCGGATGACCTTGAGCATCGATTAAATTCATAGAGCGATGCGTAAAGGCTCTTTTGAAATTTTGTATATCGGCAGGTTTGTCGCCAATAATATGGGTTATTTGATCATAAAAAAACCCGTTTTCTGGTTGAGAACGGGAAATTTTAAATAATTTATTAAGTATCCTCATCACGTTGATGGTGGTTTAAAAATCTAATTTTTTAACCAATACACAAGCGTTGTGTCCACCAAACCCAAATGTATTACTCATGATTACTTTTACGTCGCGTTTTTGCGCTTCGTTAAAAGTGAAATTGAGTTTTGGATCGATGTTTTCATCATCTGTAAAATGGTTGATTGTCGGAGGAATGATTCCGTGAACAATAGATTTGATGGAAGCAATGGTTTCAATAGCTCCCGCCGCACCTAGTAAATGTCCAGTCATAGACTTGGTTGCATTTAAGTTTAAGGTGTAAGCGTGTTCACCAAATACGTGTTGAATGGCTTTGGATTCGGCTATATCTCCTAATGGAGTTGAAGTACCGTGCATATTTACTCCATCTACGTCTTTCGGGGTCAAACCTGCATCGCGTAAACAGTTTAACATCACGTTTTTAGCGCCTAGTCCTTCTGGATGTGGAGCTGTAATGTGATAAGCATCTGCAGACATACCACCACCACCTATTTCACAATAGATTTTGGCACCTCTTGCAAGGGCGTGTTCGTATTCCTCTAGAATTAAAGCACCAGCACCTTCGCCTAATACAAATCCTTCGCGGTCTTTGTCCATTGGACGAGAAGCTGTTTTTGGATCGTCATTTCTCGTAGATAAAGCATGCATGGCGTTAAAACCTCCAACACCGGCAATCGTAACTGCTGCTTCTGATCCACCTGTAATCATAATGTCGGCATGACCGAGACGGATGTAGTTAAAAGCATCGATCAACGCATTGGTAGATGATGCACAAGCAGATACTGTAGTGAAGTTAGGTCCTCTAAAACCATATTTTATAGAAATATGACCTCCTGCGATATCAGCGATCATCTTTGGTATAAAGAATGGATTGAATTTTGGTGTACCGTTACCGTTTACAAAATTCGTCACTTCATGCTGAAAGGTCTCTAATCCTCCAATTCCCGAACCCCAGATAACTCCAGCGCGGTCTTGGTCGATTTTGTCCAAATCAAATTGGGCATCTAACATAGCCTCCTGTGCTGTTACCATCGCATATTGCGCATAACGGTCCATTTTTCGGGCTTCTTTTCTGTCTATAAAATCTTCTACATTAAAGCCTTTCAATTCACAGGCAAATTGTGTTTTGAAATTGGTAGCGTCAAAATAAGTTATGGGTGCTGCACCGCTCACTCCATGAATTAGGTTGTTCCAGTATTCCTGAACATTATTTCCAATAGGGGTCAGTGCACCTAAACCTGTTACAACAACTCGCTTTAATTTCATAAAAAATTTTTTATAGTTTTAATGTCAATAAATTAAAATACCCAATGATCTCTTTTATATAAAAAAGGAAACATTGGGTAGTTTAATTTTATAATTTTAAGATTGTCTCCAATCTGTCCTTTTTCCGTTTTTTAAAAAACCTGTCTAGTCTACTTTTAAAAAATAATAACACTCACGTGTTTTTATAAAACACGTGAGTTGAAGTTATTATTTTTTAGCTTCTTCAATGTAAGAGATAGCTTGACCTACTGTAGCGATGTTTTCAGCTTGGTCATCTGGAATCTGAATATCAAATTCTTTTTCGAATTCCATGATAAGCTCAACAGTGTCTAGTGAATCAGCTCCTAAATCATTTGTGAAGCTTGCTTCTGCTACAACTTCGTTCTCGTCAACGCCTAATTTGTCAACGATAATCGCTTTTACTCTTGATGCAATGTCTGACATAATCTTTTAATTTTAAATTTAATTTCGATGGCAAAAATAAAAAACTTTATTTAATACCAGTTTTTACATGTTAATTGTCGGTGCGAAATTATAAAAATAATTAATACTTCTGTCTATTTTTCTGTTTATTGTCAGTTATTATTCTTTTTTTTGCATTCAATTTGCTCGTTTCTAACTTACTCTCACTAAAAATAGATGAAAAAAATAATTTTATTCGCTTCCGGATCAGGCACTAATGTTGAAAATATCATCACCTATTTCAAAAACAAGACCGAAAATATCGCTTTTTTAGTTTTTGTAAATAACCCAGAAGCTAAGGTAATAGAAAAAGCGACAAAAAATCAAGTTCCTGTTGTAATTTTTAATCGAATTATGTTAAATGATGGTACCGTGCAAAAAAACATGCAGGATTTTAAACCGGATTTGGTCGTTTTAGCTGGTTTTTTATGGAAGTTTCCGGAGGTTTTAGTCGATGTCTTTGAAAATAAAATCATCAATATTCATCCCGCGCTATTGCCAAAATACGGTGGTAAGGGGATGTATGGGAAATTCGTACACCAGGCGGTTTTGGACAATAAAGAGTCCGAAACTGGCATAACTATTCATTTTGTCAATGCAAATTATGACGAAGGGAGTATTATTTTTCAAGCGACAACAGCTATTAATAGCGCGATGTCGGTAGAACAAATTGCTCAAGCAGTACAACAATTAGAATACAAACATTTTCCTGAGGTCATTGAATCTCTTATAAAACCTTTATAATGGCAGAACTACATCAAGTTATTTTATATACCGACGGATCATCACGCGGAAATCCAGGGCCTGGAGGTTATGGATTAATCTTGGAATGGGCTGGCAAAAAAGTGTATAAAGAATTTTCAGGTGGTTTTCGAAAAACGACAAACAATCGAATGGAACTTTTGGCAGTTATCGTCGGTTTGGAAAAATTAAAAAACCCAAGGACCAAAGTTTTGGTCGTGTCAGACTCAAAATATGTAGTGGATTCGGTAGTGAAAGGATGGGTTTTTGGTTGGGAAAAAAAGGGTTTCGTCGGTAAAAAAAATCCGGATTTGTGGAAGCGATTCCTATTGGTTTATCGCGAGCATTTTGTAGACTTTAAATGGGTTAAAGGTCATAATAATCATCCGATGAACGAGCGCTGTGATCAGCTGGCTGTGGCCGCGGCACAACAACCGCAATTACCTCCCGATGTGTATTACGAACAAAATGTCGATTGATATTCAAGGTTATTAAAACACGCTATTCCACTATTTCCATCGGCTAGGGACCACGGAATTTACAACTTTCTTTACTGTAGTTAATTTTAACGAAAAACCTTGGGGTTTTTAAGTATACTATTTTTGTCATCTATAACTAATACGTTATATTTGCATCTTCATTTGTTATCACTTTATATGAATAAATTATTGATTGTGGGAACAGTCGCTTTTGACGCCATTGAAACCCCATTTGGAAAGACTGATAAAATTTTAGGAGGAGCTGCCACATATATTGGACTTTCAGCGTCTTTCTTTAAAGTACAATCTGCGATAGTTTCTGTAGTGGGAGATGATTTTCCTCAAGAACACTTAGATCTTTTAAAAAACAGAAACATCGATATATCGGGTATTGAAGTGGTAAAAGGAGGTAAAACTTTCTTTTGGAGCGGACGTTATCACAACGATTTGAATTCTAGAGATACCTTAGAAACTCAATTAAACGTACTGGCGGATTTTAATCCAATAGTTCCAGAAAATTTTAAAGAGGCTGATGTAGTGATGTTGGGGAATTTACATCCAAATATCCAAATCAGTGTCTTAGATCAAATGAAGCAAAAACCAAAGTTGGTCGTATTGGATACGATGAATTTCTGGATGGATTGTGCATTAGAAGAATTAAAGGAAGTGATGAAGCGCATTGATGTCATAACCATTAATGATGAAGAAGCCCGTCAACTATCTGGAGAGTATTCTTTGGTTAAGGCTGCGGAAGTTATTCAGCAAATGGGACCGAAATATGTCGTGATTAAAAAAGGAGAACACGGAGCTTTGTTATTTCATAATTCCGATGTGTTTTTTGCACCGGCTTTACCTTTAAAAGAAGTTTATGATCCAACAGGTGCAGGTGATACTTTTGCAGGAGGATTTTCGGGTTATATCGCACAAAGCAGCAATATCTCTTTTGGGAACTTAAAAAACGCCATCATTTACGGATCTAATCTCGCTTCATTTTGCGTAGAAGAGTTTGGTACACAACGTATGGAGCGGTTAACGCGAGAAGATGTGGATGCTAGATTGCAGCAATTTAAGATGTTGACACAATTCGATATCGAATTATCTAAATAACGGATTTCCGAAGCCTCTTTATGGGGCTTTTTTTTATTATAAACAACAACACAACAACAGTAAACAGTATGAGCGACGCGCTAAAACACGAATGTGGTATTGCCCTTTTAAGACTCAAGAAGCCTTTGTCTTTTTATAAAGAAAAATACGGTACGGCATTTTATGCCATTCAGAAAATGTACTTGCTTATGGAAAAGCAGCACAATCGCGGACAAGATGGAGCAGGATTGGCAAGTATAAAATTGGATATGGAACCGGGCGAACGATATATCAGCCGCGTACGTTCCAACCAAGCGCAGCCTATACAAGATATTTTTACTCAAATCAACGGACGTATCAATCAAGAATTGGAAGATAATCCTGAGTATGCGGATAATGTTGATTTGCAGAAACAACATATTCCTTATTTGGGAGAATTGTTCTTGGGACATGTTCGTTATGGGACTTTTGGAAAAAATAGTATCGAAAGTGTACACCCGTTTTTGCGTCAAAACAATTGGATGCATAGAAACTTAATTGTCGCGGGTAATTTTAACCTCACTAATGTAAAAGATCTATTCGCAGATTTGGTGCGCTTGGGACAACATCCTAAAGAAATGGCTGATACCGTTACTGTAATGGAGAAGATCGGGCATTTTCTAGATGATGAGGTCACAAATCTTTACTTTGAATGTAAAAACGAGGGCTATTCTAAAAGAGAAGCCTCACCAATCATCGGAGAGCGTTTAGATGTAGGTAGAATTATTAAAAGAGCTTCAAAAAATTGGGATGGTGGTTTTGTAATGGCTGGATTAATCGGACATGGCGACGCTTTTGTCTTCAGAGATCCAGCAGGTATACGTCCAGCGTTTTATTATGAAGATGAAGAAATTGTTGTTGTAGCTTCTGAACGTCCTGTAATTCAAACCGCTTTTAATGTTCCTTATGATCAAATCAAGGAAATTGAACCCGGACAAGCCATGATTATTAAAAAAGATGCAACAGTGTCTTTTGAACAAGTCCTAGAGCCTTTGGAAAAAAGAGCCTGTTCTTTTGAACGGATCTATTTCTCTAGAGGAAATGATGCTGAAATCTACCAAGAACGTAAAGACTTAGGGAAACTAATCTTTCCTGCAGTTCTAGACGCTATTGATAACGATACCGATAATTCGGTGTTCTCTTATATTCCAAATACTTCAGAAACCTCTTTCTATGGGATGGTCGAAGAAGCACAAGATTTCTTAAATCAAAGAAAGATAGCAGATATACTTGCTCATAAAGAGCAACTCTCGGAAGAGCGCTTACAAGAAATATTGTCTGTAAAATTGCGTACTGAAAAAATCGCGATCAAAGATGCGAAGTTACGTACCTTTATTACAGACGATAGCAGTAGAGATGATTTGGTAGCTCACGTTTATGATGTGACCTATGGCGTTATTAAACCGACGGATAATTTGGTGATTATCGATGATAGTATCGTACGAGGCACTACGCTAAAAAAGAGCATTATTCGTATGTTAGATCGTTTGAATCCAAAACAAATCGTTGTAGTTTCTGCTGCACCTCAGGTCAGATATCCAGATTGCTATGGAATTGACATGGCTAAATTAGAGGGGTTAATCGCTTTTCAAGCCGCAATGGAATTACTTAAAGAACGCAATATGTATCATATTGTAGAAGAAGTATATAAAAAATCCAAAGCACAAGAGAATTTTGCAGATGTGGATGTAGTCAATTACGTTAAAGAGATTTATGCGCCCTTCACGGACATGGAAATTTCAGATAAAATTGCGGAGATGGTCAAGGATCCAAGTATCAAATCGGAAGTAAAAGTTCTCTTTCAAACTGTCGATAGCTTACATGTTGCCTGTCCTAATAGTTTAGGAGATTGGTACTTTACGGGTAATTATCCAACTGATGGTGGAAAAAGAGTCGTGAATCGCGCCTTTATGAATTTTTATGAAGGTAAAGATGCGCGGGCTTATTAAGGAAGTTAGAAGACTGACTTAGTCGTTTGTTATAATTTAGAAACCCCCTGGTGAAATTTGTTTCATCAGGGGGTTTTTGTTTTTGGTCTATTTTGCTAGAATACTCGTAGTGGGTGCAAGTAGTTTTGTGCAATAGATCGCCTTAAAATAAAAGGCGAGGAGGAAGGGTGTAAGTTTTATGAAGTACTATGCTTATTAGGGAGTGACTTTTTGAGAAAAAAGTGTCTAAATGGCAAAGCTTTTTTAGCGGTATTTCAATGCGATTTGTTGCTGTTTTTTAAGAGCTATTTCAGGCAGGTGTTGCAATTGAAAAGGGGGGTGAGGAATGATATGGGCGTTTATTGTTGTGACTGCTGTACTATGGACTGTGTAGAGATTGGGTAAACAAATCAGCTGTAATGCGATTCCCTTGTGAGGGCGTTAATTGATATCGAAATGTTAGCTGTGAAAGAAAAAGGAATTTAATATAAAACTCAATTATTATGAAAAAAAACTACTACTTATCTTATTCATTAACAGGTGTTTTTCTGTTGCTTTCTAGCCTGCTATCCGCACAGGTAACCCCTGTTGGGAATAGTGGTATTGGAACCTTGGTGCCAGATTCCAGCGCTGTATTAGATTTGGTAAGTGCTAATACCGGAGTGCTCATACCTCGAGTTGCAAACATTGAAACAGCGATACCCAATCCGGCTAATGGATTGTTGGTATACGATACTGTTCGAGCATGTTTGAGCCAAAATATAGGAACTCCCTCAGCGCCGGATTGGGTGTGTATTAGTGGTAATGTCGTTAAGTTTTTCTATATGCCGTCCGTGGCACTTGATATCACTAATGCATCGGGGCGTTACGATCTTTTTGATTTGTATAAAACTCAGTTTTCTTCACCGAAATCGGCTAGTCCAGGCGCACCAGCTGCTATTCCCTTTTTTAATAATGCTAGCGATTTATACTATTATGTTACCGATTATAGTGCTAATGTGTTTTCCAATGTAAGTATTGATAACATGGGTATTTTGACTTATAATGTGCTTCCCAATGCTCAAGCCAATAGTGATAGTAGTGATTTTATGAACGTCGTATTGGTTGTTAAGTAAGCAATTTACGAGAAATCTAATTTTATGATGACTTATCTTAGCTTTGTTAGGAAGAAACTCGCTTTGCTTCTTTTTGTTTTTTTTATTTTTAATGCTGTTAGTTTTGCACAGCAAATCGGATGCCCTGGTGATTTTGATTGCGATGGGATTAGCGATGAACTGGATGTCGATGACGATAATGACGGTATTTATGACCATATTGAGTCCCCCAATTGTTTTTATTTAGATAAAAGTAGTTTTGAAATCGGGGATCGCTCGGACTTATTAACAGCGACTACAACCTTACCTTTTTCAAATGGGAATCCAGATTGGTTAATAAATGGTACGCCAACCCCATCATCAGGGTTAAGTATTCCAGCTGCTATTGATTTAGATCAGCTTGAAATCGTGCGATTGACCACAAAAGCTGGTGCGGGTATTGAATTTACCTCGATCTCATTGCTTTTTAATGGTTCGTCTTTTTTTGCTTCATCGGCTAGAGTCGTTTTGCAAGGATCTAAAGATGGGAATACTTGGCTGGACTTGTCGGAAAAACACTTTCCCGGTAACGGAGCCAACATCACCGTTGACGTATCGTACCATCAAAGCCGATATAAATACTATCGCCTTTTAGGAGTGGGGGGGAAGCGTGGATCAGCCACCCGTGTATTTCTCCAAGTTACTGCTAGTGTCGGTGCATACATGCCTTCGTTCTATCCAAAAGCAAACTGTACAGGAGAGGACATAGATGGTGATGGTATGCCTAATCATCAAGATTTAGACAGTGATGGCGACGGTGCTTATGATGTAGTAGAAGCGGGTTTTATTGATTCGGATAATAACGGCCATCTCGGCAGTGGTATGGTATTCGTAGATGATGATGGTGCGATTGTCGGACATGATTATCGCGTTCCCTATGATTTTTACAAAATAGGATCTATTAATGCGGCCAAGGACACTGATGATGACGGTATTTATGATGTATTTGATGTGGATGCCGATAACGACGGTATTTATAATCATTTTGAGTCCCCAAATTGTTATGAAAGCGACAAAACGACCTATGAAACTGGTAATAGAAATTCGCTGATGCAAGCCACAACAACCCTTAATTATGTTAGCGGTAAACAAGAGTATTTAATTGATGGAATTGCTACTTCAGCTCAAGGAATAACTTGGGCGTCGTCTCAAGCTTTACAAAATCAAGAGGTATTTAGATTGACAACCCGACTGGCTTTGGGAGTACAATTTTCATCGATAGATTTGATTTTTAATGGAGCTGGAGCCTTTACGTCGAGCAGTAGGTTAGTCATGCAAGGGTCACAAGATGGAATAGTTTGGGTTGATTTGACTGAAGAAATAAAGCCTTCTACAGCAGTAAATGTAACCATAGTGATGACTAAAAATCATGATGTATATCGCATGTACCGCTTGCTTGGACAATCAGGAACGACTGGGGTAACCAGCAGGAGTTTAATGGAGATAACGGCTATAACCCAAAACTACCTACCGGCACTTTATCCAAAAATAAACTGCTCTGATGAAGACTTGGATGGTGATGGCGTTGCCAATCATCTGGATTTGGACAGTGATGGTGACGGGGTGAGTGACGTATTGGAAGCGGGATTTTCAGATCCAGATGGTGATGGATTTGTTGGTGTAGCTCCTGTACTTGTAGATCGATTCGGTGTGGTAGATGGACATGGATATTTACATCCGCTTGGCTATTATAAAATTAGAGAGGTTGTTGCAACCGATGATTTTGATGGTGATGGTGTTTTTGATCTCTTCGATGTGGACGACGATAATGACGGTATTTTTGATCATATAGAATCTCCCAATTGCTTTGAATTAGATGCTAAGATTTATGAAACTGGCGATAGAAGGCACCTACTAGAAGTCACTACTTCATTGCCTATTCGAACGGGTAATGCCGAATTATTAATCGACGGCATCGAAACGCTAAGTAATATTGGAATACAAATTCCAGCGGCAACCGCTCTAGCAAATAGAGAGATTTTTAGATTGACTACAACTATGGCCCCGAGTATAGAATATGCCTCTATACGAATGTTGTTTAATACTACAGATTTTTTTTCAAACGGTTCACAAGTGATTTTACAGGCCACCAACGACGGTACTAATTGGATTGATTTAACAGAAGGTATTAGCCCGAGTTTGAGCAATGAATCCGTTTTTGTTGTAACCAAAAATCAGGACTTATATCGATCGTATCGATTATGGGGTATAGCGGGTTTTACAGGAACGATAACTAGAAATATTCTTGAGATTACAGCCACGGTTGCTAATCATCATCCGTCTTTATATCCCAAAATGGGCTGTAACGGACATGATATTAATGGAAACGGCAGGCCCAATCACCAAGACTTAAATGCAGATGGAGATTCGTGTTTTGATGTTACTGAAGTGGGGTTTGAAGATCCAGATCGCGATGGAATATTAGGCATTAGCCCCGTTACAGTAGATCAATATGGCAAGGTCATCTCAGCTGTTGGTTATACCTTGCCTCGAAACTTGTATTGGTTGGAACCCCATAGAAATGTTTGTACAGGTGGTGGAATCCCATTGGAAGAGGATTCCCATTGTTTGGATATGGATGATATCAGCAATGATTATGGATTGATACAATCCTTGTTTCATATGAGTTTGGTCCGAACAAAATCTGGTTTTTCGATTTTTGGAGAGCATACTAGTCCATTAGGTGTTGGAAATTTATTGTTTCCGACAGAGGTTATTCCGAGCAATGGATTTAATTATGACGGTGATATTATAGCCGGAACAGTTGGAGGTGGTTACAGTAGAGTTACTTGCTTCGTGTTATCTACAGCTGGATTATATACCTGGGGAAATAAGGTTCAGGTGCCGCAGCCGTGGAGAACTTCGGGGCGGGCATTTCAATCAATTCCATTGCCCGTAGGGATTAATCCTCGAGACGTCAAAGTGATTAGTGCAACGGCATCTGGTTTCGATATGGGAAGTTTGGTGTTGTTGACCAAATGGGGTGATGTTTATGTGTTGGCTGCAGGTGCTCAACAAAGTGCGGCGGTTTATGGCGATAGTAGTACTGCTATTGATTTTGCTTGGCACAAAGTTTTAATCGGGCAGGTTGTGTCTGTAAAATTATTTGGTACGGGTACTGCTATGGCTCTTACCTTAAATGGCGATCTGTTTACTTGGGGAAGTAGTATCTTTTTAGGTGATGGGTCGAACGAGACTAACAGTGCTGTACCGGTTAAAATGACGCTTCCGAATGGGGTTAATCGAGTGATTATGACCGCTATGACTGGTGAAAGTTCAACACTGACCTACTATGTATTAGGCGATGATAAACGCGTGTATTCCTTGGGATATAATATTGGAGGTGTTTTGGGAATTGGTGTTGATGGAGGGGCAGTGAGAACCTCTTGGCAGACCGTTAAGAGTCCTACTGGAAGTGGAGTAGGGACAGGTACTGGATTTTTGGAAAATATAAAGTTTATTAATGGAGCTTTACACAACCCATTTTCGGGAGCTGCAGGAGCTATCGATGAAGATGGAGTACCTTATTTTTGGGGTTCTAATGAGTCGACTTATGTTCGATTAGGGTTTAATGGAGGTAATGTAACCCAGCCTAGAATTCCAAATGGAATTACGCCAGGAGTACACGATATAATGTATATTGAATTAGGAGGGCATGTTACACCGGTTATCGATAAAAAACTCGGTAAGTATGGATATGTAGGACATAAAATTGCAGGGAGTATGGGTGATGGAGGTCAGGAAGCTACAATTACAGTTTATGATTTTACCAACACTCCTGTCATTGATTTTTGTAATATTGTTATTGGCGGGCCTAAAAAAACTCGTGCTACAATCAATCCAATGAATATTAACTCGCCTCTAAAAATCCGACATTAATCAATCCTTAAAAGACCGTATTGACATAAAAAAACAGCTGTTTTTTGGGCTTTTTATTAAAGTGAGATGTAGATATTTAAAATAAAAAACGCCTGAATGAATTTCAGGCGTTCTTTATAAAAAAAAGGAATTATTTAGCAGCAGCATATCTCTTTGCTACTTCATCCCAGTTGATTACATTAAAGAAAGCAGTAATATAATCAGGTCTGCGGTTTTGGTAGTTTAAATAATAAGCGTGTTCCCAAACATCCATTCCCAAGATTGGAGTTCCTTGACAAGTAACACCTGGCATTAATGGGTTGTCCTGATTAGGAGTTCCACAAACAGCTAGTTTTCCGTCTTTTACACACAACCAAGCCCATCCTGAACCAAACTGAGTTGCTCCAGCTTTAGCAAATGCTTCCTTAAAAGCTTCAAAAGAACCTAAGTCTTTAACAATGGCAGCAGCCAGTTCTCCAGTTGGCTCTCCACCTCCGTTAGGGCTCATTACCTCCCAGAATAGGTTGTGGTTGTAAAATCCACCACCGTTGTTGCGCACAGCTCCGTTAGCCATGTCTAAGTTGTGAAGAATTTCTTCGATGCTTTTTCCTTCTAATTCAGTACCAGCAATAGCTGCATTTAAGTTAGTAGTATAAGCGTTATGATGTTTAGTATGGTGTATTTCCATCGTACGAGCATCAATGTGCGGTTCTAACGCGTCGTATGCGTAAGGTAATTTCGGTAATTCGAATGCCATAATTAGTATTATTAAAAAGATTAGTATTATTTTTATTCAAATTTAAGGATTTAACTTCAATATCAAAAGGAGACTAAGTTTAATTATCGTTAACTATAATATAAAACAAATAAGTGACTACTGCCTCATTTTCAATTTATAACGCCTCAGCCGGATCCGGTAAAACCCATACATTAGTCAAAGAATACTTGAAAATCCTGTTAACTGACAAGACAAACGACGCCTATAAAAATATTTTAGCGATTACTTTTACCAACAAAGCCGTTGCTGAAATGAAGTCGAGAGTCGTGACAAGTTTGTTTGCATTTACTCAAGATGAAGTTCCGGAGAAACAGATGGGGATGTTGGAGCAAATAGAATTGGAAACCGGGCTAAAGGCCGATTTTATTCGGAATAAATCCAAGGTAATTATCAAAAATATCATTCATAATTATGCGGCCTTTGATATTTCGACTATCGATAAGTTTACCCATAAAATTATTAGGTCTTTTGCCCATGACTTAAATTTACCAATCACCTTTGATGTGTCTTTGGAGTCGGAAGAACTCTTACAAGAAGCCGTTGACGCTATAGTGTCTAGAGCCGGTACGGATAGTGAATTGACTGATTTGTTGATTGACTTTTCTATCGATAAGGCGGACAATGATAAAAGTTGGGACGTCACGAGAGAATTGTTGGAAATAGGCTATTTGTTGATGAATGAAAACAATCGCGACGAAATTGCGTTGTTTCAAGATAAAAATTTACCAGATTTTGTAGCGGTGCGCGATCGGTTGAAAGCTGAAATTAAAAGGATTTCTGCAGAAACAAAAGCTATAGGGAAAGAAGCATTGCAATTGATTTCAGATTACGGAATCGATGAAAAGTCGTTTTCGAGAGGAACCTTTCCCAATCACCTCAAGAAAATCGAAGCCGATGAGGTCTTGGCAGCACACAAGCGATTCTTGGAATTCGATGATATACAGATCAATAAAACAGCCAAAGACAGAGAACTTATAGAAGGCTTGATACCGCAATGGATCAACTTGTTGCAAAACGTGTATCGAGCTTATGCAAAGCGCTCTTTTTATGAAGCTTTTCTGAAAAATATAACCCCACTTTCTTTGTTGAATACGATTCGTCAAGAGTTAGATCAGATACAGGCGGACCAAAACATACTGTCGATATCTCAGTTTAATGCTATCATCCATAAAGAAATTCAAAATCAACCTGCTCCGTTTATTTATGAACGATTGGGAGAACGGTATCGGCATTTTTTTATCGATGAATTTCAAGATACCTCTGAAATGCAGTGGTTGAACTTAATTCCACTGATAGATAATGCCCTAGCTGGGGAGGACTTGTCTGGAACAAAGGGAACCCTGATGATTGTTGGCGATCCTAAACAATCTATTTATAGATGGAGAGGTGGTAAAGCAGAGCAATTTATCGCTCTGAGTAAAAAGGATAATCCGTTTTCAAATCCGAGTAAAGAAACGGTGGTGTTGGGTAAAAATTACCGCAGTTATTCGGAGGTGATAAATTTTAACAACGCTTTTTTTCAGGATATCTCTGGTTCTTTTACTGAGCCGGACTATAAAGATCTGTATGAAAATAATAGCAGTCAAGAAACCAACGCTAAAACGGGCGGTTATGTCAATATCCGATTTTTACCTAAACCCGAATCAGAAGAGGAGTTGGAAACTAAAGAGGAATTGCATGTACGTGCCACATTAGATATTATCCATAGTGTAAAAGCACAGGGGTTTGAATATAGAGATATCGTCGTATTGACTCGGAAACGGTCGGCTGGTGTCGCTTTAGCTAATTATTTGACAGAACAAGAAATACCTATACTTTCATCGGATTCGCTATTGATTGACAATGCCACAGAAGTGCGATTGATTATTCAGGTATTGCGGTTTTTAAAAAACGACCGGGATAAGGAATCCAAAGCATTGATGTTATATTATGTCGCATCCAAGCAACCCGAAGGTTGCCCGATTCATGATTTTATCGCTGAAGGTTTGGCTATACAACCGGAAAAGGAATTGGAACATTGGTTGCAGTCAAAAGGGGTTCATATTTCCTTCAATGCCTGTAGAAAGAAATCGCTTTATGAGGCGGTTGAAGATATCGTAAGAGCGTTTTTGCAGGATAAAAGTTCGATATCCTATGTGTTGTATTTTTTGGATTTGGTTTTAGAACGTACCATTAAGAGCCAATACAGTATAGCGGACTTTTTGTATTTCTGGGAGAACAACGGACAGAAATTCAGTATTCCAACTCCGGAAGGCGTGGATGCCGTTCGGATTATGACGATTCATAAATCAAAGGGACTGGAGTTTCCAGTTGTGATTTTCCCATTTGCCGAAGAGGATTATTCGCGACCATCACGAAACAAATTGTGGTTGGACTTAAATGAAGACGGCTTGGACTTGCCAAAAGCTTTGGTCGATTCCAAAAAAGAAGTGGCGGAATATGGTGCCTGGGCCGAAGCGCTCTATCAAGAAAAACAACAAGAAGAATTGCTGGATAATATTAATGTGCTGTATGTTGCTTTAACCCGTGCCGAAGAGCAATTGTATGTTGTTTCCTCAAAAAACATAAGTCGTGCAGGAGAGTTGCAAAACAATATGTCGAAATTCTTTTTGGAATTCTTAATCAAAAGAGGGCTGTATACCGACGAAGGCTTTAGCTATGATTTTGGGGTGCCTATAAAAGTATCTAAATCTACCGTTAAGGATATTGGTGGTATCGATCATATTAATAAAACCATACAATCGGTAGATCATTTGATGGATTTTAAATCGATTAAGATTGCACAACGTGAGGCATTGATGTGGGATTCCGATAATCAGAAAGCTATTGAGTATGGGAATATATTGCATCAGATCATGTCTTATATCTATACGGTCAATGATATTGATGAAGCCTTGGATAAAAGTTTAGAAATGGGATTGATAACTGAAAGTCAGCGATTGAGTTTTAAAGATTTGGTTGAGGATATTGTATTTCATCCCGAGTTAGAACCTTATTTTGCAGAAAATGGATTGGTTTTTAACGAACGAACGATTTTTAGTGCTACCTTTAAGAGTATCAAGCCGGATCGAGTGACGGTTCGTGATAATAAAGCCTACCTGTTAGACTATAAGACGGGTAAGCACGAAGATTCTCATATCAAGCAAGTTCATGAATATCAGCTTGCACTAGAGGATATGGGGTATGACGTAGTGAAAAAAATTATCCTGTATACAGGAGATAACATAAATATGGTACATTTGCCATAGTAATTTTGAAAAATAAATATTCAACTTATGTACGGAAAGATTAAAGATCATTTACGAGAGGAGCTAGCAGCTATTGAGGAAAATGGATTGTTTAAAAAAGAGCGTATCATCACTTCTCCACAAGGAGCGGAGATTACTATTTCGACAGGTGAAACTGTTTTAAATTTTTGTGCCAATAATTATTTGGGACTTTCTTCACACCCTGAAGTAGTTCAAGCAGCTAAAGATGCTTTGGATACTCACGGTTTCGGAATGTCGTCGGTACGATTTATTTGTGGTACACAAGATATTCACAAAGAATTGGAAAAGAAGATCGCTGAATTTTATGGAACCGAGGATACGATTTTATATGCTGCGGCTTTTGATGCTAATGGCGGGGTTTTTGAACCTTTATTAGGTGCCGAAGATGCGATTATTTCCGATAGCTTAAACCATGCGTCGATTATTGATGGTGTTCGTTTGTGTAAAGCAGCGCGATACCGTTACGAAAATAGCGATATGGATGATTTAGAGCAACAATTAATCAAAGCTAATGAAGCGGGACATCGTTTTAAGATTATAGTGACTGATGGGGTGTTCTCTATGGATGGTTTGGTTGCGCCTTTAGATAAAATTTGTGATCTTGCGGATAAATATGATGCTTTGGTGATGGTAGATGAATGTCATGCGGCAGGATTTATTGGAGCTACAGGTAAAGGAACCCTAGAGGCAAAAGGAGTAATGGGACGTGTAGATATTATCACAGGTACTTTGGGTAAAGCCTTAGGAGGTGCTATGGGAGGATATACTACAGCTAAAAAAGAGGTGATTGAAATCTTGAGACAACGTTCGAGACCCTATTTGTTTTCAAATTCCCTTTCACCAGTAATTGTTGGAGCTTCACTTAAAGTATTTGAAGTGTTAGCTAGAGACACGTCGCTTAGAGATCAATTGGAATGGAATACCAATTATTTTAAAACGGGAATGAAAAAAGCCGGTTTAGATATTATTGATGGTGATTCAGCGATTGTTCCAGTTATGTTGTATGATGCGAAATTGGCACAATTGATGGCTGAGGAATTGTTGAAAAAAGGGATTTATGTGACTGGTTTCTTTTTTCCAGTAGTTCCTAAAGGAAAAGCGAGAATTCGCGTTCAATTATCAGCTGCTCATACACAAGAACACTTAGATAAAGCTATTCAGGCATTTACGGAGGTCGGAAAACAGCTTAATATTATAAAATAAAGAGAATTTTAGTAGGAAAAAGAGATAATTGTTAAGAATTTTTTTGTAGATAACAATTAAGGTCTTATTTTTGCTAGATATTATTACGTACAGTAAATAAATAAAAAAAGTTATGAAACATCTCAACAAATTATTTGCGGCAGCACTTCTTTGCACGGGGTTAACCTCACACGCTCAGAATGCGGATCACCCATGGGCGGTGACTATCGGAGCCAATGCTGTTGATACTAAGATTAGTACAACAAACAACTTCTCTAACAGATTAGGAGGTTACTTCAATGTTAAAGATCAGTGGAACATCCTTCCGTCTGTATCTTACTTGAATGTAGCAAGATACTTAGGAGATGGTTTCTCCTTTGGAATCACAGGATCTGTAAATAAGATTGATAAGTTTATTAAACCGGAAGCAGAAAACTACGAAATCTACAATCCAGGTGATTTAACTTATTATGGTATTGATGCAGAAGTTAAATATAGCTTCAAAGATTTATTGAAATTCAAAGTTGTTGATCCTTTCTTATTAGTTGGTGGGGGATACACTTTTATGGGTGATGCTAGTGCAGGTACTGTTAATGGAGGTTTAGGATTAAACTTCTGGTTTACAGAAAACATTGCATTAACTGTTCAATCTACGTACAAACATTCATTTGACGATACAAGAACTCCAAACGTTGATATCGCTTCGCATATGCAACATTTCGCAGGTATTAAATTCCAATTTGGTGGAAAAGATACAGACGGAGATGGAATCTTAGACAAATATGACGAATGTCCAGATGTTGCTGGTCTTAAAGAATTCAACGGATGTCCTGACACTGATGGAGACGGAATCCCTGATCATTTAGATACTTGTCCAGATGTTGCTGGTTTACCAGAATTCAACGGATGTCCTGATACTGACGGAGACGGAGTGCCAGATCATTTAGACGAATGTCCAGATGTATTCGGTCTTAAAGAATTCAACGGATGTCCTGATACTGACGGAGACGGAGTACCAGACCATAAAGATGAGTGTCCAGAAGTTGCTGGTCCTAAAGAAAACAAAGGTTGTCCTTGGCCAGATAGAGACGGAGACGGAGTGCCAGATCATTTAGACAAATGTCCAGATGTTGCAGGTCCTGCTTCTAACAACGGTTGTCCAGAGATCAAAGAAGAGCAAATGAAACAATTAAATGATTACGGTAGAACGATCTTGTTCAATACTGGTAAATTCACTTTCCAAGAGAAAACTTACCCAGTACTTGACAATATGGCTAAAATCATGAGAGAGTACCCAACTGCTAAATTCAGTATTGAAGGACATACAGATAGCACAGGTTCTGATAAAATCAACTTGCCATTATCTGAAAACAGAGCAAACGCTGTAAAAGTATACTTAATTGAAAAAGGTATCGATGCTTCTAGATTAACTTCTAAAGGTTACGGTTCTTCTAAACCAATTGAATCTAACAAAACTGTTAAAGGTAGAGAGATCAATAGACGTGTAGAGGTTGTATTACAAAAATAATCATCCTTTTTAAATAAACTAAAACGCCTCGAGAAATCGAGGCGTTTTTTTATATATTTATAAGATGTAATAGGTTTGTTGTGCTGAGTTGTAATGTGTGAAAAAACCTCAGTTTAAGGAAAGTTTCTACACGTTAAAGGAGTGGATCGATGGTTTTAAATGTATAAGTTAAATGAATAATGTGAGGTTTTTAGATAAGTTGAGTTTGGAAATTAAAAAGGATTTCCCAAATACATTAAACGATCTAATCGTCGTTTTGCCCAATAAAAGAGCAAAAGTGTTCCTGTTGGAATCCCTGAAAAAGCAATATCCCAAAAGTTTATTCGCGCCGGAAATTATCAGTGTCGAAGAATTGATTCAAGACATCTCTGGACTTCGAACTTTGGACTCGATAGAACTCGTATTCGAGTTTTATGAAGTCTACAGTACTGTTGTCACTGCAGATAAGTTACAACCTTTTGAACAATTTGCCAATTGGGGAAAAATGTTGTTACAGGACTTCAATGAGATTGACCGTTATCTGCTTCAGCCCAATCGCGTTTTTTCATATCTTAAAGATATTGAAGACATCAAACATTGGTCGTTGGATCTGGAGAAACGAACCAACATGATTCAAAATTATTTGGAGTTTTGGGACATGATGCCGATTTACTATCAAGCATTCTATGAGTATTTAATAGGAAAAAAAGTTGGGTATCAAGGGTTGATTTATAGAAAAGCTGTAGAGAAATCGAATGATTTTGCCGTTAAATTGGGCGAAAAAAAAATGTATTTCGCGGGGTTTAACGCTTTGAATGCTGCAGAAGAAGTGATCATTCAATTGTTTTTAGAAAAAGGTTGTGCTAAAGTATTTTGGGATATCGATGCAGTGTTCTTAAATGATCCTTATCACGATGCAGGACTGTTTTTGCGTCGAATTAAAAAAGAGTGGAAGTATTATCAGACACATCCGATGGACTGGATAGTTGAGGACTTTAGTGATGCGAAAACAATTCAAATTATCAAAACTCCGAAGACCGTTGGTCAAGCGCGCATAGCTGGAAAGATTATTGAAAAGCTCAAAAGTGAAAATGAAAGCCTCAATCAAGTGGCTTTGGTGTTGGGTGAAGAGAATCTTTTGATGCCTGTTCTGTATTCTTTGCCTGTGGAAGTCGATGCTTTAAACATTACTATGGGGTATGACGGGCGAAGTAATCCCGTTCAAATTTTGATTGCTAAATTGTTTAAAATGCATCTCAATGCCATACGCCGTGATCAACTGAACTATACTTTATATCACAAAGAAGTCTTGGATGTATTAACCAATCCGATGGTTGAGCCCTATGTTGATGCTGCAACAACGATAAAAAATATTCACGAAGGCAATCTGACCTTTTTTAGCATGGACAGCTTAAAAGCCTTTAATGCTGCTCCAAATATCTTGCGAGATTTGATCTTGACCAAATGGTCTGATGATCCGTTGCAAGTGTTAAAATTACTGTCGGTAATTATATCAGAAATTAAAAATAGATTATCGAGCAATGTCGAGGAGGATAAGGTGGCAAAAACCTTTTTGTATTCGATGTACCAATTGATTAATAAGTTGATCAATTATTGTGAGAAATATCCGACGATGAATACTGTCGAGAATGTTTATGCGATTTATAAACAAATCATTGATCTTGCTGAGGTTTCTTTTGAGGGGGAACCTCTAAAGGGATTGCAGATTATGGGAGTTCTTGAAAGTAGGGTATTGGATTTTGAAACCGTAATTATTACGTCTGTCAATGAAGGGAAATTTCCGGCGGGGAAGTCGCAAAACTCCTTTATACCTTATGATGTTAAAAGAGAATTGGGGCTGCCGACTTACAAGGAAAAAGATGCTATTTATAGCTATCACTTCTACCATTTGTTGTTGCGCGCTAAAAATGTATATCTCTTGTATAATTCGGAGGCGGAAGGCTTAGATGCCGGTGAGCGCAGTCGATTTATCACGCAATTGGAAATTGAAAAAAGACCCAACCACCATTTGGAGCACTTGACTTATTCGGCCTTCTTGCCTGACAAGGCATATCAGCCGATTGAAGTTCCTAAATCGGAGCAACTTCAGGAGAAATTAAAGGAAATCGCATTGGGACGCGGCTTCTCTCCGTCCGCATTAACCAATTATTTGCGCAACCCCATTCAATTTTATCTGCAACGGGTGTTGAGAATTCGCGAGGTAGAGGAAGTTGAAGAAAGCGTAGCCTTGAATACCTTGGGAACCATTATTCATAATGCACTTGAAAACCTCTATAAGCCTTTGGTAGGGCGTGTATTGACCATAGCAGATTTAGATGATTTACAAAAAAAATCGGATGCAATTGTTGAAATAGAATTTGAAAAAGAATACAGTAGTAACAAAGATAAATTGGGTAAAAACCTACTCGCCTTTGAAGTAGCTAAGAGAAATGTTTATCATTTTTTGATGGAGGAGCGAAAAAACATTCAAAATGGCGATGTTGTTCAGATTTTAGAACTAGAGCGTTTGCTTGAATATCAACTAGTTGATGAGCGCTTGCCTTATCCGGTCAATCTATTTGGGTATGTGGATCGTATTGAAATTCGCAATCAGTCTATTCGGGTGATCGATTATAAATCAGGAAAGGTGGACTCCAATCAATTGCGTTTAAAAGATTGGGAAGGACTCACGACAGAACTAAAAAATGATAAGATTATTCAATTGTTGTGTTATGCTTTGATGTTTGAAGAAGAGGCTGGGGATAGACCGTTGGAGGCCGGAATTTATTCGTTTAAAAATAGAAAAGAGGGCTTCTTGTTTTTTGGAGTCAGACAAGGACGTGAAGTAGATCAAAACATTACCAAGGAAATTCTTGCGGAATTTAGAACGGAATTAGTCGCGCTGATTAATGCTATTTTGAATCCAGAAACGAATTTTATTGAAGAACTTTAGTTTTGGTGCCTATACGCTGATACGCTGATACGCTGATACGCTGATACGCTGATACGCTGATACGCTGATACGCTGATACGCTGATACGCTGATACGCTGATACGCT
>NZ_JALJZV010000008.1 GCF_024171535.1 Flavobacterium sp. HSC-61S13 | reverse complement strand
AGTAGGCCTTTTTACCAGCATTCCTAATCTTTTGTTGTTTTATTTTGGAAGTTTTTTACGTGATTTTCTTAACACGCTAGTTACCGTAACTTTACACGTTGAAAGAAAATCGTAATTCGTGAGTCGGGATTGGTGATTCGAAGGTGATCGTTTGTGAAAAGCCGATTATTATAGTGATCAGTATGGTCGTGAATCGAAAATCGGGAGTCGAAGGTTATCGTTTATGAAAAGCCGATTGTTCTAGTGATCAGTAAACAGTGATCAGTGACTAGCACGTGAATCGAAAGTCGGGATTCGGGAGTCGAGGGTTTACGTTTAGGCAAAGTTACCTATATATATAGTAGTAAAAGATTCACACTAACCGACGAATCTCGATTTTCGACTAACGAATCTCGAATTAGTAAAGAGTGACTAGAGAGTTCAAGTTTATAAAAAGTATCTATATATGAGGAGTGAGAAATTAACAATAGCCGACGAATCTCGATTTTCGACTAACGAATAACGACCCCACTGATTACCGATTACTGATTACGCTGTTCGCAAGGAATGGGCTCGTACTTATGCAAACCCATCCATATATATAAGGTGTGAAAAATTCACGAGGAGACGAATCACGATTTTCGACTAACGAATAACGAATTAGCAAAGAGCAACTAGAGGGTTCAAGTTTATAGAAAATATCTATATATGAGGAGTAAGAAATTAACGATAGCCGACGAATCTCGATTTTCGACTAACGAATTACAAATCATGCCCCCACTGATTACCGATCACTGATGACTATTTCACTGATCTGCAATCTGCGGATACTCGGATGAGCAAATGCACGAATAGACATTCTTCTATATAAAATCCCTACTAAAAACAAAAAAAAACAAAGTACTTTACAATAAATTCACTAAAAACAAGTATCTTACAACAAATTTATCACCTATGGCAAAAGAACAAAGCCCCCGTAAAAGCGAAAAAAAAGTAGCTTTGAAAACGCCTGCTGAAAAGAAAGCAGAAAAAAGAGAGAAAAAAAATAAAAGAGGACAAGACTAAGTCCATAACCTTTATCAACAATCAAGGCCTTAACCGTTACGGTTAAGGCCTTAAGTTTTTTATTATAGCTGTTTTATTACTCTACAAGTCGTTTACCTAAAATTAATAAATCATATTCCTTTAAATCCATCGTGGCAATCTTAGGCATATTTCCCCAAACATTAAATCCCTGAGATAAAAAAAGTTTCAAACTGGGCTCGTTGTGAGCAAATACAAATCCCAAAATCGTTTTTACACCAAATTGTAACGCTTGACGCATACTGTATTGCAATATTTGTTTTCCATAACCTTTACCTCTATGTGATTCAGATATATAAATACTAATTTCTACTGTAGCATCATAAGCTGGTCTGCCATAAAAAGATTGAAAACTAACCCACGCCACCATTTGCCCCGACTCATTCTCAACAACCCATAACGGACGGTGGTAGGCATTGTGATTCTCAAACCAAACTTCACGGCTTTGCTCCGTAACCGGGCTCGTGTCTGCCGTAACCATCCTTGAAGCAATAGTCTCATTATAAATCGAAACGATTTCCAATAAATCTTCTCTTAAAGCATCTCTATAAACTATACTATTCATCACAGTTTTACAGCTTTTTATTTAATAAGTGCTTCGATTTGATTTTTATCACCAATCAACCAAAGAATATCCCCCTTCTGCAATACAAAATCAGACTCTGGATTAATGATTCGCTTTCCATCGCGTTCAATTCCCGCAACAATACTTCGAATCTTATCCCTCATCTCTGTTTCCCGAATCGTTTTACCAATAAAATATTCGTTATTCAACTCGATTTTTTGTAGAATAATATCATTGTTTTCAATCGAACTCAAATTATTAGCATTCAAATACTTTTCAAACATTTCAATTTGCTCATCTGTACCGATTACATAGACAATATCCTTAGGGAATAATCTATCATATCGGGTAGGTACATTTAAAGACAACTCCCCACGTTTGATAATCGCAATATTAACACCTATGGTTTCTCTTAATTTCAAATCAAATAAGGTCTTACCAGCTAAAGCAGATTCCTGAGGAATCTCAAATGTAGTCATATGTCCATCCCAAGGCGTTAGACTGCTTTTATTTCTCACTGCCTCTGAAAGCTCGCGACTATTTAAGTTTTCAATAAATCTACTGGCAATCTTTAAGTACAGCGCTTGTAGTTTTTTCGGAAACAAGAACATAGTGATCAATAACACAACCAACATTATAAAAGTCACCAACGGAGAGAAAAACAGATTGATTATAAACCCGATGAAAAATGCCGCTAACAATATTCTAAACACCAACATAATGATGACAGGTGTTTTGTATTTTCGATCTTTTTTGATTTCATCCAGTGGTTTTTTACCTACTTTTTGAAGCCCTAAAGCCCATAAAAAAGGACCGGCAATCACGATGGATAAAAAACAGAAGAAGATTCGCTCCCAAACCGTATCCGCCATCGGTCTTAAAAATCGCAATGCCATAATCGCAATACCAATTACTATAACTGAATGCAATACAATATGAAGGGCATTCGCCTGGATATATAATTTCCAATTACTCGTAGTTTTGATACCTTGTGTATTGGAGCTGTATTGCTCGATTCGATCCTGAATGTTTTGCGGAATAATCTTTTGTAAAGCCAAATAAGCCGGTACTGATTTTTTGATCAAAAACGGCGTTGTAAAAGTTGTAATAGCCGACACCGCAACGATGATGGGATATAAAAACTCACTGATAACTCCTAAAGTCATCCCTAAAGTAGCAATAATAAAAGAAAACTCTCCAATTTGCGCCAAACTCATTCCCGCTTGCACAGATTGTTTTAATGGTTGACCGGATATTAACGCCCCCATCGTTGTTGACAAGGCTTTTCCAAGAATAGTAACCACTGTTATGATCACTACAGGTAGAGCGTATTCTTTTAAAGTATCAATATTAATCAACATACCGACTGATACAAAAAACACCGCTCCAAATAAATCTTTTACCGGCTTGATGATATGCTCAATCTGTTCAGCCTTGGTGGTTTCCGCGATGATAGACCCCATGATAAAAGCTCCCAAAGCCGGAGAAAACCCTGCACTAGTAGCCAACATCACCATCATCAGACACAAAGCTAGGGAAACAATCAACAGGGTTTCGTCGGTCAACAAGGGTTTTACCTTCTTTAAAAGTGTTGGAATCAAGAAGATTCCCCCCAAAAACCAAAGGATTAAAAAGAAAATTAACTTTAAACTGGATTCCAGCAAAGCAATTCCCGAAAAATTCTGGGATACCGATATGGTAGCCAATAATACCATCAGTAAAATTGCAACGATATCTTCTATGATCAGCGTTCCGAAGACGACACCAGCAAATTTTTGAGATTTCACACCAAGCTCATCAAAGGCTCTTAAAATTATGGTTGTGGACGACATCGATAACATCGCCCCTAAAAATATACTATCAATTTGACGCCAGCCGAGCAGCATACCGACCAAATACCCGATGACGATCATTGAAACAATTTGAACACCGGCTGTAATGGAAGCGGTTCCACCAACCTTCATCAATTTCTTAAAACTAAATTCTAGCCCTAAACTAAACAACAAAATAATAACACCAATTTCAGCCCATACCTCGACGTTACCTATCTCCTTAACTGTTGGAAATAAAGTAAAATGCGGTCCAGCTAAAAACCCAGCAATCAAATAACCCAACACCAAGGGTTGCTTAATCTTTTTAAACAACAAAATTGCTACTCCCGCTGTCATCAAAATCAATCCCAAGTCACTAATTAAAGGATACAGATGATGTGATAAATCAGTTGTTTTTTCTGCCAGTGTATTTAATTCTTCATTCATATTATCTAGAGAACGGATTTTAAAGTTTTTGGTTAAGTTGTTTTACTTTTAACATAAAGTTTTTTAAAAGTAAGAAAGATGTCGTCAAATAAGCCTATAAAGCCTAACAATTCTTCTTTATTATAATATAAAAGGCAACGACTTTTAATTTTCAAGATGAAAAAACCAAATTTAGTGATTTCTATTTTGATTCTTCATAAACTAATCTAAAAATTAGGTATAAAATAGTATAATATCCATTTAATAACGACAGAGATGTTTACGACTGTTCTATACCTATCACCTACTACTAAATGCTATCTCTTGGGAAATAATAAAACTACAGATAGCAAGCCCAAATAGCATTAGCTTACATAGAGACCATTCACAACAAAATATCTAATCTTGTCCATACAAACAGAGGTTTGTAATATCTATATGTAATATAACAACCTTTTGCGACAAAACTATAACTTGACAAACCACAAAACATACCTTAATTCGCTATTCGTAAGTTCAAAATATTATTTTTGTACATAATATCATTTTGAGTTAGAAAAACGGCGTAATCAGTATACGCTTCTGTCTGTTAGTGATTCATATTATCTTGTATTTCACACTTAGAATTCGTCTTATTTAAACTTATGAAATTAAACCTACTACTATTGTTGTCATTAGTATCCTTTTCCATTCATGCACAAACGGGTATTGGTACGACTACACCACATCCGTCCTCAATTTTAGAAATATACAGCAAAAACAAAGGAATATTACCGCCTCGAATAGCCTTAAAGTCACTTGACGATCAAAATACAATTACGGCACCATCCGCAGCCTTACTGATATACAATACAACTTTAACTACAGATTTAAGTCCGGGTTATTACTATTGGAGTGATGCCAATTCACTCTGGACGAGATTATTAGATAAATCCATTCCATCATGGAGTTTAGATGGAAATGCACAAACCTCCAAACTCGTTAATTTTCTGGGAACGACAGATGATCAGGATTTGATTTTTAAAAGAAATAAGATCACTGCGGGCATCCTCCACTCCCACAGCACGAGTTACGGTGTAGGAGCTTTAATAGTGTCATCATTCAACACCGAAAGCAAAAACACCGCTATCGGAAATTATAGTCTAAACAAAAATACGGATGGACAACAAAACACCGGCCTTGGCTATCAGACTCTAAACAATAACACCCTCGGGAACAGCAATACAGCCATAGGAAGTCATGTGCTTTTTAAAAACATATTGGGAGAGAAAAACACAGCAACTGGAGCACTTTCTCTTTCTGAAAATACCGCCGGAAATCGCAATACGGCTTATGGATATCAGGCATTACTTTCCAATACTACAGGTTCGAGAAACGTATCTATGGGTGACGGCGCATTATATTCCAATACGGTAGGTAATCGGAATGTTGGCTTAGGTAATGATGCGTTGCGAGCCAATACCAAAGGTAGTGACAATGTAGCGATAGGTTTTCTGACAGGGACAAGTTTGAATATGCTCAATGAATCTGAAGGTCGAAACACCTTTATCGGCAGCGCAACAGCGATTGGTATAGTGACTGGCAAATCCAATACGATTATTGGAGCCAATGTCGCTGCTTTGAATTCGAATCTTTCGAATACCGTTATTTTAGCCGACGGCGATGGCAATCGTCGCGTCTATATTAATGAGAAAGGTAATGTAGGTATGGGAACGAGTATACCCTCCGAATCAGCCGCATTGGACTTATCCAGTAGTGATAAAGGGTTTTTAATGCCTCGGGTTAATTTAACTAGTTCAACCGATATCACAACTATACCCTCACCATCCAATGCGCTTTTGATTTACAATCAAAGCAAAGCAGGCGATATCAATCCCGGTTATTATTATTGGACGAGTACTCCTGCTCGCTGGAATAAACTCATCGACAGTACTGTCCCTGTTTACGGTTGGAGTGTCACCGGTAATGCCAACAGCAATCCCGCAACAGATTTCTTAGGAACCACAGACGACAAAGATTTGATTTTTAAGAGATATAATGTACAAGGTGGTCGGATATCTACGGGAAATACCGCATTTGGAAATGCAGCCTTACAATACAACGGTGTTGGAGTTGGGAATATTGGTATTGGAAATTCTGTATTAAAAATCAATGTCGATGGAAACTACAATAGCGCTGTCGGTTATGAAGCTTTAGCCTTTAATAGAACCGGCAGTAATAATGTTGCTCATGGTTATCATACTCTTTATGCCAATACGGAAGGGCACGGTAATATCGCTATCGGCTATAACAGTTTATCAAAAAATACTCGAGGATATTCCAATACAGCCATTGGAATTGAAGCACTATTATCTAATGAAATCGCAATAAACAACACAGCCATTGGAGCATCAGCACTGTCAAACAATACAGCAAATGACAATACCGCTATAGGTTCTGGAGCTCTTTTTTCCAACACAACAGGACGTTCCAATACAGCAATCGGACGTTTTTCTTCCAATTATAGCACTACCGCTGACAACAATACTGTATTGGGTCACCAAGCTTTTTACAATAATATCGCGAGTTCCTATAATGTAATCATTGGACAAATGGCAGGATATGATATCAATAGTACCACTAAAACTGATGGCCGAAACACTTTTATTGGTTCTAATACGGGTCGCGGTATAACAACTGGAAAAAACAATACCATTATTGGTGCATTGGTGCGCCAACTGCCCGAAAACTTATCCAACAACATCATTATAGCTGATGGAGATGGTAATCGTCGTATTAATATCAACGAAAAGGGAAATGTTGGAATAGGAACCGATAATCCCTTGTTTCCTCTACACGTCGAATCAAAAACCGCTGCATGGCCATCTACTGCTAAAATCTTAAACTACTACGGTATAGCCCCTACAGCTATGGCTACTCCCACGGGAACTGAAGCAACATATATGAATTACAACAACAATATCGGCGACTTTAATACCAATACTTCGATTTATGCTGACGGTAATATCATTGCAATCGGTAAATTAAGCGTTGCACAAACTTCTATTTTCTCAGATCAACGGATTAAAAATATTCTTGGAAAATCAGATTCTGCAAAAGACTTACTGACCTTAAGCCAAATTCAAATTACAGACTATACCATGAGAGATGAAGTTTTGTACGGCAAAAAATCATACAAAAAAGTGATCGCCCAACAAGTAGAAGATATTTATCCCATAGCCATTAGTACAAGTGATGTTAAAACATTTATTCCAAATATCTATCAGATGGCAACCACAAATGACAACACCTTGCACTTTTCCTCCAAATTTGAAATTGATCCGACTGCTACGCGATTAAAAGTATTTCTTCAAGATCGTGAAATCATTGTGGATATCCTTTCCATCTCAGAAAATCAGATAAAAATCGCTGAATCAAAAACAGTTTTACCGAATCAATTATTTGTATATGGAACAGAAGTACAAGATTTGAAAACCGTGGACTACGATGCGCTTTCCATGCTAAACATTTCAGCAACTCAAGAACTAGCATCTCGTTTATTTCAATTGGAAACTGAAAATCAAAACATCAAAAAAATCAATGAAGAGTTTGAAAAACGCTTAAAAAAATTAGAACTTTTAATTAAATAAATCTCTATCCTTACAATCAATAAGCCGATTCTGACAGTGAAACGGCTTATTGATTTTTAAAACGCTACGGAATGTGTAATATCCTTCCACGCATGGGCAATTTGTTCGGGAGTCTCACACGCACTCCCCAGTATATCCATCGGATAAGCAACCCCTTCTCTTTCTGTCCATTTTACTGCATAGAAATGTCCATTTGCTGCCCTAAGTATATAGCCAGAGTCTATACAGTCGGGCGATACCAAATACAATACTCCTGTTGCAATTTGAGCGGGTTTTAAATTATCTGGTTCCCCTTCCACATTCCACATACGCGTTTTTGCCACAGGAGATACTGCATTGACTAAAATACCGTGCTCTTCACCTTCGACAGCTAAAATATTCATCAAACCAATTTGTGCCATTTTACCTATAGCATAGGGCCCCAAACCTTTTAATCCATATTCTTTATATATAGCCCGGTCAGAGGTTGTAAAAACCATACGACCATATTTTTGTTGCTTCATCACCGGAAATAGCGCTTTGGACAACCACGTCGGAATATACACATTGACATCAATACTGCGCTCTAAGAATTCCGATGTCAATTCTTCAATAGTTTGATAAGCGACCCAACCCGCATTGTGAATTAATATATCTATCCTTCCAAATTTCTCAACAATTTGATCCACCAGATTCTGACAATGCTGCTCGTTGTTCAAATTGACATCCACCGCCCAAATCCGATCGGAATCCAAACTAATAGATTGCGCGGCCTGGTGAACCAATTCAGGATTATTACCCGTTCCATCTTTATCAACACCGTAATCCTGCATAATTATTACAGCTCCTCTGTCATATAATAGTTTGGCATATTCATAACCTACACCTCGAGCACTACCCGTAATTAAAGCAACTTGTTTATCTAACCGTATCATAATATTTTCATTTATTCAAAATTAATGATTTATTCAAGCCGTAAAACCTAAGAGCAAACATTAGCTTTTTTATTTACGGCCACAATGAGCAACACCTACATACGCTACTGACAACAAGTTAATTAACTCGAAAATTTTGTTTTATTTATAAATATTATCTATATTTATAATATGCTACAGGAATATAATATAGCAGCTATAGTCCCAATTACCCAACGACAACAGTCCCTCTATGTTGCTCGATTTGAACACACCGAAGATCCAGATATCACTTGGCCTCATCGCCACGCTTTCTACTCTATTGTCTGGTTCACTTCAGGTAATGGACTTTATGTTGTTGATTTTGAAGAATATCAAATTCAACCCAATAGAATTTTCTTAATGAGTCCTAAACAAATTCACAATTGGACTTTCTCAAAAAACAGCAAGGGCTACATCGTATTGATAGACCAAATCTTTAGCCCTATTTTTCAAGATGATTTCTCGACATCCTATATTGATATTCACGATAAAAAAACAATTCGTCTGTTCATTGATTTACACGAAAACTTAATCGATCAATGCAGTAGAAAAGATCTTTTATCCCAAAAGATCCTTATGGCAGGGATTCAGTATTACAGTTCAGCAATTCAACAAATTATATTCGATAGCAGTCAACCTCCGAGAAAAGCAGATTCACAAATAGTATCTTATAAAAAACTTATTTTATCCGATACTTCAAAAATTAAAGCTTTAAGTTACTATGCCGACAAACTAAAGATAACAACTAGCGAATTAAATAAGCGATGCAAACAAGTAACGGGTCTAACCGCAAAGCAATATTTACTAGATCTTAAAATTACAGAGGCAAAACGACTTTTTATTTATACCGATCAAAATATCAATCAGATCTCATTTGAAATAGGTTTTGAAGATCCCTCCTATTTTACGCGAATATTTAAAAAGAAAGTGGGAATGACCTCGCAATTGTTTATTAAAAAGTACCGATTATAACACTAAAAGTCCTAATAATAAGACTCGCTAACGCATTATATTTGATTTTATATCAGTGCGGGAAAATTGATTATAGTTTCCATTTGGAATCATCGTAAAGGATTCTAAATTCAATTAGTTGTTTATTATTTAAGCGAAGAAAGAGCAAATCGAACTTAAACAATTGATTAACGCACGTTCAATTATAAAAAAAAAATCATCTATGAGAAATCAACTCTTATTACTGATCTTGTTTTATCCCTTGTTAACTTATTCGCAAATCATTATGACCAAAAAAAGTGAGCTGTATCAAATTGGCTGGAATAAATTAGAACAAATCGATGGCGAAGCAGGATTGCAAGTAGTTCAGAACTTGCAAGATATATCACCAGAACTCAGCGATTATATTATCGAATATGCTTTTGGCAATGTGTATAATGAACAACATCTCACTGACAAACAAAAAGAAATTGTTGCGCTATGCTCATTGATTGCTCAACGGGCTGTACCCGAAATAAAAGTTCACTTACACGGCGCATTAAATACAGGAAATACAGTAATTGAATTGAAAGATATTATTTTACAGATGTCCATTTACACCGGCTTTCCAAAGAGTATCACTGCGATGAAGTTACTAAAAGAAGTTCTGGAGGAACGCGTTAACAAAGGTATAGTCGATATCATGGGAACACCATTAGTTTTTGATGAGTCAACAAGTAGACGGGACAACGGATCGACTCAATTAGCAATTTTAGACCCGCTACAAGAACAGAGACTCTACGATCTATTAGGTGAATCCTCACCTGCTTTAATCCGGTTCACTATGGAACACGCCTTTGGAGATATATATGCCAAGAGCACACTCGATTCAAAATCCAAACAGCTTGCGACCATAGCCGCATTGGCCACCTTAGGAAATGCTGTCGATCAATTAAAGTTTCATATTAACGCCGGACTACAAGTTGGATTAACAACTGCTCAAATCAATGAGATCATGTTACTAATGACCGTATATGCTGGTTTTCCCGCTGCATTTAATGGGGTAAATGCTTTAAATGCCGTAGTGGAAGCACAGAATAAATAGTAAATAAAACTTAAATTTCATCCCATATAATTACTACACAATAATAAGATTTTTCCTGTTCTTTACCTTTAAAAACGTTAACCTCCATATCGCTTTCCGCCCACATGCTTATAGTCATACTATATTTCGGGTCTATAAGGGCCAAACGTTTGCTGATAATAGTACCTGTTTTACCTTTTTCCGGTTCCCAATTACAAGTTGTTTTTACCAAAGAACCCATTCCGTATCTTTTTACTAGTAAATTTTCAATTCGTCGCTGATCTATTGGCAAAATTCGATAAGTAGCCGTAGCCAATCTTTGCCCTTCTGATTCTTTGCAATCGATTAATTTTACCGAAGAGGGCTTTTCGGAAAAAATAGCCCATAGATCTCCGCATTTAATTTTAATCGGATTAGTGGCCCAAGTCTGACATAGAGGACCACCCCATACTAAAACTGCAACAATCCACTTGTATGTTTTCATAGTTATTAAATCACATAATATTACTATCCTACTTTTTTGTTGATCAAATCAACAACACTTAGCAATTGAACGTTTTTTTAGCGTAATAAAATAGCTCGCTCTTAAACCCAATATTAAATTGGGTCAAAATAAACATCAATACAACGATAAATCCATTGAAAGGGTCATTTATCCCTTTTTAAATTAAAAATTAACCTAAATAGATTAACTAGGTACTTTTTATTTAACATTTTCGATTATTCTAACTAAAAAAAACGTAAATTTAAGCTATTATAAACATAATAAAATATTGAATATGGAAAATCAAGTAATGACAACAATGAAAAGTGCTATCAAGCATTGGTACCTATCTCTTATTGTAGGTGTATTATTTATTTTATTGGGTTTTTGGATACTGAGAACTCCTGTAGAAGCCTATATCACATTAGCCTTATTATTTAGTATTAGTTTCTTTATCAACGGTATTTTCGAAATTATCTTTTCAATTAGCAATCGAAAAGAACTAAACAGTTGGGGCTGGTTTTTAGCAACTGGTATTATCGATCTTATTTTTGGTATCTGGTTGATGTGTGCTCCACAATTATCGATAGTGGTTCTACCTTTATATATTGGTTTTATCTTACTGTTCCGTTCGGTATCAGCTATTGGCTTTTCATTTGAAATCAAATCTTTTGGGTCTAAAAACTGGGGATGGTTATTGGCCTTAGGAATTTTAGGAATTTTGTTTTCCTTTATTATGATTTGGAATCCAATAATTGGAGGTATCACGATCATTTTTTGGACAGCCATGGCATTTTTCATATATGGGATTTCTAGAGTGGTTTTATCTATACGATTTAAGCAACTTAAAACTCAAATCAAAAAACTTCAATAAATAGACACTAAAAGGTTTTTTCACATGGTGAAAAAACCTTTTTTTAAAAGTTACAACCGCGTACCTCACAGCATTACAAAAATCCGTCCCAAACCTCTCAAGTCACGTAATAATTACCTCTAAATTCCGGACTTAGCGATTACACTATCCATTCTTCATTATTGTCAATGAAATAGAACGCTATTCTTTGATTCGCTACCACTCCAATTCAATCAAAATTTAAAGAATTTTCCTGCGGAAATTAAATTAGACACAATCTAAATTAACGCGCTATAATAGCACTATTTAACAAGGTAAGATAATTTAATTAACAAAAATAAAACAGCAAGTTTAATACCGTCTTTTTGAAAATACCCAATAATTATTTCTTTTGTATTTACTTAACAATAACGACATAACAATCAACTAATAACGAAATGAAAATTCATTTTTAAGAGCGTTAACCCTTCTTTATTATACAAAATAACCCTATTTTTGGAAAACGCTTTTAGCATTTACATTTCTATAAAAAACACTATATGAAACGAGTTGTAATTCTCGCCTTACTCCTATTTACTGTTGGAGGAATGATTGGATACCGTTTAATCCAAAACAATAAGAAACAAGAAAAAGGGTCCAATACGAGCTTTGGTGCACCTCTACAAGTCAAAGGTATGATTGTTAGCAATTCAGACTTCAATAATTCTATTCAACTTTCTGGATCCATTGAACCCAATGAACAAGTCGATTTGAAAAGCGAAGTGTCTGGTGTAGCTGAAAAAATATTTTTTCAAGAGGGAAGCAATGTTGCCGCTGGTCAAACCTTACTTAAGGTTAACGATGCAGAATTGCAAGCGCAGTTATTGCAAGCCAAAACAAAAGTGTCTCTAACCTCGGAAAACGAACGTAGAGCAAAATTGCTAATTGCCAAAGAAGCTATTAGTAAAGAAGAATATGATGTGGCCTATGCCGAACTGCGATCAGCTCAAGCCCAAGTGCAACTCGTTGTAGCTCAGATTCAAAAAACAACCATTAAAGCGCCTTTTTCCGGAAAAATTGGGCTGCGCTACATATCGCCAGGTACCTATATTACACCAGCGACCCCGATAGCTAAGTTGGTTAACAGTCAACAAGTTAAAATAACCTTTGCTGTACCGGAGAAATACGCTACTCAGGTAAAAAAAGGTGGTAAAATCACCTTTACGGTATCTGGAAATAGCAAATCGTATACCGCAGAGATTTATGCCATTGAAACTCAAATTGAAGTGACCAATCGAACGCTTCAGGTAAGAGCCTTAGCAGATAATTCCCATGCTGAATTAATTCCCGGTTCTTTCGCCAATATAGAATTGATCTTAGATGTCATTGAAAAAGCTTTACTAGTGCCTACTGAGGCTGTTATTCCAATACAAAATGGTAAAAAGGTATTTCTAGCAAAAAACGGTAAAGCTAAAAGTGTTTTTGTAACCACAGGAACACGAACAAAAGACGATATACTAATATTAGATGGCATCCAGGTTGGAGATACTTTACTGACCTCTGGTGTGATGTCTTTAAAAGACGACACTGTGGTAAACATTGTTTTAACTCCAAAAAAATAATATTTTGAGTATATCAACCTTAAGTATCAAGCGACCGGTCCTGACCATTGTAATGAATATTATTTTATTGCTTTTTGGTCTGATTGGGTACCACTTTCTCGGTGTTCGAGAATTCCCTTCGATCGATGCAGCTCAAGTATCCGTACGAACCAACTATGCTGGAGCAAATCCAGATATCATTGAATCACAGATTACAGAGCCACTGGAAAAAGCAATCAACAGCATTGATGGTATTCGTAACATCACCTCTTCAAGCACGCAAGGATCTAGTAATATCACCATTGAGTTTAACTTAGAAAAGAATTTAGAAGAAGCGGCCAATGATGTGCGGGATAAGGTTTCTCAAGCCATGCGTAGCCTTCCTCAAGACATCGATGCCCCACCAGTAGTTTCCAAAGCAGATTCAGATGGAGAACCCATCATCACGATGACGATTCAAAGCCAAACAAGAGATGCTCTAGAACTCAGTGACTATGCCGAAAATGTAATTGCCCAACGGATACAGACCATATCGGGAGTTAGTAGTGTACAGATCTGGGGGCAGAAAAAATATGCAATGCGATTGTGGATCAATCCAGAAAAACTCGCTTCTTATGGAGTAACTATTTTGGATGTCAGATCCGCGTTGGGTGGACAAAACATTGAACTACCAACTGGTAAATTAGTTGGTGACAACACGGAACTAACAGTAAAAACCAAAGGAAATCTATCGACTCCCGAAGAATTCAACAATATTATCATTCGTTCGGATTCTGGGAAAGTAGTTAAACTTTCCGACGTTGGATATGCCGAATTGGGGCCCGAAAATACGGAAACTCAAATGACCGATGCTGGAAAACCCATGGTGGGAATGGCCATAATACCACAACCCGGGACTAACTACATAGAAATTTCCGATGCCTTTTACAAAGAATTGGAACAACTGAAGAAAGAATTGCCCGCAGATATATCACTGAACATCGCGATGGACAACACTTTGTTTATCAAGAATTCTGTTACTGAAGTGGCTGAAACCATATTGATCTCCATTACCCTAGTCGTTTTAATTATCTACTTCTTTTTTAGAGATTGGGGAATAGCTTTTCGTCCGCTTATTGATATTCCAATATCGTTAATAGCTACTTTTTTCATCATGTTTCTGTGTGGTTTTTCGATCAATGTATTAACCCTTTTAGCTATTGTATTAGCTACCGGATTGGTCGTTGATGATGGTATTGTCGTCACTGAAAACATCTATAAAAAAGTCGAAGAAGGCATGAGCCCGATTGAAGCGGCAATTAAGGGATCCAATGAAATCTTTTTTGCTGTTATTTCGATATCGGTAACCTTAGCTGCGGTTTTTTTACCGGTTATTTTCTTAGAAGGCTTTGTAGGTCGATTATTTCGAGAATTTGGTGTAGTAATCGCGTCAGCTGTTTTAATCTCAGCGTTTGTATCTCTAACGCTAACTCCAATGCTCAACGCCTACTTGATGAAAAAAGACGTCAGCAAAAAATCGAAGTTTTACAATTTCACTGAACCTTTCTTTGTTCAATTAAACCTAACATACCACAATGCTCTATCTTCATTCATGAAATGGAAGTGGATCAGTTTTCCCATACTTATTTTATGTTTTGTATTGATTGGTGTTTTTTATTCTACCATTCAAAAGGAAACTGCACCCTATGACGACCGCAGTATGGTATCTATAGGAATAACAACACCGGAGGGATCTACTTACGAATACACGGATCGATTGATGCAAGAATTGTCTCATTTGATCAACGATTCCATCCCTGAGAAAAAAGTAGCGCTTGTCATTTCTTCACCCGGATTCGGATCATCTTCTGTGAATTCTGGACGTATTCGTTTGGCTCTTGTTGAACCGGGGGAACGAGAACGTTCACAAGATGAGATCGCTAAGCAATTAAATCAGTATACCAAAGCTTATCCAGAGGCTAAAGTGCTGATTAATCAACAACCAACTATATCCGTTAACAGACGCGGTGGTTTGCCAATACAATATATTATACAGGCTCCGAATTTTGAAAAACTGGAAGAAAAAATTCCTGAATTCATGAATGAAGTAAGCCAGGACCCTACTTTCTCCGTAGTAGATGTCAATCTAAAATTTAACAAACCTGAAATCTACGTCAATATCGATCGCGAAAAAGCACAGTCTTTGGGTGTATCCATTCGAGATATTGCCGAAACCCTACAATCGTCTCTATCAGGACAACGATTCGGTTATTTTATGATGAATGGAAAACAATACCAAATCATCGGACAATTTAAAGATTTAGATCGTAGCAAACCTTTAGACTTGGTATCGACTTATGTAAAAAACAATAGTGGTCAATTGATTCAACTCGACAACTTAGTTACCTTGGAAGAACGCAGCAGTCCACCACAGCTCTATCACAACAACCGCTATATGTCGGCAACAGTCTCTGCTGGTTTAGCATCTGGAAAAAGTATCAGTGATGGTATAGAAGCTATGGATCGGGTTAAAGCTAAGGTGTTGGACGATAGTTTTACAACAGATTTATCAGGAGAATCTAGAGATTTTGCCGAAAGTAATTCCAATACGGCCTTTGCCTTTGCCTTAGCACTATTGCTGATATATTTGATTTTAGCCGCTCAATTTGAAAGTTTCTTAGATCCATTCATCATTATATTAACCGTACCTATGGCTGTAGCAGGAGCTTTATTTTCACTGTGGTTATTTGATCAAACTTGGAATATTTTTAGTCAGATCGGAACGATTATGTTGATCGGTTTGGTGACGAAAAACGGTATACTCATCGTGGAATTTGCCAATCAATTACGCGAACGTGGCATAGAAAAACACCAAGCTATTATTGAAGCCTCAGTTTCTCGTTTACGTCCGATTTTAATGACCAGTTTTGCCATTGCATTTGGAGCGCTTCCGATTGCATTATCACTCGGTGCAGCTTCACAAAGTAGAGTTGGTATGGGAGTTGTAATCGTTGGAGGTACCATCTTTTCTTTAGCATTAACTTTGTTTGTAATCCCTGCGATCTACTTGATGTGGTCCCGTGCTAAAAAACACCGTCCTGAATTTGATAATTATTAGACAATGAAATATTTACTATCCACTATAACTTTATTTCTGCTGGGGATTCAAATGGGATTTGCTCAGGCACCTCCTGCACTATTAACTCTGGAAGAGGCTTTAAGTCAAACTCTCGAAAATAATTTTGATATCCAATTAGCCGCCAACAATTTAAAAATCAATGAAGCAAACGTCTATAGAGGCAATGCAGGTATGCTACCCAGCTTGGCATTGGTTGCCAACAGCAATGATAATTTCACAAATACTACCCAAACACAGTCGGACGGTTCCTCAAGAGAATTAAACAATTCGAAAAACAATTCTCTGAATTATGGCGCCGCTTTAAACTGGACACTTTTTGACGGTTTTAAAATGTTTGCCAAATACGATGAGCTCAAACAAACACAAGTACAAGGTCAGAAGTTATTGCAAATAAAAATATTGGAAAAGGTTAACGAAGTGTACACCGTCTACTATGATTTAGTTCAACAACAAAAGCTTTTCACGGCATTAGATACCGCTGTAGTAATTTCCAAACAGCGTTTGGAAATAGCTGAAAACCGCTATCAAATTGGAAAAGCTTCTAAATTGGAAGTACTTAATGCTAAGGTTGACTTGAATACGGATATCACCACATTAACCCGTCAAAAAGAATATTATTACAATACTAAGGTTCGTTTAAATCGCGTGATTTCAAGAGATACTTTTAAACTTGATTTTATCGTTGAATCTAATGTGGCTATCAATTGGGATTTGAAACTCGTTGATTTGCTCTTGCAATTAGATGCTCAAAATCCAGATTTACAATTGGCTATTATCAATGCAGATATTGCTCAATTGCAATACAAACAGCTGCGTGCAGATCGGTATCCCACCTTATTGTTAAACTCGGGTTATACGTTCTCTGAATCCGAATCTAGCCTTGGGTTTGTCAGCAAATCCTCTGGGCGTGGTTGGAATTATGGATTTACCGCAAGACTTAATTTATTTGATGGTCAACGTCAATCTCAAAAAGAGAAAATCGCACGATTTGAAATTGACAACGCCCAAATTTTGATTGAACGTCAGCGTCAGTATATCGAATCAGAATTGATGATGGCGTTTCAGACTTATTCCACCAACTTAGAATTAGTGAATCTCGAGGGTAAAAACGAAGAAATAGCCAAACAAAACTTAGAAATCACTCTGGATAAATTCGAGATCGGAACGATCTCGACACTTGAATTTAGAACGGCTCAATTAAATTATGTCAATGCCGTAGTTCGCAACAACAATGCACAATATCAGGCTAAATTATCTGAAGTTATTTTAAAAGTACTCGTAGGCAAACTCGATATTTAAGCCCATTTTTTAGCTCGAAAGAAGAGACTAGGCATGGTATAGTTAGATCTGTGAATTCTTTTTTTGAATTCAATCGATCTAGAAATGCCTGGATTTAAAATCTTATTTTTTTCATAAAACAAAAGACAGGCATCGTGTAATAAGGGGATTTCATATTTTAAAACCTTAAATTTGTAGCTTATTATTATATTAAATTTTCAGTCATGTTTCAAACAAAGATTTATGTAGCTGCCCTATCTCTAGCCTTATTTAGCAGTTGTCAAGTAGCTCAAGTCAAGTCTACCACTAACTCAAATCCCCGTATCGTCAATGATATAGAATTAAATGGAAAAGTGTATTCTGCCGTTTTTCATCAACGCGCAGCGGAATACCAAGCTTTATGTCAGCAAGCCTTTAATGTTGCTACAATCCATTTAGATGTGGTTTTACAGCAGAAACACGCAAAACCCATAGCGATAGTAACTGACATTGATGAAACGTTTTTAGACAATTCACCTTATGCTGTAGAAATGGCTAAACGAGGGCAGGTTTTTGATGAAGCCAGTTGGTTGGAATGGACCTCTAAAGGAAATGCAAAACCGTTACTGGGAAGTCAAGATTTTTTTAATTATGCCGCTTCAAAAGGGGTGACTATTTTCTATATCACCAATAGAAATCAAAATGATAAAGCGGGTACAATTGCCAACTTAAAAAAATACAATTACCCAATGGCAGACGAACAACACGTGATTGTTCGTCAGTCGGATTCGAGTAAGGAAACCCGCAGATTAAAAGTAAGCGAGACCCATGAAATCGTGATGTTATTGGGTGATAATCTATCGGATTTTTCCAATGCGTTTGATAAAAAAACAGAAGAGCAACGCTCTGAAGCAGTACGAAATAACGCTAGGGAATTCGGAAGAAAATTTATTGTTTTACCCAATGTAAATTATGGGGATTGGGAATCCGCTCTATTGGACTATAAAAGAGATTGGACTCCACAGCAAAAGGATTCTATTTACAACAGCAAATTGATTGGTTTTTAATCAACATCTTTTCTTTATAAATAAAAACGGAACTCTAATCGAGTTCCGTTTTTATTTTATAAGTATTCACGGTTGTTATTCTATTTCAAACACCGCCTGTATTTCCACGGATGAGTTTACAGGAATTGATGATGCTCCAACTGTAGCACGCGTATGTTTACCGCGTTCGCCAAAAACACCAATAACTAAATCTGAAGCGCTATTCATTAGAGTAGCGTGTTGTGAATAACCGGCAGCTGTATTAAAAAAACCAGTCAATTGAACACATTGCTTTACCCGATCTAGGTCTCCCTGAGTGGCGTCTTTTAAAACAGCGATTACATTTAACATGGTTTGTCTGGTCGCCTCTTTAGCTTCGTCTTCTGTAAGATCCTTTCCTATAATACCCGGATATAAGATTTTCCCGTCTTTTAAAGCAACTTGATTGATATATACTAAATTACCTGTTCGAACATAAGGAACATAACTTCCTGCAGGAGCTGGGGTTGCAGGCAAAGTGATTTTTAAGTCTTGAAGATTGCGCTCTACGCGTTTACGATCGACCACAGCAGCCTTAGCGTTTTCCTGTTTTTTGGGAGATTCCGTCGCTAAAGCAACAGCAACTCTAGCCAATGCTTCTCCTTGCAAACGGGCAAAATTAAGTTCGCTTGAAGTTGGTCTGTCTCCTCCAGGCATCGAAGCCAAACTGGTGGTTCCAAAAACCGTATTACCTTGAGCGGTATTTTTATCCATCGTATCCACGCCCATAATTCCCGTAGGTATTAATACCATTCCATGCACTGCCAATGTGCTCCAAAACGACAATATCGCAGCTTCTCTCCCTGCTCCACTACCCGCTCCCATAAAAACGGTTGCAGGTATACCCTCCAACTTTCTACCCGTCCAAATATCAATGGTTTGATCGAGGAATGTTCGCATGGCTCCACTCATATTCCCGAAATGTACTGCTGAACCAAAAGCAATACCATCATACAAGGTTAAATCCTCTACTGTAGCAATTGGAATGTCTGTATATAATTTTTTATTTGTCGGTGTTTCGATCCTCTTAAGGACCGCAACGGCTTGCAGATTTTTATTAATTCCTTCTGCTACCGCCTGTGCTAACTTATAAGTAGTACCGTGTTCGGAGTGAAATAAAACCAAAATTTGTTTTTTAACCTGTCCCATACTCGTAGTAAAATGAAAGATAACCAAAGCAGTTATCGCGATTTTAAATAATTTCTTCATGAGTTTTTTTTAATTACTTAGGGATGGTTGATACTTCTACAATTCCCTTTTACAAATTTCCATATTATATTTTGAAATCAACATCACAATCACGTCAAATTATTATCCTTAAACGACAATATAAATCGATGTCTTTCTAAAAATGGAATGATTTTCTTTAAAAGAATTACAGAGAAAATAAGAAAAAAGAACTTTTAAACGTTATATACAAAACCCCTGAATTTATTAAGCGATCCTTTTAGGGCAATTAAAGACAATTGCAGTATATTTGAGATATCCATTCATTCATCAAAAAAGAAAACTCATGATCAATACCAATCATCATAATTTCGAACAACCCGATTTCTTACTAGCAGAAATACCTGTCAAAAATGGCAGTCTACAGGACGACCGAATCTGGGTATATTGTAATAAAACTTTCTCACTGATAGAATTTATTTTACACGATGATTTTCCAGAATTAAAATTAGTCGGTACTCAAGCGGTATTTACCTATATAGACTTCGACGAATATCGCGAACAATGGATTGGAGTTTATATACAAAATAATTGTGCCTTAGTTGGGGTGGATCAAAAAGTAAATTTGCAAGAAGCATGGGACTTTTTAGAAAATTATTTCCGTTGGGAAGAACAAGAAGTCGATTTGGATTAAAGTACTTTTATAGCGGTAATAGCAGCTCTAATAAGTGGAATATATCCTGCTACAGAAACGAAATTGCCCTTGAAAATTTAATTAAACTATTATAAAAAACGAGACCCTTGCAATCCAATCCTGACTTCTGCCATATTACTGTTGACAAATCCTCCAAAAATGCTTTGGTCTGGCACGATGCTAACTGGACGTTTGGCACAGAAGCGCATCAACATACAAAGGGACAACTCATTTATGTAGAACGTGGTTTTCAATATTTATATACTCCGAATCGAAGTTATCTATTACCACAGAATCACTGTGCTTGGATTCCCTCAAATTGCAGTCATCACAGCAGATCGCCTAAAGAAAAAGTGTTTTTAAGAACTATTTTTTTTGAAGTAAATGATCCGCGGGATTTTTACAAGGAGCTGCAACTGTTTCCTGCTTCGCAGTTGTTAAAGGAGATGATTTTGTTTACTGAAAGATATTCGTGCCTTACAACTGCAGACCCTGTAGAAACAGCTTTCTTACAGGGTATGTTGTTGAGTTTACCAGATATGATTCCAACAACAGTTCCGCTTTCAATTCCCCTATCACAACAAGTTAAACTAACAGAAGTTGTGCAGCATTTATTTGATCACATGGCTCAATCGATAAATTTCAAGGATTTAGCTATTCAACACGGCTTTTCAATACGAACCTTAGAACGAAATTTCCAAGAAGAACTCGGATTAACACCCACCGCTTACCTACAACTGATCCGTATGATCAAAGCCATGGAATTGTTAACTGATGGGCACGACAATATAACTGAAGTTGCTTATAGCGTTGGATATAACAGCCTACCTACCTTTAGTAAAACATTTAAAATGTTGTTTGGAAAATCACCCAAATACTATGCATACCCTAACATTTAATTAAATCCGATCACCGGTTTTTTGACCGATTTTCCAAAAATATTATTCAATTAAAAACGGTCAATCCTTACACTATCACTATTTTAGCCTTTTGGAGATTTGCTGTGAATTTATTGATTATTAAAAACAAATAATGAAGGATTATTACAAAATATTAGGAGTCCCTCGAACAGCTACTGCTGCGGAAATCAAAAATGCCTATCGAAAGCTTTCCCTGTTGTATCATCCTGATCGCAATAACGGCGAAGAGAAATTTAATGTTTTATTCTCCGAAATCAATGAAGCCTACCAAGTCTTATATAAAATTGAAAAAAGAAGCCAGTACGACAATCAATATAATAATAGATATAACCAACAACAATCCCATAATCAAGCTTATCAACAAGAACAATCTTATATACAACCGATCATTGAGTATTTTTTTGTGGACAAAATATACTTTAGGCCTGGAGATGTTGTGATGATTACTTGGAATACTTTATACGCTGATTCTATCGAACTTCGACCATTTGGATTTGTAGCTGCACAGGGTATAAAAAAGATAAAAATCAATCAGTCCAATCCTTTTATTGAAATCAACCTCATCGCTTTTAATCAAGTTTCCAGACGCTACTATACCAGTAAAATTACCTTAGAAAACGTACAATATTCGCAATCGAGCAAGAGATCCAAACAAGAAAATCCTTTATTTGATGACAAATACTCTTTAAGAAAGGAATTATTTTCTTTTGACGGCAAAATAGGTCGTTTTTCCTATTTTAAGCGGATATTTTCGATTGTTTTTATTTTGCTTTTTTTAAGTCCATTTATAGCCATCCCAACTAACTATTCGAGTACAGCATTAGCGGTACTTATTTTTCCGTTTTTCTATTTAGCAATAGTACAAAGCGTCAAGAGATTAAACGCCATACAATGGAGTTGGTACTATTGTATCTTGTTTCTTATTCCCTATGTAAACATTCTAGCCCTTCTGGTATTATTTGTCGTACCTAATCCACGAAAACGTTGATAAATTTCGCTTTTACATTTATATTCACCTCATTTCTAAGCAAAAAAAACAGCAAAACCATAAATGATTTTGCTGTTTAAAAATTATAAACTAGTTTCTTATAATTTTTTCTAACTAACTAATTGTTGATCATTAATTTTTCAGAATGAGATTGACCATTAATATTAAATTTTAAAAAGTACACCCCATTTGAAAGCGATTGAATATTAACTGAATTCTCGCCTTTATTTAATGTTATTGGTTTTATAACTCGTTTTCCCAACAAATCATAGACTTCTAAAGTCGATAGTCCGTCGAAATCTGCATTGACAAAAACAGTACCTTTTGCTGGATTTGGATAAACTTTTAATTTATCTTGAATAGCATGACTGTCAGTACTTAGTTTCTCACCAATACCTACAGCATACCAAGCTTCTAAAACCGCTTCATACTCATTAGATTTTTCCCCATACAAATCTTTCGCCGCTAGAAGTGAACCGTTGTAAGCATCTAAAAAGGTAGCTGAACTGGTTAAATAGGTTGTTAAATTTCTGTAGGCTATTTTTTCGGCTTTTTCAATTCCAATACCGTTTACGTTATAATTATTATTTAAATCATTTGAGCCACTTCCTCCTTCAGAAAGCAGGTAGAACCAAAAATTTTGTACACCACTGTTTATATGAACACCGCCATTATCAAAATTTGAAGCCGTATTGATCCAATATTGTCCTTTATAGGTATTGGGATTATTTGCTCTCTTTGGATCAGACATATCTCTAAGTCCCGATCCGTTGTTGAGCATCACATCTTCTCCAACAACCCAATTGGGATTTAAATTGACGTAAAATTCAATTGCTGTTCCGAAAATATCTGCAAAAGATTCGTTTAAAGCTCCCGATTCTCCGAGATAATCCAAACCTCCAGCACCGTTATGATCAATTACAATATGAGTGAACTCATGCCCTGCAACATCCAAACCAACAACGGGCCCCATCGTCACATTATCGCCACGACCATACACCATAACATTATATGGATCAGGGAAAGCTCCTGCATTATTTGGATACCCGGCTTGAGGCATTATTGTTTCAAAAATTACAGCATCATAATAATTTTTTATAATTCCACCTTTATTATCATAACTGGTTCTATTAAATACATTTTTATAATAATCATAAGTCATTTCCATACCCCAGTGAGCATCCAAAGCTGGATTATTACTAAAACTTGTCGTCACACTGGTATAATCAGTGGCATTACGCAACAGTGTTCTCGGGCTATATGATGCTAATTCAGCGTTATAAGTCTCAATCTTGCGTCCATTATCTCGCAGTCTATATCCCGTTGCAGTGCTGTCTACTATAATGTTTTGTGTACCTTTATAATAAGTCATCGCTGTTGCATTGACATCGGCATCATGGATCAAATTAACGGTTTTAACCACTTCTCCGGTAGCGACATCTACGTACACATTTGCCATCACTAAAGGTTCGAAAGAATCAACCCTTACTTTCTTAACAAATCGTGTTTCTACTATACCTCTAGGTGATTCAAACTTTACAAAAGTTGTAGTTATCGGATAATCACCATAGGATTCTTGAACTTTTAAAGTAGCTTTAGCAATTTCTAAAGCACGTTCATTCCCCATCGCTTGGGTTACACTGACGTCTTGTAAAGCGGTAAATTGTCCGTTAATACTTTCAACTACGTTTGCTTTTGTATGAACTAAAATAAGTTCACCTTCTATAGGAATACCTTTATAAAGGTGTTGAAAATGAGTATGTGTGAATTTTAAGGCATCAGTTGTTTTACTGACTTCAATAAAACTGTGATCGCTATCTAAACCCAACCACGAATTAAACGAGCTAGAAATTTGATCTAAAGTTAATTTTTGTACACTTAAGTCTATAGAAAAAGAACCTTGACCATTTAACATTATAGGTCTAGGAACACCGAACGAACTTGGAATTTGGTCACTTAATATTTGTACATCATCACCGTACGAAAAAGCAGTTGTGCTACCTATCAAAAAAGATAAATATAAAATGGTTCTAAAATTTTTAATTGATATATATTGTTTTCTCATATTCCTCGGGAATTAAATTTTTATTTTTTTGTAGTTATTTTACATAAACCAACACGGTATTTCTGTAAAAACCCAACAAATTTAATCTTAATAAATGTTTTTAATAAATATTTAGCATTAAATTGATTATTAACACAATAGACCCCTATATAGACCCCTTATTTGATGTTGCAATAACACTAATTTTATGTGAAATAAAAACAAAATAAAGTTAAAGTTTTTCTTTTATTTTATTTTTATATTCTCAAACATTCTCCCAAAATGTTAATCCCGCTTTTATCTAGGTTTTAAACGGAATTTTCAGACCCCAAACTGATTTAATTCCCTTTTCTTTCAAAGCAGTAGCTCTATTAAAACATTTTTATAAGCAACAACTTCATTTTTTTATTAGCTTACCCTATTTTAAATTAAAAAATTAACTATTAAAAAACAAATAAGATCTAAATTAATTTAAAAAACAAACAATAAACAACATTGTTAACAACAAAAATAAATTAGTTACAAATCTCCCATTTGCATGAATTTTAACTAAAAATAAATTAACTTTAATGATATGATTATATGAAATTTCTTAATTCAATTACTGAATTATTTATTAAAAAGTGAAATTATGGGATTTAGCGCTAAAACCTTTACAAAAACATTGTTATGCTTTTTAATTCCTGTTGCTCTTTTTGCTCAAAGTGACACCGATTCTATTGCAACTTTCTCCGCCGATAAAAAATATCCTCAGTTTCAATTTAAGGGACTTTTCCAAGCCAGATATTCTACAGGCCTCTCAGAAGGTGTTGACCTCAACGGATTGCATCACTCAGAGGGTGAAGTTACCCGCAATTCATTTGAGGTAAAAAGAATGCGGGTACAGGTAAAAGCGACGATTGGTGATCGTACTGAAGTTGTTGCCTTGGTTAATTTGGCGGATTTTAAATCGGATCCAAAAAACAAAGTATTAGAGAATGCTTATATCAAGTATAGTTTTAGCAAAGCTGTCAGTTTTACATTAGGTCAATTTCGGCCTTGGTTTGGTATTGAGGAAACCTATCCTGTCGATATTATTCGCTCCTTGGATTTTACAAATCAATATTATGAATTAGGAAAATTGGGATGGACTAGTTTTCAAACGGGAATTTCAATGACAGGAAATTTCGACTTAGAAGGTCTGCCCGTTTCTTATGCTCTTTCCGTGATGAACGGAAATGGTAGAAATCAAATCATGGATAGCGATAACGGAAAACACTATTCATCGCGTGTTGTCTTAGGTTTGTTTGATAAATACAACATCAACCTTGGTCTTAATGGCGGTATCGGTGAAGTTAATAAACAACAAGTATATGCTTATGGTATTGACATCACTGCCGACTATAAACTGACGGAACGACTGATTTTGGAAACGCAGTTTATAGCTAAGCAAGCAATCAATCACAACGCCTATTTTGCCATTCCGGAGATCGAACGTATTAACCCTTTGAGTGAATATCAGTTGCAAGGAATTTACGTACTCCCCAATTTGCGCTATGAGATTAAATACAAAAAACTTAGTGCAGTAGAATTCTCTTGTAGATATGAATATCTAGATATTGACCATAAATTACATTCCAATCCACGACACACCATATTGCCGATGCTGGGCTTGGAGTTTTTAAAAGATTATGGTGCGAGAATACAATTGGGAATGCAGATCGATATGTATAACAACAATATTCCCAATACCACATTATATAACAACAACTTATTAGTATTACAAGTACAAAGCCGTTTATAAAAACGCACCACAGCCTATTAATGCGCTTTGCTGCCTATAAATAAAAGTTATCGTCATTATTAATTATCTAAAATAGATTCTATGCAGACCCTTACTAGAAAAATCATTCTTTGCTTTACAGGTTTATTTCTTTGTTTCTTTTTGGTGATTCACCTTTTGGGAAACCTCCAATTATTCTTGCCTGCAGAACAAGCACATTTGCAATTTAATGCCTACTCCCATTTTTTATCCGGCAACCCATTGATTAAAGTAGTTTCATATGGTCTTTATGCTTCTATCATCGCACATGCGGTGTATGCTTTAATTATTACCTTAAAAAATAAAAAAGCTGGCGGAAGTTACCAATCCGATCAGCGTGGTAGATCGAGCAAATGGTACAGTCGTAATATGGGAATACTCGGTACCATAATCTTGATTTTTTTAATCATTCACTTTAAAAATTTCTGGTATGAATACAAGTTTGGAAGTCTTCCACTAGATGCTAATGGCAACCGAGATCTCTATCAGCTCGTTGTCGAACTATATCGGGAATGGTGGTATGTAGTCATTTATGTTTTATCCATGATTGCATTGGGATACCATCTGTTACATGGCTTTTTTAGCGCTATTAGAACACTCGGTGTATTCCATCCAAAATACGTAAAAGGGATACGCTATTTCGGAATTATCTATTCGTTGACAATCAGTCTCGGATTTGCCATCATTCCCATTTATATCTTTTTTAATCAATCATAAAACAGACTTTTCAAGAAAGTTGTATTTAAAACACAAGCTTATGATCTTAGATGCCAAAATTCCCACCGGACCTTTAGAAGACAAGTGGTCAAATTATAAAAAAAACGCAAAACTGGTCAATCCGGCCAATCGAAAGAAACTTGATGTTATTGTTATTGGTACTGGACTAGCCGGCAGTTCCATCGCTGCCTCTTTAGGAGAAATGGGTTATCAAGTAAAATCGTTTTGTTTTCAAGACAGTGCGCGGCGAGCACACTCTGTGGCAGCACAAGGCGGGGTAAATGCCGCAAAAAACTATAAAAACGATGGAGATAGCGTTTATCGTATGTTTGTTGATACGCTAAAAGGAGGTGATTTTAGATCGCGGGAAGCCAATGTATATCGCATGGCGGAATGTTCACTCCATCTAATAGATCAAGCCGTAGCCCAAGGAGTACCTTTTGGACGCGAATACGGTGGCTATTTAAACAATCGATCCTTTGGTGGTGTTCAAGTTAGTAGAACCTTTTACTCGCGTGGACAAACGGGACAACAACTGCTATTAGGAGCTTATCAAGCATTAATGCGTCAGGTCAACAAAAAAACCGTAGCCTTACATACCCGCCATGAAATGCTAGACCTTGTTATTATTGACGGTAAAGCACGCGGTGTCATCGTACGTGATTTGGATACCGGAAAAATTGAACGCCACAGTGCACATGCTGTTGTTTTGGCTACAGGAGGTTTTGGGAAAATTTACTACCTCTCTACTCTAGCCATGGGATGCAACGGCTCTGCTATTTGGAGAGCTCACAAAAAAGGCGCCTTAATGGCGAGCCCGAGCTGGACGCAAATCCACCCGACTTCCCTACCACAATCTGGCGATTATCAATCAAAACTGACATTGATGTCGGAATCACTCAGAAACGACGGACGTATATGGGTACCACTTAAAGAACATGAAGATCGACTCGCCAATGCAATACCAGAAGAAGATCGCGATTATTATTTGGAACGAAGGTATCCCGCTTTTGGAAATCTAGCTCCGAGAGATATCTCTTCAAGAGCCGCTAAAGAACGCATAGATGCAGGATTTGGAATAGGTGCCTTAAAAAATGCGGTTTATCTCGATTTTTCCAAAGCGATAAAAGAACAAGGAGTCAATAAAATAAAAGAAAAATACGGGAATTTATTCGATATGTATCGAAAAATCACCGGAATAGACGCGTATAAAGAGCCGATGATGATTTCACCTGCGGCACATTTTTCGATGGGAGGCCTTTGGGTAGATTATGAATTAATGACTACGATTCCCGGTTTATTCGCCTTAGGTGAAGCCAATTTCGCCGATCACGGTGCCAATCGCCTTGGAGCCAATTCACTGCTACAAGCTTGTGTAGACGGCTATTTTATCGCTCCATATACCATGGCCAATTATCTATCATCAGAAATTCACACCGGCAAGATCTCGACGGATCACCCTGCTTTTCAAGAAGCAGAAGATGCCATTTCAAAACAACTGGATCATTTTATTCGTTGTAGAGGAGACAAAACCGTGGACTACTATCACAAGGCACTTGGCAAAATACTGTATGATTACTGCGGACTATCTCGAAATGAAACTGGGCTAAAATCAGCAATAGAACAAATTAAACAATTGCGCAACGAATTCTATCAAAACGTTCATATACCTGGAGAAGTTGGCGCAATGAATAACGAATTAGAAAAAGCCGGTCGTGTTGCTGATTATCTCGAAATCGGTGAACTCATGTGCTACGACGCACTGACGCGAAACGAATCTTGTGGTGCTCACTTTAGAGAGGAATACCAAACTGCCGATGGTGAAGCTATGAGAAACGACACGGATTATCAATTTATCTCTGCTTGGGGTTGGACAGGTTCTAGCAATGAACCGCAACTAGTCAAAGAACCCTTGGTTTTTGAATATGTACAACCCATAGTAAGAAGTTATAAATAATAATAAAACAGGCCCTATATTCGAAAAAAAATGGACCTCTAAAATATCTAATTATGAAACTAAATTTAAGAATTTGGAGACAAAAAGATCAAAAATCAGCGGGTAAACTTGTCGATTACCCCTTAGAAGATATCAATCCACATATGTCCTTTTTAGAAATGTTGGATACTTTAAATGAGCAATTAATTCTATCCAATGAATCCCCAGTTGAATTTGATCACGACTGTAGGGAGGGAATTTGCGGACAATGCGGTGTTATGATTAATGGTTTGGCGCATGGCCCTCTAAAAAACACCACGACTTGTCAATTGCATTTAAGAGAATTTAAAGATGGAGAAACCGTTGTTATAGAGCCTTTCAGATCAGGCGCTTTTCCGATAAAGCGCGATTTAAAAGTAGATCGAGGTGCTTTTGACCGTATCATTTCTTCAGGTGGTTACGTTTCTGTCAATACAGGACAAGCACCAGAAGCTAATAGCATACCGGTAACTCATATTATTGCTGAATCAGCCTTTGACTCTGCCGCTTGTATCGGATGTGGTGCCTGTGTTGCTACTTGTAAAAATGGTAGTGCTGCACTTTTTACAGCAGCAAAAATTATTCACTTAGTTAAACTCCCTCACGGCAAAGAAGAACGCGATCAACGCGTTTTAAACATGGTCTATCAAATGGATCAGGAAGCCTTTGGGCATTGCTCCAATACAGAAGCCTGCGAAGTAGAATGCCCTCAGGAAATTTCAGTACTAAATATCGCACAAATGAACTATGAATACAATCGTGCTAAAACTTTAAAGCATTGAGTCAAACTTTAGCGCATTCTTATAAGATACGCATATAAATTGATAAAAAAAATGGACGATTTACCACGTCCATTTTTTTATTTACTATTTTTACAATCACTAGAAACACGGTAGATTAACTTATAATTGCCGCTTAAAATATATTTTATTTTTTTATTACTATGGACAAAGCTTGGTTAGATCGTTGGAATGAAAGATATAACTCCGAAGAATTTGCATATGGAACAACGCCCAATGTTTTTCTAAAGGAGCAATTAGCCAATACCAATTGCGGTAAAATATTATTTGCTGCAGAGGGTGAAGGTCGAAACGCTGTCTTCGCAGCAACACTAGGTTGGGAAGCATCCGCATTTGATATCAGTACTGAAGGACAGAAAAAGGCTTTGTTGCTTGCACAACAAGCTGAAGTTGAAATTTCTTATGAAATTGGAGCCTTGGAGCAACTGAGTTATCAACCTGAACAATTTGACATTATTGCATTGATCTATGCCCATTTTCCCGCGGCAATCAAATCGACTTATCACAAAAAACTTATTACATTATTAAAACCAGGTGGCTTAATAATCTTTGAAGCCTTTAGTAAGGATCACCTCCACTACAACACAGTAAACCCTAAGGTTGGTGGCCCTAAGGACATTGACGATTTATTTTCCATAGAGGAATTGACATCGGATTTCAGTAGTTTTGACATCTTACAGCTAGAGCAAACGGAAATTGAGTTAAGCGAAGGCTCTTTCCACAACGGTACCGGTTCAGTCATACGGTTTGTAGGACGTAAGAAAGGTGCGTAAAACAATCTAGCCGCCGCTTTTAAATGGAATTTATTGACTTTTAAAAACTAAATCGAAATATATTTTAAGTTATAATAACGAACTCGGACATACATAGGTCGTTTTCTCCAACTGAGTACGTTTTTTAATTTCATTATATCCGCCAATTACATCGGCAACTCTTATAAAACCATTCTTCTTTAAAATAGAAGCGGCTATCATACTTCGGTAGCCGCCCGCACAATAAATCAAATAGGCGTTCTCTAAGGACAATTCTTCTAAATGATTCTCCAGAATATTTAAGGGAATACTAGTAGAAGACAACAAATGCTCTGAATCGTATTCACTTTTTTTACGTACGTCTAATACTACGGTATCGCTATACAATACGGTTTCATCAAAAACCGATGCACGAATTCGCTCAATTTTGCCACTTTTTAATCCCGCCTTTTTCCATGCTTGATATCCATTTTCCAAAAATCCAATCGTATGATCAAAACCGACTCTAGACAGTCGAATCATCGACTCTTCTTCCTTACCCGGTTCGGTCACCAATACGATTTTCTGATTGATATCACTAATCGTCTCCCCCACCCAAACGGCAAACCCTCCATTTAAACCGATATTGATACTGTTTGGAATATGTGCTTTTGCAAAATCAGCGGCATCACGAGTATCTAAAATCAAAACTTCAGGTTGCTCGGTTAATTTGATAAATTCAAAAACAGTTAAGGGTTTTTTGGCTTTTGTCAAAACGGTATCTAATGACTCATATCCCTTAATATTCATCAATACATTTTTTGGAAAATACTGAGGCGGTGGAGTTAATCCTGTTAAAAGCTCTTTTACAAATTCACCTTCGGTCATATCCGATCGCAAAGCGTAATTGGTTTGTTTTTGATTGCCTAAAGTATCCGTGGTTTCCTTACTCATGTTTTTTCCACAGGCACTACCTGCACCGTGATTAGGATACACGATAATATGATCCGGTAATGGCATAATCTTATCGCGTAACGAATGAAATAATTTACGAGCTAAAATCTCCTCTGTCAAACTAGAATTTACATACTGTACTAAATCTGGTCTTCCAACATCTCCTATAAATAAGGTATCTCCTGTAATAATCGCATGCTCTCGACCGCTTTCGTCCAAAATGAGATAGGTGGTACTTTCTAATGTATGCCCTGGGGTATGTAAAACTTGAATCTTTATTTTACCCAAGCTAAAAACCTGATTATCCTCAGCGATTATGGCTTGATAATTGGGTTTTGCTGTAGGTCCAAAGACAATCGCTGCACCCGTTTTTTGCATTAAATCTAAATGTCCGCTAACAAAATCGGCATGAAAATGCGTTTCAAATACATATTTAATTCGGGCATGGTCACTTTGAGCTCGATCCAAATAAGGTTGTATGTCGCGCAAGGGATCAAAAATAGCTACTTCTCCATCACTTTCTACATAATAAGCTGCATGAGCGATACAGCCAGTATAAATTTGTTCAATCTTCATTCCTATAATTATTTGGTAAACATTCTTTTTCTTCTGCTGTCCAAAAATAGATTTTGGATAGTATAAAAATATCACATGATCAAACAAGTAAAAATGATATTCATCATAAAACGATTAAAATGGCAAGTCACTCCGAAAAGAACCTATTTTTTCAAACATTGATAAACAGATTCAAAATTTTCAATGCCATCAAAAGGCTTTTTAATACCTTTACCACTTAATGTCCTTCCATGAGTCATGAACTAGAAACTTTAGTTGATTTTTATCGAGATCGCTCGTTTATTCCGTTTCCTATTAGCACGCAAAACATAGAAAATGGAAAGTCTCATTTCAATATAAATACGCGAAAACACTGTTCTTTTGCAGCACCTTATAATCGTAGAGACTTTTATAAAATCACCCTAATTAAAGGAGTTGGTGAAGTTTTCTATGCCGGCAATACCCTGTTAATTGATCGACCTGCCCTACTGCTTCCATGTCCAGATGTCCCGTATACTTGGACAGCTATTTCTGACGAACAGGACGGCTATTATTGTTTGTTTAACGCCGCATTTTTTAACGATCATCACTCATTTGACGTTTTTAAAAAATCACCTCTTTTTAAACCCTTAACCCATCCCGTTGTTTTCTTGGATCCCGCTACTTTATATTTAATAGAAGCTTATTTTGAACAAATGCTCCAAATGGCCCATTCTGAATACCTGTATAAATACGATGTCATTCGAAATTTGCTTTGTTTGATTATGCATCAGTTGATCTGTGGTAGTCCCATTCAAATGGATATACAAAGCCAAAGTGCACCGTCGAGATTATTGCACTTATTTGAAGATTTGTTAGATCAGCAATTTCCCTTAGACTCTCCAGCATATCCGTTGCGAATGAAAACGCCTGCTGATTTTGCAGCAGCATTAAACGTACATGTCAATCATTTGAATTTTACAATTAAAACCGCTACGGGTAAAACCACTTTTACCATCTTAAAAAACCGCATTATTGAAGAGGCCAAAACCCTTTTAATCAACACCCCTTGGGATGTGTCTCAAGTTGGATATACACTAGGCTACGAACATCCTTCTCACTTTAATAGCTTCTTTAAAAAAAGCGTGGGAATCACCCCTTTGCAATTCAAGCAAAAACAACTTTTAGCTAAAAAGTAAAATATTTGATTTATTACAAAATCAATTTGATTTCCTAAATCCAAACAAATCGACAAAACCTAATTTTGTCCGATCACAATAACTGTTTTACTATGCTTATAGAAGCTTCTCCCCAAAGAAAAAAAACGGCTACATTACTAGCCTTTATGCTGATACCGCTCTCGGGCTTGGTCACCGATATCTATCTTCCCTCTTTTCCCGCTATGGCAAGAGATCTTGGTCTGTTAGAAAAGAACATCCAATTAACCCTTTCTTGTTTTTTATTGAGTTATGGTATTGGACAATTGTTTATCGGTAGTCTTTTAGACAGTATCGGACGGTATAAACCAAGTTTGATTGCGTTAATAATCTTAGTTATTTCGAGTGTTTTGATCGGAATTTCCAACGATTTATTTGTAATTTGCCTATTGCGGGTCATTCAAGGCTTTTCCATTGCTGCCATAGTTGTTTCAAAAAGGGCATTTTTTGTCGATTTATACAGTGGTGATCAACTAAAATACTATTTGAGTTACTTTACTATTGCTTGGTCTTGTGGCCCCATAGTTGCTCCTTTTTTGGGAGGTTATCTCGAGAAAGCCTTCGGATGGCAGTCCAATTTTTATTTCTTAGCCCTTTACGCTTTATTGATGTTTGTACTGGAATTGATCTACAGTGGAGAAACCCTAGCCGTTAAAAAACCATTTAAAGGTTTAGAAGTACTTCAAGTTTATAAGATGATGCTGAGTTCTGGAAATTTTGTTTTGGGCATCTTGATATTGGGATTGAGTTATTCCGTAGTTATGGTTTTTAGTATGGCGGGTCCATTTATCATCGAACACACCTTTAATTTCAATGCAGTCACCATCGGGTACTGTGCTCTAACCTTAGGTGTATCTTGGATGATTGGTGGATTACTGGGAAAACGATCCATACATTGGAATTTTAAAGCTAAAGTGATCGGTTTTGCCCTTTTTCAACTGCTTCTGATCGCTGTAATGATTGGTATTGGCCAATACTATCAAAACTTACCCGTATTGATGTTCTTTGCCTTTATCATTCATATTTGTTCTGGATTTATTTTTAATGTATACTTTACCCGAAGTATGATCGCTTTTCCAAATAATGCCGGAATAGCCGGCGGTCTTTTGGGTGGATTGATCTATGTTTTAACTTCAATTTTAAGTTATGTCGTTTCCTCTACCGGATCATTAAAAACGCAAAACGATATAGCTTGGCGTTATTTATGTATGTCTGGGTTACTATTTGTTGTTATCCTATTGTGGATGCGAATTCGAAATAAAAAAGTAGTCGATTAAAACCTTGTCCCCTTTTTTGCACTAATTTATACAAACACAGCTCCTTATTTTTAGGGAGCTGTGCTTTTATAAATGACTTTCAATCTCTTTTGCTTTATCGAAGTTGTTGATTGATCAATTTTTTTTAATTAGTAGAAGAACCTAAATCAAAACACCATCAATCTACTTAGTTCCAACCACTAAATATCACTAAAAAATTGTAATACAAATAATTTTCAAACACAATACATCAATCAGATACCTAAACGAGAAAACAAACCAATTTGTGCCCGAATCCAACTTTGAAGGCCTTAGATCTGCCTGATAAATTCATCAAAATATTGTAGTAGAATTTTAAAAGACAAGAGTTGGTGTATAAACGCTTTAAAGTAGATTTTTATTGATTAACTTTGCTCTTTAAACAGGTTTATGGAAGAAGAAATAAAAAATCCCTTACACGGAAAAACGCTGGTTTTTATACTCGAATACTTGGTGAATTATTACGAAGGGTTCGAGGGATTGAGCAAGGAAGTCAACATCAATTGTTTTAAAAAAGATGCCAGTATCAATTCTTCTTTAAAATTTTTGCGCAAAATGCCCTGGGCACGCACAGAAGTTGAAAATTTGTTTGTCAAAATATATACTTACGAACTCAAAAAGGCTCAAAAGAACCTTTTAAAATAACATGATAAAAAAAACCGACTTAAAGTCGGTTTTTTTGTATGTAAGCTATTTATCTCGTTTTTAACCAACCGGTTATACTGTAGCGTTGTTGTTTGACTTTTTTCACTTCGTGTTCGATTGTTTTGCTGTCAAACAATGCCATACGCCCGGCCAAGGGTTGAATTTTTAATTCAGATTGCTGGCCGTTTTCACCCTCTAAAAACAAAGCGAGTTCACCACCATAATCTGCTTGCCAATTCTCATCGTTTAGGTAAAAAACCAGGGACAAGGTCCTCCTATTATCATTTTGAAAAACGTCTAAATGCCGTTGATAAAAAGTGCCCTCTGGATAAATGGCATAGTGAAATTCACTTTCGCAAATTCCCAAATAACAGGTGCGGTTTAAATAAGCAATTAAGTCGTTTATTTTTGCAAAAAACATGTGCTCCACCTCATCGGCTTTTTCTTCCTCCATCCACAATATAAAATCACCCCGAACTTCCTTGATCACTTGTTCGTTGAAAAGCTTACCTATAGCTGCTTTTTTAAAATTTTCTTGTTCTTGTTTTAAAAGGAGGTGGTTGCGAAGTATTCGTACTTCTTCATCCGAAAAAAAGTGATCGGATATCGCGTATTTACAATTGACTAAATCGTCAATTATTAACTCGTAAACTGGATTTAACTCAAATCCTACCATATATATGTATAAAAAACCTATACAAATATACTTTTTAGTAAAAAAAAACAATACGCCAAAAGGCTTTTTTTTTAATCGGAAATGTTAAATTTTTCGCCTTTGGCTACTAGTGTTAAATCGCTGTTCGATTGTTGCTTTTTAAGGTTTATTTCTTACATATTCATTAAAAAAAGCATAAAAAAAATATCTCAAAACCCCAAGCGTTCACCAACAACTTTTTGTTGGTGTTGACAAAGGTCCGGTTTTGAACAAGTTTGACCTTAAAAAGTGCTTAATTCATTGAAAATATCTATTTCCAAGGTCGTATTATGCTCTTTTTTTATAAGTCGAACGATAGGAAAGATAAACCAAACATAAAGCAATACAGCTCCACAACAACATCTGCCATGTAGCCATATCCCAATTTCCTATTTTCCAACTCCACAATCCGAAAAAAGTACCCACTGCCGCACCTATAAAATAAGTTGTCATATAAATGGTATTAAGTCGACTATGTGCCTGCTCATCAAGTGCATATATACGTGTAAAATTAATGATTTGGGTCGCTTGAACACCGATATCCAAAAAGAAAATACTTAGGATCAAAACTAAAATAGAATAAGGAAATATTTTAATCAACATGATACTTCCTACCAATAGGGATACCGTGATAAACAGGCCTTTAAAAACCTTGCCGTTATCGGCGATTCTGCCAAAAACAGGAGCTACTAATGCTCCCCCAATAGCAATTAATCCAAACAAACCTATGGTAGCTGTCGAATAACTTAAAGGTTCACTACTGAGATGAAAAGTCAAAGTAGTCCAAAAAGAACAAAACACTCCAAAGGTGAAAGATCCCAATAAGGCAGCTTGTCGCAAGGTTTTATACTGTTTGACCAATCTTAAGGTGGATTGTAACAACCTCAAATAACTGCCCTGAAACTTACTCGGTATTTCTGGTAAGTATTTATATAATAATACCATTACAAACAGAACCATCAATGCAGAAATAACAAAGACATAGCGCCATCCCAAATAGGTAGTAACCAAACCACTGAGTACCCGAGCTCCCAAAATGCCAATCAGTATACCACTAAACACCTTCCCGACATTTTTACCGCGATTCTCTTTCCCCAAAGTCGCAGCCATCGGAAGTATGATCTGAGCTGGTGTCGAAAACAAACCAACAAAAAAACTTAAAAACAGAATCTGAGTCGCATTCTGCGAACAGGCTGCTAATCCTAAAGTTACTACCAAGGCTGCTGTCAACATTAATATTAACTTTTTACGGTTGACCTTATCACCTAGTGGCAACAAAAAAAACATACCCAAACCATACCCCAGTTGAGCCAACATCGAAATTTTCCCAATAACACTTTCCGAGCTGTTTAAAGATCTTCCTATTTCACCTAAAATAGGTTGATTATAATAGACATTAGCAACGATTACGCCAGCTGCAACAGCCATGATCGGTATAATGGCTTTGTGATAGTGCTGAATATTTTGGGTTTCCATGAAAAATAATTTGATGCAAAACTACTTCCATGCAAATAGATAAAATGGTATTTTTACACCATTAAATTGTAAAAAACACTCATGAAACGTTTTATTCAATTCACGCCCATATTTATTCGTCATTTCAGTACCATGGAATGGCCGTTTCCCCTGCACAACCACAACCATCTTGAATTGATGTTTATACATCGAGGACACGGCATACATCATTTTAATAATCAGGATACCGTTTACCAAAACAAGTGTTTGTTTTTTTTAGCACCCAATGACGCCCATCTCTTTGATATAAAAAGTGAAACCGAATTTAGCGTACTTAAATTCTCCTATGAATATTTATATGCGTCAGATAAGAATCCAAGCAAGTGGAATAAAATTATTGATGAATTAGGTATAGCTAAAGAAAAGCACAATCCGATTTTGCTCAGTGAAAGTGCCCTCTTAAAATTGGAAATTTTATTTAAATTGATTGTTGAGGAGTGGGAAGAGAATGAAGCAAAACCTACTGAAACTATGCTCCCATTATTGCATTCGATCTTGATATTACTACAAAAAAACTGCAGTGTCATTCCCAATGCGCTACCACATTATAATGATCCCCTTTTTATACGAGTGGTTCGTCATATACACGATAATATACAGCAACCAGACAAAATTAGCCTAGGTTATTTGGCATTGCATTTTAAAATTTCCATTTCTCAATTAAGTCGGATATTTAAAACTGAAATGGGCCTTTCAATCAAACACTATATTGATACTTACCGATTTCGAATTTTGGAGAATCGCTTACAATACAGTAGCGATTTAATAAAAGAAATCAGCGCAGAATTTGGATTTACCGATGTCAGTCATTTTAATAAATTTATAAAAATACAATCCCAAGGCTTAACCCCAAAGGAATTGCGCAGTAGAAAAGAAACATTGCACAAAATTACAACTCCTTCCACAGCGTAATGCTTTAAAATTATACATCAACAGCATACCGACAATGAGTAACGATCCTTTTCAGTTTTTATAGTAAAAAAAGTATAGCTTTAATTGGAATCAATAGGACGATTTACCCGCATAGCTCAAATCAAATCGACCTCTGGTAACTTTGTAAACTTTACCGTCATCTGTGGCTACGTTAAACCAGAAAAAACCCGAAATAATTTTATTAGTTTTATCCAATTTGGTGATGGTCCACTCGCCCGTTTGATCACCGCCTGTAGTATATCCATTTCTAGAGTAGTCAAATCTTATTTCGGCATAGGCCTGACCCGATTTCGGTTCATCTAGTCGGTAGGTTTTTCCCTCTTCCAGATCGATGTTTTTTGCCGTAAGAGAAATATTGATTTCAGTTTTTAAAAATCCTTCTATATAACTATTTCCAGAAACTCTAGTTGAGTCAGCACTATAATAACTACTCACCTCATCACCGTTATCATATATGCCACATTTAAACAGCTCGCCATCGACAACGCACCCAAAAGTATTGTATCCCAATGAGGTTGCCGGAGGTAATATATTTTCATTCTCACATCCTAGATAGGTAAAGGATAAAATGACCAGACAAAACCAAAACCAATTTTTCATAATACAGTACTTATTTTTAAATTCATTTTACTTGATAATTATTCAAATTTAAACGCGTTTTCACTAATCAAATCTATAATATATCGACTAATTCTCATAAGGTCTGTGCCACCCCATCCCTATAACCATTCCCACTCCTACATAATTCTGCTGTGAAATAGACCCGTGGAATTTGAATCCAAAACTAGTCCCAAATGCTGTGGGTTTACTCATTGACAATAACCTAGCTGGCAGCAAAGGCCTTTTAACGCTTTTAAACCACTTGATATTGAGCTCATAGGGAATTCCCCAATAGTTATCATTTTTGATATAAGGAGCGTCATGTGCATAGTTTTCAGTAATCTTTCGAATAATATTCGAATAAGAAACACCTGCCGAAAAACTTAGAGATAGTGTTCCAAAAATAAAGCGTTGTCCATACAGAATATTATGATCGTGAATAGTCATACTTTCAAGCGGAATATATGCATAAGCCTGATCTTTTACGGAGCTTGCAATATATTGAATTGAAAAAAGGTGAGATTTCACTTGATAATTCAGTCCTCCACCCAAACTCTCCTTTTCAAAATCCTTGCCCATTACTGATCCAAATATTTCTCCATAAAATACCGGATTCACTTCCCATTTTGCTACATTGTCATTACTGACTACCTGGTCTATTGTTAAATTTTGTGCAATTTCTTGAGAAAACCCAATTCCTAAATGCAAGAAAAAGCAAAACATTACTAGTGTATTCTTCATAAAACTTACTTCTTTTAAACCAATTAAAAAATATATTAACTTGATTCACAAAGAATTAACCCACCAAAAAAGCATTAACACATTTGCGAATCCATTTTTCATTACAAACAAACAATATTTTTACAAAAAAAACAACTCCACAGCGTCAAAAACAATTAAATTATCAAAATATAAGGCTTAATTAAAAGAAATAATTATATTTAAACCGTTTTTGATAATCTAAAAAATAAAATTTGAGCATCAAAGCTTACAAATACTATTAATTAACATTTAAAATCAGAAAACATGAAAACAAACATTGATTTAGGTCTTTTATTAATCCGAATGGTCATTGGTTTTACCATGCTATTACACGGAATTAACAAAATTGTACACGGTCTTGATTATATTAAAAGCGTGGTGAGTGACCATGGATTACCAACCTTTCTTGGTTATGGTATTTACATTGGTGAAATTATAGCCCCATTACTGATCATTATCGGATTTAGAACCCGTTTGGCCAGCTTGGCATTGGCTGTAACTTGCATCTTAATTGTTTTATTTGCTCATGTGAATGAGGTCTTTTCTCTTAATTCCAACGGGGGCTTGGCTATTGAACTCGTATGTATATACTTGTTTGTTAGTCTTGGTTTATTTTTTACCGGTGGTGGAAAGATGTCGGTCTGTACAAAAAACAAATGGGATTAAACGAAACCGGTATAAAAAGGCTGGGAAATGTTATCCGACATTTCCCAGCCTTTTTCATTTCCATCGAATCACATACTGTTTGCGCCCCTCTTCCATACTGACCAAAGCATAATTAGAAGCAGGTGGCTGATATATGGTTAAGTCGTACCATCCTAAAGTTCCGTGTCTGTATAAGTCTAATTGGTCTTTTTTAAAGCTTACTTTCAGTTCATTTAAAGTCATTTCACAATAAGCTGTACCAGTCCAATGTTCCGGTTTTTGACCGTTTACCGCAAAACTGATATTCCAGAAGCTATTTCCATACCAATACTCTTTATCAAAATAGTTCAGAACTACCGCTTGTTGTTGGTCGATTAACCCAAAATCGATAGTTTCTGGTGAAATAAATACTTGCGGATCGGCGTAACTCGGCAAGAAATCACGATAAGTAGTTTTTACCGTATACCATTGTCTGTCTTTAAAAACGACTACAGTTCGCAGCGATTTATTTACATCAGCCGGATCAGAGGTATAGCGATCTGTTGCGTAGGTAGCCCCCTCTAATAATTCCCTCGTAGCTGCTTCATTCAAAACGGCTCCTTCACCAATAGAAACAAAAGGTTGACGAATGGTATCGCCCGTTGATAACCAAGTTAAATAATAACCCGCGTCTATATTGTACAGATAGGAATCAAAAGTTTGCATCAATTGATCTTGGATCACTAAAGAATCTACAGCACGCCCCAAACTATCAATTTTAAACCACTTTGATATAGACCCAGCTGAAGAGTCTTCGGACAAATGATTGGTACTGATCACTAAAGAACCGGTATCCGTCATAAAAGCATATTGCGGAACATTACTTTCAAAATGCTGTATATCATAATGCGAATTGGATTTGAGATCATCAAAAAATGGAACTGCTTTATACTTCTCAGGCAATCGCTCACCTAACATTTTCATTTGTTGATAGTATGAACCTATATCCGGAACTACAATTACCGCAGCCAAAACAGCCATTACTCCTCCTATAATCTTATTTTTTTTATTCAATATATTGTATTAAAATATTTTTATACTACAACTAATCTCGACAAGCTAGAAACGGAGCTTAAACGATCCTCTTTGGCAAATTTGTGCGGAGTCTATACTGTTGCTACCTTTTTGAGTATCACCACAAACTCACTCCCGACACCATATTCACTCTGAACCCGTATCGTTCCTCCTTGTGCCTCGATAAACTCTTTGCTTATAGCCAAGCCCAGTCCTGTTCCCTCACGATGTGTACCCGGAACTCTAAAATATCGATCAAAAACTTTGGATAGATATTCGGGTGGAATACCGATACCAAAGTCTTTAACACTAAAAACAACCGTATCACCTTGTTGATAAACATGTATTTCAATCACGGATTGTTCATGCGAATAGTTAATGGCATTGGTTAGTAGATTAGTCATTACCCAAGCTGTTTTTTCGGCATCGGCCTGCACCAATGTAGCGGAAAGTTCAATCATACTTTTAAGGGTAATTTCTTTTGTATCTGCCTGATTTTGATTGGCCATAATGGCGTAATCAACAATTTTTTCCACAGGAGTATTTAAGATATTGAGCTGGATGTTTCCACTTTCCACCTGAGTCATATTGAGCAATTCTGAGGTAATTCTCAACAGCCGATCCGCATCGTCTTTAAGCCCAGCAACCAAATTTTGTTGTTCCAAATTTAAGTCTCCGATACGTTTGTTTTCCAGTAATTGCAAACTCAATTTCATCGATGCAATAGGTGTCTTAAATTCGTGTGATACCGTTGCGATAAAACGAGTTTTAGCAAAATCCAATTCTTTGTATTCCGTGATGTTTCTCAAAATTAAAACATGCCCTACCAATTCCTTAAGTTGTTCTCCCGTCGGTATTACTTCAATGTGAATCACCTCCTGCGAATAATAACCCTCTTTGCCGTTAGCCATGATTTTCAGGGTATCTTCTGGTCTGATCTCCTCCGAATCAAGATTCAATAACAACAGTCTAATTAAATCGTTATCCAAAGCCAAATCCTTACTACTATAACCAATCATTTGCTGGGATTCCATCCCGGTAACCTTACAAGCTTCCTCGTTGACAAAAATCACTTTCCAATTTTCATCCAAACCAATTACCGGATCTTTCATATTATTGATCAACGCTTCAATTCTGGTCTTTTGTCGCATCAATTGTGCCAGATTGCTGCTGTTGTACTCCTCTAATTTTTGCGCCATCGTATTGAACGATTTTGCCAAATCTCCAAATTCATTGTTGTCTTCAAAATGTACCCGTTCATCATATTTATTAGCGGCAATTTTTTGAATGCTGTCCGTTAACTCACTAATCGGATTCGAGATATTTGACGGTAAATTGATCAACAAGGTAAAGGCTATGATAAAACAAGCCGTACCGGTTACGGCAATCCACACCGTAGCCCGATTGGCCGTATCTTGTGCCAACTGACTCTTTTGCTCGATCGCCTGCATATTCATCGTCATCAACTCCAAGAGCGACTCTCTGATATGACTTAAATCAGCTGGTGATTGACCGTTATTTCTATACGCTTCGAAATGCTCGCGCAATTCCCTATTGATTTTCTGCTCTCCCGCTTCGGTAGCATTGAGCTCCTGCAGTCTTAATTCTTCTTCAAAATGGGCGAAATTTGTGTGACTTTCAGTTTCCTGTAACATCTGCTTGGAATAAATGACAGAATTGTAATTGTCTAACAATATATTTTCGGTGTCATTTTTTAGGAAATGGATGTAAACCGCCCCTACCATACCCAATAAAACGATCAAAATAAACAACAATCCCACTCCTAGGGTTAACTTGGTTTTAATTCTCATATATCTTTTACTAAGGTGTTTTTCTACTGCCCCAATTCTTTTTACCGCCAATGAGATTCGCAAAACCACGGTCTTACTAACTCATTTGTACTAAGACATAATCATAACATCTACAGCCGATGAAGATAACTTTTTTAACAACTGATTGAACACATTGGTAGCTAAAATAATTTGATACAAGTGCAACCTCGGTTTCCCTATACAAATAGTGGTGATTTTACGCTCTTCGACTTGTTGTAAAATAGCCTGAGCGACACTGTTGTTTTCAACTTTAATAATTTCTGCTCCCAATTCCGTGGCCAATTTTAGGTTGTTAATCAAATGCCTTTGTTTGGATAGCGATATTTTATTAGGACTTTCCTTAGCTGTTTGTACATACAACACATACCATCTCGAATGAAAATAGTTGGCCAATCGAGCTGATTTTCTAATTACCGCCTTGGCTGTCTTCTCATTACTACTGATACAAGCCAAAAAACGCGTCGGACGCGCGTGTATGGATGAACTTATTTCAGTCTCCACCTTTTTCTCTACATGTGAAGCGACTTCCTTTAAAGCCAACTCTCGAAGTTGTAAGATATTTGACGTGGTAAAGAAATTCTTTAGAGCCGCAGCAATTTTATCATTTTTATAAATTTTTCCTTGAATTAAGCGTTCCATCAAATCGGAAACCGTCAAATCGATATTGACTATCTCATCTGCCTGAGCCAAGACCTGATCGGGAATGCGCTCCTGTATATCAATTCCTGTAATCTCCTTTACCTCGGCGTTTAAACTTTCAATATGTTGAATATTAACCGCCGAAATCACACTGATTCCGGCGTCTAATATATCCATAACATCTTGCCATCGCTTGTCGTTTTTACTTCCAGCAATATTGGAATGAGCCAACTCATCAACGATCACCACCTCCGGTCTTATTGCTAATATGGCATCCAAATCCATATCTTCCACTTGTTTCCCCTTATAAAAAAACTGCTTTCTCGGAATCACGATCAAACCCTCAATCAAAGCTTCGGTTTCCTCGCGTTGATGCGTCTCTACAAAGCCAACTTTTACCTTGACCCCACTTTTCATCAAACCGTGCGCCTCTTGCAACATGCGGTAAGTTTTTCCCACTCCAGCACTCATTCCGATATAAACCTTGAATTTACCGCGTTTAGAACGGCGAATTAATTTTAAAAACTCCTCGGCAGATTGGCGTTCTTCTTGCATAGTGTTGTTTTAAAATTTTATGGACAAACTGGTACTCGCAAACGCATTGCTCGACACAGCACGTTCGTTTCTAGTAAAAATAGCGTCTTTACTGTCAAAATTACGCAGTTCAATGCGCCACAATACTTCATTTGTTATCCTATAATCCAAATTGGCCGAGTATCCCCAAGTTTGAAATCCGTTTTCAGTATCTGTTACTAGGATGACTTGCTTTTTATCTGCATAGTATTCTGCGCGAGCGCTAATACTCCATTTGTCGTTAAAGGTATATTTCCCGATTAAACTCGGGCTGTACCATACATTATACGATTTACTGTGTTTGTACTGCTGTTGAACACCGATGTCAAATCCCGCAATCATCCGCATTTTAGGACTAAGCTTTATTTCGGCATACAAATCGTGAAAATACCGCATTTGTCTCAAGCTATCGGGTGTATCACTACCGATAAAGGAACTGCTGTTAATCAAGAATTTTTCATTGGGTTGATAGGTCAATTGATGTCCAAAAGCCAACGTACGATTGCCATCGACGCGTTGCATACGTTGCCATCCATTTAAGACTAAACCGCTTAAAAACCACTTTTGATTCGGTGATTTGTAGGAAATCTTAACTCCCGACGAAAAATAAGGCGAGTTTTCAGCTGGTATACTTCGAGTCAACGTCCAAACATCCGCTCCGATAGCACTTTCATAACCGATATGTGAACTAAAAATACCCGCATCCAACCACAAATTCTTGGTTTCTGATAGTTTTAATCCCACATTGGCCTCATAGATATTTTTTAATCCATCGGGTTCTGCCACTAAGTTAGACGTGACATAACTGCCGGCCATCAAAGCTATTTTTCCTCGAACTCGATTTTTTTCATAAGTCGCTCGGATCATTCCGAAATTAAGACTAACCTCATTATGTCGATTAAACGAATACAAATACCCGGGTAGTTGGTTGTTCTTGGGCTGATTAAAGCTATAACTATAATACAATTCGGCATAACCGTCAATAGTCAATGCCGGTTTGGATATCGTATCGTGTTGTGCCACAGCAATAGCTACTCCACCGAGGAGTAGCACTGTACTAAATAAGTTTTTCATACTTGTTATTTGATTTGGTCTAAGGCAATATTCAAACGCAATACATTAACTTTCTCTGGGCCAAAAATCCCCAGTAAGGGACTTTCGATTTGGTTGTGAATTAATTGCGTAATCACACTCTCCGAAAGATTTCTACTTGCGGCAATTCGAGCCACTTGAACCACAGCTGCTTGTACGGAATAGTTAGGATCCAACCCGCTACCGCTTGCCGTAACTAAATCAACGGGAATATCTTCTTTTTTAACCGTTGGGTTCTTGGTCATAAATTCGTCGATACGCTGTGATACCTCCGCTAAATATTCGGGATTCGTAACGGCTTTATTACTGGCACCAGAACCCGCAGCATTATAGTCTACAGCTGAGGGTCGCGATGAAAAATACTTATCGGAAACAAAGTCCTGTCCGATGTTTACATAATAGGCCTTGCCGTTGTGTCTCACCAATTCGCCCTTACCGGAGTTCGGTGAAAACTGTGCAAAACCCCAGACGATTAGTGGATATACCACAACTAATAACAACATGGTTCCGCCTGTAAGCAATATGGCAGAAAGTATATTTTTTTTCATTTTTTTTATATTTTAATTGCTGTTTTATAAATTATTAAAACACATTACTTAAAGTTTAAATTTAATACTAAAACTAAACAAACAGTGCAACAAACAAATCGATTAGCTTGATACCGACGAAGGGAACCAAGATACCGCCCAGACCGTAAATCAATAAATTCCGTCTCAATAAAGCACTGGCACCAATTGGTTTATACGCAACGCCTTTTAGCGCTAATGGAATTAAAATCGGGATGATGATGGCATTGAATATGACCGCCGATAGTATCGCGCTTTCCGGACTGTGCAGTTGCATGATATTCAAACTGCTTAATGCGGGTATGGCCGTGATAAAAAGTGCTGGAATCAGTGCGAAATACTTGGCAACATCGTTGGCAATACTGAAGGTAGTCAAGGTACCACGGGTCATTAGCAACTGTTTACCAATCTCAACGATTTCGATCAGTTTGGTCGGATCGTTATCCAAGTCGACCATATTACCCGCTTCTTTAGCTGCTTGAGTCCCGCTGTTCATCGCTACCCCAACATTGGCCTGAGCCAAAGCCGGTGCGTCATTGGTACCATCACCCATCATCGCAACTAGTCGACCTTCGCTTTGTTCCTTTTTGATATAGTTCATCTTATCTTCGGGTTTGGCTTCCGCGATATAATCGTCTACCCCTGCTTTTTCAGCTATAAAGCGCGCCGTTAAAGGATTATCTCCCGTAACCATAACCGTTTTAATACCCATCATTCTCAGTCGCTCAAAACGCTCCTGAATGCCCGGTTTCACGATATCCTGCAATTCTACCACGCCGATGATTTTTTCGTTTTCCGAAACCACCAGTGGTGTTCCTCCATTATTGGCGATTCTCTCGACGATCTCCTGAATTTCCATTGGATAGCTATTACCTTTTTCCTCACACAGTTTTCGAATAGCATCAGCGGCACCTTTGCGGATGCGCAGCCCATCAAAATCAATTCCAGAACTCCGTGTTTCAGCGGTAAAAGGAATAAAAATAGGATTGCTAATCCCGTAGCACTTCGGGTCTTTACCCGCTAATTCTATAATGGATTTCCCCTCTGGAGTTTCATCACTCATCGAACTCAAGACCACCGATTTCTGAAAGTGCTGCGGTTCAACGCCTTCAGCCGTATAAAATTCAGTCGCCTTTCGATTTCCAATCGTGATGGTTCCCGTTTTATCCAATAGTAAAACGTCAATATCACCTGCTACTTCCACTGCTCTCCCACTTTTGGTAATCACATTAGCACGCAAGGCTCTATCCATACCCGCTATTCCAATTGCAGACAATAAACCTCCTATAGTCGTTGGAATCAAACATACAAATAGTGAAATAAAGGCGGCTATAGTAATCGAAACACCCGCATAATCCGCAAAGGGTTTTAAAGTCACCGTAACAATAATAAAAATCATCGTAAAACCAGCTAACAGTATCGTCAGCGCAATTTCATTGGGTGTTTTTTGTCTGCTAGCACCTTCTACCAAAGCGATCATTTTATCCAAAAAACTGTCGCCCGGTTGCGTAGTTACCACTACTTTAATCTGGTCGGACAGTACTTTAGTGCCGCCGGTAACCGAACTTTTATCACCGCCTGATTCCCGAATAACCGGGGCACTCTCACCGGTAATAGCACTTTCATCTATAGTCGCTAATCCTTCTATAATCTCACCATCTGCGGGAATAATATCACCTGCCTTACAGATAAATACACTGCCTTTGACTAGAGATGCTGACGAAACTACACTTCCATCTTCCAGGGTCGCAGGGGTTTCTTCACGGGTTTTACGCAAACTATCGGCCTGTGCCTTGCCACGCGCTTCAGCAATAGCTTCGGCAAAATTGGCGAACAGTAGAGTGAATAAAAGCAAAATAAAAACCGTCAGGTTGTATCCAAAACTACCCTGATCTTTCTCACCCATTAAAATCCAAATACAGACTAAAAACAGTACAAAAGCACCTATTTCCACCGTAAACATGACAGGATTTTTGTATAACGTTCTTGGATCTAATTTTACAAACGATTGTTTGACAGCATCAGAGAGTACTCTTTTATCAAAAAGAGTCGTGTTATTTGTGTTCATATATAATTATTTTTAAAATAAAGCTTAGCGCTAATCGCAATGAATAATTCGAATTCTGATTTAAACCCGATATGGATTGCGATCACTCCAACAGCTTATTGATGTAGTGTAAAATATTCCGCGATAGGTCCAAGGGTTAATGCCGGAAAAAAGGCCAAAGCGGCAATGATCAAAATAATGGTCAATATCAAAACCCCAAAAGTCGCTGTGTCGGTTTTTAAAGTACCAGAACCTTCGGGTATATAAGCCTTTTGTGCCAATAAACCCGCAATAGCCACCGGTCCAATAATCGGTATAAATCGCGCTAATAGCAGCACGATACCCGTACTGATATTCCACCACGGTGTATTGTCTCCCAAACCTTCAAAGCCACTTCCGTTATTAGCAGAAGCCGAGGTATATTCATAAAGTATTTCTGAAAAACCGTGGAAAGAAGGATTGTTTAAAGTACTCTCGGTCAATCCAGGCATAGAAACGGCTAAGGCGGTTCCCACTAAAATTAAAAATGGATGAACCAAGGCGATTATCAGTGCTATTTTAATCTCTCGAGCTTCGATTTTCTTTCCAAAAAATTCAGGTGTACGTCCAACCATTAACCCGCTGATAAACACCGCTAATATCACAAATATGAAAAAGTTTAAAATACCGACTCCGACACCACCATAAAAACTGTTGATCATCATGGCTAACAATTCATTCATACCCGAAAGCGGCATCGAACTATCGTGCATCGAATTGACCGATCCCGTAGAAATCACCGTAGTGGCAATACTCCAAAAGCCCGAAGCCGCCGCTCCAATACGGCTTTCCTTACCTTCCATTGCTCCGGCATCCATATTGATTCCCATACGCTCAATTGCAGGATTACCAGCACTTTCCATCACAACATTTGGAATTACCAGACATAAAAACCCGACTGTCATAACTCCAAAAATCATATAGGAGAAACGTTTTCTGTTGATGTATATACCAAAGGCAAAAATCATCGCAAAAGGAATGATTAATTGCGCAATCATTTCGACCATATTGGTCGTGTAATTGGGATTTTCAAAAGGATGGGCACCATTGGTTCCAAAAAAACCACCCCCGTTGGTCCCCAAGTGTTTTATCGCTACAAAAGCCGCCACCGGTCCACGAGAAACTTCTACGTTTTGTCCTTCCATAGCACTCATTGTATCTTTACCTTCAAAGGTCATCGGTGTCCCGTTAAAAACCAAAATAAGCGCTACAAGCACGCTTAGCGGTAATAAGATACGAGTAATCGATTTGACAAAAAACACATAAAAATTGCCCAGATGTTGTGCTGTTTTATGTTTAAAAGCCTCAAAAACCACTACAGCCGCCGCCATACCACTTGCCGCACTGACAAATTGCAAAAACATCAATACCATTTGAGAGAGATAACTCACTCCGGTCTCACCGGAATAATGCTGTAAATTGCAATTAACTACAAAAGAAATGACCGTATTAAAAGCAAGGTCCGCAGACATATTGGGGTTATTATCTGGATTTAACGGTAAGTACTGCTGGGTCATCAGCAACACAAATACCATCACAAACCACACGAGATTAATAGTTAATAAGGCCTGAAGATGTTGCTTCCAATTCATCGGCGCTGTTTCGTCTATGCAACTGATTTTGTATAAACGTATTTCTATCGGATTAAACAGCATATCCAAAAATGTACGCTCACCTGCATACACCTTCGCTATATATTTACCCAGCGGAATTGCTATTGCGATCGCCAACACAAACATCGCAATAACTCCTAGTATTTCTGTATTCATTTTAATTGTATTAAGTATTTATATAACAACACATAAATTGCTATATAAAAGTTATTTATAAAAAAATAGTTTATTAAAATTTCTCTGGATTGATCAATACATAACACATATATCCAAAGACGGCCACAGCCAACAACAGTAGAAAAATCATAGTAAAAAGGTTTAAGATTTAAAGGGTATCAAAATATTCAATGGCTTTGTAACACAGTACAAAACCAAGCAGTCCTATAACGAATAACAAAAGGGCTACCATCGGTTACCTGTTTTTAAACTGTTATTAAAATCACCACTTTGGATCAAATGGTCCTTAAGCGGTACTAAAATTTTAATTGTCGACCATAAGAGGTTGTCGTGATCCGATTTCTTTTGTATCATCAAGTTTGATGAAAAAACGGTGAGCGGTACCGTAAGTAGGTTGTGCATGTTCCTTGTTTTTTAAGTTTGATAGGAAGCATATAGCCAATTCCCATACCATTAAAACAAATACACATACAATCGACTGATAATCCAACTGTTGATTAAAATACCAGAATGCTCTAAAACAAAAAACCCTTTCATTTTGAAAGGGTTTTTAATAGCGTTATGATAGGGTATTTTACACCAAATGGTATTCTTCTATTTTTCTGTAAAGCGTAGTCAACGCAATTCCGAGCAATTCAGCGGTTTTTGTTTTATTTCCATTGGTGTATTTCAACACCATTTGTATGTGATTTTTCTCGGCAAATGCCAGTTCAAACGAAGTCATTTCTTTAAACTGTTGACCGCTTTTTCTCTGAAATTCAATCGGCAGATCCATCAATTCCAACACTGTAGAATTACTCATGATTAAACCGCGCTCTAAGGCGTTTTTCATTTCACGGATATTACCAGGCCACGAATGTGTTTTTAAGGCCTCTAAGGCCTCCTTAGATGGCTTTAGAGCCTTTTTTCCGCTCTGCGGAGCCATTACCGTTAAAAAATGGTTGATTAAATCGGGGATATCGGCAGTGCGGTTGCGCAAGGCTGGCAATTCGATTGGAAAAACCGACAAACGGTAATACAAATCTTCCCTGAAAGTTCCCTGTTCTATTTCCTTCGACAAATCGCGATTGGTTGCGGCAATGATTCGAATATCTACCGTAGTCGGTTTGGAGTCTCCAATTTTTAAAAAGGTGCCCGTTTCCAAAACCCTCAACAATTTGGCTTGCAAGTCTAAAGGCAATTCTCCTATTTCGTCTAAAAAGAAAGTTCCCAAATGTGCCTCTTCAAACAAACCTTTTTGATCTTTAATCGCATTGGTAAAAGCGCCTGCTTTATGACCAAACATCTCACTTTCCAATAAATCCTTGCTAAAAGCCGCGCAGTTAATGGCTACAAATGCCTGTTTTTTGCGAGAGCTCTCCTGATGAATAGCCTGTGCAAAGACCTCTTTGCCCGTTCCGGTTTCTCCAGTCAACAAAACGGTAGTTCCCGTGGTTGCCACGCGTCTGGCTAATTGTATTGCTTGTACGATAGCGGTAGATTTACCGACAATTTTTTCAAAGGAATATTTTTGATCCAGTCGACGCTCTAATTTTTCAACGCGCTGATTGAGTTGCACTTTCTCTAACGCTTTATAGATTAGCGGTATAATTTTATTGTTATCCTCTCCTTTAGTGATGTAGTCGTATGCTCCATTTTTAATCGCTTGTACGCCATCGGGAATATTTCCATAAGCCGTCATTAAAATCAATTCTAACATCGGAAAATGCTCTTTTACTTTAGCTGTAAAATCCACACCACTGCCATCGGGTAATTTCACATCGCACAACACCAAGTCAAAGGCTTGCTGTTCCAACTTTTTAAATCCCGACTTTAAATCCGAAGCTTGAATCACTTCAAATCCTTCTAATTCGATAATTCGTGCCAATAAGTTTCGGAGTTTTACCTCGTCATCAATAATTAAAATGGAGTTCATGTTTTTAGTTTAAAATCGAATGCTAAACTTTAGTGAATTTCGGGGTTATACAACCCAAAGTTATTGTACTTCGGCGAATTATTTCTTCCAACTGATTTTTACGTAATCACGTTGGTATTCGCTTTGTTTGTCCGTTTCTTCGTCAAAGCCCGTAGAAACCAATACTAAATACAAGGGTGTTTTGGCTTTAGAAACCGAAACTAATTTGTCTTTATAAACGTAATTAAAATTATCGATAGTACGGGTACACACCCATATATCATTTTTTTGAACACAATCGTCAAAACGATGTTCTTCCGTATTGTCAAAAAACCAATAACTCGGCGCACTGTCTTCCACGATCACGCTTTCAGAGGGGTTATACAGCTCTTCCGCCATACCCGTTTCCATTCCTTTAATTTCAAAAAATGGCGTTCCTCCAGCAATTTCTTTATAGACCTGATCTTTAAAAGAAGCATGGACTAGAACCCCCATCGGATCGTCAAATAAAAATTTTATCTGAAAAGTAGTTCGTTCCAATTCCACGGCATGGTTCTTTACAACAACCTCTCTTCCGTTTTGATAAATCTTAAATCTAAATTTATTTTCCCCAATTTTTGGCACAGCCATCATCGAGAAAGATGTAGCAAGCACACTTAATACAATAATTAGCACGCCAAAAAAATGTCCTTTGTTTTTCATCGCTTTTTTATTCAAAAGTAAATCAAAAAACGATGACTTTTCAAAATAAAACGAGCATAATCGCGATTTTATAACAACTTTCGGTTAAGAAAAACTAACCTATTCAGACTCAATTAAGAATCGTTGAAAATTTTGATCATTAGAAGTTCTGTACCGAAGACAGACTTAAAAAAAAGGTTTCGCTTAGTTACAATAGGGTTATTCTGGGCTAATGAATTACTATTTATTTTACACCAGCTGTTTTTAAATGGATGTTATATACCGTATAGGGATAAATTTTGGAGGAGATCCATTTGGTCAGCGGTGCTAAGATTAATAAAGGCATCCACAAAGCATAATCTCCAAACAGTCCACAAACCAAAAACACAGCTGTAAATGGTGCGTGCAGACTGGCACTTAGAACCAAAGCAATCCCCAAAACCATAAAATTGATTGGAATCAATGAAGCTCCCGCAAAGGTGTTGGCTAGATTCGCTATCAATAAACCGAGAAATGCTCCGGCAAAAATACTCGGCGCAAAAACACCACCATCTCCACCTCCTCTAAGGGTAATTGCCGCCATAATTGGTTTTAGAAATAGCAATAACACCAAGTTTAGCAACATCCATCCGTTTGTATGAATGCTAAAATTCATATGATTTTTAATAGCGTGATAACCGTCGCCATACAATTCTGGGAAAAGCCAAATAAACAGACTAAGAAATGCCGCGCAGCACACTACATTTAAGTAGGCATGTTTTTTAAGCAAGAAACGCGTTTTAATCAACAATACTGAACGGGTCAAATACACCCCATAAACCGATGCTACAAGAGATAATATAAGGAAATACGGAATCGCCTCATATTTCCATTCCTGTAATTGGGTCTGAAACAAAGGGGGTTCATCGGCAATTATCAACATGGCCCATGCTACGGTTACCGAAATCAAATGCGTAGCAATTATAATTTTGGAGCGTCTTTTTAAAATATTTTCATACGAAAAGAACAGTCCCGCCAACGGGCTGTGAAAAAGCACCGTTATTCCAGCTGCAATCGCGGCACCCATCCATTCGTTTTTATACTTTTTAAGAAAATGCCTTTTCCTTGCAACCACCCCTCCTATAGCCGCCGTACTGACCACAGTAGATACTTCTATTCCCGTTGATCCACCAAAAATAACCGTTATAAACCCGTTGATAAAATGAGATGGAATTTTATATAAGGGCAATTTTTTAGCCGAAGAAGTAGCGTCGAGTACTTCGCGAATCCCCTTGTTCTCTTTGTTTTTAAACAAAAACTTTCGCAGTATAAAAATAACGCTTAACCCCAAAATTGGAAAAAGGGCGATTAGATAATTATTATCTTGTGTTTTTAGAAAAAACCGATCTTCGAAATTCTCTGTCAAATGTTTTAAAATCAACCCGGTAAAACCGGATAGAAAACCAACTAAGGCCGATGTGAATAAAATAGTTGCCCATTTGGACGAGTAATATTTGTTTTTAGAGGTCATTGGAACTAAAACTAAGGAGATTTATCGCGATACTTCGCGTTAGGGATTGAAACGGCATCTTTTCTTGAGCGTTTTTTTGCTCAAGAAAAATAAAGTGGAAAGCCCGCCCGATAGGGAACGCCCAAATAATACGCCTATTGCTTTTTCTTTTTTCGATATTCAAAAATCTTCATATACAGTATGGTCTGCATTTTGCGAGATTTATCTTTGAGTATTTCGGCATTGGGACCTTCAAAATGCGTATTAATTGTTTGCAACCAATAGAACAACCAAGTACCGAAATGATGAGGGGTAATGCTCTCCTGCTGTTGCTGATCTACCAGTTGATGAGCTAATACGGGATTTCCAGTATAAGCCTTTGTACCAAATAGATGCATGGCCCAAAAATCGGTGATTTTCTCCAAATGCTCGTCCCATTCTGTGATAATATCATTAAATATAGGGCCGAGTTCGGCATCCTGACGTACAGCATCATAAAAAGTACTGACGATAAAGAACAATTGATTTCGGTCAGTTACGTCGGGTAACTGTTTTTCTATAGGAGTCATTTTAATTACATTTTCAACAAAGGTAGTGCTTAATACAAGCTTGATTTTATGATTGTAATCATAAAACTACCTATATATTTTTCGTTGAATGATCTGAAGTTTACCCTCCTTTTCCAATTGCTTGATCGTTCTAATCACGGTTTCGACGCGTAATCCAGTGAGGTCAGCCAATTGCTGTCGGGTCATCGGTATTAAAAAAGGCGTGTCGTCCAATGGATTTTCACTGTGATTTTTGATATAATCCATCAGTGCCAGAAGTTTTTTCTCGGGTTCTTTAGCGGATATTTCAGGTGCCATAACCGCTTTAAAAAACAAACGTCGCGCTAAACTCCTATTCACGGCTATAGATACTTCCGGATGTTGATACAACATCACAAAAAATTGTTCCTTGGGTATCTGAAACAAGGTAATCGCCGTTAGGGCAATTGCATTAGCAGGATAGGGTTCATCGATAAATAACGGTGGTTCCCCAAAACTTTGTCCAGCTGTAAAAATATTCTGTATAAACTCTTTGCCACTTTCCGAATAATTATTCATTTTGACTTTCCCTACAACGATCTGATAGTAAAACTTTGGATAGGTTTTGGCTTCAAAAATCACAGCCCCCTTAGGATAGTTTTTTTGTTCAGCCCCCGACTGGATTAGCGTTGCAACATCAATCATTGTTTTGGATGAATTTTATACTGAAAATAATTCTGACAACTATACTTCTACTGTTGGTTTCAAGCGAGTATTTTGACCCGCTAGAAAGATTTTGATTTTAACGCGATACCTCCAATACAGCAATACAGAGGAAGTTAATAAACCAAGACTAAGTCCATACCAGATACCGATAACGCCCCATTTGAATACAATTCCCATCACATAAGCCGCTGGCATACCAACGATCCAATACGCGAAGAAAGTAATAAATGTCGGAACATTAACATCACCAATCCCTCTTAATACACCAAGTCCCACCACCTGTACACCGTCAAACAATTGAAATAGACCAGCAATGATCAACAATTGTGCAGCTATGGTAACTACGGCTATATCTTGAGTGAATATATAGGGTAAATACTGATTAAATACCGCAAATAGCGTTGCCGTACAACACATAAACAAAATCACGAGATGGTAAGACGAAATCGCATAGCGTTGCAAACGCACAAAGTTTCCATTTCCAAAACTGTTTCCGGTTTTTATCGTCGCTGCAGTAGCTATACCACTTGCCATCATATAGGTTAGAGACGCCAATTGAATACCTACTTGATGAGAGGCTTGCTCTGTGGCTCCGATGGTTCCTGCGATTAATGCCGCTCCAGCAAAGGCGCCTATTTCAAAAACGTATTGCATGGCAACCGGTGCTCCAATTTTTAATATTCGAACGCACTTATCCCATTCTACTTTAAACAATTGAAAATATTGTATATAGACACTAAACACTTTTCCTCTAAAAACGTAGATTCCCATGGCGATCATCATCATAACACGGTCGATTAAAGTACTGTAACCAACCCCGCTAATTCCCATGGATTCAATACCAAACATTCCTTTAACAAATACAATTGCCAAAATGATGTTCAATACATTTCCCCATATCGAAATATTCATAGCTTGTTTGGTGAAGCCCAAACCTTCTGCAAACTGCTTGAATGCATTAAAAATCATCAACGGAATAATGGATAAACTCAAAATAAACAAATAGGGTTTTGCTACCTCTACTACTTGAGGATCTTGATCGAGATGCTCAACAGCAAATACCGATCCGTAGTATACGAGCAAAAAAAGTAAAATACTCGTAATAAGATTTAGCCAAAGGCTATTTGCTAATAGGGTTGCGCATTCTTGTTTATCCCCTCTACCGTTAGCTTGAGCTATTAATGGGGTAATTCCATAAGCGATTCCCAATCCAATGACCAATACCACCATAAAAACGGAATGGACTAAAGATACAGCAGCCAAGGGTATGGTGCCTAAAAAATGTCCAACCACCACACTATCTGCCATGTGCACTAAGGTATATCCCAATTGAGATATGATTACTGGACCAGCCAATAAAAAGGTGCTTTTATAATAAGGTTTTAGCCTTTTGAATTTAGATAATATCATCAGATAAGGATTCTATAGTGAAAAAAGACTGCAAATTTACGCTTAATAAATTGCTTAATCGATTTTATTCCTTGAAAGCATTTTTTAATAGGTAATTGATGACTACGGCGATTGTGCAACCAGCAAAAAATCCACCGATTGACAAAGCTACTAGAAGCCCTGCAACTTGTGCTTATAGTACCGTTGAATTACAGATTTTGAGCTATAGTCCACAACACTCCACTCGGATCAAATACGTGAAATTCTTTCATCCCCCACGGTTTTTCTTCTATTGGAGTCATTCGAACAGAAAAGACCTCCGCCAATTTGATGTGATTAAGATGGGAATACCAAGCGTCAATATCCTCTACTAAGAGGTGCTGTACCAAATTCTCCGCCAGATCTTTTTCATAAAAATTCTGCAATAAGAACGATACTTGATCTCCATAAGCGAAATAAGCAATTTGTTCATCTTCATACCTTTTCTCAAATCCGAAAACCTGATAAAAACCCAAAGAAGTTTTAAAATCCTTAGCGGGTATTAGCGTTTTTAATTCAATTGCTTTTAAATTCATAAATCATAACTTAACTATCGGTTAATTCCTTTATAGTTCCTCAAATTTATAAAAAAAATGCCTTAATCACACTTATTTAATCGTATTTATAATACAATAATCACAAATCGATACTTATCTGATAAAATCTTATAATATCAGATCCTCTTTAGAACAAATTCCAAACAAAAAAGCCTTAAAATCAGACTTTTAAGGCTTTTATCATTTTAAAAAAATTTTAAGGATATGCTAAATCATTAAACTTCGCAAAGCGGTAAACACTATTAATCAGCGTATCAGCCGGAACAACACCCTGTTCCTGTTTCCAAAACTGTTTAATCGCTAAATTGCCCGCTTGTTTTTCAAACTCAATTCTACCTATAAATTCGCTACCGAAAATTACAGGCAATACATAATGTCCATAAGTCCGCTTTTCCTTGGGTGTATAAATTTCCCATTTATAATCAAAATCAAAGAGTGCCGCAATGAACTTCCTATCCCAAAGCAAGGGATCTAAGGGTGCGATAAATTCTAGTCGCCCGGAATCCACTATGTTTTTTGCCTTGTAAAGCGCAGTGATATCTTCGGTTTTTATATAAAAATCTTTATGGATTCCGTCAATTTTTACCTTTTGAATACGGTCACTGTCCAAAAGACGTTTAAAAGAGGCTATTCTACTTTTTGCGTTAAAGTTGGCAATACCGAGAAAGGCATCCGAATTTTGATTCCACAACAGTCCTACTGCAGCGATTCGCCTTAATACATGCCAATCCATTTGCTGATCGTCGGAGTCGAAGACCTGTTGATCGGGTTCTAAAAACCGAGAACGCGGCGCATAAAAACGACGCGACCGCTCTTTGTGATGAACTACAATTTTACCTTGGTAAAAAAGCAAATCCAAAACAGCACGCGATTTTTTTGCGGAGCCATAACCCCATAAGATATGCTCATCCGATTCGATTTCGATAGAGGATACAAACGGTTGCGTTTCCATATAATTCAAAGCTTCTTCTGCAAGTGAGGAAAGTTCTTTAAATCGAACGTCCTCTCGATTGAGATACCCCGAGCGGATCGCCTGTAAATGATGCCAATCAGAAATATTGTAAATCGACATCATTTTATCATGCCCATCCACCAACAAACGATCTTGATACAACAATTCATACAAATCGTTTTTATCATAGTTTTCTATGCGCGATTGTAAAGTAAGATCGGCATTTCGTCCGACCACATCTACTGGGTCAAATTGTATACAACCACTTTGTGCTATAAAATCTAAAATGCCCTGTTTGCCTTGATACTGATAGTCACCAAAGAGACCGTGTTTATACAATACATATTTTTTTGCTTCCTCTTTAGTGATCACCAGATCAGTCATTCGCGTCATTTTTTGATTTACTTGATATTTCCTACGCAAATATATTTTAATTCAACATAATCATCAATACCATAATGCGATCCTTCTCTACCCGATCCAGAGTATTTAACCCCACCAAAAGGTACGCTTTCAGACGAAATGATTCCTTCATTGATGCCTACAATTCCATATTCTAACGCCTCACTCACTTTCCAACTGCGCGTTAAATCATTGGTATAAAAATAGGATGCTAAACCGTAAATGGTGTCGTTTGCCATTTGAATCGCTTCTTCATCGGTTTTAAATTTAAACAAGGGCGCAATAGGTCCAAATATCTCTTCTTTAGCAAATTCCATATCAGCTGTTGCATCACCGATTACAGTGGGTAGAAAAAAATACTCATTTTGTTTTTTCCCTCCCAACAAAACCTTTCCGCCTTTTGACAGTGCATCAGCGACGAATTTCTCATTGCGTTCAATGGCTTTTTTATTGATTAGCGGACCAAAGTTAACTCCGACATCGAGTCCATTTCCGACTTTTAATTCAGACACAGCCTGAACAAATCGTTCGACAAAAGTATCGTAGATCTTCTCGTGTATCAGTATTCGATTTACACACACACAGGTTTGCCCAGAAAATCTAAATTTTCCTGCAACAGCCCCTTTAACGGCTGCATCGATATCGGCATCCTCAAAAACGATAAATGGGGCATTACCACCTAATTCCAAACTCAATTTCTTTAAAGTCGATACGCTTTGATTAGTCAAGATTTGCCCGACGCGTGTAGATCCCGTAAACGAAATCTTTGAAACCAGTGGGCTTTCACATAGAATTTTACCGGTTTCTGCGGCATGAGTTCCCACAACCACATTGATTACTCCCGCTGGAAACCCAGCTTGATCAGCTAAAGCAACCATGGCCAATGCGGAAAGTGGTGTTTCTTCACTCGGTCTAACAACCACAGTACATCCCACCGCTAAAGCCGGTCCTAATTTACGCGTAATCATCGCCAATGGGAAATTCCAAGGCGTTATCACTCCGACTACGCCGATAGGTTGTTTGATAACCATAACCCGACGATCTGCTGTAAATCCGGGTATAATATCTCCATCGGCGCGTTTCGCTTCCTCGGCAAACCACTGTATAAAAGAAGCGCCATATTCAACCTCTCCACGACTTTCACTCAGTGGCTTACCACATTCCAAAGTCATTAAAATAGCCAAAGGTTCCTTGTTTTTTATCAGCAATTCGTACCAGCGATACATAATGGTGGAGCGCTCTTTTGCCGACAAGGCTTTCCATGCGCCCAAAGCTTGATGGGCACTATCAATAGCATCGTTGACCAAAAGGGTATCCCCATCATAAACCGTAGACACCAAAGTTCCGTCGGCAGGATTCATTACTTTAAATTTGTCAGTTCCCCCAGCAACCCATTGTCCGTTGATGTAAGATTGATCAAATATTAATTCTTTAAAATTTTTCATCGTTTCCTATTGTATTTTCAGGTGAGCAATGACTCCCCTTTTTTATCCGTTTCCGTTTATATGAAAATCCGTATTCAAATCTGGAATCTCGTGGTATTAGTCAAAAACAATTACTTGACGAATGCCTTCACCCTTGGCTAAACGCTCAAAACCTTCATTGATGTTTTCCAATTTTATTCTATGTGTAATCAGCTTATCTACAGCCAATCGTCCTGTTTTATACAATTCGAGATAGGCTGGAATATCCCTCAAGGGAACACAGCTACCGAGATAACATCCCTTTAAACTCTTTTCCTGTCCGACTAAAGTCAGCGGATTTAAACTCAATCTAGCATCGGGATGTGGCAATGCTCCGGTTACGGTAGTTCCTCCTCTTTTGGTCGCATTAAAGGCATAATCCAAGGCTGGCATGGCTCCGGCAAATTCCACCGATATATCAACACCACCAGCTGTTAGTTTTTGCAATTGTTCTAAAGCATCTGAATCGGCGGAATTAATTACCTCTTGTGCTCCAAATTCTTTAGCCATCTCCAATTTATACGGACTGATGTCTGCCGCAATTACTTGTGAAGCACCGGCCGCTTTAGCTCCCAAAATTGCAGATAAGCCTACACCACCTAATCCGACTACCAAAACCGAATCACCCATTTTTAACTGAGCCGTATTGACAACCGCTCCAACGCCCGTCATCACAGCACATCCAAAAAGTGCTGCTATCTCAAATGGAATAGTCGGGTCGATTTTAACCAACGAATGTATCGATGCAACGGCATATTCTGCAAATCCTGAAACACCTAAGTGATGATATAGGTCTTGACCGTTTTGATGCAAGCGGTGATGTCCACCCAAAAGCGTACCATCGCCATTTGCCTTTGCTCCCGGTTCACAAAGCGCTGTTCGTCCCGTTTGACAATAGATACAATGTCCACAGGATGGCAAAAATGCAAACACCACATGATCACCGACTTTAAAGTTCTTTACCTTAGGTCCTACTTCAACGATAACTCCTGCAGCCTCATGCCCTAAAGCCATCGGTAACGGACGCGGTCGATTTCCATCAATAACCGATAAATCGGAATGACACAATCCCGCCGCTTTTATTTGTACACACACCTCTTCTTCTCCAGGTGCGTCTAATTCTACTTCTTCTATCGTTAGGGGCTTGGATTGCGTATACGGTCTTTCCGCACCCATTTTTCTCAGTACTGCTGCTTTTATTTTCATTTATTTGGCGTCTTAATTATAAAATTCGGGTGCGTGTTTAAAAGTTCCCCATTTCACTGGATCATGTCCTGTAACGACCATAGCATCGTTTTGATCGGCTATGAATCGCATTTTCGCGACAGAACGCACCGAATCAACAGCTGAGGCTAAGAAACCTGGCAACACCTTATCATCCCAATGTTCCGTTGTATAAGCGGCATCAATAGCTAATAAAATTGAACCCGAATTAGGCAAAGTCACTAGAAAACTCGAATGTCCTGGCGAATGTCCCGGGGTGAATATAATCTTAAGCGTACCATCTCCATAAAAATCGTAAATATCGGTTTTCTGTCCGTCGAGAAACTGCCATTTTAGATTGGGCTTATTAAAGTCTTTCTTAATATACCCTCCCGCGGCAAACCAATCTGCCGTAAAAGCATATTCATATTCAACGCGCTGAACAACATGAGTTGCGTTTGGAAAACGCCCAATCGCCCCCGTGTGATCCAAATGCAAATGGCTTTGAATCACATATTTTATACTTGCCGGATCAACTCCGAGCTTTTTAATCGCATTATAACAACCTTCCTCTTCCGTCATAACAGGCCAGTACACCTGTGTGATACCGCCCCAATGTCCAACAGGATCCGTTGCGCACTCTACTGCATTTCCTCCATCGATGATGATATTCCCTTTTGGATGTATGATTAAATACCAAGGCACGGGAATTTCATAAGGGTCGTTGGACGCATTCATTTTAATGTTGTTTTCCTTACATTTCAAAACTCCGGTCTGAAACATATACAAGCGAATTTCATCAGTCATAATTGTGGTTTTTTTGTGGTTTTTCAAAAATTAAAAACAGACGATTAACAAGTTAAAAAGCCGTCTTTAATCGAATAACAATTTAATGAGAAAAAACTAAAAAAACTAAAAAATCGCATTTCAAAAATGTTAATCCTTTCATAATTAAGAACTTTCAATGCGTCATTGATATTCATAAACGGTATTTGAACACCATTCATTAATTGACTGTTGCAAATTTTCAGCACCACTTAATATATATTCGACTGTGTTTTGAATTGACCTCGGTCCACTTGACTTACAATCCTTTTCATCTGCACTGAGGCTAGGTATCAAACAAAAATCCCGACTTGAATTCAAATCGGGATTTTTGCCTTAGTTATACTTTTAGTAATAAGATGTTATTTTCTTTTAGAAACCGGAGGTAATTCCATGTTTTTATAAGCTACGAATTTGGTTTTTTTAGTCCATTTATAACCAAACCAAATAATCAAAAAGATCGGTAATCCGACATAAGTTGCCACAACCCCAACCCAATCGATTTTATCGTTTAAAAAAGCTTGATAGTTTTGACCTAAAGTAATGACCAAACACACAAAAAAGGCAAAGAATGGTCCGAATGGAAACAGTTTCGCTCTATAGGGTAAGTCTGCAATATCTCGTCCTTGAGACACATATCCCCTTCTAAATCGGTAATGGCTAATCGCTATGCCCAACCAAGCGATAAATCCGGTCATACCTGAGGTATTTAACAACCACAAATAGATTTGTTGATTGGGAAATAACGAGGTCAAGAAACACAGTGCCGCCATTAAAGTCGTTGCGATTAAAGCATTTCTAGGCACCCCTCCAGCGGTGATTTTTGAAAATATTTTTGGCGCTTTTCCTTCCCTAGCCAGCGAGAAAAGCATTCTAGTAGACGCATACATACCCGAATTTCCTGCAGAAAGCACCGATGTTAAAATCACGGCGTTCATCACTGAGGCCACAGCCAGTAATCCGGCATTTTCGAAGATCAGTGTAAACGGACTAATACTGATGTTTCTGATGTCTTCGTTTAACAAACGCACATCGGTATAAGGAATAATACTTCCTATTATAATGATTGAGAAAACATAAAAAAGTAGAATTCTCCAAAAGATTTGCTTGGTAGCCTTAGGTATATTTTTCTCTGGGTTTTCAGATTCTCCTGCGGCTATCCCGATAAGCTCCGTTCCCTGAAACGAGAAGCCAACGATCATGGCAACACCGATCAGTGAAGCAAATCCACCGGAAAAAGGCGCGCCATTAGACGTCCAATTTTCTTTTACATGCCCAGCTCCTTCGAGTATGCCGACAATCATCAGCAACCCTATTCCTATAAATAAAACAACCGTAACGACTTTGATCAATGAAAACCAAAATTCCATCTCTCCAAAATTTTTCGTAGAGATCACGTTAATTGCAAAGAGTAAGGCAAGGAAAATGGCACTCCATATCCACGGGTCAATATCGGGTAACCAATAACTCATAACCAATTGAGCGGCTACCAAGTCTACCGCAATGGTGATTGCCCAGTTATACCAATAATTCCATCCCAAGGCAAAACCAAATCCCTCTTCGACATATTTCGCTCCATAGGTTGAAAACGACCCTGACGTTGGCATATAAGCCGCCAATTCACCCAAACTCGTCATCAGAAAATATACCATGACTCCGATAAAAAGGTAGGACAATAACGCCCCACCAGGTCCTGCCTGGGCAATAGTAGCACCGGAAGCGACAAACAGCCCCGTACCTATCGAGCCCCCAATCGCTATCATCGACAGGTGTCTTGCTTTTAAAACTCTTTTTAATCCTTGTGAATTTTCGTCTTGAACCATGTTTATTTTGTTGTATTTAATGGTATTTGTCTTTTAAAACCATCCAATTAATCGATATTCTTAATTTATAGTTCGCTCAAAAACAAACCCAATGCAAGCAGTAGTGCGGGAACACTAATCCATAAAAAGGATTGAGTCGTTTTGGTTTGCCTCGCCTTAGACTTTAAATATAAAGTAGCTATCGCTAAAAACAAATTAAAAAAGACTAAAAATAGAATTACCGCCATTAGATAATACAAATAAGCTAAATCATACCCTCCTCCACCGATTGAGGAATTCGAGGTATTCCATTGATCGCTAAAGAAAATTATAAAAATAAAAAGGTTGGATCCCAAAAAAAGCAACAATAATTTTATAAAAGATTTCATATTCTATTTTTAATTATATCTTAAAATCAATGCCGATAAAAGTAAGTTAATAATCTCAAACTGCCCGTAGATTGGAGGTTTTTTCTTTATTTAAAATTAAAAAAACCAAAAAATAATGCGATTTGTATGGTATGTCCGATACTTTATAGTAGTTTTAAAACTTTTAATACAAAAACATCTGTATGGATTTTACCAACCCCTTAGTATATGGTACACCTTGTTTTTTAGCATTGATTTTACTGGAGCTCAGTTATAGCAAACACACCGAAAAGAAAGATTTATACCACTGGAAAGATTTGTTTTCCAGTTTATCCATAGGATTGGGATCTGCAATTCTAGCAGCCTTACTCAAAACAGTAACCGCCATATTGGTCTTCACAACTGTTTACGAGCTTTTTAATCCAATAGTCGATGGTGTACGCACCAATATCATGGGATGGCAATCATTTAGTTATGCTTGGTATGTTTGGATACTATGTCAGCTCGCAGACGATTTTAGCTATTATTGGTTTCACCGCCAAAATCATATGGTGCGCTTTTTTTGGGCAGCACATATAGTACATCATTCTTCGGACAACTTTAACCTGGGTACTGCTGTGCGTAACGGTTGGTTTACGCTGTTTTACAAACCCCTGTTTTATTTATGGATACCGGCCATAGGTTTTCCACCAGAAATGCTGATGGTTTGCCTGGGAATTGAATCCCTTTGGCAATTTCAATTGCACACCAAATACGTACCAAAACTCGGTTTTTTAGAAAAAATCTTTAATACCCACACCATGCACCAAGTTCATCACTCCAAAAACTTGGAATATATGGACAAAAATCACGGTGGTTTTTTAAACTGTTTTGATAAGATGTTTGGAACTTGGAAGGAATTGGATGAAGATATCGAGATAGAGTTCGGTGTAACCACTCCTCCGGATTCTTACAACGTATGGAATATTCTAATGCACGAATACGTCAATATATGGGAAGACACTAAAAAGTCGCCAAAATTTAAGGATAAATTTATGTATGTCTTTGGTCCTCCGGGATGGAGTCACGACGGCAGTAGCAAAACAGTCAAACAGATTCGCAAAGAAATGCGAGAGCAAGCGATAGTTGTTACCGATAAAAGAGAAGAATAAAAAAATGCGATTCGAACAAACCGAATCGCATTTTTTTATTGGTTTTCTAGCGCGATTTTTAATTGAACAACGAGCTACTAAATCAAAGGTATGTCCTCTTTATTTTCAGGTAATAACAACTTCCCCCATTCGTTTAATTCCCACAATACTTTGACCAAACCCTGACCCAATTCGGTCAAACTGTATTCAACTCTTGGAGGCAATTCATTAAAGCTCTCTTTGGTAATTAAACCCGCTTCCATCATCTCTTTGAGTTGCTGGTTCAGGACACGGCGATCTACTTTAGCAATTCCACGCAGAAATTCACTCGGTCTTTTCTCGCCCAAATGCATTTGCCAGATGATTGGAATTTTCCACTTTCCACTGATTGCCTTTACCGCAAATTCCAACGGACATTGTTTTTCTATAAGCTCGTAATCCTTAGTCTTCATAATAGTGACTTTTTTATCCCTTAGGGTTGTAATTATGCGGTATTGTGAGGAATTAATTAAGCGATTAAGTTTGCCAAAAATAACCTTTATTAATACTGCAAAAAGATGTCAAATTTAGCGAAACAAATAGAAATTCTAAACAAAGAATTATCCAAACAATTGCCTGAGGAAATCAACGAGCTGTTTGCGCAATCCATCAAAGATTTAAAAGATCAAAAAATAGAAGAAAAAGCGATAACGGTCGGAATGAGTTTACCGTCATTTTCATTGGTGAACAGTCAAAATCAACTGCTCGATTCACAGCAATTACTCGGGCAATACGATCGTGTGGTCTTATTTTTCTTTCGCGGATCTTGGTGTCCTTATTGCAACTTGGAATTGCGAGCCATTCAGGATTTTATAACACAAAATCAACTCGACCGCGTACGAATACTGGCGATCAGCCCACAAATCACTACATACAGCAAACAATTAATCGCCGAAAACAACTTGGAGTTTGATCTGCTGTACGATCAAAACAATGAACTGGCAAAAAAACTCGGAATTGCTTTTACCTTACAAGACTATGCTCAGGTCGCATACAGCGGATTGGGTATTGATCTCACCTCGTTTAACGGGAATGACAGTTATGAACTCCCTATACCAGCGGTTTTTGTTGTTGATAACAACTCGATCATCACCTATTCCTATGTTGACAGCAACTATACCAACAGAATAGACCTCGGAAATTTAGTGTCGATATTAAAAGCATAATTACTAGATATAAACCCTACTCTTTTCTCAGTAGGGTTTATAATCTAATCTCTAAATAAATTCTGCATCGATCAAACTTGCATTGACCATCGAACCCGCTAAGGATCCGGTAAAAACTGCCGAGGCAACAGATCGGTGTGACGAATTGTCTCCGCAAGCATACAAATTAGGCACGGTGGTCAAACGCGATTCAGCAACCTTTAAAAGGCCCTGAGCTGTGAATTCCGCACCTAAACGCAAGGGAATATCCGAATGTTGTTCGACCGGAGGTCGCATATACACTGCCCGACAATCTTTAGAACTGCCATCACTTAGAAGTACCCGACTAATCATACCATTTTGATGTTCCAATGCCTGAATTTTAGTTTCGACGATTTCAATTCGTTTCCGTTGTAACAATACCATTTCATCTGCAGTTAACGTACTCGGCCCGTCGGTAAACAAAGTGATTTGTTTAGACCAATTAGAAATCAACTTAACCAATCCGACTCCAGTAGAACCGTTAGCGATAATACTCGTCGCTTGGTCATTAAACTCATAGCCGTGACAATACGGACAATGTATGACGGAAATACCCCAACTCTCCTTTAATCCCGGTATCGCAGGTAAAAGATCTCGCAATCCCGTTGCCATAATTAATTTTTTGGTATAAAAGATTTTACCTGTTTGGGTTTTCACTTCGAAACCATAATCAGTGACCGTAGCCGAATCAGCAACATCATCTTTAAATTGAACCGTGTCGTATTTTTCCAATTGAGTCTTTGCTATTGACGCAATTTCTGCAGGTTTTGTTCCATCCTGTGTTAAAAAATTATGCGAATATGGAGTTTGACGATTACAAGGCTGATTGCTGTCGATGATTAAAACCTTGCGCCTAGCTCTCGCAAGAGCTAAACCAGCGGATAGTCCTGAATAACTACCACCGATAATAAGTACCTCGAATAAATCCTTTTCTTTCATATTTAAATCTTTTGTTAGGGAGAACAAGAAGTTTGGAATAGCCAGCACCGACAGTGCCGCGCTACTTTTGACAATAAATTGTTTTCTTGTAAACATCGTTTTTGATTTTTGATAAATGTATGATTTTTTCACTAATGCAACAATATTGCATTAATATTTTTTTGTTATAAAAAACACAAGCCACATTATGTCCAATAACATGAAGTTGCCTAAACGAAATCAAAATATATTCTACGCTGAAATAATAGGGAAAATCCAATATAAATTAAAAAAATCTATTGGTATCACGGAAAAAAATCTCTTTTTTTAGGAGTGTATTGCAGCTTTTCAAAAGCTGTAAAAGAAGATCGTTTTAATCAATATCCAATCGGACGATCGCAGTATTCGGTAAGTAAATCGAAACTAAAATCGTATGATGCAGTATATTGATTGCAGTATCATCGACTAAATTAAAGGATACAATTGTTTTAGCAATTCGGATTTATATGCCGCAGAAATGGAATTTGCTGTCGGTATGGCTTTACCGACAGTACTATACTAAACTCTAAGTAAATTTAAGGAATTGGAGCATCCAGCACTTTCATGTGCAACCCAATTCTATTGCCTTCCAAATCTTGAAATTCAGCGACATAACCCCAAATTCCATTGGAGGTTTTGGGATATAAAATTTTAGCTCCTTGCTCCACAACCAGTTGAAGGGTGGCCTCGATATCGTCTGTATTAAAATAAATCAAGGTCCCATTTAAAGACGGGATATAGATTTCTCCTTTTACTAAGGCTCCTGAAATACCTCTTAATTTATCACAAAATGGAAAAATAGCCATTTCATTATGATCGATATAATCAATTTCAAAGTCAAAGTCAAAAACCGCTTTGTAAAAAGTAATAGCTCGTTTGAGGTCCGTTACGGGAATTTCAAAATACACTACCGCGTTGGAATTGAAATTCATAAGTGTGAGTTTAGCATTTATTTGATGAACTAACTGTTTTATTTTGACTGTAATTTTTTATAAAATTACTAAAAATCAAGCATTCCCAAGCCAACTGTTTGCATTGACCGTATTCATTGGTTTTTAAAGAAATAACGTTTCCTGACAAATCCCCGTCTACGATATAATCAAAACTCGCATAATACGGATTGTCATATTGCCCATCGGGATATAGAGCTATTCTCGCTAGTTTTAAGTTTTGAGCCAGTTGTTGTTTGGTAGCAGTTTCAGAAATTAAAAATTTGTTTCTAATAGCCAAGTCACAGTCAGCCGATTGACTCAAACTAAAATCGATATAAGATTGCACCGCTCCACCGTTGATAAAATCATTGAATAAAACTTCCTTGGTATTGCTTTCAAATTGATCGAGATTATCTACAAAATCTTTTAAAATACTGCGCTTGCACGCTTCAATACTACTATTTTGAAAGTTCAATTCCAATTGAAAATGTTGGCCTTCTGACTCCATCAGTACCCGATAATAATCGTCTACCTCATTTCCTTTAACCACTCCAACGTTAAGAAGTTTGAACTCTTTCATACTGCGCGTTTTACCTAACTATTTTTAAATAATACAGTGCATTCCTGTTAATTATCTTATTAAAAAAATAACTTTTTTAACTAAGATAAACTGTTTTTTAAATTTCAATGCTTTATCAAAAGTAACAATTTTGTTAAACATTATATATGATTTGAAATAATATTTAACAAATATGTAAAATAAATTACTTATATAATTACACAAAACACAAAGAAAAACCTGTAAGTATTAAATTATTTACATATTTTAGATAAAAATTTTGAATTATAAACATCTTCATTAGGAAGCCAATTTCTGATTTACTTAAGGAATCGGAACAAGAGGGTACAGGAAATTTAAAAAAAACACTATCCGCATGGAGTTTGATTGCTTTGGGAGTAGGTGTAATCATTGGTGCTGGGCTTTTTTCTATAACTGGTATAGCCGCTGCTAACTATGCAGGCCCCGGGGTGACCTTATCCTTTGTTATCGCCGGCGTCGGTTGTCTATTCGCAGGTTTATGTTATGCCGAGTTTGCTTCGATGATTCCGATTGCAGGAAGTGCTTATACGTATTCCTATGCTACTATGGGTGAATACATCGCTTGGATTATCGGATGGGATTTGGTTTTAGAGTACGCAGTTGGAGCGGCAACAGTTGCTTCGAGTTGGTCGGGCTATTTGGAACAGTTATTATCAACTATGGGCTTATCGTTTCCGCGAAAGTTGATGATGACTCCTTTTGATTCGGCTGTACTAGAAAATGGAGAGGTTATTCACGGAATTATGAATCTTCCGGCTGTCTTTATCATCACATTGATGTCCTTATTATTAATTAAGGGTACTAAGGAATCATCCTTTCTCAATGCCATTTTAGTGGTTCTAAAATTGGGTATCGTACTAGCTTTTATTATTTTGGGATATAAATATATACAACCGCAGAATCACATTCCCTTTATCCCACAAAACACAGGCACATTTGGCGAATTTGGATTTTCTGGTATCATTCGAGCCGCCGCTGTTGTTTTCTTTGCTTATATCGGTTTTGATGCCGTTAGTACAGCTGCCCAAGAAACCAAGAACCCAAAAAGAGCAATGCCTATTGGAATTCTAGGTTCCTTAATTATTTGTACGCTTTTATATATCGCTTTTGCCTATGTCATGACTGGATTAGTCAATTATAAGGAATTTGCAAATGACGCAGCCAGTAGCCATTTGGCTCCTGTAGCTATCGCGATTCAAAATATCGGTGAAATGGGCGCAGATGGACATGTCGTTCCCGCCTACCCTTGGTTAAATAGCTCGATTATCTTGGCTATTTTATTTGGATATTCTTCGGTTATCCTAGTATTATTATGGGGACAAAGTCGCGTTTTCTACTCGATGAGCAAAGACGGATTAATACCTAAGAGCTTTTCAAATATTCATAAAAAATTTCAAACTCCTTATAAATCAAACCTCTTCTTTTTATTGGTAGTCAGTCTATTTGCCGCTTTTATACCGGGTAGAATCGTTGGTGAAATGACGAGTATCGGAACCCTATTTGCATTTATATTGGTTTGTGTGGGTGTATTAGTCATGCGAAAAAAGATGCCCGATGCTCCAAGAGCATTCCGAACACCGTTAGTGCCCCTAGTGCCTATTTTAGGAATACTAACCTGCTTTTTTATGATGGTATTTTTACCTTTAGATACTTGGATCCGACTCGTTGTGTGGATGTTAATCGGTTTGGATGTATACCTATTCTATAGTATTATAAACAGTGTACTCGAAGAAAACAACAATACAAATAAATCAGCCAATAAAATTGTAGCTCTTTCCGCCTTGGCTTTAATCGTAGTTTTATTCGTCATCGCCCAATTGCATCATCAAATCTCCGAAGAAAAAGATTTTATATTATATTATTTTTCACTGGTATTTGCTGTTGCGCATTTGATTATCTATAGCTATCGTTACTATAAATATGTAATAACTGCAAAATAAACCATAGGGTTCTTCACAGATCAATACTGTTAAAAAATCAGTTAGCCTTTATACTAATTATAAAAAAACATAAATTACAGCTTTAAATAAGAAACTATGAAGTTTATTTATATCGGTATATTTACCCTGCTTATCGTTAGTTGTCAACCATCTAAACCCACGGAGCCCACAGTAAAAATGGTCGCGTATGAGGAATTGGAAAAAGTGTTTAAACAACAAGACGATATATTGTATGTTGTCAATTTCTGGGCTACCTGGTGCAAACCTTGTATAGAAGAATTACCGGACTTTATGGCTGTCAATAAAAAGTATCAAGACCAAAAAAACTTTAAGATGGTATTGGTCAGTTTAGACCGAGCCAAAGATTTTGAAACGGTTATGAAACCCTTCTTACAAAAGAATCAAATCACTACGGATGTATATTTACTAGATGACAATAAGAGAATGAATACTTGGATTCCAGCCTTTGACACGAACTGGTCTGGAGCCATACCAGCAACATTTCTTTATAAAAACGGTAAAAAACTGGAGTTTAAAGAGCAATCTTTATCCAAAGACGATTTGGAACAACTGATTAAAACGCATTTATAATATTTGTCGTTAAAACCAATCATCCTAAACTATTCAAAAACATTTTTAATCTAAATCAATAAAATACGTAAATATGAAACAAATTGCCCTATTAGCATTCGCCCTACTTGGTTTAACCGCTTGTAAAAAAGAGGCCACAACTACAGAAACTCCTATTGCTACAACAACGACAGAAACTACAAGTCCCGCAACAGACGAAACAGCGGTTAGCGGATACACCATCGGCTCGGAAGCTATGGATTTTTCCTTAAAGAATATCGACAACAAAATGGTATCCTTAGCCGATTATCCCGAAGCAAAAGGTTTTATAGTGATTTTCACTTGTAACCATTGCCCTTATGCGAAAGCCTATGAAAGCCGAATTATCGCCTTAAATAACAAGTACGCCTCCAAAGGTTATCCTGTTATTGCCATTAATCCTAATGATCCTTCGGTACAACCTGAGGACAGTTTTGAGAAAATGCAGGAACGCGCTAAGGAAAAAGGCTTTAATTTCCCATATCTCCTAGACGAAGGTCAAAAAATTTATCCGGTTTACGGGGCAACCAAAACGCCGCATGTTTATATCTTAAACAAAGAAAACGGTAAAAACATCGTCAAATACATCGGAGCAATTGACAACAATTACGAAAATGAAAAAGATGTTAGCGAACGCTATGTCGAAGATGCGGTAAATGCATTATTGGCTGGGACGCCAATTAAAACCACAACAACCGTTGCAATTGGATGTACCATCAAAGTTAAATAGATTTCAAAATACCCTGATAACTGGAGCTAAAGGCTCCAGTTATTTTTTTATATAAACTAGCATCCCTCCCCAAAAATAAAACAGCCATAAAAATCCCGTAGGGTTGGCACAATTATAAAATAAAATGAAACAAAAACAAAACATCACGATTTCAAACAATCCCGTAGGGATGGAACAATTATAAAAAATCATACGGACATTTACATAACAAAAACAATCCCGTAGGGATGGCACAATTATAGAATGAAATAATTATCGAATGAAATGGTTATAAAATGAAAAAAAAACAAAACATCACGATTTCAAACAATCCCGTAGGGATGGAACAATTATAAAAAATCATACGGACATTTACATAACAAAAACAATCCCGTAGGGATGGCACAATTATAGAATGAAATGGTTTTCGAATGAAATGGTTATAAAATGAAAAAAAAACAAAACATCACGATTTCAAACAATCCCGTAGGGATGGAACAATTATAAAAAATCATACGGACATTTACATAACAAAAACAATCCCGTAGGGATGGCACAATTATAGAATGAAATGGTTTTCGAATGAAATGATTATAAAATGAAACAAAAACAAAACATCACGATTTCAAACAATCCCGTAGGGATGGAACAATTATAAAAAATCATACAAAAATTTACATAACAAAAACAATCCCGTAGGGATGAAACAATTATATCTAAAAACATAAAACAATGGCAAACACCTATTCCCGAATTTATATTCAGTACGTCTTTGCAGTAAAAAGAAGACAAAAGCTTTTAAACAAGTTGTGGCGCGAAGAAGTTTTCAAATACATCGCAGGTATCATTAGCTCCAAAGGTCAAAAACCAATCATCATAAACGGTACTGAAGATCATGTTCACATTTTTGTAGGAATAAAACCTTCCATGTGTATTTCAGATTTGGTGCGAGATATTAAAAACAACTCTTCTAAATTCATCAATGAACAAGGGTGGATGAATCAAAAATTTTATTGGCAAGAAGGCTATGGTGCTTTCTCGTACGCTCATTCGCAAATTGACAGCGTATACCAATATATATTAAATCAAGAAAAACATCATCGCAAAAAAACATTTGAAGAAGAATATATCGAATTTTTACAAAAATTCCAGGTTGAACATAACGACACCTATTTATTTGATGAAAAAACCTAATCGTGATGGTAATGATGACGTTGGTCATGGCGTTGGTCGTGGCGTTGATTATGATGTTGTTAATCGCGATATTAATCTATAATTATGTCAGCCCTACGGGCTTGTGTTTTGATAAATATGGAACGATTATACCTAAACAATCATGATGATAATGATGACGTTGATTATGATGTTGTTAATCGCGATGTTAATCTATAATTATGTCAGCCCTACGGGCTTGTGTTTTGAAAAATGATAAATATGGAATGATTATACCTAAACAATCGTGATGTTTATATTGACGTTAATCATGCGGTTAATCATGGCGTTAATCCCGGGTTATAATTATGTCAGCCCTACGGGCTTGTGTTTTGATAAATTTGGAATGATTATACCTAAACAATCGTGATGGTAATGATGACGTTAATAATAGCGTTGATTATGATGTTGTTAATCACCATGTTAATCTATAATTATGTCAGCCCTACGGGCTTGTGTTTTGATAAATGTGGAATGATTATACCTAATCAATTGCAATTGCTTCTACACAATAAATCCTTATAATCGTTAAATCCTTATAATGGTTCGCTTGTAAATCCGTAATCTTACGCAAGTTTTCCATATCTAATTTCCTTAGGCTTTCTTAGATTTGTACTTTTAAATAAAAATAATATTTATTATAATTTCCTTTTGTAATTCTTGGTATATCGATTTTTTTAAATAATAATTTTGCCAAATTATATAAAATACTTATTTTTACTATAAAAATTATGAGATTACTTAGCTTATTTTTATGCTTATTCAGCTTAGTTAACCTGAGCTATGGGCAAGAGGTGGTTTATGAATTACAGCATAAAACCGAGAAAGCACGCATTAATCAATCGGCTTTTAAAAAATTGAAATCGGGTCTATTGCAGACGCAATACGATGTTATCGATACCTTTACCAAACCGACAAAAGGGAAATCTGACGTATACTGCTTTATCGCAACCTATGAAGGAAATTCATTTGACGGAACCACAAAAACCTTTCACGATTACTTGGTTCTTGAAGTAGATCCAAAGACGCAACTGATCAAAGACGGTTATCAATACACTTTAGAATGGGCCGATTCACCCTATGTTGATTTGTACCGCATCAATAACAAATCAACCGTATTGCAAGATGGTTTGAATATCAACACCCTCGATTTTCGTTGTTTTTCTATAGAACCTACCGATTCTCGCTATTTGCTTAAAGAAAACGGTCGACTAAAATCGCAATAATTCACTACAACTTCTTCAACTCCCCGAAGAATTTTTGCTGTTAGATACAGCTCATCGAAAAATCAATATTCTTACTCTTACATACGCACTTAAACAACAAATTGACGATTTTAAAACAGTAGACCGTATAAAACGATTATTGCACAGCAAAATCCGACAACTGCAAAAGGACTACTACACTCTTCAATAAAACCAAAAAATCACTTAAGGTTGTTTTTTGAATTTTTTACCCTTGTAAACGCGTTTACCAGAAAGTGCATTTCCATCTTCTCTTTTGAGGTTTAGGAATATCAACGACGATATGATCGTCATGATTCCCATCACCAAAAAGGTATATCGAAATACAGTGATATCTTGACTGTGATCCACCCATTCACTGTTTTTAAACAATACCAGTATCATCGCCGCAATCGATATCCCCAAACTCAACGACAATTGCTGAGTAACCGACAGCAAACTATTCCCCTCACTTGAAGTTTCCTTGTCCAAATCAGCTAATGAAATGGTATTTAAGGATGTAAACTGAATCGCACTGACACAGCCGTGCGCCATTAACATCGGTATTAAGATATATAAAGGGGTATCTTGCTGTAAAAAGAAAAAAACCGCAATAAGCACTCCCAAAATAGCGGTATTACACATTAAAGTAGTTTTATAACCATACTTTCTGACAATGGGTACTACAAAAGATCGGGCCGTTAGATTTGATAAGGCGGATGGAATCATCATAATACCCGCATAAAACGCAGAATACCCATACCCCACTTGCAGCATTAAAGGAATCATCAGCGGCATACCCCCAATCCCAAATCGGGTAACCAGATTACCAATTAATCCAACCCTTAAAGTTCTAATCTTAAAGAGGTTTAAATTGATTAATGGATTGTCAACCCTTTTCGCATGGTAGATATATAAACTGATCAAAACAACAGAAATCACAAACAGTACACCTAAGTGCCACAACTTTACGGCGTCCGAATTCCAGCGTTCAATAATTAAGGTCAAGGTCGTCAAACCACCACTAAAGCAAATCCATCCCCAAATATCAAATCGCTTGACCGTATTTTTAAAATCAGGTATGGCAAAACTCGCCATCCATATCGCAAAAATTCCAAATGGAATATTGACGAGAAAAATCCAATGCCATGACAGTGTTTGCACCAGAAATCCACCAACCGTAGGCCCTAACATCGGACCAATCAGAGCGGGAATCGTAATGAAATTAATCACTTTTAACAACTGATCTTTAGGATAGGCATAAATCAACGTCAATCGCGCGACAGGTACCATCATCGATCCCCCTACCGCTTGAACCACACGTGACATCACCAATTGATCTAAGGTGATGGACAAACTACAACACAAGGACCCCAAGGCAAAAATCCCCACTGCGGTCATAAATATTTTTTTTGTTCCATATTTATCGGCCAACCAACCGCTCAATGGAATCAATAAAGCTACGGTCAAGGTATAAGCGACGATAACCGATTGCAATTTTAATGGAGATTCGTTTAGGTTTTTCGCAATCGATGGTAAGGCGGTATTTAAAATAGTCGCATCTAAAGCTTGCATAAAAATAGCCATGGCTCCAAGCCATGGCAAATATTTTTGGGTCGTTGCATTTACCAATGATTCTGAACTCATTTTATCTGTTTGTCGTGTTAATTAACTGGAGAAAGAAAATCTGACTTTCACAAATTTACAATTTTAAACACGCTTATCCGTTGAAATTCCCCTTAAAAATTCCCCAAAATAAGTTTATATACCCAGTCTATTAAAGGCTATAACCGTGGACTGCTGGGAGTATCCGTTGCTGATAAGTCCTAAAAGTACTACAATTGGTCTTTTAATTTTTTTTCTCAGGGTAGGATATTATTCTTATTTGGTTTAAATTAGCGCATTATAATTTCTATCTTTTCTCCCATTGAAAAAAGGTATAGAAACAGTGAAGTTTATTAATAAATACACATATTATGAGTAATAATCATGGTAATCCAGCAGAATTAGACCACAGCAAAGTACAACCGAAAGCACCTAAAGTTCAAGAGTTGATCGAAAGTTCAAAATCGTTGATTTTAGCAACCATCGACACAGATGGTATTCCAAACTCTAGTTATGCTCCGTTTGTAAATTTAGACGGAAGTTTTCAAATTTTAGTTTCTTATATGGCACGCCATACCAAAAACCTAAGAGACGGTAAAAAAGTTTCCTTTATGTTTATTGATGATGAGTCGGCATCTCGTCAAATCTATGCGCGTAATCGTCTAACTATTGATAGCGAAGCGGTTTTGGTAGAAAAAGGCGGTGATTTGTGGAACAGAGCTTTAGAAGCTTTGAAAACAAGACACGGAAAAGTGGTTGATGTTATTTCTGAAATGGACGACTTTATCATGTTTGATTTAAAACCGATCAAAGGCGCTTATGTAAACGGATTTGGAAGTGCTTATTTCGTAAATGCAGACTTAGAAGTACAAGACCATAGAACGGGTAACCACGGTGCTCATAATGTAGATTCTGAGCAAAACTAAGTACCTTAGTTCCTTATAAAAAAGGCGAAACAGCAGCAGCTTGTTTCGCCTTTTTTATTGCGTTTATGCAAAACTCCTCCTATGATTCCTATGCGGTTTGTACGCCAAAAATATAACCTACCAAAGCAGATACGATCATGGCTACCGTTCCCCAAAGGCAGATGCGCAGGATTGATTTCCCCTTGTTGAACCCACCGGCTTTTGCTGCCAAACTACCCGACAGTGCCAAAAACACTATAGCAAAAGCATATTGGTAATACAGCATATAGGGCATGGGCGCCACTATAGCCACCACTAAAGGCAATATACCTCCCGCGATAAACGCCACCGCAGATGATATAGCCGCCTGAAAGGGTTTCGCCTGAGTGAGCTCGCTTATACCCAATTCATCGTGTGCATGTGCTTTTAAGGCATTGTACTCGGTTAATTGCACCGCTACCTCCCGAGCCAAGTCCGACGACAGTCCCTTTGCTTTATAGATTTGCGTCAACTCCTCCAACTCCGCCTCTGGCCATTCATTCAATTCTAACTGCTCTCTTATTAAATCGGCTTTTTCAATATCACTCTGAGAACTGACCGATACATATTCACCTGCGGCCATCGAAAGCGCACCGGCAACTATACCTGCAACTGCGGCCAGTACCACCGGATCTCTCGAATCACTTGCAGCAGCTATACCAATCACTAAACTCGTGGTCGATATAATGCCGTCGTTAGCTCCCAACACAGCCGCTCGGAGCCATCCACTTCTCGTTATATAATGCATTTCCCGATTCGCTTCCATAATTAAAAGGATTTAAAAATACTGTACTAAAGTTAAAGAATAATTTGGAGCAGCAGTGCATTAATATGCTTTTCGATTCCACTCAACAGCTAAACCTTAGAATAGCTACCCTATTTATCGAATAAGTAAAACATCACAAAATGCTATTATACAGCTATTTAACATAAAACACACTCAAATAAAAATAAATATTTAAAATACCAATCCGACGTATTAAAAATTAATGTACTTTTGCCTAACGTTGTTAGATAATTTAATATGGCAAGTAAAGATCGAATATTGAGACAAAAGGAAGAGACTAGAAATAGTATTCTCGATGCCGCTTATGCGATTGTTAAGGAAGAGGGTTGGGAAGGTTTAAACATGCGTAAGATAGCCGATCGCATCGAATACACCGCTCCCATTATCTATGAATACTTCTCTAACAAACAAGCCATACTCGAAGAGTTAACCTGCAAAGGTTTTCTAAGATTGATGAAAAACATCAAAGAGGCCCAACTTTCCCAAACCGATCCAGCCCTACAGTTGGAGGCCATGTGGATTGCCTTTTGGAATTTTGCCTTTGAAAACAAAGAGTTGTATCAAGTGATGTACGGCGTGGAAATGAAGTGTTGCACACAACCCATAGTTCCCGATACCGAAACCACCTATCAACTGTTTTTCAATACCATTGCCGCAGTGATGGAAAACCAACATCCTTCAGACGCCGATGTCAAATTAAAATATTTTACATTTTTTTCTGTGATTCACGGCTTGATCTCTGTCAATATGATTGGAAACGGTTTGGCTGCCACTACCAACGACCAGATTTTTAAAGATGCTGTTAGTGCCATTATCAAATCGTTGTATCAAGTAGAAATTCCTTCATAAAACAAGGTTATATAAATAAATCATTTTTAAGCCCTTGTACTTAACAGTGTTAAACAACTTAACATCATTAAATACAGATTAATTAAAATTACCTCAATAAAAAAACTATGTACTACGCTATTAAATTAGTCCTGATTCACCTCTTTTTTCTTCCGTTTACTTAACGCCGTTAGTGAATTTAACACGATTAATTATTGGCGATTTCTAACTATTACTGTTAGTTTATTGAGTAGTGTATACCATCAAAACCCACCTCCTCTTTAATCTAAATCATCCAATTTTGCCCTTTTTTTATATTCATTTGGCACTAAACTTAACGATGTTAAATAAAATAACCTGATTAAAAATAATTATATCTAATTCAAAACTACCCTATTCAAAAATGAAAAAAATACTATTTACTAGTGTCCTTTTAGCTTTTTTCTTGCAGTCTTGTTCAGAAAAAGCTGCTACACAGGAAGCTGTTATACCACAATTGCCCGTTTACACCTTGCAAAATACAGAAACCACCACAATTTCTGAATATCCTGCAGCGATACGCGGTATTGTAGACATCGAAATACGCCCTCAGGTTGGCGGAGTACTCGACAAAATATACATAGACGAAGGTGCTTATGTCACTCAAGGTCAATTGTTGTTTAAAATAAACGAACGCCCGTTTAGAGAACAACTCAACATGGCCACGGGAAACCTCAACGCAGCCAAAGCAGCCTTGATCAACACCCAATTGGAAATAGACAAATTGACGCCATTAGTACAAAACAAAGTGGTTTCAGACTACCAATTAAAAACGGCTCAAGCCGCTCATAAAATAGCGCTTTCAACCTTAGAACAGGCCAAAGCCATGGTGGAAAACGCCAAAATTGATCTCAACTATACCAGCATACACGCACCGGTAAACGGATACATCGGCAGATTGCCCAAACGTCAGGGTAGCTTACTCGCTCCAACCGACGTGGAAGCTTTGACGAGTTTGTCCAATATACAACAGGTTTACGCCTACTTCTCCTTGGGAGAAATGGATTTCATTCAGTTTAAAAACCAATACGAAGGCAGTACTTTGGGTGATAAAGTCAAAAATCTCGCACCGGTTTCCTTGCTCTTAGCAGATAAAACAGCTTATAAAGAACTCGGTAAAATCGATGTCATCGACGGACAATTTGACAAAAACACCGGAGCTATTATGTTGCGCGCTACATTTCCAAATCCCGATGGGGCTTTGCGTTCGGGCAATACCGGAAAAATTCAATTAAAAATGCAGCACAGCCAAGCGCTATTGATTCCGCAAGAGGCCACCGTAGAAATCCAAGACAAAGTTTTTGTATTTGCTGTGGATGCTTCCAACAAAGTATTTAAAACACCGGTACAAATCATCGGCCGCAGTGGTAATGACTACCTGATTGATCAGCAGTTAAAATCAGGCGATCGCATCGTACTCAAAGGTTTTGAAAGACTACAAGACGGCATGACCATACAACCGGAAACCCCTAGCCCAGCCACCGCTGCCCTCACTAATTCTAAAATATAAGTAAACCTCCATGTTTAAAAAATTCATAAACAGACCCGTACTGGCTACTGTAATCTCTATTATCCTCGTTATTTTGGGGGTATTGGGATTGTACAAACTGCCTTTACAGCAATTCCCAGATATTGCTCCTCCCTCTGTACTCGTAACCGCCTTATATCCCGGTGCCAATGCAGAAACCGTTTTGCGGGCCGTGGCCCCTTCTTTGGAAGAATCGATTAACGGTGTGGAGAACATGACCTATATGACTTCTACGGCCAGTAACGACGGTTCGCTTTCGATTATGGTGTACTTTAAGTTGGGAACAGATCCCGATCAAGCAGCGGTAAACGTTCAAAACCGCGTGGCACAGGCCACGAATCAAATGCCGGCAGAGGTTATCAGAGCCGGAATCACCACCAACAAACAACAAAACAGTTTGTTGATGGTAGTATCTCTATACGCCGAAGACGATAAAGCTTTTGACGAAACCTTTTTAGCCAATTACGCTCAAATCAACATCATACCCGAAATAAAAAGGATTTCTGGTGTCGGTCAATCCACCATATTTGGAGGTAATAAAGACTACGCCATGCGCGTTTGGTTAAATCCAACCCAAATGGCCACCTACAACCTGACTCCCGCCGAAGTTACCGCAGCCATCCAAGACAAAAACTTGGAAGCAGCTCCGGGTAAATTTGGTGAGAGCAGCACGGAATCTTTTGAATACGTCATCAAATACAAGGGAAAACTCAACGAAGCATCTCAATACGAAAACATCATCATCCGCTCCAATGCAGACGGCTCTGTTTTGCGTTTAAAAGATGTAGCCAAAGTAGAATTGGGTTCCTATACCTACGGAAGTTCCACCAAAGTAAACGCCAAACCCGGAATCAACATCGGTACCATGCAGTTAGCGGGTTCCAATGCCAGCGAAATTCAAGTAGCCATAGATGAATTGATGCAACGGGTTTCAAAAGATTTTCCAAAAGGGGTTAAATACCTGATTTTGTACAATACCAAAGACGCCTTAGACCAATCGATCAATCAGGTAATTACCACCTTGATTGAAGCTTTTATCTTGGTGTTTTTAGTGGTGTTTATCTTTTTACAAGACATCCGTTCCACCTTAATTCCGGCCATAGCGGTTCCAGTTGCCATCTTGGGAACCTTCTTCTTTATGATGTTGTTTGGTTTTTCCATCAACTTATTGACGCTGTTTGCCTTGATTCTGGCCATTGGTATCGTCGTCGATGACGCGATTGTCGTCGTCGAGGCAGTACACTCCAAGATGGAGTTGTCCCATTTATCCCCTAAAGCAGCGACCAAATCGGCTATGAGTGAGATTACTGGTGCCATTATCTCGATTACCTTAGTGATGGCTGCCGTGTTTTTACCGGTGGGCTTTATGGAAGGCTCTACCGGGGTTTTCTACCGACAATTTGCCCTTACCCTAGCCATTGCCATCATCATATCGGCTGTGAACGCCCTAACCTTGAGTCCGGCTTTAGCTGCCTTATTCCTCAAGAGTACCCACCACGGTACGGAAACAGAACCCGAACGTAAAAAGACCTTTAAGGAAAAATTCTTTATCGGATTCAATCGCGGCTTCGACAACCTTGCCAATAAGTATTTGGGCAGTATTCGTACCATGATACGCTACAAATGGTTGAGCTTGGGTGGTTTGGCCTTGGTGATGTTGGCCACTGTACTACTAGTAAACAAAACCAAAACCGGGTTTATCCCTTCAGAAGATCAAGGTTTTATGGCTATTTCCGTATCCCTTCCGGGTGGAACATCTTTGGAGCGCACTAAAAAAGTCATGGATGAGGCAGAGGCTATTATATCCCAATTGCCTTCGGCAAAGATTGTCAATGCCATGTCGGGCTTTAACATCATGACCCAATCGACCAACCCGTCTACCGGTGTTATCTTTTTACTGTTGAAACCGAACAAAGAACGCGGAGCTGTCAGCGACATCAATCAAATTATGGGCGAAGTAAATCAGAAGTTATCGGTAGTTAAAGGCGCTAATTTCTTTGTGTTTACCTTTCCAACAGTACCGGGATTCAGCAATGTCGACGGATTGGATATGGTTTTACAAGACAAAACTGGCGGTAGTTTAAACCAGTTTAGCGAAATTGGAAATCAATTTATCGGCGCACTGATGCAACGTCCGGAAATTGCCGTGGCCTTTACCACTTTTAAAGCAGATTATCCGCAGTACGACCTCGAAGTAGACGAGATCAAAGCGGCGCAATTGCAAGTAGATGTCAAAGAAATTTTACAAACGATGCAGGCGTATTTCGGTTCGTCTCAGGCGTCGGATTTCAACCGTTTTGGAAAGTATTACCGCGTGATGATTCAAGCGCAAAAAGACGACCGTTCCAACCTCAATGCCATGGAAGGAGTGTTTGTTAAAAACAAACGCAACGAAGCGGTTCCTATCAATACCTTGGTTACTTTGAAACGCGTTTACGGACCGGAAACGGCCTCGAGATACAACTTGTTCAATTCCATCAGCATCAACGCCATTGCCAATCCGGGCTTTAGTTCGGGAGATGCGATTAAAGCTGTAGAAGAAGTAGCTGCACAGCAATTGCCTACGGGATACAGTTATCAGTTTTCTGGTATGACCAAGGAGGAGTTATCCTCTGGCGGACAATCGTTAATCATCTTTACGCTGTCGCTGTTGTTTATCTATTTCTTATTGGCCGCTCAATACGAGAGTTATATCTTGCCTTTTGCGGTGATTTTATCAATACCAACGGGTATCATCGGAGTATTTGTTGCCATTGGACTGGCGGGAATTGAAAACAACATCTACGTACAAGTAGCATTGGTGATGCTGATCGGTTTGCTGGCCAAAAACGCCATCTTGATTATCGAATTCGCCTTACAGCGCCGTCGCGCAGGAAAGAGTTTGGTTTTCTCTGTAATGGAAGCGTCAAAATTGCGTTTAAGACCGATTATCATGACCTCCGTTGCTTTTATTGCCGGATTGATTCCGATGATGAATGTCAAAGGACCTTCTGCTATGGGTAACCACTCCATCAGTATCGGAGCTGCCGGAGGAATGCTGTCGGGAGTGGTATTGGGATTGTTTATAATTCCGGTATTATTCATCGTATTCCAAATCTTACACGAAAAAATTTCCGGTCCCATCTCCGCTGAAGAGGAGGATGAAATTTAATTATATCCCTGATGAAATATCCTATGAAAAAAAATAATATATATACTGTTGCGGCCTTGATTTTGGTCGCAACACTTCACTCCTGTGGCGTATCCAAAGACGTGACATATCCGGCTGCAGCCCTACCCGAAAGCTTTCGAGGCGCTGAAGTTCTCGCCGACGACAGCAGTATCGCCAGCCTGCCGTGGAGTGACTTCTTTGTCGAAGAAGCATTACGACCATTAATCGAAAACGCTTTACAGAAAAACAATCAGATGCAATTGGCGTTAAAAAACATTGAAATCGCGCAATTGCAATGGACCAAATCCAAATGGGGAAATATACCCGAATTGCAACTGGGTATTCAAGCCAACAGCAGCAGGCCTTCTGAAAACAGTCTGACTGGAACGAATTTGAACATGGCTTTATCGCGCAATCACATCGAAGATTATTCCGTCAATCTCGGTTTGTCTTGGGAAGCGGATATCTGGGGCAAAATCAAGAATCAGAAAAAAGGAGCTTTGGCGCAATTCCTGCAAACGGAAGAGGCACAAAAGACCATCCAAACCACACTGATTGCTGAAGTAGCCAAAGGATATTACAATTTGCTGATGCTCGACTACCAATTGGAAACCGCTAAGAAAAACGCGGCGCTTAACGACAGTACGCGCTCGATTATTCAATGGCAGTTTGAAGCCGGTCAAGTGACCTCGTTGGCCGTGGCGCAAATCGAATCGCAAAAATTAAATGCTGAAAAATTGATTCCGCTTTTTGAACAACAAATCGCGATACAGGAAAATGCTTTAAGCCTTTTAACGGGGACTTTTCCAACAGCCATTGAAAGAAGTGCCGGTTTACCCCTGTTGCCTTACAACTCCCAATTAAAAACGGGTTTACCGACGGCTTTGGTATCTAACAGACCCGACGTAAAACAAGCAGAGTTGGCCTTAAGCCTTAGCAATGCTCAGGTGGGCATGGCCAAAGCAGATTTTTATCCGAGCTTAAAAATCGGAGCCAGCACGGGATTAAACAGTTTTGAAACCAGCAATTGGTTTACCATACCCGCTTCCCTATTCGGTACTATAGCCGGCGGTATTACCCAACCCTTATTGCAAGGCAAAACCATTAAAACCAAGTACAAAATAGCCTTGGTCGAACGCGAAAAGGCCGTGATTAACTTTAGAGAGTCGGTATTAATTGCCGTGTCGGAAGTGTCCAACGCCCTAGTATCCATAGAAAAATTAAACGAACAACAACAACTGCTGCAAAATCAGGTTCAAACGCTCGAAAAAGCCATTGGAAAAGCCAATTTGTTATACCAAAGCGGCCTGGTTAATTATCTGGAAGTAATCACTTCACAAGCGCAACTTTTGAACAGTGAATTGGAATTGGCTACCAGCAAAAGAGATTTACTCGCAGCTCGTGTAGAACTATACCGCTCCTTAGGTGGAGGCTGGCAATAATACTTTTTTTATTTATTTAGTTAATTATTTTTTCTTTAGTTTTTTTACTCTTGTAACCCGATGTTTAGGCATCGGGTTTTTAAATATACCTATCTAAATTGCTCTTAAAAAAGCTTTCTTACTCCTAATTACTAGCTATACACTTTTAAATTCTCACAAAACTTTCGGATATTTGTAATCAAACCTTACTATCTCAATTACAGTATCATGACGGACAAGGCAGCACAATTAATCAGCGATTTTAAAACAAGCGGTTGGCAAACAACAAACCTTTATGAGCGACTGTTTAACTTGGCATCAAACTCGAATGATGCCTTTGCATTTGCATCGAAATTCCTAAATACCTTCGACAAAAACGCCACGATTTTCAATGATATTCTGAGCTATATAGACCAACCTCAATTTGATGAACTCATCACTATTGCCGTGGAAATTCTTACAAAACACAAGAATGAGAATGCCGAAAGCGTCATTGAATATGCCAGCTTGCAGTTCCCTGAATTATTGCATCAACACCTCAGGCTAATCTTTGAACTAAAACCCAATGAATATACCTATTTTGAAGCATACCCCTGGAGGAATTTAGCCATGGATGTTATTCCCATTTTTAAAAACCTATTTATCAGCGCTGAAACCAGTAATACAGATAAACAAGCGCTTTTTGAGCGTTTATTGGAGACTAGAAATTTGGAGGTTATCATTTTTGCGCATGATTATGCCCTAACGAACAAGCTTTTTGACGAGGATGATTTAGAATATTATCTACTCGCGTATTTAGAGCTCGTTGGATTTACAAAACGACACGGCCGCATAGAACCTTATTGCCCCAATGTACTTAGGCATTTTAGTTTTCCCAAAAATTATTTCGTCAATGATAGACCCAGTCACCTTAACAAACAACAGCATCCGACTTGGAATTTAAAAGCGGACGAAAAGAGCTATAAATTTGGGGGTGTGATTGACCATCATACAAATAATCCATTCATGCACCTGATTACATTTGATCAAATTCCCGATGGACTCCAGATATCGGATTTATCTACTCTAACCTTAGGTATGCATATTCGAGAACTCAATGAATATGGCGCGGTGTTTTACCAACACGACGAAAATGGGCAACCTTCAAAAATAGGAGAACTCAAAAACATAGAAATTTATTCCGATCTACCGATACAAGAAACCTTTGTTTCGTTTTCAGCATCGCCCGATAGATGGTTTTATCAAAGTTGGGGAAGTGCAAACAGTAGAGAAAACTTATTTAGGCTCGGTGGTGAGCCTAGCTGGATTCAAAGTGCAGAAGTCCTGATTTGTCCAATTAGCGGAGAAAAAATGGACTTTTTAATGCAACTGGACGCAGACTTACCTGATATAGAAAATGGCGAAGTCTATTTTGGAAGCGGCGGCATTTGTTATGTGTTTTGGTGCGATAAAACAAAAGTAAGCGGCTATATTATGCAATGTACCTAAACCGCATTGCCACAAAATACGTTTACTTTATAAAAATTCGCTTTGGCGAAATACCGACTTAAGGAGAAATCTAAAATTTCTCCTTTTTTTTATTGCAAAATCCGTATAAATTTTCTTTTTTTATGTTTTACAAAACAATAAGACACTGTTGTTTAGACTAGTGCGAAATTAATCGTTTCGTATTCCCAATCCCCCACTATAGCCAATACGAAACCAGTTAACTGTAATTGTTAAACAGCATGATTTAAAAAAAATAGACTTAATTGCATTTATAATAAAAATATATGGCTTTATTTCAATTTTCTTGGTTTCCTGATTTCACAAAAAGTATTGAAGAATTAAAAACACTTGCAATGTCTGAAAATTGGGATTATAACAAACATCCGAATGGTAGAAATCAAATTCTAGCAAATTATATACATCATACTTTCGACAAGATTCAAAGTGAAAACAAAATAGAAACGGAAGGCGAATTCGCTTGCTTTAATACCGGTTTAGTTACTGAAAATCAAGAGGAAATTTTCGCCTATTTTCAAGACAACAAAAAACCTAGTGCAACAATACCCTATTATTTTATTGCTTGGAGAAAATCCAGTCATAGAGATTTGTCAAAATTTGCCAAATTAGCTGATACAGCATTTTATATCTCTGACCCAGCTGATTTGATATATGATGTTAAACTTGAGTTACGGACAAATATTGATCATATAATACAAGATAACAAGTCTCGTTTCCCTTCTCCTTTCAATTCAATGGAGAATCATTTATTATCTAACATCATAAATGGAACGATTGAAGATGCGAAAAAAAGAGTCAAACGAAATTATAAAACCGCTATACCGCAATATTACAAAGGTAAACTTCAATTACTATTGCCACTTTGTTTACAAACAAAAGCGAATGCTGATTTAGCATTAGTAATTGAAAAAGAAAATGGCGTCTATAGAGCTTCAACCTGTTTGACTCTCGATATGGCAATCAACAACGCCAGACCTATAGCTAAACCTGACGACGAATGGTTAAAAGTGTAAAAAAACACGTAAATATTTGGATTATAAAAATTATTTGTCGTATTTTTGTTATATATAGAACAAGATATTGAGATTAGCAAGTATATTTTACATACAATTAAAAGAACATCAAGATAGATTTACAAGAAAGATTTTAAAACTTCAAGATAGCGCCCTCCATCAACAATGGAGGGTTTTTTATTATAAGAGCTTATCCATAGATAACCTGAATTTCACAAAAAACTGGGCATAAATCAAATTCCTAACTAAGGTTGTTGCTAGGTTATAAAAAAACGCTTTCATACTGCCATGTATTTTTCATTTATTCTCTTTTAAATAAAAAACACGTAACAGGAAACGGTGACCATCAGAAAGTGCCTTGAGAAGTCACCACGGAAAATGGTCACGACTTGCCGTTCACAATTTTATGCGGTAGCAAAAGTGTATTATGAAAAAACCGCTTTACTTTAAATGCTCAAAGCGCTGTTCCTTAGCCAAGGTAAGCACCACCGAGCCGGTATTGCTATAAATAACATCAATCACATGACCGGGTTTAAAACCAATCTCTTCAAACCATTTTCCACTGAGTACTACCATCGGAAAAGTGCTGCCTCCTCCATATTTTTTAGGAGTGTATTTCCCGCAAATGGTTAACTGTCTTGTCTTTATTTCATTTTTTGTCTTGTTTTTCATCATCACGCCATTTAAAAGTGAGTGATAAAAAAAGGTATTTTAAATGCGGTAAAAAACAGTCTCAAAATGTAAATTACAAACGAATAGCCGTTTTTTACAGCAATTTAATTATCTTTAACTCAGAGTTTATTTTAATTTTGACGCCATGACACAAAACAGCAGCAACCACAAAATCCACCAAGGCAGAAACATCAAACGTTTTCGAGAAATGCTAGGTATCAAACAAGACGCCTTGGCTTTTGAATTGGGAGAAGACTGGAATCAGCAAAAAATATCCCTACTCGAGCAAAAAGAAGCCATAGAAAGCAGTTTACTGCAACAAGTGGCGCAAATACTAAAAATACCCGCAGAAGCCATTGAAAATTTTGATGAGGAACAGGCTGTAAACATTATTGCAAATACTTTTACAAATAGTGACCATGCTACAGGATTTGTTTATAACAACTATCCTACATTCAATCCCGTTGATACCATCCTACAAATACACAACGAAAAAATCGCCCTCTACGAGCGTATGCTTAAAGAAAAAGACGAGATGATGCTGCGCTTAGAAAAGCTGCTTCAAACCAAGTAATCCCTCATCAACCGTATATAAAGCTTAACCTTGGGTTAGGCTTTTTTTGTGCTTATTACCCAGTCCACTTGGACTCCTTATTTAAAATACTCCGTGTTTTAGTTAATAATTATCTTGGTTCTTTTATTTTCATATGCTATTTGCAATTTTTCATACATATGTTAACAAAATATAGAATATGTTTGCATTAATTTTATGAAAATTTTATCTAGCTTTTGGTAAAGGGTTAAGTCGAGGTTTCTTAAAAAACAATTTATGGCTAATTTTTAGTCAAAGGACAATTTAATGTTAAGTACTATGAATGATAATAAAACACATATAGAAAAAACAGCTGCTGAATCAAAATCGATCGGTTTCGATTATCAGTACTACTTCTTCTTATGGAAAGTACTTATGTTGCAACCTAATGAATCTGTTGGGTTAGAAGTTAAAGATGATGTACATACTGATTTAAGGAACAATCATCAGATGCTTTATCAATTAAAGCATACTATTAAAAAAAATACTGTGGGCAATCCAATAAATTTGACTACCTCAGATTTAGATATGTGGAAAACATTCTCAAACTGGTCTAAGGTAATAAGCGATAAAAATGACTCACGAGAAACAATTCAAGCTCAGCTAAGTTTTATACAGAAAACAAGTTTTGTTTTAGCAAGCAATAAATCATCTAATAAATCTAATAAAGTAGTAGGTATAATTAACGAACTTCAAAGTGGTTCTAAGAACAAAAACGATGTCATCAGTTATTTCCAAAGCTTATGTAGCAATACAACCAATATAGAATTAAAAGATTATATTAATGATGTAATAAATTTAGATGAAGAGGTTATTGAACATTTTTTATTAAATACATTCTTTCACCTAGATGATAGCGATATACTTACAAAATGTGAACAAGCTATTAAATCTAAAATGGTTCCGCAAAACAAAATCGATCAAGCATTTACTACTATTGATTCTAAATTACGTAAAGATAATTTTATACAAGTCAAGAATGGTTTGAAAATTGAAATTACTTTTGATGAGTTTTATAGAAAATATAGAGGGTACTTTGATATTTACAGAAATAATACATTAGTTGTTCAAGAATATAAGGGCTTACTTCCAGATAAATTAGAAAATCAGATTTTTATTAAACAGTTAATGGAAATTGGGTATGTTGAAAAAACTGATATTGAATACATTAGTAGATTAACTCTATTCAAACTCAAATTATTAAATAACATTGAGAACTGGAAAAGGGAAGGAGAAATTACTGATTTAGAGTTAAAAACTTTAAAAGATAACGCATATAACTTATGGGATAGTGAATTTCGTTTACAACATGTGGGTCATTATTCAGATGAACAATATAATAGTAAAGGTATTGAAGTACTTAAAACTATGCTTAAACATTCTCTCAAACTAACAGGACAAGAGTTTGATGTTGATATGAGTAATGGAAAGTTTTATGCGCTTTCGGACGAACCAATTATAGGTTGGAGAAAAGATTGGGAAAAACATAAATAATGAAAATAGATTATAATAACATCGGTATCGGCATTGTCACAATTAGCTCTGTATTAAATTTAGATACTCAACTATCAATTGCTAAAATCACTTTAATATTGCCACTTGTCACTCATAATGAGTGTTTAAATTATTTGGCCAGATCAACTACTCAGGTAACTAGTATAGAAAAACTAATTGCAGAAAAGACTAATTATTTTTCAAATATAAACCTTAGATATTACGATTCTTTGAGTTTAACATTTTCATCACTCCAATACTTGATAGAAATGGGATATATTGAGATTAAAGATGGCATAATATATAAGATTAAAACCTTAGAATATAATTCTAAAATGGGTAAAAGAGCAAAAAAAATATTTCAAGCTGCTAACAATATCGTATCGCTACTTTCAGCAAATGAAGACAAACTATACTTAAACTTAAGAATTCAATTATGAAATTCAATATAAATAAAATCATTTTATGGTTAAAAAATGGTAGAATTAGAGAAATAGAATTTAAACGAAATAAAGTCAATTTAATCACTGGTGGAAGTCATACAGGTAAAAGTGCTATTCTTGAAATTATTGATTATTGTTTCTTTGCCAGCAAAAGCAGAATATCGGAAAGTATGATTAATGAGAATGTTTTGTGGTATGGAATAAATATTTCGATAAATGACAAAAATTATACCTTAGCAAGACAAGCCCTATCAGAAGGTAAAGTTTCCAATAATTACTACTTTTCTTCATTTGGCGAGATACCTTTGATTGTATCATCAAATAACTCCGAAAATGCAATAAAATCAATTATTGAGACAGAATTCCAAATAGATAGAGATGCTAAATTTCCAACAGGATATGGCAGTAATTATATAAAGTCCGGTACCAAAATTTCACTACGGTACTTTTTAATGTTTAATACTATCTCAGGAAATATTATTGAAAATGATCAAGGTGTTTTTTTTGATAAACAAAATGAAATCAGATATAAAGAGGCACTTCCAAGAATATTTGATTTAGCTTTAGGAATAGAAACTGTTGAGAATGTTTTGAAAAGTGAAAAAAAAGCAGAACTCGAAAACCATTTAGCTAAATCTATAAGGAAAAACAAAACAATATTATCAAAAACTTCAGATTTCAAACAGGAGCGTATAGAAATTTTGAAAAAAGCTAAGGAATATAATATAGTTAGCAATGATACCAATACTGAGAATTTATTAGTTGAACTTGAAAAAGCTATTAAAGGATATGAGACAGAGTCTGTGATAAGCTCTGAAAAAGAAAAATTACAATCATTATATTACACTTTACAAAGAAAAATTAAAAATTTAAATCAGTTTTCATCTGAATATACTAATTATAAAAAGTCTCTATCAAATCTTGAAGACAGTCTTAAACCACTTGAGTTCTTAATTGAGAATGATTCTGAAATAATTAAAACATCAATTTTTGAAGAGCTTGTCGAGTCATATACTAAAGATTTAATTTCAATCCGAAAAGCGTATAGCAGTAACACTCCAATAGACATACAAGTTAAGGATACAATAAAGGGTTTTGAAAATGATCTAGGAATAATAAAATCAAAATTAGATTTATTATCTACAGATAATAAGAGTTTTGAAAATGAAAGAGAAAAATATTTCTTTTTAGGCCAAATAAAATCAAAACTTGAAATATTCTCAACAAACTCATCATCTTCTTTTCCGACATATGATGAAGAAATCAGAGATTTACAAGAGGAGATTATGCAATTAGTTGTAGTAAATACTGAAGAAAAACGAGAATTAACAATTAAACTCACGGAAGAAATTATTAGTGAATACATGGTCGAATCTGAAAAAGCTCTCTCAAATTATTCAACATATCAACCTGTCTTTGATTATAAAAATAAAGCATTGCTTTTAAGAAAACCTAAAACTTCTTACATAGAGAACGTCGGCAGCAGTTCTAATCATATGTTTCTACAGTTGTTTTTTTCTCTTGCAATCCATGAAGTAATCTTTCAAAACAAATCTCCATTTGTTGCCCCTTTCCTAATAATAGATCAACCTAGTAGGCCATATTATGGGACGAACGGAAAGAGAAAAACGAATGATCCACAGAGCGATGATTATAAAATAACAAAGGCATTTGAGCTACTTGACAACTTTATTCATACGAGAAAGAGTAATACTGGAAATTTTCAGATGATTGTTTTAGAGCATATTCCTGTTGAAGCCTTATCTCATTTAAATAACATTCACATCGTAGAAGAATTCCATGATGGTAATGCTTTAATACCAAAAGTATTAATAGAATAATTAATAGTCGTAACAAAGATTTGGTAAGGTATAATTGAAATATATACAGGTGTAAAATAAAATGTACTTTTTTTATAGATTTAGTTACTATTTACAACCTCTTTAAACTATGTTTTTAGAGATTTTTCTTCGATGGACAAATCAAAAAATGCATTTTAAAAGCTGAATATATATATACTTATGAAATTATGATGTATTACATCATTATAAGTGTCAGTACAAGTTATGAAGTATAGAATAAAATTAGATAATTGATAAAATGAAAAAAAGCAAGAGAAAAGTACTTGATTCTTTAATAAAAGAAGGGGATAAATTAAATTTTGATAATAATAGGAGACCCGGCACAGATCTTAATGGGCATCTAATTTATTACTCAGACGCTAGCATAGAATTAAACTCATGGGTTTCAAAAGTTGAACATTTTATTAGATTAAATTATAATAATGATAGTGGGCCACTCAAAGCTTTCAAATTGGTGGATCAAACTAAATTTTCAGGAAACTATCGTGAATCTTTTAATAAAGAACTTGCCAAATTAAAAGGAGCCATAAATTCTTGTCAAGAGATTGAGCCAAATAAAGAAGGAGTGAAAAATGATATTATAAATTTAATATCAAGTAAGTTATTTTGGTTTGTTATTCTATCTATTAGCACAACTGTAGGGACAATCGCTTATAAAATGGGGGAATCTAATGGAAAAGAAATGAATTACATTAAGGATAAGCAACTTGATCAACTAAAGGATTCTATAAATATTTTAAATAGAAAAAAAGCTGGTTAAAAATGAGAAATTCAAATTTTCTCCTATTGTCACCACAGTCTTATACATTTCCATTTTTTTAAAATTATTAAATCGAAAAAAAATCATCTATACGGCTAAAGAAGTTCAAGGACTTCTTTAGCCGTATTTTTTATGACTTAATTATTTTATTTCTATTACGACACCTTCAGTATGCGCACTCATTTCCGGTGCGTACATATTTTGTAAAGTGGCTATCCCGTTTGAAAACACCCCAGCTGTATTGGCTCTGAGTTCATATTCAAACACATAGGTTCCCTTTTTTAGCGCGTCGATAAAGAAGTTTGTAGCCACATCTCTGGTCTCTTGGTAATAAGCGGTGCGATTGCCCCATTTATATCCAGAAATTGCATTGATGGGCTCCAATCCGCTGGCGCGCATGTCTTTGAGGTGTATAAATTCCATATCGCGATCGGTGGTTACCTCAAGGCGTACCGTTACTTTATCGCCCACTTTAATCGGATTTGAATCGGTTACCGCCTTTAAAACAGGACCTGAAGCCGAATTGGTTGCGATGTACATTTGCTTGTGGATTTTTATGTTAGTAGCCGTTTTATCAACTTTATTCAAGTCTTCGAAATACTGCCAATACAAAGCTCCCCATGCGGTACCCGCACTTTGTTTGTCAACCGTTACTGTAGCTTGATCTTTTGAAATAGCTTCTTTGTTCCAAGTGTGTTTTGTATAACCGCTACCCGACTGTGCTTCTTGATTTAAATCTATTTGCTGCTTGCCCACCCATATATCGACAACGCTTGCAGCATCCAACGGTGATGCACCCGTATTTAACAGTGCATATACCGCCCTCGTGGTTGCCTTGGTCGACTTCCAGCCGTTTGTAGCTCTGTTTTTTAACAACCAAATCTTCATTTCCGCTACAGCTTTTTCATCACGAGCAACCTCATCAAAAGCTTCTATCAGCAAGGCTTGCGTTTCAATAGGGGTTTGATACCACTGCCAACCCGCTTGATTGGATTTCCAATACATGCCCATTTCGTCTGACATCACCGCTCTTTCTTTTATTTGATGCAGTATCGTCTTTGCCTCGGTTGTTTTTCCAAATCGATGCAAAATCAAGGCTTCCATTACTCTAATGGACAAGGCGCTTTCCATAGGTTTTTCCGATATCATCGACACATAAGCAGCTGCCATTTTTTTCAAATCTGCACTCAGTGGTTTTTCGTCTAAAAAGAAACTTCTCGCATATAAATACTGTATTTGATCGTTTTGAAGACCCTGTTCTTTCTCCTTAGTATCCAAGTAGTTTTTATAGTAATACTGGTCTAAAAACTGTAGAGTCTTGTCTTCTATAGCTGCATACGAATCGGCTATTTCTTTTTTTACACCCATTTTCTTTAAACTTCCAAAACCGCTTAAAATTTCAAGAGTAATATTGGGGTTTACAGCGCCGCCATCAAACCAGGAAAATCCGCCGTTTGAAAGTTGTCTTTTTTGCAATTTTTCCAAAACCACTCCGTATTCATTTTGCATTTTATTCCAATCAAACAACAAGGCCAATCGCTTTTTTTGTTCGGTATCGGATTCCGCATCGCGCAGCCAAGGGGTTTCTTCTATTAAAATATTTTTGAGATCTGGATTTTTCTCTAAAGGGGATTTTAATTCTCCCTTGGAATTCCAATCGTCAAAAACCGCTTTTATCTTCGGATTTGAATTCAACAATTGTTGCGAGATTGTATTTCCATACAAACGGCCAAACAACTGTTCGGAACAATCATACGGATACTCTCTTAAGTAGGGCAATGAAAAAACAGCCATCCAGATGGGATTGGTCGTCATTTCCAAAGTCAACTTAAAATGTTCTAAGGTTTTCGAACTACTATTTTTTAAAGCATCGAGTTCAAAGGTTTTCCGCTGTCCCTCTTTTGCGAATATAGGCAGGGTTTCGGTAAGCAATATTCGATTGGTTAATACGGGAAGCACACTTTCTTCCGCATCGGAAAAATCAGCCGTTGCAGCTACCATACGATATGTTATCGGAGGACTGTTTTTCGGCACGGTAATTTCCCAGTTCACCGCAGTAGAACTGCTAGCTGTTAATTTAAATTCCCGAAGGTTATTTTGATTGTTATACAAATGATCAATCGGTTTCATCGTCAGGGCATCAAACAACATCAAACTCGCCTGACCAGCGGTTTCTCCATCTAAAAGATTTACGATTTTTGCCGTTACAACCACCCGGTCTCCCTCGCGTAAAAATCGAGGTACATTGGGTACTATCATCAAATCTTTTTGCGTTTTAACACGGGTCTCAAAATACCCCGTCTGTAAATCTTTGGTATGGGCAAAAGCCATAAACTTCCATTCCGTCAGACTCTCCGGCATGGTAAATTCTATTTTGACATTGCCGCTTTTGTCGGTTTTTAAATTGGGGTAAAAGAAAGCCGTCTCCCGTAGATTTTTACGGACTTCTACTCGTTTTAATTTTTCTAATTCAGCTCCTTTCTTAGTCGTTATTACTGTGACTCCATGAATCGCACGGCTTCCATACAAAGATGTAGCTTGGTCTCCCGTAATTGTATTTGTCGATAATATATCGTCTTTCAAAATACTGTTAATATCTCCATCAAATATTTCCCCATCAACTATATTTATAGGTTTTATCTGTTCATTTAATGCTGCTGTTCCCCTGACATTGATGGAAGAAGCTGTTGAATAAGCTGTAGTTACAAAAACAGCATTATAGTCCTCCTCGCCATCCTCTATTCGGATTCCAGCTACTTTACCCTCTAATGCACTACCTGCACGGTAAAGTGCTTGCTTCATTCTATAGCTACTAAAATAATAATCGTAGAAATTCCAATACGGTTGGTCCAATCTTCCCTTATTTGAATTGTAATAGTAATTTGGTAACCGATTAGTATTATGCTCTACTTCAAAAGCATCTGAAGTTCTAAATCTTTCTGAAACTTTATATGAATTGTAAGACCGGAGAAATACAAATTTCTCATCAAAGTTATTAGTTTTAAACTGATCTAAAGACACGTCATACATACCCGCCAAAACTTCTGCTAGTACCTGATCTTTTTTCGAGCCTGATATGGTTAATTCCCATTTCTCTTTTGCTCCAGGGTATAATTTATTTCGTAAAGTAGCCATTTTTATATCTAACTGTTGGGTTGGGTACAGGACACTAACGTCCAGATTTTTCAAAATAACACTGTTGTATTTAATCATTAATACCTCTATTTGAATACGACCAACATAGGAAGCCAAGACAGGAAATTCAAATACACCTATTTTCTCACCTAAGTCAATGTTCTTTTTTATCATCGTCTCGTTATTACACAACAAGGAGACTACAGCATATGAATCTTGTTCTGATGAGTAAAGTCGCAATTGAACTATATCTCCAATCTTATAGCTGCTTTTATCCAAGTCCATCGCCAATATTGATGGTGAATCACTGAGTTTCGCCATTTTATTTTTTACTTCAAAAAACTGCTCGGATTCAATTTTTTGTTCTTTATCCCAAACCCAGCTTTTAATGATATATTTACCATCATTCAAAGGCTTGTTTTGTTTAAAATGAATCTCCGTTGATTGCTGTGTGTCAAAAGTGGTTTCTAACAACTTAGAACCTCTCTTCCATTTTGACCTATCCCTTTCATCGCCATAAGGTTCGTGTGGAAATAATTGGATAAATTCTTCCTCTGTATAATGCTGGTAGTCCACCTCAAAAGGACTGTCTCTTACAACGCGATTAGGAACCACTAAAGGATAAATTTCCATTCCCCCTTGGGCATTGACTAACTGATCGTTTAAATTAGTGACCCGAACCGCAAATTGATTGAGCTGATCTGGCGTAATTACCTCCGGTAAGTTATAGGTAAATGACAGCCCCAAATCACCGATCAATACGGCGCTTTCAGCTGTATGCGTTTCGCCATTATCATCCATGACCGCTACTTCCACTCTATAGCTATAGGTACGCGGCTTATCTTCCTTTTGATCTGCAGCGATTGCTTTAAACGGAATTTCAAAACGTCCGTTTGCATCGGTGAGCAGCGTTCCAAAGGCAATTTCTACAGAATCGCTATTTCGATACCAATTTGGCGTCCTATAATAAGGATCGAAAGAATACAATGCCTGTCTAAAAACGCGGTAAGTCACCTTGCCTTGATCGATATCCGCTCCTGAAAAAGCGCTGGCCTTGCCACTTACTTTGATCTCATCGCCAAAATGATGGTTTCCCTTTACGGTATCTAACAGCACCTCAAACTTTGGTCGTTTGTATTCTTCTACCGAAAAACCCTTATAACCATCTAACGAAGATTGCAAGGAATAATTTCCCAGTAAACCCGATTGGGGTAAAACAAACTCCCCTTGTACCGAACCAAATTCATTGGTGATTAAATTCAAGGTTTGAATTACTTTATAGTTGGCATCTCTTAACGATATATCAACTTTATGGTTTGCCTTTACCCGCTGTTTGTCAGCGATTATATGAGTAACTACTCCTTTAAAGTAAAGCGTTTGACCTGGTCGATAAATACCTCTATCAGTAAATATTTTTGTTTTAAATGTCATTTCTTTTCCTTCATAGTCACTATCATAAAAATCACTGTATCTATTAGTATAATAGATATTCTCCCCTTCCAATTTAAAATAAAAATCCTCTGTATCGTCATCTATAAATTCAAGATTATATTCTCCATTTCTATCGGTTTTCACTTCCCTTTTAAACTGATCGTTATCTAATTCGCCAGCAATTACATCCTCTTCACTATAATCTTCACTATAAACCACCATCGGTTTATTAGCCATAGGTTTTCCCGTATATCGATCATAAACTCGAACAGTATTTTTATTAAAAATAACTGCTGCATTAGTTACATAAATTTGATTCATGACTACCGCACTTTTATCTGTAATTGCTGAGAAAGGTTCGTTAGAAAATAATATAACATAGGATCCTATTGGCAGTGCTTCTAGATTTAGTAAAGTAGTATGGGCTTTATAGTCGTCAAAAGCTTTTAAAGTCGACTGATATTCCCTAATTAATGGGTATTTATCTATAATTTTATCGTAATAGTCTTTTTGTGAATCTTCGTTTTTTCTATAGTTTATTTCACCAAAATCATTTTCAGTACTGTCGTATTTCAATACTTTTACATAAACCTGATTTATATTGTTGTGTTTAATTAATATGGGGTTATTACGTTCAGGAATCAAATATTTTTCAATTGATACTTTTAAAATAGGGGCAGTTATTTTATTTTTTAACAGAGTCAGATCCTCGTTGATATCACTATCGGGATATTTCATTTTCACAACATCTATCAACTCTAATACGCTATCGTAGGCTGATTTATCCCAACTATTTTCTGCACTCTTATAGGCTGCATTAATCCAATTTCTGTATATATATGCTGTAATGGGTAATGAAGAATATTTATTGGCTAATTCCCTATACTTTTCAGATATTTCTAAAATATTCTCATCTGATGTTTCAGATTGAAATTGATATAATCGCGTGTAAATTTCACCTTCCAGATATTTTTTTTTCTGAAAATCGATCGCCAAATCATCTAATAATTTCTTACTTTTTTGTTTATTCTCTTTTTCTAATTCTTTTGTTAAATCAAAACGATTTGAATTTAGAAAAGTACTGTATTGAAATACTAGAACATCATAAACTGAAAAATTAAGTTTCATGTCCGACGCATCTACCCAAACAAAAGAATCTTTCAAGTCTTTAATCTGGGTTTTTTGAAGTGTTTTTTTGTCGACTAACGCTTGCCTGTAGTAAGCATCTATTGTTTTCCAAAATGTCCCACTTGTCCAAACATTTAAATGCATTCCAGCTTCATTTTCCAACTTTGTCCTACTATATATACTCCACTGGTTTTCATTATAATAAGTAGAATATAACATCGCTAAATATCCCGATATAATTGATTTATCTACTCCCTTTGCATGAGCTAATTCACTTTTTAAAGCGTCAAAAATATACTCAACATTATCGTCTTTTTCCGAAGTAACTATCTTGATTTTAGCATCGTAAAAAAGCGCCTTAATCGCATTGGGATAGTCCTTTTCTTTACGCGCTTGCTCTAAAACGCGGTTAATGTCGGGTTGCAAACTCGAAAATTTTCCTTCGCTAATTTGTTCTTCGATTCGTTTCCATTGCTCCTCGATGCTGATGTTTTTTTGTGCGGTTACCGTTAAACCGCATAGAATCATTAAAAGGCAAATCGTATTTTTCATGTTTTTTGTATAGTAGTGGGTGGTAATCAAAGAAAATAGCTCGGCTATAACGTTTTTAAATAGAGTTAAAACTTTATCAAACGCCCTTATATATATCGTTTATTAATGCATTGCTCTTTAAATAAATAAACTCCCGTTTCGCATCTAGGACCATTTGAAAGCGCTTTAAAATATCGCCTCCAACAACACTCATCTTTTGACGGCTTAAAGCACCGCTAAAGAAACCGACGGGAACCTCCTCTAAAAGGATATTACCGATGCGGAATTGCGGCAATATAGCCCTTTGGGTTTTTAATACATTTCCAAAGGAGTCTTTGAGTTCTTTTTGATTGATGACAGTCAGTTTATCAGCTATACCGAATTTTTCGACAAATACATCATCTAATAATACCGCTCCCGCATAACCCGAGTGAATCAAGTATTTATTAATCAATATTTTTGAATCAATCGTAGCTAAAGCGTGAATAAATAAATAACCGTTCTCCTGGATTAACCGTTGTTTGGAATATGTTTCTATATCCGAAGGTAAGTTATCTCGCAATACCAATTCTTTGTGTTCAAAATCGATTTGAATGGTTTTTCCTTCAAAAAGATTTATTCCAAATTTCCCATCGCTACCCTGTCCTGAGTTGGTGTCTTCCCATATTGGAACATTTTCAAATACCATAGTCCCGAGCTGCACCGTATTGACCGGGCTAAATCGAGAAGTGTTTTGGTCGCCACCCCAACTTTTGACACTGTCGGTACGCTGGAAATCCAATTTCACGCGTTTGGTGGCTTCTTCGGTTAGATTGACCGCATCAGCAGCCGTGTGAAACATCAGTTTTACCGTGTCTCTTCCGTTTAAAATTACGGGTATTAGTATGTTGTTGTAGGCCGTTAGTTCAAAAGGAATTTGAACTCTAGCATCGGGCGACGCTGCCTTCTTTTGAAGTTGAGCTGAAGCTGAAAAGCCAAGAAAAAAACAACAGAAAAACAGTAAACATTTTGTCATATACATAGGATAAAAAGCATAGCGGAAATGTAGTTACAGTTTTAATAGAAATCAAGAAAATCCTTTATAAAATACAGCTATACATAAAATTAAACATGCTTAGGTCAAGCATCTGATTAAAATGCAAATTTTCCCAAACATCGCATACTGTTTTTTACCATCAGCTGTTTCCCTGCTTGTCCACTTAGGTTGGGCAATCCTTTTAATCCCTTACTGCCCCGTTCTAATGGGTGGATCAGTAATTTTATCCATAAAAAAAGGGGTTATCTATTTTTAGATAACCCCTAAGTGGCTTTAAAATTTACCATGGGGATTTGCCCATTTATCCTTTGCTGGAATTTCTTCAATAATGTCCCAATGCTCCGAAATCTTTCCATTTTCCACTCTAAAGAGATCGTAAATAGACAAGGGTTTCCCCATACTATTGGACTCCGAAACCACCAATACAAAATTGCCTTGACCAAATACATGGTGTATTTTGTTGTAAGTTAATTTAATCCCCTTTTCTTTCATAGCAGCCAATGCCGTTTTTAAACCGACAATGCCGTCTTTAATATCTGGATTGTGCTGTATGTATTTTTCGCTGTTGACATAGTTGTCAATAGCGTTTATATCACCATTTACTAGAAAATCCGTTACAAATGCTTTTACTAAGGTTTTATTGGCTTCCGTTTTATCGAGATCACTAACCACCGCTTCTCCATCGTACATCGTATGTCCGCTAGCCGTTTCTCTCAAGGCTTGCGCATTGTCCCAATGCTCTACCGCTTTGCCGTCTTTAAATCTAAACAGGTCAAAACCGACCGTTTTTTTATCTCCTGCATCATATACCGCTTGGATTACTACCACATCATTATCTTGAAAAGCACGGACTATGTCAATGTTGACACCCGTATTCATCATCGATTTTCTAAAATCCCTAAAGGCTTGTTTGCCGTCGGGTACATACACATTGTGCTGTATGTATTGCGAATCGGATATATAGTCCAAGGCTGTGGAATCCTGCGAAACCAAACTCTGTAAAATGGCCTTTCCACGATCGATATCCGTCAGTTCACTCGGCACGCTTTCTTTTTCAGCCGCCGTTTGTTGCTTTTTGTCGTTACAAGAAATTAGAGCTATTGTACTCAAAATAATTCCTAATTTTAATACGTTTTTTCTCATACGATTTCATTTTGTTGTTATTGAAATAGAGCTGTAAACAAGCTTTTTTCGGATGTTTTACATATAATCCTTTACCTAATCTACAGATTAAAAATCAAAAACAACCACACTTTATTAAAAAATTTTAATAAAAACAAACCTTCATCAACTATAAGATCAATTATTTCGTTAATTAATTTTATAAAAAATCAATACGATTTAGTCCAGTATACTTCAGTAGAGCTGTTAAAAATGGCTTAGCACTATTTCTATTATGCCTTGGTTGCTTTTCTAACCGCTGGAGCAACATGAGTTCCCAATAATTCGATTGACTTCATCAAATCTTTATGGGCAGGTGCACCGATATCTACATGTAATAGGAAACGAGTGAGTCCAAACATTTCTATATGGTATAACATTTTATCAATCACTTCATTTGGATCTCCTATAAACAATGCCCCTTCTTTACTTCTACCGCCTTCATATTGTTCTTTGGTATAGGGCGACCAACCTCTGCTGCGACCGATTCTATTCATCTGTTCGGCATAGTTGTCAAAATACTTATTGGCGGTATGCTGTGAATGTTCGCCAATAAAACCGTGGGAATGCGTTGCCAATTGCATTTTAGAGACATCGTGGCCCGCCGTTATATATTCTTGTCGATACAGGTCAAAAAACGGTTTAAACTGGCGTGGCATACCGCCGATAATCGCTATGATTAACGGCAATCCCAATCGAGCTGCCCGTACCACAGATTCTGGAGTACCGCCTACGGCTACCCATATATCCAAGGGTTTTGTCGGTCTCGGTAGCACCTGTTGCTCGTGTAAGGGTGCTCGGAAATCCCCCTTCCAACTAAACGCCTCTTCATGAGTATTGATGTTAATCAACAAATCGAGTTTTTCAACAAATAGTTCCGAATAATGATCCAAGTCGTAGCCAAAAAGTGGAAATGACTCTGTAAAACTACCCCTGCCGACCGTGATTTCTGCACGTCCGTTGGACAACAGATCCACTGTAGAAAAGTTTTGAAAAGTTCTTACCGGATCAACAGAACTCAAGACCGTTACCGAACTGGTTAATTTAATGTTTTTGGTAATCGTAGCCGCAGCAGCTAAAATGATCTCGGGCGCAGAGACCGAGAAATCCGGTCTGTGGTGTTCACCGATACCAAAAACATCCAACCCCACTTCATCGGCTAATTTGATCTCTTCCATCATTTCCTCTAAGCGCAATTGAGGAGATTGAAATTTTTGAGTTTTTTTGTCAAAGGAAAGATCCCCAAACATACTTATACCTATTTCCATGCTGATTTTATCTTTATTTCAAATTGGCCTTTAATTCGATTTTAACTGTTTGTAAGGCTTTAGACAGTGGGCAAATTTCCTTCGCTTTTTGAGCGGTAGCATTAAAAACTTCGGCAGAAATGTTCGGTACAGTGGCATTGACGATCAATTCAATCAACGCAATACTTCCGTCTTCAAAAGTTACTAAGGCTTGAGTAGCCAATTCATCGGGAACAAATCCTTGCTCACTCAACAAGGCACTTAATTGCATGGTAAAACAACCTGCATGAGCTGCTCCGAGTAATTCTTCAGGATTCGTACCGGGGTTACCATTTTCAAATCGCGTTTTAAAGGCATAGGGTGCTTGATCCAATACTTTGCTCTCTGTACTGATCGTACCACTTCCCGTTTTTACGTCTTTGTGCCAAATGGCATTTGCTGTTCTAGTGAATTTCATAATTTGTAATTTTATTGATTTAAAAAATAAACGGTTATTATCTGGAATACCAATCAATCCTGTCCTTTACAGTTGCATTTACAACCGCGAAGAAGTTTTTGAATTCTGACATCCTACAACATAACCATCATTAGCGATTAATCCGCTGATCTTATAAATTTAATCTATTTCCGATAGAACTCTTTTAATTTTTTCTTAATAAAATAATATTTCGAAGAAGTTATAATAAAAAAACAGCCCAAAGAGGGCTGCTTATCAGAATTTTTGCAAAAAAAAGTCTTTTTTATTCATGTCCCCAAGGACGTTGCGGTTGGGGAATTTCTTTTGTTAGATCAAATTGAACTTGAAAGTGATTCGGAGAATCTACGCGTCTGAGATTGTAGGTATATTCACTGCCATTAATCGTCACCCACCATACATTTCCAGCCGCGGCTGGAATTAAATCCGTGGTTTCTTGATCCGCTGGAAAATATTGTATCGTGCTACTTCCCGTATTGGTGGTTGTACCTCCGTATTGTGTGATTTTATCTTCGGAACCGTCTTTTAAACGGTGATCGTGTTTTAATTCAATACCCTGCGGTGTTTTTGTAAATACCCAAGTGCGCGAGTGATCATCACCTACATAAAAAGGAATTTTGATTTCCGTATCCGAACAGCTCATAACAAACATAGCGAGTTCCTTTCCCGAAAAGTCTTTAGGTATGGGGTCTGTAGTCATTTTACCGGCAAATGCCTGTCCACAGCGAGACTGCAGTTGATTCCAAAATTGATCCTGAGCCTGGTTGGTCTGTGCATATACCGATCCGAGAGTAAGAAAAGTTAGAGCTAAAAAATAATTGATCCGCATTGTTTTACTATTATAAGGTTATCTCCAAATATAGTCTTTTTAATTCGGAGCCTCCTTTTTCTTATCCGCATAAACAGCTTTCAAATCCGTAGAGTGCTTGCGTTTGCCAAAACTAGCTCCAACAATTAGACCTACTAAAAGTAAAAAGTAATTTATCTTCATCGTACTCGTTTTTAAACAGGTTATTCTCCAAGATACGAATTATGTAGCATAAAAACAAATTTCACTGTATGTAAAGCCCTGTAAAATCACACTTTACCTACTATACATACTAGTATTACAGTTGAAATTATTGAATTTTAAGGTCTGAAAAATCATTATAAAACGATGTCCAATAAGGTGATTTCAAAGATTAAAGTGCTGTTTGGACCGATCTCCTTGGTCAGTTGTTGGTCTCTGTAAGCCATTTCAGGGGGCACAACCATGCGAAATTTGGTTCCCACTTCAATCAACGGAATCACTTGTTGCCATGCTTTAATCAATTTGACTAATGAAAAGGTAGCCGGTTGATTGCGAACTAGCGAACTATCAAAAACTTCACCGCTAACCGTAGTGCCGTGATAATGACATAAAATGCGATCAGTCATTAAGGGCTTAGCACCACTACCTTGCTCTATGATTTCATAAATGATACCACTGTCCAATTTTATAGTGTTTTGATGTTGCTGATACGACAGTCTATACGCATCACCGTCTTCCTGATTTTTTAAAGCCAAAGCGGCTTTTCGTTTTTGCAAAAGTTCTGCTACCCCCATAATTCTTTTATTAATTAGGACAAAAATAATTTATTTACCGTAGAATGCCTTCTAAAAATCGCACATTTACTTTTAAGAGAATGAATATTCACTTACATTTGCATTTCAAATTTAAACGATGAGAGCAAGGAATCTCGACAAGCAAAAAACCGTAAAAGAAAATGCCATTGCCATGATTGGGCAAGGAGGTTTGGAGAATTTCAGTATCAACAAATTAGCCAAGCTTTCTAAGGTTTCCGTTGCTACGATTTACATTTATTATAAGGATAAAGACGATTTAATTTTCCAACTAACCACCGAACAAGGAGCAGAATTAGCCGATTTAATTTTAAAAGATTTTAGTCCGGAAATGTCTTTTGAAGCCGGTTTAAGGCAGCAATGGATCAATCGTTATCATCAAATGATGCATAAACGAGATTCGGTTTTGTTTATGGTACAAGTCAAAAGTTCTTCCTACTATCGCGATTTTTTAAAGGTGTTAATGAATAAAATCAAACAACAGTTAAATCAGTTTTTAGAAAATGCTTTTAAGCGTGACGAAATCGATCGTATTCCCCTAGAAGTCTATTGGTCTATTGCCCATGCCCCACTTTATTCCCTGATCAAATTTCACTATGAAGAAATCGATTTGGAAGGCAAGCCCTATCAATTGAAAGAAGAGGTTTTGTGGCAAACTTTTGATTTGGTTGTTCGCGCTTTAAAAAAAAACAACTCAGCCATGGAGTCTAACTCAACCGTGAAGCCCCTTATACAATAAACAAGTCTATTTAGCTTAATTACTCCCACCTATACTTATGGAAAAGAAAAAAACGGTGCCTTTCACCGGTTATGAAAAATTTGTTATTCTTATTTTAGCCATTACCCAGTTCACCGTAATTTTGGATTTTATGGTGATGTCTCCGCTTGGAGATTTGCTATTGAAGTCCTTAGACATGGACACTCGAGATTTTGGTATTGCCGTATCTGCCTATGCTTTTAGTGCGGGGATATCGGGTTTACTTACAGCGGGTTTTGCCGATAAATTTGATCGGAAAAAACTATTATTGTTCTTCTATGTTGGATTTATAGTTGGGACTTTATTCTGTGGATTGGCCAACTCCTACCCGACCTTGGTTGCTGCACGAATTTTCACCGGTTTGTTCGGAGGTGTCATCGGTTCGATATCGATGGCGATTATCACCGATATCTTTAGTTTGCAACAGCGTGGACGCGTGATGGGTTTTGTGCAGATGGGTTTCGGAGCGAGTCAGGTTCTCGGGATTCCAATCGGCTTATACATTGCACATAAATGGGCGTGGGAAGCACCGTTCTTTATGATTGTTGGATTATCCATTTTTATAGCGGTAAGTATTGCCGTATGGTTAAAACCCGTCAATGCGCATCTGGCTATTCAACAAGATAAAAAGGCTTTACTTCACTTGTGGCATACCTTAAAAGACAAAGACTACCGCATTGGGTTTATGGCTACGGGAATTTTGTCCGTCGGCGGATTTATGATGATGCCCTTTGGAACCGTATTTGCAGTCAATAACTTAGGAGTCAGCGAAGCGCAATTACCGATGTTGTTTATGATATCCGGATTGAGTTCCCTAGCAATGATGCCTTTTATCGGTAAACTCAGCGATAGAATGAGCAAGTTTAAACTTTTTGCCATTGCGTGTATCTGGTTGATGCTGGTTTGTGTGGTTTACACCAACTTAGCTGTTGTTCCTTTTTGGTTGGTGATCATTACGAACATTTTAATGATGATCGGAATCATGGGCCGTATGGTTCCTTCTTCCGCGATGAGCAGTGCAGTTCCCGAAATGAAAGATCGCGGTGCTTATATGAGCATTAATGCTTCTTTACAGCAAATTTCTGGAGGAATCGGTGCAGCCGTTGCAGGAGTTATTGTGTACCAAGAAAGCAAAACCAGTCCGTTGATCAATTACGATATAGTCGGTTATGTGGTGGTGGTGATTTCCTGTATCAGTATCTTGATGATGAGTCGCGTTGATCGCCTTATTAAGAGAAAGACACTCAATTCGATACCGGATAGTTCTCTAGAAGATCCCATTATTAACGAAATGCATTAAGCACTACCATTATATTGAGTCTAATAAATAGTATTGGACCTGCAAGTGAGGCCACTAAATTTCTTTTAGTGGCCTCACGCATTTAGCCCTTTTTGAGCAGCTAATTAATACAGCATGCTTTACTTATACCGGCTCATCTAATAAAAAACACTACTCGATCGACTTAAATAACAAATAAACATAGTACAAAAAACAACTAAAATAGTACAAAAAAACTACATATTGAGATTTAAAAAACTCCAATACCTCAATAATCACCGCGTACTGGAGCATATCCCTACATAAAGCGATTTATTTTTTTATTAAAATACCATATTTATATATTTTTTTACTAATTTTAACAGAACTAATCTTGATAAAATTTAAAACTTATGAAACATAACATTAAATATTGGGGTTTACTGGTCCTATTCCCCATTATATTCGCAAATTGCGATAGCGATAATCATCAAACTTTACCATCTAGAGAATCTATTTTTTTTATAGATTATCGCAGTGTTGAAGGCAAATCAGATGGTATGGCAGTTATTGAACTGGATCCGGAGTCTGTAAATTTTGGAAAAATTAAAAACAAACTCGAAATGGGTGTTGGTACCTTACCGCATCACATTTATTATGACAATACCGAAAAGAAACTTTATACGACAGCATTAGGCGGTAATTATCTTTATCAAATCACTACTGCTGTTGATAACGACGGTTATCCTTTATTGGTCAGCGCTACACCTATCAACACCGGTACAAACACCGTAGCAGAAAACATCTTCTTTACTACCGACAATCGCTTTTTCGTAACCTTTATGGGTGGAGATGGAAGTCTAAAAGGCGGAAGTGTTGGTGTATTTAATGCTAGCACCAATCAATTATTACACACCATATCTGGATCACAGGATGCTGACCCATCAAAATACATCATGTATCCACACGGTATCTCGATTAACGAGTCTCGCAATTTGATGATGGTAACTTCTACCATACATCCGGATTTGACTTCTGGTGTTGGAAACACAACAAGTTTAATTGATCTAACCACTTACGACATACTTAAAACCTATACCGTAGCTGACAGTCCAACGGATATGTCTGCACCCGTGGAAGTATTGTTACTGCGAGGTGAATTTCCGCAATATGCCTTGGCCACAACCATGCTTGGCGGTGATATTTGGATAGCTCCTTATAATGAAACCACACATCAATACGACGAATTCACAAAGATTTTCGATGGTGCTTCACACGGATTGGGGTGGACTTTAGAGATGTATATTGACAACACCAAAAAGCTCTATGTCAGTTTTGCTGACCCCGGTAAAGTATTGGTTTTTGATATTTCAAATCTACCAAACTTAAACCTTGTAAAAACGTTAAATGCTGATAAAGGAGCGCATCACATGAGTTTCTTTAAAACAAAATCAGGTAAGTCAGTTGTTGCTGTACAAAATAATTTATTGGATATTCCAGGTATCAATTCCGGTACAATTAGCATTATAGATCTTCAAACAGGTGCTACCTTAGGAACTGTAGATTTGCGATCACAATACGGCATTATAGCTGAGTCGATCGAAAGCACACGCGGACCAGGATTCTATTTACACCATTAAAAGTAAACCCATTAAAAAAAAAACTCAAGTCTTTCTACTTAGAATAACTTGAGTTTTTGCTTTTATAGGACATCAATAAACACGCAAAAAAATAAGGACAGGTCATCCAGCGACCCATCCTTACTCTTCAATAACAACACTAATTACTGCTTTTGAAAAAAACTACTCGTGTTTCCAACAAACAGCTATAAAAATTTCTACTTATACTTTTTACAATTTTTGAAGTGTTATTTCTAAGTCATTCAATTCAATCAAAGCCTGTTGTTTATTATTGATAAAATAAACCAGATCCCTGTCAAACAACACTCTATAATAAGCTATCCCATCGAGTAAGTTCTGCTTAAACTTCAACAATTTCTTTTCCTTCATCGCAGTGAAGTCCTTTATCAAAGCCGTCTTCTCGCCCATAAAGTGATCACAATACATGCGCAGTTCTTTAATAAAGAAATGCGGTCGCGCAACTTCTACGATACTTTGATCCTTGTCGTAAATATGCTGTATCATCGTCTTTAAAGAAACCGTTTTATTAAAATAAGCCATATTAGGTCCTGGGCAAATCACAATACCTTGAGCCTCTCCTTTTACAGGTAAATCATTTTCGATTAGAGATGCATTTGCCAAACCAATACACAAACACGCTTTTTCCGTAATGGCGTTGTATTCTCCTTTAAAAGCCTCATCGGTCAATTGTTCTTTTCTCGCTTCGAGTTCTTGAATTTTGTTGTCTTGAAATTTCTTAGAGGCGGTACACCAACCTTGCTCAGAGTATTCTTTGTTTAATGCTAAATATTTTCTCGGGCAGGAACTGCCTGCTCGGTTTTTTAAAACCCTTTGATTTCTAAAAAAGTCATTGGTCATTCCCTTAACCGTATTAAATGGAATACCCAAAGGGGACAGATTGCTTAAATACAAATCGTCTTCTTTGGCATTTTCCAACAATGCACGTGTAGCACTATCTACGGAAGTCGCCTCTGGAACCAATAAAAAAGGAGATCCCCAGCCTACCGAGCTCAATTGATATTCACGCAATAGAAACTCATGTTCCTCAGCAGTACCCACACCACCTTGAGCAGTAATATTGAGTTCCAGCATATCATTCGGAACGTATTTTCCCTTCTGAGATAAGGCTTTACACATCAATTCATGGGTCGATGTTATTAATTCGTTTCTCTTTTGTTTAAATTCTTCTAATATAGGTCCTAAGAGATACCCCTCTGTCGCGAAAGCATGTCCCCCACAGTTCAAACCCGACTCAATGCGGTATTCGGATACCCAAAGTCCTTTTTTAGCCAAAAAACTTCCTTGAATCAAAGCTGAACGGTAGTCACTAACTTTTAGAATGATTTTTTTGTTGATTTCATGATGCTCATTGGGAAAGAAATCTTCGAAAGATTCAAAGTAACTAAATAAACGCGGATTCATACCTGCAGAAAGCACTACAGACGAATGCAAATCACTTTCCGCAAAACCTCGTAAGGCGGCATGTGCATCATTGTAAATACTATCTAATGGTGTTTGCTTGTCAAAATTTTCTTTATCGACTTTGGTCATAATATTGACATCAATCGCACCCGGTTTTAGATGCTGCTCTAAAAAGTCTTTAAAATTCTGTTTGAGTGGACTATCATGAATAAAATCAAATAAGTCTTGGCGAATTTCAGAACTTCTCGGTAATAAATCAATATAATTTTCTACTGCTTTTTTGCTTTCAAGCAGTTCAGTCTTCAATTGTGCAAATTTCTGTTTCACAATTTTATCTACCAAGTTGAGATAAGAAGTAATGCGTTTGCTGCGGAAGTCCTCCATTTTTTTTGTGATTTCCTGATAGGGAAATCCGAACTTACTGCTGTAAAAATGATTCATCTTTTCCATTAGTTCATCATCCATAACAGAAATAACAGAAGAGATACCATATTTTGCAACCCGTATTGGGCTATCTATAGTATAAGCCAAACCCATCACAGGTATGTGAAAGGTGTGTAAGGATTTAGTTGACATGATTTAGAGTTTTTTATAAGATGCACAATAGTAACAAAAATAAATACTACATAAACTGATATATATCATGCTTTTAGATTATTTCAGGCCGTAAAAAAAATATTTTATTACACCACTGCTTTCTTAACAATTTGTGATTTCAATCAAAAAAAACCTTACATTTATTCCAAGCAAACATGAAGTAGAAACGAGCCGAATATTTAAAAACCATAAATTTAACCCCGTGTTAAGCAAAGACGACAAAGCAGTAGTATTTATCAATTTACTAAAGTTACATTAACCTTAAGTTAACATTACAGTACTTTCTTCGCACCATCTAAATAACATGAAATGTCTATAAATTCGTTTTTCAAAATGTTTACACCAAAGGATAAGGTTTTCTTTCCTTTATTAAAAGAAGCTTCATCCAGTTTAATTCAGTTAGCTGAATTATTACATGAGTGTGTTAACGCGCCAAAAGATCAACGCGAAGCTTTTTTTTTAGAAATTGCTAAATTAGAAGCGAAAATCGAAGCTTTAAAACAGCGCATTAATATCGAGTTGGGCAAAAACTTTATCACTCCGTTTGATCGCGAGGATATTTTCGCCTTAATCAAGGCTATTGATTATGTTGCAGACTATTTGAATGGTGCAGCCAACAGAATGAAAATTTATCAGGTTGCAAAAATATCCAAGTCTATTCGCAAATTGACCGAAGTAAACCTCGATGCATGTAAACTAATTGGAGAAGCCATCGACGAACTGAAGGAAATGCGCCAACTGGAAAACATCAATGTAATTTGTGAGAAAATCAACAAATTGGAAGCCAAGTCAGATAAGATATTCGACAAGGCGGTACAAGAGATTTTTGAAAACGAAATAGATGCTAAAAACATCATCAAATATAAAGAAGTACTTTCTACTTTGGAATCTGCTGCAGACAAATGTAAAAGTGTTGCTTATGTTTTAGAGGCTATAGCCGTTAAACATTCATAAAAGGCTATGGATCCATTTACATTATTAATTATTGTCATTGTATTGGCGTTTATCTTCGATTACATCAACGGTTTTCACGATGCTGCCAATTCAATTGCTACCATAGTAGCCACCAAGGTATTAACTCCGTTTCAAGCGGTACTATGGGCTGCCTTTTTTAACTTTATAGCCTACTTTATTTCAAAATATTGGTTTCAAGAGTTTAAAATTGGTAATACCATCGCCAAATCGGTTAATGAAGATTTCATTACACTTGAAGTGATATTCGCTGGACTTATCGCGGCTATCATCTGGAACTTACTAACTTGGAAATTCGGTATTCCGTCTTCTTCTTCTCATACGCTCATCGGTGGTTTTATCGGTGCTGCCATGATGCATGCAGGTGGTTTTACGGGAATTACTGGCGAACACGTTATCGTATATGCCAAGGTAATCCCAATCGTGTTGTTTATCTTTTTTGCTCCGTTGATAGGAATGCTCTTGGCTTCGATTATTACGCTGAGTATATTGAATATTTTTAAACACGCCAATCCTAAGAAAGCCGAAAAATGGTTTAAAAAGATGCAGTTGGTTTCGTCTGCCATGTTTAGTTTGGGACATGGAGGAAATGATGCACAAAAGGTTATGGGAATTATCGGTGCTGCCGTAATTTTCTATCACGTCGATGCCGGACACCAGGACTGGATCAATTCTCCAGATCGATTTAATTATTTTGTTGACCAATGGGGTTGGGTACCTTTATTATCCTTTATCATCATCGGTTTAGGGACTATGAGTGGCGGTTGGAAAATCGTAAAAACCATGGGAACTAAAATCACTAAGGTAAATTCTTTAGAAGGCGTAAGTGCGGAAACAGCCGGAGCGTTAACGTTATATATTTCTGAATTTTTCGGAATTCCAGTTTCCACTACACATACCATCACCGGTTCTATTATTGGTGTAGGACTTACTAAAAGGGTTTCAGCTGTGCGTTGGGGAATCACCATCAGCCTCTTATGGGCCTGGGTATTAACCATTCCAGTATCTGCTGCAATTGCTGCTATTATTTATACTTTGGTCAAATTGTTTTAAACTCCATAGAGTATATCCATAAAAAGAGGCTGTCCCAAAAGGATAGCCTCTTTTGTTTTAAAAACGACCAGCACCCCATCCCCACTTTATCATCTCTTGAAGCCGATAAATTTATTCCACAGATCTTAATTTACACAGCTTATCTTTGTATTTTAGAAACCGATAAAAGGACTAGTCTCTAAACAACGGTATAGCCGTTCGGGTCTTTCTTTTTACTTGGTAAAAGTTAGATTTTAAACAATAGATAAGACTGTATGATAGAATTTGAAGTAAAATATCACGAAGGCCATGGAAATCTTAGGATCGCTACCCCGGTAAAAAATGATTATTACACCGTTTTCATTTGTTATCGTGGTACAGCATCCATCATAGTCGGTTTTCACAAATTCGAATTAACTCCAAATGTCATTGCGATTATTCCTCCAGATGTCATATTTTCTCTTAGTAACTTAACGGACGACTTCGATGTGAGGCAGATCTTATTTGTAAAATCCTTTTTGCAAAAGATGTTTTTAAAAGAGGACATTATTGACGAGCTGTTGTTGCTTAATAGCAACTATCCCCCGATATATCAATTAAACGAACGATTCCCCATAGTCGCGGATCGATTTACAGCAGTAAAAAGAGAAATAGCGTTGCAATCTGCTTATCATTTGGACCTTACCCGATTGATCTTGTTGGAAATTTTGTACGAGTATAATCGCGCTTGCGAATACTGCCTATTGGGTTTTGAAAAGAATATGAATCGAAATTACCAACTTACCTATGAATTTAAACGGCTCGTTGATCAGTATTTTGCACAATGGAATTCTATAGGACAATACGCATCAGAGCTTCATGTATCGGCAAAACACTTAACGGAAGTGGTTAAGGAAGAAACCGGACATACCGCGTTGCAGCTCATTCATGAAAGACTGTTATTGGAGAGTCAATATTTGCTAAAGCACACCACCATTTCCGTAAAAGAATGTGCAAGTTTGCTGGGTTTTGAAACCGCTTCGTATTTCTCTCGTTTTTTTAAAAGTCATACGACCCTTTCACCCAATGAGTATCGAAAAAAAATGTAAGCGTGTTCAATCTGCGATTTCGTTGATCAATTGCACTGCAAATCCGTAAAATTTAAACTTAATTCCGAAAATCGGGTATTGTCAATGGTTGGTCACTTTTTGAACTTTGCAAAGTAATTTTAATACTTTACAAATGGATAATATAGATACCGTGACCACTGATAAAAAAGGAGCTACTTGGTCAGACCTTTTCTCCAAAGGCAATTCGCTCATGGCAATTATACTGGCCTTAGGAGTCATGTTGCATGCTACTAATGTTTATTTGGCCACAACGATCATGCCTTCGATTATAAAAGAGATTGGAGGATTGGAGTATTACGCTTGGAATACGACTCTATTTGTTGTTGCATCAGTAATAGGATCGGTCATTTCCGCCAATCAAATGGCTAGATCAGGGCCAAGAAAAGCCTATCAAATTGGAATTATATTTTTTACTATAGGAACTTTGCTCTGTGCCTTAGCACCCACGATGCCTCTTTTATTAGTTGGACGTTCTATTCAAGGTTATGGAGGCGGTTTACTTTTTGCATTATCCTATGCTATGGTCAGATTCGTTTTTACAGAAAATTTATGGTCTAGGGCAATGGCTTTGATTTCGGGAATGTGGGGAGTAGCTGCTTTTTCAGGTCCTTTACTTGGAGGTATATTCGCCGAGCACGGGCATTGGCGATGGTCTTTTGGAGTATTGTTGCTGTTTTGCGTTTTCATTCTGATCACTGCCTCGATTATCTTGCCAAAAGAAAAAAAGAGTCAACCCGTAGCACCAATCCCCTATTTAAAGCTTGCACTGCTTAGTTTGGCTGTATTAGCTGTATCTGTGGGTAGTGTACAGAAAAACGTATTAGAAAATGTGGCAGGAGTTATCGTTGCCTTATCTTTTTTATTACTACTCGGTTTCGCTGAAAAAAAGAATCGCATTCGATTACTCCCTACTGGAGCCTATCAAATTTCATCTGCACTTGGCGCAACTTATGCTGTTATGGCATTACTAACCATAGCGACTTCTATTGAAATCTACGTTCCTTATTTTGCACAAGTCATTTATAAATTCAGCCCATTAAAGGCCGGTTATCTGACCGTTTTAATAGCAATTGGTTGGACTTTATCGGCTATACTTTTTTCTGGCTATAAGGGACAGTCGGTAAAAAAAATTGTGTTTTTAGGAGCCTTTTTGATGTTCATTGGCTTAGTAGGTTTGAGTTATGTAGCCATAGTCAACCCATTGACTCCCGATTGGAATGTCGCTTTAAACGGTATATTCCTTTTAACCATTGGAGCAGGAATAGGAATGGGATGGCCGCATTTATTAACCCAAGTATTTTCTTTAGCACCCACGGGCGAGGAAAACTTAACTTCCTCTTCTGTAACAACGGTACAACTGATCGCTACTTCCTTTGGTGCTGCCCTAGCAGGTTTAGTCACTAATTTAGGAGGAATAACCGATTCCAATACGATCCTCGGCGTTGCTTCCGCTTCAATATATTTATACAGCATCTTTGCAATAGCTCCATTAGCAGCGCTACTCATCTTGCTGTTTTTTAGAACCGGTAATAAATAAGAAAGCTGCTTAAATTTTATACTTTTTGGACTTATAATCCGAGTAAATTTCTGTCAGCTAAATTCAAAATCGTACTTTTGCAAAAAGAAATTCTCATGGAATTATATTATACGTTTTCAGTCTTAATCGTACTCGCTTCCTTTTTTGCTTACCTCAATTTACGTTTTTTAAAACTTCCCGGAACCATTGGAATCATGATCATTGCGATGTTTGTTTCGTTGGGTATTCGCTTTTTGGGAGCATCCATATTTCCCGATACTACCAAGCATTTTTTTACGCTGATTCAAGAATTTGACTTTAATGAAATTCTGATGGGCGCCATGTTGAACTTTTTATTATTTGCCGGCGCCCTACACGTCAATATTTCTGATTTAAAAGATCAGAAATGGGCTATTGCGACCTATTCAACCATCAGCGTAGTCTTATCCGCTTTAATCATCTCTGCACTGCTGTATTATATTGCACCCCTGTTTGGTATCAGCATACCTTATATCTATTGCTTACTATTTGGAACCCTGATTTCACCTACTGACCCGATTGTGGTCTTGGGCATATTAAAACAAGCCAAAGTACCCAAACACATTGAAACCAAAATCACTGGCGAATCTCTTTTTAATGACGGTGTGGCTGTAGTGATGTTTGCGGTAGTACTCAAATTGGCGACTGACGTCAATTTTGATGCGACTTTTGGCTCGGTGTCCTTATTATTCTTTAAGGAAGCCGTTGGAGGAATTGTATTAGGAGGGCTTTTAGGATTGACAGCATCTAAGGTTATGAAACAAATCGACGACTATAAAGTTTCGGTTTTGATAACGCTTTCTATTGTTATGGGGGGTTTTCTAATTGCCAAAGGGCTACATGTTTCAAGTCCGCTAGCCATGGTCATAGCCGGTTTGATCATCGGTAATTTTGGAAAATCCGTTGATATGAGCGAGCAAACCCGTGATTATTTAGGTAAATTCTGGGAATTGATCGACGAAATCATGAATGCGATACTGTTTTTATTCATTGGATTTGAGTTGTTGCTGTTGCCGAATATCTCCGAGCAATTGGTGCTGGGTGTCGTTGCTATATTTATCGTATTATTCTCTAGAATGTTGTCGATATTGATTCCGGTCAAGTCCATTTTGAGAACCAACACCTATTCCAGAGGATCGCTAATCGTTATGGTTTGGGGTGGAATTCGCGGCGGTGTGTCGATCGCCTTAGTCCTATCCATGCCCGCTGGAGAATGGAAAGATTTGTTTTTAGAGATTACCTATATCGTCGTTTTATTCTCTATAGTGGTTCAAGGACTTACCGTAGGCAAACTCGCTAATAAATTATTGAAATAAATAATCTCAATAAACCTCTAAAACAGTAAATAATTAAGCCTCAATAAAAGACATAAACGTTAATATTACTTAAAAAAATATATTTTTATACAAATATAATTATTACTTCACTTTACCATTTTAAATTTGTAATTTTCCTCTTTTAAAATTATACTAAAAATTTATCTTAAAATAGATGTTTAAATCACAAAAAGATTAATTTTGATATGATTATAATTTTTTATTATTTAGCAACTGCTAATCTAAAGTAAAAAAAAATCATAAAATTATTAATAATTTAATTTTACCATGACATTACTTTCTCAAATTCTAATTGGATTAATAGCTATAGAACACATCTATATACTATGGATTGAAATGTTTGCTTGGACCACTTTAGGTAAGAAGACCTTCAAATCGCTACCGGAGGAATTGTTTGAACCGACCAAAGCACTGGCAGCTAATCAGGGTTTGTATAATGGTTTTCTCGCTGCGGGTTTACTGTGGTCTTTAGTGATTGCAGATCCGATATGGTCAAAAAACACGGCCTTATTCTTTTTGTTGTGCGTAGCCGCGGCAGGGATATATGGCGGTATTAGCGCTTCAAAATCAATTTTTTTTAAACAAGCATTACCTGCTTTATTCACCATCATAATTCTTTATTTAATATGAAAATTAGTCATTTAGATCATTTGGTTTTAACTGTTGTAAATATTGATAAAACGTGTGAGTTTTACAGTGAAGTTCTGGGAATGGAAATCGTCACTTTTGAAAAAAATAAAAAAGCATTACAATTTGGTAATCAAAAAATCTATTTACATCTGTTTAAACACGAAACCTTTCCAAAAGCCAGAAATTCAACACCTGGATCGGCTGACTTGTGTTTGATCACCACAACGCCGTTAGAAGCAGTTTTAAAGGAGTTAACCGAACAAAAAATTCCTGTATTAGAAGGCGGGATTTCAGAACGTTTAGGCGCTACAGGTAAGATCCGGTCGGTCTTTTTTAGAGATCCGGACTTAAATTTGATTGCTGTAAGCAATTATATATAGTACCTTATTCCGCTTTTGATGATCCGATCGTAGTTTTGTCAAGCAACAGCACGAATTGATCGTATTAAAATGCCCTGTTTAGCCATATCGTTAGAGGGCATTTTTTTATGCTTTTATTACAAAATATCCCTGTTTCTTTACAGTTGACACCATTAGCATTGAATTAAAATTGATTTTTGTCGTTCTATAATCCGCAAAACGATGAAAAGCCCACAAAACTCCATAAGCTTCTGGAATGAGCACAAGATTGTAATTCCGTTTTGGAAAAAGTTGTTTTACAAAAAGCAAACTAAAACCAAAGGCTTACTCACACCCGACTGTATTCCCCAACATTGTAGTGGTATTACCTTAAAACAGATTCCGATTAAGTCGATTTTATTTTCGACAGATCTTGCATTAATTGAAAACAGCGATTCCGATGCGGTGTTGGCGGTTTATCCGTTTCCTCCGTCTTCTAAAATCATGAAAGCGTTGATCGACTTTGCTGACAAACCGGTCATTTGTGGTATAGGAGGCGGTCTTACTCAAGGTAGAACAGCCTTGACGATGGCACAAGAAGCAGAACAACTCGGAGCAGCCGCAGTAATTGTTAACCAACCGTTTCAAAACAAAGACATCGAAAAAATCAGAAAAGCGATTAGCATACCTATAATTTCCAGTATATCTGTACTCGATTTCGATTTTAAAAAACGAATCGATTCTGGAGTCGATTTCTTTCATATCACTGGAGGCAACGAGACCTGTCGCATCATTCAACACCTCAATCTGCATTTTCCCGACCATCCCGTGATAGCAACTGGTGGCAAAACCCTACATCACATTACCGATGCTATAGCCATAGGTGCTAAAGCCATAGTTCTGACACCCCCGTCCAACGGAGACTTGTTTAAGTCCATCATGGAAAATTATCGACGCGGTATATCCCTTATCAAATAAAGCGTTTAAAACACAAAAAAATCCCTTTTTACGCGAGGTAAAAAGGGATTAATTCATTTAAAAATATAGTCTTATTTTATTTCAGTCAGCAATTGTTTAGCATTGCGGAATCCCAAAATATTCTTTTCTATTTTAGCCTCTTTTCCAATGACCACCATCGAAGGGTAAGCCTGAATTTTCAAATAATTTGTGAATTCATGCATACTGTTCCTGCTGTTGGCTCTATTAGGGTCATAACGTGGATTTTTGAAGCTTTTTTCCAAGAAAGTAATACTTTCATTTCCTTCTGCATTAAACTTCACCGCATAAAAATTTTCATTGATATGCTTGATTACTTCTGCATCGCTAAAAGTTGCTTCATCAAGGAGCTTACACGGACCGCACCAATTGGTGTATACGTCAATAAAAATGGGTTTTGGAGACTTCTTTTGGGCAGCAACGGCCTGATCGAAGCTCATCCAGTTTATTTTTTGTGCCTGAGAACTTATCCCCAACATCACAAAAAACACAAGATATACAAGTTTTTTCATTATGATTTTTTTTGAGTTTATATGGAACTAAATCTTATATCCAACTTGAATATAAAATCACCTACTTAGGTCAGCATGCCATTAGGAGGTGGTGTTATTAGTTGAATATATGGGGGCGAATGGATGTCTGGTTGGTAATAAAAGCTTTGTGTGGTCCAGAAGGCAGTCCTCCTAAACTCAAATACAAAAGGCGCCACATTGATCAGGTTATCACAAGAAACCGTAATGACCTGAACCGATTTTGAAAGGGCTTTGTGTTTTTGACCGAGCTTTTTAGTGGTATGGTCGGTTTTTATATGACATACCCTTTGATAACATATAGCCGTTTTTCCTGAGCACAATTTACCCGGTACTAACGCAAAAGGCTGTACAAAACAAATTGTAAATAACAAAATTAAAAACAGGGCGATATGTGATGTACTTCGTTTTTGCATCGTTCCAAAAATAACCATTTAATCTAATCCAATTCCCTTCCTAAAAGTTAATTTTGAAAATCTGTTGATTTTGCTGTTTATATAAAACAAACACTAGCCTTGTTGTCTCCTATTTGTGTTAAGTCCAACACGACTAACGCGCTTTCTTCTGAGCAACTATGGAATATACCATCGGAATTTTGTCTCCCAATGTTTGTATTCTATATTTTTTAGGTTCAAATTCTACCGTATTCTCAAAACAGTTGTAGGGTGAATAGTCATACTCTTCCATGGCACCGATTTCTAAACCGTTTTGGATCAAACCCTGAAACACTTCAGATAAGGCATGATTCCAAGTCACATTTTGTGGAGTGATTGAAGCCGAACGATCGGCATAGGTACCGCTTTCGGTTTCTATAATCGGACCACTATTAAAATAGCGGTATTGAATATGACTAAAATCATCGCTAAACATCCAAACCACAGGATGAAATTCGACCATAACAAATTTCCCTCCCGGTTTTAGAAATTGAGATACCACTGCTCCCCATTGTTCTAAATCCGGCAGCCAACCGATCGTCCCATAACTCGTAAACACGACATCGAACTTTTCGGTTAAGTGCTTGGGTAAGTCGTAAATATCACAGCAGATAAACGTAGCATCCAATTCCAATTGTTCGGCAATCTGTCGCGCATTGTAAATCGCTACATCCGATAAATCGACCCCGGTTACCTCAGCACCCAATCGACTTAATGATAAACTATCTTGTCCGAAATGGCATTGAAGATGAAGTACGGTTTTTCCTTTTAGATCGCCGAGTAAATCCAGTTCAATGGAGTTTAACGAGCTTTGTCCTTGCATAAATCCCTCAACATCATAAAAATCAGATTTTAAATGATGGGCTGTTTTTGCATTCCAGGATTCTTTATTTATCGCAATATAATTTGGATTGGACTCCATAATATTCATTATTTTAATGATTGACCTGACAAACCTAAGAATTTCTTATTCGTAAACCATAAATCACGCCTATATTTTTTTCAGATCGCAAAATTAAATAAAAACAATCTCAAACTGTGTCTAGAAATGATCACAAACTACGTTACTAGCACGACTACAACAATGCCAAAACAATCGAAACAAAAAAGGAGATCGCTTTGATACGATCTCCTTTTTCTAAATTAAAAGTATATTAAAAAATTTTTTTATAACACTTCAAAGCAGCTAGCGATTGATCTGAATCCATCCGCTACGCGTTTGATCTCTGGCTATAATTACGTAATAATACGTACCGTCTGGTAAATTATTACCGCCTTTATCCTGACCTTGCCATTGGTCGGTATAACCGTTGCCATAGGTGTATACTTCTGCCCCCCAACGGTTGTAAATTTTAAGGCTTTGGACACCATGTGTCGTAAGATCTAGTCGGTCATTGAAACCGTCACCGTTTGGAGAAATTCCCTTTGGAATCGGACATACGTTATAATTTACGGTAAAACTACTTTCGTCTTGACACAAGCCGTCTTTAGATTGTGCAAACACATAAATTGTCTGTGCCGTTGCTACCTTAGTTCCCGCAATTAATTCCACACCTTTTCCATCAGGTTCCGTATAATATTTGTTAAAAGCTGGAAGCGGTTTTAATTGATAAAACTCACAGTCCAGAGTTTCGTCTTCAAAAACTGCAGCAGTGATCGGTGCTGTAATCGTGACTTTATACGAGGTTTCCTCATAACAACCTTGGTCATTATTTACTTGCAATACAAAGATTTGATGCTCACCAACAAGGTTCAATACCTCCTCAGCAAAATATTGCTTGCCTGCGCCAGCAGATTCCATATAGTAAAACTGGTTTGGAGGTAATGCTGGAAATACGTAGTGCTCACAAACACTAAGATCTTCAAATACAGGAGGCTCTGCTCCCATTTGTACTACTATCGACAAGCGGAATACCTCGTGACAGCCTGTAAGCGTGTTTTCAACACGCAAGTATAAAATCTGATCGTTCGGTTTTTTTCCCAGCTCGTAATTGGTCGGTTTTTCAATCTTATCTTTAGCCGCTTCTGCCGCCTCTACCGTCGTATAATATGCAGTAGTAAACAATGTCGGATCAACGTTTTTAAACATATCGACTTCGACTTGTTTTAAATTGACCTCCAAAGCTTTTAAACTCATCCTGCATATTTCTATTTCAGCAGGTTGTAAAACCACCGTCGAAATAGCTGGGTAAAATTCTACTTTTTTAGTACCTCTAGACTCGCAGTTATTGAGTTCAGGGAAGGTCACAATCATTTCATAAACCCCTGCCGCTGTCACTGTTAAGTCTGGAGCGTTTGCCCCAGCGATTAGCTGACCGTCTTTTAACCACGATATCTCTTTTTTCAGATCCGCAGAGTTGCTAACTCCCGATTGAATGGTTACGGTATCCCCTACACAAAGCGCATTATTTGTCTCAACCAGCAAATCTTCTCCCAAATCTACTTTACCTAAGTCAAAACTTCCCGCTTTAAAAAACACGGCTGAAGTATGTGACGGGGTTGGGCAGAAATCAGCTATAGCTAGTTTAATGCGGTATTTACCTCCGGGTTTTAAGGCAATGCTCTCTGAACTCATCGGTATGGTTAATCCGACGAAATTGATCGGAGCATCCAAAGGATTTCCGTAAACATTGTCATAGTGACTACCGTAATATTCTGGGTTCACACTTTGACAACTCAAGTTTGCTTTTTCTTTATCGCGTATAGAAGATAAGGCGATAGGCAATTCAGTACCCGGAACAAGGGCTAAGTTTTGTCCTTCACCTGTACTCAAATCGGTGATCCAAGCGGCAAATAAAGCTCCTCCCTGCCCACAAGCATAAGTACACCAGTTGGTGTAACTGTCTGAAGCAAATATGTATTCGAATTTTAAGGCATCTTTTACCGATATAAAATCAAATTCCAAAACCGAAACATATTTACTCGTTCCGAATCCAGCTCCGCCAATTCTGTCGATGACGAGGTTTAGATTTGGATCCCCCTCCCATTTCGGTACTTTTTGTTTGTTAGGCGAATTGGGCACATAAGGTCCTGGCACGGCATCTATAGCTTGTGTTGCTAGCACAATTCCCTCTTCAAACGGAAAATTAGAAGTGCCTTTGTTAAAATAGCCCAAGGTATTGATGGTGTTTTTTCCATCGCCCGCCTGTAGGGTCACATTGGATACCAAATCACAACTCGAATTGATTAAAACCTGATTAACAAGTTGTTCAACAGATCTATTCTTCCCACTTTCCTCTACGATTAACGAGCCGAAAACCGGGGTTGTAATACATAAGTCAAATATAAAATCTGGATTAGTACTCGCATTAATTCCGAAGCGCAGATAATACTTCTGTCCGGGAACTAAGTTTTTAAAAATCTTAAAACTATCCATACCGGCTATACTTCTATTGCTTAAAGTAAAACATTCCAAAGCGGTAGCACTCATAGTAGCACACGGTTGATCGTATATGGCACCGAACATAACTGGAGTTAAAGTAGATCCTGAAAGACTCTTAAAATTCATAACTGATACCATATGTGTAGCGGCAGTAGCTGTAAACTCATACCATACATCATTACCCATGGTTGCATGACAAGTCGGTGCTACTAAAGATCCTTTATTCAATCCGTAGAGCATGCCCTCCACCTTTTTGTCACAAACAGTCGTTGCATTGACCGGTACATTAATCGCCTTGGAGCAATCGGTATTGGTACCGCGAATAATCAGCGGAACTCCTGTAGACCAATCGCTATAGGTTTTTCCATCAGCGCATAAAGCTCTGACATAAACCGTATGCGCCGTACCCAGTTTTAAGTTATTCAACTGTTGTTCTGCAACTCCACTTACTTTTATGGTATTGGTTGGGTTGGTCGATGGTTGTTCTCCGTGTGGCAACACTAGTACTTCCCAATTCGATATGCCTCCATCCTGTTTCCAAGTTACTTTATAGTCTGTCGCAGAAATTTCACTGATAGTAATCGCATAGGGTTCGGGGCAGTTTTCTATTTTCTTTAAAGAAATATTATCCAAGTGGAAGAAAACTCCATTAACATCTTTATTATCGATATGCCACGCTAAATTCACCGGACCTTTTGTATGAGTAAAAAACACTACTTCCTCTATATACGCATCCGTTGACGAATTTTTAGAAGCGACCAACACTTTGGTAAAATCCTTGGGATCTTGTCCGTTGGCGGATAGTAACACTTCAAACTTACAATTGAATCCGGCCCCTACGATGGTTTTATAATGATATTTTAAAACATAGTTTCCTCCGTCTAAATCAACGGTTGGAGAAATCAACCAATCGTCAAAGTTTTTGTTGGAACGGCTGGTGTAAAACGTCAATCCTTGATCGCCTTCAAATTTGCTGTTTGCCGTGATTTTCCACAGGGTACCGAAAGGATTCACTACGCCTAGATTGTCTACGGTTGTCCAGCATCTGTACAACTTGGAATCGCTATTAAATCCCTCCCAGAATGGGGTTTGGTAGGTGCTGCATAAGGTTGTAAAAACAAACGGTCCTTTCCAAACGCTATATCCTCCTTTTTCACAAAGTGTACGCACATAAAATTCATAATCGGTATTGGGATCTAAATTTTTACCCGATTGTTCTTTCGTAATTATATTTTCTTTGGTGGCAGTGGCTGTACCGCTTGCAGTAGGTGTTATTCCTCCGGCTTTTTGAACATAGTATTGCCAATTTTTACCACCCATATCATCGCGCCAAAAAAGTGTAGCCTTACTAGAAGTCTCGTCTTTAGCTCCTAAATTTAAGGGCTCTGGACAATTTACAACTTCTTCGACAAACACATTATCGATAGAAAGTCGGGACACCCCTTTACTCGTTTGCTGCCAACCAATGTTAACATCACCGCTAACAGCAGTGATGAATGCCGTTTCCTCGAACCAATCCGCTTTTGCGACATATTTCTTTTTGGGAATCAGTATTTTAGTAAATTGTTTGGGATCGGTACCCGAGTTTGAAAGCGATACGGCAAACTCATAGTCGGATGTTTCCGTGGTGTGGGTTTTGTAATGGTATTTCAAGCGATACGTTTTGGAAACATCTAATTTTAATCTTGGTGAAATCAGCCAATCGTCGTGTAGTGTTGTGCTTCCGGTACCCATAAAAAGCATGGCTAAATCGCCTTCATAATTTGCCGAATTTCGAAGCCAAATATTGCTACTGGACAAAGCATCGTCATTGGCGTCGATAATCGTCCAACATGGAAATGATTTGGAGCTGTTATTAAAGCCTTCCCAGAATGGAATCGCATAAACCTTACATCCGGTTCTAAATTGAAACGGTTTTGACCACGGACTCACTTCTCCCGGTCCACAGCTACTGCGCAAATAATACTCGTATTCGGTATTCTCCTGCAGTTGATCACCGTTTTTGTCTTGAGTGATGGGTTGTTCCGATTTATTAGTAAGTGTTCCTGCGCCTATAGGGGCATTACCCCCAGATTTTTGAACGACATATTCCCAACTTACACCAAATGGATCATTCCAAGACAAGGTAACAGCATTTTCTGCTTGGTCTTTTACACCCAAGTTAATCGGTTCAGGACAACCTTTGATTTCTTCCAAGAAAATATTGTCCAAATATAAGTGAGCGATATTACTTTTAGTATCGTGATGCCAAGCGATATTAATATCCCCTTTGATATTTCCTATATAGAGGGTTTCCTGTTTCCAATTGGTATCCCCATCTTTTCGCGACAGCAATTCCTCAGTAAAATCCAAAGGACTTACACCTTGTTTAGAAAGTAAAACCCTAAAACTCGTTTTATAACTGCTGTTGGTTCTGTAATGAAATTTTAATCGGTATCTTTTGGTATCGTCTACTTTGAATGTCGGAGAAATCAACCAATCGTCGTGATCTACCGCATCCGAACCTCTGAAATACATCGACTGATCTCCTTCGAAGTTAATTCCATTGACGTTCCAGCGATCTCTGGTCGTGTTTCCATCCCCATTTCGATCTACAACAGTCCAACAAGCAAGTGTTTTGGAGTTTTTATTAAAGCCTTCCCAAAACGGAATCAGCTCTTCGTTACACGGTAATTTGAAAGCGAATGGCCCCACCCATATACTCGTTTTTCCCGAACCGCAGTTTGCGCGAACATAAAATTCATAAGCGGTGTTCGGCGCTAGAGGTCCCGCACCAATTCCGTTGGTACTCGTCACGGTGACCTTTGTAGTATTGATTAGATTACCACTGCCTACGGGTGTTTTTCCACCAGCATGTTGTACATAATATTCCCAGCTGGTATTCGCTGGATCTTGCCATGAAAACTGAGCGCCTGACTTATTTAAATGGCTGACTTCTATTTTTTCATCGGGGCTAATACAACTTACTTCCGATACATTAACAGCATCGACATATAGGGTTACCGCTCCTTTTGTTTTTACGTGCCAAGCTAAGTTTACCGCTCCGGTGATGCCTGTCACGTATAATACTTTACGTTTGAATACAGCTACGGCGGATTGGTTTTCTAAAGGTTGTAAAACATGAGTAAAACTCGTAATATCGGTTCCTGATGTTGATAGCAATACTTCAAACTCATTGTTAGCCGTTGCTAAGGCCGATGTTTTGTACCAGTAAGTTATGGCATAGGTGCCGCCTTGCAATTGTATAGCTGGGGAAATCAACCAATCACTGTGAAGTGTTTCCGCCCCAGTACCTAAAAATCGCATACTGATAGTTCCTTCATAAGCATTGGTCGCGCCGGTTGCGCTTTGCCATTGATTTGCCGTTGCGGTACCGTCTTTAGCGTCGTCAACAACAGTCCAACAATTTTTGGTTATAGAAGTGTTTTCAAAGCCCTCTGCAAAAGGTAAAGCCAAAATACCACAAGCGGTTTTAAAGTCAAAAGGTCCCTGCCAAATGCTAGATCCATTATTGGTACAAATCGCGCGAACATAGTATTCGTAATCCGTATTTGGCATTAGTACCGCACCTTTGTCATCATGAGTTACTATGACTTCTTTAGTTGTAGTAGGTCGCCCATTGGCAGTGGGTTTTCCCCCTCCAAGAGGTACCACACTATACTCCCAAGAGGTCGCATTAGTATCGTTCCAATACAGGGTTGCTTCACCACTTTTAATGTTTTTAACCATTAGATTCTCAGGAGGCTCACAGCTAGCTAAAGACAATTCGCTTTGCCATTCATTCCATAAATTATCAAGCGAATATTTATAATTTGAAGTAAAAAACACAGTTTGCATACCATAACTCATGGTAAGACAAACAGCACAAAGGCTGAAAAAAAGTATCCATTTTTTCATAAGGTAAGTTTTAAATTGTTTCTTATTTAGTCTTGATCTAAATAATCGCAAACCTAAAACTTTAAGAGCAAAAAAACAATCCAAATATAAATATATCGCAAAACAACCGTTTTTTAATCTACTAACATACTATTGAATACAATGCGATTACGATAACAAAAGCGCTATATAATTTTTATAAACCATCTATATATAACAAAATAAAACAGCAAACTGTACATTAATTTCTTTTTTTAAGAATTTTAAAAAAGGAAATTAAATGTTTTATTTTAACATATAAATTTCCCGTTGGACCCCGCGTTAAACAACTGCATTTTGATCATCAATACTTCATCGAAAGAACCACTGATGATTTCGATGTATTCAACGCTCCATTTTGAAATTTCCGTCTATAAAAAAACCTCCTTAACGGAGGTCGGTTATTTTATTTTTAGTTCCATTTGAATATTACAACGTTCATAGGGGCTAGGAAAACCCACAATTTTTATAAAACCGAGCTTTTGGTAGAGATTAATCGCCGCTTTAAGTATGGTATTACTTTCCAAATACAATGATGTAGCTCCCAACTTCTTAGCTTTGTCTACAATAGCTTCTCCTAATAATCCTCCAATATTTTTGCCTTGTACTTCTGGAGACACTGCCATTTTAGCCAATTCGAAATCATAAATTGAATCTTGCATTTTTATCAATGCGCAAACGCCAACGGGTTCATTCTTATAAAGTGCTACCAGTATATGACCTCCAGGTTTTAGTATATGTTCATCTACCTGATCGAGGGCTTTATAGTCGGAATCTTCCATCTTAAAAAAACTGGATATCCATTGTTCATTAAGTGTTTTAAAAATCGTCGCATACTCCGGCTTAAAATCGACAATTTGAATTTGCGAGCGTTCTCTTAACTTACGTTGTTGCTGTACGCGTTTTAATAAGGATTGTTGGTCTAAGATATACTCCCATTCCTCTATGGCCTTCCACAGATCGTTTTCAGTATTTTCTAAAATATCTGCTATAGCAGCATCCACATCGCGGTATTGATCTTGTATTTTCTCCAGTATTTCTAAACCTTTTTCAGAAAGCTGCACCCAATTTCGTCGTTTATCGTTAACGTCTTTTTCTTCAACCACCAAGCCGTGCTCCACCATTTCACCGACGATTTTACTAACTGAAGGGTGAGAATGACCAATTTCTGTAGCAATTGCCATAACATTATTTCTCGAACGGCTCAAAACTTGAAAAACCGGAAACCATTTCGGTTGTAGGTCTACGTCGTATAATTTATAAATTTCACCTGCATCAGCGGTTATTTTGTCCGTTAATAATCGTAAACGGCTCCCTATGGCCATTTTTCCAACTTGTTTATAAAAGTCCATAATCAATTACGTAATTAGTTACGCAAATATATAAAGTTTTTAAATACTCTGCAATTACGATATAAAAAATAACTGGTACGCAAAAGCACATAAGCCTAACTAATTATGGTGTTAAACACAAAAAAGCCCGATACAATTCAGGCTTTACTTAAAAGGGGAGATTACAATATTCAAATCTTACCAATTGCGTACTGCGCAATTGAACCGTTCATCTTTATATTACGGTATTAGTACGGCACGACCTTTTAGCTGTCCGTTTCTCATTTTATCATATACTTCCAACACTCGATCCATAGGAAATTTTTCAATTTCGATATGTATTTTACCTTGTCTAGCCAAGGCTACCACTTCTACTAATTCAGCTTGAGACCCCCAATACGGCATGGTTACTGAAGTGCCAAAAGGAATTTTTCCAGAAGCTACTGATAAGCTTCCGCCACCGAGTCCTACAATGGTAAGATCGCCATTTAACGATACCACTTGTGCTCCCAATTCCATAGTGGAAGGTGCCCCTACAAAGTCAAGTACTACTTTAGCTTTTTTAATACCGGTGATTTTCTTAATTTGCTCCGCTGCATCGGTATCTTTAGAGTTGATCACATAAGTCGCTCCTAACTGTTTTGCAAAATTCAATTTATCATCGGATATATCGCAGGCGATAACGGTTGCACCTGTTGTTTCTTTAAGGATTTGCAAGGCGGTATGTCCAAGTCCTCCTATTCCCATAACCACTACATATTCATCTGGTGTCAGTTTATTTAACGATCTCTTTATGGCCGAGTACGGCGTTAAAGCAGCATCGGTTAATGGTGCGGCCAATACCGGATCTAAATCATAAATCGGCACCAACAATCGAGAAGAAGGTACTAACATATATTCTGCCATACCGCCATCCAATCCCAATCCACCACCAAAGGCGCGTTCTGACTGGTGATCACAATAGTTCTCAAAAGATTGCTGACAGGGTTTACAGTGTCCGCAACCCCATGGTCCATAGACCAAAACCGCATCGCCTTTTTTATAACCGCTAACACTCTCGCCTACTTCTTCGATATAACCCGCATTTTCATGCCCCAAGGTAAATGGACCGGGAACCGTTCCGTGGTCAATTACATGCAGATCAGAATGGCAAACACCAGCACCGGCGATTTTAATCAACACTTGATCACCACTGGGTTTTGGTTTTACTAAATCATTTACTATTTTAACATCATTTACTCCAAGATAACGTACTGCTTTCATATTACATAGACTTTTAAATTTATTATATTAAATTACGAAAAAAAAAGCACATTGCTTATATTTATATGTTATAATTAAGTTATATATTTATTTTCAATACCTTATTTCGGTTTTAAAAAACAGTAGGACTACAACCACAAAGCGTCCATCGGTTTTCTAAATACTCCAATAATCCTCTGCCTATTCAATGCCTATATCTCGATCCTAATGCCGTCCCACTAAAATTGGAACAGCCCAGTTTTCTATAGAAAATGGGCTGTTGGTTTACGGGTTTAAGAGACTATAACCAGAAATTATAATAATTGTGAGCGGCATCGTATTCAAAGCCACAACGCGGGTACAATTGATTACCGATATCGTTGGTTTTTTCGGTTTCTAACAATAAACCGCAAGCATTGGTTTCAACACACCATTGTTTGCTGCGATCGATCAGAGCTACTGATAGTCCATTACCTCTAAAGTCAGGATGTACAAACAAATCACTTAGAAGCCATTGTTTTTGTAGTTTCCCGTAATGAAACAGTTTATACAATTGAACAAAACCCACTGCTTTTTCATCGACCATCACTAAGAAAATATCGGATTCGCTATTGAGGAAACGCTCTTTTAGGAACGCTTTTCCACGTTGTAAATCATCGGGTTGACGGTAAAAGATACGGTATAAATTGTACAATTCTGCCGTTTGATCCAGGTCTTCTAAACTCGCTTTTTTAATTTGATACTTCATGTTGTATTTATTTTTTGATTATGTAGCAAAATTAAAGGCTCTATGGACTACATTTGTCGTCCAGTTTAAACTTTAGCAGTAGTCCACTATGTTTCCATTTGACCGTCTGATTGCAATCGATAAAAACAGCAAAAAACCGATTTACCTGCAAATTGCTTTTATTTTAAGTGAGGCTATTCGCAACGGTGTATTACAAGCAGGAACACCGATTCCCAGCAGTCGGGATTTGGCCAAACAGTTGAATTTGCACCGCAAAACCATAGTTGCAGCTTATGAGGAGTTGAGTGCGCAGGAATGGATTACGGTGGTTCCGAGAAAAAAGACCGTTGTATCGTCTAACATCCCGATACTCCAGCCGAAAAAATGGAATTCCGAGCAAACTTTGCGTCCTTATGAAAATCCAATGCAAGCTCCTTTTAAAAAGCAGCAGGTTATTGGGCTACAAAAAGACAACAGGCTTGCAGAAATCATCATTGATGACGGTAGACCAGACATACGGATCTCGCCTATAGATCTTTTGCTAAAAACGTATAGGTCGTTGATTCAACGCCGATATGCTACGCAGAATTTGGAGCAAAATATGGCACAGGGAAGTCTTGCTTTACGCACGGAGCTCGTTACTTATTTAGCGGAAAGTCGCGGATTAAACAGTACTATAGACAATTTACTAATCACCTCGGGTGCACAGATGAGTATCTATCTGAGCAGTCAACTGCTGTTGGAACGCGGGGATTTCATTATAGTAGGCACTCCCAATTATCCGATGGCCAATCAAGTATTTCAGCAAAGCGGCGGACGATTGATCGAGGTGGATGTGGATCAGTATGGCCTGGATGTGGATCAAGTCGAAAAACACTGCCAGAACCAGCCGGTAAAAGCTGTTTATGTAATTCCACACCATCATTATCCCACTACGGTAACGCTCAGTGTGGAAAGACGTATGAAATTGTTGAGTTTGTCTAAAAAGTATCATTTTGTCATCATAGAAGATGATTATGATTACGACTACCATTATTCCTCTTCCCCCTATCTTCCCTTAGCCACAGCTCAGCATCGTGGAAACATCATTTATATCGGATCGTTTTCCAAGGTTCTGGATCCGTCGTTACGCATCGGGTTTATGGTAGCTTCCAAGAATTTTATAGATCAGGCCGTTATTTTTAGAAAGATGATCGATATCGGTGGTGATGGTTATATGCAAGATGCTTTAGCGGGCTTGATTCGCGAAGGGGAGCTGAAGCGGCATTTAAAGAAATCCAAACGGATCTATCAACTCCGCAAAGATCATCTCGATCAATTGCTTCGCGAGCAATTATCGCCTTATATCAGCTATCGCATTCCGTCAGGAGGTATGGCTATTTGGGTTGGTGTCGATCCTCAATACCCGCTTTTTCAATTGAGGCAGTTGGCCTTAACTTTGGGTTTACAGATCAACGACATCAACGAAACGCACAATGCTTTTCGTTTTGGATTTGCCTCGCTACACGAAAAAGATCTCAGTAGCGCCATAGCCATTTTGAGCAAGTGTTTTAATCAATTAAGCAAAACGATTGAAACTATTTAAAGCACAGGTTGCCCCTATCTTTAATACATAAAAAAAGAGTTGTACAGCTGATACAACTCTTTCTTCAATTATATTCCAGCTAATTGTTAGGGTTCAAATACAATTTTATTGTCTCCCAACTCCTTAATTCTCGCTAAAGACTCCACCGGTATATTTAGTTCTTGTAAACGACTGTGCCCCAATTGAAACGATTTTTCAATAATAAAGCCCATCCCCAACAAGGTTGCACCGGCCTTTTGTACCAATTCATATACTCCGATAGAAGCATTACCGTTGGCTAAAAAGTCATCTATAAAAACCACCTGATCATTGGGACCAAGAAAATCACGGCTGACACAAATATCATAGGTTTTGTCTTTGGTATACGAGTAAACCGACGAGGTTACCATATTATCCATCGTTTTAGGGACCGCTTTTTTTACGAAAACCACGGGTAATTCCAATAGATACCCTAACATGATAGCCGGAGCAATACCACTGGCTTCAATCGTAACAATTTTATTAATCGGTAAATGTCCAAAACGACGTACAAATTCAACGCCTATCGATTTCATCAATATCGGATCCATCTGATGGTTGATAAAACTATCTACCTTTAATATGCCCCCTTCAAAGCTTTTGCCATCTTTAAGTATACGGTCTTTTAATAGTTTCATGGTAAAAAAATTTGCACAAAGATAAACGTTGTCGCTGACAACCACCATATCAAAGTTTTATTTTCCACCCCGCCACTGGCAATCAAATACTCCAAGCTTGATCGCTGCGATAATGGTCTATTACAACAAAAAATAATTATTTATTTTTTTAGACCAGTCTAATTTTATATTTTTGCTAAACTAATAACGACTGCTGATCTAATTTTTCAATTGGATTCGTTTGCAAGCTTTTAATACCTATAACTAACATCAACAAAATTAAATTCTCAAAAATGACTATTGACTTACAATTACCGGAATTACCCTTTAGGCGCGATGCTTTTGAGCCTATGATTAGTGCTGAAACCTTTGATTACCACTACGGCAAGCACCACGCTACTTATGTACAGAATCTGGCAGAGCTGATCAAAGACACTTCACTGGCGACGGCTTCACTGGAACAGATCATTCAACATGCCGATCAGCAAAAAAACACTGCATTGTTTAACAATAGTGCCCAACATTGGAACCACAGCTTTTTCTGGCAGTGTTTATCACCTGTGGGAGGATCAGAGCCAAAGGGTTTGATCGCTGAATTTATTATTAGGGATTTTGGCAGTTTTGCCCTGTTTAAAGAGCAATTTTCCAGCACTGCCATAAAATTATTTGGTGCGGGATGGGTTTGGTTGGTTCAAGATGAATTCGGTCGACTTGAAATACTGGCTTTAAAAGATGCTCAAACCCCGTTAACACACCGAAAAAAAGCAATATTGACCTTAGATGTTTGGGAGCATGCCTATTATATTGATCACCGCAATGCCCGACCGAAATTTGTTGAAAGCTATTGGCAGATCGTCAATTGGGACTTTGCAAACCACAATTTAATAACGTCATTATGAGCGATACTTGTATAAGTCAAATAGAATCACATTGGAAAATTAAAACAACCATATCCAATAACCTCTTCCATAAGTGCACCTATCAGGAAGCCTTATTGTCTTATGAAGAGGCACTTTATCGTGCAGAGGTATTAAACCATCATTATCAAGATTGTTTGCGCAACGGGATTCCGTTTATTCAAATATATATTACCTCTTGTACGAATATAGCACATACACAGTCTGCCTTACACGCGCAAGATAAGGCCGAAGAAATGCTAAAAAGAGTCCTCTACTATTTGTTGCATCTAAGCAAAATCAAGGACCTAGATCCTATGGAGATTAAACGAGAGTTAAAAAGAGCCGTAGTTTATTACTATGATTTTGTACGTCAAGTCGCACAGTCGTGAACTCACCGATTGAAAGCAATGAGTTATCCGCACGATTTAGGTCGGAAAATATTCGAAACTCACCTCGTTTGCAGCATATAATAACTCGATAGATCCTTAAAGATCAAAAAACTCGCTGTGAAAAAACATTTCATAGCGCGTTTTTTTTTTCATAAAATGCATTATAATGTCCATTTAAGCCTCAATTTGCAATTTATTTTCCCAAACAGTCACAAAACAACTGTTATATACATGAATTAAGAACATATAGTTATAAAAAAATCTTATTTTTAACAAAAGTTGTTTTATAAATTATTATATTTGACCCGATTTTAAAATAGAAAATACTAATTAGTGCTATCCTTTTTATTATATGAAAACTACATACTTACTATTCATCCTTTGTTTGGTATTTTTTGCCTGCAATTCCAATAAAAAAGAAAGCGAGGCTGCATTGACGGATTCCGTTGCTGTGCACCCGAGCACGCAAGCAGAAATTACGGAAGTTTCGAGCCCGGTTGCTAACGATATGGTATTGGACTGGTCTGATATTCCTGCCTTAGAAGACATTGGGAATTTTCCTTTTATAAAAGCTCCCAAGGGATTAGCGATTGAAAAAGAGGAAAATGGATTGACACAGGTTTTTGAATACGAACAAATGGTCAATTATTTCGGTGAAGGACAATATTATCCCTCGGAAGGTAAGTTGGGTATGCTGTTTTTTGAATTCAATAGTGGACCGTACAACAATCGTTACTTTGATAAGAACATTTATACGTATCTCGATGAGATTGGAGCAAAGAAACTATTCGCTGGTGAAATAGTTCGTAACGACCTCACTAAAGAGCGACTAAAAGACAATCAATATGATGGTAAATACCGCTTTTCCAGTATCAGCGATTCTTATCCATTTAGTGTTTATGCCTTTAAGAATAAGGGTAAGAAGTATTTAGTGACCGTGCAATCCAACACATCTTTAGGGACGATTTACATTATGGAGTTAAAAGATTTCGTGCCGACGATTGAGAAATACACCGCTGAGCACATGCAGGCAGAAATCGATAAAACAGGTAAAGCCGTGTTGCAAATCAACTTTGATACGAATAAAGCTACCTTAAAACAAGATGGACGTGAAGTAGCCGATCAAATCATACAACTTTTAAAAGCAGATGGCACCTTAAAGCTTTCTATTGAAGGCCACACCGATAACACCGGTGATCCACAAAAAAACATACAATTATCCAAAGAACGAGCTCAAGCTGTATTGAGTTATCTCGTCGAACATGGAATAACTTCTTCCCGATTAAAGTCAAATGGATTTGGAGCGACTAAAGCGCTTTTTTCCAACGATACGGAAGAACATAAAGCTCAAAACCGTCGTGTCGAATTGGTTAAAATCAATTGATTCGCAATTTTTTTATTCATTCATTCAACATTTAAAAGGTTGTCATCGAAAGCGAGGCAACCTTTTTTTAGTTATATCACCCGTCTATATCAGCATCAATAGTCGCCTTTTTACAGCAACATATACTATAACTTGCAGTGGCAACTGTCAAAATAAAAAAGGGTAGCTTTGGTGGTTAAGTGAAGCTGATTACAATTTTACTCAAACTTTAACATATTAGCTAAAAGCCTGATTTTATTGAGCTTATCGTCAACATATACTGTTCCAGCGCTCACTCCCCCCATACTTTAACATCCCTGCAACAATTTTAATTTTAATACTTCGTTCTTACAGTAACCAAAGAAAAACAGCAAATATTTTATTCTATTTTTACGATAATAATAAGATCACCATTTTATAACTACACAAAATTAGGAGATATAATGTTTAATTTGTTTATTTGGCAACTGAAAAACAAATCAACAAAAGAATAAATGAAATCATATTCCATTGAAGAAATCAATGATGTTCTAAAAGGCACTATCGTTGGCAACACCCTGCAAATGATCAAAGCTCCAGAGCAATTGGAACGCGCCTGTGATACTGAAATTTCGTTCATCGGAAACAAGAAGTACGAGCGTCTTTGGATCACTTCCAAAGCTTGTGTAGCCGTTGTTAATGAAGATATTTCTATTGTACCTGGAGATAATCGTGCTTTTATTAAGGTAAAAAATGCCGATTTAGCCATGTCACAGGTATTAGAATTATTTGCCCCATCTAGTCCTGAATTTCACACCGAAATCCACCCTAATGCTGTGGTTGATCCCTTGGCGATTATAGGCGAAGGTTCTCGTATTGGAGCGGGTTGTTATATTGGACCTAAAGTTGTTTTGGGAAAACATGTAACTATCTACCCTAATGTTACGATATTGGATGATTGCACTATAGGTGACCGCACTGTTATATGGAGTGGAACTACCGTTAGAGAACGTTGTCATATAGGGAAGGATTGTATTATTCATCCCAACGCGACTATTGGAGCAGATGGATTTGGATTTCGTCCATGTCCGGAACGCGGATTGGTCAAAATACCTCAAATTGGAAATGTGATCATTGGAAATAGCGTAGAAATTGGAGCGAATTCTTGTGTGGATCGCGGTAAATTTAGTGCTACTATCATCGGTGATGGTTGTAAAATTGACAATCTTGTACAAATTGGACACAATAGTGTTTTGGGTCGTTTTTGTATCATGGCAGGAAATAGCGGTCTAGCTGGTTCTGTAACCTTGGGTAATCAGGTTATGATTGGCGGTAGCGCCTCTATCAAAGACCACGTGACCATTGGAGATGGTGCCGTGATCGGTGCCGGATCAGGAGTAACGGGTGATGTGGCAGCTGGAAAAACCATGTTGGGATATCCTGCTGTTGAAGCGAGAAATGCACTGAAACAATGGGCCAAATTAAAGCAAATGGTCTCCAACTAAAGTTTATTACTGTACTTATTTATAATCCTAAATCCTGCAACTTATACGTGCAGGATTTTTTTATTAATTTTGTATAAGAAAATTAATAATTTTCACAAACCAATAAAGATTTTCAAGCTAAACCCGACCAATTAATATAACCAAATAACCCTATATGAAAAGAATCTGTTTACTCGTATTAGTCACTTTCTCCTGCGCTTCACCCCTATTTTCCCAAGAAAACATTCGTTTTAAAATTCCAAAAAACAGTGATGCTGTTATGGATTTGGTATATGCTTTTTCCCATGACTTAAAACACGACGGAATTACCGACGGATATATGGATGATCAGATTCAAGGCACCTATATCTCCTTAATTAATCCGCGTCAAGGCGATCGCTCTTTGGATCAATATGCGGTTTCAAAAAACATAAAATCCAAAGAATATTTGGTTCAAGCCACTTGGAATATAGAGGCACTTCGCCTAGATGATGGTTATTCCCAAATCACCGTCAAATTAGAAAGCGCTTTAAACAACGATAATAAAGAAAGAACTGCTGCTCAAATTAAGTCGACAGGGCAATTCGAAAAAGAGCTTGAAGAATTTTTAAATAGTGATGCGACCATTATCAAAGACATTTATGATGTCCAAGATAGCACTGCAACTGCTGATTTTTCCGATTCTTTTATTACAGATTATATGATGGAAGAACCACCCGTTAAAAAAACTTCTGCTAATCTGAGCAAACTGATCAAAAATGGCAAAACCATTCCGTTTCCATTAAACGCTGATTATTTTACCAAAAAACTTAAACAAACACCTACAATTCACGAATTGGAAACCGCTGTAGGCGAAAAATACTACAGTTGGAATCTCGATGAAAGCATTGGCCTACTCTATGTAAAAATGAAAACCGGTTTGGAATACTACAGTTTTTATACGCTTGACGATTCCGTAATCACCGGTTTACCGTTTAATCTGGAGATGAATTACAGTTCGTTAGAATGGTGTTTACAGGAATTTAAAGGTTATTTACCACAATGGGTACAAGTAGTTGGTGAAAACGACGATACTTTTCTACAAATCGAATTTAGTACAAAGGATCAATTTATTCACCTCGAATTTTTTAGTGAGACCAAAAACTTAAAGACCGTATTGATTGCCAATAAGCCTTTAAACTAAAGGTTTTGAAGTACTTCGCCATCCTTTATATCGTATCCCCGTTGCCACATTCTATCCCCTATTTGATAGGACTGTTGTGCTGCAAACCAGTATATGGGTCTGCCTGTTTTTGAATAGTTCCATATTCCACCCCTCTATTTATAATCTCTTAGCCGGTGCGGTACCTTTGATGTTTTATCAGCCCGTTGGTTGGCTACCTCTTTTTACCTAAACTTATTGAAGCCCCGACATCATTTAACGTGATTCGGGGCCTATTAAGCCAATTTTTCGCAGTTAAGCCGTTGTATTTTAGCCTTTCTTTTAAAAAAAAATGAAATAAACATTTGTTTTTATTTGCCGCAAATACCGTCAGTATCTACAGTAAAAAACTTCAAACTCTGACAAATAATTAAGGTTTTAATTTATTTTTAATTTAACAACCCGAAACCGTTTGAAATACGATAACCTCAGTAGAGTTAAATTAATCTTAAGAAAACTTGATAAAATCATGTAAAAATTTACATTTGTTACTTTATAATATTAATTACTTCTACAATGTATTCATCCTTAGTATTTCTTGGAGCAATAGCTCCTTCTGAACTTATCTTAGTTGTTGCATTTGTATTGTTGTTATTCGGAGGAAAAAAAATTCCAGAATTGATGAAAGGTTTAGGAACCGGAATCAAGGAGTTTAAAAACGCCACTAAGGATACGGACAATCCAACTGCAAAAGCTGCGGCACAAGCTCAGGAAGAACAGCCCAAAGCAGAGTAGTCATACTCTTTTCTATATCAAAACGCGCTAAGAAATTAGCGCTTTCTTTTTTTATTCGTGAGTCGTGATTCGAAATTCGAAATTCGCACTCATAATCTCGAACAAAGAATTTCGAGAATCAAAAAAACCCTCGCAAAAAATTTACGAGGGTTCTAAATAAACCTATTTTATATTTGTATTTCCCTTACTAATATCACAACTATTAGGTTGTGATGACGCTCTAAAAGAGCCTAAAATAGGTTGTATTTTACTTATCTATTTGCGTTGGCTGTCCAAACTTTACCGTCTTTGGCATACGCAATAACCAATTTGCTGTTGTCAATCGAAATGTAGTGCGTATCGCTAGATCCGATATTAATCACCGAATTATCCCCTTTCTTTTCAAATTCCACTCCTGTAATATCAGGAATATTATCGGAAAATACAAAATTATAATTGTTACCGACTTTAACTACTCGAACGGTTCCATCCTTTTTATCGATATTTTCGCCATCTGTAATATAAGTTACATGGCCTTTATAGGTTCCTACGAATAAGTCATTATCCGCTGGGTCGTCATCCTTACTACATGCAGACAACACAAAAACAGTAAGTACTACAGCTCCTAATAATTTAAAAATAGATTTGATTGAGTTTTTCATGATATGTATTTTTTAAGGTTACTGTAAATATATATGCAATCGCCGTGCCAATAAAAACACATTACATAATTATATAGGTAAATAACTATAAAATACAAGATATATTAACAACAAAAATTAAATATAATTAAATTTTAGCTGTAAATAACCTCACATTGTGGAAACAATACTCACTCTACAACCCCCTATTTTACCGTACCACTTGCAGTACATTGCAGTACTATTTCAAGAGCTGATTGTCTATTAAAACTCAATACCCTTATAATCAACTTTATACATTTTTATTGTAATTAGATTTATCATTTTTCGTCTAAGCTTGCTATATTTGAAAAATCACATGAGCTCAATTGCGAGATCTCAACACGAATTGTTGTATGGGTCAAACCCGTAGAAAAATAAAAAAAACATACAAAAAAATGAAATTCACCCCCAAAACACTCCTACTTAAAAACGGTAAAGAGGTTATCATCCGCAGTGCGGAGCTATCCGATGCCGCTAGATTGTTAAACACCGTAAGAGAGTACATCAACGACAGCGAGTATATACCAAAATTAAATGAGGAATTCACCCTCAGCCTTGAGGAGGAGGAACAATGGATAAAGTCATTTATCGATCATAAAAACTCCTTGTTGCTAATTGCTGAATATGAGGGGCAGATTTTAGGTAACATCAATATCAGCAGTCACCAACGCATCATCATGCAACATACAGCCGTTATTGGAATGGGAATCTTAAACGCCTGGAGAAACAGCGGCTTGGGAACTCATTTGATGCAACAAGCCATAGAATGGGCAGAAGAAAATCCCGTATTGGAATTATTGTGGTTGCAGGTTTATAACGAAAACAGATTGGGACTCGGTCTTTATAAGAAAATGGGATTCCAAGAAAATGGAGTCATCAAAAACTTTTTTAAACACGAGAATCGGTATTACGACAATTTAACGATGAGTTTATCGCTAAAATAGTTGTGACGAGGCATTAAGACCTTTATTATTTAATGCCTCATGACTCTTTACGCACGTTCTAATATTATAGCGTAACCTTGACCTACTCCTACGCACATGGTTGCGAGGGCATATCGTTTGCCCGTTTTTTGCAATTGCAATGCTGCGGTGTAGGTAATTCGCGCACCAGACATGCCCAGTGGATGTCCCAAAGCAATAGCACCACCATTGGGGTTGATCCGCGGATCGTTGTCTGCTAATCCCAAGGCTCTTGAACAAGCCAATACCTGGGCTGCAAAGGCTTCATTAAATTCGATAATATCGATCTGATCTAAGGTTAAACCCGCTTTTTTTAAGGCTTTTTGAGTAGCAGATACCGGTCCGATTCCCATGATTCGAGGTTCAACACCGGTTACTGCGGAGGCTACGATCCGCGCCATCGGTTTTAATCCGTATTGTTTAACCGCGTCTGCCGATGCAACAAAAACCGCAGCAGCACCATCATTAAGCCCCGAAGCATTACCAGCCGTAACAGTTCCGTTTTCTTTAAAAGCGGCTTTTAATTTTGCCAAACCTTCAATAGTCGTTGTAGGCCGTATAAATTCATCTTTCGTAAAAAGGATATCATCGCCTTTTTTCTGGGGGATACGAACGTTCATAACCTCTTCAGCCAATCGACCGTTTTCCCATGCCGCAGTCGCTTTTTGCTGAGACAAGAGTGCAAATTGATCTTGATCTGCCCGAGAAATGCCGTATTGATCTACCAAATTCTCCGCAGTCAGTCCCATGACATCGGTACCGTACATCGCTGTCATTTTTGGATTGACAAAACGCCAGCCAAAGGAGGAATCTTCCAGTTTGGAGTCTATACCAAAGGCTTTGGATGCTTTAGAAATGACCAAAGGTCCTCTCGTCATGTGCTCTACTCCACCAGCGATAAATACATCACCATCGCCTGCTTTTATAGCCCGAGCAGCATGTACCACTGCAGACATGCCCGAAGAACACAATCGATTGATGGTTTCTCCGGGAACCGTCACCGGTAAGCCCGCTAATAATGCCGCCATACGGGCAACATTTCTGTTGTCTTCACCCGCTTGGTTGTGGCATCCCAAAATCACATCGTCAATTACCTCCACAGGTATGTCGGGATTCCTTTTGATCAATTCAGCGATGGGCAACGCCGCTAAGTCATCTGCTCTTATCGCAGAAAGCGTTCCTCCGAAACTCCCCATCGGTGTGCGAATACCATCAATTATATAGGCTTCTTTATTCATTTTACAGGATTTATATATTTAAAGATACGTTTTTAGACCGTATATATACCGTCTCAAAAAGTAACAAATGATAAAAATAAAATAGTTTTAAACTTCACTCCATACCACTCTTTTAAAATGTTGTGAAAAGCATTTTTAGCAATTAGTTTGTCAATCGTTCAACAAATTTAGCCGTGGTTTGCTTGCGCACTTCTTCCAAACTCGCTCCGGGCATCAATTCAATCAAAGTCAATTGTTGATCGATAAATTCAAATACGGCTTTATCCGTAATGATCATATCGACCGCTTTGAGGGCAGTGAGTGGTAAGTCACATTTGGGAACGATCTTGGCATCGCCGTTTTTTTCCGTATGCATCATGGTTATGATTAGGCGTTTGGCTCCAGAAGCCAAGTCCATCGCACCTCCGACACCCAATAAGGGTTGTCCCGGAACCGCCCAGTTGGCCAAATTGGCATTTTCATCGACTTGCAATCCTCCCATAACCGCGCTATCTACGTGTTTTCCGCGAATCATCGCAAAGGAGTCCGTCGAGTCAAAATAGGATGCCCCTGCCAAGGCCGTAACCGGTATTTTTCCAGCATTAACCGGATAATCCAAGGCTCCTCCTCCATCTGCAGGAGTGGGTCCCACTCCCAACATACCGTTTTCCGTATGCAGTATAATTCCATCGCGATCTGTGATTAAATCGGCTACCAAAGTCGGTATTCCAATGCCTAAATTCACTACATCTCCTTTTTTTAGTTCTTTTAAAGCTCTTCTTGCCATATTCATACGGCTCTCTGATACTTTCTTACTCGACGATACCGAGGCGGAGCTGCCCAAGTCCTCTGCCGTTAAATGCGCTTGAACCAAGTAGTCGATATAGGATGCTGGTGTATGTATGTTTTCGGGTAAGATAGCCCCTACTGCAACGATTTCTTCTACCTCAGCAATCACCAAATCCGCAGCTGTCGCCATGGCTCGGTTAAAGTTTTGCTCGGTCATTCGGTATTGCAAATTACCGGCAGTATCTGCTCTCCAAGCGCGTATAAACGCGACATTTCCGCGAATACCCGGAATAAAAACCTGTTCGACACCGTTTAAAAACTTCGTTTCCCGACCCACTGCCAAAGCAGTTCCAGCCGAAGTAGGTGTATAAAATCCGCCGATACCCGCACCACCCGCGCGGATGGCTTCGGCTAAAGTGCCCTGAGGCAATAATTCGTAGTCAACCGTGCCGTCCTGAGCCGCTTTAACCGCTTCTGGGTTTGAGGTAAAGAAGGAACCGATGATCTTTTTTAATTGCCCGTTTCTCAATAAACGACCACCTCCCATGCCCGCTTCTCCAACGTTATTACCGATAAAAGTGATGTTTTTGGTTTTGGTTTCAGCTAAAGCATGCATCAGGTGCACCGGATTTCCCGTCATGCCAAAGCCCCCTTGTAAGAGTATATCGCCATCCTTCACCATAGCCGCTGCTTGCGATAGGGTTATTTGTGGTGTTGTCTTCATTGGTTTGTTTTTAGTTTTGTGTGAACTGTATGATGTGATCCGCAAAGGCCTGCGGATGTTCCATATTCGATAAATGTGCCGCTTCTAAACGCACTACTTGCGCCTTAGGTATTTGCTCTTGCATCCATAATCCATCCGCTACCGTAGTCACCTCATCAAGTGTTCCGACGATGATCAGCATCGGTACCGTTATTTGTTGAATTTTTTCTCTAAAATCAGCTTCAGCCACCGCAAGGCAACTGGCCGTATAGCCTTGTAAAGAGGTGTTTTTAAATTGGTTTAAGATCGCTTGTACTTTATCAGGATGCTGGGTTCGGTATGCCAAACTAAACCAACGTGTTGCTGTCGGTTCGAGTATGCTATCCAATCCGTGCTCAGTGACTTGTTGGATCCGACTGTTCCAACCCTCTAAATTTCCAATTTTGGCAGCCGTGTTGCTGATTATAATTTTGACAAAACGATTGGGATGATGAATCGCCAACGATTGTCCAATCAAACCGCCAATCGAAAGTCCACAGAAATAAACCTGCTCCAATTTTAATTCGTTTAAGAGTTCGACGACATCATTTGCCAGATCGTCTATATTTACACTCCGTTGATCAATAGTACTTTCACCATGACCGCGACTGTCGTAACGCAATATATTAAAGTGACGACTTAAAAAGTCGATGTTGTCGTCCCACATCGCGTAAGTAGTTCCCAACGAATTGGATAGTACCAAGTTTTTTTGATGTCCGAAATTCTGATATTTATAATTGCAGGTAAAATGAGTCAATTTTATTTTTTGCATGGTTTATATTTTAAAGTCCTTATAAATATACGTTTTCAAGTATTTAAGTTGCGTAATTGTCGTAGGTTTTGTTTGCCGTTCACAGCCGATTTTGAGTTAGGGAGAACTTTAATAGTCAAAAAAAACAGGGAGCACTTATTTGCTCATTGAATACTCCCTGCCCCAAAGCTCCTGCTCATACTATTGATCCGTTGTTCATCCAGTCACTTCGGTATTATGCTACAGTCGCTCTTATTCGGTGGTTTTCACCTGCTGCAGCTCCAGTTGTTTCTCTGACCATATAGAAGTTGAAATCAATTTTGGCGAAGGCTTCCTCTTTTCCATAGTTTACCGCCTCTTGTGCCGAAACTCTGTCTATATGTGGCACTAGTTCTGAACGGGTTGCAAAGGCAAAGTCTTCATTGATCAACGGATCGTTTTCGATATTGATCTGTGTGGTTAGTTTTCTATATCCAGGTGCTGTGATGAAAAAGTGTATGTGCGCCGGACGCGATCCATGACGTCCCAAAGATTTCATCAATAAATCGGTCGGTCCGTTAGGAGGACAGGAATATCCCACAGGTACAAAGGATTTAAATTCGTATTTCCCATCCTGCCCAACGTTGATAGCCCGACGTAGGTTAAACTCGGGTTGAGACGAATCAAAGTGCGAATAAAGTCCCTTTAGGTTGCAATGCCACACTTCTACTTTAGCACCAGGAATGGGATTTCCCTCCGGATCGTATACCACACCACTCATGTAAAGTCTTTCTGAATTGGGTTCTACTTCAGTTTCTAATTCGGCATAGGAATTGGACTCTGGCGAGCCCGCAACGTATAATGGTCCTTCAATCGTACGCGGCGTTCTGTTTTCAATACCCGCTTGCAGGTCTTCCCAATCCATTTGAACGTCAATGAATTTTTCAATACCTAAACCCGCATATACCAAACCCATTTCATTGTTTTTTCCCGCTTGGGTTAACCAGTCGCAAGCCCTCCACATTTCTTCTGATGTGATGTCTAGGTCTGCCATCGCATTGAATAAATCTTCTAGTAGTCGGTTGACAATCGTCTTGGTTCTTTCGTTTCCCGTACCTACTTTTTCCTGTGATTTTATCAACTCCAAGGTTTGGTCAATAAATTTTTGATCTAATCTTTTCATAATATTCTTGTTTTTGGTTATTAATAGCGCTTCCTATATCATCGCATCCCTTAAAGCATTGGGATGTTTGCAGATACTGGTTACTTTGATGTTCATATACGGAAATAAGGGAAGTGAACTGACAATACTGTGCAATTCATCAGGGCCCGAGACATCCAGCACACTGATGTTGGAATATTTGCCCGCTACCCGCCATAAATACACCCATTTTCCCGATTTTTGATGTTGTTGTGAGCAAGCTTTTTCACGGGCCAAATAGTCCGCTATTTTTTCTTCATTCCAACTTTCAGGGATGTTCACATCCATTTCTACTACGTATATCATAATTAGTTTCTTTTGTATTTTTCGATTTTGTTCATATCCAGCTCGACACCCAAACCGGGGCCCTCAGGAATTTGTAAAGCATAGTTGTCATAAACGATGGTTTTTTTGACAATATCATCGGTCAACAGCAACGGACCGAATAACTCTGTACCCCACTGTAAATCGGGTATGGTGGCACATAAATGCGCTGTTGCCAACGATCCTATGCTTCCCTCCAACATGGTTCCGCCATATAAAGCGATTCCAGCTCCCTGTGCTATAGCTGCTTGCTGCTGCATGGCACGCAGTCCCCCAGCCTTCGCGTTTTTTAAGGCAATGACGCTGACCGCGTGAATCTTGGCCAGTTTAAAAACATCTTGTACCGTTGCCGCAGCTTCATCCGCCATAATCGGCACTTCAAAATAGGAGGTCAATCTGGCTAAACCATCAAAATTCGATTTCACTATGGGCTGCTCAATCAAGTCTACCCCCGCAGCTTGCAATTTCTTGATGGCCCGCTTGGCTACGGCTTCCGTCCAAGCTTGGTTGACATCAACCGTTACTCTAATATCTCGTCCCAATGCAGCCTTTATGGCCGCTACGTGGGCAACATCAGTGTCGGGATCTTTACTGCCAATTTTAAGTTTAAAGGTGTGGTGCCTCTTTTGTGCTATCAGCTTTAAGGCCTCATCGATATCGGTTTGCGTATCACCACTAGCCAAAGTCCATAAAACCGGCAGCGCAGTCGTAATCGCTCCACCAAACAGCGATGAAATCGGTACGTTTAATCGTTTGCCTTGAGCGTCTAATAAAGCAGTTTCTATACCCGATTTGGCAAAGTTATTGCCCGAGATGTTTTTGTCCAATAAACTCATGATGCTGTTGATAGATCGGGGATCTTGTCCGATTAACAACGGAGCGAAGTAGGTATCGATCGCCAACTTGATTCCCTCGGGAAATTCATCCGCATAAGAGATACCGCCTATAGTGGTGGACTCCCCTATGCCCTCAATACCGTCTGAACAAAACAAACGGATAATGACCATCGACTGTTTTCTCATTACAGCCATAGAGAGATGATGGGGTCTTATCGTCGGTAAATCAACGATCATGGTTTCGATATGGAGTATGGTTAGTTGCGACATAAACGATTCAAAATAAGGGTTAAACGCGCTATAAGCACTTAACAAACTTACTCGGAATCTGTATTTTAAGAGTAGGACTATTCCTTTTTTACTAAGACAAATCTGCTTAATTCGTTAAATTGTCTCTTTGCCGCTATTAAAGGCCTATTTTTTTACGGAATTCATTAGGCGTTAGTCCGATTTTTCGTTTAAAAACCCTAGAGAAATAACTGGGATCGTCAAAGCCCAAGTCATAGGAAACCTCTGCGATGGTTTTTTCACCGTCGGCAAAAAGCAATTGGGCCTGGGTGATGTAATAGTCCATAATCAGCTCTCTGGGTGCTTTAAAAGCAACCGAGTTACAAATCCGACTGAGGTGCCCACTGGTGATTTTTAAATCGGCAGCGTATTCTTCTATGGTTTTTTTGTAATTTAAGCTTTGTCGAATCAGTTGGGTAAAGCGTCTGTAGTAGATGATGGAGGCGTTATTGGCAATGAATATCCGCTGTTGCAATTCAGCAGGTAATCTTCTTAGATGTACAATCAATTGACCAACCAAATGTTCTAACATCAACAAGCGCCCGATGTTCGTTGATCGATATTCGTCAATGCAATCAAGCATGTTGTTAAATACGACTTCGGAGTATTCACCAGCTACGATTTTAGTCACTTGAAAGGTTTCAAGCGCCTGAACTACTTCCGCTTCGCGTTTGACCATGTGCTCCAAGACGTTGTCCGATAAACTGATAATCCAGCCTTTGAGTTCACTTAAATGTTCAAATCCATGATCGGTGTTTTTGGGAATGGTGATAAAGGCAGGACCCTTAATGTGGTAGACATCTTGGTTGTACAATAAATTGGTGTTTCCCTCGATGATGACAAAAACCTGAAACTGATTGTTGTGTGCATGCGGTTTGACGTTGTTGTTGTTTTCTTTACCAATCACGCCAAACGGATATACATAAATCAAGCCTTTCGCAAATTCAATGCGATCATGACCGTATAGTCCATCGAAGAAAAGTCTGTTTGTCAACGCCATAGCTCCCTTAGTATATCCTAATTTACCCTTTTTTTTGAATTAGTCCAATCAAAAAAGTGGAAATATTTATTTTTATTTAGAAAGCTCAGCGCAATTAAGCACGCTAAAGACAATCAAAACGTGGTTTCGATTTGCTAGAAAGGTATAGATCCGAAAATCACCTATACAATTTCCTCACATTGGTATCCCAATGTGTGAAGCTGGCTGACTATGTCCTGAGGCGGTACACCCAAAGCATCCACACGCAAAATATTGTCGCAGTCCTCCAAATCAAAGTTCACCGCCGCCATAGACGGAAAGTTGAGCAGCAACATTTGAAGAATGTCGTTGACCTGGTTAGAATTGGAAACGTTGGTTTTAAAAATCTTGATCATAAAGCAAGTATTACGTTTTTTATAGGATGATTTGTAAACTGATTTACACTAATTTCTCAATCGAGGAACGATGAAAGTCAAACAGGAAAATCTGATCAAAGAGATTTTTAAAATCCGATAATTCCGTCGGTTTAATATTCGTTTTGGTCTCATTATAGTCATCCTTGACAAAAATCAACCACAATTCATGTAAGTTCTTCTCCATCTTAGTCGATGACAACAAGTCCGAAGCTAAATTCTTGTGAAAAGTCTGGTTTAAAAAGGAATCCAATTCATAAAATACAATTCCCGATAATTTGTCTTTAATACTAATGATGTTTACCGAAGAACTCAGACAGTCAACCATCTCAATCTTCTCGGCATTGTAACCGTTTATAAATTCATTAACGTCTATAATCTGTATCAGCTTGTCGTTTTTCTGTTTTGCATTGAGCTTAGAAAATGCCGCAGTATGTATCCAATTGTTAAACTCTAGTATCACTTTGTCGTTATTTAGTCATACAAATGACTGCATTATATAGGCGAGAATGTAAAGTATTATACCAAAGGGGCTATTTATTATACTAAATACGTTTGTTTGTAGGCGGATGGGCGAATACGCAGATACGCAGATACGCGGATAGGCAAATGCGCAAATACGCGGATAAGTTGAAGGCTGTTCCATTTTTACGAGTAAGGGCGAATGGGCGGATGTGCGAATGGACATATAGGCTTTAGATGCAGATACGCAGATACGCAGATACGCAGATACGCAGATACGCAGATACGCAGATACGCAGATACGCAGATACGCAGATACGCAGATACGCAGATACGCAGATACGCAGATACGCAGATACGCAGATACGCAGATACGCAGATACGCAGATACGCAGATACGCAGATA
>NZ_JALJZV010000007.1 GCF_024171535.1 Flavobacterium sp. HSC-61S13 | reverse complement strand
GGGGCTCACCTCTTCCCATTTCGAACAGAGAAGTTAAGCCCGTTAGCGCAGATGGTACTGCATTTATGTGGGAGAGTATGTCGTCGCCTTTCTTTTAAGAACCCTCATCATTTATTTGGTGAGGGTTTTTTGTTATAATCATTTCACCCCTACGGGGTTTTCGTGATTCGATAATCGATTTTCGTAAGTCGAATCACGATTTTCGAACAACGACTCACAAACAAAAAGTCCCTAATCTTTATTGATCAGGGACTTTTGGCCTATAAGCAAATGTGCGTATTGGCGTATCCGCTTTAGAATCATGTCACCCCTACGGGGTTTTCGTGATTCGATAGTCGGTAGTCGAATCACGATTTTCGAACATCGACTTACGAACAACGACTCACGACAATCTGTTGAACAATAAATTCAGCATCTTCCAGAATTCCAAAAATAATACCTGATTTCTTTTTTCTTAACCACGGTAAACCGATAAAGTAAACATTTGATAGAGAGGTTACGCCATCGGTATGAATGGGAATAGCATTGCGATCGAGAATCGGAAGTTGTATCCACTTAAAATCAGATCGAAATCCGGTGGACCAAATAATCGTGTCGATTTCTGTAGTCGCTACTTGTTCGGCTAGGGATGTTGTCATAGTGGTGTCGGCTATGTCTGCGCTGTCTATATAGTGGTCAACAGTAGCGGTTATGGAGTTTTCTTGGATGTAATTATCAACTTTTTTCTTTAGTAATTCTGAAAATTGATCCGCATATCTAATGTTGGACTGTAAACTATGGTCAAAATAGAGTTGTTCAGGGTCGGTGTCGATAAAGCGTCCCAATAGGATGACGCCTTTTTGTCTTAGGCTTTGTAGGCTTATAGTATGACCATTAGGACCAACGCCCGATACTTGTGGTTGTGTAGGTTCGGGGCTTTTTGTAGCTTTTAGTTCGCTTGTTGTTTGATCCATCATACCCGTTTGATTCATCCAGTCCATCATGTCTAAACCGCGGTACCGCCTTGGTGAACGACCTACTTTGCCGGTAGCGAGATAAACTTTGTGGGTGGCGGATAGTTCTTCAGCGATTTGACAACCGGTTTGTCCACTGCCGACAATTAGTACTCTTTTTTTGGGAAGTTGGCTTGGGTTTTTATAATCCACCGCGTGAAGTTGCTGAATGTGAGTTGGTAGTTTATTGGCAAAAGTAGGAATTTGGGGTTGGTTTTGAGATCCTGTAGCAACGACTACTTGTTTTGTATGCCAGATAGCCTCTTGGCTGTCACTAAGGGTTTCAAGGCGGTAGAGATTTAGTTGTGAATCGTAAGATAGACTTCGTATCTCTGTGTTTTCGATTATGGGTAAGTGATGGGTTTCAGCATAATTCTTTAATTGGCTTGCAAATTCGATGTGGTTGATAAAGGCTTCTCGGTCTGCGTGTCTAGCTAAGTTTTGTCCGGGTAAAAAATTCATCCAATTGGGGGTATTCAATTTAAAAGAATCCCAGCGTTGAGATTTCCAGCTAGAACCTATTACTGTTTTTTCGAAGACGAGGTGATCGATTTTTTCTTGGGTGAGGAGGTAACTTACAGCTAATCCAGCTTGTCCAGCTCCAATTATGATTACATCGGTATAATTTTTATTGTTCATGGGTTTATTTTAAGTAATTTTGAGTAAACTTAACCTTAAGAAGTCAGGAGCGGGTAACGAATTTGGGGGTATTAAAGACGTTTTTGAGCTAATTATGAAGGAGGAAATCTATATACGACGCGATAATTTAAAGGAGAATCAATTTGTTGATTTCTCGGAGAAGAGTTATGAACTGTTAGTAGGAGATCAAACAGCTAAGTTGTTTGCGTTTAAGGAAACTGCTTTTCGAGGATTGCAAATAGTCCATTGTGATTATGATCTTAATAGTGACGAGCGTATTTCATTGGATATAGAAAGTGATGTCGTGGAAATGCATTTCCGCTTGTCGGGTAATTCAACGGCGGTTTGTGATGATGGATTGCAATTGTATATTAATAGTGGGCAGCATAGCCTGCTGTTTCACAATGATGGACAAAAGAAAATCGATATGCATCAATCAAAGAATCCGGGATCATTTTTAGAAATACGCGCTTCAATAGCGACTGTACAGGATGTTTTTACGGAAGGAAATGATTTTCAAAAACGCTTTTTTGAACACTTAAAGGAAGGACGCCACTATTGGGAAGGGTATACCTTACCAATAACAGCTCAAATGTATACGGTGGTTCAGCAATTGACTTCCTGTACTTACAGCGGTATGATGAAAAGTTATTTTCTAGAAGCTAAAATAATGGAATTAATGCTTTTACAGGCAGATGCGTATGCAAACCATGATCCACAAGCACAACAAATCAAATCGACTGATATTGATAAGTTATATGCAGTAAAAAACTATATAGATTTAAATAATGGTGCTCCTGCTAGTTTGGATTTTTTGTCCAAAAGTATGATGATACCAACAAAAAATCTAACTAGCGGTTTTAAACAGCTTTTTAATTGTACGGTATTCGAGTATAGAATAACAGTTATGATGCAGCAAGCTGTTTATTTGCTTCAAGAAGAGAAATTATATGTGTCCGAAGTTTCCGATCGTTTGGGTTATGCAAACCCGCAGCACTTTACTGCGGCTTTTAAAAAGCACTTTGGTTACCTACCGAGTGCCTTAAAGGCATAAAAACTTTTAAGAATAACTCGCTCGTTTAATGATTTATTGGGTATGATGGAGAGTTGTCCGACAATATAATCTGCAGCGTTAATCATTTTTGTCTCGTATAGTATAAGACACTTCTTAGGTGTCAATTAATCTGGGTGGAAATGTCTATTTGATAAAATATTGGATTAATTAGTGTTATAGTGTTTTTATATGGGTATTTTTAGTAGTATTGCACTGTTAAAAAAAACACAAAATATATGAATTCAATACCATGGCTGGCACTTGCTGTACTAGCAAGTGCACAGATGAACGCGCAAGACATCTCACTAGATTCTGTTTTAGATTATGAAATACCTTCACACGAAATTCGATATGGTGCGTTGAAATTGGCTTTTGGAGGAATCTTTGAAGGCGGATATGAATATGTATTTAAACCCAGACATGGATTTGGAACTAATGTCTTAGTTAATTTTAATCCCAAAGAATATGGAGAAGGTTATTACGAAGATTTTGCTATAAATCCCTATTATCGTTTTTATTTGTTAAAGACAAAAAATTACTGGGGTAAGGGATTGTTTGTTGAGGGGTTTTTAAACTTTTATACGGGAAGGGAATCTCCAAGTACGATAGAATTTGAAGGGGCTAATATTGTGGTAACTCATGAAGACCGCAGGTATTTTGAAACGGCAATAGGATTGGCTGTTGGGCAAAAATGGGTATATAAGTCTGGTTTTGTTTTGGAGCTTAAAGCGGGGGTTGGAAATAGTTTATTAGGAAATTCAGATGTTCAAGCCAATTTTAAGGGTGATGTCAGTTTGGGGTATCGTTTTTAGCCGTCAATGATGCATAGATGTTGATAACCAGAACTTTTAATTAAAATATTTTTGCAGAGTTAAAAATAAGTATTAATTTTGCACAGCTTTTAGGCCAGTTAAGTTTACTAAAAGTATTTTTAAAAGAAACCAACATCTTCTGACGTTTTATAGCTGGTATATAGAAACTTATAAAATTCAGAATACAAATTATTATCAGCACAAATGTCTGAACAAATAAAAACACAAGACGAGTTCTTACAAGATTTTAACTGGGAAAGCTACGAACACGGTATTGACGCTGTAGACGATACGCAACTTAAAGAATTCGAAAGCTTAGTAGACAAAACTTTCATCTCTACAGATGATGAAGAAGTTGTTGAAGGTGTAGTAGTAAGAATTACTGACAGAGATGCAATCGTTGATATCAACGCTAAATCTGAAGGAGTTATTTCTTTAAACGAATTCCGTTACAATCCAAACTTAAAAGTTGGAGACAAAGTTGAAGTATTAATCGACGTAAGAGAAGATAAATACGGACAGTTAGTTCTTTCACACAGAAAAGCACGTACTATCAAAGCATGGGATCGCGTTATTTCTGCACATGAAACAGGAGAAATTGTAAACGGTTTTGTGAAATGTAGAACAAAAGGAGGAATGATCGTTGATGTATTCGGTATTGAAGCTTTCTTGCCAGGATCACAAATTGACGTTAAACCAATCCGTGACTACGATCAGTACGTAAACAAAACTATGGAATTCAAAGTGGTTAAAATTAACCATGAATTCAAAAACGTAGTTGTTTCTCATAAAGCGCTTATCGAAGCAGATATCGAGGTACAGAAAAAAGAAATCATCGGTCAATTACAAAAAGGTCAAGTATTAGAAGGTGTTGTTAAAAACATTACTTCTTACGGTGTATTCATCGACCTTGGAGGTGTTGACGGTTTAATCCACATTACAGATCTTTCTTGGTCAAGAATCAATCACCCATCTGAGGTATTGGAATTAGATCAAAAATTAAACGTTGTAATCTTGGATTTCGATGACGAAAAAACAAGAATCCAATTAGGTTTAAAACAATTATTCGCTCATCCTTGGGATGCTTTAGATGCTAAACTTGCTGTTGGTGATAAAGTAAAAGGTAAAGTAGTTGTTTTAGCTGACTACGGTGCATTCATCGAAGTTGCTGAAGGTGTTGAAGGTCTAATCCACGTTTCTGAAATGTCTTGGTCTACTCACTTGAGATCAGCACAAGATTTCGTAAAAGTTGGTGACGAAGTAGAAGCAGTTATCTTGACTTTGGATAGAGAAGAGCGTAAGATGTCATTAGGTATCAAACAATTATCTCAAGATCCTTGGACTGATATTACTTCTAAATACCCAGTTGCATCTAAACATGTAGGTATCGTTCGTAACTTTACAAACTTTGGTGTATTCGTAGAACTAGAAGAAGGAATTGATGGATTGATTTACATCTCTGACCTTTCTTGGACTAAGAAAATCAAACACCCATCTGAATTTGTTAACGTAGGTGATAAATTAGATGTTGTTGTATTGGAATTAGACGTTGAAGGTCGTAAATTATCTTTAGGTCACAAACAAACTACAGCTAACCCATGGGACAAATATGAAGATGCTTTCGCAGTTGGAACTATCCATACAGGTGAAATCTCTGAAATCGTTGACAAAGGGGCTACAGTAGAATTTGGTGACGATATCGTTGCTTTCATTCCAACTCGTCATTTAGAGAAAGAAGATGGTAAAAAATTGAAAAAAGGAGAATCAGCTGACTTCAAAGTTATTGAGTTCAATAAAGAATTCAAAAGAGTTGTTGCTTCTCACACAGCAATTTTCCGTCAGGAAGAAGAGAAAAATGTTAAATCTGTAGAGGCGAATAACAATTCAAATGCTTCAGAAAAAACAACTCTTGGAGATATCGATGCTCTAGCAGAATTGAAAGAAAGAATGGAAAAAGGAGGAAACTAATCCTGGATTCAATCTATTATATTAAAAGCCCTAACGCGAGTTAGGGCTTTTTTTTTGTGCTTTATTTTTTGTGCGTTCCCTGCGGTCGGGCTTTCCGCACTCGCTTTTTTACTGCGCTGCGCTACGTAAAAAGAGCTCAGACAAAGCTCCAATCCCTAACGCCAATAGATTTCCAGCATATACAAAGGCTGTACAAAAAGCTTACAAAGTAGTTTGTTTGTTAGCGATTGATAGTGAGTTGTTTTGCTTGCGAATTACAAATAGTGTACAAATAGGATACAAAAGGGTAGTTAGCTTATAGCGTTGCTGTCAATATATATTACAATGCGGTGAGTTGTTGTTGTTTGCAATATGATATTTGGGCTTTAAGCTGGGAAGTAAGGGTATAAAAAAAAGGCCGTCTCATAATTTGAGAGGACCTTTTGATTTATTTTAAAAGAACGAAATGAAATTTAGCCTCTTTTCTTTTTGGCTGCTATAGCTCTTTTCTTTTCAACACCACGGTTGGTCGGTTTGGTTTTACGCGGGTTACGTTTTCCAGGACCACCGAGATTGACCTTTTTATTCTTGTCAGAACGCTCGTGAAAAGCAGCTCCTTTGGTTTCGTCTTTCTTATAGCGTTTTGGAGCACTTTTTTGAATCAAATGTTTCTTTTCGAATTCTAATAAACGATCAGAAATTTCAACTCCTTCCGGTATGTCTAGTGTTTTGATTTCGCGTTCCATCAACATTTCTGCAGCAAACTTAACATCCTCTTCTTTAGGGTCAATGATGCTGATTGCGATCCCCGTTTTGTCTGCACGACCTGTACGTCCAATACGGTGCATATATTGCTCAGGGCTCTCTGTAAACTGTAAGTTGATAACGTGGCTGATGTCTGAAATGTCCAAACCTCTGGCCATGATATCTGTAGTTACCAATCCGCGTAATTCGTTGTTTTGGAAATCTCTCATAGCCGTTAAACGGAAGTTCTGAGATTTATTGGAGTGAATAACCGTAAATTCTTCCGGATAAAGCACTTCCAGTTTTTCTAACACATAATCGGCGATTCGTTTGTTGTTGATAAAAATCAAAACGCGATTAAAGGTTTCTTTATCTGCTAATAAATGAGCTAATAAATTTAATTTGGTAGTGAAATTGGGAACCAAATACAATTGCTGTTCGATTTGCTCTAGTGGAGTACCTGATGGAGCTAGTGTGATCTCTTCAGGGTAATCAAAATAATCTTCGAGCATCTCATCCACTTCTTCTGTCATCGTGGCGGAAAACAGTATGTTTTGCCTTTTGGATTTCATCATCGAAAGGATAGAGGTAATTTGAAATCTAAAACCGAGATTAAGAATTTCATCAAACTCATCGATAACCAGTTTTTGCATGGCATCAAAACGCACTACACCGTCTAAAGCTAAGTCCATAGTACGCCCCGGTGTACCTACTAATACATCAACACCGGCGTAAACCGCTTTCTTTTGTGTATTGATATTAACACCTCCATAAATACCCAAAGTACGGATAGACATGTATTGGGTTAGTTTTTCGACTTCAGCAGCAACTTGTACTACTAATTCTCTGGTAGGAACAATTATGACCACTCTAGGAGTATCGGTCTTAGCAAATTTCCATTGTTTTAGGATAGGCAATAAATAGGCATAGGTTTTTCCAGTACCCGTTTGTGCAATTCCCATAACATCTCTTCCGGACAATATAGCTGAGAAAGATTTTTCCTGAATTGGGGTGGGGTGATTGATATTTAACTCACTTAAGGCTTTATCTAAAGCTTTAGGGAGATTAAAATGTTCGAAAGTGATCATAAAAATTCAATTTCGACAAAGATACGCTTTTTATTATTTTTAAATCGGCAGTGGGTAAGCCGATTAAATGATTTTTTTTATCACGCGTAGTTTATGGGTATGCCTGCCGCTGTCAACATTGCAGATACCAAGGTGGTCTAGGCGATCGATGCGCACCTTTCCATGAGCGTGAATGATGTAGTTGTTTTCCATGATGATCCCGACGTGAACGATAATGCCTTCTTCGTTGTCAAAGAACGCCAAATCACCGACTTCGCTTTCTTCTATAAAGCTCAAGGCCTCGCCAATAGTAGCTTGTTGCGAAGCGTCTCGCGGAATTTGATAACCGTTGATGGCATATACCATTTGGGTGAAACCCGAACAATCGATACCAAAAGGAGTTTTACCACCCCATAAATAGGGTGCATTTAAATACAGAAATGCTGTATTGAGTAAATTGGTTTTGGCTGATTTTCCAGTTAGTGTGGTACCTTCAAACGCAAATTGCTGAGTGTTGATTTGGGTTTGATTTAAAAAAGTAAGGTTGCTTCCCAGTGGAATTGGGATCAAAGCGTGATCAGCAGTAGTGATGAAATCAATTAAATCCCCACTGAGTACGGCGCTTTCCTGAGATAAATTTTTAAATTCGACCTCCGAAATAATTTGATATTGCTTGTTGTCAATCCATCCCTGATAGCGGTCAAAGGCCAATTCGATCAGCGACCATTTTGGCGTTTGCTCCAAAATGCTAAAATGCTCTCCAAATAAGACCTGCGTCACCATTTCACTGGTATCGGTGGGGTCTTTACGTAAAGGAACTATAGCGAGATTACAGATGGCAAACATGGGCATGGGATTTATGATACAAAAGTAAAAGATGAGTTTTGATTTTACAATCAAAACCCATCTTTTTGTGGGGTTATAGTATGTTTAGATTCTTTCGATAACCATAGCAGAAGCACCACCACCACCATTACAGATTGCGGCAGCTCCTATTTTTGCATTATTTTGTTCCAATACACTTAATAAAGTTACGATAATTCTAGCTCCTGAACAACCTAGAGGGTGACCTAAAGAAACCGCTCCACCGTTCACGTTAATTTTATCAGCATCTAAATTTAATATTTTAGCGTTAGCCAAACCAACTACTGCAAAAGCCTCATTGAATTCGAAGAAGTCAACATCTCCTAATTCTAAATTCGCTTTTTTAAGCGCTTTTGGTAAAGCTTTAGCAGGAGCTGTTGTAAACCATTGTGGCTCTTGAGCAGCATCTGCATAACCTTTGATATAAGCTAAAGGTTTTAGACCCAATTCCAAAGCTTTTTCTTCACTCATCAATACTACAGCGGCAGCACCGTCATTGATAGTAGAAGCATTAGCAGCAGTAACGCTACCGTCTTTAGTGAACACGGCGTTAAGTGTAGGAATACGATCTAATTTAACATTGGTGTACTCCTCATCTTTGGTAACCATAATTGGATCACCTTTTCTTTGTGGAACGGCAACTGGAACGATTTCACTATTGAACTTTCCAGCTTCCCAAGCTTGAGTGGATTTCGTGTATGAAGCAATGGCAAAAGCATCTTGCTCTTCACGAGAGATATTATATTCTGTAGCGCATAAGTCAGCACAAACTCCCATCGCATTATTGTCATAAGCATCGGTAAGTCCATCTTTTTGCATACCATCTACCAAAGTAGTAGGTCCAAATTTCTGACCGTTTCTCATCGGTAAATAGTGAGGAATCATGCTCATGTTTTCCATACCACCAGCAACAACGATTTCAGCATCGCCGCTCATAATAGCTTGAGCACCTTGCATAATCGCTTTCATACCAGAAGCACAAACTTTATTTACTGTAGTACAAGCAACTTCATTAGACAATCCTGCAAATATGGCTGCCTGGCGTGCTGGTGCTTGACCAACTCCTGCCTGAACAACGTTACCCATAATTACTTCATCAACAAGTTTTGGATCAAGGTTGATTTTTTCTAAGGCTCCTTTAATTGCAGTAGCACCTAATTTAGGGGCAGGAACTGTAGATAGGGCTCCCAAGAAACTTCCGATTGGAGTCCTTGCTGCTGAAACGATTACGATTTTTTTATTCATGATTGATAGTTTTTATTAGTTTGAATACGCGAATTTAATGATTATTCGGCAATTAAACGGTATTATTATCTTTCTAAAAGACTTTTTACGCCCGCTCACTAACGACTTTTGAAGAATTCGATAATTAGTATTTAAATTTTTAATTTTTTTATAATAACTAGGCGGCTGATAATTAGTGGTTTTGCTTTCGATGACGAAAATATTCGTGATTTTTGTCTCAAAACACTTGTGTGAATTGAAAAGTTGTAGTACGTTTGCAACCGCAAAGAGAGTAATTCTCTTTTGCAACGGAGAGGTGCCGGAGTGGTAACGGAGCAGATTGCTAATCTGTCGACGGGTGACTGTCGCCAGGGTTCGAGTCCCTGTCTCTCCGCAATTTTCGGGGTGTAGCGTAGCTCGGTTATCGCGCCTGGTTTGGGACCAGGAGGTCGCAGGTTCGAATCCTGCCACCCCGACCAATAAAACCCAAAAAGATTATGGTCCAATAGCTCAGCTGGATAGAGCAACTGCCTTCTAAGCAGTAGGTCCCAGGTTCGAATCCTGGTTGGATCACAAAAAGCCTCAACGAAAGTTGAGGCTTTTTTGTTTTATAGCAGTAAATTTACCTTCTAATTGAATTTTTTCGATACTGCTGCTAAAGCGACTAAACCTATACCAGCTTTTGGGCATTTTCGTATAATTAGGCGTAGCCAAAATGCGATAAAATAAAAAAGATGATTTTAAAAACAGAACGATTGGAATTGCGGCCGTGGCGTGAGACCGATGCGGTAACTTTATACGAATACGCTAAAGATGAGCGAATCGGTCCTATTGCGGGTTGGCCTGCACATCGCAGTGTTGAGGAAAGTGCGGAAATTATTAAAACGGTATTTGCGCATGAAGGGATTTTTGCGGTGACCTTAAAGGACGACAATATAGCCATTGGTCTCATTGGATTGCTGCTTGGTTCCAATAGTAATTTTGACATAGCAGCTAACGAAGGGGAGGTTTCGTATTGGATTGGCGTACCGTTTTGGGGAAGGGGATTGATACCGGAAGCGGTATGTGAAATTTTGCGTTATGGATTTGAGGACTTAAAACTGGAATCGATATGGTGTGGTTGTTTTGACAATAACGCACAGTCAAAAAAGGTACAGGAGAAATGCGGTTTTACATACCAATATACACAACAGAGTCGGTTGTCGTTTTTAGATAATGAAGAACGAACGGAATTGGTGAGTCGCATCACGAGAACAGCGTGGTTGCAAGGACTGGGACTGGGACTGGGATAAGTTTGTTAAAAGGAGTACATTGTAAATGAATTATTTAATCAATTGAATATGAATAGGTACCTGTTTAACTAAAAATAATCCCCGATATAAGTTTGTAATTAATAAAACTTTTTCTTACGTTTGCAATCGCAAAGGGGGTAATTCTCTAGAGCAAGGAGAGGTGCCGGAGTGGTAACGGAGCAGATTGCTAATCTGTCGACGGGTGACTGTCGCCAGGGTTCGAGTCCCTGTCTCTCCGCAACTTCGGGGTGTAGCGTAGCCCGGTCATCGCGCCTGGTTTGGGACCAGGAGGTCGCAGGTTCGAATCCTGCCACCCCGACAAAAAAGCTCTGACGAAAGTCAGAGCTTTTTTTATGCGCTAAAACGGCGCAAGCTTACTTAAGCGCCGTGATAGCGCATAAAAAAAGGATTAGCGCGTCTAGCGCTAAGTTGCTTTTTTGTCGAATCTCCCCTTTAGGATGCCGTAGCGCAGCGGAGGCAATCCTGCCACCTCGTTAATCCTGCCATTTTCATTTTGCTTAAGCGCTGTGATAGCGCATAAAAAAAGAGTTAGCGCGCCTAGCGCTAAGTTGCTTTTTTATCGAATCTCCCCTTTAGGATGCCGTAGCGCAGCGGAGGCAATCCTGCCACCTCGTTAATCCTGCCATTTTCATTTTGCTTAAGCGCCGTGATAGCGCATAAAAAAAGGATTAGCGCGCCTAGCGCTAAGTTGCTTTTTTATCGAATCTCCCCTTTAGGATGCCGTAGCACAGCGGAGGCAATCCTATTTATAGCTATTTTGTGAACTCCTTGAGTTTTTACAACATTATTTTCTTCAAAAGATGGAGCTCTTATTTTTATTGTAATAGATCAGATTTTAAAATATTTAATAGAAAAACATTTAGAAAACATTTTAATCCTGTATTGAGAACTGTTTTATAGTAAGAGCGAACAGACATATTTTCATCGAATCCTTCAAACACTTTTTTAATTAATGTTGCCTCTGGCTCACGGGGAATTATTGTTTTTGTTCCGTCTGGTAGGGATATATTCAGATAACCTATGGGCGCTCATCCCATATATCTCCCTTCCTTTTTAGCTTTGTGTATACCTTGCTTAATATTTAAAGATCTTCGGTCATTCTCTACTTCTGCTGTGACGATGTATATCGCCAGTAATACTTTGTTTTCAGGTACTGACATATTCAAAGATTGATCTGTAGCCTGAGGTTCAATACCGAGTTTTTGGAGCTGAGAAATCATGTAATAAGCATTCGCCGTATTCCTACTTAACCGATCCCAACGAGTAATTAGAATAACTTGCGGTCTATTAGATTTATTGATATTTAATTGTTTCATCATGGTAGTCCATGCTGGCCGTTCGAAATTTTTTGTTGAATGGTCTTCAAAGATGGTCTGGAAAATTTCAATACGATTGTCTTTGAAATATTTATTTAATTTTTCTTTCTAGCAACGCTGATAGTACCCTATTTGTGCATGTTCGTCTGTCCTGACTCTGAAGTAGATCATTGCTGATACCATGTCTTTCTCATGATAACGTTAAAGTTCTAAAAAAGAATCAGCTCCGCGTTAAATAAGACACTCTTATTTACGACTCAAATACGGTTTTCCGTAAATGAGAGAGCTCTTATTTGGTTATATTTGTCTGTTTAGTAATTGATTAAATTTCCATTTAAAAATTTTATAAATCCAAAATTACCTTGATAATACTGCTGTTATGAGAATAAAAAAACTCGAAATAAAAAATTTCAGACTTTTAAAAGACATTGAACTTTCACTTGAAGAAAAATCGACAGTAATTGTTGGAAGAAACAATTCCGGCAAGACATCTTTAACAGAAATTTTTAGACGACTTCTGTCTGATAAAACTCCTTCTTTTAGCTTGTATGATTTTAATATATCATCCGTAGAAAAATTTAAGGAAGCATTGATTCTCCATCTGAAAAAAGAAGAGCAGGATGAAATTAGAAAAATACTCCCTACTATAGAAATTAAGTTTACTATTGAATATAATCCTGAAGCTATTGACTTGGGTATACTTGGTGATTTTATTATTGATTTAAACCCAGAATCTACAACAGTAGTAATTATTATAAAATATCAATTACAAGATGGTAAAATAGATACCTTTTTTAATGGTATTCCCGATGATAGCCCAGAAAGTATCTCTGAATTTTTAAAGAACCTGAAAGAGAGAATACCACAATTACATGAAGTAAAAGTTTTTGCACAAGATCCAAATGATGATACCAATCTAGCATCCATGGAATATTCAAAATTTAGACAGCTTTTAGGCGCTGGATTTATAAATGCTCAACGTGGTCTTGATGACATCACCCATACAGAAAAAGATGTATTAGGAAAGGTTTTATCTAAATTATTTAAAACGGCAAATGTAACTACTGCTCCGGCCGATATGAAAGAAAAGTCAGAAGCTTTGCAAACCGTTGTCAAAGAAATTCAACAAACAGTAGATACTGAATTTAATGAAAAGCTTGACAAATTACTTCCAGCCTTAAAAATATTTGGTTATCCAGGATTAGCAGATCCTAATTTGAGTACTGAAACAACTCTAGACGTAGCGAATATACTTGACAGCCATACAAAAATAAGATATAGTCAGGGGAACGGATTATTTCTTCCTGAAACTTATAACGGATTAGGATCTCGCAATCTAATTTACATTCTTTTCCAATTGTTTGAGTTCTTCAGAGATTGGCAAAGCAGGCCAATAGCAAATGGTCTTTATATAGTTTTTATTGAGGAACCAGAAGCTCATTTACATCCGCAAATGCAACAGGTATTTATAAAACAACTCAATGAGATAGCATCTGAGTTTTCAAAAACATTAAACAATAATATCCCATGGCCTGTCCAGTTTGTAGTAACTACACATTCCACTCATATAGCAAATGAAGCTAAATTCGATGCTATACGTTATTTTCTGACTTCTAAAAACGAACAGAGAGCAACCAGAATAAAAGATTTAAGAAATGAATTTATTAACCCTGAATTACAAAAAGATAAAGAATTTTTACATAAATATCTTACTCTTACAAAGTGTGATTTATATTTTGCAGACAAGGCAATTTTAATTGAAGGCGCTACAGAACGTATCCTAATGCCTGTTATAATTGAAAAAATAGATTCATTAGCAAACGAAAATACACCTAAACTCAACCCACAATATATATCTGTAATTGAAGTAGGCGGAGCATATATGCATCATTTTTATAAATTTCTTGATTTTCTTGAATTAAGAACGGTTTTAATAACAGATTTGGACTCTGTAAGAGCGACAGTCCTAAAAGATAAAAATGATAAAGATAGAACAGTCTATTCTTCTCATCAAGTAGATGGCGCAACCCATAGCAGTAATTCTGGTATCAAGAACTGGTTTGACAAAGAAGCCAAAGGGCATATTTCTCTTGCTGACTTAATGGCAAAAACTCCTGAACAAAAAACTAATGGATTTAGGAGAATTGCATATCAAATCCCTGAATCTGGTAAAAATTGTTGTGCAAGGAGTTATGAAGATGCGTTTATGTTAGCCAATATTGAACTGTGTGCATTATCTGGTGATAATGATATTGAGCAGGCTCTTAATGCATATAAAAATGCTCCAAGAGATGATGACAAAACAGATTTCGCATTAAAATATGCCCTAGAAGTTACAGCGTGGAATGTCCCTTATTACCTTATTGAAGGATTACAATGGTTAGCTCAGTATCCTAACACTCCAGCCCCAGAAGTACAAAAAGTAATAGCAACTGTAATAGACGAAATAAAATGACACAAGTAGAAAACATGAGCCCGGCTGAAAAGGCTTCGATTAAGTGTATTGAAAAAGTTTTCGCCTCTTTAGCGGCTAATAAAAATTTTTTAGTAGAAGCTGGTGCAGGAGCAGGAAAAACCTACACTTTAATTAAAGCTTTAAAGCATCAAATAAAGAATAATAGTGATAGTTTCCTACGCTCGAACAAAAAAATAGCATGTATAACTTATACAAATGTTGCAAAAGAAGAAATACAATCACGTACAGATAACAACCCAATTATTTTCGCTGAAACAATTCATGCTTTTGGCTGGCATGTGATTAAAGATTTCCAAAAAGCAATACGTGAGCAAATTCCAAATCTAACTGATCGATGGAAAGAAAGAATTGAAGAAGTAGGGGGCATTACTCAACAAACAGTAATATACAACTTAGGATACCCGAAAATTACAGCAGATGAGATATTCCTACATCACGATGATGTTATAAAGCTGTTGACATATTTATTAGATGACAAAAAATTTCAAAAAATACTTACTAATAAATTTCCAGTAATTTTTATAGATGAATATCAAGATACAAATAAAAATCTTGCTGATGCAATTGTTGAAAATTTTATTGAAACAGAAGAAGGGCCTCTAATTGGTTTTTTTGGAGACCACTGGCAAAAAATTTATGGCAGTAATTCATGTGGTCTAATTACTGCAACAGAAGGTAAGCTTGAAATTATAGGTAAACAAGCCAATTTTAGATCAGACAAATTGATTGTTAAAGCATTAAATAAAATAAGACCAGAATTAGAACAACACGAATCTGACCCAGATTCAACAGGTGAAATTTTAATATATCATTCCAATTATTATACTGGAGAAAGAAGAACTGGCAACCATTGGAAAGATGATTTACCAGAAGTAACGGCACACGATTATCTATCAAAAACAATTACTAAGCTACAAGAAAAAGGTTGGAATATAGCTGCTGACACAACAAAAGTATTAATGCTTACAAATAGTGTATTGGCATCAGAGCAAAATTATCAAAACATATTTAAAGTGTTCAGTGATACAGATGATTATTTGAAAAAGAATGATGATTATATTTCATTTTTATCTGATGTAGTTGAACCCGGGTCAGTAGCTTTCCGTAATAAAAAATACGGCGAAATGCTAAATGCTTTTAATATGAATGCACCTCGTATTAGAAAACATGCTGATAAAGAAGCCTGGTATTCTGATATGACACGACTAATTGAGGCTCGCAATAATGGAACAATAGGCAATGTAATAGATATTTTAAAAAAAACTAAAAGACCAAGAATATCAAAAAAGATAGAAGAAAAAGAAAAACGTCATTTTGAAATAAATCAGAAAGCTATAGAACAGCAAACAGAAGAAGAAATTGCATTTGCAGAAAAGATTAAAAATATCAGAAGTATTCCTTATTCAGAACTTATTAATGTTGTGCAATATATTGATGATAAGACTTTGTTTTCAACAAAACATGGTGTTAAAGGTGCAGAGTTTGAAAATGTTCTTGTTGTATTTGGAAGGGGTTGGAACAACTATAACTGGAATCAAATGCTAGAATGGGCTACAAATGGTGTCCCTAAAGGCAAACAAGACTCCTTCGAAAGAAACCGAAATTTATTTTATGTTGCATGTTCCCGACCTAAAAAACGCCTAACCTTATTATTTACGCAAGAACTATCTGCGACAGCTATTACAACATTGCAAAATTGGTTCGGAAACGTAGTTGAGCCTTTAGTTATTCAATAATCGATCATAAAATACAAATGAAAATTATCGCCATTCGACCATTAGAAAATTGTCACCCTGAATATATAAAACTACTATCAACTGATACTCTATATTTTTTATTAAATAATTTTGAAATCGATGCTGAAGACAAAATCACTGAGAGAACTAGTCTCCCGATGCATTTTTTTTCTACACAAAAAACACAAATAAATATTCAGGCAATAGTTGGTAAAAACGGTTCAGGAAAAAGTACGCTCATTGAATTACTCTTTCGAGTCATTAATAATATAGCTTTTGATTATCAAAAAATTAAAATCGCTGATATACAGAAGTTAAAGAATCTAAAAGTAGAACTATATTTTGAAACCGATACTTTTTATAAAGTTAAAATTGTTGACGACAAGATTTCTTTCTTTAAATATGATGGAAGAAGTAAAAAAATAAATATTCCCATTAAACATGAAGCGATAGACCTAAAAGATTTCTTCTATTCTATCGTAGTTAACTATTCTCATTACGCTTACAATGCAAGTGACAACGATAAGTGGCTCGATGGATTATTTCACAAAAACGACGGATATCGTACTCCTCTAGTATTAAATCCGTTTAGGAAACAAGGAAATATTGATATTAATAGTGAAAATCATCTTGTTAAGTCACGCTTTATTACAAATCTGCTCCTGCCAATACCAGACAATCATTTCAGAAGTATTTCAAAGAATCTTTATGCCAGCGATTTAGAATTAAAAGTAAATAAGAATATCAGTAATAAGCCCTATAAAGAACTTTATAGACTGAATGACAAAACTTCGATCACGATGAGAGAGATAATTTTAGATAAAGACAATCTACTAAGAAAACTTGATCGTTACTTTAAATTTGGATATAAGAACCTTGATTTAAATAAATATCAAATTGCTATTGACTATGTTATTTACAAGCTGGTAAGTATTGCATTAAAATATTACAATCACGAAGACGATTATTTTCTGAAAGAAGAAAAGAAATTTAATAATTCAAAAATAGAGCAATTTTTTAAAGAAATATATGAAGACTCTTCACATATCACTTTAAAATTGAGACAAACTATCAATTTTCTAAAATTTAAACATATTGAATTAAAAGATCAGATAATATCTCTTGAAAATTTATCAAAAATAAATAATGACATTCTGAAACGTAAAACCATAAAAGCTGAAAGTATAGAACTTCTTCCTCCACCCATCTTTACTGTTGAGGTAGGACTAGCTTCAGTAAACAATAAAAAGAAGAGAGTGTCATTTAAAACATTAAGTTCAGGAGAAAAGCAAATGATTTATTCTGTCAGTTCTATCCTCTACCATATTCTTAATTTAGAGTCAGTTCCTTCTAACACTCAAAAAAGAACTGCATACAGATATATAAATGTAGTACTTGAAGAAATAGAAATGTATGCTCATCCAGAAATGCAAAGAACATACATTGATTATATTATAAAAAGTATAGAAAAACTTTCCCTTAAGCGAACTTTAGGCATCAATATCTGCTTTATTACTCATTCCCCATTTATACTGTCAGATATTCCTGAATCAAACATTTTATTTTTGAATGAAGTTGGGTTACCAGAACCATTAGCGGAGAAACTAAAAACATTTGGAGGAAATATTCACGATCTGTTAGGCCAAAGTTTCTTTTTAACAGAGGGAGCAGTTGGGGCATTCGCTTTAAATAAAATAGATCAGACTATTAAGACTCTAAAAGAAAAAAACATGGAAAACAGTACTGATGATGAAAGAAATGAAATATTAGAAAATATAAATATTATTGGTGAACCCTTTTTGAGAAACAAACTCTTGGATATGTATTATTTGAAATTTGAAAAACAAAAACGTATCGATGAACTAGAAGCTGAACTTCAAAAATTGAAATCAAATGGTTAATTTAAATCTAAATGATATTGAAGCTAACAACCATTTTAATACTGTAAAAGATATCATTCAATCAAGAATAAGAAATATTATAAAATCAGGAATAAGCATAAATGGTTGCAAAGCAAGTCCTTTTGGAGAATTAAGAAACTATTTACAATCATTATTGAACGATAATGAATTAGAAAGATTAATAACAGCAAGACCTAATACCTTAGAAAGAATTATTGCCAGCATCACTAACTTTTATCCTGATTTTATAGACTCTACTACTGATTCACACTTTGTTCTTTACAATATTTTTGTTAAAAACTGTTATGATAAATCAGATAAATTTTCTAAATACGATTTCATTACTAGAATAGATAGGGACACATGTCCATACTGTAATAGAAATTATATCTATTACATTTCCAGAAGTAAAGAGATTAAACCTCAAATAGATCACTTTTTCCCACAATCAAAGTACCCTTTCCTTGCAATGTCATTTTATAACCTTATTCCGAGTTGTCAAACTTGTAATGGCTTTGGAGCAAAGGAAGAAAAAGATCCATTAATAGTAGGCCTGACTAACCCATATTTATTAAAAAGCTCTGCTTTTTCATTCACATTTGAACCAGTCTCGAGCAGAATCATAAGTACATTGCTTGATAAAAACAGTATTAAAGTTAAAATCATCAAGAATATTCCAGGACATTTAGAAGTTTTTAAATTAAAAGACTTATATGAATTACATTCTGACCATGTTGTAGAATTAATATTTAAGAGTAAAATCAAATATTCAGACACTTATAGGACTTATCTTGAGAAATATAAAGAGAAAGGTTTAGAGTTTAGTGACAATGAAATCGACAGGATGATTTTAGGAAATTATGCTACAGAAGAAGATATTCATAAAAGACCTTTGGCTAAACTATATCAAGACATCGGAAAAGAATTAGGATTAATAAAATAACTAATAAATATGTGGTCGAGTGTAAATACTCCAAGTGTATCTTATTTTGTGAAAATATCGAATTTCGAAACGTCTTACATTAGTAAGAGCCAATAACATAAAATTATGGTATTGGGTGCGAAAAACGTTACTAAACAATAGTAAATTGGATAATATAAAAGATAAGAATATAAATTCCCTATTAAAACAAGAGTAATCAGACATTTTAAAGAGCTTATTTCTGGATAATCAATGGATTATTGAGGAATCATATGATCTTATTGAAATGATTAATAACTATCTAAGTTTAACTAAATATATTTTTGAAAATGAATACAACCAAAGAAGATGATGATCACGCTCGTTCTAATTTTGTTAAAGCACTCGTTCAAAACACAAATGCTAATAATGATAGATTATTAGACAATAATAAAATTCCAAAGAAAATTGTACAATTTTGGGATAATCTTGAAAGATTACCTGAAGATGTAAACGAGTGTATTCAAAGTTGGTGTCAACTCGAAACCTTAGGTTATGAAAGATTACTTTTTGATAGTAAAAAATCAGGAGAATTTATTCTCGAAAAATTGGGGCAAAGATATAAAAGTGCTTACGATAAATGTTATCATCCAGCAATGCAATCTGACTTTTTTCGCCTTTGTTATATTTTTATTGAAGGAGGTTGCTATATAGATGCAGATGATGTTTATAATGGTGCAGATATTAATCATCTCTTTGATGATGGAAGATTAAAGATTCAGCCACTATGTTATGACATGTCTACACATTTTATGGTTTCTCCATCTGTTTTTACCAAGTTTGGAGCAAATTCGGAAAGTTGGATTTTCTATTTCAATAATAATCCTCTGATAGCTAAAAGTAGGCATCCGATAATTGAGCAAGCCCTTTCTCTTGCTATCTCATTATTAGAAACAGATACAATTGATAGTTTACCTGAGATACAATCTACAACTGGTCCAGGTAACCTTACGAAATCAGTAATTGATATCCTAGCTGAAACGAATACAGAGGAACAATTAATTTTAGTATTAACTAATTGGGAGGATATTGCTGAAAGTAAGTGGCCCTTGAGCTATCGCAATGATGCAAGAAATTGGCGTTTGTCAAATGGTCAAAATTTTAAAGGAATCAATTGAATAACTATTTATGAGGAAAAATTCTAATTGGTCATCGCATTTAAAATATTTGTTTGGTACGGCACTAAAATATAGACGATTACTCCCTAATAAAAAATGTCAAGCATTTGGAGCCCAAAATAACAATTCAAGCTTCCTAATTAGCCATATTTATGTAATTAATTTGAAGCGTCAACCTTCTCGTTGGAAAGAGATTGATGCAGAATTAAAACAAATATTAGACATCTCAGGAACTAAGCTCAATAGCTTGGTAGAGCGGTATAATGCTATAGACGCAAAGGATTTTTTAAAAGATCCTATTAGGAATAATAATTTAGATCCAAATTATACACTTGAAGATCAACTTTTCGTAGAGCCTCAACCTCTTGCGATGCCGACTCATGTGGATCTTTATTCCCAAATCCGAATGAGTAGACCTGAGATAGCTGTTGCATATTCACACATAGAATTATGGAAAAGTATAGCTTCTAACAATAATGAGTATACTCTCATTCTGGAAGATGATATTTGGTTTAAACCTGGTTTTACTAAAGAACTCAATAAAGCTTGGTTAGAAATAAAAGAAAATGGACAAAGTAAATTTGATATACTTTATTTATCCTTTGAAGAGGTAAAGAACGGGGCTCCAAAAACTTTTATATCTAATAAAGTATTTCGTCCAGTCTGTGGTTTATGGAATCTCTCAGGTTATGTCATTTCAAAACAAGGGGCAGAAAAACTACTTAAACTTCTTCCGTGTAAAGGACCAATAGATTTATGGATAAATCATAAATTTAAATTTTTGAATGTTATCGCTACACATAAGTCTATAATCAATCAAAGACTTGATTTAGCCTCTACTAATTCATATTCAATACTGCCTACACTTACAAAAATTGGAGCTATTACCAGCGAGGGTGCAGCATTATTTCACAATACTCCAAGAGAAGTTCCAGTATTTGCGTTTGGTCCGAAAGATTCTGGGCTTACATCTCTTGCAATGGCATTGTCAATGCTTGGTTATCGATGTTGCAGTGATTTAGAAACTATACCAGAAACTGAATTTGATAATCTTATATCAGGAAAGAATCAACCGCTTTTCAACGCTTATGTTAATATTAGTGTCTTACAACAACATATCAGCGACTTAAAGGAGTCTTATCCCAATGCTAAATTTATTTTTACATTACATAAAAACGAATTGATGAACGAAAGTTATTTAGGATTAATTGAAAATCTTGATAAAAATAATTTTGTGGTTTTAAATTCAACAGATTTACATAAATGGAAGATTATATGTCAACTTCTCAGAACTGCACCTCCAGATTGTCCTTTTCCAGATTTAACAGATAGAGGAATTAGAATACTTAAAACTCAACAAAAGGAAAACAATAAAATTGTAGAGTTAGGAAAACTAAAGCACGACTCTTCTCCATGGGTGGTAGAAACTGATCGCCAATGGAGAGGGATTGATATAATTTGTAATGACCGAGGATTAAAGGCGAATTATACAATAAGAAAAGAAAAATTCAGGGTTTTAGATAATGAATTTTGGACACTTAGGAATGATACTTTTACTGATAATCTTGCTTTGTTTAGAGACGCAAATATAGAGCTTGATTTAAAAGAAGGTCTTACGTTAGTTGTCAAAAAAAACAATCTTGGTGTTAGAAAGTATAGTGCAGGAGCTATAACGAGTAACCGTCAATATTTGTACGGTAGATTTGAAGCTATCTTGAAAGCATCTAATGTCCCAGGAGTTATAACAGGTTTCTTTTTACATAGAGACTCTCCTCGTCAAGAGATTGATATTGAAATCGCTGGTAAAAACACTAATCGTCTACTGGTGAATGTCTTTTACAATCCTGGTGATGAAGGTGATAAATTTGATTATGGTTATCGAGGAACACCGACTTATATTGACCTTGGTTTTGATGCGTCAAAATCCTTTCATAAATATACCATTGAATGGTATGAATTTGAGATACGATGGTTTGTAGATGATTACTTAGTGCACAAACGTGTTGTATGGAATCCAACACCAATTCCGCATCTTCCAATGTCACTTCACTTAAATATTTGGCCATGTCGGTCAAAAGAACTTGCTGGAACACTATCTGACCGATTACTTCCTACTGTGACTATTTTTAAAAATGTAATAATTAACGCAAAACAATTATAAAACATGAATATACTTTCATTTAACCCTGGACATGATGGTTCGATTGCATATCTGAAAAATAATAAACTAATATTTTCAATTGAAGCAGAAAAAAATTCAAATTATCGATATTCTCCAATATCTAGCCACGATGTATTTCGTACTTTAAGCGAAATGAATGAAATTCCTGACGTTATTTGCACAGGAGGTTGGTGGCCCCGAGAGGAGCCGATAATAGGATTCTCTCAGCATGTAGGATATCGTGGTATTGAAAAAAGCAGTATTACAATACGGAAACAACAAATGTTAGGAAAAGAAGTGTACTTTTTCTCATCTTCACACGAGAGATCACATTTGCTTTCTGCTTTTGGTATGTCAAACTTACCTAAAGGAAGTCCTTTCTATGCTTTAATATGGGAAGGAGCAATAGGTGCCTTTTATGAAGTTGACTCAGCATTGAATATCAAACTTATTTCAGATGTATTGAATGAACCAGGAAATCGATATACTTCAATATATGGTTTGGCTGATCCAAGTTTTCCAAAAAACGCACCTTTTTCTAGGTTTTCTGATGCTGGTAAATTAATGGCTTTATCTTCTTTTTCAAAACGAAGTATTCCTACAATAGAGGAAGAAAAATTAATGAATTTTCTATTAGATTCTTCACATGTTCAACTAAGTTTATATGATGATCTTGAAAATGCACCATATTATAATGTTGGAGTTGAGGATAACGAATTCAGAAATTTTGCAGGTATTTTTAGTGATAGAGTTTTTGATATTTTTTATCAGTTTGCAAAAGCTAATTTAAAAAAAAAATTACCTCTTGTTATTGCTGGAGGTTGTGGATTAAATTGTGACTGGAATAGCAAATGGAAGCAAACAGGGCTTTTTTCTGAGATCTTTGTGCCTCCAGTAGCGAATGATTCAGGTTCTGCGATCGGAACTGCTATAGATGCTCAATTTTATTTTACCGGCACTCCAAAAATTGATTGGGATGTGTACTCAGGTCAGCACTTTGATGTTGATTGCAATATAAATTTAGATGAGTATGATATCCTTGAGGCTAATAATGAAAAAGTCGCCAAAATGTTAGCTGATGATATGATTTTAGCATGGATTAATGGCAAATATGAAATAGGACCTAGAGCCTTAGGTAATCGTTCAATTATTGCAGCACCTTTTAATGAGAGTATTAAGACAAGATTGAACGAAATCAAGCAGCGTGAGCAATTTAGACCAATTGCACCAGTTTGTTTAGAAGAAGATGCTACTCGTTGGTTTGGATGTAATCATCCAAGTCCATATATGCTTTATACCTATATTGCAAAAACTGATGCATTAGCAGCAGTTACTCATGTCAATAAAACAGCAAGAATACAAACAGTTTCGCCTGTATCAAATCAAAATCTTTATAACTTGCTTGAGGCTTTTAAGAAACTGACAGGTTATGGGGTTTTATGTAATACTTCGTTGAATTTTAATGGAAGAGGTTTTATAAACAAGCTTGACGACCTTTCACTATATACAATTCAGCATAAGTTAGATGGTTTTGTAGTAAATGGAAAAATCTACGTTTTAAAGTCTTCAAAATATTATCAAGATCATTTGAAAAAATGATATCATTCATAACCGTATGGACTTTAAGAGATGAGTAGCAATCTTACATATAATAGAACTTTTTCAAGAAACTTGAGGTCAACCTTCCATAAAGTAACAAGTATGTAAGGAATTTTCTTTAGATAGAGAAGGTTAGTTTTTATGGATTTGATCGAGTTAGTTAATACATGAAATATAACGCTTTAAAATCTATTTTGAGATTTATCGCGTTCTATTTCATTCAAAAATAAAGTTTTAAAAAATAGAAATAAATCTTATCTTCTGAGACCAATTTTCTCAAATCCTCCAAAAAGTGGTTCGAAAATTGTCCCGACAGGACGACAAAAAAGCTCTGACGAAAGTCAGAGCTTTTTTATGCGCTAAAATGGCGCAAGCTTGCTTAAGCGCCGTTTTAGCGCATAAAAAAAGAGTTAGCGCGCCTAGCGCTAAGTTGCTTTTTTGTCGAATTTTTCCTCTAGGATGCCGCAGCGTAGCGGTAGGAATCTACACGTAAATTTGTAATGCCATTGCTCTTATATTCTTTGAATTTGCTTTTTTTATAACTATCAAAGGTATTGACTTTTATGGTCAGGCAGTTGGAAACACCGCTATGAGTTTCTTGGAGCGATTTAGTAAAGTACTACAAAAAATATTTATATCATTCTTCCGAATACTTTTGTGTTTCTAACCTAAGAGAAAGCTTGTGTTCAGAAACAAAGCGCTAACCTCCCATAAATAAAAAAGCTGCGTTTGTCTATACGGAGAAGTACATTCTTCAATTAAATGCACAACTTAATATTGCAGTACCAAATCAAAAGATTTTGAATGGTGTTCCTATTATAAGCTATAGCCCTTTACTTCTATTTTATCAACTTTTCCAAGCGTAACATCATTTCCTCTTTTTCTTTCAACATACGCTCATATAAAGCTATTTTTTCTTCATGAAGTTGAACTAATTTGTCAATTGGATGAATGTTTTGCGTACCAAAAAAAGAAGCATAATCCCCAAAAGTATTTGCTATGATATTAACGGCTTGTTCCTCATCAAAATTTTCAATTGCTTCAACAGGAATCTTGAGTAATCTAGCTATTTGAGCAAGCATACTTTTTTCAACCGTTTCTTTTTGTTCAAGCAACGATATTTTTTGTTGGTTCCAATCATCACCAAGTTCAAAGGCTAAAGCGTCTTGTTTGATACCGAGCATTTCTCGAAAACGCTTAATATTTCTGCCATGATGTATTTTTTTGTGGGTATTGGTCTGGTTCATGGTTTCAAAATTACTATATTCTTTGAACTAAAGATAGTGAAATGCCTGTTAAAAACAGGTGATTCTATGTAAAATATAAGATTTATGTGTTTTTAACAAGAACCCAAATATGTTTATTTATAATATAACTTAAAATAAACGAAAATGAAAAACACAGAAATAAAACAAGGAAACTAATGATTTGTAAAAAATATATAAAGCGAAAGGATACTTCCTTTAACGTTTTTCCCATCGTTGTTCTAAGTGGAAAATGGTTAAAAGGAAAGCGGTTTTAAACCTGGTCATCAAATTGATGTGACCTATGTGGATCGTTGCAGACTACTTATTACTCTGGCGAGAGAACAACACTTCAAAATTCGCTAAGAAGAAGTTTGTTTTCTTGAGGCTTTTGATTGATATTCTATATTTTAAATAGGGCTATAATCCGCACAATATTTTTAGCATCTTAGCCACCTCAAGATCCATTCTTGAAAAGGCAAACCATTTTTTGCCCAGGTCCTTTAATGATGCTCCAATATGATAAAGCTCCGTACCGTCAATTATTATAAATCGGTCGTGAGCATCGGAGAAAATCTCAATCTCAATCGGAGGATATTGGCTGTTGTACCTTTGTAAATCCAGCCGTAACTGATTGCTGATGCTCTTGGTATATATTGTTGCGGTCACTTTGTGTATGCGTTTTCCTAACAAGGTAAGTACTGTATCATCTACATAATTATCAATAAGTATGATGGAGATTTTTGCATTTCGGATGATATTGGATACAAAAGTATAAGCATCAAAAATCTGCCCATCATAAAAAACACCTTTATCACTGTGTAGTTTATCTTTTTCCAATGCTTTAAAGATTGCTTCAAATTTTTGATCAGCTTCCAATTGTTTCAGTTCAATCTTATCCAAACGATGAAACAAAGAAGCGTTACTGATAAGTAAATGCCGCATTTCAACAAAGGCTTCCATAATTTCGACACTGACTTTAACGGCAATAGCTGAACGGAGTATGGCAGAAGCCATCGCAACACCTTGTTCAGTAAAAACATAGGGAAAATAACGTCTTCCGCCGTAGCTCAAACTTGAGGTTCCAATTTGGAACCTCAAGTTTTCAACTTCCTCTTTGCTCAGTTGAAAGCAGAAAGAAGCAGGAAACCTTTCAATATTTCTTTTTACGGCTTTGTTGAGATTCTTTGTTTCCACCTGATATAAGGAAGCAAGGTCGCTGTCAAGCATCACTTGCTTGCCACGAATGGTATAGATTAAATTCTCTATTTCTTTTTGAGCTATGATAAGTTTATTAGCCATTGTTTTTTCAATATTCTGATTATATGTAGGTTGAATGGTAAATATAATTATTTTTTCTTTTTATTTTCAAACTCAAATGAGGTTGTACAATCTTCTTTCAATACGATATACGCATCGAATTTTTTACCAGCTTTGCTTTTCATCCTTTTAATGAGTGTAGTTTTCCTTTTATTGATCAGGCTTTCAATATCGGCTATGCCGATATGTACGCCACACACATTGCGGAACTGAATCCAACTACAAACCTCATCTAGACATTTAACCAGTTTCTCTTTAATAGTCAATTTTTGATTTTTACATTTGGGGCAAGTAAGTTGAGGTAAGTTTTCTTGAATAATTGCAGATTTCATTAGCTCATTGGTAATCGCTTTAGCAAATGATTCCTGTTTTTCAGGAAAGCAATGGTTTCAAGTTCGCTATTTTTAATTTTTTTAATGCATCTGCATCAGTGATATAACTCTTAAAACTTGTCCAATCTCAATTGTTTAGGATGAATGCAAAGAAAACCTTACTTATAAATCGGAAGAATTTGGTTTGTGTTTTAAGGGGATGTTATTCATACTGTTGATAAACTGAGTTGTTGTCTGATTTGTTTGTGCTTTAAAGAACCTCATCAGATGGTTTGATTCTGAAAAATGGAGTATGTAGGCTATTTCGCTAATAGTTTTGTTGGAGTGTAGTAGTAAGTTTTGTATTTCAAAAAGAAGTCGTTGTTTTAGTAATTGAGTCGCTGTAGTATTAAACTGGGCTTTGACGGCTTTATTAAGCGAAATTCGACTGATGCCAAGCATTTCTGTATAATCTGCAATACGCTGCTTCTCCTTGATATGGATTTCCATTAGACTCTTAAAGAGAAAAGCGAAATTGTTTTCGGATTTCTTTAAAAGCAAGTTGTGTTGATTGGCGTATTGGCGATTCAGTGTTTGTAACAGATAGTACAACAAAGAGCGAATAATATGAACACTATCGGTTTGAGTATCCAGCAGTTCCTTTTTAATCTCTGTCAACAGTCCGCAGTATTTTAATAATTCATCCGTATTTATAGTCATTTTCAAAGGATGAACTAACTGATAAAAATAGAGTAATCGGTGAGTAAATAGTTTGTCTGCGAAAAAATCATTTAAAAAAGCTTCTTGAAAAATCAAAGAAGTTACTTCAAGGTCATTTGGCTCAAATTCCCATTTTCGTTTTTGGAATGGAGAAATAAAGATAATAGAACCTGCATTCAATTGAATTTCTTTTTGGTTTAGAAGCAGTACGCCCTTTGCTTTTTTAAAAAATAAAATTTCAAAATGATCGGTATCATAAACACCTAAATGGGTATAATCGATATCTTTTTCTGTCAACACATTTAATAGAAAATCAACACCGCATTCCGTTTTATGAAATTTAATCGTTTTCATATCTTACTTTTTAGTTTATAAAAGTAGTGAATTTTAAAAAAAGCAGCTCATACTGATAAGCTGTACCAAAGTATAGCGCTTATCAAAATGGTAGTATTCAATATCTTTTTGATACCTAAAAAATAACGCCTTGTATGGACCTTTGTATAGAACTCATCAATCCCAAAGACTTAATAGGGAAAAGTGGGATATTATTAAAAAGAAATATAGAAACTTATGAAAAGAAATCTTTTAGTAGCAATGACGCTGTTCGCTGGTTTAGCAATGGCACAAACTAATCCAGGGACAACGATAAGCGTTCAGTTGGTCAGAAACGCAACTTTGCTCCTAGAGTATGGGGGGAAAAAGATTTTGGTAGACCCCATGTTATCTCCTAAAGGAGTTATGGAGTCATGGGCTGGAATCGAGAAAAACCCTACAGTTGATTTAGTGGTACCTATACATCAAATCGTCGAAGATCTTGACTTGGTTTTGGTGACCCATGTACACCCTGATCATTTTGACGATGCTGCGAGTAAAGTTTTAGATAAATCTATAAGACTGATAAATCAGCCAGCAGATAAAACTTTTTTTGAAAAGCGCGGTTTTAGTAATGCAAGCGTTTTAGACGACCATATATTATGGAATACTATAAGTATCACGCGTATAGATGCGCAGCACGGCTCTGGCGAGGTACTGGAAATGATGGGCAAGACATCGGGCTTTGTATTAAAGGCAGAAAACCAACCGACGGTGTACATTGTTGGAGATGCAATCTGGACAGATGAAGTTAAGAGCACTATCAAAAATTTTAATCCGGACTATATCATTGTTAATTCCGGAGGGGCGTATATTCAAGGTTTCGACGCTACACCAATCATCATGGATGAAGCGCAGACGATGGATTTGATAGGACATAGTGGCAAGGCTAAGGTAATTGCTGTGCCTATGGACGCTTTGGATCATTGTCGGACAACTAGAAAATCTTTAAAACAGAAGGCTGCTGAATTCAATATCGGAACAGACAAATTGATAATTCCTCAGGATGGCGAAAAAATCATACTTTCTCTTTAAGCTGCATTAAATCCCTTAGTCACAAAGATGCTGTTTAAATTTTTCAACGTTCAAGGGAGTCGTTGTAAGCATAAATGAAAGGTTTGATATATATTTATAAAGCACCTTTTTATCATTAATGTCGACAAATTTATGTACCGTATTGTTTTTAAGCCATAGAATGTTCCCCAATTTAAAACAGGAGTTATGCTAGTTTACAACAGGGTGAAAAACCTTTGCGTTTAGCTAGAAAAAGCTTGGTACTACTGACAACAAGCTGAAAATTGAATTTTTTATTGCGGTTTTAATTATTTAGGTGATACTTTGTAACTTTGGAGTTCTAAAAACATTTATTACTTCACTCATTACAAAGCGTATGAAGACAATTAATCAGAGATTGTTTGATTTACTACAAAGTTATTTTAGCGCAATATCCGTAAAATCAAAAACGAAGCTGATTGAAGAGGGGCAGCGGTCTAAGCAGTTTTATTTCTTAAAAAAGGGTGTTTTAAGAGGATGGACCTTACATGATGGCAAAGAAATTACCTTTCAATTTTTGTATGAAGAACAGTTCTTCTGTAGTATTGAGAGCTTTTGGTATGACAAGCCCAGTCAATACACCTTGGAAACTCTCGAAGATGCAGATTTGCTTATGATTGATAAAGAGCGGTTACTCGAATTGCTAAAACGCGATTTGCCACTGCTACAAGCTTTTAATGAGTATATTATTCAACGGATGTTGGACTATCAGAAATTACTTATCGGGCGCATTAAAGATAATCCTGAAAAACGGTATCAGAAGTTAGTGACGACGGCTCCTGAGATTTTTCAACGAGTGCCACAACATTATATTGCTTCGTATTTGGGAATCACAGCTGTTTCGTTAAGTAGGATTCGAAATAGACTCTAATTAACAATTGTTATCGCAATTCTTGTTGCGGTGTTTCATCTTTGCTGTATCATTAAAATATTTAAAAGATGGAAACTACAGTTAAAGAAATGTTGCACGAGATTATTGAAAATCCGGTGTTTGACGAAAAAATAATTGATTCTTATTTTGCGTATAATTATCTACAAATCGTAGATCACACTCACTTAAATCTCAAGCAGTTTAAAAGCCATATTCAAAAATTAAAATCTCTAATAGCTAGGGTGGAAGTGGAAGTTTTGAACTGTGCCTCTAATGATAAATCCGTTTTTACCAAGCATTTGGTTCGTTCGATATTAAAAGATGGATCGAAACACACTCATAAGGTTTTTGCTGAATTTGTAATAAAGAATGGGAAAATTTTGAAATGTGAAGAGCTGACCTTTTTAATTGAGGGTTCTGAAGCGGGGAAAGATTTGGGGTCTGTATTGTAAATGATTACCGTGTTTTTTTTACAACTGAATTGGAATTACATATCCCAAATAAACGTATAACCATTTTTTCAGATGGTTTATAGAATTCCATTATAGTAATATGTTTCTTAAAAATACTCAAGCCTTTAAATACGATTCCAAAAGGTTAACTAAAATGCTCTCATTTGAGAAAAAAAATTCCCGAGTTATGACTTTTTAGGAGAATGACGGCATTCTAATATAAGTTCTAAATTCTTTCACTATACAAGTACTAGCTTCTCCGGAACTCGGTGGGAGCTAGGTTTTTTTGCTTGCGTACGAATTTGTTTAAGTGACTTTCATCGTTGAAACCAAATTCGAAAGCGATTTCACCTATTCGCATATCGCTATATTTCAATCTGTTTTCAATTAGGTTCATACGATAATGCGTTGCATATTGCTGAATGGTTTCGTCTGTATGTTTTTTAAAAAACCGACTAATGTATGTCTCCGAAAACCCAAGGTGTTTAGCTATAACTTCTAATCTCAATTGTTCAGGTTGATAGATATTACTCTGAATATATTGCAAAATATCCCCCACTTTTGTATCTGTCGATGCCTTGATTTTTTCAGGTAAATGAATAGCAATATTACGTGCAATGACCATAATCAAGGTATTAATTAACTGCTGTACCATATCGTTGCTATACAATTGCTGTTGACGATTCTCATCACTGATTGTACGGGTTAGCGATTCGACTAATTTCTTATCGTTTGGACTGTTTATCACACATCCTATCCTTAAACTGGTGTTATTGAGTATGTATTCCAATTGATGTACACTATCGGTACCCAACTTTTTATCATGGAGGTAGAAATTATTGAACTTAATAAATAAAAATTCAGTAGTCTCCTCAACATCAAAAGAGTATTTATCCTCAGGAATCAATAATAACAAATCTCCTGATTGATAAGGCGCTTTGTGATCATTAACCCATTGTTGACCCCGCCCTTTGACGATATATACAATCTGAAAGAAATTGAGAATATTATCACGTAGCGGACAGTCGTCAACTATCTCAACTTCGATCTCGTAAGGGCTATACATGTTTTCTGCTTTCATGTTGCAAAGATACCGAACAAGTGTTGATATGTACAAATTTTAAGGCTATTAATCTGTATAAATTTGCTTTGTAAAAATAAAATTATATATGAGAGAACTACAGCTTTATTTCAACCTAGATTATTTGAATGCATCCGTTTTCCTTAAAACCAATTAAAATGAAAAAAATAATTTATAGTATCACTGTACTATTTCTTTACAGTTGTTCTTCAAAAACTACTCCCGAATCTACTGAAAAACTTGCCTTACCTGTTATTGAACTAAAGCAAATAAATACGGAAACGTTTAAAGAATACCCAGCAACGATAGAAGGTATCATGGACATTGAAATTCGTTCTAGGGTAGATGGACATTTAATTCAGCTCTATGTTGATGAGGGGACCTACGTAAAAAAAGGAGATCCTTTATTTAAAATAGATGACTTGCCTTATTTAGAACAACACAATCACGCAAGAGCTGAGTTAACTGCGTCAGAACACGCATTGATAAATGCAAAATTAGAACTGGATAGACTTGTGCCTTTAATTGAAAATAAAATCAGTTCTGATTATGAATTGAAGATTGCAGAAACGAATTACAAAATAGCAATAGCAAAAGTTACGCAGACAAAGGCAGCAGTTGCAACAGCAAAAATTAATGTTGACTTTACAACGATAAAAGCTCCAATTTCGGGTTATGTGGGACGACTTCCTAAAAAGTTAGGAAGTTTAATTAATCGCGGTGATTTAGAGCCTTTGACAAGCATTTCCAACACTGACCAAGTTTTAGTATATTTTTCTTTAAGCGAACTAGATTTTATCGATTTTAAGGAAACTTATGAAGGAAATACCCTAACGGATAAAGTAAGGCAAGTGCCTGCAGTTTCTCTTCTGTTAGCAGATCATCAACTTTATAGCGAAAAAGGAAAAATAGATATGATTAATGGTCGGTTTGATAAAACGACTGGAGCGATAACTCTTCGCGCAATTTTCGCCAATCCAAAAGCAGTAATTCGATCCGGCAATACTGGAAAAATACAATTGCGTATAATGCATCAGCACGTTTTTTCGGTTCCCCAGTCCGCAACAGTAGATATACAAGACAAAACTTTTGTTTATGTACTCGATGAGCATAATAAAGTTCATGCTCAAGCGATTCAAATCATAGCCAGTCGCGGTAATAATTATTTATTCAAATCAGACTTACAATTCGGAAATCGGATTGTGACAAAAGGTATTGATGCGCTGGCGGATGGAGATGTCGTAACGGTTATCGAAGAAAATTTGTAATTACTAATACCTTATAAATCAAGTAAAAAAATGTTCAAAATATTTATTCAACGACCTGTATTAGCTACAGTAATCTCAATTTTTTTAGTCATGTTGGGGTTATTGGGCTTATACAAATTACCGTTACAACAATTTCCAGATATTGCTTTGCCTGCAGTTCAGGTCAATGCAACTTACCCGGGGGCCAATGCTGAAACTATTTTACGGTCGGTAGCTCCATCACTCGAAGAAGCAATAAATGGCGTAGAAAACATGAGCTATATACGATCTACCGCGAGTAATGACGGCTCCTTGACTATTGTTATTTATTTCCGTTTGGGAACTGATCCTGACCAAGCCGCAGTTAATGTGCAAAATCGAGTGTCTCAGGCAACAAGTCAATTGCCTCAAGAGGTTTTACTTGCTGGTATCACCACAACAAAACAACAAAACAGTTTGATTATGGTATTGGGTATGTACACGGAAGATGAAACTCTATACGACCAAACTTTTTTATCTAATTACGCCCAGATCAATATAATTCCTGAGATCAAACGAATTCCAGGAGTGGGAAAAGCGGGAATTGATGGTGGTGATAAAAGTTACGCGATGCGTGTTTGGTTAAATCCGACCAAAATGGCCAATTATAATCTAACGCCAACGGAGGTATATGAAGCCATAAATGACAACAACTTGGAGGCTGCGCCGGGAAAATTGGGGGCGAACAGTACGGAATCCTTCGAATACGTTATTAAATATAAAGGGAAACTAAATAAACCAATAGATTATGAGTCTATTATTGTAAGAATGCATACAGACGGTTCGTTGATACGGCTTCGTGACGTGGCACGTATTGAGTTTGGTGCGGCTACCTATACCAACCATGTACGCATAAACGGCAAACCGGGAATTAATATTGATATTTTACAAGCCCCAGGGTCCAATTCAAATGAAATACAAAAAACGGTTGCTGAGATTATGTCCAAAGCCGAGAAAAACCTTCCTCACGGAATAAAACAGGCTACTATATATAATACGAAGGAAGCTTTAGATCAATCTATAGAACAAGTAATATATACCTTGATCGAAGCATTTATTTTTGTTTTTATTGTGGTATTTCTCTTCCTACAAGATATTCGATCTACACTTATTCCTGCAATTTCAGCTATTGTAGCTATAATAGGAACCTTTTTTTTCATGTATATTTTTGGATTTTCTATTAATCTGTTAACTCTTTTTGCGCTTATATTATCGATTGGAATTGTAGTAGATGATGCCATTGTGGTGGTAGAAGCCGTGCATAGTAAAATGCATCAGGAGCATATGCCTGCTAAAGAGGCAACCCTATCGGCAATGAGTGAAATTACCCAGGCAATCATCTCGATTACCTTAGTGATGTCGGCAGTATTTTTACCTGTAAGCTTCACAGAGGGCTCAACAGGAGTATTCTATCGGCAATTTGCATTAACCTTGGCCATTGCGATTCTTTTATCTGCAATCAATGCCTTGACATTAAGTCCCGCGCTTGCAGCGATATTACTGAAAGTAGATCCGAAAAAAGATAAAGCGCTTAGTGTAAAAACGAGCTTTAAAGAGCGATTTTTTACTGGGTTTAATACGGGATTTGAGAAATTAACAAACAAATATGCTCGGACCATTAGGTTTTTAATACAGTATAAATGGTGGAGTATGTCGATGTTAATAGTCGTTGCATCCCTGACTTTATTTATTTCAAAGAAAACACCTACCGGTTTTATCCCTTCGGAGGATCTACGGTTTATAGTCATAGCCTTGTCTATGCCTGCGGGTACATCACAATACCAAACCGAAAAAACAATGCAAAGATCAGAAGCATTACTTCAACCATTGGAATCAAATGAAATTGTAAATGCACTGTACGGTTCTGATCCGCTTACAGGGACCACGAGTCCGTCAGCAGGAGCTATATTTATGCTTTTAAAGCCTGCTAAAGCTCGAGGCGAAATACAGGATATTAATTTAATCATGGAACAGATTAGAAAACGACTAACTGCAATTAAAGAAGCTGAATTTTTTGTTTTTACCGTGCCTACTGTTGCAGGTTTTAGTAACGTTGACGGTTTGGATATGGTATTGCAGGATCGAATGGGCAGGGATTTGCACGTTTTTGGAGATGTCTCAGATAATTTTATTAAAAAATTACAAGAACGTCCCGAAATTGATATGGCTTTTACCTCATTCAAATCCGATTATCCTCAATTAGAGATTCAAGTTGATAAGGAAAAAGCAGCTCAGTTGCATGTAAGGGTTAGGGATATACTAGAAACCATGCAAACGTATTTTGGAAGTACACAAGCTTCCGATTTTAATAGATTTGGAAAGTATTTCAGAGTGATTTTACAAGCAGATAAATCCGATCGTTCCGAGCTGTCTGCAATGGATGCTATTTACGTTCAGAATAAATTAGGCGAGAAAGTGCCACTTAATTCCTTAGTTCGCTTTGAAAGGAGCTACGGCCCAGAAACCGCTTCTCGATACAATCTTTTTAATTCAATCGGAGTTAATGCTATTCCTAATAACGGATACAGCACCGGCGATGCGATTAATGCTGTTGATGAGGTTGCCTTGCAATATTTACCGGCTGGGTATTCTTATGAATTTACTGGTATGACTAAAGAAGAGATTGCTTCATCTGGACAGTCTTTAATAATCTTTCTCATTAGTATTTTGTTTATTTACTTTATTCTGGCGGCTTTGTATGAAAGTTACATCTTGCCCCTTGCTATCTTGTTTTCTATTCCTACGGGTTTATTAGGGGTGTTTTTGGCAATAGGCATGGTTGGTATAGAAAATAATATTTACATACAGGTTGCTTTGCTGATGCTGATCGGATTATTAGCCAAAAATGCTATTCTTATTGTGGAATTTGCTATTCAGAGAAGGCGTTCTGGCAAATCATTACTAGCTTCTGCTATAGAAGCTTCTAAACTTCGTTTACGACCTATATTAATGACTTCTTTCGCATTTACAGCGGGACTTATTCCGATGATGCGAGTAACAGGACCCTCTGCCATGGGAAATCAGTCGATTAGTGTCGCTGCAACAGGTGGTATGTTGAGCGGTGTGTTATTGGGAATTTTCATTATACCTGTGCTCTATGTACTGTTCCAGTATTTACACGAAAAAATTTCAGGTAAAACTCAAAAATTAAATTAAATCATATGATTAAAAATATAATAATCGTTATAACGGTATTAGCGTTGACAGCCTTGTCTGGATGTAAGGTATCAAAGGTAGAAATTGATACACCAATGAATGCTTTTCCAGACAAATATCGAACGGACAATCTAATGGCGGAAGGACCTACAATAGGGCAATTATCGTGGCGATCTTTTTTCCAAGATGAACAATTAATTCAGCTGATAGAGATCGCATTAAAAAGAAATTCAGATGTTTTGATAGCACTTCAAAACATAGAAATTTCAAAATGGCACTTAAAAAATGCGCAAGGGGGAAATATACCTGATGTACAGTTAGAGATCTATACTTCTAGAGCATTTCCTTCCGAGTACAATGCGTTAGTTAACCAGAATAATACGCACATTGATGATTTTAAAGTTGATTTAGCGATGAGCTGGGAAGCAGATATTTGGGGAAAAATTAAAAATCAAAAAAAAGCAGATTGGGCAAGTTATTTACAATCTGGAGAAACTAAAAACGCAGTACAAACAGCTTTGGTAGCACAAATAGCGCAATGCTACTATAACTTAGTGATCTTGGACAACCAAATGGGTTTAGTTCAAAAAAATATCGAGTTAAGTAAGAGTACGACTACAGCAATTCAATTGCAATTTGAAGCGGGTAAAAGCACTTCATTAGCCTTAGAGCAATCAAAAGTCCAAGAACTAGAAGCTGAAAAATTAATACCCAATTTACAGTTGCAAATTTTGATTCAAGAAAATGTATTAAGTGCCCTGACTGGAGTTTTTCCCGATACGCAACAACGACAGCAATCTTTACAGTATATAGGAATAATAAATAATGTGCAAATAGGCATTCCTGCGATTCTTTTATCTCAACGACCAGACGTCAAAAGTGCTGAATTAGACCTTAAAATCGCCAATGCAAATGTGGGAATTGCACAGGCTGCATTTTACCCTACTTTAACTTTAAGTGCAAACGGAGGGCTGCTTGCATTTAAAGCGAGTGACTGGTTTAATATCCCTGCATCGGTATTTGGAATGGTAGCAGGAGGTATTAGCCAACCAATTTTACAACGCAGAACAATCAAGACAAAATACCAAATAGCACTAGCTAATCGGGAAAAAGCGGTTATTAAGTTTCGCGCAGCAGTATTGAGTGCAGTTACAGAGGTATCTAATGCCCTAGTACAATTAGATAAACAAAAGGAACAACAAGTGATTTTGGTCAAACAGAGAGAGGCTTTAGAGAATAATATAGTTAAGGTAAAGATGCTGTTTACTGGAGGGCGAGCTAATTATCTTGAAATATTAACTACTCAAAATAATTTGCTGACTTGTGATATGAATTACACTATCAGTAAACGCGACGAGTTATTTGCCCGTATCGAATTATACCGTGTTTTAGGAGGAGGATGGCAATAAAACAAAAATTCAGTAGGTTTTCTAAATATTAGTTTTAATTTCGGTCGGAATAATAAAATTTTAAATGCAAGATTTAAACAGAACAACGCCTGTTGGCGCAGTGGCATATTTTCGAAATTGTATAAAAGATGGGGATGTGAACGGAGCGCTGAGTTGCTTTCATCCGGAAGCGGTTTATATCGATAGAGATGGTAGGGAATTAAGGGGTTTGAACCAGATTGAGAAAGCCATGCAAGCGATTTGTGCTTTACAATTTCATATTAGCGGAGCTACTCCACATATATCCATTGTCGGAGATTTGGCTATGTGGATGGACCTTTGGGAAATGAGCGGCACTACTCCAGATGGGCATCCGATTCAGATGACGGGACATACCGCTTGTATTATGAAAAAAGATCAAGCCGGAAATTGGTTGTGGATCGTGGATAATCCTTTTGGTTCTGCGGTGTTGCAAGCAAGTGGATTATAAGAAACCTCAACTTATTTGTAAAATATAGATCGACTACAGTTTTATTATGAATATGGTGTTTGTAAGAAACAACAAGGTCAGGTGTTCGTTATAGTGGGATTGAATTTTAAAATTGTCAAATGGCACAAACTTCAGCAGTGTATTAAAACCTTTAAATAATGCAATTCAAAATAATATTTATTCTTATCTTATGTACTGTAAGCTTTGGTTATGGGCAAAAAAAGATGGCTAATCCTGAAGGATTTATTCAAAGTCAGAAAAAGAAAGTAGACCAGACATGGATACGAGAAAACCCGACTTTAAAACCTACAAAGTCGTCATTCTTCAATAAGAATAATGAGCATTTATATTTTGTGGGTATAGCTCAAATAAGCGGAGAAAACAGACCTTTTAGTTGGGATGACGATTTGTCTTTTCTACAGTATTTGCTGAATGCTAATCCTCAAACGACCATCACAGGAGGGAAAGCTGCGGATGACTATTTTAAAGGAACAAAAGTACGGTGGAATAATACGGTAGATGCCCTGCTTGTATTCGATAATCAGAACTATAAAACCGCAGTAGATTATTGGCATTTAGGGGAGGTTACAGAATGTGCGGAGACAATCATTTTTCCCAATCTTTTTTTTACTAATGTTTCGAATCTTTCTACAAGTGAGAATACGGGTATTCAAGGTTTGGTTTTATTGCCCTATAGCGCTAGTTTTAAAGTCAAAAGCAGTGAGGTCAAAGTAATTACCCAACAAAATCAAACCATCTCGGGCATGGGGTACGATATAGATAATGATGTTGTATGGGATGTTTTTATTTATGTAGAGGAAATTGATGAAAGCGCTTCCTATACCCGACTGTATCGCAATATCAGTGGACAATGGATTTGTACTGGAGTTCACTTAGATCAAGAGTGTGTTTAGGTTGTTTTAATACGTTTGTTGGAAAAGTAAAAAATGAATAAAATTTATATTTTAAGCGGATTAGGTGTCGATAGAAGAGTCTTTGATCGCATTGATTTTGGAAATCTTAACCCAGAATTTATCGATTGGATAGAAACGATTTACAACGAATCATTGGCTGATTATGCTAAAAGAATGGTACAATTAATTCCAGATGAGAATCCTATTCTAATTGGTTTGTCTTTTGGCGGAATGGTTGCCATAGAAATTTCTAAAATCATCCAAACGGAGAAACTAATCTTAATCGCTTCTGCAAAAACCAAATACGAACTCCCTTTACTTTATCGAATTGCAGTAATTTTGAAATTGAACAAGTTAATTCCCACTTTTTTTTAAAACAACAAAACTTTATACGAATTGGTTTTTTGGAGTTACTACAACGAAAGACAGACAATTGTTAAGGACCATTTTACTAGAGACGAACCCTCGTTTTTTAACGTGGGCAATTCGTGAAATTGCCAATTGGAACAACGAGTTTGTGCCCAATAATTATATTCATATTCATGGAAATGCAGACAAAATAATTCCGATTAAAAATGTAAAACACGATTTTCTAATTGAAGGTGGAGGTCATTTTATGACCGTAAATAAAGCAAAGCAAATTGAAAAAATATTTCTTAATAATTTGCGTGAAATCCGTGAAAAGAAAACTGAGTGAAATTTTTAAAATAGTCGAAAAAAAAAGTCATAGACACTATTACTTCAATGTTGAATAATACGCTATATTGCAAATCTCAGGAGTATACATAACACTAGTGAAAAAGAGTATAATATGGAGATAAAAAGTATAGAATATGACTGTTGATTTTGTAAAACCAACAGTCATATTTTCAATTGTAGGATTTTTCATTCCTGGATTTACAGCTATTGCAAATTTAGCAGTTCAGATGCTTTTAAATGGTTTAGGCGTAGAATGTACTATTGCATTTGAGCTGATTTGGATATTGTCAAGTATTGGTGCGTTATTGCTGCCTTTTCTGTTTTATAGATATTTAAAATGGTTGCCGCTTGAAAAATTAAAAACATTACCCATATTGTTGACGGTTTTTAATGCATTAGAATATGTTCTAATTCAATCGAGTTTGATTCCAGTGTTTACAAATGCACAAAGTCTCTGCTATGGAAATGGAGGCCAAAATGGACTTGAATTGGTTTTTACGGCGTGGATAGGATTACCAATTTTAATTTTATTAAGCTTTTTATACAACCAAATTCTTAAAAACAGAATTTTTTAGTTGGCACGAGATTGTGCCGCGAAAACATCAGTTCGATAAAGAAATAGATATAAGGTTTTAAAAACAAGTTGTATATAAAATGAAAATACCGACAATACACGGATATATTGAAAGAAGAATTTTAATAAACTTCATCGCAGATCCCAAAGTTATTGAGCAAATTGTGCCGCTACCTTTTCGACCCAAAATTTATAAGGGAAAAGCCATTGTAGGAATCTGTTTGATCCGACTAAAAAGCATAAAACCAAAAGGGTGGCCTGATTTTTTAGGAGTGAGCTCTGAAAATGGGGCTCATAGAATTGCAGTGGAATGGGATGAAGAAGGAGAAACAAGATCGGGGGTATATATTCCTCGAAGGGATACTTCATTACAGTTAAATGCCCTCATAGGAGGGAAATTATTCCCAGGTAAGCACAACTTCGCAAAATTCAATGTCAGTGAAAATGACGGAAATTATCATATTGCTTTTAAAAGCGATGATGACACTGAAATTGCGATTGAAGCTTCTGAGACAAAAAATTTTAATAAACAGTCTGTTTTTGAAACCATTGAAAACGCTTCTGTTTTTTTTGAAGCAGGGGACTTGGGGTATTCTCCAAATAAAAGTAATTTCGAGGGTTTGAAATTAAAAACTTATAGCTGGAAAGTTCAACCACTAAATGTTGCAAGGATTAAGTCAAGTTTCTTTGAAAACGAAGCTGTTTTTCCAAATGGTTCGGTGGTTTTTGACAACGCTTTGCTAATGACAAATATCGAACACGAGTGGACAACTGAAGCCGATAAATAAAAAGGCGCGTTTTACAGTGCTTAAACCGCATGTATAAAAACTTCAATCAAGTGTTTTCGTATGCTTTTATTTATAAATTAAAAATGGATAAGTGCCAGTTGTAAACGTCTAATAAAAAAAGAAACATGCTTAAAGAAATAAAAATATTTTTACTCGTAATAGGGAGTATATTACTGATATCGATAGGATCTTTTTTTCTTTTTTTACATTTTGCGTTTGACGGGGCTTTTACAGGACCTTCTTATAACAAAAAAGATCTTATTGAGAATTATAAAAAGAAAAAAGATGAAATAATTGAAGTAAGGAATTATTTTAAGTCAATATTGCCAGATGGAGCAGGAGTATCTATTGAATTTAAAAATGACGATGAACTATCGATATTTCACGTTAAATTAGACAGTGTATATCAGAGTAATTGGAAGCTAAATACAAAATCGCCTAAAGTAGACTCACTTCTTGTTGAATTGGGGTGGTCAACAATAGAACTTCAAACTCTAAAAGAGAAATTAGACAAAGCCAATTGTATATCTATAAAAGGTAGAAATCCAGTTGTTATTGGATGGCAAAGAAGTGGTATGGGGATGTTTTCTTATAATATTTTTAATCAAAATTTAGCCGATGATGAAATTCCAAGTTATAACGATGGCTGTAATTATATCTTTTATAAGACTAACGTGGTTTTAGAATATGCTGGGGGTGCCATTGGCGAGCAATGTTTTTCAGAATTGGATCGCAAATAATCGAGAGTGAAAATTTCAGTTGGTTAGACATGACTTATATGAAGTTATCAAAGATTAGCTAATAATTCAAGGTTGTAAAAACAATGTTATGTATAAATACTTAATACTTATGCAATCAATGGAGCGTTACATGAAAAATTAGAAAAGGAAGAAATAGAACAAAAGCTTTTAAATCAGTTTCAGATTTTAATCTTTGGGTGTAGCCCAATTGAGGATGTTTTTTGCTGTAAACATGTGGTCCTCGGCAACAAGGAACGGTCAGCATCGACTAAAAATCAACCAATTTAGATAACGAAATGTTCAAGGCATTGGCAACTTCCAATAAAGTAAAAAGTGTTGGGTTGACCTTGCCATTTTCGAGCTTTTCGATCGCCTGACGGTCTTTGTTGCATGCTCGCGCTAAATCAGACTGACTCCAACCACGCTGTTCTCGTAGTTTTACAATCTGCTTGCCGAAATCCATCTTTAGTTTTTCTCTTGTCATATAAAAATACTATAGTTTGATTTTGTTATTTATGTCTGTCGTATAATGTTGTGACGATGAAGAATTTTATTTAAAACAAGGTTTTACTCAAATAATGCGTAGCATGTCCCTTTGGTCTATCCTGTAAAGTGGCGAGTAGGTTATAACCGTTTTTCTCGTAAAAGGGTTTGGCTTGCCAACTGGTGGTTTCTACCAAAGCCTTTTCACAGTGATTTTGTCGGGCAAAATTTTCAGCTGCCTCTATCAATTGCTTACCGGTTCCTTGACCTCGACAGGCTTCGGACAACCACAACAACTCGATGTGTAACGTATTCCAATAACAACTGGCTCTAATGCCTCCTTTCACTTCATCCGCATCGTCCTTAGCAAATACAAAAAAGCGCACTTCCGCTTCATTTGGTTCAAGTTCTGGTATACTGGCTTTATTAAAATCAGTAATACCTTGGCTAATGCTTTGCGCATCAGTACTACTGGCAGTTGTTGTAATCGTTATATGCATTTAAAGTTTTTTTAGAGTTAAAAAATCAGAATGCCATCAATTGCGACACCGAATTATATATTGAAATTTATTAAAAGTTTAGAATATAAAACGCTAACAAATTATAAATCGAACTAAAATAGGCAATTCGATCCATTTTTTTTGCCTACGTTAATAAATAAATGGTATTAACAGGGTTGAAATAGGATGTTGATTGCGCGTAATGCTGTAGTAGTCGTAACAATTTTTCTATCTTTAGGCAAATCAAATTAGAATTAAAGACTTGAGTAAGGTCAAGTTGAAAATAAAAAAAATAAATATGAAGGAGTCTGGCATATCGCGAATGGATTTTATTAAACGCTCCGCGTTGGGATTGGGAGGAGCTGCTCTACTGCCGAGTATATTGCATGCAGAAAACCAAGACACCACCCCAGATGTTACCACTAAATCGATACATACAGAAAAAGACTATACGTTAAAGAACGTGAGATTAGAAGTGGGTTTTGACTATGAGGGCGATGAGGTGGTTGCAACAAAAACGGCGCTTTTTACCATTGAAATAGCCGATTATCGGATAAAGGATATTAGAGCCAATCAACCGGATTCGAAGGTTATGGATATGAAAGGAATGTTGATGCTCCCTTCTTTTAGAGATATGCACATCCATTTGGATAAAACCTTTTATGGAGGGCCTTGGCAAGCCGTAAAACGCAGAACAGGCGGCGTAAAGGGTATGATTGAAATGGAAAAGGAGCTTTTGCCCGAGCTGTTAAAAACATCGACACAGCGTGCTGAAAAACTGATTGAATTATTACAATCTAAGGGCAGTGCTTTTGCGCGTAGTCATGTAAATATAGATCCGACAGTAAAACTGGACTCGCTTAAAAATTTGCAAATAGCCTTAGAGAACAAGAAAAACGGTTTTGGAGCGGAAATTGTCGCTTTTCCTCAACACGGTGTATATTATACTGATAGTGTTCCTTACTTAAAAGAAGCGGCTAAAATGGATATAGATTTTATCGGAGGGGTAGATCCTTTTTCCATCGATGGAGCTATTGAAAAAACGATGGATCTTACGGTTCAACTCGCTTTAGATCATCAGAAAGGGATTGATATCCACCTACATGAATCGGGGGAATCTGGCGTTAAAACGATAAACTATTTGATTGATAAGGTCAATGAAAATCCAAGTCTAAAAGACAAAACCTATTTGAGTCATTGTTTTGCCTTAGGCAGATTGGACAAAGTTAAACAGGAGGAGATGGCAGAAAAATTAGCTGCCGCTCAAATTGGTATTGTATCGACCATTCCTTTTGGCGGATTGGTAATGCCCATTCCAATCTTGATGAAAAAAGGAGTAAAGGTATGGGTGGGAAATGACAGTATAATTGATCATTGGAACACTTTTGGAACAGGAAGTGTATTGGAAAAAGCCAATCTTGCCGCACAGTTATACGGATATTCCACGGAATTTGACTTATCGAGGATACTTAAATTAGCGACTTCAGATGTCTTACCTTTAGATGACAAAGGGGTGCAACAGTGGCCCAAGGTTGGCGATGAGGCCAATTTGGTGTTTCTCGATGCGAGTTGTTCCGCCGAAGCCGTTGCTCGAATATCACCCGTAACCGCATTGATATACCAGGGAAATAGGGTATTTTAAAACATATAATTATGAGAAAAAATTTTTTTTTATTCGTGCTTGCAGCCCCTCTAAGTATGTGGAGCTGTACGGCGAGTTCAACTGAAAATACAGAAGTTATGACAGATCAGGAAATAGTAAAATTAGTCCAAAACAATGATGTAAACGCTGTAGCCCAAGCTTTAAAAGCAGGTGCTAAAGTTCAGGCAACCGACAGTGATCAACGCAGTTTATTACTTATCGCTACGGTCAGAAGTCAGATCGAAATGGCGAAACTATTAGTAAAGCACGGAGCCGATGTCAATCAGCAAGCACTTAATTTAGACAGTGCATTTCTCTACGCTGGAGCGACTGGACAAACCGAATTGGTAAAATTGTATTTGGACCACGGTGCCCGTTTCGATGTGTTTAACAGATATAACGGTACGGCTTTGATTCCCGCTTGTGAACGCGGACATGTAGAAACCGTACGTTTGTTGGCCAATACTAAAGACTTTCCGATTGATCACATCAATCGCTTGCAATGGACTGGCTTGATGGAGGCAGTTGTTTTGGGAGATGGTAGTGTAAAGTTTCAGCAAATCGTTCAAATTCTAAAAGAGGCAGGAGCCGATTTAAGTATTCCCGATCGAGATGGAATCACAGCTTTACAACATGCTAAAGCTAAAGGGTACAAGGAAATAGAGCAAATTTTAAAAATTTAAAAATTTGGTATTACATTATATGTATAATTACGAATCTAGGTGGTTATAATAGAGGAATTTAATACTATTTGTTTTAATTGTTTACTAATTGTTTGTGTTGTATTTTTGAAAAAAATACCTAAACGAATATCTTATGTTTAAAAAAATAGCTTTTTTTGTTTTAGCTTCTTGTATGTTAGCTTCTTGCTCTAACGATGATTCTACATTGCAAAATCCTGAAATTGTAAACCCAGAAGTGGGAAATCCGATTATAGAGGGACAATTAAAATCACTAAAAGTTGTAAGTAACCTTGATGAACAAAACATTTTAAGTATGGTTGTTTTTAAGTTGCAGGACAGTAGTGCTAGTGGAAACATAAAATTCCTTGCATTGGCTGATAAACTAAAAAGTAATCTAGATTCGCTTACTTGGGAGATTAAGGGAGGAGCCACAAAAATGCAACTATTGCAAAAGCAAGGTGATTCTTATAGTGTTAAACTTGAATGGGGACATCACTTTTATCTACCAGGAACTTATACCACCTATTTAAAAGCGTATAAAGATGGCTTAGTTGTCGCAAAAGATTCAACGAGTACTCGAGTTTATGTGGATGGCGATTTTTTAAATATACAGTGGAACAAGCCCGATGGAAATTTCAATATGAATACCGGATTTATCAATAATGGTAATGAGGATTATAGTTTTTCTCTTTTCACTGAAAATCGAGATGGCATACTTTCGTCTATATTGAATGTTCGATTTGACGATAAACTATACGAAGGAAATTCAGATGATCTCGCAAATCGAGAATTGGAGGTGCTTACTAATTACATAACAACTTTGTATGGGGAGGCAAAATACCAACAAACGAACGAGTCAACTTTTATCGAATATAAGAAGCTGTTTAAGAGAACAGTGCAACAAGACCAAGTTTTAAAAATATGGGTTGGAAAAACTTCTAATATAGTTCTTTTAAAGAAAGCCACTTGGGCAGAATACGGACATGGATATGAAATCTATGCCGAACCCAAATCTTAATTTTCAACAATAATTGTTGAGATTTTACCTAAAAGGGACGGCAGTTATTTTAAATATTGCCAATGTTTATATCTGGTAAAATTTTTATAGTGCGCGTAAAAAAATCGCAATGATTTTACAGCCCTAAAGTAGTCTTTAAATCCCACTGTATTAAAATACGTAAAAAAGCCTAAAACTTCAATGTTTTGGGCTTTTTTGTTTTTCCACAATAAAAAATTTTAACAGCATTTGATTGGTCAAACTCACCGCTATGTTGCTGATCCCATTTCCTTTTTGATTTAAGTCAATGCTTCCAAAAATGAAGCGGTATAATTTTGTCGAATAATTGTATATAGATGCAAGAACTCGAAAAAATTATTTGGATATCGACTGTTTTAATCATTCTGATATCGCTAAAGGATAGGATCAAATTAGCTTTACCGATTTTACTGGTTTTGGCTGGATTGCTGTTGAGCTTGACTAGTTTTGTTCCATCGATTGACATGACTCCAGAGTTGATTTTTTACGTCGTCTTACCTCCGATATTGTTTGATGCAGCTTGGAATACGTCTATACCCGAATTTAAAAAGGAGTTTCCGAAAATTTCGATACTCGCTGTGGTTCTGGTGTTTTTAACCACCACCATAGTAGCGGTAGTGGTTCACAGTCTTATTCCTGGTTTCGGCTGGCCTATGGCATTTGTGTTAGGAGCTATTGTTTCCCCTCCCGATGCTGTAGCAGCTACGAGTATTACCAAAAGTATAGCTTTGCCCAAAAAGATGATTACCATCTTAGAAGGCGAGAGTTTACTCAACGACGCCTCGGCTTTGATAGCCTATAAATTTGCTGTAGTGGCTGTGCTCAGTGGTGGTTTTTCGTTTTGGAATGCCGGTTTTCAATTTGTTTTTATCAGTTTGGGTGGAATTGTTGCCGGTATCATCATTGGATTTTTGTTTTTAAGAATCTACCGATTCTTTAACGGTAATAGCAATGTCGAAACCTTCGCTGTGGTTTTATTGCCTTTTGCTACTTATAGTTTGGCAGAGCATTTAGGCTGTTCGGGCGTCTTAGCCGTAGTGGTGGTGGGGATGTATTTATCGTGGAATTCCTTTGTGGTTTTTACGACAAACAGTCGTATGCAAATGGGGCATTTTTGGGATGTGATTATCTTTGTAATCAACGGATTCGTGTTTTTGGTTTTAGGTATGCAATTGCCGAAAATTATTTCAGACACTCCCCAAAACGAACTGCCGCTTTTAATTTTCTATGGCTTTCTAATTTTTATCATCTTGGTTTTGGTGCGTTTGTGTGTATTGTTTGCCTTTCCCCTTTTAGGAGGTGCATTAAGAAATAAAAGTCAATCGGGCTTATCGCAGTCAAGCAAGGAGTATTTGATTATTTCTTGGGCAGGTATGCGCGGTGTGGTGTCGTTGGCAACGGCCTTAGCTTTGCCGTTAACGACCAGCGAGATGGTTCCATTAGCGCATCGAAACACGGTATTATTGCTGTCTTTTGTTGTGATCGTTTTTACCTTGTTAATACAAGGCTTAACCTTGCCCAAATTGATTCAATGGATCAAACCCGCTAAGGATTTAGATCGAGAGGAGGGGACCTTAAATGTTTTACTACTATACAAATCCATTTCGTTTCTAAAAGAATTTAGCGCGGATGATGTTGATATGAAGCAAGCCGCGACGACTATGCTGGAGAAACTGCAAGCGGAAAATCACAACCTCCTAACGGAATCGGAATCCGTTAAAGGGATCAATTCGAAAAAGGCCTATTTAAATCTGGAATTGCAATTGGTCGAATGGCAGCGTACAACATTGACTCAAAGTTATAAAATCGGCGCCTTTTCGTTGGAAACCATTAGGAAAAAAGAAATAGAACTCGATTTCTGGAAGACAACCATTGAACACGAAAGTGGGCAATCGTATTAATTCAACAAGTGTGGTGTTTATCAGTACAAACAGTGCGAATATGGAAGAGGTCTATTTACGATTGGAACGCGATTCACATGATTTAAATAATTTTTTTTTTTGACCTAAGTCAAAGTTTAGTACAGGCATTACTCACAAATTTGTACGTGTTATCACAACGGTGATATTTAATAAAAACAGCTATAGAGATGAAAGATATGTTACAGACATTTGGTATCAATGCCAAGGAAAGAGTAGAACGGGCACTCAGTGAATTACAAAACGGAAAAGGAGTTTTATTAATTGACGATGAAGATCGAGAAAATGAAGGCGATTTGATTTTCTCTGCGGAGAAAATGAATTTGGACAATATGGTGCAGATGATTCGCTATTGCAGTGGGGTGGTTTGTTTGTGCATGTCGCATCAAAAGGCTGATGCACTTGATTTACCTTATATGGTTACAGAGAATTCCAGTTTGTACCAAACCCCATTTACCATTTCTATTGACGCTCGAGTAGGAGCTACCACGGGACTCTCAGCTGCTGATCGACTCGCGGCTATCAAAGCGGCCAGTGCAGACAATGCTCAGCCTAATGATTTGGTGAGACCGGGGCATATATACCCTTTGCGAGCTCATAACGATGGTGTATTTGGTAGAATAGGTCATACGGAAGGCAGTGTTGATTTGATGCGTCTCGCTGGCTTAAAACCGTTGTCTGTCTTATGTGAATTGATGAATGACGACGGTACGATGTCGCGATTACCTGAAATTACGGCCTTTGCCTTGGAATGGCAGCTAACCGTGTTGACCATTGCAGATATCGTTGATTATAGAAAACAGTTTCCGAGTGAATAACCGCAATAACCCCTATCTCTAAAGATGAATAATACCCCTATTAAAAAAATACGCAGCGTTTTTACGGTCAAAAATAAAAGCTTCCTTACGCCACATTTTATTCGTGTGGTATTTGATATTCGAGAAGACCAATTACCGCTTTTATCCGAAGTTACTTCAGGGTCTAATAATAAAATTTTTATACCGCCTAAAGGAGTTAAACTGATTTATTTTCCGGAAAGAGGTAGAGAAATAAATTCTGAACTCGTTGCCAAAGTGCGAACCTATACCAATCGCAGCATTGATTTAGAGAAACGGGAATTAACCATTGACTTTGTAGTGCATGGAGAAAATGGTCCAGCTTCAGCATGGGCTATAAATGCTCAAGCTGGAGATTGTTTGGGGATTGGAATGAAACAAAGTCACAAACCGATACTGCCCAATTTGGAGTCCTATTTATTGGTTGGAGACGCTACAGCTGTACCAGTTATAAGTGCGATTTTGGAACAATTGGCTGTGGGGGTAACGGCCAAGGTGTTCTTGGAAGTAACTGAAAAAAGTGACGAATTGATGTTGTGTTCGGCAGCATCTGTTGATATAAGGTGGTTGTACAATCCAGAACCGGAACGGGGTAGTTTGTTGAGTCATTGTATAAAACAATTTCAGATGAACAACCCCGCTCAAAACAATTTTGTATTTGTAGCGGCAGAATACAGCACGGTAAAAGACCTCAAAGTATTTTTTAGAGTGCAACTTGGGTGGGATCCCGATTTTATCTCTACCACTACCTACTGGAAATCTGGGGCGTCCGAAGAAGCAACTGTTGAAAAGCAGCAAGGCACTTTATAAAGCGACTTTTTATCGGTAAATTTACAAATCACGGATTGGGAAAAAATGGAAGCACAATTAACTTCATATATAAAAGACAGAATAACCGTATCGGATGCGGATTTGGCAACGATACTGTCGTATTTTAAACCGATGCATTTGAAGAAAAACGAGTTGTTATTGACGCACGGCCAAGCCAGTCAACGCACGTTTTTTGTAAATCAAGGGTGCCTTCGGATTTTTTTCATCAATGAAGAGGGGATAGATTCTACCCGATATTTTGCTTTTGAAAATCAGTTTGCTACAGCATTGGTCAGTTTTATTACTTCGGAACCATCGGAAGAATTTGTCCAAGCCGTTGAAGAATCCGAAGTTTATTATATCACCCATACCGATTTTTACCACTTACTTGACGTCGTTCCCCAATGGGATAAATTTTATAGAATGTATCTTGAGATGGCCTATGTCAACAATACCAAAAGGTTGATGTCGATGATGATTCAAGATGCCTTGCAAAAATACCGCCAACTGTTAGATGAAAATCCGCGTGTTGTACGTAGGTTGTCGAACAAAATGGTAGCTTCGTATCTCAATATTTCCCAGGAAACCCTGAGCCGTTTAAAATCTAAACTCTAACTTTTTTTTGACTCAAATCAATGTTTTGAATGGTAAAAACCAGCAATTTTACCATATTAAAATGCAGATTATGAGCAGTCAAGAAAAAACTTTTGAGATTTATAGTGGGGTGATACTTCAAAAGCGTCAAATAGCCCTTCATACTTACCACATCAAAATTCAAAGTGCGTATTTTTCGAGGATCAAATACCAAGCGGGTTTGGCGATTGAAGTGTTTTTGTCTAATCCGTATTACGATTCGGGTAGTGTGGCACGTACGTATTCTTTTTGGAATTATGAACCGGTATATAACACGGTTGATTTGGCGATCAATACGTTCTCCAACGGCAGAGGATCCCGTTGGGTAAAATCGGTTCAACTGGGCGATGTCATCTTTTTTAAACCGCCATCCGCGCAAATACCCCTGGACGAAACCGCCGATGAATACCTGTTGATTGGCGATGTCACTGCGCTATCTCATCTATACGAAATTCATAGAGCAATAGCGGTGAGTAAACGCGTGAGTAGTTTGGTTTTTTCCGCTAATTCCGCTGATTTTTTTGCCGATATCGACAACAGTTTCCCATTGACTAGCATTATCGTAAATTCTTTAAAACCCGAGTTAATCGTGGAACACATACCCCAGTGTTTTTCGCAGCAAACACCCAATGCTATCGCCTATATATTTGGAGATTCTAAAACGACTTCCTTGCTAGAAAACTATTTAAAGCAACATCCTTCTTTTAATTTAAGAAAAATCCATGTCCAAAACTTTTGGGGTAAAGAATAAACAAAACAAACTTAATAACGCTTACAGGTTATGTTGTTCCATTATTAAATAAGATACTAAAAAAACATCTTAAATACAAGTGTCTAAGGTGTTTTTTTGATTAAAAGTAAGTGAAAGCCAATACAGAACAAAACGTGTTATTAAACAGCAGAGGAATTATTTTTTTTTATGAGTTGCATTATTTTTTCTATTTAGTACTTATCAATAATTCTCGTATATCAATATTTAAAAATTTTGCTATTTCATAAAGGGTTTCAACGCTCGGTTGTACTTCATTTGTACACCAACGCGAAACTGTAGATTCCGTTTTCCCCAAATGGTAGGCAAGATCTTTACCGCTGCTATTTTTTTCAGCAAGAACAGACTTTATTCTATTTAACTTTACTTTCGTCATACCGCTATTTATAGTCTTCTTATACAAATATCGTAAAAATATAAGTATGTGTAAATTGTCTTTTAATGGCAATAAAGTGTATTTTAACATTGATTTATTTGCATAGAAATATAATTTCATATATTTTTAACCTATAAATTTGCTGTTATGAGACAAGAAAAAAATACTGAGATAGAGAAAATACGGCTTATAAAAGTTTACTCCAAGTATGTTTATCGAATCAAGTCATGGCCACCAGTTTTTTTCCCAGAAATCAGACTTTGTGGGAAATGGTTACAGGAATTGGGTTTTAAGCCTGGTCAGACGATTAAAATAATTCATAAAAAAAGTAAAATAACAATTACCATAGAAAAGCAAAGTGAAAACTAGTGAATTTGTTTTATATGAACTGAGGTTCGGATTCTTATTATTCCTGTTTTTTAATGTATAGGTACTAATATATGCTGTTAATTAAGTGAGATTAACGAGTTTTTATAAAAAATTCAATATGTTTGCAGCCAATAATGAAAAATTAACTAACGAATAAAATACTTGCGCTGTGCCATGAAAAGAACCTTACAAATTACATTAAGTTTATTGACTTTTTCATTATTAATCGGATGCGATTTTATTAGCAATACTTTTGAGTTAAAAGACAAATCCAAAGCGTTTTTAGAGGCTCTAGTGAAAGAGGATTATAGTGCATTGACGGAACTGATGGCAATGGATCCAAAAATAGAACAAGAGGCGAAATTGGATACTTTAAAGCACGGTTTATCTCACATAAGCAAGCTTGTAGTAAAGAATTTTGGAAAGGACTTGGAGTACAATTTTGTAGTGGCGGAAAAGAAATTCTCAACTGTCGAAGCTAATAATACGCCACCAAATACCACGGTTGTCACTATGGAATTTCACAACCAAAAAGAATTTGGTGTGATTGAGATTTTGTTTGATGATCTTACTAAGAAAATCACATATTTTACTATTAAGGATGTGAAAGAACCCGTTCCCAATATGCTCTATTATTGGTTGTTTGGATTATTGGCTATTGCTGTACTGATTTTTAATGTATATGTAATTGTAAGAATAAAGCGTAGTGACCTAAAGAAAAAATGGTTAAAATACCTCGCAGTGATTTGTCTAAATGTTCCTTCGATCATTTACTCCGCTGTAGGAGGGCTGTCTTTTAAATTATTTTATTTTCAGTTTTTCTTAGGTATTGGTTTTAATACAGCCGGTTATCTTAATTCTTATTGGGTATTTGGTATTCCCCTTGGTGGATTGTATTGTCTTTGGATGTTGAAACAGAGAAAAGATCAAATCGAACTCGACTTGAAAAGAGCGAGTCTTACCCAAAAATATGCTGTTGAAAATGAGAAAACAACACTATTGAATCAAACTACTGAGGAATAACAAACTGTTCAAAGTTTTTTGCAATAAGAAATGTATAACATGTCATTTTAAAGAACGATAGGTAATATGTGTAAAATAAAAAGATATGAAATCTCAAATCAAATACCTTGAATTAAAGAGCGGATTTAGTAATGATGGACCGGCGTGGATTGGATTAGTTGTTTTCTCAAAGACAGGAAAAACACTTTATTTTGATGGTAAAGCTTTTCAAAGGATAGGATCAGATAGAATGAATGGGAATTTCTATGACATAGAGTCTGGAGATGAATATTGGATTTCCGGGGTTAAAAAAAATCAACAAGACAGGCATAATTTTGGAAAAGGTCTTGTTTATGTTGAAAAGAGAATTTTAGGCGATTATCTACACATTGTAAATCAAAAGGAGTTGGATACGAGGCTTTATGAGCTTGTAGAAGTAAATGTAGAAATTCCTATTTTGAGAGTGAATGAAATAGAAAATCAAAAGGTAGTAACGCGAACGCATATTGATGAAAATAGGCAGAAACTAGCAAGAACGGAATTGAGTCTTGAAGAATTAGACTATTTTATCGAACTTTACAAGGAGGACTCCATCAACGGACGTTATTTAAAAGGACGAAAATGGTCTCGTAATCTAATGAATGAATTAATAGTAGAAAGAGCTAACCGAAAATAATAAGCATAAGATTAAATAAAAAAATTGAAAGAAAAGATTAACCTTATTTTCAAACCCTTCATAATCATTTTAGTGTTATTAACCATTGGTTATACACTTGTGAATTGGTTGTTTTTTATTAAACTCGGACCCTTACCAGTTCGAAGTTCCATCAGCAATGTTATTATACCAATGGGGCTTAGTGGCCTGGCCATTTGGTTTTATTTACGGCCAAGATTAAAGCTGTTGAGTTTTAAAAATAAAGCTTCACATTGGCTTGATTTTTATGCTTTCATAGCATGGGTTAGCATAGTTATACCAGTATCCATTGCACAGCATTTTATTACAACCGCAACAGGAGAATTGACTGAGTTGAATTTTATTGAAGAGATTCCTTCATTACCCCCTACAAAATATTATAGCTTAAAACGATACTATATAGACAAGGAGTCGATGAGTTTTTATACGAGCTTTGGGGTAGGCGGTAGATACAGAGAGAATTTTGGAATGGAAATTCATATGGCGCTACCTATTTTTAAAAATACAAGAGCATCATTTGATCAAGAGCCCTTGGCATGGCTCGGACTTCATTATAGCCAAACCATTAGTAATCGTTTAGACAGGAGTGAAAAGCAATACTTATACCGACAATTTGAAGTAGAGAGTCTAAATGACTTTAAGCATAAAAAAGTTTCGGATTTTTTGTACTTTGAGAGAATCAATCCCGTAGAAAGTAAAGATGGATATGCAGACGCTATTCGGCAAAATCTGCGCTACCAAACCAATGAAATGGTTTTTATTGGGGTCAACGAACCCTTCGAAGCGCGGAATGGACGAAAATGGCATTGGTTTTTCGGTTCGCTATTAATAGGTCCTATGGTTTGGTTAATCATGATACTCATACCAAAAAAGGATAAGCGAGAATTGCTCAGAATAAAGTCGGGTAAATCAAATGAAGCTGCAAAGAAAGCTGTGGAAGAGTTGATTAGTATGATGAAATTAGATTCCGATTTTTTTATTACGCCCATACTAATTTGTCTTAATATAGTTGTCTTCTTGCTTTTTGTGATTAGGGGTTTGGGGTTTATTTCTTTCAAAGGGCAAGATTTGATATTGTGGGGAGCGAATTATGGGCCTCTAACAAAAAATGGCGAAGCATGGCGATTACTCACAAATGTTTTTTTACACGATGGTGTACTCCATCTAGTCAATAATATGAGTGGGCTTCTCATAGTTGGGCTGATTCTAGAACCTGTTTTAGGAAGAAAAAAATACCTGCTAATCTATCTGCTTACTGGTGTATTGGGAAGTTTAACGAGTATGTGGTGGAACGATAATATGATAAGTCTTGGCGCTTCTGGTGCGATATTTGGACTTTATGGAGTGTTTTTTAAGCCTACTTTTACTCAAATTTTTCCCTACTGATATTTCCAAAGTGTTTTTGATTGGTACGCTTCTATTTATTGGATTCAATTTACTTGTCGGTCTATCACCAGGTATAGATAATGCGGTACATATCGGTGGATTATTAAGTGGGTTTATCAGCGGATTATTTTTGTCACTAACATTAACTCGACCTTTAGAAAAAAACAAAAGACAGCGATGAAATGATAAAAAATTACTTAAATCGGGAAAGACGTAATTGTAAAACCAATTATTTTAGTCAAACAGCCTTTGGGAAACTAAAATCGAAGCCTATCTAAAAATCCCCATTTTAATCGTAGTTTTGTCAACGGTATTTTGCCTTTCACATTTAATCTCCCATCATTATGAGTACCTTATTTATCAAAAACATGGTCTGTAATCGTTGTATCCTCGTTGTTCAAAACGAAATGGACAAACTCGGATTGGTTGTAAAAAATATGACTTTGGGTGAAGTGTTGCTGGAAAAGGATTTAACTGCGGAAGAACGCGTTGCGGTGGAAAGCGCTTTGGTACCCTTGGGTTTTGAAGTTATTGACGATAAAAAAAGCCGGATGATTGAGCAGATCAAAAATGTAATAATCGATGTGGTCCATTATCAGGATAATGATGTAAAAACCAACCTTTCCGATATTTTAAGTGAAAAACTCCAACACGACTACAATTACCTTTCCAACCTGTTTTCGGAGGTAGAAGGCGTGACTATTGAAAAGTATTTTATAGCACAAAAGGTCGAGCGTATCAAAGAATTATTGGTTTATGATGAATTGTCTTTAAGTGAAATAGCCCATCGATTAAACTATTCCAGTGTGGCGTATTTGAGCAATCAGTTTAAAAAAGTGACCGGACTAACGCCAAGTCATTTTAAACAAATACGCGACGAAAAGCGCAAACCCCTAGATAAGGTTTAAGTAAATCTTACAAAACCCTCCCATAATAGTATAACAACTCCTACCGCTATAGTCACCAAATTTGTATTGTAAATAAAGCAATAGAATTATGGCGACAACAAACAATAAAGAAATAGTATATATCCCCTTAGAAAACGTCGATAGCGAACACTGCGCTTTAATCGTCGAAAAAGGCTTGGCTCAGGTAAAGGGTGTTGACAGTCCGAAGGTGGAAATCAACAACCGCAGAGCAGCACTTACCGTTGCCAACAACGAAACCATAGCTGCAGCTGTAAAGGCAATCAAAGACTTGGGGTACGGTGTTCCTACGGTTAAAAACACCTTTCCGGTATTGGGTATGACTTGTGCTTCGTGTGCGGGCAGCGCTGAAAGTATCGTCACCTATGAAGCCGGTGTGGTTAATGCCTCCGTAAACTTTGCTACGGGCAATCTAACGGTGGAATACCTTCCAAACATTACCGATGCTTCCAAATTGCAAAAAGCCGTTCAAGCTGTGGGTTACGATCTACTGATTGTGGATGAAAACAAACAGCAGGAATCGTTGGAGGCGATACATGAAGAAAAATTTAGAAAGTTAAAGAGCAAGACCATTTGGGCAGTAATCTTATCCTTACCTGTGGTGGTGATCGGTATGTTTTTTATGGACATGCCGTATGGCAATGAAATCATGTTTTTGTTTTCAACCCCAGTAGTACTGTGGTTGGGTAAAGACTTTTTTATCAATGCGTGGAAACAAACCAAAAACCGCTCGGCAAACATGGATACCTTGGTGGCTTTGAGTACGGGAATCGCTTATTTATTTAGTGTGTTTAATATGTTGTTTGCCGATTTCTGGCACCAACGCGGTTTGCACGCGCATGTTTATTTTGAAGCGGCTGCCGTAATCATTGCATTTATTCTTTTGGGGAAATTGCTCGAAGAAAAAGCCAAGGGAAATACCTCTACGGCCATTAAAAAACTGATGGGATTGCAACCCAAAACCGTAATCGTGATTTTGGCTGACGGAACTGAAAAACAAATGCCGATTGAGGAAGTCAATGCAGGCGATGTCATTTTGGTTAAACCCGGCGAAAAAATTGCGGTAGACGGTATGGTTACTTCAGGCAATTCGTATGTAGATGAAAGTATGTTAAGTGGCGAACCGGTTCCGGTATTAAAAACACCAGGCGAAAAGGTATTCGCAGGTACGATTAATCAAAAGGGAAGTTTTCAATTTGAGGCGGTTAAAGTGGGTAAGGAAACCATGTTGGCGCAGATTATCAAAATGGTACAAGATGCCCAAGGTAGTAAGGCACCAGTACAAAAGCTTGTAGATAAAATCGCTGGCATCTTCGTTCCCGTAGTTATTGGTATAGCGATTTTAACCTTTATCATTTGGTTGATTTTCGGAGGCGAAAACGCGGTAGTACAAGGATTATTAGCGGCTGTAACCGTATTGGTTATCGCTTGTCCATGTGCGTTGGGATTGGCTACGCCAACCGCCATTATGGTGGGTGTAGGTAAAGGAGCTGAAAACGGAATCTTGATTAAAGACGCTGAGAGTTTGGAATTGGCCAAAAAAGTAACGGCTATCATATTGGATAAGACTGGAACCATCACCGAAGGAAGACCTCAGGTTACGGGAGTAAAATGGTTAAGCGATAACGATATGCGTAAAGACGTTTTATTGAGTATTGAAAAACAATCCGAACATCCGTTGGCAGAAGCAGTAGTAAAACATCTAGATGGTGTTGCTGGTACGGAATTAACGCAATTTGATAGTATTACGGGTAAAGGAGCCAAGGCAGATTACCAAAGCGTTACCTATTTTGTAGGAAATAAAAAGTTATTGGCAGAAAACAACATCAGCATAGATGCTTCGTTGCAAACACAAGCCGATGATTGGGGAACCCAATCCAAAACCGTAATCTGGTTTTCAAACAGTCAGCAGGCTTTGGCGGTAATCGCTATTTCGGATCAAATCAAATCCACCTCGGTTGAAGCGATAAAAGAAATGCAGGAGATGGGCATTGACTTGTATATGCTTACCGGAGATAATGAAGCTACGGCTAAAGCCATAGCAGAACAAACGGGTATACTGCATTACAAAGCAGAGGTGATGCCACAGCATAAAGCTGATTTTGTAAAAGAACTGCAAAAACAAGGTAAAGTAGTGGCGATGGTAGGTGATGGTATTAACGACAGTACTGCATTGGCCACTGCCGATGTCAGTATTGCGATGGGTAAAGGAAGTGATATTGCGATGGATGTGGCCAAAATGACGATTATTTCGTCGGATTTAACCAAAATTCCACAAGCGATCCGCTTATCCAAACAAACGGTAGCGACGATTAAACAAAACCTGTTTTGGGCGTTTATATACAACCTGATTGGTATTCCATTAGCGGCGGGGATCCTGTATCCAATCAACGGCTTTTTACTTGACCCGATGATAGCTGGAGCTGCTATGGCTTTGAGTAGTGTCAGTGTGGTGAGTAACAGTTTGCGTTTAAAATGGAAAAAGTAAGGATTATGAAACGTAAATCTTACAAATCAAACCCAAAATTACATAAGATATAGCGTAGCATATTGTCGCAACTTTGTAGAGTAGAAAAACAATAAAAATTTAAGAAAAATGGAAAATAAAAAATTTCAATTCAAGACCAATATCAATTGCAGCAGCTGTGTATCTAAAGTCACTCCTTTTTTAAATGAGGCAGCAGGCGAAAACCAATGGGAAGTAGATACTACAAACAGATTTAAGGTGTTAACGGTAGCTTCAGAAGGAATTACGGAAAAACAGATTGTGGACTCGGTTGAAAAAGCCGGTTTTAAAATTGAAGCCGTAAGCGAATAAAAAGCAGCTGATATCGCTTGAAAATACGGTGATATCAGCTACCTTTAAATAAAGAAATTACAAGGCTTTATTTTCTTAAAAAATAAAATGATTACTATGAAAAATATAAAAAATACTTTGTTGGGGTTAACTGTTGCAGTAACCACCTTAACGGCTTGTAACAAGGCGGCAAACAAAGACAACAACGCTGAAATGAACACAGAACAGCACGCCAATCCCGATCAAATATATGCTTGTCCGATGCATCCAGAAGTAACCGGAGCTAAAGGCGACAAATGCAGTAAATGCGGTATGGAATTACAGGCTGTAAACAAGGAAGCTGCTGCTGAGATAGCGGTAAAGATTTCAACCACGCCAGCAGTTATCGAAGCGGGAAAAAGCACTAACCTTACTATTGCAGTAACGGATGGGCTAAAGCCGATTTCGTTAGAGGAGGCCCACGAAATGAAAATGCATTTGTTGTTGGTTAGTGAAGATTTGAGTTGGTTTAATCATATTCATCCCCAAGAGCAAAAAGATGGAACGTATACGGTATCAGAAACTTTTCCAAGTGGCGGAAACTATTTGTTGTTTACAGATTATAAACCGGTAGGATTAGCCGGAGCGGTTGATATGCAAAAGGTAGAAGTAAAAGGGACTACTGTGACTTCAAAAATGGATTACAAACCCAAGTTGGTGGCAGAGGTTGACGGTTATAAAATGACTTTGCTCAATGGAGCAGATTTTAAAACTAACAGCAGTCAAGATTTACAGTTTTCGGTAGAAAAGAACGGTAAAAAATTACAGGAATCCGATTTTGAAAACTATTTAGGAGCTAAGGCTCATATTGTAATGATCGGTAAGGAAGATAAAGATTTCCTTCACATACATCCAATATCCGACAAGCGTTTCCCAATCTATGCACAGACCCATATCAAAAAAGCGGGTGTTTACAGAATGTGGGCACAGTTTCAAGTAGGCGGCAAACTGCATACAGCAGACTTTACCGTAAATGTGGAAGAAGGAGCAAAAGGGACAGAAGAAAACCACAGCGGTCATCAACATTAAGCAACTGCAGTAAATTTATAAAGTTAATTGTCTAAAAAAACGATCAGCAGCCCGTCTGCTGGTCGTTAAATAATTTGTTTTGGTAGGATATTTTACAGGCTTTTGTCTGTTGATCAATACCGTCGTTTATCTCGCACCAGCACCTTTACAACAGTTGGCGTTTAATCAGCCTAATATGGTTATTCTCTATTTTCCTTTTAATGGGTTGCCAACGTATATTATATCTATAGTATAACTGGTGTATTTAACTTCCATTCGGAGATGATTAAAATACGGATTTATGAATACTTAAAACTCAGTTGCGGTTTTACAAGTTTCGTAATAAGGTCGCATCAATGGCTTTGGCAAGTTTTTCATCTACCTGATACAGTTTGGCATAATTCGGCCATTGCTGTACTATTTCCAAGACTTCTTCTATGATAATTTGTGGTTGGCGGATCGAGTTTTGCTGCGCAATGGTGAGCAGGTCGGAGCGTAAAAAATCTTTTCTTTTACCGTTGATGCTGAGGTTGTGTTGGCTAACCCATTCGCTATCTGGGCGGTAGGCATGGCAAATATCATAGGCGGGAGCTAAGTGCCATTTGCCGTTCGGTAGCATTAAAAAAGCGAAATTTTTGGTGTGATCATCGCAGTTTCTTGCTACTACATTAAACACCAGTCGGCGAAACATTTGTTCGGCTTCGGCATAGGAAAGTTTTAATAACCGCATGCTTTGAAATAATTGTTCGTAACTATAACTTGCAACTTGATTAAAATCGTAGTGTTGTAAGGCACAAAAAGTCTGTACGTGCAGTTTTTGGTTGCCTTTTAAACGATCAAAGCGTTTGGTCATAAAATGTGCCCGTCCTTTCTCTTCAATCAAGCGGCATTCCGTCATATCAATACCAGCATCGGTAGCCATTTTGTAATAGGCCATTTCTACACGACCGTATCCATAGGTTGTGCCGAATTGTGTGTCATTGACCCCATCGAATTTTATCAGCCAATGTTCAAAATCATCATCTTGAAGGGTTTGACCCGATTTGATTATTCCCTTGGTTTCATTGTAAGCAATGATAGCTTTCGGGCGTGCTCCACCCGCTGAGGTCCCCATTTTTAGTACGTCTAACAAAACGTCTTGCATTTCGTGATCGGTGTGGGCTTCAAAGCGTTCTTTACTGTCGAGTAGGTGCATCGTGGTTTCTATAAGACTAGAAAGTTCTATGGCTTTTGATGCAGCGTTGGTGGATAGGGTGGTGGGCTCAAATTCCAAAGCTCCCATTCCTCTATTACCAATAAAACACAGTAATTCAACGGGGTTTAAGGAGTTTTCGGGACGCCCATTTCGGGCCAACCAACTGTTGATTAATTCATTCCCATATCGGTCTGGCAAAGAATCGGCCAATAAACCAGCTAAGCCTTTAAAGGTGGCGGTATGTCGGAGCTCTGGAAAGGCGTATACCTCGGATGATAAGGGCATCTTTATCGGTGCAAGCTGTAAACCAGCTGAAATGAATTTTTTGTCGTATTCAAAAAAACCGAGATCTTGTTGTGAATCCCAGGCTACAGCACCAATTCTTTTTCCCCATAGTTTTACAAATGCAGTGGTTACCATAGTACGGTGTCGTTATCGCTTTGATTCTTTTTTTTAGATGCTCTCAGGCGTTCTCTTTCTGCTTCTTGTGCCAGCATGATGGGACTGATTTTTGGAACTGCCGTGAAGTGTTCCAGTACATAGAGCGCGTCGAGTACTCGTAGTATTTTTATGAGATTGAATACGGTGATGTTCTCTCCGCGTTCTGCTAGGCTTAACGTGGAACGACTCATAGCGGCTTGTTCGGCAAGCTGGTCTTGAGTGAGATTTTGACTGATTCGTCTCGATTTAATAAAAGTACCGATCTTTCTTAAAAGTGCTGCATCGCTATAATTCACTTGGTATGATAAGTCATTCATTACTCGTTATTTTATAGTTAATGATTCTTTTGTCATTCAAATTTATATATTTTTACTGGATTTAAAAAATTTTTAACACGTATGATATATCATTCATTAAGTCTAATTTTTATTACTAATGAATTGTTTTTCATTCGTATTTTAATTATTCTTAAGACTGTGGTAAAAATAGGTTTTAGCAAAATACAAAGCCAATTCTAATTCTAATTCTTTATTGCTTACATGCTCTAGTAATCACGACTGTGATTTAGCTTCTTTTAAATGAGAAGTGTGGTGTTATTTTGCAATAAATAAAAGCTATTTTTTATTCCAAAATTGCATATTGGGAAAGTTGTATTTACTGTTGTCAAATACCGGATCTTTGCCTGCTTTGAGTTGTTCGTTATAATCTTTAAAGAGCACCACCACTTTTTTGTGCAATAGCAAAATAGCGATGAGGTTGAGCCAAGCCATTAAACCTACACCGATATCACCTAATACCCAGGCGGTTTTTGCCGTGGTCATACAACCGATAAAGGTGGAGAACAATATGATGATGCGCAAGCTCCAGATCAATAGTTTGCTTTTGTTGTTGCGCATGACAAAGCTGATGTTGCTTTCGGCTATATAGTAATACGCCATAATGGTTGTAAAGGCGAAGAAAGTTAGGGCAATAGCAACAAATCCGCTACCGAGTAGGGGAAAGTGCTGTGAAACGGCAAATTGTGTGAATTCGGGCCCCATTTCTACCTGAGGTAGATTTTCAACAAGAAAACCTCCTTTGGGATTCACCACGTTATATTGACCGGTGAATAAAATCATTAAGGCAGTAGCGGTACAGACGAATAGGGTGTCTACATAAACGGAAAATCCTTGAACGAGTCCTTGTTTTACGGGATGAGAGACTTCTGCTGCAGCTGCGGCATGTGGAGCGGTTCCCTGCCCGGCTTCGTTGCTGTAGATACCGCGTTTTACTCCCCATGAAATGGCCAAACCTACGATACCGCCAAAAGTGGCATCGAGGCTAAAAGCGGAACTAAAGATCAGTGAAAAAACCGCGGGAACTTGATGGATATTGATGGCTATAATAATCAGCGACATCAATATATAAGATCCAGCCATAAAGGGTACCACGTATTCTGCTACGCGACTGATTCTCTTTACACCTCCTATGATGATGATTCCCAAAAGTACAGCCAATCCGATGCCGGTGTAATATAAGGGAATATCAAAGGCGGATTTTACCGCAACCGAGATGCTGTTGCTCTGTACACTTGGCAGTAAAAAACCGGTACTGATAATGGTTACTATGGCAAAAGCCCAAGCAAAAGCTTTGTTGTTGAGTCCCCGCAAAATATAAAAGGCAGGACCTCCTCGATACTGCCCGTCTTTTTCCACTTTATACATTTGTCCTAAAGTAGCTTCAACAATGGCCGAGGCACTGCCTAAAAAAGCAATCGCCCACATCCAAAACACAGCTCCCGGTCCACCCATAGCTATTGCGGTTGCTACTCCTGCTATATTTCCTGTGCCGACTCTGCCCGAAATGGCCAGTGAAAAGGCTTGAAAAGACGTAATTCCCTTGTCGGAAGCATTATTTTTAAAAAGCAATAAGACCATTTGCCTGAGGTAAGTGATCTGGGGCATTTTAAAGCGAATACTGAAGTAAACACCCGTTAATAAACATAGAAACACCAAAACATCACTCCAAACAACATTGTAAATCTTTTCTATTAGCAGTTCCATTTCTATGAGTTTAAATGTTAATGAATTGCTAAAGTATAGAAAACAAATGGAAAACGTAGCGTAGGTGCGTGTTTATTTTATCAAGTAATTAGGGTGAAATATGAGAAAATGTATAACAAACAACAAAAGAAAAACCATATTTAATTTTGTTTGCTGTATCTAAAATGCCAGATTTAGTAAAGAATATAACCACCTGCTAATCAAAAAATCTTGACACAGGCGGTTTTTTGATAAACGTATGAATTTGTAATAGGGATTAGCTAAGTATAGATTTAGCTATTTTTAGGTATGAGACAGCAAGGGAATCATCAGCTGTTGTTGTTTAAATACTGCTGCGAGATTTTCGGATACAAACAAAGTGAGGTCTTCATCTTTATAGCGCTCAAAAGGGGTGTTTAATCCCAGGGGGGTAAAGCCAAAACGTACGTTTGTTACAGGAGTGTGAGCCAAAGCACTGATCACGTTTTCGATAGGGCAACTTTCCAACTGATAGAGCTGTACTATATTTAAAGTGTTTTCTTCCATCTCTGCCACGGCTATGGTTTTTAATTGTTCCAAAAAGTATATAGCTTGTTTATAGCCAAATTCTGGATAGGCATAGGTATAGAAGAAAGCCAAACCTTTATTATTGGTATTTAGCGCAGCAGTAGGGATGGATTGCTCGACGTAGTTTTCAAAGAGTTCCAAGTCTGAAGAACGATCCAGATTTAGCTGTTGTATGATTTGCCCCGTATTAGCAAAAACACCGTTAAGGCTTGCTTGAAACTCTTCTACTGGAACAAATCCAAATTTTGGATAAAATTCCGTTACCGTATCGTTGGCAAATAAAAACATTCCGTCTACTTTATCGGCCCATTCCCCTTGAATGTATTCCATTAAAAAACGCGCCAATCCCTTTCTTTGATGTTTTTCAGCGGTCATTACTGTACCCAGCTGTGCCAACAGCATTTCTTTGGAATGTAATTGGGTTTTAAACAATGTAAGGGTAGTGTGTGCTACGATTTCTCCATCTGAAAAAAGGGTATATATACAGCAGGTATCATCCCAAAAAGTAGATTGATAATAATTTTCAAAATCAAATCCCCAAAAATTTCTTGTCATTGTATTAAACTTCAAGCGCAATTTTTCGTGATCTTGGTAATTTTTGTATAAGGAATATTCCGTTCCGTTTACTATTACTATATGAGTTTCCATAGTTCTTGTTTTTACTGCTGCAAAATTGCGAAGGCTTTCTCGATTTGCGATAGATTATAATTTGATAAAAATGTGCAAAAGGTCGTTTATGTGTATCTTTATATCGGAATCAACTAAAAGTTATCACAGTCACTATAAAAAAATGCAGTAATGAAAACGATAGGAGATCGTATATTGGTTATGTATACAGCTGATATATTGCCAGATGTATTTTATGAGGCAAATTACAATAGCAAGGGAATCTTGATTTCATTATGTGTTAAAGGTTCGGTACAGCTTCAGGTAAATTTACAGAAAACCACGCTAAAGGCAGGTGATTTGCTAACGGTTTTACCTCAAAGTATCGTAGAGGTAAAGAATTTGGAAAGCGACAGTTCCTTTTGTTGTTTGTTGTTCGATTTTAATGATATCTCGGAATTGGTGTTGCCGTCGGATTACAATTTTTTAAAAACCCTGTTTTCCCAACCGATAATTTCGTTGAGTGATGATAATCGGCTCAGTTACCAAACGTATTTTGACTTGTTAAAAAGCAATTTTGATAATTCTTATTCCAAATTTCACCCTCAAATCATCAAGTATTTGTTGTTTTCGCTAATTGGACAAATCAATGTCTTTTACCAACAGCAAGAAGCGTTGTTAGAGCCTTCCTCGCGAAAAGATATCGCTGTGTTTCAGTTTTACAATTCGGTGCATCAATATTATATGACAGAGCGATCGGTACAGTTTTATGCCGATTTACTAAAACTTACTCCTAAATATCTTACTACTTTGATTCGCCTACGAACAGGGATTTCTGCTTCCAAAGTCATTTCGGAAATGGTTATTATCAAGGCCAAGTCGTTTTTGCAGGGTACCGATTTACCGGTGTATGAGATTGCCCATCAGTTGCATTTTGCTGATGCCACCACTTTTTGCAGGTACTTTCGAAAACATACCGCCTTGAGCCCTCGTACTTATAGAGAACAAAAAAGTTAGTTTAAATAGGAAAGTTTCCTTGTCTTGTTGTGCTATCTAAATACTCCTAATATATTACCAGGGATTTGTAGCCCAAACAGCAGCATCGGGAATAAAACCGACATCGTCCATACTGAGCATGGCCTGTATTACATGTGCAATTTGTTCTGGTTTTAGTTTGCCTTCCTCCTTTTGTTGAGGTAGGCCGAGTTTGGTACCGAAATCGGTTAGCACTTCGCTGGGATTTACCTGCATCACGCGAACGTTATGTGGGCGTAATTCCGCACGCCAGCATTCTGTAAGCCCTGAAACGGCAAATTTACTAGCTACATAGGCCGATCCGTTGGCAAACCCACGTTGAGAAGCGGTTGATCCGATGTTGATGATATTGCCGTGATCTTGTGTCATAAAATGTTGTGCTGCTGCACGCCCAGCCATAAATAAACCTTTGACATTGATTTCCCAGATTTTTTGGAAATCGGCTGTAGTCGCATCGATCAGTTTAGCAAATCCGCCAATACCCGCATTATTGATCAATACATTGAGTCCGTCCATCTCGGATATAGCATATTCAAACAAGGCCAATACATCGGCTTCTGTACTGACATCTGCTGTAAATCCCCTTACGTCAAGTGCCGTTGCTGCTTGCTGCACGCTAGCCTCTTTTCTGCCACAAATGACTACCTGAGCACCGTGACTTCTTAGCATTTTAGCCGTTTCATAACCGATACCACTAGTTCCACCAGTGATGATTGCTTTGATGTTTTTTAGTTCCATTGGAGTAGTTTTTTAACTGTAATTATAAATAATTTATTAGAAATTGGAATTAGAAAGGTACGAAAATACGGAGTATCACAACTGCCGATCCTATAAAAAATTAAAGTCGGTGGATCGATAAAAAACACTATTTGTTTCGTTGTTGATGAAATACCCTCCTTAAGAGTAACTTTCTTTCATGTTTGGACAAAATGCTGCTGTAGCCTGTTGTTGAATATGCAATGAGTTTCTTACTACTGCTTTATATGGCGGCAGTTTCTACCATAAAAAGCCAAAAAGACTAGTGTACTGGTGTGATATTTTCTTTTTTAAAAAAACCATTAAAATAATTGCGTAGTAGAATAAAAGGGAATACCTTTGCACCGTTGAAATTTCGAACTTTTTGGTCGATTTCCCTTGTGAAAATAGCTTTAAAATAAGAATTCAGATTGTATTAAAAGGCAATAACAACATATCCTAAGTGAGGTCCAATAGCTCAGCTGGATAGAGCAACTGCCTTCTAAGCAGTAGGTCCCAGGTTCGAATCCTGGTTGGATCACTTAAGAAAAAGCCACTCATTGAGTGGCTTTTTTGTTTGTTAGAATTCTAGTACAAACTCTTCTTTCGGAGTTCTAACTTTTTTCATATGCTTGATCCAGTCATTCTCAAAGTCGGCATATCCGATATACATCAGAGAAACACTTTTTAATCCATGTTTTTTAAGATCGAGTATCTCGTCTACCAGCTCGTTGTTAAAACCTTCTACCGGTGTAGTGTCAATTTTTAATTCAGCCGCCTGAGCTAAGGCTAGTCCCAAGGCTATATAGGTTTGTCTGGCTGTATGAGCAAAATTGAGCTCAGCCGGTTGTTCCAGATAGATGCTTTTTAACTTGTCGGTATAACTGCCAAAACGACCTCGTGGCAAGCCGCGCTCATCGGTGGTAAAGTCATAGACCTTATCGATTCTTTCTGCGGTATATCTGTCCCAAGCAGCGAAAATGATTACATGAGAAGCATCTCTCATACACTCTGGGTTTAAAGCTCCTTCAGCGAGTTTCTCTTTGATAGCTTGATCTTTGACTACTATAACCTTGAAGGGCTGTAGTCCTGAAGAAGTAGGTGCTAAACGAGCTGCTTCGACTATTTTATCAATGTTTTCTTGACTTACTTTTTTTGTTGGATCGTACGCTTTCACCGCATGTCTCCAGTTTAAATTTTCTATTAACGACATTTTGTTTTATTTTGAAATTAGTATAAGTAACAGGGATAGCAATACAAGAAGTCCCTATGAACGAATGTTTTTCTAGCAGCAGTTTCCCATGCAAACACTTCCATTTAAAGGATACAAAACGGTGCCCGAGAAACTATAATGTTTACTACTAGTATATATCATCTATTTATTGATTTGAAACGCTGAGTTTAACTTCCATGTTTCCACGCGTGGCATTGGAATAAGGACATACTTTATGTGCTTGTTCTATCAATGATTGCGCTTCCTCCAGTGTTACTTCTGGGATATTTGCATGTAATTCCGCAGCAAGACCGAATCCACCGTCTCCTAATTGACCGATGCTTACCGTGGCTTTTACGCTGGTTTCTCCTGTTTTTATCTTGGTTTGTTTAATTACCAAGTTTAATGCACTGTCAAAACAGGCAGCATAGCCTGCGGCAAATAACATCTCAGGATTGGTGAAATCATCGTTTGCTCCTCCTAATGCTTTTGGCATACGTACATCAAGTGCTAAAATTCCATTTTCACTTTTTACTTGACCATTTCTACCTCCAGTAGCAGTGGCTCCAATTGTATACAATGTTTTCATAGTTGTTTATTTAAAATTCTAGTGATTATATCTTTTAATTCTACAAGTTCATTTTCTGTTATTTTCATCGAATCCATCAAACGATGCGGTATCTCTTTAGCCCGATCGTTTAGTTGTTTCCCCTTTTCTGTTAAAGATAGTTTGACGACGCGTTCGTCTTGGTCACTGCGTTTACGCACAACCATAGCTTTTTGTTCCATCCGTTTTAATAGTGGGGTCAAGGTTCCACTATCGAGAACTAGTTTTTCTCCGAGCTGACCTACCGTTTGCTCTTCGTTTTCCCAAAGTACCATCAAGACCAAATATTGCGAATAGGTGAGATCAAGCTCATCTAATAAAGGCCGATAATGATTGATGATCTCTTTCGCCAAGGTGTAGACCGGAAAACACACCTGATTTTTGAGATTTAGTTGATCTACCATCTTGTTTTATATAATTATACAACAAAGGTATATAAATTAGATTGCGCACAATATAGTTTTGCAAAACATTAATATTATTTTAGCTAATTTTTACAGTTAAGAGGAAATAGTTGTGGAGTCAGTGATTGCTTTTACTGATTTTCTTTTTGAAGAGGAAATAGTGACCAAAAACTATTTTTATGAAAAGAAACCAAATTACGTCTGTAAAATCTTTGTGGAAAACGTTTTTTTTTAAGGAAGGGGGGGATTAATAAATACGAGGTAGGTTTAGCACTTTTACGAGAATACGATACTGTATGTCATTTTAAATAGGACGGTTGGGATAAAAATCTTAAACAACGAGAAATATTTAAAAAATGATGTGGGAACGATACTTTGGAAAAACAGTATCTTTGAGGTCGTGTTTGAGTTCGAGATCGCGTTTGATTTTTCAGGACTTTTATTTAATGATGGTGTCTCTGTAGTATCTATACAAAAAATAATAATGAAAATAGTAGTCATTGATAATTACGATAGTTTTACGTTTAACCTGGTACATTATCTTCAAGATTTAGAAGAACAAGTAGTGGTATATAGAAACGACGAGTTTGCTATCGAAGATTTGGAGTATTTTGATAAAATAGTACTTTCACCCGGTCCGGGTATTCCATCGGAAGCGGGATTGTTAAAACAAGTTATTGCAAAATATGCCACGACCAAAAGTATTTTGGGCGTTTGCTTGGGACAACAGGCCATAGCCGAGGTTTTTGGAGGTAGCTTGGTCAATCTCAACAAACCGTTTCACGGTATCGCTACAGCGATCACGGTTACGGTATCAGACGAAGTATTGTTTAAATCGCTTCCCAATCAATTTGAAGTAGGTCGTTACCATTCGTGGGCGGTGGATGTCAATTCCTTGCCGGATTGTTTAGAAGTGACGGCTGTGGATGGGCAAGGTATCATCATGGCGCTAAGGCACAAGGATTATGATGTATGTGCTGTGCAGTTTCATCCAGAAAGTATTTTGACCCCGATGGGCAAGCAAATATTAGCGAATTGGTTGGGTAAATAAGTCGATTGGTTGATTTGCCTACTACTTATTCGAAAGCAAATCCTAATGTATGATAAAGTTTGTAATTAGGGAAATTACATCTTGTAGTACGGATATATGATCCAACATTAGAAAATTTGTAAACAAAAAGAGCTGTCTCAAATGAATGAAACAGCTCTTTGTAATATATTTAAGAAAGATTATAGGTGAATCACTTCGCCATAAGCATCAGCAACAGCTTCCATAACCGCTTCACTCATAGTAGGGTGAGGGTGAACTGCTTTTAATACTTCATAACCCGTTGTTTCCAGTTTACGAGCGATAACTGCTTCTGCAATCATATCCGTAACTCCAGCACCGATCATGTGGCATCCTAACCATTCTCCGTATTTAGCATCAAAAATTACTTTTACAAAACCGTCAGGAGTTCCAGAAGCTTTCGCTTTTCCAGAAGCCGAGAAAGGGAATTTACCCACCTTGATTTCGTATCCAGCATCTTTTGCTTTTTGCTCAGTCATTCCCACAGAGGCAATTTCTGGAGTAGCATACGTACAACCAGGAATATTTCCATAGTCCAATGGCTCTACATGGTGACCAGCGATTTTTTCAACACAAAGGATTCCTTCAGCAGAAGCAACGTGAGCCAAAGCTTGACCAGGAACTACATCTCCAATAGCGTAATAACCCGGGATATTGGTTTCGTAAAAATCGTTAACTAAGATTTTATCTCTATCTGTAGCGATACCCACTTCTTCCAATCCGATGTTCTCGATATTAGATTTGATACCCACAGCAGATAAAACGATGTCTGCTTCTAGGATTTCTTCTCCTTTAGCTGTTTTAACCGTTGCTTTAACTCCTGTTCCAGTGATGTCCACTTTTTCAACAGAAGCATTAGTCATGATTTTAATTCCCGCTTTTTTCAACGAGCGCTCAAATTGTTTCGAAACGTCGATATCTTCAACAGGAACAATGTTTGGTAGAAACTCCACTATCGTTACTTCCGTTCCCATAGCGTTATAAAAATGTGCAAATTCAACACCGATGGCACCTGAACCTACTACAATCATTTTCTTAGGTTGTTCCGCAAGCGTCATCGCTTGACGGTATCCGATTACTTTTTTACCATCTTGAGGAAGATTAGGCAATTCTCTTGAACGAGCACCAGTAGCAATGATAATATGGTCTGCTGAAAGTTCCGTTACCTTACCATCTTGGTCGGTTACGTCTACTTTTTTACCTGCTTTTACCTTACCAAAACCATTGATAACTTCAATTTTGTTTTTTTTCATCAAAAACTGAACACCTTTGCTCATACCGTCAGCAACGCCTCTTGAACGTGCAATTACAGCAGAGAAATCTTTATCAAAAGATCCATCTATGTTGATACCATAGTCAGAAGCATGTTTTAAATAATCAAAAACTTGTGCAGATTTTAAAAGCGCTTTCGTTGGAATACATCCCCAGTTAAGGCAAATCCCACCTAAGTTTTCTTTTTCTACAACAGCTACTTTAAAGCCTAATTGTGATGCTCTGATGGCAGTTACATAACCTCCAGGACCACTTCCTAATACAATAATATCGAATTTCATATCTATGTGTTTCTGTATAATTCAGCTACGAAATTAATCATTTAATTTCGTTATTAAAACTTTCGTAATTAAAAGTTCTTTTCAATTGATTTTATTTGAATATTCTGTAATTATCTAATGATTTACAGCTAATTTCTTAAGGAATCTAAATGTTTATTGTGCTCAATCTCTTTGGTGGAAAATTGCGAGTCATATAGATTTTTATAGTAACCGTCTCGTAAATTAATCAGTTCAAGATGAGTACCCATTTCGACAATTCGACCTTGATCCATAACGATGATTTTATCTGCCTTAACTATGGTTGCTAAACGGTGTGCAATGATGATAGAAGTTCGGCCTTGTGTTAAGTATTCGGTGGCATTTTGTATCAATTCTTCGGAGTAGGTATCCACAGAAGAGGTCGCTTCATCTAAGATTAAAATGCTAGGATTGCTGACATAGGCTCGTAAAAATGCAATCAATTGACGCTGTCCTGAGGACAACATAATACCGCGCTCCTTAACGTTGTAATCGTATCCATAAGGTAGGCTCTCGATAAAATCATTAATACCGATTTTGATCGCTGCGGCAATCACATCATCACGAGTGATATTCGGATTGTGTAAGGTAATGTTGTTTAAGATCGAATCGCTAAATAAAAACACGTCTTGGAGGACAACAGCAACTTGTTTGCGCAGGCTCTCAGTTGTAAAAGATTTAATGTCTGTGCCATCGATTGAAATCGTTCCCTTGTCCAGCTCGTAAAAATTATTCAATAAATTGATGATGGTAGATTTACCTGCGCCAGATGATCCGACGATAGCTACGGTTTCTCCCGCTTTTATTTTAAGGTCGATGCCCTTTAGTACTTCCACTCCGGGTATATAACTGAAGTGAACGTCTCGGAACTCAATATTACCATTGAATTGCCCTGCCTCTATTGTTCCTGTTTTTTCCACTTCGTCTTCAATCTCCATAATTTCAAAAACGCGTTCTGCGGCGATGATACCCATTTGCATCACATTGAATTTATCCGCAATTTGGCGCAGTGGATTAAACAACATGTTGATCAACATCGTATAGGCAAAAAGATCTCCAAATGTTGTCAAATGCCCCCCATTAGCAATGGACATTCCGCCATACCAGATAATAAAACCCAAAGTCAAAGATGAAACGATATCAGCTATCGGAAAGAAAATAGAGTTGTATAAGATGTTTTTTAACCAAGCGTTATTGTGTTTGTCGTTGATGTCTTTGAATTTTTCGTATTCCACCTCTTCTCTAGTGAAGAGTTGCACGATTTTCATTCCGGTCAAACGCTCTTGAATAAAGGTGTTTAAATTGGAAATCTGAGTACGTACTTCTTGAAAAGCGGATTTCATTTTTAATTGAAAAACACGAGTAGCATAGAGCAAAATGGGCATACCAATAATCACAATACAACTCAATTGCCAATTCATATAAAACATAATTCCCAATACCACGACCATTTTTAATAGGTCACTGACAATCATAAATAATCCTTGACTAAAAATACTGGCAATAGACTCAATATCCGAAACCGCACGAGTGACTAATTTACCAACGGGTTCATTGTCAAAATACCGCATTTTAAATGAGGTGATTTTATTGAATAATTGTTCCCTAATATCTTTGACAATATCTTGCCCGAGCCAGTTGGCCCAATAAACAAAGTAGAATTGCGACACCACTTCGAGTATTAATACAAGAGCCATGAGGCCTACATAAATTAGTAAACCCTGTCCGTCGTGTTTCTGAACGTAATCGTCCACGGTTTGCTTGAGCATATAAGGACGCAATGCCGCGAATATCGAAAGCGATATTGCCCAAACAATCACCCAATTAAACCGACTTTGGTAGGGCTTGGAGTAACTTAATATTTTTTGGAGAGATATAGATTTAATGGCTTTCATTCAAAATAGGGGTATGATACTCGGGTTAAAAATAATCCTTTTGCTGGAACTGAAAATCCAGCTTGACCTCGATCTTTACTTTCAATTATAGTTCTAAGGTGGTCTACGGTTGCTTTTCCAAGCCCGATTTGTACTAAGGTTCCCACTATAGCTCGAACCATATTTCTTAGAAAACGATTGGCGGTAATGGTAAATACCAAACTGTTCTGATGACGACTCCAGTTCGCTTGCGTAATCGTGCAATTAAATGTAAAAACATCCGTATTGCTTTTAGAAAAACATTCAAAATCTTCGTACTCAAAAAGTATCTTAGCGGCCTCATTCATTTTTTCTACATCTAAAGGTCGATAGTGATACCAACTCAAATCTTTTTTAAAGGCATCCTTAAATAAATGCACATGATATTCATAGGTTCGACTAGTCGCATCAAAACGGGCATGAGCCTCATCACCCACTGCATGAAAACCATAAACGACGATGTCTTCCGGTAAAAAAGAATTGATTTTGGGTACTATAGCCGTGCTGTTGATCACCAATTCACTATCAAAATGAGCATACATCTGTCTGGCGTGTACTCCCGCATCCGTTCTACCAGCACCCACTAATTCTAATGGTGTACGCAGTATGGTACTAAGTGCACTAGTAAGTGTTTCCTGAACGGTTTTGGCATTGGGCTGAGATTGCCATCCATGATAATAGGTGCCTTGATATGCAAATTCTATAAAGTATCTCAAAATTGAAGGTCAAAATTTATTTGAAGTACAAATATAATCTAATTTAGTCATTGGATGTTTTTACTCCAATAAAATTAATGTTATACAAAAGGAAAGGATGCTGTAGGTGATGGTCTTTTTGGGCATTGCCTTCGGCCCAGGCCTTTTGCTGTATCTTTTTATAACGCTATCGCTTAATAAAAAGGATGCCGCGTCAGTCCTTAATGCAAAGTGATATAATATTGTTTTTGGATTTATAGAAAGTCGGATAATAAAATCTAATATCACAAGCAGCCCAGTTAAAGATAAATTGTCGGAAATTATTTAATTACCTTTGTTTTTACAATTCAAAAAAATATCAAATGCGTTTTATAGTTTTTATGTTGCTAATGGTCTCTGTACAGGGATTTAGTCAAGAATTTGATCAGTTTTTTACCGATAAAACCTTGCGAATTGATGCGGTTTTTGCGGGAAATGTAGAAAGGAAAAGTGTTGTGATCGATGAACTGAACGAACTTCCTCAATGGGCGGGTCGCAGGCATCATTTGAGTGAGAATCACCTTAAGGGAAATGGTACGGTTTCGTTATATGACCTAAAAACGCAACAGTTAATTTATACACATAGTTTTAGTACATTATACCAAGAATGGTTGTCGACGGAAGAAGCAGAGAAGATTTCTAAAAATTTTGAAAACGTCTTTTTGGTACCCTTCCCAAAAGGGGCCGTTCGTATAGAAATCGCGTTAATTGACAAAAAGGGGAGCTATCCGGTAGTGTTAAGTCAGCAAATAGATCCAACAGATATTTTGATTCATAAAAAAGGTTACCAATCCCAAACGCCTCATGTTTTGTTGAATCGGGCAAAAGAGGCTAAAAAAGCTATTAACGTGGTTATTGTAGCTGAGGGTTTTCAACAAAATCAAATGGCTGCTTTTAGAGAATATGCACAAGTCACTATGGACGAGATTTTTGCACATCAACCGTTTGGGCAATTTAAAGATCGTTTTAATTTTTATGCTGTAGAAAGTGTTTCGCAAGACTCTGGGGTGAGTGTACCGCGGAAAAATGAATGGAAACGCACAGCGGTAGAGTCCAATTTTGATACCTTTTATTCAGAGCGTTATCTGACTACAGGACGATTAAAAAAGCTACATGATTTGCTAGCAGGTATTCCGTATGAGCACATTATAATATTGGCTAATACCGATGTTTATGGAGGTGGTGGAATTTATAATGCTTATACTTTAACAACTACGGGGCATGTGAATTTTAAACCTGTAGTGGTTCACGAATTCGGACATAGTTTTGCGGGACTATCGGACGAGTATTTTTATGAAACCGATGTGCTGAGTGATATGCAATCGACGGCATTAGAACCTTGGGAACAAAATATAACGACTTTAAAGGATTTTGATTCGAAGTGGAAAGATATGTTGGTTAAAAAAACGCCGATACCTACTGATGTCACCGATTCTAAAAAATATCCTGTGGGCGTTTATGAAGGTTTGGCTGGTAAAAAGATTTACAAGGCTACTTTAGATTGTCGAATGAAAACCAATACCGCTAAGGAATTTTGTTCGGTTTGCGAAAGAGCGATCAGTCGTTTAATACAGTTTTATACCGATTAGACGTGAGGGATTGAAAGTGAGGGATGGATTTTAAACTATTAAAAAAAGAATTAGGTGAAAAAGATATTATTGTTGTCTGATACGCATAGTTGCATAGACGATACTATATTAAAATATGTAGATCAAGCAGATGAGGTATGGCACGCTGGCGATATCGGTGCTATTGCTGTAACGGATACCATCAAAAAACATAAACCGTTAAGAGCTGTCTTTGGAAACATAGATGGCATTGAAGCGCGTGCTGAATTTCCTGAAGACAATCGCTTTGTCTGTGAAGGGATGCGTGTATGGATCACGCATATTGGAGGTTATCCTGGTAAGTATAATGCCCGAGTGAAGGAAGAACTTCGTCTTGATCCGCCACAAATTTTTATATGTGGGCATTCGCATATACTAAAAGTTCAATTTGACAAAAGCTTGGGTATATTGCATCTTAATCCTGGGGCAGCGGGGATATCCGGTTTTCATCAAGTGCGAACGATGTTGCGTTTTGAAATTGATCACGGGAAAATACAGAACTTGGAGATTATAGAATTTCCAAAGCATAAAAAAACCGAACCCTAGGGTTCGGTTTTTGGCGCACTAATAAACTAAGATGAAAGGTTTATCTTAATCGATCTACAGATTTTACGAGATCTTCATCCTTCTTGATGGCTTTGTTGGCCAAAACCAAAAATAAGATAGAAGCAATAGGGAGGAACATCCCAATACCTTTCTCAGAAACCACTTCCGTAGTTTCTCCAGATATCATTAGAGAACGATACACAAATAATCCTAGTAATATAACGTTTGATAAGAGGTTCAATCTGTTTAAAACAAATTGATTTTGTCTTTTTTTATAGGCTAATATACTGATTACACTTAAGCTCGTAGAAAGTCCAAATAAAATGGTGTAATACGAGTTTTCCATAAAATAAAAAGGAATCTCACCCGATGTTTTCCACAGGGGAAATACAAAAGGAAGTATTCCGGAGAAGACCAGCGCTAAAATTAAATATACGGTTTGAATTCTTTGAATCATATTTTATTCTTTGAAAAGACAAAAATAACGTTTCTTTTTTGTAATTTCCTATTGTTTTTTAAAATTAATTCGTAATATTGCAAGGCATAGCTGTAAGTGCTTCATATTATGGCTACTTCAAATTTGAAATACACTCCAAAAAAACACAACACAACAATTCCATTAAATTTAAACAATAAACATTTCTATGTTTGACATTTCTGTATTAAAAGAAATGAAGCTTCTCGAGCTTCAAGAAATTGCAAAAAACGCGAAGATTAGTAAATATCGTAATTTAAAAAAGGATGAACTTGTTTATCAAATTTTAGATTATCAAGCTGCTAATCCAGAGTCTGTTAAGGTCTCTACTGTAACTACGGAAGATGCTCCCATAGCAAATTCAGCTGAAAAGCCGAAAAGAAAAAGAGTAGCTCCAGAGGATAAATTAGAAGTTCCCCCTACTGAGAAAGTCGAAAATGACAAGCCAGTCGTTGAAAAACAGCAAGTAGTAGCGGAAGCACCACAAGTCAAAAAAGAAAATTCGGAACGAGTTGCTCCAGCTAAGCGGATACAAGAACGCCCGAGAACAGACAATAGAAAAGATACGGCAACAAAAGAATCAGAGGTAAAGCCAACCGAAGGTTCTAGAGAAGAAGTTGCTACAAGAAAAGAATTTGTTCCTAAACAAAGAATCAAAAAAGAGGTAAGACCTTCAAATACCGTTGAAGCGAAAGACCAAGAAAACAATAAGGCTTCACAGCCAATTCCTGCTAAAAAAGCGAATACCAATCCCAACAATCCCAATGCTAACCAAAATGGAAACTCCAATCAGAATGGAAACTCCAATCAGAATGGAAACTCCAATCAGAATGGAAACTCCAATCAGAATGGAAACTCCAATCAGAATGGAAATTCTAATCAGAATGGAAATTCTAATCAGAATGGAAACTCTAATCAGAATGGAAACTCTAATCAGAATGGGAACTCTAATCAGAATGGGAATTCAAACCATAACAATCCAAACCAACACAATAATAATCCAAATGCAGCGGCTAAGAATAAAAAGCAACAGTATAGAGAACCGGATTATGAGTTTGATGGAATTATAGAGAGTGAAGGGGTATTGGAAATGATGCCTGACGGATATGGATTTTTAAGATCTTCTGATTATAATTATTTATCGTCTCCAGATGATATTTATTTATCGCAATCTCAAATTAGACTTTTTGGATTAAAAACTGGGGACACGGTAAAAGGGGTCGTAAGGCCTCCGAAAGAAGGGGAGAAGTTTTTCCCATTAGTTCGTGTATCTAAGATAAATGGACATGACCCACAAGTGGTTCGTGACCGGGTTTCTTTTGAGCATTTAACGCCTTTGTTTCCTGACGAAAAATTTAAGTTAGACGAAAAACGCAGTACGGTTTCAACGCGTATCATGGATATGTTTGCTCCAATTGGTAAAGGGCAGCGTGGTATGATCGTGGCACAACCTAAAACGGGTAAAACCATGCTTTTAAAGGATATTGCAAACGCTATTGCGGCCAATCATCCTGAAGTGTATTTGATCGTTTTATTGATTGATGAACGACCTGAAGAGGTTACTGATATGCAGCGTAGTGTCAATGCAGAAGTTATTGCTTCTACGTTTGATGAACCTGCAGAAAGACACGTTAAGGTAGCTAATATTGTTTTAGAAAAAGCCAAGAGATTGGTGGAATGTGGTCATGATGTAGTGATTTTATTAGATTCAATCACGCGTTTGGCTAGAGCTTACAATACGGTGCAACCAGCGTCTGGAAAGGTTTTAAGTGGTGGGGTAGATGCCAATGCTTTACAAAAACCAAAACGCTTTTTTGGAGCAGCTAGAAATATTGAAAATGGTGGTTCATTAAGTATTATCGCGACCGCTTTAACGGATACGGGATCTAAGATGGACGAGGTTATCTTTGAAGAATTTAAAGGTACTGGAAATATGGAATTGCAATTGGATCGTAAGATTGCTAACAAACGTATTTTCCCTGCTATTGATTTGACTTCATCAAGTACTAGAAGAGATGACTTGCTGTTAGATAAGCAAATGCTACAGAAGATGTGGGCTATTAGAAACTATTTGGCGGATATGAACTCTGTTGAAGCGATGAATTCCATTAATGATAATATAAAGAAGACAAATAACAACGATGAGTTTTTAAAATCGATGAACGATTAATATTTAAAATTCTTGTGACTATATTAAAAGAGAAAAATCATATTTATGGTTTTTCTCTTTTTTTATGGCATTTTTTTTGTAGTAAAACAATTTGTCAAGCGGTTGATAAATAAAGGATTATTCTTTTAAGTACTGTTGAATAGGTCTAAAATTTTTGTTATATTTGAAGGAGAGTGTTTAAATTAATAGATATAAAATCAATAGTTATGAAAAAAGCATTTTTTTTAACAGTCGTGATGATGTTCATCGGGCTGGGCGCTTCGGCTCAAGATAAGGTTTTGACCAAAGAGCAATTGCCAAAAGAAATTCAAACTTTTATTGGAAAAAACTTTAGTGACAAGGTTTTTCTGACAGCAAAGTTGGATAAGGAGCTTTTGAAGACTACCTACGAAGTGAAGTTTGATGATGGGACAGAGTTGGAATTTGACAAGAATTCAAGATTGATTCAAGCCGAATGTAAATCTGGATTACCGTCGTCAGTGATTCCGGTTGCCATACAAGATTATGTAACCAAAAATTACGGTATCAACTATGTAGTTGAGTGGGAGTTAAAAAGTACCAATAGACAAGACATTAAGTTAAATAATGAAATAGAACTAGTTTTTAATGATAAAGGCAAGTTTATGAGATTAGACTAATTGCTTTTAATTTTTACGAAGAAGCCGAGCATTGCTCGGTTTTTTTTATGCTGTCTTTTTGCAAGACTCTAAAAAGGTCGATTTAAGCGACTTATTTTTTAATAGCAGCATTGGTTTTGCTGCAAAGATTATTGCTCATACAAGCTGCTGAAAGGTTCTTCCAGCGGTCTTGTGCGGCAGCTCCGCCCCATATTTGAGTAGCCCAATAGGGGTTGTCAATAAATGGATTCCTATTTCCTTGTGCGTAGGCATTTTTTGTATTTGCCAAATAGTTGTTGCGTTGAATTTCAATCTCAGATACAGGATCTTCGGCATTCCACTTTAAAAACAAATCGATCATACCATCAGGCGTGGCTTTGGTGCTACCATAACCCACGTTGTTAGGTAAGCAGCGAGTGTTGTATCTCAAATACATATACATCATCATTCTGGCGACATCCCCTTTCCATTCATCGCCGGGATACCAGCCATTTCCGGATTTTCCGGAATTTCCTAAACCGTCGGCAAATTTTAGGTTTCCTCTTGCCGCATTCCAATCGACATCGGAAGCTCTGATGTGATGGGCATCTGCGCCTGGTCCTGTAATATCGAGGTTGGGCTTTCCTAATGACTTGGCAAAAGTGTGTTCTCTGTTCCAGTCGCCTTTTGCTCCTCCGTTATCTTCTTTATTTCTAGTTCGACTTTGAATGCCTTTATTTGTGTTTTTCCATCCGTATAACAATAAAACCTTAGAAGGATCAGTCGGATCGAGATCACATATTTTAATGGCATTCCAAACTTGTTTGTAGCTAAGCTGTTTGGTATGGGTTGCGGTAATTTTACGAATCAATTGATTTTTAAAGGCAACACCTGTCAGTGAGAAATCGACACCTTGGTAGTAGGTAAGCTGATCTGCAGGTTGAGCAACAGTGGTATTATAAAACAAAAATCCACCGATAATGAGTAAAAGAATTCTATTCATAAGCGGTGGAATATTTATTTTAAAGATATTGTAATTATTTTTTTCTTTCCATTAAGGCCATATAGAATCCGTCAAAACCAGATTCAGACGAAAGAATTCTTCGGTCTTCAATCAGTTTAAATTGTGATCCGATTTCCGTTGTTAGGAAAAATGCAATTTGCTCTTGGTTTTCAGATGGAAGTATAGAGCAAGTAGCATAAACCAATTTACCTCCTGGTTTAACGATTTTAGAATAATCTTCTAAAACTTGTCTTTGCACCACTTTGATATTGTCTATAAATTCCGGTTGTAATTTCCATTTGCTATCTGGGTTTCTCTTTAAAACCCCTAATCCACTACACGGAGCATCGATCAACACGCGATCTGCTTTTTCGTGTAATTTTTTAATCACTTTGGTGGTATCTATAATGCGGTATTCAATGTTGAATGCAGCATTTCTTTTGGCACGAATCTTTAATTGCTTTTGCTTGCTTTCATAGATATCCATCGCGATGATTTGCCCTTTGTTTTCCATTAAAGAAGCCATGTGTAGGGTTTTTCCACCTGCGCCAGCACAAGTATCTACCACGCGCATTCCAGGTTGTATATCTAGAAAACGAGCTACTAATTGTGAAGAAGCATCTTGTACCTCAAAGAAGCCTTCTTTAAAAGCATCTGTTAAGAATACGTTTGCACGTTCTTTTAAAATAAGCGCATCGGGATAATTATCATCTAAAATAGTGTCAATGTCCAAATCCATTAGAATTGCACGCAATTTCTCACGAGTTGTCTTCAGTGTATTAACACGTAAAATAACTTGTGCTTGTTTGTTTTGTGCTGCCAATTCTTGAGTCCAAGTTTCCTCGCCCAATTCTTTTAGTCCCAACTCATCCATCCAGTCTGGAATAGATTCTCTGTATTTACGGATTTTGATAAGTTCGTCAAAACGCCCTTTTATTTTTCGAACTGGTGTTTTTTCAAAATATTTCCAATCTGGAAGTTTATAACCTCTTAATACGGCCCAAACAGCAAAGATTTTCCAAACTTCATCTCGGTTATATGGTTCTTTAACTTCAGCAATTTCTGCATAAAGTCGTTTCCATCGAACCATCTCATATATAGTTTCCGCAACGAATTTTCGGTCCGTGCTTCCCCATCTCTTGTCTTTCTTTAAAGCTCTTGATACAACTTTGTCGGCATATTCACCATCGTTGTAGATCGATAAAATTGAGTCAATTACGGTAAATGTTAAATTTCTATGTAGTCTCATTATAAATATAAAATCAGCCTGCAAAGATAGTGCTTTTCAGGCTGATTTTTAAAAATTATGGTTATTATTGTGTAAGGAATAACAATTATAGGTTTCCCTGACTTTATTTTTTATTGCGATACTGCTTTAGTAGTTTGCGATTAAAGTCGTCTTCAGTCTTGTTTAATTGAATGATTTTTTTAGCACTCAATACTTTTTGTACCTCTTGAAGGAAATTAGTTCGTAGGCTAAAGTATTCCGATTCGTAGTTAATTATCTTTTTTAAAGCCTCTTCCGCTTCTTTCTCCTGCATTTTCTCAATGGTTTCCATATCCGTATTTCGAATATAACGTGCCATCGGATTATTTCTTAAAGCGTGCATTTTCTCCGAGTAATTCGTGTACAGCGGCCAGAATTTTTCCGATTCTTTTGCAGTTAGATTTAATTCAGATGATAGATGAGCTATTTTTAGAGAATTGATTTGATCGTGATTGCCGCGGTCTTGGGCTATAATGCTGTGAGAGCAAAAATAAAGCAAACATAAAGTGATGAGTTTTTTCATATGTCTTTTACATTTTTATAATTAGGGTCATGGGGTATCGCATTTTCATTCAAAAGTGGTTTGTGTTCCACATTTTACTATCGACGATACGGTCTGATTATTCTTCATTTAAGTAAAACTCAATATCCGTACTAGTCAGCAGATAATCATCTATTTTTAGTTCGTTGAGATTTAGTGTTTTTTCAAATTCTTTAAAATCTTCAGCATTAAAATCTTGTGCGATGTCAGAAGTAGATGCGTTAAACTGTAAATAGTTTTCCATTTCTGCGGATTTTAGATCAACCTGATTGTTATTGGTAAACCAAAAACTCAGACCGAGAAGTACAACAGCACTCGCTGCTGCGCCGAAATAAACCAGTCTCGAAATAGACAAGCTTTTTTTAGGAGGTATAGCAGGGGTATTGTCCCACTTGGTAAACAATTTTCCGTCAAAATCCTCAAAATAACGATCCGGGACTTTAAAGTTCTCCTTTGATTCAGGTAGGGAATGTGATTTTTGTTCTTTCATCGCTTTGTAATCTTATAGGTTAGACTATAAAAAAACCTAAAGGTTTAATGGTCTTTTAAAAATAGCTCTATTTTTTTTACAGCATGGTGGTAGGAGGCTTTTAAAGCACCTACGGAAGTCTCTAGGATTTCGGAAATCGTTTGGTAATCTAAATTCTCATAATACTTCATCTTGAATACCAATTGCTGTTTTTCTGGTAGAGTAATCACCGCTTTATGAAGTAAAAGTTGAATTTCGTCTCCGTTATATAAATCATCTTCTTGAAGTTCTTCTACTAGAAATTCAGATAATTCGTTATAAGAAAATTGATTTTTATGTGCTTTTTGTTTTAGAAAAGTTAAGGCTTCATTGGTTGCAATTCGAAACATCCACGAAAATAATTTGCTTTCGCCTTTGAATTTATCGATGTTTTGAAAGATCTTAATAAAGGAATTCTGCAGCACATCGTCGGTGTCGGCATGATCTAATAGTAGCGTACGCAGATGGCTGTAAAGCGGTTTTTTATACCGGCTTACCAGATCCCTAAATGCGTCTTCTTGGGTGTCTTTTTGAGTTAATCGTTGAATAAATAAAGCTTCGTCTTCCAAAATAAATTGTAAGTGTGAAAGTTAAGCATTTTGAGCTAAATGCTACAGTTTGATAATTGTTTTTATTAGACTTGTTTTTATAAAAAGTGAACTTGCTTATGGGGAGGATGTACATGGGGAATGATTTTTTTTAATATTACTTTCTTTTTCTTATTTAAAAGGCGAAAGCGCGAATTATAATTTCGCATAGTTTTTATAAACGTTTACCTTTGTAAAAAAAACAATGATTAAGACCATTATATTTGATATGGATGGGGTTATCGTCGATACAGAGCCCGTACATAAATATGCCTATTACAAGCATTTTGATGAATTGGGAATTGATGTGACTCCTGAGATGTATGCCTCTTTCACTGGTAATTCTACTAGAAATGTTTTTCAGAAGTTAAAAGAACATTTTGGTCTGACACACGATGTGGAGGATTTAATATTGAGAAAACGTTTTTTCTTTAACGATGCTTTTGATACCAAAGAAGATTTGGAATTGATAGCGGGAGTAAAAGCGCTAATCGTTGATTTGTATCAAAATGATGTGCAGCTCATTTTGGCTTCATCAGCATCAAAGGGAACTATTCAAAGGGTTTTTACTCGTTTTGAGTTGTTTCCCTATTTTACAGATATAGTAAGTGGAGAAGATTTTCCAAAATCTAAACCGGATCCAGCTATTTTTCTACATGCTGCGTCACTTTCTAAAGCACCTAAAGAACAATGTGCTATTATTGAAGACAGTACTAGTGGTGTTCGTGCTGCCTGTGCAGCTGATATTTTCTGTATAGCTTATCACAGTGAAAATTCGAAATTACAGGATTTGACCGGCGCATCGTTTTTTGTAAAAGACTTTAATGAAGTCAATGCAGCGGTTATTCAAACAGTAAAACAACTTTAATAAAAAAAGGCTAGTCATAATTAGTGACTAGCCTTTTATATAAGGGATATGCAATTATAATTTGTGCATGTTATTGGCTAAGGTTTCGATAAATTTGCCAATAGGGCCTTTAACCATCATGGCCATCATCGGATTAAATTCACCTTCAAAATGCAACTGAACAGCTGCGTTTTCACCATCAATCGGTTCTATGTCTCCGATAAGTGTAAAGGGAAGTTTATCACTAGCAGCACCTAAAACAATTTTTGTAGGGGCTATTTGATCTTTTTTTCTCAATTTGATTTCGGGCATTCCCTTTAAACCGAAAATAAAAGAATCTTCATCTACCACTTCAAACTTAGCAATAGAATCCGGCATTAATTGTTTGAAGTTTTTGACATCGCTTAAAGCCTCAAAAATATATTCTGCGGACTTGGATACAGTAACCTTAGGACTTTCTAGTTTCATAGTATGACTATTTTGGTTTTTAAACAGATATATAATGTTGAATTGACTTTTGGAATTTAACCCAAAATGTTAGTGTCGGTTTTATATAATCTTTAAATTATTTATTTTGGACTCCAAATAGATGGGTTGGTACGCCATTCTTTTAAAGTTTCCAAATCGGATTCCGAAATATACTTTTTTTCTACCGCACTTTCTAATAATGACGAATAATTACTTAAAGTCATCAATTCAATTCCAGCTTCTTTAAAGTTTTGATCAGCAATTTCAAAACCATAGGTAAAAATTGCTGCCATACCCAATACATTGGCGCCATTGGCTTTTAAAGCTTCTACGGCTTGCAAGCTACTCTTACCTGTACTAATTAGGTCTTCGATCACTAAAACTGATTTACCGGCTTCCAATTGTCCTTCGATTTGGTTTTGTCTACCGTGTTTTTTAGGCTCGGGTCTTACATATACAAAAGGTAATTCCAATACTTCTGCAACCATTAATCCGATACCAATAGCACCTGTAGCAACTCCGGCAATGACGTCTGGCTTACCGTATTTGGCTTCGATATTCTGAGCAAATTCATTTTTTAGGAATTTTCTAATCTCTGGATATGAGAGTGTTATGCGGTTGTCGCAGTAGATTGGCGATTTCCATCCCGAAGCCCATATAAAAGGATTTTTAGGATCTAATTTAATTGCGTTTATTTGTAAAAGCAATTCGGCCGTTTTTTGTGCTGTTTCTCTATTAAAAATCATAGTACAAATGTATAAAGTTTTTGTAAACGACAAGCCTCTATTTCTGACAAACGAAATTGTAAAAGAAACTGATTTCCAATTGTTCTTGTTAGATAGTGTCGATATCGACAAAATTATCATTAAATATTTTCAAAATAAAATCCAAAAGGCTTTTCTTTATCATCCTAATGAAAAAGAAATTCTAAAAAAAATCAAAGAAAAGATTCCCGTTCAAAAAGCGGGGGGGGGATTGGTCTATAATTCCAAAGGAGAGGTCTTGTTTATTCTTCGAAATGGGAAATGGGATTTGCCTAAGGGAGGTATTGAGAAAAATGAAGAAATTGAGCAAACCGCTATCCGCGAGGTCGAAGAAGAAACCGGAGTTACGGGCTTGGAAATAACTAAGAAACTTCAGAAAACCTATCATGTATTTAAACGCAATGGCAAGTACAAACTTAAGATTACCCATTGGTTTGAAATGAAAACGGATTTTGATGGAGTGCCAGTTGGACAAATTGAAGAAGGGATAGAACAGGTTGCTTGGTTAAATAAAGAACAAATTCGAGAAGCCATGGAGAATTCGTATGAGAACATCAAACTTTTGATTGAAGAGTCAGATGTTTTATAAACCAGTAAATATAAAAAAAGGTCGGCAGTATATACTGCCGACCTTTTTTTTGGTTGTTATCTTTTAACAAAAACGGGTTTAGGAACCAGTCGTTGATAGTCGCCTTTGTTTCGGATTACATCTCTAACGATGCTGGAACTGATGAAGGAAGTGCTCGCTGCGGTTAATAAAAAGACCGTTTCGATTTTTGTCAAAAAGCGATTGGTATGAGCAATGGCTTTTTCAAACTCAAAATCAGCGGGATTTCGCAATCCTCTAAGTATAAATTGAGCGTCGTTTTCGATACAGAAGTCGGTAGTCAATCCGTGATACGTACGGACTTTAATCTTGGGCTCATCTTTAAAGGTTTCTTCGATAAATCGCTTTCGTTCATCTAAAGAAAACATATATTTCTTTTCGGCGTTGACACCTATTGCAACGATAATTTCGTCAAATAAGGGTACTGCACGGCAAATAATGTCAAAATGTCCATTGGTGATTGGATCAAATGAACCGGGGAAAACCGCTCTTCTCATGATTAAGATTTGTCAAGTGCCAAACAGATGGCGTTATCAAATAATGCTGCTAGTGAGATATTGGCTTCACGGGCCTGTTGTGGTAAGATGCTTTCGTTGGTCAGTCCCGGAATAGTATTCATTTCAAGTAAAAACGGTTCGCCGTTGACCAAAATAAATTCGCTACGAGAAAAACCCTCCATCTTTAAAATGATATATATTTTCTTGGTGATTTCACTGATTTTTAAAGCGACTTCTTCTGATATGCGAGCTGGTGTGATCTCTTGAGATTTGCCCATGTATTTGGCCTCGTAATCAAAAAAGTCGTTTTCAGATACAATCTCAGTAATGGGTAGTACTTTGACTTCTCCTTGATAGTTGATCACTCCGACAGAGACTTCTGTACCCTCCAGAAAACTCTCAATAATAATTTCATTATCTTCTAGGTAAGCTTTGTCAATCGCTGTTAAAAGCTCCTCGGAAGTTTTTGGTTTTGAAATTCCGAAACTGGAACCCGATTTATTGGGTTTTACAAAACAAGGTAGGCCGACTTTTTGAATAATAGCTTCTGTATCGATAACATCACCTTGATTGAGGTAATACGAAATGGCGGTTTTAATACCATAGGGTTTTAATACCGATAACATATCGCGTTTATTCATGGTTAGTGCAGCTTGATAATATCCACAAGAAGTATGAGGCATATTGATCAATTCAAAATAAGCTTGTATTAAACCATCTTCGCCAGGACTTCCGTGTATAGCATTAAAAACGACATCGAAAATTATTTTTTTGCCTTGGTAGATTATTGAAAAATCATTCTTGTCAATAGGGTACTCTTGTTCATCATCTGCAACAAATACCCATTTGTTTTTAAAGAGGTGAATTCTATACGGAACGTATTTTGAACGATCCAGCGATTGGTATACCACATTTCCACTGAGTAGTGATATTTTATATTCGCTAGAATACCCACCCATAATAATAGCTACATGCTTCATATCTAATGATTTTGTCAATTGGAGACCCTCGTTTTTTAGAGGGCTCTCAATTAAACAAATTTATAATAAAACATAGAAACAAAAAATCTTTTCTATTTTATATCTTTGTCAAAATTATATTTTTATGAGTATTAGAAAATTTATAACATCAAAAGCTTTTTTTATCAATATAGCTTTGGCAGTAATCATCATCGTGGTGATTAGTTTTGCGTCATTACGCTGGATGAAAAGCTCTACAAACCACGGTCAGAAGATCGCTGTTCCGGAATTGCGAAAAATGAAGGTCGATGCGGCAGAAGGTGTTTTGGAAGCAGTGCAATTGAAGCTGGTTATTTTAGATACTTTGGATTATGATAAAAGCGTACCTCCATTGTCGATTATTGAACAAGATCCAGCGGCAGGAGCAGGAGTAAAAGAAAATAGAAAGATTTACGTAAAGATAAATGCAGCGGGATATTCTAAAATAACCTTGCCAGACTTAAATCAATTGACCTTTAGACAAGCCATAGCTACAGTAGAAGCAATGGGCCTAAATTTGGGGACCACCACATATCAAAGTTATATTGGTAGAGATGTCGTATTACAAGTGAGACAAAATGGTAAAACATTAAAAGCTGGTGATAAGGTTTTAAAAGCCTCTAAATTAGATTTTGTATTAGGAGATGGTAGAGCGGGATTGTCTGCAGAGGCATTAGACGTAGCTCCAGAAATTGAAAACAACACAGCGGAATAAATGCAAGAAAATATCGAGTTCCAAGACGAATTAGAAGGGGATTTATACGAACATTACAAATTTGAAGCCTCTAAAGGACAAGCGCCTTTACGTGTGGATAAATTTTTAATGAATTTGGTAGAGAATGCTACTCGAAATAAAATTCAACAAGCCGCGACAAACGGTAATATATTTGTCAACGAGATTCCTGTCAAGTCAAATTACAAGGTCAAAGCCTTTGATGTAGTACGAGTATTGATGGAACAACCGCCGTTTGAAAATAAAATTTTACCGGAGAATATTCCATTGGATATCGTTTATGAAGACGATACGCTTTTGGTGATCAACAAAAAACCCGGACTAGTTGTACATCCTGGACACGGAAACTACACGGGAACCTTAGTAAATGCTTTGGCTTATCACTTTGAAAATTTACCTCTAAACAGCAGTGAGCGTCCCGGATTGGTTCATCGAATCGACAAGGACACCAGCGGTTTATTGGTTATTGCTAAAACCGAATGGGCGATGAGCGAATTACAAAGACAGTTTGCCGAAAAAACTACAGAAAGAGAATATGTGGCTTTGGTGTGGGGTAATGTGACCGAAGAAGAAGGTACGGTCGAAACTTATATTGGGCGACACGTTAAAAACCGAATGCAGATGGCCGCTTATGAAGACGAAGCAGATGGTAAATATGCAGTTACTCACTATAAAGTTTTAGAACGTTTGGGGTATGTTACGCTTGTGAGTTGTCGATTAGAAACCGGTCGTACACATCAGATTCGCGTTCATATGAAACACATTGGGCATACCTTATTTAACGATGAGCGTTATGGTGGACACTTGATTCTAAAAGGGACTACTTTTACCAAATACAAACAGTTTGTAGAAAACTGCTTTCAAATATTACCACGTCAAGCCTTACATGCTCAGACCTTAGGATTTGAACATCCGATAACCAAGGAGTTTATGCGCTTTAGTTCGGATATTCCAACTGATATGATGCAGTGTATTGATAAGTGGAGAAACTATTCAACAGCCAATCAACCTGAAGTGGAATAAGCCATGCGAAATGTCATTAGTATTGACTTATCAGAATATACCAATTTTAAAGATAAACTACTTCAGTGGGCACAACAGTTCCGCGAAGTAGTTTTTTTGGATAGTAATAACGCTGCGGAGAATTATTCCGAATTTGATTACCTGCTTGCAGTGGATGCCTTTACGGCTATTCAAACCGATTATGATCGGGCATTTCTCGATCTAGAAGCCTATTATTCCCAAACGAAAGATTGGTTGTTTGGTTATTTGAGTTATGACCTAAAAAACAGTGTCGAAAAATTAAAATCTTCGAATATCGATGGATTGGAATTTCCAGATTTGTTTTTCTTTCAACCCCAAAAAATCTTTAAAGTTAAGGGGGATATATTGGAATTGCATTACCTCAGAAATTGTGATGACGAATGGGAGAGCGACTTACAGAAAATTGAAGAAACCAGTTTGTTTACGGTTGTACCTACAGCAAATATTGAGATACAACAGCGCATTTCTAAAGAACAATATATTCAAAAAATCACGGATATGCTCGGCAATATTCAGGCGGGGGATATCTATGAGGCCAATTTTTGTATGGAGTTTTTTGCAGAAAATAGCACGATAGATCCGTTGCAAATTTATCAGGCATTAAATGCGATTTCTAGTCCACCTTTTGCTACTTTTTTTAAGAACAACAACCAGTACGCTCTAGGGGCTTCTCCAGAGCGCTATCTGAAAAAAATCGGTACTAAAGTAATCTCACAGCCTATTAAGGGAACTGCAAAACGACATCTACTTGTGGACGATGATTTGCAAGCTCGTATTGATTTGCAATCAAATATTAAAGAACGTGCAGAAAATATTATGATCGTCGATTTGGTGCGAAATGATTTGTCCAAAACGGCTATTAAAGGATCTGTAAAGGTGGAAGAGTTATGTGGAATCTATACTTTTAAACAAGTACACCAAATGATCTCAACAGTGGTGTCCGAGGTTTCTGTTGATACTTCTCCGATTGCAATTATTCAGTCGACCTATCCAATGGGAAGCATGACTGGAGCTCCAAAGATTTCTGCGATGAAAATTATTGAAGAATTGGAAGAATCCAAGCGCGGACTCTATAGTGGTGCTATTGGATATTTTAACCCTGAGGGCAATTTTGATTTCAATGTGGTCATCAGAAGTATACTCTACAATCACACCAAACGTTATATTTCATTCTCTGTTGGAAGCGCAATTACCTCTCTGGCCGAGCCTGAAGCCGAATATGAAGAATGTTTGTTAAAGGCTCAAGCGATGAAAAGGGTTTTACAACCGGTAAAAGAATAAATACCCGGTCCGCAAACACCACTTCTTAGGTGTGCTATGCCCATTAAAAATGTTGGTATGGGTACTTTCTAGTAAATTGTTCGGGACAACCCCATCTAACTTAAGCGCAAAAAATTACAGATTCACAAAAAATTATAGTTTCTGTAATTTTTTTGGCAAAAAAGAGGTTTCAAAAAACAAATAAAATATGTTACTTTGAGGACTTTAATTTGTAAAATGTTAGTAAAACTTAAAACTCACGTTCAGAATCGATTTCCGCATTTGCAACAGGCTAAACTTTTGTTGGCGGTTAGCGGAGGAGTTGATAGTATCGTGATGTTGCGTTTATTTGCAGAATTAAAGATGGATATTGCTGTCGCGCATTGTAATTTTCAATTGCGAGATAAAGAGAGTGATGGCGATATGGAATTTGTAAAACAATTGTGTAAACAATTGGGAGTTCCGTTTTTTGGCATCCGTTTTGATACAAAGCAGTATGCCCAAGTAAATGGAGTGTCGATTCAAATTGCAGCGCGAGACTTGCGCTATCAATGGTTTGATACCTTATTGTTAGACAAAAAACTCGATTTTCTTTTAACGGCACACCATTTAGATGATTCTGTTGAAACTTTCCTAATCAATTTTTCTCGGGGTACAGGTTTGGATGGTTTGATGGGAATTCCCGAACAAAATCATAAAATTGTACGTCCAATATTGATTTTTTCTAGAGAAGAAATTGAGCAACATGCTAGGGAGAATGGATGGGATTGGCGTGAGGATCATACCAATGCAGAAACCAAATATTTGCGCAATAAGATTAGAAAAGAAGTCGTGCCAATTTTTAAAAAGAGCAATGCGGGTTTTTTGAATTCGTTTAAAAATTCGATGATGTATTTAAACGAGGCACATAGCCTAATTGAAGATGCTTCAAAAGATTTTTATGATCGAGTTGTTATTGAAGAGGGAGAAACGCGGTATTTCTCCATTGCAGCATTAAAAACACGAGGGAACTATCTGGCTTACTTACATCACTGGTTGTTGCCGTTCGGATTTAAGAACTGGGACGATGTCGACGTATTAGTAGATGCGCCTACCGGTAAAATGATTTTTTCTGATACAGCTGTTTTGCTAAAAAATAGAGAGCAGTTGATATTGGCACCAAAAAGTGTTTTGGACGATGATAAGCAGGTATACGAACTTTATGAAAATGAAACTATAACTAAACCAATAATTATATCTAATGAACAACAAAATGAACGATTAGCCTATGAAGATAAAGACATTATTTTTATAGATAAAGATCAAGTAAAGTTTCCCTTGCTGCTTAGAAAGTGGCGTGAAGGCGATTCTTTTTATCCTTTGGGAATGCACGGATCTAAAAAGCTAAGTAAGTATTTTAAAGATGAGAAATATTCTCAAATTGAAAAAGAATCAGCTTGGATCTTGTGTTCTGAAACTCAAATTGTATGGATTGTCGGTGGTCGAATGGATGATCGATTTAAGATAAAAAGTACAACTAAAAACATTTTAAAAATTCAATTAATCAAATGAAAAAATTAGCCTATTTGCTACTTTTTTTAGTTTCCATTATTACGGTTCAGGCACAGATTGTCAATCCGGCAAAATGGAAATCTAAAATAGAAAAAAAATCAGAAACGGAATATGTGATTACCCTCGACGGTGTAGTAGATGGGAATTGGCATATGTACTCACAATTCACAGCTGAAGGAGGACCTTTACCAGCAGAATTGTTGTTTAATAATGAAAAAGGGAATTACCTCATTGCTGGAAAAGCAAAAGAGAGTGCGACTAAAACGGCTTATAACGATGTTTTTGAAGTAGATGAAACCTACTTTGATGGACCTGTTAAATTGGTTCAAGAAATTAAAATAACCAATAAAGACCTTAAAAACATTCAATTAGAATTAGCTTATCAAGTTTGTGATGAAGTTTGTATCAGTCAAAGTAACTTTTTTGTATTTGATCTTGCGACCATGAGCTCCTCGGAAGTTAAAAACTTCGAAGATGCTGCTGATTCCGTAACTGCTACTACTACAGCGGGTTCAGAAAATCAGGCGGTTACACCAATTAAGCCAGTAAAAGAAGAGCAAAAGGGATTGTTTAAAATCTTTTTTATCGCATTTTTATCTGGATTTGCAGCTTTGTTAACCCCTTGTGTATTCCCGATGATTCCTATGACGGTGAGTTTCTTTACAAAACAAAGTAAAACCCGTGCTAAAGGTATTCGTAATGCCATTTTTTATGGATTATCAATCATTTTGATTTATGTGGTATTGGGTACTATAGTGACCGCTGTTTTTGGAGCAGATTCGCTTAATGCTTTATCAACCAATGTTTGGTTTAATATCATATTTTTTGTTTTATTGGTGGTTTTTGCTACCTCATTTTTAGGAGCATTCGAAATTATGCTACCAAATTCATGGGCAAATAAAGTCGATTCTCAGGCCGATCGCGGTGGGTTTATTGGCATTTTGTTTATGGCGTTAGCTTTGGCGATAGTCTCTTTTTCTTGTACAGGACCTATCGTAGGGACTTTGTTAGTTGAAGCGGCTTCCAAAGGCGGAATTGCTCCGATCGTAGGAATGTTGGGTTTCTCAACTGCATTGGCTTTGCCATTTATGTTGTTTGCGATGTTCCCAGGTTGGTTAAACTCTATGCCGAAATCAGGTGGATGGTTAAACACGATTAAAGTTTCTCTAGGTTTCTTAGAGTTGGCTTTAGCCTTTAAATTCTTATCTAATGCGGATTTGGTTTTGCAAGCTCATTGGTTGGAAAGAGAAGTTTTCTTAGCTATTTGGATCGCGATATTTGGAGCTTGGGCTTTATATTTATTAGGAAAAATCAAATTGCCACACGATAGTCCGATGGATCATATTTCAGTAGGACGTTTGGCGATGGCTTTGTTGGTATCGACCTTTACAATTTATTTAATTCCAGGATTGTGGGGTGCTCCACTAAAAATCATTTCAGGATTCCCTCCTCCAATGACCTATAGTGAAAGCCCATATGGAGTAGGTAATTCCAAAGGCGGTGGTGCTTCTACTGAAGTAGAATTACCAGACGGTGCTAAATTGGGTGCCCATGATTTGATTGCCTTTACCGATTATCAAAAGGGAATAGCTTATGCTAAATCAGTAAATAAACCTGTTTTATTGGACTTTACAGGATTTGCATGTGTCAACTGTCGTAAAATGGAAGATTACGTATGGTCGGATCCAGAAGTATTATCTTTACTGAGAAAGGACTTTGTGTTAATTTCTCTTTATGTAGACGATAAAAAGGAATTACCAGAGGCGGAACAATATATATCACCTGAAACGGGAAGAAAAATTAAGACTATTGGTAATAAGTGGAGTGATTTTCAAATTACACATTACAAAGCCAATGCACAGCCTTATTACATTGTTTTAGATTCTGATGAAAAGGCATTAAACAGTCCGATCGGATATACGCCAGATGTACCGACTTACAAAAATTGGCTAATAGAAGGAAGTAGTAAGAAACAATAATTAATATAGAGATCATGAAAAATAAAATCGCTTTAGTGGCTTTACTGATGACTTCCTATTTTGGAACGGCACAGGTTCAAGTACCACAAATGAGTACCAAAGCAAAAATTGAACAGGTTGTTGGGCTTACGGATATCAGTATCGACTATACCAGACCGAATATGCGTGGTCGTTCTGTATTTGGAGATTTGGTTCCCTACGGAAGAATGTGGAGAACGGGTGCTAATGTCAATACCATGATTACTTTCGGTGATGATGTTGTTATCGATGGGAAAACATTAAAAAAAGGGACTTACGCATTGTATACCCTTCCAAAAGCGGAATCTTGGGACGTGATTTTTTACGCCAATACCAACAACTGGGGACTACCTGAAAAATGGGATGATTCTAAAGTAGCCTTAAAAACTACGGTAAAACCGATTGCTTTAACTCGTAACGTGGAGACTTTTACATTAGCTATAAATAATGTCAATGTCGATGCGGCTGATTTGGAAATTTCTTGGGAAAAAACCATGGTAGCTGTTCGTATTGAAGTACCGTCAGAGAAATTGGCTTTAGCGAGTATCGATGAGGTTTTAGCGGGTCCTAAAGCAGTGGATTATTATGCGGCAGCACAATACTACTTCTTGATCAATAAAGACATGAATAAGGCTTTAAATTGGATTAATAAGGCTATCGAGCTGAAAGGTGACGAGGCTCCTTATTATTTCGTGAGACTAAAATCACAGATCCAAGCGAAGTCAGGAGATAAAAAAGCTGCGATAGAAACAGCAAAAAAATCGCTGTCCATGGCAGAAAAAGCAAACAATGCCGATTATATCAAAATGAACAAAGACTCTATATTAGAGTGGTCAAAATAAAAAAAAAGGCTGTCGGTAAGACAGCCTTTTTTCATTTAGCTTAACGGGAGTTTCCTTTCTCGTTTTCTTATTAATAGTTTATATTTGCATCTTAACAACACATCCTTATTTTATGTTAACAGAACTGAATGCTATTTCACCTATCGACGGTCGTTATAGAAATAAAACCAATTCTTTAGCTGCTTATTTTTCTGAAGAAGCCCTGATTAAATATCGCGTATTAATCGAAATCGAGTATTTTATCGCTTTATGTGAAATACCTTTGCCACAATTACAAGGAGTTTCTCCAACTGTTTTTCCAGAATTGCGCAAGGTTTATCAGAACTTTTCTACAGAGGATGCATTGGAAATTAAAGAAACAGAAAAGACTACCAATCACGATGTCAAAGCCGTTGAATATTTTGTTAAGGCAGCCTTTGATCAATTGGGTTTAGAAGCTTATAAAGAATTTATTCATTTCGGCTTAACGTCACAAGATATCAACAATACAGCCATACCTCTTTCAACCAAAGAAGCTTTTCAGGAAGTTTATATGCCGCTTTTTATCAAGCTGGTCAATAAACTAAAAGCGCTTAGCTTGGAATGGAAAGACATACCGATGCTCGCGCGTACACATGGACAGCCTGCATCTCCAACTCGTTTAGGAAAGGAGATTCACGTTTTTGTGGAGCGTTTGGAAGAACAACTTCGCTTGTTGAATAACATCCCTTTTGCAGCTAAATTTGGTGGAGCTACCGGTAATTTTAACGCTCATCACGTGGCTTATCCGAAACAGGATTGGAGACAATTTGGAAATGATTTTGTCGAAACCAACTTAGGTTTAAAACACTCTTTTCCAACCACGCAAATTGAACATTATGATCACTTTGCTGCCTTTTTTGATGCTTTAAAGCGCATCAATACCATCGTGTTGGATTTGGATCGCGATGTGTGGACCTATGTTTCCATGGAATACTTTAAACAAAAAATTAAAGCAGGAGAAATTGGTTCTTCGGCTATGCCACATAAAGTCAATCCGATTGACTTTGAAAACTCGGAAGGGAATTTGGGTATTGCCAATGCAATCTTTGAACATTTATCTGCTAAATTACCCGTGTCACGCTTACAAAGAGATTTGACAGACAGTACGGTATTGCGTAATATTGGTGTGCCATTTGGACATACAATCATCGCTTTTGAAGCCACTCTAAAAGGATTGGATAAATTGCTGTTAAATGCAGATAAATTTGCTCAAGATTTAGAAAACAATTGGGCTGTGGTTGCAGAAGCTATTCAAACGATTTTGAGAAGAGAGGCATACCCAAATCCGTATGAAGCACTAAAAGACTTGACCAGAACCAATACGGGAATCAATAAAGCGTCGATGCATCAGTTTATCGAAGGGCTTAATGTCTCGGATGAAATAAAAGCAGAACTCAAACAAATTACACCAAGTAATTATTTGGGAATTTCTGTTTAAAAAAAACTGGGTATATGTGCGTATGCGCTTTTAGGCGAATATGCCATTCTCAAGATTAAAAATAAAAAAATTGGGCATCTCGCAAGATGCCCAATAAATTGAATTAATGGTAAAAAACCGCTATTACTCCGCAATAATCTCCCCTTTCATTAAGGCGTAATGTGCCGGGAACGTACACATGAATGGATAGGTTCCCGCCTCGGTAATTTTAAATTCAATAGTAGTTGATTCCCCTCCGCCAATTGTTTTGGTGTGGGCGATAATATTGTTTGTTTCTGACGCAGGAATATAATCGTTGTCTTTGGCAACAGCAGCTTTTTCTGCAAATGCAGCCATATCAACACCAGTCTTTAATACCACAAAATTGTGACCCATTACGGCTTTATCCATCTTACCGGTATGATGTAAGGTAAGTATGATGGTTTCGCCAACGGGTACTTTGATTTCGGTTTTGTCAAATTTCATGGTGTCGTCTCCAGAAATGCTCACTTCAAATCCTTCTTTTGGTGCGCTTTCTTCTGGACTAACAGTTACTTCTTGTGCTTCCGTTTTTTTACTATCTCCACATGATGATAATGATATACTAACTAATCCAATTGTACAGATAAGGAATATTTTTTTCATATTTTTTCTAGATTTTTGTACTGTAAAATTAGTTGTATTTTACATCCAATGATATGATAATTATCATGTTATAAAAAAAATAATAATATTTTTTTCTTGTGCTTATGTGTGCTGCTGTATTCTAAATTGGGACTCCATAATACTAGATTTTATGCCGGTGCTGTACTGTGACTTGCTGTGCCTACTTCAGTATTATATGTGATTTGGAGACGTTCCTGTTTGTTGAAAAAGCGTTACGGTGACTTCAGGCTGGAAAAGCTGGTGATTATTTTGAAATCTTTAGTAGTGTCAGTTGGAATCGAATTTTGTTTTCCGTTAAAAAACGGTTATTAAATTGCGTAAATATTTGATTTTAAAGTAAATTAGATTAAATTTAGTAAGTTGAAAGCCTGAAGGTATACAAGCTTAAATCACAGTTTATAAGATTATTATTGTGAACATAGGCAGTCGACGATATAGTAGTAGGGTCTTAATTTTTTTAAATAAAACTAGAATATGAAGAAACGCGTTTTAATGTTAGCAGGAGATTTTGTTGAAGATTACGAAGTTATGGTTCCATTTCAGGCCTTACTTTCGGTAGGTGTAGAAGTTGATGTAGTTTGCCCAGGCAAAAAGGCAAATGAAGCTATTGCTACTGCAGTTCATGATTTTGTAGGTTTTCAAACGTATATGGAATTGCGAGGGCATAATTTTATTTTAAACAAAACTTTTTCTGAGGTGAAAGTTTCAGACTATGATGGATTGTATGTATGTGGTGGGAGAGCTCCTGAATACATTCGTTTAAATCCCGATGTTATAAAGTTTGTACAATATTTCTTTGAAAAAAATAAACCGGTAGCGGCAATATGTCATGGTATTCAGATACTAACCGTTGCGGATGTGTTAAAAGGGAAGAAATTAACGGCTTATCCGGCTATTGGACCAGATATCGTGTTAGCGGGAGGTCATTATCAGGAAATCGCTGTTGACGCAGCGTATACCGACGGTAATTTAACGACTTCGCCAGCTTGGCCAGGACACCCAGCAATCTTAAAGGAATTTTATAAAATGTTGGGAATTGCCATTGTAAAAAATTAAAAGCATGGGTATTGTTGACACGGACTTGTAAAAGGGACTGATGAAGTGCAAAACATTTCTTATTTTAGCAAAACTAAATTAATACCATGATTACAGAAAAACAGTTTCAAGAAGAATTAGAGATCATTATAAAAAATGCGATAAGAGAAGATGTAGGTGATGGAGATCACAGTTCTTTGGCTTGTATTCCAATAGCGGCAGTAGGGAAAGCTCGTTTGCTGGTAAAGGAAGCAGGTATTTTAGCCGGTGTCGAATTTGCAAAGATGATTTTTCACTATGTTGATCCTGAATTGGCCGTTGAAGTCTTGATTACTGACGGAAGTAAAGTAGCCGTTGGCGATGAAGCCTTTTATGTTAGTGGTAGGTCACAATCTATTTTAAAAGCAGAGCGTTTGGTATTGAATTCTATGCAACGCATGAGTGCAATTGCGACCAAAACCAAAGTCTTTGTAGATTTGCTGGAAGGAACTGATACCAAAATATTAGATACACGCAAAACCACACCTGGAATTAGAGCTATTGAAAAATGGGCTGTAAAAATAGCAGGTGGAGAGAATCATCGTTTTGCCTTATATGATATGATTATGTTGAAAGATAATCATATTGACTTTGCAGGGGGAATTTCGAAAGCTATTCAAAAGACCCATGCGTATTTAAAACAAAATAATAAAGATTTAAAAATCATCGTCGAAGCCAGAAGCTTAGAAGAGGTAAGTCAGATATTAGAAAATGAAGGAGTTTATCGAATTTTATTAGATAATATGGATTACGATACCACCAAAAAGGCAGTCGCAATGATTCAAGGTCGATGCCAAACAGAATCTTCGGGTAATATTGATCAAAATACAGTGAGAGCCTATGCCTTATGTGGGGTTGATTATGTTTCATCTGGAGCTTTAACACATTCTGTTTGGAATATGGATTTGAGTTTAAAAGCGGTTTTATAAGTAACTTAAAAAACCAAATGAGTGTCGAAAGAAATTGAGGATAAAATAGATAAAATACCGGTACTAAATAAAGTGGTGTCTTTTATAAAGACCATTAAACTACCTAAATTAGAGGGGTATTCGCTCTATGACTTGCTGGAACTGTATGTTACTGGTATTGTCAAGGGGGCGTTTTCATATCGTGCTGGTTCGATTGCCTTTAGTTTTTTTATGGCGTTGTTTCCGTTTGCACTTTTTATTTTAAATCTGATCCCCTATATTCCTTTAGAGAATTTTCAGGCAGATTTTATGCAATTTATCGCGAGTTCTGTTCCTCCCAATACGTATGAAGCGATATCGTCTATCTTAGACGATATTATGACGAACAGTTATAAGTCATTACTGTCTTCTGGGTTTTTATTGTCGATTTTTTTGATGGCTAATGGTGTTTTTGCGATTATAGGAGGATTTGAATCCTCTTATCATATCACGATTTCACACAGTTTGTTTCGGCAATATTTATTGGCTTTAGGATTGTCTATCATGCTGTCTTTTATGTTGATTATCACAGTAGCGGTATTTGTCGTTTTGGAGGTGATTATGCACAGTATCATGGATATGGAAATTTGGTTGCAGTGGGCGAGAAATTTATTCTTGTTATTTGTGATCTTAATGGTGACTTCTACCTTGTATAAATTTGGAGCCAAGGAAATGCAAAAAGTATCTTTTATATCCGTGGGGTCTGTTTTTACAACGGTATTGTATGTGTTTACTTCCTATTTCTTTGGAATATATGTTTTGAGATTTGCCCGTTATAATGAATTGTATGGTTCTATTGGGACATTATTAGTTTTGATGTTTTATATTTGGATTAATTGCATGATTTTACTACTGGGATTTGAATTAAATGCATCGATTAGTAAATTAAAACGAAAAAAAAGTTATATTTGATTATACGACGTCACCAACAGCTACAAGGGAATTATGTTACCTAAGGCTCGTGTTGAAAATAGTAGTGGGATAAATTTTAAAACAATAATAGTATTATTATGAAAAACTCAATTTTAGTTCTGTTTGTGATGTTTCTAGGAAGTATGACAACATTAAATGCGCAGAGTATTACGGGTAAGTGGAAAACTATCGATGATACTACTGGGAAAGAAAAGTCAATTGTTGAAATTACAGAAATAAGCGGAAAATATTACGGAAAGGTAATCAAGTTAATCAAGCCTACAGTTGAGAATCCAGTCTGTGATAAATGTCCTGGAACTGACAAAGGCAAGCCTATTGTTGGTTTGACGATCATCAAAGGTTTGATTAAAAAAGGGGGTGAATACACCGATGGAAGAATTATCGATCCTCAAACGGGGAAAGAGTATAAGTGTACCGTTAAACTCAACGGTATTGACAAGTTAGATGTTCGTGGATATCTCGGAATATCGTTGTTGGGAAGAACGCAAACATGGGTCAGAATATAGATGCATTTGTAAACATTTAAATGAAAATTTGAAAAACACTTTTGGTAGAGAAGCCCTCTGTCAAAAGTGTTTTTTTTTATACAAAGGTGTATCTTTGTCCATACAATTTTTTAATTATGATGTATTTTGTTGAGGTCGTAGTACCTCTGTCTGTATCTGCAACATTTACGTATTCGGTCTCTGAATCGGAGTTCGAGTTTATACAGGTAGGTATGCGTTTAGCAGTTCCATTTGGCAAGAATAAAGTATATACAGCTTTGGTTTTGGAAAAACATCACCGGGTGCCTTTGCAGTATCAAGCCAAGGAAATACATGAAATATTAGATAGAAGTCCGATAGCTACTGAGAAACAAATCCAATTGTGGCAGTGGATTGCAGAGTACTATATGTGTAGTTTGGGAGAGGTTTATCGAACGGCTATGCCATCGAGGTTGTTGTTGGAAAGCGAAACGTTAATTCATCTTAATCCAGATTCAAATATCGATAGTAAAGAGCTTACAGATCAAGAGTATTTGATTTTTGAGGCCTTACAACTGCAGTCGACTTTGAAAATTGAAGAAATCGTGTCGATTTTAAATAAAAAAACCATTTTTCCGATTGTTAATGCGCTGCTGGATAAGCAGGTGATTTATATACAAGAAGAATTAATAGAAAAATACAAACCCAAGCAAACGCGTTATGTTCGGTTAATTGATGATTATGAATCAGGAGATCGATTGAATGCCTTGTTAGAGTTGTTGTCTCGAGCAGCCAAACAGCGCGAGCTAATTTTGAGTTATTTTCAGCTAAAAGCTGTGGAACGAAAACCCTTATCTGTCAAGAGATTGTTGGAGTTTTCCGGGAGTACGGCTGCGGTGATAAAAGCATTGGTGGATAAGGAAATCCTCGAAGAATATTTTCTAACGGAAGATCGAGTGATTTTTAAAGATCGAGAAGAGGTTGACTTTGTACTTAGTCCGGCTCAACAAGTGGCTTATGATGCTATCGAAAACGGTTTTGAATCCAAAGATGTCGTTTTGCTTCATGGGGTTACCGCTTCAGGAAAAACAGAGATCTACATCAAAATGATTGAATCGTTTTTGAATACGGGCAAACAAGTTTTGTTTTTGTTGCCAGAAATTGCCTTGACGACACAGCTGGTGACGCGATTGGTGGCATATTATGGTAATCAGGTAGCTGTTTTTCATTCGAAATATTCGCAAAATGAACGGGTGGAAGTTTGGCATCAGGTCTTGGCAGAGTCGGTAACAGCTCGGATTGTCATAGGGACGCGTTCATCGCTTTTTTTACCCTTTGAGCAATTGGGCTTCGTGGTGGTGGATGAAGAGCATGAGGCGACGTTTAAACAACAGGATCCGGCACCTCGCTACCATGCGCGAGATGCGGCTATAGTGCTGGCGAAAATACACGGAGCAAAAGTACTTTTGGGGTCGGCAACACCGAGTCTCGAAAGTTATTATAATGCCAATCAAAATAAATTTGGTTTAGTAAGCTTAACCGAGCGTTACGCCAATGTAATTCTACCTGAAATAGTTTTAGTGGATGTAAAAGAAAAATACAAGCGAAAACTGATGACCGGTCATTTCTCCAATACTCTTATTGAAGAAATCGTACAGGCATTGGCTTTGGGAGAGCAAGTTATCCTTTTTCAGAATCGTAGGGGTTTTTCACCTGTAGTGGAATGCATGACTTGCGGAACAGTGCCCCAGTGTACCGATTGCGATGTGAGTCTTACCTATCACAAGTACAAAAATCAGTTACGCTGTCATTACTGTGGTTTTGCCATGCCGATGCCTAGGTCTTGCGTGGCTTGTAATGGTGTTGACTTAAATACTAAAGGTTTTGGTACAGAGCAAGTAGAGGAAGAGCTAAAACAGCTTTTTCCAGAAAAGAAGATTGCCCGTATGGATCAGGATACTACAAGGGGTAAATACGGTTTTGATAAAATATTGGATGCGTTTAAAGAAGGGGAAATTGATATTCTAGTCGGAACTCAGATGCTGGCTAAGGGTTTGCATTTTGATAATGTCAATCTAGTCGGAGTGATGAATGCGGATAACAGTTTGTTTCATCCTGATTTTCGTGCTCATGAACGGGCCTTTCAAATGTTGATGCAGGTTTCGGGAAGAGCTGGGCGAAAGCATAAACAAGGTCGAGTGATTATACAAACCTACAATCCGTATCACAATATTATTCAGCAGGTCACGAACAATGATTACGAAGGGATGTATAAGGAGCAAATGTATGAACGGCACAATTTTAAATATCCGCCGTTTTACAGGCTGGTTCGTTTAACTTTAAGGCATCGGGAATTTGAGAAACTCAAGGAAGCGTCCTTTTGGGTGTATAATATGTTGAAGACCCATTTGGATATGCCTGTTTTGGGGCCTGAAGAGCCGGCAATTAGTCGTATTAGAAATCAATATATCCGTGTGATCCTGATTAAAATACCCCAACAAAAACCATTGATGTCTACCAAAAATCAGATTCAACGCGTACTAAAAAGTTTTGAAGCTGTTGGTGGATATCGTGCGGTTAAGGTTACTGCTAATGTAGATTTCTATTAGTGAATAAAAAAATACAGATAAAAACTGCCAAATATTTGAATTCAACACTTAAAAATTAAGTTAAAGCAATGTGTTTTTTAGCTTAAAATGTTTAAAAAATGAGCTTTTTTGGTCTTTTTACAATTACTTTTTGATAAAAGGGCGGTGTTTTATTGTTAAATAATGATTTTTATCATATTTGCTGTGTTTTTGACTCAATATATTTGTTGTGAATTTAAAAAACCAATGAAATGAAAAAGATAAATTATTATTTAGCTTTTTTCTGCGCGGCTTTGTTTTTTATAAGTTGTTCAGATGATGAAGGCGTTGTGGTGCCTCCGTCAGTTGATCCGGTGCCAGGAATGGTTCCGCCATCTGCAACGGCATTTAAAAATCTACAGCTTGAGGCTTTAGAGAAAATGACTCAGAGAAAAAGCTTTAAGGCAGAAGAGGGAATTGTGTTTACCTCAAAAGCTGGGGTGGTTTTGACTATAGATCCATTGAATTTATTTGATACCAACGATGAAACCGTTACAGGAGATGTAGAATTAGAATTTATAGAGTTTTATGATCGCGCCGCTATGGTGTTAGCGAATAGACCTTTAATGGGGATTAATGAAGTAGGTGGATTAGAACCTTTGGTTACTGGAGGTCAGTTTTTTATTAATGTTACCCAATATGGAGTTGGGCTAAGAACGAACTACTATAACATGACGGTTCCTGCTGTGAACAGTGGAGGATTGGATCAGGAAATGACCATGTGGAAAGGTAACTTTAGTGACGATGGAAATTTAAAGTGGGATGAGTTTGATCCTGGTTTGGAAGGAGGAGGGGTATTCCCTAATGCAGAAACTAATGAATATCAAGTTTATCTAAGAGATTTTGGTTGGTCAAACATCGATCGATTTGCTGGAGAAGAAGGTGAAAAAGCAGCTGTAATAGTTCGAGTTCCAGATGGATATGACAATAAAAATAGTTCGGTATATGTTACGTTTAAAGGCGAGACAGATGTATTGGCATTTTTAGATCAATACGATGTTGCAACTAAAAGTTTTACCGAGCACTACGGTTGGGGACCTGTTGGTTATGATATGTACGTTATTTTTGTGTCGGAAAGTCAAGGTAAATTGATTTATGCGATTCAAGAAGTGAAATTAGAAAAAAATAAAATCATCACTATTTCGATGGATGAGTTAAAAATGGCGAGCGAGGAGGAGCTAGCAGCAAAAATCAAGTCTTTGCCATAAGCTATTTTTTTTTTGTTGAGTAGAAAAAAATAGTTCTTTGAGGTTGCTTCCGATAAAATTGGAAGCAACCTTTTTTTTAAAGTATGTATTAATTGAAAAAGAATTTTTTAAAGTTTGTATTATATCATTTAAAAACGTATTTTTGCACCCAATTTTATAACAAATAAAATCTAATATTTATGAATCATTATGAAACTGTTTTCATCTTGAATCCCGTTTTATCTGAAACTCAGGTAAAGGAAACAGTACAGAAATTTGAAGAATTTCTTACTTCTAGAGGAGCACAGATGGTATCAAAAGAGGATTGGGGCTTGAAAAAAATGGCTTACGAAATCCAAAACAAAAAAAGTGGTTTTTACCATTTATTCGAATACACAGTAACTGGAGAGATCTTGATCGCTTTAGAGACTGAATTCCGTCGTGACGAAAGAATCATGCGTTTCCTTACTGTAAGTATGGACAAACATGCAATTTCTTGGGCTGAAAGAAGAAGAGAGAAATTAAAATCTAAAAAAGCTTAATTATTATGTCGACTATTGAGCAATCTGCAAAAGGAAAAAAAGACGGAGATATCAGATATCTAACGCCTTTAAATATAGAAACAAACAAAGCTAAGAAATATTGTCGTTTCAAAAAATCAGGTATTAAATATATCGATTTTAAAGATCCAGATTTCTTATTGAAATTCGTAAACGAACAAGGAAAAATTCTTCCTCGTCGTTTAACAGGAACTTCTTTGAAATACCAAAGAAAAGTTTCTGTAGCTGTTAAAAGAGCTCGTCATTTAGCATTAATGCCATATGTGGCTGATTTATTAAAATAAAAAGAGGCGAAAACTATGGAACTTATTTTAAAACAAGACGTACAAAAATTAGGATTTAAAGATGACTTGGTTTCGGTAAAACCGGGATACGGGCGTAACTTTTTAATTCCTCAAGGGATTGCTATTTTGGCTACACCTTCTGCAAAGAAAGTATTGGCTGAAAACTTAAAGCAAAGAGCTCATAAAGAAGCTAAAGTTATTGCTGATGCGAATGTTATCGCTGAAGCTCTTAAAGCTTTGGATATTAAGATCACAGTTAAAGCTGGTGGAGAGAAATTATTTGGTTCTGTAACTAATAATGATCTTGCTGAGGTTTTTGCTAAAAATGGTCAAAGTATCGATAAAAAATTCATCACTTCTGGTATCATCAAACGTACTGGTAAATATGAAGCGACTGTTCGTCTTCACCGTGATGTAATCATTGAAATTCCTTACGAAGTTATTGCTGAGCAAGAATAATCAATTGATTTGATATATTAAAGCCTTCTCCAACGAGAAGGCTTTTTTTGTTATAAGCACTTTTAATTGAACAAAATTCTTCTTTCCACTGCTTACTATTCACTGCTTATGAATAAATATTTATTTTTACCTTAAAACATAAAAAATTCCAACATGGAAATCAACAAGCGTTTCGATCGGATATTGGCGATTATGATTCAATTGCAGTCTAAGAAAGTGGTGACTGCGCAGGAATTGGCGGATCGTTTTGAGGTAAGTCTTCGTACGATTTACAGAGATATTCGTTCTTTAGAATTGGCGGGCATACCGGTTTATAGTGAAGTGGGGGTTGGGTATTCTTTAGTTGATGGATTCCGAATGAGACCGGTACTCTTTACGAAAGAAGAAGCTTTGAGTTTTGGGGTGGCGGAAAAACTGATGAAGAACTATCTCGATAAAAATCTTAGTGGGCAATTTAGTTCGGCCTTATATAAGATGAAGGCGATGTTGCGAACTACGGATAAGGCGGTGGTCTCGACGGTAGAGAGTAAGGTTTTGATGCGTTCAAAAACAGAGTTGTTTAATCAAGAGCTGCCTGAGGGTTTGTCGGTATTGTTTGAAGGAATATCGGTTCGTTTATGTTTGTCTATTTCTTATCAAAGTGTGGAGGCGTCGGTGCCGTCTGTCAGGGAGGTGGAGCCTGTTGGAGTTTTTCATGAAAATGGCTTTTGGTATTTTGTTGCTTACTGTCATTTGCGTTTGGACTACAGGCAATTTCGATTGGATCGGGTACATCGAGTTGATTTAACAGCAAAGCCGTTTGAGAGGCAGCATAAGCCTTTAGAGTTTTATTTGGAGAAACAACAACAAGATTTGGAAACTCTAGTGAAGGTGCGGATTTCCGTAGATCAGGAAGTGGTAAAACATTTGAAGTGGGAACGTGATTATTTTGGTTTTCACAGTGAAGTTGAAAAAGGTGATCAAGTAGAAGTGACTTTTATGTGTTCAAACTTAAATAATGGATTTGCACGTTGGTATATGATGTTTGGTGATAAAGCGAAAATTTTGGAACCCGATAGTCTAAAGGAGACGATTCGTGTATTTGCTAGAGAAAACCTCAAAAATCTAGATGAATTACAGCAATAAAAAATCCAGCGTAATAGCTGGATTTTTTTGTATTTAACGCTCCCAGAAAAAAGGTGGCGTCATGTTTAGTGCTCGCAAGTAGACAAAAGCTTGAGCTCGGTGATGTACTTCATTATCTATAAAGTACAAGATGCTGTTTACCGCTGAATTCTTATATTGCCCAAAAAGATTAAATTCTACGCGAAAATCTGTTTCAGGAATTAAGGCATATTGCGAATTGATTGCTGCGGTGTCATGATCCCATTGAGCTAAGAGTTCGTCTTTAGTTTTGTAAAGATTGGTATGTTCTTTAAATTCAGCGGTTTCTTTTGATACAATTTCTTGTAGACCAGGTACTCCTATAGCGAGTATTTCGTGAACCATAACTGAAAATGGTCGCATATTGCCGATGGCAAATTCAAAAAGTTCTTTTTCTGGGAATGCTTCAATTGTTTTACGTGTTAATGCACGGTGACCTTGCCAGTGGATTAACAGTTCTTCTTTTGATAAAAGGATTGTATTCATAAGGATTGATTTAATATTATTTTTCAAAATTAGGGTCTCCAAATGACAACTGTATGTCAGTAGTTCGCCGACTGTTTTATATTTTTTGAAATTAAAGATTCGTCGCGTTTTTTTTAAAAAAGGCGAAGAAGAATTGTAAAGTATCGTATTTTTGAATTTTAGAAAATAGAAGTTCAAATTACCTGGATTATGGCTTTGTTTCGTGTTGATTTCGATGCGTTGCGAATAAAAGCTGTGGTCTAGAGTATTAAATAGTTAATTATGAAATACAGTCGTTTGACTAAGGAGCAATTTGAAGAGTTGCATCAGGAGTTTATCAATTTTTTGGTTTCTCAACAAATTGATAAAAAGGAATGGGATGAGATTAAAGAACAAAGGCCTCATGTGGCAGATCAGGAATTGGATGTGTTTTCAGATTTGATTTGGGAAGGGGTCTTGACCAAGGCAAAGTACTTGGAGCATTATTCCAAAAACCACATTTTTTTATTTTCATGTGATGATTCAAAGATTGATACTATAGTGATTAAGAGTTTAAAGGCAGAGGTTGATTTTTTGTCTCAGAAGGGGTTGCAGTGGTTGAGTGATGCGGTTTTTACGGATGAAGTAGAAGTTAAATACGGAGCTAAAGAATTTGAAGGTGATCGCAATGCGGAGCTTTTTGGCATTATACAGCAAGGAGCGATTTTGAGCGAAGGCGTATTGTATGGAGAATTTAAAGAAATGTTGAAATTATAAGTACTATAACTATGGATGTTTTAAAACAAATTACGGATTTACGCGAAGAGCTAAACCAGCATAACTATAACTATTATGTCTTGGATCAGCCGATTATTTCTGATTTTGATTTTGACCAAAAGCTCAAGCAGCTAGAGCAGTTAGAACAGCAGCATCCACAGTATTTTGATGAAAATTCGCCGACTCTTAGAGTCGGTGGAGTGATTACTAAAAATTTCGAAACCGTCCCGCATATTTATCGCATGTATTCCTTGGATAATTCATATTCTAAGGAGGACTTATTGGATTGGGAAAAACGGGTACAAAAAGGGCTTGGAGATGTTGAAGTAAGTTATACTTGTGAGCTTAAATACGATGGTGCATCAATCAGTATCACCTATGAAAATGGTGTCTTAAAACGCGCGCTTACTCGTGGTGATGGCTTTCAAGGTGATGATGTAACGAATAATATCAAAACGATAAAATCAGTTCCCATTCGACTAAAAGGTGATTTTCCACCTAAATTCGATATACGCGGTGAGATTATTTTACCTTTCAAAGGTTTCGAAAAGATGAATCAGGATTTGATTGAGATTGGAGAGGCTCCTTATTCGAATCCGAGAAACACGGCTTCTGGTAGTTTGAAGTTGCAAGATAGTGCGGAGGTAGCAAGAAGGCCTTTGGAATGTCTTTTATATGCCATAGTGGGAGATCAACTGCCTTTTGCAACGCAGTTTGAAGCTTTGGAAAAAGCGCGTTCATGGGGGTTTAAAGTGCCTCCTATTGCAAAACTTGCAATGAATATGGAATCGGTTTTTGAGTTTATTGACTATTGGGATCAGCATCGACAAGATTTGCCTTATGAAACCGATGGAGTAGTCGTTAAAGTGAATTCTATTGATCATCAGCAGGAGTTGGGATATACGTCCAAATCACCGCGTTGGGCGATTGCTTATAAATTTAAAACAGAACAGGCAGAGACGGTTTTAAAGAACATTACTTATCAAGTAGGACGTACTGGGGCTATTACGCCGGTTGCAAATTTGGAAGCGGTACAATTGGCAGGAACGACAGTAAGGAGGGCTTCTTTACACAATGCAGACCAGATAGAAAAGTTGGATATCAGGGAAGGGGATTCTGTGTATGTAGAAAAAGGAGGTGAGATTATTCCTAAAATTGTAGGGGTGAATTTTGAATTGCGCCCTGCGGATTCTCAGCCTACTATTTATATCGATCATTGTCCAGAATGTCAAACCAAATTGGTTCGAAAAGAAGGTGAGGTGCAACATTATTGTCCAAATTTCTACGGTTGTCCGCCTCAAATAATAGGAAGGATTCAACACTATATCTCTAGAAAGGCTATGGATATTGAAGGATTGGGTGGAGAAACGGTAGCTCTATTGGTTAATAATCGTCTGATCGAGAATTATGCCGACTTATATGAATTGCAGAAAGAAGCTGTCTTGCCGCTAGAGCGCATGGCGGAAAAATCGGCGGATAATTTAATTAAGGGTATAGAAAAATCGAAAGAAGTGCCTTTTGAACGTGTTTTGTATGCATTGGGCATCCGTTATGTCGGAGAAACCGTGGCTAAAAAATTAGCCCTTCACTATAAAAATATCGATGCCTTGTCTCGGGCAACCTTGATGGATTTGATATTAGTTGATGAAATTGGGGAGAAAATTGCGCAGAGTGTTGTTGACTTTTTTGAAAACCAAGAAAATAAAATATTAATCAACAGATTAAAAGATTTTGGCGTACAATTTGAACTAGTAGAAAAAGAGAGCACAGCCATTTCGGATCGTTTTGCAGGACAGGTTTTCGTTGTTTCAGGAGTTTTTGAACAATTTTCGAGAGAAGATTTGAAGCAATTGATTGAGGACCATGGAGGGAAAATAGGGAGTTCTATTTCGGCAAAGACTAATTATGTGGTTGCAGGTGATAAAATGGGGCCTGCAAAATTAGAAAAAGCGAATAAGTTGAAAATAACGATTTTATCGGAACAGGATTTTATAGATCTTATACAACAATAGCCTAGGTGATTTACTGGGGTTTATTTGTTGTATTGATTTTTAGTCAATCTTATGACGGTTAGTGTTGTGATAGTTTAAGATTATTCGTTTTCTTTTTGATATTTCACAATTCAGTTAAGCTATATTTTATTAACTTTGTAAGGAACTACAACGACTATGTTTTTAAATATAATAAAGTATAAAGCCCTTAAAAGATCGGTGAAAAATCAGCTGTCGCGAGGGCAGCATATTGATTTTAACGGGGTCATCAAACAGGTTGGAATCATTTTGAATCAAAAGGATTTTGCTAACAAGGAAGCTGTTGTAAAAGAATTAGGACTTCGCGGTATTGGTTCAGATCAAATTAGTTTTCTACTTAGTAGGTCGGTTGTAGGTGCTTTAAAGGATGGCGAAGTGGCTATCAAAGTTGGAGATTTTGATTGGGAGGGTAAGCTGAAAAATGAAAAAGTTCAACGTTTTATCGATACCCCTTTTGATTTATTGATCAGTTATTACGATGTTGATGAGATGTTGTTGTTGTGGTCAACGGCACATTCTCAAGCAAGGTTTAAAGTGGGTTTTTCCACCATAAAACTCAGTAATAATCATTTGTCGCTACAACTACCTATCGAGCAATATAAAACGTATATTGAAGAATTATTTAGATATATAGAAATTTTTAAAAAATAAAAAGATGCAATCATTTATGGGTACAGGAGTTGCTTTGGTGACTCCGTTTAAAAGCGATTTTTCCGTTGACGTAGAGGCGCTACAAAAATTAGTAAATCACGTAATAGTGGGTGGAGTAGAGTATTTAGTGGTTCTTGGAACTACTGGAGAGTCTGTTACTTTGTCCAAAGAGGAAAAGGAGTTGGTGAAGAAGACCATAATTGATGCGAATAAGGGGAGATTGCCATTGGTTTTAGGTGTTGGGGGAAATCATACTGCAGGGGTTGTAGAAGAATTGAATGCTGAAAATCTTAAGGGATTTGATGCGATTTTGTCTGTTTCTCCATTTTATAACAAACCGACACAAGAAGGGATATACCAACATTTTAAAGCAATAGCTTTGAGTTCTCCTTTGCCAATTATATTGTATAATGTGCCGGGTAGGACAGCAAGTAATATGTTGCCAACTACCGCATTGCGATTGGCTAGTGAATTTCCAAACGTAATTGGAATAAAAGAAGCTGCAGGTGATTTGGTACAGGCCATGGAATTGATTAAAAACAAGCCAGAGCACTTTTTGGTGATTTCTGGTGACGATATGATCGCTTTGCCAATGGTGTTAGCCGGTGGAGCCGGTGTAATTTCAGTTATAGGTCAGGCATTTGCTGAGGATTTCTCCAATCTAATTCGTATGGGCTTACGTAGAGAAGTTGATCAGGCATTTGAATTGCATTATCAACTGGCTGAAAGCATAGATATGATTTTTGAACAAGGTAATCCTGCGGGAATCAAAGCCATGTTAAAATCGATGAACGTTACTGGAGATACTGTGCGTTTGCCTTTGGTGAATGTTAACGAAGATTTAGCAAAAAGGATTAATTCTTTTGTTGTTAAAAACTATAAATTAGCCAATCTTTAAAAAAATATAAGAATCATGTTATCAGCAGATTTAGAAAAAGCATTAAACAGACAAGTGAAAATTGAAGGCGATTCGTCTCAGATATATTTGGAAATGGCGTCTTGGGCAGAGATTCAAGGTTTTGAAGGTATTGCGACTTTTATGTATGCGCAATCTGACGAAGAGCGTCAACATATGTTGAAATTGATCAAGTACGTCAATCAAAGAGGTGGCGTAGCGGATATACCTGCAATTTCAAAGCCGGAATTGGATCATACTTCTTTTAAAGCACTTTTCAAACAATTGTTTGATCACGAAGTATATGTTTCTCAAAGTATTAATGATTTAGTACATATCTCATTGACAGAAAGAGATTATGCAACGCATAATTTCTTGCAATGGTATGTTTCTGAACAGATCGAAGAAGAGGCAACAGCACGTACGATACTGGATAAGATTAATTTAATTGGAGACGATAAAGGAGGACTTTATTTATTTGATAATGATCTTAAAAATTTCAATCAGCAAGTAAAACCAGTTTTATAATTCGGTTTTAATTCTTGAAAAAAATCAAGAAAAGATGTCTGTTATTGACATCTTTTCTTTTTTAATACAAAAAGGTTTTTTATAATCCAATTAATACTTAAATTTGCATTTGTTTTCATAGAACTATCTCGGGGAGACTTTTTGCTATAAACAATAAATAATATGAAATCGCCAGTATGAATTAGTTTGTCATAGGTATAGACTAGTGAGCGTTGTGTGTTGTCATATCTTAAATGTTAAATAATATCCATATATGAAAAAATATATAAGCTTAGCTCTTTTGATGGTTGTATTAGTCGGATGTGGTCCGCTTCAAAAAGCGATTAAATCTGATGATGTCGCTTACAAAAGAGAAGTAGCACAAAAATTATATGAGCAAAAAAAATATAGAAAAGCACTTCGCCTCTATGAACAATTAGAACGAGTAGGTAGAGGTACACCTGATGCAGAGGAGATGTTTTTTAACTTTGCAAATGCTTCCTATTTTGTAAAGGATTATATGTTATCGCGAGAGCGCTATAAATTATTTGCAGCGGCATATCCTAAAAGTGTACATCACGAAGAAGCCTTATTGCTAGAGATAAAATCTACTTTTGCCTTATCCCCAGTATATTCGTTGGATCAAGGATTTACAGTACTTACAATTACGAAGTTACAGGAATTTATCGATACGTATCCTGCCTCAGAATACGCCATCGAAGCAAATCAAATGATGACCAAAGCCAATCAGAAATTGGAGCAAAAGACTTTTGAGAATGCCAAACAATTAAACACAATTGGTGGTTGGACTCGAGATTATACAGCTGCGATTATTGCATTAGATAATTTTATATTTGATTATCCTGGTACCATTTATAAAGAAGATGCTTTGTATTACAAATTTGATTCTGCTTATAATTTGGCTATAAACAGTGTTTATTCAAAAATGGAAGACCGTTTGGAAAATGCAAAAACAATGTATGATGCTTTAATTCGATTTAAAGAGGATACAAAATATAGAAATCAGGCCGACAGAATGTTGGAACGAGTTAATAAAGATTTACAACAATTTTCAAAATAATTTTAGGATGGATTTAAAGAAAACGAATGCTCCAGTAAACACAATTACTTACAACAAAAACAAGATTGAAGAGCCGACAGGAAATGTTTATGAAGCGATTACCATTATTGCTAAAAGAGCGAACCAAATCAATGCTGATATCAAGAAAGAATTGTTGGATAAATTGGATGAATTTGCGACATATAACGATAGTTTAGACGAGGTTTTTGAAAATAAAGAACAAATTGAAGTGTCTAAATTTTACGAAAAATTGCCTAAACCGCATGCTCTAGCAGTGGAAGAATGGTTAAATGGAGATATTACTTATAAAGAAGTTGTGAAATAACATACTCTACGACATGTCAGTTTTAAGCGGAAAGAAAATAGTACTGGGTATATCTGGTGGAATTGCCGCTTACAAGACGGCAAGTTTAGTGAGACTATTGATAAAAGCAGGTGCCGAGGTTCAAGTAATCATGACACCTGCTTCTCATCAATTTGTGACTTCATTTACATTGTCTACCCTATCTAAAAAACCGGTATATACCGATTTTTTTAATTCAAATCAAGCGACATCCACTTGGAATAACCATGTAGAGATCGCGCTTTGGGCAGATTTAATACTCATTGCGCCAGCAACAGCCAATACGATTTCAAAAATGGTCACTGGTGCGTGTGATAACTTATTACAGGCGATTTATCTTTCGGCAAAATGCCCGGTCTATTTCGCGCCTGCTATGGATCTGGATATGTATATCCATCCTTCTACACAAAATAATTTAAAGGTTTTAGAATCTTATAAAAACCTGATGATTCCCGCAGAAAAAGGTGAGTTGGCAAGTGGTCTTTTTGGTGAAGGCAGAATGGCCGAACCGGAAAATATCGTTGCTTTTCTTACAAAGTCCCTGTCTAAAGACAAAAGCCTTAACGGAAAAAAAATATTAATAACTGCCGGACCAACATACGAAGCTATCGATCCGGTGCGTTTTATAGGTAATCATTCTTCTGGTAAGATGGGATTTGATATCGCTTTAGCAGCAGCTCAAGAAGGTGCTAAGGTGGTTTTAGTCACAGGGCCAACGCAACAGCATATCAATCATCCGTTGGTGGAGACTATTTCGGTGCTTTCTGCCCAAGAGATGTATGATGTATGTCATCAGCATTTTGATGGAGTAGATGTGTTTATTGGAGCAGCCGCAGTTGCGGATTATAGGCCAAAAAATAAAGCAACTCAAAAAATAAAGAAATCTGCTGATGATTTCGTTATCGAACTTGAAAAAAATCCCGATATTTTAGCCTCCTTAGGTGCTATTAAAAAACAACAGTTTTTGATAGGTTTTGCCTTGGAAACAGAAAATGAAATAGAGCATGCCCAACAAAAAATAAGAAAAAAGAATTTAGATCTGATTGTTCTAAATTCACTAAACGACCAAGGAGCTGGATTTGGAGTGCCAACCAATAAAGTAACTTTTATTGATAAAGCATTTCATATAATGCCCATGGAGTTAAAAAGTAAAGAAGCTGTTGCGGTAGATATTGTCAATAAAATAAAGGAACACTATGCGTAAATTATTTTTATTAAGTATTGTCTTACTCTGTTGTAATGTGTTAACTGCGCAGGAATTTAATGCTACGGTATCGATTAATCACAGCCAGATAGGAAATAGCAATAGACAGGTTTTTAAGACCTTGGAGACCGCGTTAAAAGACTTTATTAATAATACCAAGTGGACATCTAAAAATTTTGGTAACAACGAGAAAATCGATTGTAACTTTTTTTTAAATGTAACCGCGTATGATAACAACGTGATTTCAGGGACCCTACAAGTACAGTCTTCACGTATCATTTACAATTCAACTTATACTTCACCCTTATTAAATTTTAACGATAAAGACATTAGTTTTACCTACACAGAATTTGAAAATCTAAACTACAATCCCAATAGCTTTGATTCTAATTTAATGGGTTTAGTTGGTTATTATGTCAATATTATTTTGGGACTTGACGCTGACAGTTTTTCGAAAAATGGAGGTACTAGTTACTTTCAAAATGCATCAGGCATAGTATCGATGGCACAACAGAGTGGGTACAAGGGATGGGCTCAAGGAGATGGCAGTAATAACCGCTATTTTTTAGTCAACGACATCATGTCCTCCTCTAACGATTCCTTTCGAGAAGCGATGTTTATTTATCATTTTGATGGTTTAGACAAAATGACCGACCAAGCAAAAAAGGGTAAAGAAGGTGTAATCACATCTATTGAAACGCTTTCAAAGCTATATGCAGTAAGACCGAATGCTTTTTTGTTGCGAATCTTTTTTGATGCCAAAGCTGATGAAATTGTATCTATTTTTTCTGGTGGACCAGATGTTAACAAACAAAAGACCTTAGAGACTCTAAATAAAATATCTCCTTTGAATTCTGCCAAATGGAGTAAATTATAATTGATAAAATATACCATTCATGCTGAGCGTATTATCTATTAAAAATTTTGCCTTAATTGAGCGTTTAGAAATTGGTTTTTCCAATCATTTCACTATTATCACAGGAGAAACTGGTGCAGGTAAATCGATTATACTAGGAGCATTGGGTTTGATTTTGGGTAAGAGAGCGGATTTGACATCTCTAAAAGTTAAAGATGAAAAATGTGTTATAGAAGCCCATTTTCAAATTGGGAGTTATCAGTTACAATCGTTTTTCGAAGCCTTGGATCTCGATTATGAAGAAACAACCATCATACGTCGGGAAATTTTACCTTCGGGGAAATCACGTGCTTTTGTCAATGATAGCCCGGTAAATTTAGCGGTACTCAACGATTTGGGAGTCGCTTTGATCGATATACATTCTCAGCATCAAACACAGGAGTTATCTGATGAAATTTATCAAATTCAAATTTTGGATGCTGTTGCTCAAAATACCGTTGTTTTATCGCAGTATCAGTTTGCTTTATCTGCATTCAAAAAGGGACAGAACCAGTTAAAGGCCTTGCAAATACAGCAATCAGACTGGATAAAAGAAAGGGATTACCATACGTTTTTATCGGAAGAATTGCATCAGGCGCAACTGAAATCTGGGGAGCAAGAAACTTTGGAAGCCGATTATGAGAAATTGAATAATGTGGAATTTGTAAAGGAGGCACTATCGAAATCTTGGAGTTTACTAAACGAGGAGCAAATTGGAATCAATAATACAGTCAAAGAAGTGCGGGCTTCTCTACAGCGCATTACAAATTTCTCTAAAGAGTTTTTAGAGTTATATGAGCGCGTTCACAGTGTCGAAATCGAATTAAATGATATTGGTAATGAAATAGAAATGCAAACAGAAGGCTTGGTTCACAACCCGGAACAGTTGCGTTTAATAGATGAAAAATTGCAATTGATTTACGCTTTGCAAAAGAAACATCAGGTACAAACCATAGAAGAATTAGTCGCTATTGAAAACGAGCTCAATGAAAAGCTTTTCATGGCCAATGATTTAGACGTTAAGATAGAAAAACTCTTAGTCGAACTCGAAAATAAAGAGGCAGAATTGATGGGTATTGCTGCGCAATTGACCGAACAAAGAAAGAAGGCTGTTCCTGTTCTTCAACAGAAATTAGTGGATTTATTAAGTCTTTTAGGTATGCCTAATGCTGCTTTTCAATTTGAGATGAATCCGGCAAAATCCTTTTTGAATAACGGTATGGATGATTTGCAATTGTTGTTCTCTGCCAATAAGGGAATCGACTTTGGATTATTAAAGAAAGTGGCCTCTGGAGGAGAACTATCTCGTATCATGTTGGCTATTAAAGCTATTTTGGCAGAATACTCCAACTTGCCTACCATTATTTTTGATGAAATTGATACGGGGGTTTCCGGTGAAATTGCAGATAAAATGGGGGTAATTATGAAAAACATGAGTCAAAACATGCAAGTTTTGTCGATTACACATTTACCACAGATTGCCGCCAAAGGGGATCATCACTATAAGGTCTTTAAAACAACAATTGATGATACAACGACTTCTCAGCTGCGTTTGTTGACTCGGGAAGAACGCATCGTGGAAATAGCACAAATGTTGTCGGGAAAAAACATTTCAGAGTCGGCCTTACTACACGCAGAGGAATTATTGAATAAATAGATAAATGACATCATGGACTATAACAACCATTATGAAAATGAATTTATAAAAGCCGATCGACTTATTTCTGATGGTGATGCTTCACAGGGTAAGGAAATAATAGAAGAAATATTGTCAGATGTACCTGATTTTGGTAGAGCGCATAATCATCTTGGATGGATTTTCTACTATAAATTATATGACTACGCACGAGCGGAATATCATTATCAATTGGCGATGAAGTTTGAACCTACTTATGGGGCAGCTTACTTAAATTACGCTTATTTATTAGTAGACCTTAAACGATTAGACGAAGCAAAAAAGCATATAAAATTTGCTATAGAAACCGTTGGTAAACCCGATTTGGGATCCTATTACTGTGAATTGGGCCGTTTATATGAAGTAGAACTCGATTTTGTAACGTCTTATAAGTATTATAATGAGGCAAAATATCATTCTTATTCAAATTCCTTTATAGAGACACTGCGTCTTAATAGAGAACGGGTAAAAGATAAAATGAGTATATTTGAAAAACTTAAATTGAAATTTATTTAAAAAAAATATAGAATATGTATAATTTGTTAAAAGGAAAAAGAGGAATTATTTTTGGTGCATTAGACGAAAATTCAATCGCTTGGAAAACGGCAGAACGCGTACATGAAGAAGGAGGTACTTTTGTATTGACAAATGCTCCTATAGCTATGAGAATGGGGACGTTGAATGAGTTGGCAGAAAAGACTGGTTCACAAATTGTTCCTGCAGACGCAACATCAATAGAAGATTTAGAAAACCTCGTTGATCAAGCGACGGCTATATTAGGCGGAAAGATCGATTTCGTTTTACATTCGATAGGAATGTCTGTGAATGTTCGTAAAAATATTCCTTATACAGAAAATAAATACGATTTCACTCAAAAAGGGTGGGATGTTTCTGCAGTTTCTTTTCATAAAGTGATGCAAGTTCTTTACAAAAAAGATGCAATGACAGAATGGGGAAGTATTATCGCTTTAACTTATATGGCTTCGCAAAGAGTGTTTCCTGATTATAATGATATGGCCGACAATAAAGCCTATTTAGAATCGATTGCACGTAGTTTTGGTTACTTCTTTGGTAAGGACAAAAAAGTTCGTGTAAACACCATTTCTCAATCTCCAACGGCTACTACAGCTGGACAGGGAGTTAAAGGTTTTTCAGGATTTATTTCTTATGCAGACAAAATGTCTCCTTTGGGGAATGCTTCAGCTCTAGATTGTGCGAATTATGTAGTAACCATGTTCTCTGATTTAACCAAAAAAGTAACGCTTCAGAATTTATTTCACGATGGTGGATTTTCAAATATGGGAGTTAGTCAAGAGGTGATGGAGGCCTTTGAAAGAGGATCGGAAGATTTTAAGGAATAGTTGGTCAAATAATTTACAAAATGGGATCTACTTTTAGGAGGTCCCATTTTTTTTTACTTCTTCGTAATGCTTGTTGGACTTTAATTTTAAATAGTAGCGTTAAAAGGCTTACATTAACTTACACCACTAAACTAAGTGATTGTATCCGTTTCATTTGGTGGATATTCGATCCCTTCTTCCTTAATCAATTCATATCCGTATTTCATAATGATTTCAATAACAGGAAGTGTTTTGCTGCCTTTTTCAGTCAAAGAATAGATTACTTTAGCAGGTACTTCTGCGTAGATCCTTCGGTCTATTAAGCCCTTCTGTTCCAATTCCCGAAGCTGGCTCGTAAGCATCTTATCTGATATATGAGGTATATCTCTTTTCAATTCACTAAATCGCAGCGGTTTTTGTTGCAAACGCCATAAAATCGGCATTTTCCAAGTACCCCCTATATGCCGTAATGCAAATTCAATAGGTGTGTAATATAAGCGGTTGTCATAAAAAAATTCAGACATAAAAATTAATTTTTAAAGTAGACGGCTATTTTGTTATTTTCGACGCATCCCAACCAATAATACTGGCCTACATCAATAGCAACAGTGGCGTTGGCAAACTGAATGTTTCCCCCACTAATGATCTTTTTTACATCACTTAAGCTTGGATTTAAAGCGATAACACTAAAATACATATTGGTTTCACTTATACCTTTGCTAAGAAAAACATGCTTGGGGTCGCCTATTTGCCCGGCAATCAATAAGTTTCCGCTACCAGACCCTCTAATATTATCAGGTAAAAAATCTACCACTATTGATTTGGTTATAGTTCCATCACTTGTTGTAAGCTGATGTATTTGTTGGTTAGCCCATTCAGACAAATATAAACTTTTTTGATCAGATGAAATTGCAATGCCGTTGGCACCTGAAAATTGGTCTTTACTAAATGGTGTCCATTGATCTTGAATAGACCAGTTCCAAATTTGTCCTGTAACTTCCTTTCTTTGAAACTTTTCTAGAAAATCTGGATCACTAGGATCATACATACTGCTAACATAGATTTTCTTATCTCGGTCAACAACCAAGCCATTTGCCCAGACAGTTGCAGGTAAATCAAGCGAGTCTTTCCAGTTGATTTGAGGATTTCCATCGTTGAAATACAGGTTAAAAATCTCAATGGTTTCCTTTTTACCATGACTAATCACATAGAGCATATAATCCTCTTCATATTTATTTACATAAATGCCATGCGGTGAAAAGGACTTTAAGTGATCAACCGGAATACCAGCTTGTGCGCTATCAAATAACAATACCTTGCGACTTTCCTCTTTGTGCAGAGCATAAATTTTTCCCGAATGAGTTGCGCTTGCCATAGAACTGATAATGACCCAATTTTGATCGGTTACAAAAATCAAATCCTCAGGATTTACAATTCCCTCTATATAATGTGAGAAGGAAACTTTTTTGTTTGTGGTTTGTGATACTGTAGTTATAGTGAAGTAAAGACTACAAAAAAGACAATAATACATTTTTTTCATCGGTGATTTTTGATAAAAATAGCGACTTTATGTCATGTTAAGCAACTACTTACCAAAGGGTTAGTTGAAAACTAAAATGTAAGGCTGGTTAAGTGGAATATTTAATCTAGCCAGAAATTGTAGTAATTAGGCAGATATTATTAGTTGTTAATTGGTTTGGACCAAACCAGATACTATGTAAATAAAGGTAAGAGAAGGGATGTAACGAACGTTAATGAGGATAGGATGCCTTTGAGGACCAGAAGCACAAAAATGGATTATTAAACCGTTACAACTAAATTACTCTAATTGTAACGGTATATAAATTAATTTACGATATGGCTGGTAGTGTCATACTGCGTGATTCTAAAATAACCTAGAGGATAGTTTTTTTGATCGGTAATATTTTGAACATTACCGCGAACTTGTCCAACGGGAACCTCAAATGGACCACCGCCACCTCCTATTATTCCCAATAAGGTATTCATATAGTTGTAATAGGATTTTGAAATCCCATATAGACGAATATATAGCTCGTCACCAACTTTAATATCGCTGCTGAAATAAGCGGTATTCATCTGGTTTCCCTGTGAAAATTTATCGTCAAAAACCGAATAACTGTTTTTCTCCCCTTCGAGTTCGTATCGAACCATATAGTAGTTATCTTGATCGGGATTATCTTGAAAATATGAGGTAATTTGATAAAGATCTTCTGAAATAATGGTTGTTATTTTTTGTTCTGTATAGATGATTTCGGGTACTTCGATCAATTTTTCTGTAGCCTCATACAGTTCGTTTTTGTAATTGATATGTAGGGTATAGCTATCATTTAATTCGGCTGAAAAATAGTCACAATAGTATTCTCCAGTTTGATCCTTTTCCGTAAAATGGAAAGTCTTCCCTGCATTATTCGTCACCCAAACTTCTGCGCCATGTACTTTCGGGATTTGAGGGGAATAGTAATCCGTAGTAGTGGTCAGGCGGATCATTTGTAAAGGATTGAATGCTTTGAGGTTAAAATCAAGATTAGCTTCAATAACTAATTTTGGATCTGCGGTAGGTAAATCAATATCGACTACGGTTTCACAATTAGAGAATCCAAAAGCCAACAAGAAACATAAAAATATTTTGATGTGTGTTCTCATTTTTTTAAAATTTGAAATTATAGGTTACACTCGGAACTAATCCAAAAATAGACATCTTAACGGCTTCGTTCTGACCAATCAAATCACTCTCTCTGAAATTGATCGATGCGGCATTTTTACGCCCATATAGATTATAGATTCCAAATACCCATTCACCCTGCCAACCTCTCGCTTTGTCGGGTTGTGAAACATAGGTTGCGGATATATCCAAATGGTGATAGGTCGGTAAGTTGTTTTTATTTCGTAGATCGTAACTGGGTATACGCACGTCTAAATACTCATATTGTCCGTTCGGATAAGTAACAGGTCTGCCCGACTGTAATGCAAAACTCGCGCTAAACAACCATTTTTTATTTAATTCATAAATACCAACAATCGATAAATCATGTAGTTTATCATAAGAACTGCGGTACCATTCTCCGTAGTTAATTCCAATCTCTTGAGGAGTTCGACCTGGAGTTCGTTGTTCCGACTTAGAAAGGGTATAGGATATCCATCCAGTAAAGGCGCCGGTGTTTTTTCTAAACATCATTTCCAATCCATAAGAACGGGATTCTCCGCTTAAAATGATTTGTTCAATCGCTTCATTGGCAATCAAATCCGCCCCGTCAATATAATCAATTTTATTTTTTCCTTTTTTATAATAAGTCTCCACTTCTAGTGAATATTTATCGTTGTCGAAATTTCTAAAATAACCTAAGGCTACTTGATCCACTATTTCTGGTTTCAAAAAAGAATCACTCGGCGCCCAAATATCTAAAGGGGTAGGAGAAGAAGTATTGGAAATCAAATGTAAGTATTGCGTCATGCGATTAAAACTTGCTTTAACGGATTGATCGTCATTAAAAGCATAGGATATGGAAAATCGCGGTTCAAAGTTTTGAAAATTATCGATTGTTTGACCCGATGAATAATATTTGGTTCCTATCGGCGTTGCTTTGGAATAAATTTTCAATTGCTCATCATAGTGTACGGCTTGGTTCTGTGCATAGATATTCATGGTTTGAGAACCCAATCGGTAAAACATACTGTATCGCAAACCTAAATTAAAGGTAATTTTGTCGTTTAATTGTTGTTCCGCTTCCAAATAGACACTTGGTTCAAAAGCGTGCTTTTGTTCCAATTGGCGTTCGTTAATCGAAGAGTCTATTTTAGTCGGGGTGATTTTACCCGGATTAAAGTCGTAGTAAATAGCATTGACCCCGTAGTTTAATTGCAATTTATCCGACAAATAATGTTTTAAATCGTATTTGAAGTTGTAATTCTTGATTCCAGAATCCCAATCCAAACCAACAGAGCCTAATTTGAGTCCGTAATAATAATCACTGTAAATTAAAGAGGTATTGGCAAATAGTTGATCATTAAACAAATGATTCCATCGTAGATTTACCATGGTATTACCAAATTGATTGTTTAAAAAATCGCTGAATTTAAAAACATCTCGTCCAAAATATCCAGAGAGATATAGATTGTTGTTGTCGTTGATTTTGTAATTCACTTTAGTGTTTAAATCATAAAAATAGGCAGAACTATTAATATCTGTCAACTTAAGAAATAAATGAGCATAAGATCCCCTACCAGCGATAAGAAAGGACGAACGGTCTTTTTCAATAGGGCCTTCCAACATCAAACGACTAGAAATAGAACCGATTCCACCGGTTCCATGAAATTCTTTACTGTTACCGTTTTTTTGAAAAATATCGAGTACGGAGGACGCTCTTCCTCCAAATCGAGCAGGAATGCCTCCCTTGTAAAGTTTGAGGTCCTTTATGGCATCTGAATTGAAAACAGAAAAGAAACCGAACAAATGGGATGAATTATATACCGTAGCTTCATCTAATTGAATTAGATTTTGCCCAGCAGATCCTCCTCTAACATTAAATCCAGAAGCACCTTCCCCAGCATTGGTAACACCGGGTAGCAATAAAATCGACTTTAAAATATCCGATTCCCCCATCACTACAGGCATCTTTTTGATTTCGTTAATAGACATTTTATTAACACTCATTTCGGGTTTTCTAATTACAGCTCGAGGATTGTTTTGAATGATAACCACCTCATTTAATTGCTCAGAATCTGAATTCAACGATAAATTGAGCTTGGTGTTACTGTGGAGTTCTACTTTCTTATATAAGGTAGAATAACCGACATAATCGATTTTTAAGCTGTAAGTACCAGCCGGTAATGATATCGAATAAAAGCCGTATTCATTAGTGCTGGTGCCGTTATTGATTTCATCGATGTAAATCGAAGCACCAATTAAGGTTTCGTTATTTTTGATATCGGATAGTATACCGCTTAAGGTGAATTTTTCTTGGGCGAATAAAGCACCGGAATTGCCTAAGAATAGGCTTAATAAGAGGTAATGAAGAAATAAATTCCTAGACCTTTTGATTTTTAAAGTCATAATTTTTAATTAATTATTGATGCAAATTTAGTACTTAGAACGAAATTATTGCCTTTATTATTTTTTAAAAACCCGAATTTATTCCAAAGGTTTTCGAATAAATTTTGTAGATCAATTAAAAATTTAGAATACTTTTACGAATCTGGTTAATACTGAGTTACTGCTTAAATGGAATGAAGTGCTAAAGCTTATTGACTGATATCACATACCATCGCGTATAATTGCAAAAGGGTTTTCCAATTTCTTGTGCTGGCTGTTACCTTCAATTTACTTTCGAAAAAATTATTGGTTAATTTGGTGTTCCCATAGCCCTGCGCACAATAAAGGTAAATGGCGTGACGGCTAAGGGTATATTGATCTGGTAAGTAGTTGTTTGGGGTAATTTTGTTTAAATTTTTTTGTTCTGGAATTGAGGATAGTAGCGTGACATAAAGAGGTGCTAAATCCGATTCCATACCGTACGGATTGTTGTTAATAATCTCAGCTAGGGTAGGTTGGTCGATGAGTATCACTGGAACTTCGAAACTAAATTCTTGCAAAATTCGTTGCTCAATGCGGTTTTTAATCAAATGGATTTCTTGTTCTTGATCTTGAAATATAATGTTGCCGCTTTGAATGTAGATTTGTATGTTTTTATAACCGAGATCCTCATACATTTTGCGTAGTGAATCCATTTTAATTCGCTTGTGGCTTCCGACATTGATGCCTCTTAAAATTGAAATATAGGTTTTCATCAAATTAATATTTTAGCTAGGGATGCTGTAAAAGTATCTTATTTTTAAATAAGATGGAAATTTAGCGGTTATGTAATGAAATACAGGGCGACTTTTATAGGGCAGCCATAATCGGTTTATTAGCTCGATTTATTTTACTTTTGAAGTTATGAATACAAAATGGACTTATTCGAATATTTGGTTGAGGAACGCAATGATGTTTCTATTTCTTTTCCTGCTATTTTTTACCGCTCAGTATTTTGATAGTAGTGAGGTGATGACTACGGAAACAATTATAGTAGAACTGATGTTGGTATTAACGCTGATTTATATCTTTATATTCTTACACAATACCATCATTGTCAGACCGCTGTTGTTAAATAAAAGGTATAAACAATTTTTCGTATTTTCTTTTTTATGGTGGGCGCTGTACATATTTGTTGCTACTAAGATGAATCTTTATCGAAATGATCACGAAACTTTGGCCAATCAAATTGGGGGAGGCGTTTTTATTGCCTTTGTCGGTACTGGGATCTATTTTATACACGTATGGATTCATCAAAATGTCATTACAACCCAAAAGAAATTACTGAATACAGAAGCGGAATTGGAGGTTTTAAAATTACAGCTCAATCCTCATTTTTTACTCAATGCCTTAAACAACCTTTATGGCGTTGCCTTAGCGAGTCCACAAGATACTCCAGATCGAATTCTGGAATTATCCGATTTGCTTCGCTATCAAATCGAGTCTACAAAAAAAGACTATATCGGTATAGATGAAGAGGTGGATTTTATTAAAAAATACATCAGTTATCATCAATTTAAGAGTAATGACCTAACGGTTAATCAAGAGTATATCGGGGACTTTTATAGGCATAAAATTCCCCCATTATTACTTATATTATTGGTAGAGAATGCGCTGAAATTTTCTGCTCAAACAGAAAAAGCAAGAGTTTTGCTGAATCTAAAGTTGGTCGGTTCTACTTTGATTTTTTCGATTGAAAATAGTTGCTTGATGAATTTCGATAAGGTAGAGGGAACAAAAATGGGCTTGGAAAATCTGAAAAGACGCTTAGAGGTTACGGCAATCAAGTATAAATTAGACATCGAGTCGACCAATGAAAAATTTAAAGTAGTATTATATTTATGGCAACTTCCTACAACTGTTTTATAGTAGATGATGAAAAACCGGCACATCAGGTTATTCAATCTCATATTAATCAATGCAACGACCTGGTTGTGGTTGGACAAGCTTATGGCAGTTCAGAGGCCTTACACAAGCTTCAAGAAAGCAAAGTGGACATCTTGTTTTTGGATATAAATATGCCTTTGATAACAGGGCTAGAGCTGTTGAAAATTCTGCCTGTTAAACCCATTACGATTATCACGACTGCCTACTCTAATTTTGCCTTAGAATCCTATCAATTGGATGTGGTAGATTATTTGTTAAAACCCGTTTCCTTAGTTCAATTTTTAAAGGCCACTCAAAAAGCCAAGTTGTTTTGCAAGCAACGCGAGTCGGTTAAAGACATCAAGACTCACCTTAGTATCCGTGAAAATGGACAGCTGATCGATATTGAATTGGCGGAAATTCTATTTGTAGAAAGTGCGGGGAATTACATTAAGATTTTTATTTTGGGGTGTCCGCGACCTTATTTCATTTATGGTTCCTTATTGAGTATTAAGACAGATTTGGTATTGGATCAATTCTTTCAAGTCCATCGTTCTTTTATTGTCAATACGGAACATATTGTCAAAAATGAAAAAAATGTATTGTACTTGCGAGATGGGTACCAGATTCCAATTGGTAGAAAATACCAAATTCTCTTAGACCATTTTTCGCAGGGATAAGATTTTGTTGTCTAATTGAAGTTCTGAATTTCCCATAATTAATTTTGTTAGGTATAATTTGGGCGTTTTTGGCGAGAGATTTTAATATTATGGGGTGTTCCTTAGAGATGCCTATTAAAATAGATTCCTAACCGTTGGTTTATTTACCAATGCAGGGCTCTATACGGATAATATTTTTGGTTTTGCAACAGGCTGTCGTCAATTTGATATATCTTGACCAAGGCCGCTACCTCCCACGCCCAATAGCCGAAAAACACATTTATTTTAGTGATTTTATGACAATCGTACCAAGGAGCATCGCGATGACCTTGGTACCATTTTTTATCGAGGTAGTTTTGTATAAAAGCTACGCTTTTATCCGTGCCGCTGACCAAGGGATCCAAGTGGGAGTAGGGCGTTTTTTGAATATAGGATTGCCCTTGTAAAAAATCGGATTGGCGGTGTTGAGTCAAAGTTGATAATAACAAATCGTTGGCCATATCGCGTTTGATTATCGCGGTGATGCGCCTAAAATCGGGATCGGGTATCTCGCACAAAATCGCTAACGACAACATCCAGACCATTTGATCGTACATGGCATAGCTGTGCGCAAAGCCTCTCCATATAAAGCCCACCTCAAAGGCTGTAATCGCTTCGATCAAACTTTGGGTAACCATTGTTTTTGGGTCTCCTGCGGAATAATGCGCAACGGTTTTGTTGAGGGAGGATGTGAAAATTTCAAGTTTAATGCTAGGGATCATCTCAGGGTTGGCTCTTTTAATGGCGATACTTTCATTAAAATAATCAATAGATTCCTGTTCTTCTGTGATGTATTGTCTAAATTTTTCCATAATTAATTGATTTGATTGATTTTGTTGGGTATAACCTTGGCGTTTTTGTCGAGTGATTTTAATATTATGGGGTGTTCCTTGGAGACGCTTGTTAAAACAGCTTCCTAACCGCTAGTTTATTTACCAATGCAGGGCTCTATACGGGTAGTATTTTTGGTTTTGCAACAGGCTGTCGTCAATTTGATATATCTTGACCAAGGCCGCTACCTCCCACGCCCAATAGCCGAAAAACACATTTATTTTAGTGATTTTATGACAATCGTACCAAGGAGCATCGCGATGACCTTGGTACCATTTTTTATCGAGGTAGTTTTGTATAAAAGCTACGCTTTTATCCGTGCCGCTGACCAAGGGATCCAAGTGGGAGTAGGGCGTTTTTTGAATATAGGATTGCCCTTGTAAAAAATCGGATTGGCGGTGTTGAGTCAAAGTTGATAATAACAAATCGTTGGCCATATCGCGTTTGATTATCGCGGTGATGCGCCTAAAATCGGGATCGGGTATCTCGCACAAAATCGCTAACGACAACATCCAGACCATTTGATCGTACATGGCATAGCTGTGCGCAAAGCCTCTCCATATAAAGCCCACCTCAAAGGCTGTAATCGCTTCGATCAAACTTTGGGTAACCATTGTTTTTGGGTCTCCTGCGGAATAATGCGCAACGGTTTTGTTGAGGGAGGATGTGAAAATTTCAAGTTTAATGCTAGGGATCATCTCAGGGTTGGCTCTTTTAATGGCGATACTTTCATTAAAATAATCAATAGATTCCTGTTCTTCTGTGATGTATTGTCTAAATTTTTCCATAATTAATTGATTTGATTGATTTTGTTGGGTATAACCTTGGCGTTTTTGTCGAGTGATTTTAATATTATGGGGTGTTCCTTGGAGACGCTTGTTAAAACAGCTTCCTAACCGCTAGTTTATTTACCAATGCAGGGCTCTATACGGGTAGTATTTTTGGTTTTGCAACAGGCTGTCGTCAATTTGATATATCTTGACCAAGGCGGCTACCTCCCATGCCCAATATCCGAAATAGATGTTGAATGTGGTGTTTTTATGCCAATCGTGCCATGGGGCATCGCGATGACCTTGGTACCATTTTTTGTCGAGGTATTTTTGTATAAAAGCAATGCTTTTATCCTTGCCGCTGACCAAGGGATCCAAGTGGGAGTAGGGCGTTTTTTGAATATAGGATTGCCCTTGTAAAAAATCGGATTGGCGGTGTTGAATCAAAGTTGATAATAACAAATCGTTGGCCATATCGCGTTTGATTATTGCGGTGATGCGCCTAAAATCGGGATCGGGTATCTCGCACAAAATAGCTAACGACAACATCCATACCATTTGGTCGTATTTGGCATAACTGTGTGCAAAGCCTCTCCATATAAAGCCTACCTCAAAGGCTGTAATCGCTTCGATCAAACTTTGGGTAATCATTGCTTTTGGATTTCCAGCGGAATAATGCGCAACGGTTTTGTTTTATGAATTCGTAAATATTGCAAGTCTGACATTTGGTATCCTATTAGATTTTATTTCGTTATTTTTTAGTGCTTTATAGAAGTTGCTAATAGATTCTTCTTCTTGTTTAATATATTCTTTAAAATTTTCCATAATTAATTGGTTTGAGTGATTTTGTTGGGTATAATTTGGGCATTTTTGTCGAGTGATTTTAATATTATGGGGTGTTCCTTGGAGACGCCTATTAAAATAGCTACCTAACCGTTGGTTTATTTACCAGTGCAGGGCTCTATACGGATAATATTTTTGGTTTTGTAACAGGCTGTCGTCAATTTGATATATCTTGACCAAGGCCGCTACCTCCCACGCCCAATAGCCAAAAAACACATTTATTTTAGTGATTTTATGACAATCGTACCAAGGAGCATCGCGATGACCTTGGTACCATTTTTTGTCGAGGTATTTTTGTATAAAAGCAATGCTTTTATCCCTGCCGCTGACCAAGGGATCCAAGTGGGAGTAGGGCGTTTTTTGAATATAGGATTGCCCTTGTAAAAAATCGGATTGGCGGTATTGAATCAAAGTTGATAATAACAAATCGTTGGCCATATCGCGTTTGATTATCGCGGTGATGCGCCTAAAATCGGGATCGGGTATCTCACACAAAATCGCTAACGACAACATCCAGACCATTTGATCGTACATGGCATAGCTGTGCGCAAAGCCCTCCCATTTAAAACCCAATTCAAAGGCTGTAATCGCTTCGATCAAACTTTGGGTAACCATTACTTTTGGGTCTCCTGCGGAATAATGCGCAATGGTTTTGTTGAGAGTAAATGTGAAAACAGCAATTCTTACATTCGGAATTCTATCAGGGTTCACTCTTTTAATGGCGATGCCTTCATTAAGGTAATCGATAGATTCTTGTTGTACTATAATGTATTCTCTGAAATTTTCCATAATTAATTGATTTGAGTGATTTTGTTAGGTATAATCTTGGCATTTTTGTCGAGTGATTTTAATATTATGGGGTGTTCCTTGGAGACGCCTATTAAAATTGATTCATATCCTTTTTCAAGTATATCTAGATGCGTTTTATTAAATATAGTATATTGTAAGTCATGTTCTATCCATTTTGCAGTCATCTGACTATCGCCACTCCCTGTTTTTTTGGTATCGACTTTGGGTTGCCAAGTTTTGCTGCCAGTGGTATTCATTTTAACTTCGGCAATAACGTATTTTGGCGGCGGGTTAGAGAATTCATAAATGGCATCGATTCCCTTTTTTATAGGGGCATCCAAATTGGTGACTTTGTCTAGAGCAATATATTTTAGTTTTCCCTTTTGAGTACCTATTTTAAAGGTGTTACTCTCCATATATACAAGCGCTTTAATTTCGCTATAATTCGTATAGCGGGTGTAGTCTGAAGCATGGCGTTTTAGCCCGTTTGGAAATTCGTCTAGTTTAAGCAAACCCTTTTCCACCTCGGCTAAGAGCTTTTTCTCAACGGCATGGGCTTTTTTGGAAAACAAAAGCTCGTTACGTTTGAACCACTCGAATATTTTGCGCAGTATTTTATGCAGTTCAGCATAAAGGGCATCGCCTTTTTTGGCGAGTAAAGTGCCGATTTGTTCGAGCAGTAGCAGCAATTGCTTAAAATCGTTAACCAACTGTTTGGGTGCATTGTTGATGGCTTGTAGAAAATCGACGGTTAAAAATGAACCAAATTTGGAAATACTTGTAACTTTGCTCAGTTGAAGTATGGGGATAAAAGAGGCCCCGATGTTTCCTATTCCAAAACCGATAAAATAAGCTATTTTATCAAAATTATAAACTGCTCTGGGGTTGTCGGTGGTGATAAACTGAAACACCTCTTTGGTCATGTCGATATAAATGCGTAGTCCGTTAAAGAATAAATCGCTCAGGGATATTTCGGATATGATGACCATCAGGTTATCTAGTGATTCAAGGGTAGCTTGAAAGTTTTTAAGGCTGTTGTAGGGGAGTTCTAAGAGTCCGATAAACTTAAAAATTCCGGCCACAAAATCGACAATTCCGTTCCAAAGCCCACAGAAAAAAGCAATCTTTTCGGATAGATAGAGCACTTCGGCTAGCGTTTGTATGGTTTCTCCTGCTTGATCATAAAAACCGGAAATTACAGTGGTTACCGCTTGGTTGTAATGGGTGATTAGTTTTTTCAAAAACAGTCGAATCTCCTTCGAAAAGCGGTGTGTTGATTGGGGAGCATATAGGGAAAACCAGCGGCTGTGTTGATGGTTCAAAAGCAAATCGAGTGGTTCGATAATCGCAAGATCGATTTGCAAGCGTTGGATAAGTTGCTCGCGCTGCAAAAAGTAAGTTTCGGATTGGGAGTCCCAAAGGGTTTCAGGCACAGCCAATTGTGCGATCAAATCGCCTATTTGGTTGGTAAGCCAACCGGTAGCTTTACCGGGTAGGGCCGAAAAGGAACCAATAAATAAAGCGCCGTTCAGCAAGCTGCGCAATGGGGTAATGGGGGCTTTTACCCGTCCGGTTTCTAGCAGCTCTCGAAGTTGATGGGTACTAAAATCAGGCACGTCTGCGGTTAATTTACTCAGATCGGTATCGGCCATAGCTAACAAAGTTTTTTTGTCTACTCCTTTTCCAAATCGAGCCAAGAGTACTTGGTCGCTAAGATCGTTGGTGTTGTCTTCTAAAAAAAAGTAGATTTCGTTGTCGGCAATTTGGTAGGCAGTACAGTCATAGAGGTTTTGGAGTTTGCTGCCGTTGGTAGAAACGTAGATATGGCAAGTGTATAACAAGGTATCTTGTTCAGCTTGAAAACCACTAACGGCATTTTGTTCAAGATATATCAAGCGCTTGATCGGTTTGATATCGGTTTGGCATTCGGGTTCCTTTACAAAAAAGATATGGTTGTAAATGCGTTCTACCGGTAATCGGTAGAAAAAGTGTCGGGCTATGGTGGAGGCGTTTAGATTGGCCCAGCTATGGTTTTCGGCATACGGACTGATATAAGGTGATTGCGCTATGGGATTGTTAGCACCCAATAGTGCCTCTAACCGACTTCCCGTTAAAGGAGTGAGTCCCCAACTTTCGGGGAATAGGGGTTTATAGCTCATAAGTGTCGTTTTTAAGCCCAGCCTTTCAGCTGGGCGATGAAATAAAAAAGCGTGTAGACAGCCTTAAGCTTATTGTGCCTCGCCTTGAAGTACGTCGTTTTTGAGAATAAAACTCTCGCTACATGGTACTTGAGTTGGATCGTCAAAATCGGCGGTATCTTCGCAGTTGCAGGGTAGTGCTTTTTCAACGGTGAGCCCAATACTTTGTGCTTGTAAAATGGTTAAGGAAGTCGGTACACGCGTAATCCAAGCCTTGCCTTCTTTTTCTGTTTTTACCGTTCGAATCTCGTCTATAACCGACAGGTACAACGGATCGCCAATCACTGGGATTTTCCCGCCGTTCCATAGTTTTCCCGTACTCATATACAGTTGTACGGCTTCTTCAAATCCGGGACGAACCGTTACGATAACTCGAGCCATACCCGATTGCATAAAATCTCTAAAAATAGGATCGTCCGATTCATTGAAGTTATAAAGCTTATTCCACTGATTTCTATCTGCCCAGTAATACGGGTAAAATTGATACGACATCAATTTCCATTCAAAGGCTTGTTCGAGGAATTTTATCAAACTGCTATACCGGTCTAACGAGGCATTTTGAATAATCGAAAACGTATCGATTTGATTACCGCTGGTAAAGTTTTGCCCCATATCGGATTGGGCAACCAAATACGAAATACAATTTCTGCGTAAAGTGGTGTTTTCAATTTCTCTATAGAAACCCGGATTGGTTTTCTTGATTTCAACAGCTTTATCTTGTTCGGCTTTAACGGCTTCATTAAATTGATTTAAGGCCTCATAATACGCATCGAGTATGCGACTAAAAGTATCTTGTTGCCATTGCTTTTCAGCATCGTCTTTTAAACGACAACGGATTTGTAAGGAAACGGATATACCAGCCACATCATTACCCGTAAAAGTGATGTCTAGGGATTTATCTACTTCGTCAATCGTACGCGAGATATACTGAGTGGAATGAGTTAGATCTTCTATGATGTGTTTGTTCGCGCAAATGGTTAATCGTCCGTGAGTATACTCTTTGCCTTTGGGAACAAAAGCAAAATTAAATCGTCCTTGATAACCTACAGCTGCGTAATCTTCGGGTATTTCAACGGAATAATGACTTGCTCCAGAGTTGTAATTGGAACTGAAATTAGGGCTCGCTCCATGGTCAGAAAAAGCAGCACTAATATTCATTGTTTTACTTTTTAAAATTGGAATATCCACGAAATATTGGGCCGCCCAAAATTGTGCCCTATGCGGGGTTAGGGCTGCAGCAGTAGGTATGGAATTCATACCGCCTGCTGTACGCGGGTCTATAGGCATGTTTAAAGTTACACTAGGCGTGTGGTTGTCTTGTTGTAGCGCTAAGCCGTGGAGATGCCCCGGTTCCGGTATCATGAATTCAAACATCATGCGTTTTCCGTAGTTGTAAACTTGGTTTTTATACAGTTTATCAATCCAACGGTAAACCCCAACCACATGTTGGTCGCCTTTGCGGTTGTCAAAACCATGTAGGTTGTTTTCTTCCGATTCGTTGATGATTTTGGTTATGCGTTCGCGTTTGGTTTTTTTAACCAAACGATCCAAGGCCTGCTCGGTAATCTCTCGCGCTTCATTTACCGATCGACGTATGCTTTCATCGCGAGAGCTGTTATTGGCATGGGTTAGGCCACCATCGATATAGAAATTACCGTATTTATAACCCGAATTGACGAAAATGCCGGTACTTTTATTTTCACGGAGCACTTGCTCCGTTTCGTATTGCATTTCAAATCGTTGGGTCGATATCGTATCGGTTAAATGCTCTGTTTCTTGTTCTTCGGATAGCATATGGCTTACTTCATTTCGAAACAAACTACGGTTGGCCTTTTCTTTATATTCCCGAGCCATAATGTTTTCAACATGAGATACTTCACCTTCTATATAACAATGGATGGTTTGCTCTACTTTTTTATAATCGGCTATACCCAACATACGCACGCCAAATCTTTTGGGAATCAAAATTCGGTCGATGTGTTCGGGTAGCATAGGAGTATGATTTTTTAGAGGACCTTGATGCGGTACTAACCGAGTTAGTTCTACACGGGGAATGCTGTGTAGTTGTCCGTTACTAAACTGCAAGTCAACGGCTATACTACAGGTTTCGTTAGCGGAGTTTTGTACAAATCCTTCGATATTGTAAATCGTAACCTCATTGCCTCGACGCTCTAGTATGGGCTCTTGTAAGACTATTGTTTTTTCAGTGGAATTCTTTGGACGAAGTTTTACAGTAACTTTAGAAAGTTCCCATGTGGTATCAGGTAAGGTAAAACAGATCGTAGCACAATAGGTCTGCTGCTCTTTTATCGGAATAACCACATATTGCAGCGCTTCTTTGGAAAAGCTTTGAGGCGTACTAAACAATACCCCGCCAATACTGTTGAAGGATTGGGTGATGGCTGCGTTTTGGACCAGTTTTGTTTCGGTTTTCTGCTTTGCGCGATCGATTAAGTTATAAAATTGATTAAAACTATGGATGCTATCGAAGCTACTTTGAGTAATAATCCTGTTGCTGCTTTCTTTTTGGGTGTTTTGTTGAGGATTTCGCAGTATATCAAGTAATGTCTGATAGTTCACTGGAGTAAGTAAATGTTTTAGTCTCTGTTCGTCGATGGGAGGATTGTATACAATTTCATACTTTGAAATTTTGGGAGTTTCGATTTCTTCATGTATATAATCGAGGTAGGAAATGTTTTGATAAATTTCTTTGGGAGGGCTTAGAATAAATTCCCTACGCCGGTGAGAAACATCCTTGAAATACCCCTTATATCCTTCTTTATAAAAGTCATTGTGGTCGTTATTAACAGATTCTAGTGTTCGTTCAAACTCAAGTTGATATTGATGATCTATGACAGCTAATTGCGATGTTAAACTCTCGTAGTTATTTATTTGTAACAAGGCTTTAGATAATTCTTTCTTTCTCTCGATAGTTTCATTCGGCAAAAATAGTTCTGTTGTCAATTTATCTGTGCTGACGCCCACTTCCCATTTGGTTTCGTCAAATAACAAAGAAGGTAGTGTAATTTGAACGTCGAGAAGTTCTTGAAAAGGCGGGTCTGAATTTGGATCATTTAAACTCTTAAGACGCCTTACCAAATGATCCGCTAAAAGCAATTCAGCCAATTCGTCTTTTAAAGACATATTTGTTTGCCGTATAGTTTGGTAAAATAAGTTTTCCCATAAGTTTTCAAGATCCCTTGCTGCTAAAGGTTTAGCCTGATTAAATTTAGCTCGAATCTCTTTTTCACTGGCGCTCCTTTTATTTTGACTGAACCAATGAGCCAATGAGCTCATCTCGGGAAAGTCAGTGTTTAGGTGCTGACTGTCGGGAATGATCTCTATAAATTCATCTGCAGCCTTATTTAAAACTTCTGATTTGGTTTCTTCAGGTAATTTTTGTGCTATAGCCTGATAAAAAACACTAGTTTCCAATGGTCTGGGAACTGTAGCAAAGAGTAATTCACTGCGAATCCGATTGATCAATTGGGGACTGCGTAGGCTGATAAACTTAAATAAAGTGTTTGAAATTTCTGTTTTCATGATAGTTACGTTTAAAAATTGTTATTCATTGGAAATAACAAAGGCTTATATAGTAAGTAACGTTCTGGAAATTGAAATTATTATTTATTAATAATGTTAAATTTTAATTGTATAGTTTTATTTTGATTCTTTTGTTATGATTAATGATGTGTTTATGTGGTTTTTTATGTATTTTATTTAATTTCGGAATTTTGATTTAGCAGCAGCTATAATTGAAATAACGTGTGCCAATACGAGCGATATCGCCTTGGTTGTGCTTCGATGAAAGCCGTACAGTGGGTGGTAGCATGTATTGAAACAGGGCCGGTGTTTACATTTAATATGGTACTGTAGCCAGAATACTTTGGTTAAATGGATCGTCTTATAAAATGGAATGCGACTCCTATTAGAAGGTATGACTTTGTGGTATGGATCAGTCAAAATAGGTACCGTCTAATTACGAGTCATCGTTTTTATAGGTGAGTAGCTTATAAATCGCGTTTATAAAAATTTCGATTAAATGATTTGGCCAGTAGCTCCACAGTGATTTGCGGATTTAGTAGAAGTATTATTGATCAAGTAAAAATAGAATAATATACAGACTACTTTTTGTAAAAAAAGAAAAGAGGCCGACCAAATTTTATTTTGGAACGGCCTCTTTTTAATCATATTCAATATGTGCAATTAAGCAATTTGGTCGATAATCGCATTTAAAGTGGCGCTAGAACGCATCGCTTTATTTGTTTTAGCTTCAGTAGGTTGGTAATAGCCACCAATATCTTGTGGTTTTCCTTGTGAACCGATCAGCTCAGCATTAATCTGAGATTCGTTTTCGGTTAATGCTTGTGCAATAGGAGTAAAGAAAGCTTTTAATTCAGCATCTTTATTTTGTTTTGCCAATTCCTGTGCCCAATACAGCGCTAAATAAAAATGAGATCCTCTGTTGTCTATTTGACCTACTTTACGAGCAGGGGATTTGTCATTTGATAAGAATAATTCAGTTGCAATATCCAAGGTTTCTGCTAAAATCAGTGATTTTGGATTGTTTTGAGTTTGACCTAGGTGTTCCAATGAAACGGCTAAGGCCAAAAACTCTCCTAATGAATCCCAACGTAAATAGCCTTCTTCAATAAATTGTTCGATGTGTTTTGGAGCTGATCCACCGGCACCTGTTTCAAACAAACCTCCGCCGTTCATAAGTGGAACGATGGATAGCATTTTTGCAGATGTTCCCAATTCTAAAATAGGGAATAAATCGGTTAAATAATCTCTCAATACATTTCCAGTTACAGAAATAGTATCTAAACCTTTGCGGATGCGTTCTAAAGTGAATTTAGTAGCTTCAACTGGATTGAGGATACGGATATCCAAACCATTGGTATCGTGATCTTTTAAATAAGTATTTACTTTGGTGATGATTTCTCTATCGTGGGCTCTATTTTCGTCTAACCAGAAAACAGCCGGTGTTTCAGATAAACGCGCTCTATTTACGGCTAGTTTAACCCAGTCCTGAATAGGGGCGTCTTTAGTTTGACACATTCTGAATATAGATCCTTTTTCAACTTTTTGCTCCATAAGTACATTTCCAGCATCGTTGATAACCTGTACGATACCGTCAGCAGAAATTTGGAAAGTTTTGTCATGTGAACCGTATTCTTCTGCTTTTTGTGCCATAAGTCCAACGTTTGGAACAGAACCCATAGTACATGGATCAAAGGCACCGTGTTTTTTACAGTCAGCAATAGTAGCCACATAAACTCCCGCGTACGAACGATCTGGAATCAATGCGATGGTATCTTCTGGTTTCCCGTCTTTGTTCCACATTTGTCCTGATGTACGAATCATTGCAGGCATCGACGCATCTACGATAACATCAGATGGCACGTGTAAGTTGGTAATTCCCTTATCAGAATTAACCATAGCCAATGCAGGTCCATTGGAAATCGCTGCTTCAATGGCTGCTTTTACTTCAGCTTCTTGAGGTAAACCAGCAATTTTTGCATAGACATCACCTAAACCATTGCGAGTGTCAACATTGATTTCTTTAAATAAAGTGCTGTATTTTTCAAATACATCTTTAAAATATACTTCAACAATAGCGCCAAAAATAATCGGGTCAGAAACCTTCATCATCGTTGCTTTTAAATGCACCGATAACAAAACATTCTTTTCTTTGGCTACTTGAATTTCTTTAGCAACAAAAGCTTTTAATGCATTTAGGTTTAATACAGAACTGTCGATAACTTCTCCTGCTTTTAGCGGAGCAAAATCTTTAAGTACTTGCTTTTGACCTTGGGCATCTGTAAATTCAATTTTATAATTTTGAGCATCGGTTAGGGTAATCGATTTTTCGCTTCCGTAAAAATCCCCTTCCGGCATAGATACTACTTCGGTTTTAGAATCTGCAGACCAAGCTCCCATAGAATGAGGATTTGCTTTGGCATAATTTTTAACGGCCTTAGGAGCTCTACGATCTGAATTTCCTTCACGTAAAACTGGATTTACAGCCGAGCCCAATACTTTAGAGTAGCGGTTTTTTATTTCTTTTTCAGCTTCTGTTTTTGGTTCTTCAGGAAAACTAGGAACTGCATAACCGTGTTTTTGCAATTCTGCAATAGCTTCTTTTAATTGAGGTACCGATGCAGAAATATTCGGTAGTTTGATAATATTTGCTTCCGGGGTATTGGCCAGATTCCCCAGTTCTGTTAAGTCGTCTGCTATCTTCTGTGATTCTTCAAGAAAATCCGGGAAATTAGCTAGTATTCTACCCGATAACGAAATGTCTCTGGTTTCTACTTCAATGGATGATGATTTGGTGAATGCTTTAACAATAGGTAAAAATGAATGTGTAGCCAACATAGGAGCTTCATCAGTCATGGTGTAAATAATCTTAGATTTGTGTGCCATTTGTTGTGTTTTTAAATGATAGCAATCGTGTTTTGTATATAAATATTCTATTTTTCGATCGGTTATTCCCTATAAGCAAATATAATAAATATTAGCCTCATAAAGGCATATTAGCGCGACTTTGATCGGGGAATTGCCATTTTATTAAACGGCGATACGAAAGTTTACAATTCCATAATTTATTGACTTAAAATAAATAATTTCAAAAAAATGTAATAAAAAAGACCTTCTTAGAGAAGGTCTTTTAGGTGTTATTTCATATTTAAGGCTTTTTTCCACCAAGGTCTGGTGTCTTTTTCCATGTCTTGTCCGTATCCATAACCGTAACCGTATCCATAACCATAACCTTTGGTCGTACTGGTATCATTAAGCACAACCGACATATTAGGTATTTTGTTTTCTCGGAATAGCGTGTCTGGTATGTTTAACATACGTTTGTCGAGATAGTTTGCTCGAACCACATAGATAAAGGTATCTGCGTGTTTGGCAATCAATAAGGTGTCGGTAACGAGACTTACTGGTGCGGTATCTACGACGATATAATCAAAATCCTTTTTTAAATTTTCAAACATCTGATCCACTTTAGAGCCCATTAAAAGCTCTGCTGGATTCGGAGGTATCGTTCCTGCAGGTAAGGCAAAGAAGTTGTCAAAACCAACTACTTTGGTAATATAAGGATTGATATCTGTTTCTTGACTAGCTAAGAAATTTGACACCCCTTTTGAAGGCAGTATGATATAATCATCTAAACGTGGATTCCTTAAATCCATACCGATTAACAGTACGCGCTTATTAGATAAAGCTATAGTTCCTGCGATATTTACCGATGTAAAGGTTTTACCTTCTTTGGGGAAGGTTGAAGTTAGAAAGATCGTTTTGGCAAGACCTTTTGGCGTTTTGGTCAACATAAACTCCAAGTTGGTACGAATAATCCTAATCGCTTCCGCAGTACTTGAACGACTGCTGATATCGATAATCTGTGTATTTGATTCAGAATGCGGAATATCACCCAAGAAAGGGATCTTAGTAGCTCTCTCAATATCTTGACGATTCTTGATCTTAGTATCCAATAACTCCTTTAAGTAAATAACAGCAAAGGGAATTAAGAAACCAATTATTAATGCGGCCAACAAGATGATACTTTGCTTTGGAGCAACAGGGGCTGTACCCGCCTTTGCAGTATCGACTACTTTTGCATTTTGATCTGTTGCAGCTAAAGCAATTGCTGTTTCCTCCCTTTTTTGAAAGAGGTATAAATAGATGGCTTCCTTGACCTTTTGCTGGCGGTCAATAATTCTAAACTCTCTCTCTTGACGTGGTACTTGAGCGATCTTGGCAAGTAATTCACGGTCTTTAAGTTCCAATTCTCTTCTGGTAATTTCTAGCGAGTTTTTTAAGCGTGCCAAACTTTCTTGCACAGATGCTTTCATAGAAGCAATCTGGGAATCTAACCTAATAACAGCTGGATTTTCTGCTGTAGAGCTGGCTTTTATACGATTCCTTTCCAGAACAATATTGTTATATTGATTGATTAGCCCCGCTGATCCTGCATCAGAAGTGATGATGTTTGAAGGTAATAGATCTTCGGTTTTACTTTTATTTAAAAAGTCGATCATCGAGGTCACTACTTTAATTTCAGTAGCATTTTCAATAATGCTTTTTTCAAAAACGTTAGCATTTTGTAAGAATATACCCGCTTCTGTTGGGATATCGGTAAGTCTGTTGCTGTGTTTATAACCCTCTAATGATTTTTCGACATCACCGAGTTCTTGTGTGATTAACTCCAAACGTGATGCAATAAATTCGGACGTTTTTTCTGAAACAAAACGTTTGTCGATAATGGCTTCCTCATTGTAAATTTTTACCAATTCATTGAGGTAATCTACCGCTTTGGATGGTGTTGCGTCAACTAATGAAAGATCGATCACCGTTGAGAATTTATCTGTCGGAGCGACAGTCAAATTTTTAACAAACCGAGTCACGATACGTTCAATAGGGAAAATTTCGACAATTATATTATTGGAAACGGGATCTTGATCTTTCTCCGCGTTTTTCTCCGCGTTTTTCATTAATAAAGTCGGCTCTGGTCGCGGTGTGTTTTTAGTCACCACCAATACACCTAATTTAGTTTGAATGGTATCTCCATAGCTAAAAACACCTAAGTCAGAATCCTTATCACCCAATTCAAATTTGTTTTGTTCCAATTGCTTTACATTAAAAGTATAGCGAATGTTATCAAAATCGAAGACGGGTTTGATAAAATTAAAACGAAAAGGAACATTGTCGTATAATTCGGTTTTTTTTACACGCCCTTCATTGATATAGGCTATATTTAATTGTAATCTTCTGACTGTTTTTTCAGCTACAGTATAGGACTTTATAAGTTGAGTTTCATTTTCAACATTACTCTTTCCTCCTGAAAACATGGACAAATCGGAAAAAGCTGCCATTTCTGACATCATTCCCCCACCTCTTCTTTCATCTTTTACAATGATAGTGGTGTTGATCTTATATTGTTTTTCAGCATATCGCAAATAAACAAGGGTACTTACTAGAATGATAAAAAGACTTAATACAAACCACCTCCAGTGGATTAAGTACTTTTCAATTTGTTCTCTTATATTGATATTCGAGTGATCGTCTTTTTCAAGTTGATTTTCCATGTAAAATTATTTGAGCGACAAGGCAATTATAGTTACTAATAAAGACAAAGCAGATATTCCAATGGTAATATTTGGTCCTACAACCGAAGAATTGATCCTTGTTTTGTTTGGTTCTACATAAACGATATCGTTTTGTCTTAGAAAATAATACGGCGAATTGATGAAATCTGCTTTGGTGATATCTACTCGGGTAAAACTTCTTTTGCCATCTTGTTCTCGAATAATCATAATGTTTTTTCTTGAACCATAGTTGGATAAATCTCCAGATAAAGTAATGGCCTCAGGGAGAGTTAATCGCTCGCTACTTATGGAATGTACTCCAGGTCTGTTTACTTCACCTTGAACAGTTATTTTAAAGTTCATGATCCGCAAGTTTACAATTGGATTGGTTAAGTATTTTTTGATTTCATCCTTAATGAGTTCAATAGCTTGAGATTTATTTAATCCGCCAACCAGTAATGAACCTACTATAGGAAATTCAATCTTTCCTTGGGAATCTACTAAATAAAGTTGCTGCGTCATTTGTCCATTTCTAGCTGGATTTTTTGGATCGGCAGTCATCGTGCTAACTAAATTAAAAGGTGCTGCGGATTCTGGATCCTCTGCCGAAACTATAATCATCAATAGATCATCCGGAGCTAATTTGGTTTCAAATAATTTACTCTGAGAGTCAGAGTTAATTACTTCTTCGATATCTTGATAATACAAATATTCTTTTTTAGATGCACACGAGCTCAATACCAAGGTAACGAATAAAAGCAGGAGGTAAGTTGGGATATTTTTAGTCATATTGTTTTTTGCAAATGTAAAAGTTCTATTTTGATTAGGAAAGATTAATTAATAAGGGGTTGGAATCCAGCCTCTCATATTGTGAATTTAAGCTTTTGAATTCCGGGACAATTTTTTTCATTTGTGTAACCATTTCTATTGTTTTGTTTTTATATGCATATTGTGATAATTCGAATATTTGATGATTTAAAACTTCATAAACGTCGTGAGTGTCTTGTACAATCATAATCTTCTCATGATGTGTGGGTAAAGTAACGGAGGTGTCATTTAATAATTCCTCGTAGAGTTTTTCACCCGGTCTTAATCCTACTATCTTTATCTCGATATCCCGTTCAGGTATTAATTCGGCCATCTTAATCATCTTGCGAGCTAAATCTATTATTTTGACCGGTTTTCCCATATCAAATATATAGATTTCCCCTCCGTTTCCCATAGCACCTGCTTCTAAAACCAATTGGCAAGCTTCGGGAATGGTCATAAAATAACGAATAATTTCTGGATGTGTTATGGTAATCGGACCTCCTTCTTCAATTTGTTTGGTGAACAGAGGTACAACAGAGCCGTTAGATCCCAGTACATTGCCAAAACGAGTGGTTATAAATTTAGTATTAAATAATGGGTTGGGTCTTATATGTTGGGATAAAGATTGCACATATTTTTCTGCAATCCTTTTACTTGCTCCCATTATATTACTTGGGTTTACAGCTTTATCTGTCGATACCATCACAAAGTGTGAACAATGATATTTTACAGCTAGATCTGCCATATTTTTGGATCCCATTACATTAGTGAAAATCGCTTGACATGGATTCTCTTCCATTAACGGCACATGTTTATAAGCTGCTGCATGATATACCACATCGGGCTGGTATTTCTTAAAAACGGCATCCATTAAATCTAAGTTTCTCACATCAACAATCAGTGAAATAATCTGGAATTGGCAATGAAGCTTTTCCAGCTCTAGCGATATATGATGTAGCGGGGTTTCTGCCTGGTCAACTAATATAATTTTCGAAGGATTAAATCGCGTAACCTGCCACACGATCTCACCTCCAATGGAGCCAGCTGCACCTGTTATCAAAACCGTTTTGTTATTAAGCTGTTCTGAAATTTTGGTAGCATCCAATTCAATGGGTTTGCGTTCCAGTAAATCTTGAATTTTGATGTTCTTTACTTTACTAGCTATTTTTTTGGAATCGTTCCAGTCCGTTACCTTAGACAGATGATATACTTTATAGTTAAAATGTAGACAATCTTCTACAATGTTAATTTTCTGGGAGGTTGTAATTTCGCTATCTGTTATAATTAATGCCTCTGCTTTTGCATATCTTAAGACGAGAGAGGTTTTTTTATCCGTGTCAAAAACCGGTAAATTAATAATCCGATTATTAGGTAATTGCTTCTCTGTAGTGATAAAACCGACTACCTTAAATCGTTTTGGGCGTTCTGCTCGTAAAGCTGAAGTTACTGCTACAGCGTTTCGAGAGTTTACTAAGACGATGACCGGAGTTAATACGGTGCTTTCGGAAGAGGTAAACAAAGTTTCATAAGCCTGCTTAACAATGATTCTATAGAATAATAACAAACAAAATGAAATCGTGATATTTAAAAAGAGATAGGTGGTCAAAAAAAGTTTGCTGCCTGTGAATAACTCAAAGCCTTCATTAATGGCGAAAAGGGTTATAAAGGTAGCTGATTGTGCGATACAAAGCTTGATGGCATCAATTAAGGTCGAATGACGTATGATGCCAAGGTAGGTTTTGAAAAACCAAAAATAGAAAAAGGTGATGCCAAAATAGAAGGGGCTAATTACCCAAGCCATAGGAGTGGGGTTCGCTGTTACACCGATGCCTTTCAACATAAAAAAACTAAATACACTAGCGATAAATACCATACAAATGTCAATCAAAAGAATGGACCATTGTGGGAGATATCTGAGATTTCGTAAGTTAAAACGATTGGAAACCTCGGTAATAGTTTTATGAAGATTATTAATTAAAATAGATCGCCAATTTTTTCTCAAGATACAGCAGGGATTAAGTTAATGAAAAATGCGCTTATACTAAAAGTACTATCCAGGGATTTTTGTCGAATCCGAGTGAACAGCTCTTGAGTTTTTTGTAAGGTATCTGTGAAATTATATAGAGGTACCTCGGTTTTTAAAAATAAAAAAAAAGTGTTTATTTGATGTTTTGTTTGAAAAAAGAATAAATCGTTCAGTTGTTTAATCCGTTTGCTAAAACTTTGTTGGTGTCGTTTTGCAGAGACTGTAACTGAAACATTTGTCGTTAGGAAGGTTTTGTTGTTTTCAGAGTGTAGGTGAATTTCTCTGTTTTTGTTAAGGGGTAATTTAGACCACTTTCTCATGAAAGATAGACATTCATGAGATTGGCTTAATGGCGCTAAATTTTCAACAGCTTGAACAGGCATGCTGTTGCTGTTGTTATGGGGAAATGAAAAGACTTCTAAGTGTAGAAGATTGCTTCCATACTTAGTCAAAAATTGTTTAGAAAGTAAGATATTTCTAATGGACATTTTGTTAATTGTTTTTCAATTTACAAATTTAGCCAAACTTTTGATATTTAGAGCTAATTCCTGTGTTTTATTTACAATCTAAATAAAGTTATAACAGTTGATGACGGATGAATTAGAATTCAATTTTTTTCTTTCTCAATTCAAAATTCTGACCCAGATATACTTTTCTAACCATCTCATCTTCAGCTAATTCTTCGGGAATTCCGGCCTTTAAAATTTTACCTTCAAACATTAAATAGGTCTTGTCTGTGATTGCCAAAGTTTCTTGTACGTTATGATCCGTGATAAGAATTCCGATATTTTTGTTCTTTAATTTGGCAACGATTCGTTGAATATCTTCTACAGCAACGGGATCAACTCCTGCAAAAGGTTCATCCAGCAAGATGAATTTAGGGTCAGTTGCTAGCGCTCTGGCAATTTCCGTTCTTCGTCGCTCACCCCCAGAGAGTAAATCACCTCGGTTGGTGCGAATATGCTCCAAGCTAAACTCATCAATCAACGATTCCATCTTGGCTATCTGTTCTTGCTTGGATAGTTTGGTCAACTGTAAGACGCTTAAAATATTGTCCTCAATGCTGAGCTTTCTAAAAACAGAAGCCTCCTGTGCTAGATAACCAATACCGTGTTGTGCCCTACGGTACATCGGAAAATCAGTAATGTCTGTATTGTCAAGGTATATTTTACCACCATTGGGTTTTACTAAACCTACAATCATGTAGAAAGAAGTGGTTTTTCCCGCCCCATTAGGGCCTAGTAGCCCTACGATTTCTCCTTGATTGACCTCTACAGAAACGCCTTTAACGACGTTTCTGCCTTTATATGTTTTGATTAGATTTTCTGCTCTTAACTTCATAAGTTGGTTTTAAGAAGGGGTTAGGTCTTTTTTTACTTTCGGTTTTCTTTGTACAAACTTCGATATAAAAATACTGATTTCATAGAGAATCAACAACGGAATAGAAACGATTATTTGACTAATAATATCCGGAGGAGTAATTACTGCTGCTATGATTAGGATTAATACAATGGCGTACTTCCGATATTCTCTTAAAAATTGCGGGGTAACCAAGTCTAGAACCGACAAGAAATAGATAATAATAGGCAATTCAAATACAAGTCCACATGCTAAAGAGGTGGTTTTGACTAAGCCGATATATGAATTCAAATCGATTTGATTTTTGACGATATTGCTGACTTCTAAATTCGCTAAGAAATTGATAGATAATGGTGTTATTACATAGTATCCAAATAATACGCCTATGAAAAAAAGCAACGACGATACAAAAATAAAAACGCGCGCATTTCTCTTTTCTTTGTTATACAGTGCTGGGCTGATAAACTTCCACAGTTCCCATAGTAAATACGGAAACGAAATAATGAATCCTGCCGTAATTGAAGTCCACAACATCACAGAAAATTGCCCCTCCATAGTTCTGTTCTGAATTTCAAACGGGAGTTCTTGGTTGCAAAAACTCTTATCTAAGTCAAAGCGTTGTGCAATATCACAAAAAAATTGATAGGTGATAAAATCACCGCGTTTTGGGCCGAAAATAATCGTGTCAAATATAAAATCGGTAAAGAAGAAGGCTACAGCTCCTCCAATTAAGATGGCAATAGAGGATCGTATTAAAAGCCATCTTAACTCTTCTAAGTGGTCGAGAAAAGACATTTGCTTTTCTTTGTTTTTTTGTCTAGTCATTATACAATTCCTTCTTTTAAAATATCGTGTAAGTGGATGATACCGACATATTTAGATTGGTCGGTAACCAATAGTTGTGTGATCGCATAATCTTCTAACATGGATAGGGCCTTTTCGACTCTTTCTTGAGTATCAATCGTTCTTGGATTGCGACTCATGATGTCTTTGGCTTGAATGTTTGACAGGTCGTTTTGAGTCTGTAGCATTCTTCTAAGATCTCCATCTGTGATGATTCCAACAATCTTTTCGTTTTCGACAACGGCAGTAACGCCTAATCTTTTCTCAGAAATTTCAACGATAACATCCTTGATGTTTGAGCTTGGGCTAACTTGTGGTTTCTCGTGTTTGCCCAACAGGTCTTTGACTAACATCAGTAGCTTTTTGCCCAATGCTCCACCCGGGTGGTATACGGCAAAATCTTCGGGTTTAAAATCTCTTAATTGCATCAAACAAACGGCTAAAGCATCTCCTAGAACCAATTGAGCTGTGGTGCTATTCATGGGCGCTAAGTTGTTTGGACACGCTTCCCTGTCTACTGTAGCGCGTAAAACAAAATGCGATTGTTTTCCCAAGAAAGAATCCGGATTTGCTGTAATTCCAATTAAAGTATTTCCAAATCGAAGTAAGTACGGAATCAGCGCTTTGATCTCAGGGCTGTTTCCGCTATTAGAAATGCAGATAATGCAATCCTGGGGTTGAATTACTCCTAAATCTCCATGAACAGCTTCTGCAGCATGCAAAAAAAGTGATGGGGTTCCAGTGGAGTTAAATGTCGCTACAATTTTTGTTCCAATTAACGCACTTTTGCCAATTCCTGTAACAACAACTCTGCCTTTGCAGTTAAAAATGGCCTCTACAGCATTCTTAAAATCGTCATTTATATAATTAGTTAAATTCGCAATACTTTGGCTTTCAGATAGTAAGGTGTCTTTTGCAGACTGGAGGATGTCTATTTTTTTGTCCAAAATCTCGGGTATTAATTTTTATTTATAGTATAAACTTTTTTTGTACCTTTAGGTTCAGCAAATTTATGTAAAATACCATTAAAAAATAATGAAATCAGACGAAATTGACTTACATAAGGAATTAAAGACTTATTTTGGATTTAATCAGTTCAAAGGTCTCCAGGAACAAGTAGTCAAAAGCATTATTACCGGTCACAACACCTTCGTGATTATGCCTACGGGCGGCGGTAAATCTTTGTGTTACCAATTGCCTGCTTTAGTGTTAGGTGGAACTGCCATTGTGGTGTCCCCACTAATTGCGTTAATGAAAAATCAGGTCGATGCTATTCGTAGTTTATCGACAGAATACGGAATCGCCCACGTATTGAATTCCTCCTTGACGAAAACGGAAATCACACAAGTAAAAGCCGATATCAAAAATGGTGTAACCAAATTGTTATATGTGGCTCCTGAGTCCTTGACCAAAGAAGAATATGTGAATTTTCTTCAAGAAGTTCCGTTGTCATTTGTCGCTATTGATGAAGCTCACTGTATTTCAGAATGGGGGCATGACTTTCGCCCTGAGTATAGAAACCTAAGAAACATCATAAGACAATTGGGGGACATTCCCATTATTGGACTTACAGCAACAGCTACACCCAAAGTTCAAGAAGATATACTAAAAAACTTGGAAATTCCCGATGCGAATGTGTTTAAAGCATCTTTCAATCGGCCGAATCTCTATTATGAAGTGCGAACTAAAACTAAAAATATCGAATCTGATATCATTCGTTTTATCAAGCAACATAAGGGCAAGTCAGGAGTAATCTATTGTTTGAGTAGAAAAAAAGTGGAGGAAATAGCCCATGTTTTGCAGGTCAATGGAATCAGTACGGTTCCTTACCATGCTGGATTAGACGCCAAAACGCGAGCCAAACATCAAGATATGTTTTTGATGGAGGATGTTGATGTGGTCGTGGCTACTATCGCCTTCGGTATGGGAATCGATAAACCCGATGTTCGATTTGTAATTCACCACGATATTCCGAAATCTCTTGAAAGTTATTATCAAGAAACTGGTAGAGCGGGTAGAGATGGAGGAGAGGGACATTGTTTGGCGTATTACTCGTATAAGGATATCGAAAAATTAGAGAAGTTCATGTCTGGCAAACCGGTTGCAGAACAAGAAATCGGTTTTGCGTTATTGCAAGAGGTGGTCGCTTACGCGGAAACGTCGATGTCTCGAAGAAAATTCTTGTTGCACTATTTTGGAGAAGAGTTTAGTGATGTAGACGGAGATGGCGCAGATATGGATGATAATGTTCGCAATCCTAAAAACAAAACAGAGGCAATGGATCAAGTGGTAACGCTGATTAAAATAGTCAGAGATACCAAACAGTTATATAAAACAAAGGAAGTTATATTTACTTTAATCGGGCGTGTAAATGCCTTGATTAAGGCGCATAGAACGGATATGCAGCCTTTTTTCGGAGTGGGATTACCTCAGGATGAAAAATACTGGACTGCTTTACTGCGACAAATTTTAGTCGCTGGATTGCTTTCGAAAGATATTGAGAGTTATGGCGTTTTGAAATTAACGGCTAAAGGATTGGCTTTTGTTGAAAAGCCAGAATCCTTTATGATGTCTGAAGATCACGAATACAGCATTGCTTTTGATGAAATTGAAATTGCTGCTTCAAAGTCCAACTATGTTGCAGACGAGGTGCTTGCTGGAATTTTAAAGGACTTGCGTAAAAAAGTTGCGAAGAAACTAGGCGTGCCACCATTTGTGGTTTTTCAAGATCCTTCTTTGGACGACATGGCTTTGAAATATCCGATTACCATTGAGGAAATGGGTAATGTTCATGGGGTTAGTGAAGGCAAGGCTAAGAAGTACGGAAAGTACTTTGTCGATGTTATATCGAAATACGTTGAGGACAATGAAATTATTCGTCCCGACGACTTGGTTGTGAAGTCAACTGGAGCCAACTCTGCATTAAAATTATTTATTATTCAAAGTGTGGATCGCAAATTGTCTTTAAATGATATTGCAGCAGCCAAGGGATTGGATATGAATACCTTGTTGAAGGAGATGGAGCAGATTGTGTATGCCGGAACAAAGTTGAATATCGACTATTGGATCGATGATGCCTTAGATGAAGACCAACAAGAAGAAATCTATGATTATTTTATGGATTCTGAAACCGATGCCTTGAAAATTGCACTAGAAGAATTTGATGGTAATTACGATACAGAGGAATTGCGATTGATGCGAATAAAATTCATTAGTAAAGAAGCTAATTAATTATAAAAAAAAACCACTTTCGAGTGGTTTTTTTATGGTTGGTACAATTCGCCTCTGTGGGGTTTTAAACGATCTCTGAGCGCAATCATTTGCTCGTCGTTAACCACTATAAAGGCTGTTGCGTGAAATTCGCTAATGATTTCGGTTCCGGTGATTTCGATAGGTAATTTTTCTATCGCAATATATTCTTTGAGGTGAATTAAGTGGTGTGAGGCGGTTTGTTGGCTGACACTACCCTTAAAATCCCAGATTAATTTGATTTGTCGACTCATGATGGATGCTTTAACGGCAAAAATACAAATACCCTTTTAAATAGGGGGGGATTTTAATTCAAAAGGGTAATTAAAATGCTAAAAAGAGCATTTGTGCGGTAGTTGGTTGCTGAAATGATGAAAGATCAAAATGCGTCTCGGGATTCGATTAAACAGTTCTTTTTTTGTATTTTTGACAAGCTATAAATTTAACATGAAAGAAGAACAAGTAATCCTAGTAAACGAAAAAGATGAGCCGCAAGGTTTGATGGGGAAAATGGAAGCGCATGAAAAAGGACTTTTGCATCGCGCATTTTCAGTTTTTATTTTAAACGATCAAAATCAATTGATGTTGCAACAACGAGCTGCTGCAAAATACCATTCTCCTTTATTATGGACGAATAGTTGTTGTAGTCATCAACGGGCTGGTGAAAACAATATAGAAGCGGGACAGCGAAGGTTGCTCGAAGAAATGGGCTTTTCGGTTTCTTTAAAAGAATTGTTTTCTTTTATTTATAAAGCTCCCTTTGACAACGGTTTGACGGAGCATGAATTAGATCATGTTATGATTGGATATTACAATGAAAATCCGTATATTAATAAAGAAGAAGTTGAAGCTTGGAAATGGATGTCCTTAGAAGAAGTTAGTAAGGATATGGTAGAAAATCCAAATTTGTATACGGCTTGGTTTAAAATTATATTCGCTAAGTTTTATCCTTTTTTAGAAGCTCAAAAAAAATAAATCACCATATCATGATAGTTACTATAAGCAGAAAAGCACATTTTAATGCAGCACATCGTTTGTATCGCAAAGAATGGTCTGATGAAAAGAATGAATTAATATTTGGAAAGTGTAATAATGTCAATTTTCACGGACATAATTATGAAGTCATTGTGCATGTGACGGGTAAAGTAGACGTTGAAACCGGTTATGTAATGGATCTCAAAATATTATCGGATCTGATTTATGAAGAGGTAGAAATGCCTTTTGATCATAAAAATCTAAATCTGGATGTAGCTGAATTTGCGGAGTTAATTCCAACGGCCGAACATATAGCTGTGGTGATCTGGGACAAGCTTCGTAGAAGAATAGATTTGGATAAGCAATTGGAGGTGGTTTTGTATGAGACACCGAGAAATTTCGTGTCTTATAAAGGAGATCAATAAAATGCTTTTACCTATTGGATAAATTAGTAACTTGCGCCTTCGTTTTTTAAACGAAACAAAACAAATAAATAAACAAAACTAAACAACTCGTTTATTTCCACTAAGTGAGTCAAAAGTATATGAGTTTTTTAAAATATCCCCTGGTTTTTGAACCCATTCTTAAAGAAAGGATTTGGGGCGGAACCAAATTAAATACATTATTAAGTAAGACGATTCATTCTGAGCATGTCGGAGAGAGTTGGGAGATATCTATGGTTCCCGGTGAAATAAGTAAAATTTCTAATGGAAATTACCAAGGTATGTCTCTTGAAAAGCTGATTGATTTATTTCCAGAAGAAGTTTTGGGAACTAAGATTTATGCGAAGTTTGGTAAACAATTTCCGTTGCTGTTTAAATTTTTAGACGCGAAAGAAGATTTGTCGATACAATTGCATCCGAACGACGATTTAGCCCAAGCGCGCCATCAGTCATTCGGTAAAACAGAGATGTGGTATGTGATGCAGGCAGATGAGGGATCTAGGGTGGTAGTCGGGTTTAACGGTCCGGTGAGTTCTGAGGATTATTTATATCATTTAGAGCACAAAACCTTACCTTCTATATTAAAGGAGATTTCCGTGAATGTGGGGGATGTCTTTTTTATCGAAACGGGTACTATTCACGCCATCGGTAAAGGGGTTTTACTTGCAGAAATTCAACAAACATCCGACATTACTTATCGAGTTTATGACTGGGATCGCGTGGATTCGACAGGTAAAGAGCGCGAATTGCATATCGATTTGGCTTTAGATGCCATAGATTATCGACCGCGACAGGTAGAGCTGTTTTATCAACGAGAACCCAATCAAGGAAATATGATTGTGGATTGTCCTTATTTTAGAGTGAATTATATTCCATTAGATGGGATTTTTGAGGCTGAAAAACAAGGAGATAGCTTTCATATATACGTGTGTACCGAAGGGGGGATGTCGGTTTTGATCGAAGAGCAACAGGCTTTTGAGTTTAAGAAAGGAGATACTTTTTTAATTCCAGCGGCTTTAAAAAACTATAAATTAGAGGGAAAGGCATCTTTGCTGGAAATATTCATATCTTAAATATGAGTATCGAATTTAAAGTTGTAACTTTGCAAACAATTATTTTTTAAAAAGTATAAGAAAATGGCAAGCGTAAAAAATTTAAAGAAAGATATTCACTATGTATTAGGTGATCTTATTCAAGCGATTTATATTCATGAAATGGCTACAGTTGGAGCGCCAACTGAGAAAACAAACGATTTGATCGAAGAAACATTACAAAAATTCGACGTTTTAATCGCTAAAGTTAACGCGAAAAAAGTAGAAGATAAAAAAGCTCATTTCAAACAAATTTATGTTGAATTGGAAGAATCTGCAGGTCAGTTAGTTGAGAAAATCAACGCACTTTAATCGCAAAAAGGCTTAAAAAAAAGAAAAAATATATTGCGAAATTCAAAATGTATTTTATCTTTGCACTCGCAAATGAGTCGCCGGTGTAGCTCAGCTGGCTAGAGCAGCTGATTTGTAATCAGCAGGTCGTGGGTTCGAGTCCCTCCATCGGCTCAAAAAGTTCTTAAAAATTAACGATTTTTGTTTTGCTTTTTAAGAAATAAAGTGATAAGTTTGCACAGCATAAAAAGAATAAGCCGCCGGTGTAGCTCAGCTGGCTAGAGCAGCTGATTTGTAATCAGCAGGTCGTGGGTTCGAGTCCCTCTATCGGCTCAGAAAACCATCTATTTTTAGGTGGTTTTTTTGTTTTTATACTGTTCGGTTTTATATAAAAGAAAACCATTTGAAGAAGGCGCTTTTAAGCGTCTTTTTTTGTTTTTATAAACCAAGGGTCTGTTTGATGGAATGCTGTTGTTAAACGCGCTTTTATGATCTGAAGAAGTGTCGTTATAGAGGTAGTAGTGCCGTTCGTTACTTGTCTATTATGCGATAAACGCAACAACTGTTTTTGGGCAGTAGTGATTTAGGCTTTTTTCTCAACATCATTTGGTATAAGGGGAAACAAAAACAGCCTAAGTATTACTTAGGCTGTTTTTGTTTAAATAGGTATGCAGTGGCGACTAGTTGTCCGTTGCTTTTTCGCCTTCCTTGCGTTCCTTGATAAATTCTTTTAATGCTTTACCGTATTTTCGATCTGCTGCACCATCTTTTAAGGAGTTTTGGATGGTGTCCAAGTATTTTATTGGACGATCATAGATTTCAGAAAGCGCTATATAAGAGGCTACGTCTGAATCCGCGTGTGTAATGGCGAAATTTACGGCATTTAAATACCTTTTACCACTGATCTTGGTTGAGAGATTTAACAAGCTGTCTTTTTGTGCTAGTTTACCTTCTTTTTCAGCATTTAGAATAGCAATCAATATTTCGTTTTGTTTGTCCGTAATTAATGCACGTGTTTTTAAATAATCTTCATAAACGTTTTGATTTTTTGAACCACTTATCTTAGCGTCTGCATAAAAATTCTTTAGTGAAGTTTCGATATGGATTTTACCGGGTTCGGCAAAAAACATCAACTGATTGTCTTGTGATGCAGTAGTTCCGCGATTTAAGGAAAGGAAAAACATTTCAGGATCTTCGATTTGAAGGGATGTTTGAAATTCGGAGTTTCCCTTGATGATGATACTGTCTAAGGTAACCATAGTCGTATCTTGGATTCTTTGAATATAAAGCGTACCTTGCTTTAGGCCTTCAACCTTTCCTGAAATGGTCAGGTTTCCAGACTGAGCTTCTTTATTACAAGAAACCAATAAGGTGGATAAGGAAAGAATAGATAGTAAAAGTATTTTTTTCATTTGCAGTTGTTATTAACCTTAAGAGTTCTTTGGCTTGTGAATTATTTAAATAGATCTAAACCAGGTAAGTCTGGCATTCCATCTTGTGCGGTTGCAGCCACTTCGGCTTCGTTAATTTTTGTTGCACGTGCAATAGCTCGATTTAGAGTTAATACCATATAATCCTCTAATTGTTCTTTGTCTTGAAGTAGGGCATCGTCAATTTGAACCGATTTGATCGTGTGATTTGCTGTGATGGTTATTTTTAAGAGTCCATCTGAACTTTGTTCGTCTACTAAAACGTGGTCTAAACGTTTTTTGGTTTCTTCAATTTTTCGTTGGGCTTCTTTCAGTTTTCCCATCATACCCATTAGGTCTCCAAACATGATATTGTTTTTTAGTGATTGTGTTTACAAATTTATTAAATTGCATTTTATAAATCGAAAAAAGTATCTCCAAAAGCAGTCTTTTAAAATAAGCAATTGTGGTACTTTTGCACGAGATTAAAAAACAAAGATATAATGAATAAAAGTATTGATGCACCTATTGCTCCAATTATTCCATTGAACTTGGAAAAACATCAGCAGCTGCGGGTAGATAATTACTATTGGATGAATCAAAGAGAAGATACTCAGGTGATTGATTATCTAAATCAAGAAAACGAATATTATCAAAAAATGACAGCTCATACGGAAGATTTGCAGAAATCTTTGTTTGACGAAATAAAAGCTAGAATAAAAGAAGATGATGCTTCTGTACCATACTTATATAATGGGTATTATTATATCACACGTTTTGAGAAAGGTCAAGATTACCCTATTTATTCAAGAAAAAAATTAACCTTGGCAGCTGAGGAAGAAATTCTATTCAATTGTAACGAATTAGCAGAAGGGCATACATATTTTAATTTAAAAGGGATTAATATTTCAGATGATAATATCTGGGCAGCTTTTGCTGTGGACACTGTTTCTAGACGGGAATATACTATTCAGTTAAAAAATTTATTGACTGGAGAAATACTCGATACAAAAATCGAAAACACTACCGGTGGATCTACCTGGGCTAATGATAACAAAACTTTGTTTTATACCCGAAAAGATGCGTTGACTTTGAGATCGGATAAAATTTTTAAACACAAATTGGGTACGCCGAATTCCGAAGATGTATTGGTGTACTTTGAAGAGGATAATACGTTTTCAATAGGAGTTTATAAAGAAAAATCCAAAAAATATATTGTTATAGAGTCTGAGAGTACGTTAACTTCGGAGTTTCAAATTCTTAAGGCAGATGAGCCAGATGGCTCGTTTAAGGTTTTTCAAGAGCGTGAAAGGGGATTGGAATATTCCATTGCTCATTATGGTGAGCGTTTTTATGTTTTAACGAATAAGGATGATGCGGAGAATTTTAAATTGATGATTACTCCAGAATTCGAAACGCAACAATCGCATTGGGTGGAATTAATTCCGCATAGAGATGACGTTTTGTTAGAAGGAATTGATATATTTAAAGATTATTTAGTGATTTCTGAACGTTCGGATGGGTTGTCTAAAATAAAGATTCAACCTTGGTCAGCGTCAGAACCTGCGTATTATTTACCCTTTGAAAGTGAAACTTATACGGCTTATACGGGGACGAATATTGATTTTGATACTGAAATCTTACGTTATGGATATCAATCTCTAGCGACACCGATTTCTGTGATTGATTTTAATATGCGTACGAAAGAAAAAGAAGTTAAGAAGGAACAAGAGGTTCTGGGTGGGCTATTTGACAAAGAAAATTATATTGAAAAAAGGGTATGGGCACCTGCAGCAGATGGAACGCTAATTCCGATTTCAATGGTTTATAGAAAGGGAATTGAGCAAAATAGTAGCAATCCGCTATTGTTATACGGTTACGGATCCTACGGTACAATGATAGAGCCTTATTTCTCATCGATACGCTTGAGTTTATTGGATAGAGGTTTTGTTTATGCTATTGCGCATGTTCGAGGTGGAGAAGATTTGGGTAGAGCGTGGTATGATGATGGAAAACTGTTGACCAAGATCAATACCTTTACAGACTTCATCGATTGTTCGAAGTTTTTAATTGACCAAAATTATACAGCACCGAAACATTTATATGCAGAAGGGGGCTCGGCAGGAGGTTTATTAATGGGAGCCATCATAAATATGGCGCCACAGTTATACAACGGAATTATTGCTCAGGTACCTTTTGTAGATGTAGTGACTACGATGTTAGACGACTCCATACCGTTGACCACTGGGGAATATGATGAATGGGGTAATCCCAATGAAAAGGAATATTACGACTATATGATGCAGTATTCTCCCTACGATAATGTGCGCGTTCAAGACTATCCAAATATGTATGTTTCAACAGGGTTTCATGATTCGCAGGTACAGTATTGGGAACCAGCTAAATGGGTAGCAAAATTGCGCGTCCTAAAAACGGATCAGAATTTATTGCTTTTGGATACCAATATGGAAGCCGGACACGGAGGAGCTTCTGGTCGATTTGAAGCGATCAAAGAAGTCGCTAAAGAATATGCTTTTTTATTAGATTTAGAAGGAATCAAAAAGTAGTTCGGTTTTTTTTATTAAATTTGCAATGTTTTAAAGGTCAATAATTAAACCAAGTTAGGAGCCTTAATTAAAATAATACTTATGAAAGAAGAGATAAAAGCCTGTGATAATCTATTAGAGCTAATAGGAAACACTCCTTTAGTTAAGTTAAATAGAATTAGTACAGGATTAAAAGGTAATTTTTATGCTAAAGTTGAAGCTTTTAATCCAGGGCACTCCACCAAAGATAGAATTGCGCTTCATATTATTGAAGAAGCAGAGAGAAAAGGAATATTAAAACCGGGAGATACCATCATCGAAACCACTTCGGGAAATACAGGGTTTAGTATTGCAATGGTGAGCATTATTAAAGGATATGAGTGTGTTTTAGCAGTTACCTCCAAATCTTCTGCAGATAAAATAGACATGCTGAGAGCTATGGGAGCTAAGGTATATGTTTGCCCAGCCCATGTTGCAGCTGACGATCCGAGATCGTACTACTGTGTAGCCAAGCGCTTGCATGAAGAAACTAAAGGATCGGTTTACATCAATCAATATTTCAACGATTTAAACGTTGAAGCACATTACAAAACGACCGGACCTGAAATTTGGGAGCAAACCAACGGTTTAATTACGCATTTAGTAGCTTGCTCAGGTACTGGTGGAACTATTTCCGGTACGGCTAAATTCTTAAAAGAGCAAAATCCTAATATCAGAATTTTGGGTGTGGATGCTTTCGGGTCCGTATTAAAAAAATACCATGAGACAAAGGAGTTAGATCCAAAAGAGATTTATCCATATAGAATTGAGGGATTGGGAAAAAATTTAATTCCTACAGCAACTGATTTTGAGGTGATCGATAAATTTATCAAAGTTTCAGATGAAGACAGTGCGCATACTGCAAGAGAGTTAGCTAAAACCGAAGGTCTATTTGTAGGTTACACTTCTGGTGCTGCTTTTCAAGCGGTAAAACAATTCGCAGAAGAAGGTGAATTTGACGAAAACAGTAATGTTATTCTAATTTTTCCTGATCATGGATCGCGATATATGAGTAAAGTTTATAGTGACGAATGGATGACTGAGCAAGGGTTTTTCGATAATGTTAATAGAGAAGAAGCACTTAAGATCGAGTATATCAAATAATCGCAAAAAGATATAAAAAGTAAAAAAGAGGAAACATTTTGTTTCCTCTTTTTTTATTTTATGGTTTTTTGTAACAAAAAAAATAAAAGGCTACTAATTATTAAAGGATCTTTTATAAAAGATAGTAATTGTGTAAAATCTTTGTACTAATCCTTAGTAACGCGTCACAACCAACCTATAAATATGAAACTCAAAATAGAAAATCTTAGTAAAACTTATAAAAACGGTGTCAAAGCATTAGATAACCTTAATTTAGAAATCGGAACTGGGATGTTTGGCCTTTTAGGACCAAATGGCGCAGGAAAGTCTTCGTTGATGCGTACCATCGCCACTTTACAAAAGCCGGATTCCGGCAGTATTGAATTCGATGGAATTGATGTGCTTCAAGATCAAGATGCCTTGAGGAAGGTTTTGGGTTATTTACCGCAAGATTTTGGAGTTTATCCCAATATGTCGGCCGAGAGCTTACTCGATTATTTTGCTCGCTTAAAAGGGATTGGAAATGCTCAGGAGCGCAAAGCTATAGTATCCAAGGTTTTGGAAATAACGAATTTAGAGGAAGCGCGCTACAAAAGCGTTAGTGGGTATTCTGGTGGAATGAAACAACGTTTCGGAATAGCTCAGTTATTGCTTAACGATCCAAAATTGATTATTGTAGATGAACCAACTGCAGGACTTGACCCAGCTGAGCGTCACCGATTTTTAAATGTATTGCGTGAAATCGGTACCAACCATGTGGTGATCTTTTCTACGCATATCGTCGATGATGTCAATGAATTGTGTCATGAAATGGCGATTCTAAACGGCGGAAAGATTCTACAAAGAAGCACTCCTAAACAGGCGGAAGCTCAATTGGAAGGAAAAATTTGGAGCAAGGTAATTGAACGGGAAGAACTCGAAGCCGCCGAAGCAAAGTATCAGGTTTTATCCTCTAAATATAACCAAGAAAATAAATTAACGGTCAGAATTTGTAGTTCAGAACAACCGGATAGCAGTTTTGAAGCTGCAAAACCGCAACTGGAGGATGTTTATTTTGTTGCACTTAAAAAAGATTAATCCATGTTTGCTACTATATTTTCTTTTGAGTTTAAAAGATGGCTTAAAAACCCGATGTTCTATGTTTATGGACTCTGCTTTTTTTTAATAGGTTTTTTAGTCATGGCTAGTTCCATTGGTGTATTTGATAGTGTTTCCGTTACGGTTGCATCAAATGCTTATTCCAATTCTCCGTTGGCTTTAAGTGCAATTATAAATGGATTAACCATACTGACCTATTTTTTGTTACCGACTATAGTTGGGGCGTCTGTTTATAGAGATTTTAAATATCAGGTTCACAACATCCTATTTTCCTACCCGTTTTCAAAACCGGCCTACTTATTTGGAAAGTTTTTGAGTTCTTTAGTGATTACCATTCTGGTTGCATTGAGTATTGGTTTGGGGATTTTTGTCGCTACACTTTTACCTTTTGCAAATCAACAACTATTGGGTCCATTTAATTTAATGGCCTATATACAGCCATTTGTATTGTTGGTAATACCCAATTTAATGTTTATTGGAGCCATTGTTTTTGCGATTGTTACCTTGACTAGAAACGTATATGTTGGTTTTATTTCCATTATATTCTTATTGGTGATTCAAGGGGTTTTAAGTACTCTTACAGCAGATATGGACAATCAGTATCTCGCAGCACTACTAGATCCATTTGGAGACGAAGCCTTGCATTATTATACTAAATATTGGACGGTGGCCGAACAAAATGTGAAGAGTATACCTTTTGAAGGGGCCATGATATACAACCGTTTAATTTGGTTTGGTATCGCCGTATTGATTTTGATTTTTTTATATCTAAAATTTGAATTTACCCAACAGGGAATCAGTTTTGAAAGAAAGAAAAAAGGACAAAGGTTGACTAAGAATAATTTTGGTAGCATCACCAAAATTGAATTGCCTAAAGTACATTATAACTTTAGTTGGACTCAAAATTTAAAAAATGCTTGGAGCTTCTCTAATCTCGAGTTTAAGTTTATAGTAAAAAACTGGGTCTTTATTAGTGTCTTGTTTGTTGGATTGACTTTTATGTTGATTTCTTCGATTTCGATGGGGCAAATTTTCGGGACCAATACCTATCCTGTGACATGGAAAGTATTGATGATTCAAGGAGACACCTTTGGTTTTTTTATCTTGTTTTTAACTTTTTTATTTGCGGGACTGTTGGTGCAAAGAGGTCCTTTGTCTAAAATGAATTTGTTGATTGATGTCACGCCAGTACCGAATTGGGTTATGCTGTTTTCGAAACTGATAGCTTTGATAAAGATGCAAATGGTATTGGTGCTGGTCGTTGTGATTTCGGGTATTGCTATACAAGCCTACCACGGTTATTACAAATTTGAGTTGGCACATTATTTCTTTGAATTGTATGGAATCAATTTAGTGCGTTATGCTATTTGGGCAGTTAGCGCGTTATTGGTACAGACACTTTTTAAAAATTATCTATTGGGTTTCTTTACCTTATTGGCTTTGTTAATTGGTATTCCGTTTTTGTCCAAAATAGGTGTAGAACAAGATATTTTTTATTTAAACAGAGCTTCTTTTTACAGTTATTCTGATATGAATGGATACGGTGCTAAATTGAGTAGGTATTATATTTACGCCTTGTATTGGGCAATATTGGCCATGGTGTTTTTTGGAGTATCCTTATTGTTTTGGAGACGAGGATTACCAGCTTCGATGAAGGAGCGTTTCTTTTGGGGTAAAAAAAGAGCGCAAGCTATTGTGTTGATTCCGATGTTATTAGCTTTAGTGGTTTTTATTACTATCGGAAGTGTGATTTACTATGAAGATACCGTTAAAAATGTATATGTATCTTCACAAGAAGGAGAAAAACAAAGTGCCGAATGGGAAAAGAAATACAAAAAATACGAACATCAGGCACAACCTCGTATTACCGATGTAAAAATCGATATGGACTTGTTTCCCGAAACACGTGATTTCAAAGTTCAGGGTACATATACCTTGGTCAATAAAACGGCAAAGATTATCGACTCTTTGTTGATTAATTATAATGATTATCCGTTAAGTTTAGAATTTGGAACACCGACAGTGCTTTTGTCAAAAGACACCGTATTTCATTTCGATATTTATCAATTGAAAAAACCGTTGGGTCCTGGCGATTCTATGGTGGTGAAATTTACGCTGCAAAACAAGCCCAATACTTTGTTGACAGCTCATTCTCCGGTTTTAGAAAATGGAACCTTTATCAATAATAGTATTTTTCCGAGTTTGGGATATAGTGATGCCGGTGAATTGGAAGACAATGAAGTGCGGAAAAAATATGGCTTAGGCCCCAAAGACCGTATGGCCTTGCAGACGGATTTAGTAGCCAGACAGAATACCTATATCTCGTCTGATTCCGATTGGATTCAGTTTGAAACTACGGTGAGTACAAGCCCTGATCAAATTGCGATTGCTCCAGGATACTTGCAAAAGGAATGGACTGCAAACGGACGTCGTTACTTCCATTATAAGATGGATCAAAAGATGTTGAATTTTTACGCTTTTAATTCAGCGCGTTTTGAGGTTGTAAAAGACCGCTGGAACGATGTAAATATTGAGATTTATTACCACAAGGGGCACGAGTATAATTTGGATCGCATGATCGAGGCTACGAAAAAATCCTTGACCTATTATTCTGATAATTACAGTCCCTATCAGCATAAACAAGTTCGAATTATTGAATTTCCAAACAGTATGGGAACCTTTGCGCAATCTTTTGCCAATACCATTCCGTTTTCTGAGGCCATTGGTTTTATTGCTAAAATTGACGAAAATGACGAAGATGCAGTTGACTATCCGTTTAGCGTTGTCGCTCATGAAGTGGCGCATCAATGGTGGGCACATCAAGTGATTGGTGCCAATGTTCAAGGGGCAACATTATTGTCGGAAAGTTTGTCAGAGTACAGTGCGTTAAAAGTATTGGAACACGAATATGGTAAACCGCAAATGCGTAAATTTTTAAAAGACGCTTTGGATAGTTATTTAAGTGGACGCGGTAGGGAGCGTAAAAAAGAACAACCGTTAATGTATAATGAAAACCAACAATATATTCATTACAACAAAGGGTCTTTGGTTTTATATGCTTTAAGCGATTACATCGGTGAGAAGAACATGAATGATGCTTTAAAGAAATATGTTCAAAAAGTGGCTTTTCAAGAGCCGCCATATACGATTGCATCGGAATTGGTCGATAACTTAAATCAAGCTACGCCAGATTCTTTAAAGTATTTGATTCCCGATATGTTTGAAACCATTACATTATATGATAATAAGGTGGTTAAAGTTTCTAGTGAGCCATTAAAAAATGGGAAGTTCGAAGTGACTTTTGAAGTACAGGTCGCCAAATACCGTTCTGATGATCAAGGTACGCGAATTTTTAAAGATGCAAGAGGGAAAACACTTAGCTTGAAAACGAGTAAAGATGAAAGTATATATTCTTTACCCTTACAAGATTATATTGAAATTGGTGTTTTTGCACAAGATGAGAAGACCAAAAAAGAAAAGGTTTTGTATTTAGAGAAAAGAAAGATCAATCAAATCGACAATAAATTTACCATAGTAGTCGATTCAAAACCGTCAGAAGTCGGGGTTGATCCGTATAATAAACTGATTGATACCAAGTCAAGCGATAACCGAATGAAAATTTAAACCGGATTAATTTTGGTTTAAAGCTAACTGCATCTGAAAGGGTGCAGTTTTTTTGTTTGTAACTCGTAACTCGTAACTCGTGATTCGACTTGCGATTATCGAACTTTCAGACACAAAAAAAACACTGTTCTTGTGAAACAGTGTTTTTTATAATTCTCAGAAAGGAGATTATCTTCTTCTCTCTTTGATTTTTGCTTTTTTACCAGTAAGTTCTCTGAAGTAGAAAATACGAGCTCTACGAACTTTACCTCTTTGGTTAACTTCTACTTTTTGTAAAGCAGGCATGTTTACCGGGAAAATACGCTCAACTCCAACTGCACCAGACATTTTTCTGATTGTGAAAGTTTCAGTCATTCCAGTACCTCTTCTTTGGATAACTACACCTTTGAAGAACTGTGTTCTTGTTTTTTCACCCTCTTTAATTTCGTAGTATACAGTGATTGTATCTCCTGCACCGAATTCAGGGAAATCTTTTTTAGTTACAAACTCGTCTTGAACGAATTTTAATAAATCTGCCATGATTTAATTTTATTAGCAATTGTTAATTCAGAACAACATATACGGTTTTCGCTAGAGGTTGGGCTAAAGTGGGTGCAAATATAATAAATTATTTTATTAAAGACTAGGAAAAGGCTTTTTTGTCTATATGCCTATACGCCCATTCGTCTATACGCCCATATGCGTATCAGCGTATCTGCGTATTTGCGTATTTGCGTATCAACCTACAAAAAACCTATTCTTCAAGTAAATCCGGTCGTCTATTTAAAGTATGCTCATAGGCTTTTTGTTCGCGCCATTTTTCAATTTCGGGAAAATTTCCGCTTAATAGAATATCGGGCACGCGCCATCCTTTGTATTCCGCTGGTCGTGTATATATAGGTGGAGCTAGTAAATTATCTTGAAAACTATCGGTTAGTGCGGAAGTTTCGTTACTCAAAACACCGGGAATTAAACGGATAATGGAATCGCATAATACTGCTGCTCCCAATTCTCCGCCAGATAATACGTAATCTCCTATAGAGATTTCGCGAGTGATAAATTGATCGCGAACCCGTTGATCCACTCCTTTATAATGACCGCATAGAATGATGATGTTGTTTAATAACGACATACTGTTGGCCATCGACTGATTAAGGGTTTCTCCATCTGGAGTCATATAAATAACCTCGTCGTATTCGCGTTCGGCAAGTAATCCGGAGATACACTTGTCTATGGGTTCAATACTCATGACCATACCAGCACCACCACCAAATTGATAATCATCAACATTCTTGTGTTTGTTGGTGCTGTAATCCCTTAAGTTGTGAAAGTTGATTTCAACCAAACCCTTGTCAATAGCTCGTTTTAAAATAGAGGCTTCGAAAGGACTTTGAATCAAATTCGGCAATACAGTGATGATATCAATACGCATAAGTGGAAAATTATTTGCACAAATTTACGATCCTTTCTGTTAGGATGCAACGGTCTTGCTAAAAGCTTTAATGGGATGCGGTTTTAGAAAACAATTGAATAACAAGTACTCCTAAGACGATTAACCCGATTCCGATTAAGGCAGGGGTATCTAATTTTTGTTTAAATAGAAAGAATCCAACCGCTGTAATCAATACGATACCAATACCCGACCACAAGGCGTAAGCAATTCCTAAAGGAATCGTTCGCATGGTTAAACTTAGGCAATAAAAGGCTCCAGCATAACCAATGATGGTCAATATAGAGGGAATTAATTTGGTAAAACTATCGCTGGCTTTCAAGCAACTGGTGGCAATGGTTTCTAAGATGATGGCTATAAATAGGAAGATGAGATTTTTCATTAGTGGAGTTTCGAGCAAAATTACAATTTTATTTAACGAAAAAGGAATGGAAGAAATTATCGATTTTGGGCGTAAAATAGCGGTAAAAGAAATAATTTTGCCGCATGAATTTATCCAAATCAAAAGTGTTATTTATGGCAGCGGCTACCGGTTTAGTCGTGGCCAATTTATATTATTGTCAACCCTTAATCGTATTAATTGCTAATGAATTCCAAATTGACGAGGCTAAGGCGGGTACAATTACCTATTTAACTCAGGCTGGTTATGCTTTGGGACTGTTTTTTATGGTTCCACTAGGTGATAAATTAGAGCGAAAAAAACAGATTAGCATCACGACCTTATGTGCGAGTATCGCCTTGGTTATTGCGGCAGTTTCGCAGAATTTCTTGATGCTGCAATTGGCTAGTTTATTAATTGGTATTGCGTCTATAGTACCTCAATTGATATTGCCTATGGCAGCGAGTTTGTCGTCTGTAGAACAGCGCGGTCGTGTTATAGGAACGGTGATGAGTGGTTTGTTAATTGGAATCTTAGTCTCGAGAACCGTAAGCGGATTTGTTGGAATTTGGCTTGGATGGCGCGGTATGTTTTGGATTGCCGCTGTGGTTTGTTTTTTATTGGCTTTGATCATTCAAAAAAGCTTTCCGATCAATAGCGCGCAGTTTAAAGGTACATATAAACAGTTGTATCGCTCTTTATTCGTTTTAATCAAAGAACAGCCTGTTCTACGTGAAGCCACTTGGCTTAATAGTCTATCATTTGCGCAATTTGGTGCTTTCTGGACCACGATGGTTTTATTGCTGTCACAAGAGCCGTTTGAATATAATAGTGCAACGATTGGATTATTTGGTCTAGTTGGTGCTTGTGGAGCGTTTGCAGCTCCTTTGGTTGGAAAATTGGGTGATCGCGGTGATTCTCGTAAGATTATTGGACTGGGATTACTGATGATGATAGCCAGTTTTGTGGTTTTCTATTTTTCATCAACCTCCGTGGTGGGATTAATTATTGGAATTATTCTTATAGACTTAGGCTTACAGACTATTCACGTCTCTAATCAGACTAGAATTTACGCTTTATTGCCTGAGGCTAGAAATAGGCTCAATACCGTTTTTATGGCTTTTAGTTTTTTGGGAACAGCCGTAGGTTCTGCCTTTGGATTGTATTTATGGAAATACTTTGGCTGGGATGGGGTAAGCTTAGGAGCCATTTTTCTTGGGTTCATAGCCTTGGGGATTTATATAAAAAGCGCAAAAAAGAAATAACTTATAAATTCTTTATCAGTTTATATTTGCGATTGTGCTTATATTTGTAAAATCTATAATTAAAATTGACAAACATGCAAGACGGAATTTACGCAAAATTCAATACCTCAAAAGGAGCAGTATTAGTTAAACTAACTTATGATAAAACACCTGGAACTGTAGGGAACTTTGTGGCTCTAGCGGAAGGAAATTTAGAAAATAAGGCCATACCAATGGGGAAACCGTATTATGATGGATTAAAATTTCATCGAGTAATTCCTGATTTTATGGTTCAAGGAGGTTGTCCTCAAGGAACGGGAACAGGGGGTCCTGGTTACCAATTTGACGATGAGTTTCATCCAGAGTTAAACCATGATGCTCCTGGAGTACTTTCAATGGCTAATGCTGGTGCAGGAACAAACGGTTCTCAGTTTTTTATCACTCATATTGCTACACCTTGGTTAGACGGTAAACATACTGTTTTTGGTCATGTTGTAGAAGGACAAGATGTAGTTGATGCTATTGCACAAGGAGATTTAATCGAGTCTGTTGAAATCATCAAAGTGGGTGATGAGGCTAAAAAATGGAATGCTGTTGAGGCATTTCGCACTTTTGAAGGTTCAAGAGAGAAAAAAGCTTTGGAAGAACGTAAAAAAGCAGAGGCTTCTTTAGAAAGTATCGCTGCTGGATTCGACAAAACTGAAAGTGGATTAAGATATAAAATGATTGTAAAAGGGGATGGTAAACAAGCTGTAAAAGGTAAAACTGTTGCTGTTCACTATAAGGGATCATTGGAAAATGGAAAAGAATTTGACAACTCATACAGCCGTAAAAAACCAATCGAATTTCCTTTGGGAATGGGGCACGTTATCGAAGGATGGGATGAAGGTATTGCCTTGTTGCAAGTAGGTGACAAAGCGCGTTTTGTGATACCATCTTATTTGGGTTATGGAGCAAATGGAGCTGGTGGAGTGATTCCTCCAAACGCAACTTTGATCTTTGACGTAGAATTAATGGATGTCAAATAAGACTTCCGTTTAAAACGGTTAATAATAATCTAGGGCTGTCTTTTTAAGACGGCCCTTTTTTTTAGGGATACTCTGTATGTAGAGTATTTGATGTTTAGTTAGGAGTTTTGGACCATTTTTTATTTATAGACAGGGAGTAGTCTGTTTTTGACGTATTTGCCTTTAATTGTAGTACCCCAATGCAGTCCGAAAAAGTTAGAATAAAAACAGTAAATTTGACTCGATAATAACTCGAAATTCTATGGCCTTGTAAAGAAGGTTTTTAGCATAATGTATTCAATGTATGAAAGAAGATTTACTTCAATGCCAGCAGCGTATAGCGCCTTATATTCATAATACCCCGGTGATGTCGTCCCAATTGATTGAAAAATTGGTGGGATCGAAGTTGTATTTTAAATGTGAGAATTTTCAGCGTATGGGTGCATTTAAAATGCGTGGCGCTGTCAATGCTATTATGCAGTTGACCGACGAGCAGAGAAGCCGTGGCGTAGTAACACATTCGTCGGGTAACTTTGCTCAGGCTTTGGCCTTAGCAGCACAGAGTTTGGGGGTTAAAGCCTATATCGTAATGCCGAATACTGTTGCAAATGTCAAACGTAATGCTGTGCTCGGTTATAATGGTCACATACTCGAATGCGCACCTACTTTAGAGGCAAGGGAGCGTATGGCCAAAGAGGTCGTCCTTAAATATGGAGCTACGTTTATTCACCCATCCAACAATCAACAAGTGATTTTAGGTCAGGGAACAGCGGCTTTGGAATTGTTGCAGGCACATCCCGATTTGGATTATATCTTTGCGCCTGTTGGTGGTGGTGGTCTCCTAGCAGGGACTGCTTTAGCGGCCCATTATTTTGGAATCAACTGTCCCGTTGTTGCAGGCGAACCTTTGGAAGCAGACGATGCTTATCGCTCGTTTCACAGCGGTGAAATCAAGTCAAATAAAACTACCGAAACCGTGGCAGATGGATTAAGGACAGAATTGGGAGATCTCAATTTTCCGATTATTCAAAAACACGTTTCGAGAATTATAAGAGTCAAAGAGAATGAGATTATATGTGCGATGCGACTGATTTGGGAACGTATGAAGATCATCGTTGAGCCTTCAAGTGCCGTTGCGCTAGCGGCATTGATCAAGGAACGCGAGAGTTATGAAGCAAAAAAAATAGGAATTATCATATCGGGAGGTAATGTAGATTTGGACAATTTACCATTTTTCTAATAGCCTATCCGCCTATTAACGTATCCGCGTATCCGCTACAAAAAAAAGACCTTGATTTCTCAAGGTCTTTTTTGTTTGTTTTAAATAACTGGGTTTGCTGGTTTTTTAATGATGTCACTAAAATACATTTCAGCAAAACTTTTATTAAGTCCGTGTTCGACTCTTTTATGGAAGATCTTAGGGTCGATTTCGCTGGCGTTTTCATAACCACAAGCACTGATGAATTCACCAAAGGCTTTCATAGTGTTTTTATGGAAATTCGCTACACGAACTCTTTTGTCGGTAATGTCCATTGCTTTGTACAATTGCTCGTCTTGAGTAGCAATACCAACTGGGCAGTGTCCACTGTCACATTGTAAAGCTTGAATACAACCCAAGGCAAACATCATTCCACGGGCACTATAACAAGCGTCTGCACCTAAAGCCATTGCTTTAGCAATATCAAAGGCAGAAATGATTTTACCAGAAGCCAATAATTTGATTTCTTGTCTGATGTTGTTTTGGATTAGCGTTCTATTGACAAATACCAAAGCATCTGACAAGGCCATACCCATATAATCAATAAATTCTAATGGTGCAGCCCCAGTACCTCCTTCAGCCCCGTCAACGGTGATAAAGTCAGGATAGATACCAGTAGTAACCATAGCGTTAATAATATCTTTAAATTCATCTCTACGACCGATACAAATCTTAAAACCTACCGGTTTACCTAGTGATAATTTACGTAGTTTTTGAATGAAATAAACCAATTCAGTCGCATTTGAAAAAGCGGAGTGAGAAGAAGGAGAGTGTACAGTTGTAAACGGTACGATACTTCTAATTTTTGCAATCTCAGGCGTGTTTTTTTCTGCTGGTAACAAACCACCATGACCCGGTTTAGCTCCTTGTGAAAGCTTTAATTCGATCATTTTTACTTCAGGATAAGAAGATCTTTCTGCAAATAAGGCTTCTGAAAAGAATCCGTTTTCATCTCTACATCCGAAATATCCCGTACCAATTTGCCAGATCAAATCACCTCCAGAACGGTGGTATTCGCTGATACCTCCCTCGCCAGTATTGTGTGCAAAACCTCCTAATTTAGCTCCTTCGTTTAAAGAAGTAATCGCTTTTTTGCTCAAAGCACCATAACTCATGGCACTAATATTATAGATACTAGCACTGTAAGGCTGTAAACATTCTTTGCTACCGATAGTAGTACGGAAGTCAGTGATGTTTACTTTCTTTGGGTAAATAGAGTGTGACGCCCATTCATAACCGATACGGTTGGGATCATCTTGCATTCCAAAAGAAACGGTTTGTTTTTCGTTTTTTGCTCTTTGGTAAACGATAGAGCGCTCTCTTCTGTTGAATGGCTTTCCATCTAATTCCCCTTCGATAAAGTACTGTCTAATCTCTGGTCGAATGGATTCGAATAAATATCTCAATCGTCCTACGATGGGATAGTTTTTACGAATCGTGTGTTTGGTTTGCGCATTGTCATTAAAAGCGATTATGTTCAAGATCACAGGTAACACTAAATGAAAATAGCTGGCACCTTGAAAAATCACAAAATACGCTGCAAGAAGCAAATAAAGTACTACCGACGACAAGATAACTTGACTCAGTGAAAATCGATTTAAGAATTTTTTGTGTAACATAAAGAGGATGTTTATGCAGTTTAATTTTTGTTTAAAAAAAACGTTTATTTATTAATTACTAACTCTATTATTTATTTTGTAAAATTAAATTCTACATTTTTACATTTTACTGATAAAGCCTTAGTTTTTCAAGGATTATGAGCCAAAAAATAATGCAATTCGCGGGCAAAGGTAGTAAAGATTTTATTAACTACTAATTTTTTTCCATTTAATATTACACCCAATACTCGGGCGTTGAACAGTATTGATAACTCTGTTATATAGGAGTCCATCTATAGCACTTCTCAAATCACTTCCGCTTACGGGAATATTGTTTCCCGGTCTCGAATCATCGAGCTGACCGCGGTAGGTTAAAAGATCCTGGGAATCAAACAAAAAGAAATCGGGCGTACAAGCCGCATCATAATTTTTAGCAGTTAATTGAGTTTCATCATAAAGATAGGGGAAACCAAATGCATGTTCGAATGCGAATTCGGTCATGAGTTCCGGACCGTCTTGTGGATAGGTATTGGCATCGTTACTGGAGATCATTGCGATGCCGATACCCTGAACTCGGTAATCATTGGCGATCATGATAATCTCATCTATAACGTGGTGAACATAAGGACAGTGATTACATATAAAAACAATCAAGGTTCCTTTCGATCCACGAACATCGGATAGGCTGACCCAATCATTTGAATTGGTGTCCTTTAAATAGAAATCCATAGCGGTGGTTCCTAGGGGAAGCATAGTGGACTCGGTTTTTGCCATTTTGGTTTTTATTGAGCTACTAAATTACTAAAAATATATATCTTTGACTATTAATACTTGCAATATGATTGAATTCTCAGATTTTGAAAAAATAGATATGCGTGTGGGTACTGTTTTGGAAGTACTCGACTTCGAGAAAGCCAGAAACCCGTCTTATAAGTTGTTTATTGACTTTGGTGAAGAAATTGGTGTTCTAAAGAGTTCTGCACAAATTACTACCTTATATAATAAGGAGGAGTTAGTGGGCAAGCAGCTTATTGCTGTAGTCAATTTTCCTAAAAAACAGATCGCCGATTTTAGAAGTGAATGTTTGGTTTTAGGAGTAGTTGGAATGGATAAAGAAGTGATCCTGATTCAACCGGGTAAACAAGTCGCTAACGGTTGGAAGATTGGATAAGATTGTTTTTTTTCCACCAATCATAGAGTTTTTTATAAAATTTGGATAACTGTGGATGCGGTGGGCTGTTGTAAAGGTTTTGTGGTCCGGAAAAGGTGGCAGACAACCAGCAGGCTAATAGTAAAAACAGGCCGCTTTCAATTCCAAATAGTTCTATCCCCATCAATGATGAGGCCCAAGGGGTTTTTGTAGCTCCAGAAAATACCGCGACAAACCCCAATGCTGCTAAGAAAGAAGTAGACGCTGCAAAGTAAATCGATAAAAAACTACCTAAAGCCGCACCAATAAAAAATAAAGGAGTTACTTCACCTCCTTTAAATCCTGAACCCAGCGTCAGGGATGTAAAGAGTATTTTTAGCAGAAATACCTCAAATCCTTGAGTGTGTTCAAAAGATTCTACGATGGTTGGAATGCCTAGCCCTAGGTATTTGACATCGCCGATCGAGATGTAGAGGATTAAAAATAGGAGTCCTCCTATAAAAGGGCGTAGGGGAGGGTATGAAATGTATTTCTTAAAAGCAGCATTCCATTGGGAGGTTCCTTTCATGAATACTAAAGCAATAAGACCAAATAGTACTCCGCTACCGATTGTAATAAAAAAGATGCTCGCTGTAAAATTGGGTAAATCAGTTATTTGGTATGCCGTATGTTGTATGGACCACCATTCGCAAGTGAAATTAGCCACAAAGGCACTAATCATACAAAGTAAAAAAGTCTTATATCGCAGTGAACCAACAACTAATATTTCAATGGCAAACAAGGTCCCTGCCCAGGGAGTTCCGAAAACAGCTGCGAAACCAGCGCTGATTCCAATGGCGATGAGCAGTTTTCGGTGAGTGGAATCCAAATGGAAAAGACGAGAGAATTGATCGGCTATCGATCCTCCAATTTGAACCGCAGTTCCCTCACGACCGGCTGATCCACCAAAAAGATGTGTAATCAAGGTTCCAACTAATATTAATGGAGCCATTTTTAAGGGGATAATCGCCTTTGGAGCGCCATATTCTTGTACCAACAAATGATTACCGCCTGATACTGATTTTCCAAAATAATGATACAGCAAGCCAATAAATAAACCGGCAAACGGCAGTAGGAAAACCAAATTGTTGTGAAGGGATCGATAGGAAGTAACCCGGTCTAATAAATATAAAAATAAGGCGGAACTCGATCCGATTAATACCCCTATAACAACTGCCAAAGTAACCCATTTTAGTAGGAAGGCTAAGAATACCGATAGAATGTTTTGAAATTTTGCTTTGCTGTTTAGTGAAAAATTCATCATACGTGCGTACTAATAACTTATAAATAAGCTAGAATTAGTAGACGTCATCAGCAAAAAGCGGTTCGAGGCAGACATCATTGCCATAATATATATAACAAAAGTATAAAAAAAATCTGAATAGAGAACTATTCAGATTTTTTTAAGGCATTATATTTTAAATATCGTCAAAGTCTATATCAGTAAAACTGCTACTGCTTTCTCCTATTTCTTCATTTTGAAATTCCTTCTTAAAGTCTTTTTGGTGTCTCTCAGAAATTACTTCTTCTCCTTTTTGTGATAAAACGTAATCGGTCATTTCGTTTAGGATTTCCTTAAAAGCAGCAAAGTCTTCTTTGTATAAATAAATTTTGTGCTTTTTAAAATGGAAAGAACCGTCGTCTTCAGTGAATTTTTTGCTTTCAGTAATGGTAATGTAGTAATCATCAGCTTTAGTCGCTCTTACATCAAAGAAATAGGTTCTTCTACCTGCGCGTAATACTTTAGAAAAAATTTCCTCTTTTTCTAACATTTCGTTATCTCTCATAATCCTTCTATCAATTAGTTTGATTGTTTTCTAGTTTTCAAAAGTCTAAAAAAAAACTTATAAAACCAACTATTTAAATTATTTCTTTTTCAGTGAGTTGTTTATAATATAAATCTTTATAATATCCTTCAGTATTTAAAAGTTCTTCGTGGCTACCTTGTTGCAAAATCTTTCCATCGTCTAAAATAATGATTTGATCGGCATTTTTTGCTGATGATACGCGATGTGTAACAATGATGGTTGTTTTATCTTTACTGTGTTGTTCAAGGTTTTTTAGTATGGTTTCTTCTGTTTCGGTATCAACGGCAGAAAGCGAATCGTCTAACAATAAAATGGGAGCATCTTTGATCAATGCTCTAGCGATGGAAACGCGTTGTTTCTGTCCTCCAGATAGGGTGAGTCCGCGTTCGCCCAAAACGGTATCGTAACCTTTTTCGAAACGCATAATGTTGTCGTGCACTGCAGCTTGCTGCGCGACTTCGATGATTTCTTCATCTGTTGCATCTTCTTTACCAAATTTGATGTTGTTTTTAATGGTGTCCGAAAACAAAAACGCATCTTGAGGAACAAAAGCTATAGATTTTCTTAGATCGACGAGATTGAGTTTTTCAATCGAATTGTTGTCTAGGTATATATGACCCGTATCCACATCGTATAAACGGGCAATAAGTGATAGTATCGTTGATTTTCCCGAACCCGTTTTCCCCAAAATAGCCAAGGTTTTTTTTCTTGGAAGATCAAAACTGATGTTTTTCAAAGCTTCTATACCCGTATCTTCATAGACAAAAGAGACATTTTTAAAGGTAATATGGCCTTGAATGGGAGTGTGTTCATTAGTGTTGTTCTGGATATCCGGTTCTTCTTGAAGAAATTCATTAATTCTTTTTTGTGAAGCCTTGGCTTCTTGGATCATCGTGGAAACCCAACCTAATGAAGCGACCGGCCAAGTAAGCATATTGATGTATAGAATAAATTGTGCAATTACTCCAATGTCAGAAATACTACCGTTTATGTATAACATACCACCAGTGAAGATTACAACCAAATTACTGATTCCTATTAATAAAACCATCAGCGGGCCAATTAGAGCGTTGGTTTTTGATAGACTGAGATTTTTGGTTTTACTTTCCTGTGATAAAAGCTCAAATTCGGCTTGTTTTTCTTTCTCAATTGCATAAGCTTTAATCACGCGAATTCCCGAAAACATCTCCTGGGTAAATGTGGAAAGCTGCGATAAATTTTGTTGAAATATCGAACTGCGTTCATTGATTTGACGACTTAATTTGAAGATAAAAATCGCCAAAATAGGTAGGGGTAATAGCGAGTAAAACGTTAATAGTGGTGATATCAAATACATTTGAACCAATACTACTGCAAAACGAATATAGGTATTGATCGAGTACATAACTGCGGGACCGACGTATTGGCGCACCTTTCCGACATCCTCACTGATGCGGTTCATCAAGTCACCGGTTCTATTGCGCTTGTAAAAACTTTGAGATAGGCTTTCGTAATGCTTGAATAAATCATTTTTTAAGTCAAACTCAATATGACGCGACATAACGATTAAAGTTTGACGCATTAAAAAAGTCAAAAACCCTGCAATAAGCGTCGTTACCACAATCCAAAATATGTTTTGCAATAGCAAAGCACTCACTTCTTCTGCTTTAAGGACTTTAAGTTGTTCTAAGGCACGGATTGAATCTCCAACTAATTTAGGTGTAAATAAGGTGAATATCTGAGCGATTATAGTTATAAAAATACCGATTAAAAAGCGGTACTTGTATTTGATGAAATATTTATTCAAATGGCGAAGCTCATTCATGGATAGCGCTGATTTCTAGAATTTGACTTGTTGTAATAATCCCAATAGCGTTTTCTTATAATAAAAGAAAGGTTCTCATTTAAGGATCAAAGAGCAAATATACTTTTTTTAGATGGTATTGCTCAATGTAGAAAGTTATATTTAAGTAGTAATAATTACTTTTTACTCGCATGAAATAAAAAACATATTGAAATACTTATCCGATATACATTTTTTTTCTACCTTTGCAGACTGTTAGAAAATGATCTAATATTTTTCAAATACATAAAAAGTTCTTATAGTAGTATGTTAAACAGAAGACACATTCGGATTAAAGTGATGCAAACCCTTTATTCGATGCAACAAAATGACTCCGACAAATTAGACGGTGGGGAGAAATTTTTATTCAATAGTATTGAAAATATTCAAGATCTATATTTGTTAATGCTGACTTCGTTAATAGAAATCCAAAGAAAAGAAGAAGACTTTTTGGCGGTTTCTCAAAAAAAACACTTAGCTACATCTCAAGAGCGCAATCCCAACAGAAAATTAGTAGACAATCAAGTTTTAAAAGCCCTTTCGGAATCGGTTTCTGTCTTGAATGCGTTAGAAGATCGTGCTGTTGCCCATTGGCATGTTAACGATCAGTACATTCAGATTTTAATCAATGAAATCAAGCAAAGTGAATTGTATGAGGAATACATGAACAGTGGTTTGGTTTCTTTTAAAGAAGATAGAAATTTTGTTTGGCGTGTTTTCACTGAGATTGTTGCTCCAAATGAGAAATTATATGATTTCTTCGAAGACACAAAATTGACTTGGTTAGATGATTTACCGTTGGTAAATACCATGATCCAAAAACAATTAAAACAGTTGACCGAAGAGGACTTGCAAATATTGGTTCCACGTTTATATAAAGATTTTGATGATAAGGACTTTGCACGACAATTATATCGTAAGACCTTATTAAACAGTGCGGAATTAAATAAAGAGTTCGTTGATAAAACACCGAATTGGGATTCGGATAGAATTGCAGAGATTGACAACATTATTCTTAGAATGGCGATCTGTGAAATGTTAAAATTTACGTCTATTCCCGTAAAAGTTACAATTAATGAATATTTAGAGATTGCAAAAGAGTATTCTACACCAAAAAGTAGTATTTTTATCAACGGAATTTTAGATAATATTTCTAAAGCATACCAAGCAGATAACAAATTAAACAAAATCGGTAAAGGATTATTGTAATCAAAAAAAACGCATAGTAATTATGAAACGTACCTTATTATTAGCCGCTGCAATTGTATTATTGGCAGCATCTTGTAAAGAAAACAGTGCTACTAACCGTATTGATGAGTCTACAGTGGCTCAAACGGAAGTAGAGCAAACAGCAACTCCAACCAATGCTTTCCCACAAATCAAATTTGATAGAGAAATGCATGATTTTGGAAATATTGCAAACAATGAAAGAGTTGAAACAGAATTTGAAGTAACCAATACTGGTAAAGCGGATTTATTGATCATCAATGCACAAGCTTCTTGTGGATGTACAGTACCGGAATACCAAAAAACTCCAATTAAACCGGGAGAAACTTCCAAATTAAAAGTTGCTTTTACAACATCAGCTGTAGGACAACAACAAAAAACAGTAACACTTACAACAAATACTGAAAAAGGAGAAGAGATATTGACTGTTAAGGCCAATGTTGCTCCAAAACAATAATAATTATTAAAGTTTATTTATGGAAAATTTAGGGAATTTAGGTCAGTTTTTACCAATCGTTCTAATGTTTGTTGTGATATATTTCTTGATGATTCGCCCACAACAAAAGCGAGTGAAAAAGGAAAAAGAATTCGAAAACACGATTAAAGTTGGAGATAGAATTATAACTAAATCTGGAATTCACGGTAAAATTGCAGAATTGGCTGAAACTTCTATCGTATTAGAAACTATGGCTGGAAAATTGAAAATGGAGCGTTCTGCTATTTCAATGGAAATGAGTCAAAAGTTGAATACTCAAGCATAAAAAATAGATCATCTGTATAAAAACTCCCTTTTAGGGAGTTTTTTTTTGAAACCTAGTGGCCTACCAAAGTTTAGAATTAAAAAAGGTCGTATCTTAATAGATACGACCTTTTTTTAAATAGGATAATCACCGTATTGGTGAGCGTTATTTCTTAGCTGTTAGTTCCGCGATTTTAACGATAACTTCAACGGCTTTTTGCATGCTTTCTACTGGCACATATTCATATTTACCGTGGAAGTTATGTCCTCCAGCAAAAATGTTTGGACACGGTAATCCCATATAGGAAAGTTGTGCTCCGTCAGTACCACCGCGTATAGCTTTGATTAAAGGTTTTATACCTAATTCTTTCATCGCTTTTTCAGCGATATCTACAATATGCATTTCCGGTTCCACCTTTTGTTTCATGTTGAAATATTGATCTTCAATAACACACTCAACAATTGGTCCCCCGAATTTAGATGCAAATTTTTTGTTTATTTTTTTAACGATCTTTTCAATAGTCTTTTTGCGGTCCTCGAACTTCTTTAAGTTGTGATCGCGGATGATCAATTGAACCTCCGTATTTTCAATGGTTCCAGTAATGTGGTTGACATGGAAAAAACCTTCGTATCCCGAAGTTTTTTGAGGAACTTCATCCTTCGGCAATTTAGAAATGAATTTATTAGCAATCAACAAAGAGTTGATCATTTTTCCTTTTGCATAACCCGGGTGAACGCTTTTTCCAGAGAAAGTTAGTTTTGCACCTGCTGCATTAAAGTTTTCATATTCCAATTCTCCAATCTGACTTCCATCCATAGTGTAAGCCCAGTCTGCACCAAATTTTTCAACGTCAAATAGATGTGCACCACGTCCAATCTCTTCATCAGGCGTAAATCCAATTCTGATCTTTCCGTGTTTGATCTCTGGATGTTGAATTAAATATTCCATAGCAGTTACAATCTCAGTGATTCCCGCTTTGTCATCTGCTCCTAATAAGGTTGTCCCATCAGTTGTAATAATGGTCTGGCCTTTATATTGTAATAAATCTTTAAAATATTTTGGAGACAATACGATGTCTAACTCCTTGTTTAATACGATATCACCACCGTCATAATTAGGAACAATCTGTGGTTTTACATTCGCTCCAGTAAAATCTGGTGAAGTGTCAAAATGTGAGATAAAACCAATGGTAGGCACTTCGTGATCTACATTACTTGGCAAGGTAGCCATGATATAGGCATTCTCGTCAATTGTAACTTCTTCTAAACCTATTTTTTTAAGTTCTTCAACCAATTGGTTGGCTAAGTCCCACTGTTTTTCTGTACTTGGGCAAGCATCTGAATTGGGATCAGATTCTGTATCTACAGTAACATAACTAATGAAACGATCAATAATGTGTTGCATACTAATAGTTTTTTTAATGTAAACAAAAATACGATTATTTATCTGTTTTTTACTGGGAGTTTGTAGGAAAAACATAGCGATTGATCGAATGGTAAGGAAACGAATCGCTGTGTCTGAAAATCCGCTCGAAATTATATATCTTTGAATGACTTAACAATAAACGATGTGATGAAGGAGTTTAAAAATATTGGTTTGATGGTAATCACCCTGCTTTTTAGTATAGGGGCATGGGCGTTAAAACCGGAGAAAAAATATGTCGAACATCCGTCAGATTTTAAATTCAAATACAAAGAAAATACCATAACAACCGCAGATCAAGTGAGTCTTAAATCTTGGATTTGTTATCCTGATGTGAAGACGGATAATAAAATCACGTTGATTTTAGCTTATGGAGATGCGGGTAATATGTCCTATTGGCTCAGGCAAGCTTCTGAATTGGTCAAGGCGGGCTATACCATAGTTTTATTTGATTATAGGGGTTTTGGTGGTAGTCAAGATTTTGCTATTGATGAAAAATATCTTTATTACGACGAATTTGCAACCGATTTAGCTGCAATGATACAATGGACTAAGAAAGAGATCAAAAATGAATGTCTCGGTATTTGGTCCTTGTCAATGGGAAGTATCATGGCTACCATTGCCATAGAGAAAAATCCAGTTGATTTTATGGTTGCAGAGGGTTTTGTTATGGACCCATTTGAAATAGTGAAAATAATAAAGCAATATAAGGAAGAGGAATACAAACTTCCTCCTAACGCCAGTTTATACGCCGCCGCTTTGTCTCAATTAAAAATACCGTGTTTGTTTTTTGCGGGCAGACGCGATGGATTGACGACGATCGACGACAGTATGCGTGTTAAATTTTTAAATCCCAAAAGCGAAGTTATCCAGTTTAATGCAGGACATTTACAAGGATTTCAATCCCTTTCCAGTACTTCACATGGAAAAAAATACATCGATGGAATAACTGCATTCCTCGCTAAACTATAAAGGCTACAATGCCGCTGCAATTTTAACGCTTATGAACCTATTTCAATTTTTAAACCCGACCATCAAGCCTCCAAAAGATGCCTTATTCGAGCGTTTCCTCGAAAAAGTAAATGCCATTTTTGGTTCTGAGCCTGAATTCTGGCTTCCGACTAAGCAAAATAAAAACGATGATTTGGTGGTGGTTGTGATCTATAGAGATGTGCCTGGGCGTGGTTTTCTGACAGCGGTAACCTATGGTTTATCACTTGATACACATCCTTTGTGGAAGCAAAGCCGACCAGAATTGTGTATACTCGTTAAATCGGAAAATGAAAACTGGGCTAAAGCTTTGGGACATCTCGTAAGTAGGTTGAGAGGTGCATGTCCATTTGTAAATGGACAAATTATTCGTTTCGGCGCTCCCATTGTTGAAGAATCAGACATGAATGCCTTTTGGATTTGGGAACCGCTTTTTTTAGAAAAAGAAGAAAAAAATTTGAATATCGATGGTAGCTATTCTATCCATTTGCAAGCCTTGTATCCCATACAGGAGGCTGAAATACTAGCGTTTGAGACTTTGGGGGCTGAGGCACTTATAAAACACCCAAACTTTGACCCTTTTAATGTTTCTCGGGCAATAATCGATTAAATAGTAAGCGAATTAGATCAGTGTATTATAGTTCTATGGAATCATAAAATGGAATAACATTCTTTTTTCAATTTGTTTCTATAAAAGTGTGTTACTAATAGCACTTTTTTTTATAAATTTAGGGAACTCCATCTCATGATGTTACTGTTTTGGGATGGTAATTTTATTTCAACATATAAAAATGTAATGATTATGGAATTTACCCCAAAAAAAGAAATTGCAAAACAGTTTTTGTATTTGATATCAAAAGGCGAAGTTGAAAAAGCTTTCACCAATTATGTAGGCCCTCAGTTTAGACATCATAATCCTTATTTAAAAGGAGGGGAAGTAGACTTAAAACAATTTCTGATAGAAGAGTCTAGGAAAAACCCGCAAATGCTGATTAAAAATTTGCGTTTAATCGAACAGAATGACTTAGTTATGGTACATTCGTTGGTTAAGAAAACGAGTGATGACGTAGGAAGTATAGTGGTTTATATTTTTAGATTCGAAAATCATTTAATTACGGAGTATTGGGATATTCAACAACCCGTACCTGAAGTGATGATCAATCGCAACGGTGTGTTGTAAGCGAAATGATAATCGTAAGCGAGATTTCGACTAAGTAATATACGTTGAATAAATATTTTTTAGATGAACGTTAATATAGATTGGTTTTTGTTGGTGGAAGCACTCTATGGCATGATCGTACTTGCTGTAGCATTGCGCGTGATTTACGATTCCAATTCGACATCGAAAACTTTGGCATACTTGCTTCTGATTATACTCGTACCCGTCGTAGGTATATTGTTTTACTTTTCTTTTGGAATCAATTATCGAAAGCGGAAGATGTATTCGAAGAAATTAGCAACCGATGAAATCTTTCTGAAAAATTTTGAACAACGAATGGAAAAAGTTAAAAAATCTTTTTCCGAAAAACAGTTTCCCCTAGTAGATAGCAACCAATCGATGATTCGTTTGTTGGCGAACAAAAACATGGAAAACAGTCCGCTGTTGATCAGTAATCAAGCCGATATTTTACTTAATGGAGAAACGTTTTTTCCGCGTTTAATAGAAGATTTAAAAAGTGCACAGCATCATATACATTTGGAGTACTATATCTATGAGAATGATGAAATTGGAAATCAGATTAAAAATGTTTTAATAGAAAAAGTGCAGCAAGGTGTTCAGGTTCGTTTTATTTATGACGATTTTGGATGTCGCTCGATTAGAAAAAATATAGTCGTTGAATTGCGAGACGCTGGTGTAGAGATCTTTGCATTTAATAAAATCACGTGGATCGCTTTAGCCAACAGAATGAATTACCGCAACCATCGTAAGATCGTGATTATTGATGGAGCTATTTCTTATACAGGGGGGATTAATATATCGGATCGTTATGACAATACTAAGAAGTTAAAGGATTCGTTATACTGGCGCGATACACACCTGCGTATTTATGGCGATGCTACCTATGCCTTGCAACATATCTTTTTATCGGATTGGAATTTTTGCAGCAAACAAAGTTTAAGAGTTAATAGCGATTTTTTTCCGCTTATAGAGCACGAAAAATTGGGCAAGTTGCCGATGCAAATCGTCGCTTCAGGGCCGGATTCTCAAGTGCCGAGTATCTTGTATAGCGTGGTTAAAGCGATAAATGACGCTAAAAGTGAAATACTGTTTACAACCCCTTATTATATTCCAGACGAGACCTTACAACAAGCAATGATTATGGCGGCGATGAGTGGTAAAAAAGTCAAGATATTATTACCACAAGTTTCCGATTCTAAAATGGTTCAATGGGCCTCACAATCGTATTTTGAAGAACTGTTAGAAGCCGGCGTAGAGTTGTACTTTTATCAAAAAGGTTTTATCCATGCCAAAAGTTTTGTGACAGATTCTGGGGTTAGTTCGATAGGAACTTGTAATTTGGATCACCGCAGTTTTGATTTGAATTTCGAGGTCAATGCAATTGTTTACGACGACGAATTTGCAGATCAAATGCGAAAAATATTTTACCAAGATTGTGAAAATGCGGTTCAACTAAATTATAAAAGATGGTTTAAAAGAAATCATTGGAAACGGCTAAAAAATAGTTTTTTACGATTGTTTTCTCCACTGTTATAAGCAATTAAAACTCCCATATGGATTTACATTTCAGCACCCCAAAAATGATACACCACATTCACGATCTGCCCGCAGATTATGAAGGAAAAGTGTTGGCAACCTTAATGGAATCAAGATCCAATAGTTTGGATCACGAATCAGTTCGCAAGAGTATATTGTATATACACGGCTTCTCGGATTATTTTTTCCAAGAACACGTGATGGAAGCTTATAATCAGGCAGATGTAGATTTCTATGCGTTGGACTTAAGAAAATATGGTCGATCGCTGCTGCCCCATCAACATCCCAATTATTGCAAATCGCTAAAAGAGTATTTTCCGGAATTGGATTACGCTATTAATTTTATAAAAGCTAAAAATCCCCAAACCCAGTTGGTCTTAATGGGACATAGTACAGGTGGTTTACTTGTCAGTTATTATGCGCATTATGGCGCACTGCGAAATCAGCTAACCGGTTTAATTTTAAATTCTCCTTTTTTTGATTTTAATACGTCAAATGTTGTAAAATTCTTCACCCCTTTTATCGCTAAATTGATGATGCAATTTAACGCTTATGCTTCGTACAGTGGAGGGGTTAGTGATGTATATGGGCAATCGTTATTAAAGGAGTTTTATGGCGAATGGGAATTTAATCAAAAGTGGAAACCCGTACGCGCTTTCCCTGCTTTTTACGCTTGGATTTTAGCCGTTCACGAAGCGCAGCAAACAATACGAAATAGAACTAAGTTAGATTTGCCGATCTTGTTAATGCATTCGGACTCCAGTTTAAAAACAAACGTATGGACACCCAAAGCACAAACGGCAGACTTGGTATTAAACGTCAAAGATATTGAACGAATTGGAGTGAAAATGGGTAATCATGTCACGCATTTTATTGCGAAAGACGGATTACACGATTTGTTTTTATCAAAGAAAAGTGTCAGAGATACCGTTTTCGAAAATACCAAGACGTGGTTGGAACAACTATAATAGGGACAAAAAAAATGGTTATTCAACTAAGAATAACCATTTTCACTAACTAAAACAATTTACCGATTAAAACATCCCTCCGGCACTACCTTGTTTGGTATTGTCTTCGCGATATTTACGTTGCATTGCTTTATTCTTTGAACCTCCAAAAATATAGTTTACGCCGAAATATACGTTTTGACTTTCCCAATAGAATTGTCCTTTTTGAGGAAAGGGATATTGCGAATCAAAAGCGAATTTCATCGTATCAAAAATGTCGTTTACACGTAAACTAAAGGTTAATTTGTTTTTTAGCATGCTGTAACGTGCACCTGCATCGATTTTATACATCTCTTTACTATTCATTTGAATTCCATCTACTGGACCGCGGTAGAATCCAAACAAATTCAATCTAAAGTTATTAGTTACTTTGAAATTACTGTTTAAACGGGCATTAAAGGCATTGGCATTGACTTCACGCTGAATGTAATCTAACTGTGAGGTCGTTTCATTTTTAATCGCAATCAAACCTTTCTGAGATAAGGAAGAAAAGTCAAGTGCTGGTTGTATATCCCACCAAGAAGTCAGTCTGTAATTGGCTGAAATCTCAAACCCATAGGCTGAATTATTATCGAAATTGTCGTAGGACATAATCATCGCATTTTCATTAGATGATTCTACATCTTGATAAACGACTCTGTTTATTTCATCGTTGATACGTCTGTAATAAACCCCTGCAGTTAAGGTTCCCTTAGATAACATTCTAGTGTAGTTTAACTCAACAGAATTGGTGAATTGAGGTCTCAATTCTGGATTTCCGATACTGACTACAGTAGGAGTAGAAAACTCGCGTATCGGTTTGGTTTGGAACAAGCCCGGACGATCTACTCGACGGCTGTAACTCAATTGAAAGCTGTTGTGGTCCGTAAGGGCATACGTTAAATAAGCGGAAGGATATAAGGTGATATAATCATCTTTAAACGATTTTTCGCCATTGGTTTTCGCATTGACTTGGTAGCTTTCCACACGAGCACCTAATTGGTAACTAAATTTTTTAAATTTTTGACCAAAGGTTACATAACCCGAAAAGATATCCGTATCATAATTATAGTTCGAATCCTTTATCGTCTCTGGACGTGTGTTGTTTGATAAATAAGCGTTTTCTGAACGAGTAATACGAGATTCTGCACCCAACTCTAAAGTAGCTGTCTCCGACAACGGATTTACATAATCGATATTTACCGTACTCATCTTGTTCTTATCGTCGATATTATCGGTGTAAAAATCTCTTTTAATTCCTTCTAAAGTGTTAAAGTCGGTAACCTGTGAACTTTTGTACTCGCTATAATTGGCCTCAAGATCAAAGGTATGACCTTCTTTTTTAAAGAGGTGTTTATAGGCTAAATTGTAAGTGCTGTTGGTATTGTCCGAATCATAATCTGATTTTTGATCGATGTTTTCGAATATACCTTTTGGATAGAAAACTTGTGTTTGTACAAAAGTTTGTCCCGATACCTTGTTTTGATTGCTGTATACCGATAGCGTATTGTGATCATTGATATAATAATCCATACCGAGTTTGTACAGATAGGATTCATTATCATTAGAAGTACTGATTAATTGGTTGGATTGTTGGTCAAAACGATACATCTCACCACCGCTAAAGGATTTTCCAAAGTTATTTCCTCCATTCCCGAAAAAGTTAACCTTTCCCGTTCTGTAATTCAAGTCTAAGGTAGTATTTCCTCGTGGTTCATTCTTCATGGTTACACCGGAATTTAGGGAACCATTAAATCCGTCATTGGAATTTTTATGTAGGATAATATTAATAATACCCGACATCCCTTCTGGGTTGTATTTAGCACTTGGATTGGTGATCAATTCGATCTTTTTAATCGAGGAAGAGGGAATCTGCTTAAGCAATTGAGAGGCCTCTATATTGGTGGGTCTTCCATCTACTAATACGCGAACATTTTCGTTTCCTCTTAATGAAATCTTCCCATCTTGATCAACATTAACCGAAGGAATGTTATTCATGATTTCCGAAGCCGTTGATCCAGCTGTAGTCAAATCTCGACCGACATTGATAACCTTTCTGTCAATTTTTTGTTCAATGGTAGAATGTTCCGCTACGATGTTTACACCATCTAGTGTTACAGCCTCAGATTGCAGATAAAGTGTTCCCAAATTGATATCCGTACCTTTGGATAAATCAGCTTCTCTATGCAAGGTTTTATAACCGATAAACTGTATGTCGATACTATAGGTTTTGGGAGCTAAGTTGATTACGGTGAAATTTCCATTGTCATCAGTCATCGCACCTGTGATTACGATATTTAGCTCTTTAACCGAAATAGTGGCATATGGCACTGCCTGTTTAAGATCTTTGTCCAAAATATTTCCCGAAATCTTTAGCTTGTTTTGAGCAAAACCAGTTGTAAGAATTCCTAAGAATACGAGTAAGCATAGTTTTAGTTTCATTTCTACTTTTTTGAAGGTTGAATTTTCCGTTCTGTTTAGTTACAGTAATAGACAGTTATTCTCGGATTTTGTTACAACAACTAATTATTGAATTTTACTGTAGATTCCTTTTTTGTATTCAGATGCTTGTTATTCAGCTTTTTAACAGTTTGTTTTATTTTGAGTTTAGACGTTATTTAGAATGATTTTTAACATAAAAAACGATCTAATTTGTGATAAATGGCCTAAAAATTGTACTTTGTACTATAAATATTTGACGATGAGATATACGGTTTTTTGTGGTTCCAGTATGGGGAATGCTCCGGAATTTGAACAAGCCGCTGAGGCTTTAGGGCAGGCGTTGGCTCGAAACAACATTGGTTTGGTTTATGGAGGAGCAAATGTAGGCTTGATGGGAAAGGTTGCCGACGGTGCTTTGTCGCAGTCGGGAGAAGTCATAGGTGTTTTACCCCACTTTTTGCATCAGGTGGAAATAGCGCATACACAGATTACAAAATTAATTTTGGTGGATACCATGCACGAGCGCAAAGCGAAAATGGATGCACTGTCAGACGGTGTTATTGCGTTATCCGGTGGATATGGAACTTTAGAAGAGTTTTTTGAAATGTTGACTTGGGCACAATTGGGATTACATCAAAAACCCGTAGCTTTATTAAATGTTTTTGGGTTTTACGATTCCTTAATTTCGTTGATAGATAATATGGTTGCTCAAGGTTTTTTAAAAGCCGTCAATCGCGATATGATTGTTGTAGATGATAACATTGCTGGTTTACTGGAAAAGATGAAGAATTACAAAGCTCCCCAGACGGGAAAATGGATTAAAAAAGAACAAATTTAAAATAGAGCTATAATTAATTCAGCAGTACATGGTTATAAAAGGAATGGATAGCAGAGGGTGGCGTTTTTTTTTACTGGTGTTAATAGGTGCGGTCACGACTTCTTGTAATCAGAAGAAAATGACTGACTTAGAGGACGCTATTCAAATTCCTGCGGATTTAACGGTAGAGAAATTAATGGAAAACACCGAAGAATATCAACTTTTGGGACGTAGGGGCAAGATCGTATTTCCAGATAGAACCGCTGAGGTAGAGTATGTCGACGAACATACGATGCATTGGAAAATTACGGATAAAAATAATGCCGTATTACAAGGCACAGAGCGAATTAGTTATGTTCAAATCTCAGAACATCAATTTTTTGTAAATTGGATTGAAAATTCGGGCTTTACAGTCAGTCAAGTTATCGACACCAAAACAGGAGCAGTCAGGGCTTTCTGGTCTTTTAATGATGCAAAGAGCCATAGTGGTGGGCGTTCGAGTACCTTTGTAAAGGGAATCTTTGAATTTGGGCAATAGGCCATCTGGTTAGGAGTACAATAATTGAAGATTCCTTAATTGAAATACTAATTAAAATTTAAAAATAATGGAAAAATCCACAAATAATATTGCCATTTTAGTTGATGGAGATAATGCGCAAGCGAAACTTCTTGAATTGATTTTGGAGGAGGTTTCCAAATATGGAAAAGTGACTATAAGAAGAATTTATGGTGACTGGACCACCCCTCAAATGAATAGTTGGAAGGATTTATTAAATGATTTATCATTTAGCCCCATCCAAAAATTTAGCTATACAACCGGAAAGAATTCTACCGATAGTTCATTGATTATTGATGCGATGGATATTTTGCACGATAAGGCTGTTGATGGCTTTTGTATCGTGTCAAGTGATAGTGACTACACCGGTTTGGCAAAGAGAATTCGAGAAGAGGGAATATTTGTAATGGGAGTTGGGGAGAAGAAAACGCCGAATGCTTTTGTACAGTCGTGTGAAATATTCACCTATTGTGAAAACTTAATTCCTAGAAAACCAAAGAACACTAAAGAAGCGAATGTTGTATCGGTCAAGAAAACAGAAAGCAGTCATACCGAAGATGTTGAGATTAAGGAACTATCAAAATCAGATATCAAATTAATCGATAGAGCTTTTGATATGTCAGTCAATGAGGAGGTGGAAACTTACATCGCACAAGTGGGGATAAATTTAAGAAAATTAAAACCTAGTTTTGACTCGAGAGCTTATGGTTTTAAAAATTTGACTCAATTGTTTGGCAGCTTAAAAGGTTATGAAATCATACGAAATGAAGTAGGCGGATTAAATCATCCTTTGGTTAAAAGAGTGGGGTGATATGGCGGTTCCTCAAGATAAAAAACAACTGATCGACGCTATTGAGAAGAACTATCGGTTGCTGAAAATTCAAATCGATCGAGTTCCACCATTACATAGAGCTTCTAAAGTGATGGAAGGGCATGCAAAGGATACGGTGATGAGCCTGGATGATTTGCTGTCGTATTTAATCGGTTGGGGGCAATTGGTATTGAAGTGGCAAAAGAACTACCAAAATGTTGGGCTTATCGATTTTCCAGAAACCAACTATAAATGGAATGAATTGGGTCGGTTAGCACAAAAGTTTTATCTGGACTATAAAGAGTATAACAGTCAAGAATTAATACAGCTGCTGGATAATGTTGTATTAGAAATACTGCGAAACATAGGGGAAACCACTAATTTCGATTTATATGAAAAACCGTGGTACGGCAAATGGACGTTGGGCAGAATGATACAATTTAATACGGCATCTCCTTATAACAATGCAAAAAACAGAATTGCGAAACACTTAAAATCGGCATAGATGAATACAACAAAATTAGATAGTATTAGAAAACAAATGGAGTACTATCGAATGTTAGGAGATAAAACCATATTGATTTTATCTCAAGACCAACTCAATTGGACTTATAACGAAACGAGCAATTCGATCGCTATGTTGATCAATCACATCAGTGGGAATATGTTGTCACGATGGACCGATTTCTTGACGTCAGATGGCGAAAAATCATTTCGAAATCGGGATGCTGAATTTGCAGAGGGGCATTATGATCGTCATGAATTGATCAAGAAATGGGATCAAGGCTGGGATTGTATGATGGATAGCTTAAATGCACTGACCGATGACGATTTGGAAAAAACGGTAGTAATCCGCAGCCAGGAACAAAGCGTATTTGATGCCATTATCAGACAGGTATCGCATTACCCTTATCATATTGGGCAAATCGTTTTTGAAGGAAAAATGCTGATGAATACCAATTGGCAGAGTTTGTCTATTCCCAAAGGAAGGTCTTTACAATATAACGAACAAAAATCTGCAAACCCAAATGCCGACAAACACTTTACAGACGATTTTCTAAAAAAGTAAAATCATAAGAATAAAAAAGCAAATGCCTTAAAAAACGAAAGTACTGTTTACAGATTTTATGTTTTTTAAGGCATTTTACATTTATTATATAAATTTTTTTGAGACAGTTTTTTAATTATTAATGCTGTTTTTTTATAGGTAATTAAGTTAATGTGTTTATTAATAGTGATATACGTGCTTGCTTCAATTGTGTTAAAATAACAAGGAGCTGTTTTTCAAATGTTTTTTTTTATATTTTTATCACGATAAACGGCTCTTTTTTGTGTTGATAACTAAGATGTTGTAAGTAAGTGTAATGTTTCTAAATGACATAGTAGGTTTTTTAAAACTACTAGAAACTTAATTCTATTTGATAATGAAATAAGGGTTTCTACATATTCTAACAAATAATATTATTTGGAGGGTATACGAGAGTACAACTTTAGAATTTTATTGACCATATACTGTAAATTTAATTATGAAAAAACTATTTTTAGGAGCATGGCTGTTGTTGGGAATAACGGCATGCAGTATTTGATCAGCCACGTACTGATAAAGGCTGTACAATTGATGTTACTGAATTCAATTCCACACTAGAAGTTACCATTGATCGTTTAAATAAAGTAGGTCTTGCAACAGCCCCTTCATTACCGTATCATATTGTTAAGATTCCAAAAACTGATAAACCCATTATTTTTAGAGTGATTTGATTTTAAAGAACAATAATTCTCTTATAGTAAAGCCGTTTTTATAACGGCTTTTATTTTTTTATAGATTTTTTGATTTAAAGCGATAAAACAATCTCTTTTCACGGTACAACGAATATCAATATAATCGCGTTTTTTAGCTGATGAATTTTCTATAATTGATGGTTTGATACCATTTACTACCCTATCTTTTAAATGGTAATTTTGTTTATGGCGGTGTGTTATATGTGTTATTTTTTCAATATTACTGTTAAAGTGTTGGTTATTTTGTTTTTAAATGTGTTTTTATAATTATATTTAAATGCAATGAGATGGTGTCTTGATGTTGATTAGCCTGATATACAGGTTAAGAATTTATTAATAAAAATCTAAAATTATGATGCAGAAATTATTTTTCTTAGTCGTGTTTTTGTTTTTAGGGATAACTACAGAAGCACAAGAGCACTTTTATTATTATAAAGGTGAAAAGGTCTACTTGGAACTCGATCTAAAAAGGGTGTCCATGAATACGAGCGATAGATCCACGGATTTTAAAATCGATAAAGTTAAGTTTTCCGATGTATCGCAGGACTACACTACAAATAGTCTCAATAATTTGAAAAATAGTACAGGAGAATCAGCGCAAGAACCTCTTTATTACTATGAAATTGAATTCTTAGAAGATAGATCATTACCAGAGTATTTAGATTTCATAAAACAGTATAACCAATGGGAAGGAGTTGTCAATGCATTTCCAACTTACAAAACCAAAGAAGGTGGAGTTTTAGGCGTTTCTAATATTTTTTATGTCAAGTTAAGGGAGGTTAAAGATTTAGATGTATTAAAAGAAATAGCAAATAAGGCTGGAGTGCAAATAGTGGGTAACAATATCTATATGCCGTTGTATTATGCACTGCAGCTGCCAGAGCAATCGAGAAAGAATACTTTGGAATGGGCAAATTACTTTCAGGAAACCCATTTATTTGAAAGTGCTGAACCCGCGTTTATTTACCACAATCTTCAATTGACTAACGATCCACTTTATCCCAAACAGTGGGGAGTAAAAAATACGGGTCAATACGGTGGTATACCGGGAATTGATATCAACGTTGAAGATGCCTGGGCTATCACTAAGGGCGCAAATGCAAAAGTCGCTATTTTTGATCATGGATTTGAAATGAATCATCCCGATTTACAACCCAATGTATACGGAGTAGGCTATGATGCTACGACAGCAACATCTCCGTCGCAAGTTCGGGGAAGTCACGGAACACCGTGTGCTGGTATAATTGGAGCTGTTCAAAACAACAACATCGGAATAAGTGGTGTTGCTCCTGAGGCAAGTTTGATTTCAATAAGTATTAATTTGCTCTTTTCCGATACGCCGATGATGTTGGCCAACGGATTTTCGTGGGCATGGCAAAATGGAATCGATGTGATTAGCAATTCTTGGGGCGGATATGCTCCATCCAATATTATTACCGATGCCATAAGCGATGCACTAACCTTGGGACGTCAAGGAAAGGGGTGTATTGTTGTTTTTGCGGCAGGTAATGAGAATAACACCAATGTGCGTTATCCGGGAAATTATTTTCCTGAAATTTTAGTTGTAGGAGCGATGAGTCCTTGTGGCGAGCGTAAATCTCCAACTTCCTGTGAACAGGAAACTTGGTGGGGAAGCTGCTACGGACCAACACTGGATGTTGTAGCACCCGGAGTGAAAATTGCTACCACAGACCGACAAGGTCAAAACGGATACGGACCGGGTGATTATATAGAACATTTTAATGGAACTTCCTCCGCCTGTCCCTTTGTTGCGGGAGTAGCTGCTTTAGTGGTATCGGCAAATCCGAATTTAACCGGAAAAGAAGTACGCGATATCATTGAAAGTACTACTCGAAAAGTCAGAACGGATTTATACCAATATAATACGGTTGTAGACCGAGCGAACGGTAGCTGGAATTTTGAGATGGGTTATGGTTTAGTAGATGCCAAAAGTGCGGTTATTAAAGCAATAAAAGAAAACCAAACTCTTGATTTGTTTATACGCAATTCTCCCAAGGATATAGGAAATGAGCCTGATATTAATACGACCTCCGTGTTCTATCGAAGTCCAGATATTTGGGTACGTAATAAAGATGATGGTGGATTACGTCATCAAAATCCTGTCTATAATCCAACCCAATACAGCTATATATATGTTCGTGTAAAAAACAGAAGTACAGTAGCATCAACGGTCAAAGACTCTGTGAGGTTGCATTGGGCAAAAGCGGCTACCTCTTTAATGTGGCCGGATTATTGGAATGGTACTATAAAACACAACAATATTCCGTTGGGTGGGGTCTTAGCCACACAACAAATACCGATCTTACAACCCGGTGCTGAAACGATTGTTAAGTTTGAGTGGAAGGTGCCAAATCCTAGTGATTTTGTAGGCATCACGAACCAACCGTGGCATTTCTGTCTGTTGGCACGAATTATTTCCAACGAGGATCGCATGACTACACCAGAACAATTCTACCTAGAAGACAATGTTAGAAACAACAATAATATTGCTTGGAAGAATTTGACTGTTATAGGTCTTTTTAATAAAAAGAAAGACAGCGGTGCTTTTATAGTTGAAAATCCTTTGCAAAAAATAGAAGCTTTTGACCTTCGACTCTTCTCTAATGAGCAAATTAAAGATTCAGAATTATTAAAGACGGTTGATATTACCGTACAATTAAGCCCTTCATTATATAATGCGTGGGTGCTCGGCGGAAGTAAAAGTAACGGCATCAAAGCGGGTAATCAGAAAAATACCGTGCAACTGCTTAATAATGGTGCTCGACTCAATAATATAATTTTAAAACCTTTTGAAAGAGGTGTGGTTAATATGAACTTCGAATTGATGAATAATAATCCTTTAAAAATGGGGCAAAATGTGCTTCATGTCGATCAAGTTCTCAACACAAATCAAAAGTTGATTGGAGGAACGTCTTTTGTCGTTCGTAAACCCCAGAAGTCGCAGTTTGTAAGTGCTGATGCCGGGCCAGATCATTTGGCCGATATAGGAGATATTATAACGCTAAACGCTAAAGATGTCGGAGAGCCAGCAACCTACAATTGGTACGATTCCACTGGAAATTTAGTTCATGAAGGCCTGAGTTTTACAGTAAACGTTATCGAAAACACTACATGGACTTTAGAGGTAATAACTGATGATGAGGGAAATGCAGATTATGATGAGGTTTCCGTGAACCTAAAAAACAGTTTACTAAAAGAAATCTTTCCGAACCCAGCCAAAACTTCGTTACAAGTGAATTATCAAATCAATAAAAGAAAAAGTGCTAAACTTGAATTTGTACCGATTTATGGAGCTGTAGGTAACGCTATTAGCGTACCACTGCATGTGTCAGAGAGTTCGGTAGTCGTCGATGTGTCGCATTGGCAAAGAGGTTTGTATAAGTTAGTCTTGTATTGCGATGGGGAAATGATGGAAGTTAAAAATGTATTAATCGACTAAAACGAGCTGTTAGAAAAACAGGGTTAGTAGATTATATTTCATCATAGATTTATTTAAAAAGAGTACCGGAAAGCCGTTTTTAAACGGCTTTCTTTTTTGATATAAAAAAAGAAGGTGAATTAAACTACCACAAATGGGATTATGACTGGAGTATTTTTTAATTATATAATTTAAAAGCGGTTTTATTTCTATATTTTCTATATTTGTTGAAGTAGAATTAAAATAATGTAAAATACGTTTGAGACAAGGGGCATAAGAGCGATCTAATGACCATTAAAAACGTATCACCAATCCGTTTAAAATAATAATTATGAGATTAAACACCATTGCTTGTGTAGTTTTAGCTTCATCGATGTTTTTGGCTTGTAACAAAGCAAAAACAGAGGGAACAGGAAATGAAGAGTCAAAAGCAGGAACTGAGAATTTTGAATTTAGTATTGATCAGTTTGCGGATATTGAAGTTTTAAAGTATCAAGTACCGGGTTGGGAAAATCTAACTCTTAAGGAACAAACCTTAGTATATTATTTAAGTCAAGCTGGAATGGCAGGACGTGATATTATCTGGGATCAGAATTACAAACACAATTTAAAGATTAGAAAAGCCTTGGAACACATTTATGTGAATTATCAAGGAGATAAAACAACTAGCGATTGGCAGAATTTTGAAACATATACCAAACGAGTTTGGTTTTCAAACGGTATACATCATCATTATTCCAATGAAAAGATTAAACCGGAGTTTTCTGAAGTTTATTTCAAAGAATTAATGAGTACCACTAAAGCAGAATTAGCTCCAGAAGTGGTGGATATTTTGTTTAATAATCAAGACACGAAAAAGGTCAATTTAGATTTATCTAAAGGACTTTTAAAAGGATCTGCAGTTAATTTCTATGGTGAAGGAATCACGGAAGCTGAGGTCGAGGCGTTTTATAATAAAATGAAACCAGCAGATCCCTTACGTCCACTTTCTACAGGATTAAACTCCAAATTGGTTCGCGATGCGAATGGACAATTGATGGAAAAAGTATGGAAAAGTGGTGGTATGTATGGAGATGCTATCGATAAAATCATCTATTGGTTAGAAAAAGCAAAAACCGTAGCAGAAAATCAAAAACAAGCCGATGCCTTAGCTCTTTTAATCCGCTACTATCAAACGGGTGATTTAAAAACTTGGGATGAGTATAATGTAGCTTGGGTTCAAGCAACTGAAGGTAATATCGATTACAACAACGGTTTTATCGAGGTGTATGCTGACCCATTAGGACATAGAGGATCTTATGAAAGCGTTGTACAAATCAAAGACTTTGATATGTCGGCTAAAATGGAGGTAATCTCTAAAAACGCACAATGGTTTGAAGATAATTCACCTTTATTACCGGCTCATAAAAAGAAAAATGTAGTAGGAGTTTCCTACAAAACCGTAATAGTAGCTTCGGAATCGGGCGACGCTTCACCGAGCACCCCTATCGGAGTAAACTTACCTAATGCAGATTGGATTCGTGCAGAACACGGTTCTAAATCAATTTCATTAGGAAATATTATCGATGCTTACAATCATGCCGGTGGATCTGATCGTTTAAAAGAGTTTGCACACGATGAAGAGGAAGTACGTTTAGAGGAAAAGTATGGCGAAATTGCAGATAAAATGCATACAGCACTACATGAAGTAGTAGGACATGCTTCTGGACAAATTAATCCAGGTGTGGGAACGCCAAAAGAGACACTTAAAAGTTATGCTTCGACCTTAGAAGAAGGTAGAGCGGATTTAGTAGGGCTTTATTATTTATACAATCCTAAATTACAAGAAATGGGATTGGTAGACAATTGGAAAGAAATGGGAATGGCTGCTTATGATGGTTATATCCGTAATGGATTGATGACGCAATTAGTGCGTTTAGATCTGGGAGCAGACATCGAAGAGGCACATATGAGAAACCGTCAGTGGGTAAGTGCTTGGGTATATGAAAAAGGGAAAAAAGATAACGTTATCGAAAAAATCGTGCGCGATGGAAAAACCTATTTCAACATTACCAATTATGAAAAACTACACGATTTGTTCGGAGAGTTACTAAAAGAAACTCAAAGAATCAAATCGGAAGGAGATTATAAAGCGGCTCAAAATTTGGTTGAAAACTACGGTGTAAAAGTAGATCAAGCCATTCACAAAGAAGTGTTGGCAAGAAACGCTCAATTCAAATCAGCTCCATATAGAGGATTTGTAAACCCAGTGATTGTTCCTAAAACCAATGATAAAGGTGAAATCACTTCTTTTGAAATAGAATACCCAAAAACTTTTGCAGAACAAATGTTGTACTATTCTAAAAACTACGGTTTTTTACCTTTGAACAACTAGATTAACAATAGATACGAAAAGCGCCTTATCATTCATTTGATAAGGCGCTTTTTTTTGCTGTTAATAGAGTTGGATTTTGAAGCACTAAGCGTTTTTATTTTTTTAAAAATTCATGCGGTCGCTGACCCAATAAATTATAAAAGCTATTACTGAAAGACTGCACGCTTTTATAACCAACTTGATACGCAATCTCACTAACTGTCAAAGAGGTATTACTCAGCAGTTCCACCGCTTTGATACAGCGAATCAATTGAAGGTATTTAGCCATGGTAAGCCCAGTCTCTTTTTTAAATAAGCGTTCAAGTGTTCGGGTAGAAAAGTGTAAATCATTTGCCAAATCATCTATGGAAACCGTTTGTTGGTAGTATTGATATAAATAGCGAACCACTCCCAAGATATTCTCGTTCGATGATAACGGTATACTCAGCGTCAAAGAATTCTTTGCAAAGGATGGCAGTTCCGATAAGATAGCCGATAAAAACGATTCCTCTGCCTGATTTACAGCGGTATTCATCGACCATTTTTCGGTGTATAAAATCATCTCTCGCAACACTTGCGGTACGCTAAATATTTGTAAGTGATTGTAAAAATCGTCGGTTAATTCACAATCGTAAAACAAGGTGCGCAAATACACGTTGGTGGCGGTAGAAGAACTCTTATGCGGTAAACTTGATGGAATCCAAGCCGCGTGATTCTGAGGTAATAAATACACCTGATCTTCGAGGTGTAAATATTGAAACCCCTCCTCAACAAAAATCAATTGCCCTTTGGGATGATCGTGAAAAGTATCTGGAAAGACCCAGTGATTTTGATGTAAAACAAAACTCTTCTTGGTCAAACGTTCTAGGATAACTAAAGAATCTTCTGTTACCATAATTTGAATTTGTCGTTTTAAGTATAAAGGTTGTCATTATTAAATAAAATTACAACATTAATTTTGCAATAAAGAATTTTTAAGTCGTCAAAACAATGAAAAAGAAAGCAATTTCAGTGAAAACGGAAGATGAAAGTGCAGCTTCCAAGGGAGCTACCATTTTAATGATAGTTGGAATCATGTTGATTGCCGCCAATTTACGCGCACCGCTAACTTCGGTGGGTCCGGTAATCTCAGAAATCAGTTACAGTTTAAAATTATCAAACTTTTTGGCGGGTATGGTCACTACGATACCCTTGATTGCTTTTGCTACCCTTTCGGGTTTTGCACCGAGAATATCAAATAGATTTGGAATGGAAACGACCTTATTAGTTTCACTAGTGATTTTGATGCTTGGCTTGTTTATCAGACCGATAGACGGTACAGCTAGTTTGTTTTTAGGAGCGGCCTTGGTGGGGATTGGAATAACTATCGGAAATGTTTTGATGCCGGCTTTTATAAAAAACAATTTTGGTCATAGCATTGGTTTAATGACTGGATTATATGCTGTGTCGATGAATTTGACAGCAGCTTTAGCTGCTGGATTTAGTATTCAAATTGGACAAATTACAGGACAAGGATGGAGAGGATCTCTTGGAGTATGGATATTTTTGGCGGCATTGGCTTTAGTGTTTTGGTTACCGCAGCTCAAAAGACATAGACGCACCACTAGGCATCAACAGCCTGCTGAGGTGGAATCGTCGGTGACAATACCAATGTATCGCTCTAAATTGGCTTGGAGTATTGCCTTGTTTATGGGTATACAGTCGTTGGTTTTCTATTGTGCGGCAGCTTGGTTTCCCAAGGTATTGCAAAGCTGGGGCATGTCTGCTGTAGATTCCGGTTGGATGTTATCAACGATACAGTTTGCCCAATTGCCTTTAGCCTTTATCGGACCCATCATCGCAAGCAAAATGAAAAGCCAAGTGCCGTTGGTTTGGATTACCGCTTTGCTGATGGCAATAGGTATTTTGGGAATGATTCTTTTTAAAACAGATTTTATCGTTTTATGGTGTATTAGCATTGGTATAGCCAGCGGATTGGCATTTAGTTTAGCCATGATGTTTTTTGTATTGCGCACTAAAAATGGGAAAGATGCCGCTGAGATGTCGGGTATGGCACAGTCTATTGGATATTTGATAGCGGGTTGTGGACCTCCCTTATTCGGTATGATTTATGATTATACCCAAGACTGGAGTTATGCGTTAGTGCTCTTATTAATCGCTTCTTTATCGCTGTTGGTATTTGGAATTATTGCCGGTAAAGAACGCACGATTTAATCGTAACTCTTAATTTGTATCGAACAACGAACAACGACTCTCAAATATCGATGAATGGACGAATCTTCAGCTAGGCAAACAAACTAAAAAACCTATATTTGTAAGATAAAAGGAGATAATGGCTATAAAAATACTTCATACTGCAGACTGGCACTTGGGAAAGAGGTTGGATTTTTTTTCTCGAATCGACGAGCAGAAACTGGTATTGCAGGAAATATGTTCGATTGCAGATGAGCAACAAGTTGATGCTGTAATTGTTGCAGGGGATTTATTTGATGTATTTAACCCGGCTGTCGAGGCTGTGGAGTTGTTATATAAAACTTTAAAGCGATTGACTAATAATGGTCAACGCCCGGTAATTGCTATAGCCGGAAATCACGATAGCCCAGATCGTATCGATGCACCGGATGCTTTGGCTTTAGAGTGTGGGATTATATTTGTTGGTTATCCGCAAGCTACTTTGCGTCCTATCAAAATTGAAGGTGGATTTACTATTACAAAAACCGACCGCGGCTTTTTGGAAATCGCACTGCCACATTCAGCTATACCACTTCGCGTGATTACGACGCCCTATGCTAATGAATTGCGTTTAAAAACCTATTTGGGCACAGCGGACAAAGAGGCGGAGATGAATAAAGTACTTCATGACAGTTGGACCGCTTTGGCCGATCGCTATTGTGATGATCATGGTGTTAATATATTAACCACCCATCTTTATATGTTAAAACGCGGTGGTGAAATCTTAGAGGAACCCGATGGTGAAAAGCCTCTAAAGGTCGGTAATGCAGATTTGATCTATTCCGATAGTATTCCAACTCAAATTCAATATACCGCTTTAGGTCATTTACACCGATATCAAAATATTGGTGGAAATCGAAATCCCGTTGTTTATTCGAGTAGCCCATTGTGTTATTCTTTTGCTGAAGCAGGGCAACAGAAACAAGTGGTGATTATCGAGGCAGAACCCGGCGCACCGGTTTCCTATCAACCTGTTGCATTGACAGCTGGGAGACCTTTGTTTCGGAAAAAATTTGAGCAGATTGATTTGGCTGTAGCGTGGTTGTTAGAAAATCCTTATGCTTTGGTAGAATTGACTATAGTTAGTGATACGTTTATCACCACCACAGATCTAAAACGACTCTACGATAGCCACGATGGTATTATACATATTATCCCAATATTGACCAAAATAAAGGAGGATAGCGATGCCAAGGTGTCCATTAATTTGGAACAGAATAGAGAAGGCTTGTTCGTCGATTACTTTACGTCTAAATACAAGCAAGAACTCAACGAAGAATTATTGAATTTGTTCCGAGAGATAAGCGGACAACAAAAAGAAATATAATATGTTACCGATTCAACTGACTATTGAGGGATTGTACTCTTATCAATCCAAGCAAACCATAGATTTTACGAACTTGACCCAGTCGGGCTTGTTTGGGATTTTTGGAGGTGTAGGTTCTGGTAAATCATCGATATTGGAAGCGATCAGTTTAGCCCTATATGGCGAAACCGAACGCTTAAATAGCCGAGACAGTCGCGGATATAATATGTTGAATTTAAAATCGGATAAGGTTTATATCGAGTTTGATTTTACCAATTTTGAAGAGCGTAAATTCAAATTTACCGTGTCGTGGAAACGAAAAAAGAAGTTTGAAGAAACCACTCCGATGGAACGTTTGGCCTATGAATGGAAAAATGAGGCATGGATTCCGATGGAATCTGCCGATGCCACTTTGGTATTGGGATTGACTTACGAGAACTTTCGTAGAACCATCATCATCCCACAGGGTAAATTCAAGGAGTTTTTGGAATTAAAAGGAGCCGATCGTTCGAAGATGATGAAGGAGATTTTTAATTTGGAGCGATTTGATTTAAGTCCACAGGTTTCCAATCTCCAACGCGACAATAATTTAAAAATAGAAAACCTCAAAGGGGTACTATCGGGTTTTGAATCGATTTCTATTGAACGTGTTCAGCAACAGCAAAACGACCTAACGTCTACACAACAACAATTGACCTTGCTAAAAAACGATTTTGTACAGGTGGAGGCGGAATGGAAATCCTTACAAGAGGCGCAGCTTAAATTAGAAGCCTTGCGCAAGAGGGAATTGGAATTGAAGGAATTAGAACAGCAGAAAATAATTATCGACAAACTCCAAGCTGATATTTTGGAGTTTGAAACTGTTGAAAAGGCTTTTAAAGAGCTGATTAATAGAGAAGTTGCTTTAGAGAATGAAGAACAACAGCAAATTAAAAGTCAGCAAAATGTATTAGCTGATAAATTGCAGTTGAGCCGTGAAATCAAAGCTCAGAATCAGCAATTGCTAAAGTGGCAAACGGCATTTGAACAATTGGATAGCCAAAAACAAAAGGTTATAGACTTGGGTTATTTAGAAACGCTTAAAGAATTGGAGTTGCGCCTACTTACTCAACGAGAGGCTCTGGACAAGGGCGCTGCTTTTGTTGTGGAACAAGAAAGGGTAGAAACGGCTATTAAAAAGCAAATTCAAGAAAGTGAGACAATATTAGAAAACCTAAAATCGGAACGCATCGATGCGTCTCAATGGATAGCCATAGGCAATTGGTATCAAACCCAAGTTTTTTTGACAAAACAATTGGAGGATGTAGCGAAGAAGCAGATCGAAAATACGCGCGAATGCGAAAACACCTTAAAAGAATTTGAGGGTTTAAAGGTTGAACCAGCTACTTGGATTACGGTGTATGCAGGTAAAACGGATCAATTGCTTCAACAAATTACACAGCAAAATCAATTGATAACAGAATGGACTGTAGCAACAGAATTGAGTCGTTATGCCAGTGATTTACAAGATGGTGAGGCTTGCCCTTTATGCGGGTCTTTAGAACATCCTCAAATCAGTCATCAAGCAGATGCTACGGAACAATTGACTTTAGCTCAACACCGAAAAAGTACATTAGAGAAGGAGCATACAGAAGTGCAAAAACAACAAGTACTACTTCAAAAGGCTTCCTCAATCTACGACTTTTTAATTGTACAAGCCGAGCGCTTAGCAAAAGATAAGAAAGCGTTAGAAATTCAAATTACCGAACATTTAAGTTCTTTTATTTGGAAGGAGTTTAGTACGGACAATCGCGAATTATTTGAAAGTAAGAAGCAGCGCGCTAAAGCATTGGAAGTAGAGCTTCACACCTTAGAGCAGACCATCAAAACGTTTCGTGACAAACTTGTCATGCAACAAGAACTTACTCAAAAGGCTCATAAAAAAATGGCTGTTATAGAGATGGAGATCTCGGGTTTGGTTGGCCAATACAATCAGTTAAAAGAACAGATCAAATCTTTAGACCTAAAAGATTACGAAACGGTTGATGTGGAAGCTGTTATGTTGCAGAAAAATGCATTGGCCGCGGAAAATGACTTGATCGAAAAAAGTTATAAACGAGCGATGGAGAAAATACAAGAGCTCAAGCCGCAGTTAGCTACCAAGGTCGGAATTTTGGAAACCATAGAAAATCAGCTCGAGTTTATTCGTAAGAATCGCGAGCTTTTAAAAGTAAATGTAGAAGAAGCCTTAGAGCGTCTACAGTTTAAAAATAGGGATGAGGTACACCGAATCTTAGCTAAAAATTGGAATCTGGAACAAGAACGCCAACGCATCAATCAATTTCAATTTCTATTGCAAAATACCAAGCAAATCATAACAGAATTGAAATTGCAAACAGCCGGATTAAATTTTGACCAGCATTTATTTGAGGCAAAAGAACAACAATACCGTCAATTGCAAATCGAAGTGGAGCTAGCAGTAGGGAAAGTTAGCGCTTTGGAGCAAGAACTCCTTCGAGTGCAATCGGCTTTGGAAAAGAAAAAAGAATTGATTGCACAGGCCAATGCTTTGGAGCAAAGAGCTTTGAATTTAACCACCATGACCAACTTGTTTAAAGCCAGTGGTTTTGTCAATTATGTATCGAGTATTTACCTGCAAAATCTATGCGATATTGCCAATGTGCGCTTTCACCGTCTCACTCGAAATCAATTGAGTTTAAAGTTAAATGAAAACAATGAATTTGAAGTGCTGGATTATCTGAATAACGGTTATGCGCGTTCGGTAAAAACACTATCGGGAGGACAAGGTTTTCAGGCTTCTTTATGTTTGGCCTTGGCCTTGGCGGAGAGTATTCAATCTTTAAATAAAGCCGATAAAAATTTCTTTTTTATCGATGAAGGTTTTGGTACTCAAGATGCGGAGAGTATCAATACTGTATTTGAAACCTTGCAGTATTTGCATAAGGAAAATAGAGTAGTGGGTATTATCTCGCATGTAGAAGAACTTCAAGAGCGTATCCCAAGTTCGATATCAATTTACAAAAATGAAGAAAAAGGCAGTTATGTAGTGGTTAATTAACGAATTTTAATTTACCATACTAAACGTGTAAGCGTTCTCGAATCATATCTAAACTTTTCTCTAGTATTTTGTAATCGTAGAATAATAAAATCAAAAGCAATAGTATTGGAATCAGTAGCACTTGATGGTGGGCGTATCCGATTAAAAAAGCACATAAAATGGCACCCGAAGCAAAAGAAAAGATAATCGATATGGTCAGTTGAATTTTTCGAATTTTAGACTTTCGTTCGCTTTTCTTTTTCATAATGATTTCCCCGAGTCCGATTCCAAAATCGGTTACCATACCTGTTAAGTGGGTGGTTCGTACGACATTTCCGCTAACCATCGATACAATCCCGTTTTGCAGTCCCATTGCTGTGAATAACAATAAGATTTCAAGGTCGATGATTTCATCGAGCTTGTAATTTCTCTGTAGATAAAGGCAGCTTGTAAGGAAACCAATCTCTAATATTATGGGCAGTACATAAGAAAATTTGATTCGCGTTCCGGTAAAAAGATTCGTACAAAGCGAAGCGATAAAAGAACCCAAAGCAAAGCACCCAATCCAGCTGATTATCTTTAAGAGTTGAGAATTTGGAGATTGGTTTTCTATAGCGATGGCCAATTCACCAACATGCCCGGTTAGGTTTGTAGTAAAGGTTGCCAATTCAGAAAATCCAAATACATTGATAATCCCGGCAACAAAAGCAAAAAAGACCGCTAATAATAGGTTGTGTTTAAACGTTCGATTGTCTCCTGTAGAACTAAGCATGGGTTAGAAATGATTGATTTTATAGTAAAGATACTATAAGACCAACAAATAAAAAATAATCTAGTCCGCGTTTTGATCCAATAGCAAATCACTATAAGAACGATCAATAAGATTTTTTGGTTGCAATTTAAAAGTGCGAAAATAGAAATCACATTGTTCTTTTAAACTTTGCGTTGTATGGTTTTGTCCTTCATTCATTGCTTCTACTTCCACAAAAGTGCCAAGTTGCTGTACGATATCCAAGTGGAAGCGCACATTGTCGATGGCGTACATCGTTCTTACTTTATCTATGATTACCTTTACTCCCAGCTGTGCGGTCAATATGTTTTTTAAAGCGGCATTCGGCAGATGTTGATAATAGATAATATCCGACTCTTTTGCGGTATCGGTATTTGCGCGATCATAGTGAATAAGGCTGTGATTTTCGCCAGCTTCTCGCAGCTTTAACCTTGCTGTTGAAGTGTTGAAATAGGTGTCTATTTGATGTTGGGTCTCTACAAAAGTTGCCTGGATGCTTAAAAGCAATTCTTCTATTGTTTCAAGATTTTCGACGCGAGCTTTAAACTCTACATTTTGAATGTGCATACAGACTATTTTTATAGATCAAGTTAGAAGTGATTGTGTTAGTAATAATTTTTCCCAAGAACAATCTTTTCTCTACCGTTTGCCATACGCCATTGATTGGTGTCACGTAAAGAATAGGCGCAACCGCAATACTCTTGCATATAGAATTTTTCTTGTTTGCTGATATCGAGCATTCGACCTGCACCGCCTTTTTTACGCCAATTAAAGGTCCAATAGGTAATATCTGGATAATGGCTTGCTGCCAAACATCCGGATTTATTGATTTGCTCCATGTTTTTCCAACGAGAGATACCCAAAGAGCTGCTGATCACGTCAAAACCGTTTTCAAAAGCGTACAAAGCGGTACGTTCAAAACGCATATCAAAACACATCGTGCAACGAATACCCTTTTCCGGTTCCTGTTCCATTCCTTTAGCACGTGCGTACCAATCCTCTACATCATAATCTCCGTCAATAAAGGGAATATTGTGCTTAACGGCAAAACGAATGTTTTCCTCTTTACGCAAATCATACTCCTTTTTCGGATGTATGTTGGGATTGTAAAAATAAATTGTAAAATCGATATCGGAGGCAACCAATGCTTCCATTACTTCACCAGCACAAGGAGCACAGCAAGAATGTAACAATAATTTTTTTCCATTTTCCGGTAAGACCAAGGTCTCTCTAATCAACTCTTTATTTTCCATTTTTGGGGAGGTATTTGCAACTGCAATTTTAATCAAAATAGCTCGAATATGAAAATTTAATAGCCCGAGTTATTTTTAATATGGAGCTGCACCATCATTTAGTGACTAGGATCTTAGTGTTTTTGATAAATTAACTGCAATTGAAGCTTAAAACAGCATGGATTTTTATTTATTGTTTATTCAAACTATCTTTGCGCTTTTAATACAAGTCGAATCAATAATAACAGCCAAAATATGAAAATCGAAAAGCAATTGCAGGAAAGAAGCGGAAATCAATGCGAATTATGTGCCGCAACAGGAGACTTACAGATTTATGAAGTACCGCCTACTTCGGGTAATGTTACAGATAGAGAAATTTATATTTGTAATACTTGTACAGCACAGATTGAAAAAAAGGAAGAACTCGATGCAAAACATTGGAATTGCTTAACGTCTTCTATGTGGAGTGAAGTTCCCGCAGTACAGGTTGTAGCGTGGAGAATGTTAAACCGTTTTAGAAATGAAAGCTGGGCAGCTGATCTTTTGGAAATGATGTATTTAGATGAAGACATGATGACTTGGGCTAAAGCAACGGGTGATCATGAGGGAGATGCTGGAGTGGACTTACACAAAGACTGCAACGGTAATATTTTAGTTGGAGGAGACACCGTAACCTTAATTAAGGATTTGGATGTGAAAGGTTCAACGCTAAACGCCAAAATTGGAACTGCAGTGCGCAACATCCGTTTGGTACACGACAATACAGAACAAATTGAAGGAAAGGTTGATGGACAAACTATCGTGATTTTGACCAAATTTGTCAAAAAGCAATCGTAATTTTAATACTGTTATCATTGTGAATAAATAAAGCCTTTTTCTAAGATGAAAAAGGCTTTATTATTTTTAAGACTCTGCTTGAATTTTTAGCTGTTGATTCATCGCTTCAAAACCGGCTGTGGTGTTTTTTTCTAAATTGCTTTTAAATAGGGGAACTAATATACCAGAAAATGCTTCACTGTGTTTAAAAATTGTATCTCCATTGGGTAATTCCTCTAGCAGAAAACGATGCTCTCCGTCAAACACACCTTTAAAAAGGAGTTGCCCCAACCATTTTAATTCTTTGTTTTCTTCGAAAACTAAAACTCGGGGATTGAATTTCATATCGGGTAATGATATTTTTATGCGATTTCCAACGGCTACTTTTCCTTCAATGGATTTGATAAACGGATTCCATTGTGGATAACGTTCGAAATCGGTCAGGATTTTCCAAACTTTTTTCGGAGTCGCATGAATGGTAATTTGAGTTTCTATTTTCATAATCGATTTAGTATCGTTAGTTTATCAGGTTAATCAATCTTGTATGAGCAGAATTTTACTAATTGAGTTATAATAAATGTGTTGCTATAACGGCGCAAGCTTCAGCATCGGCTAAGGCGTGATGGTGATTTTTTAAATCGTAACCAAAATACTGGGCAACCGTGCCCAATTGATGATTGCGCAGCTGAGGAAGTTTTTGTCTGGCTGTTTTCAGTGTACAATGAAATTCAAAGTTCGGATAATCCACATCAAATGAAGCGTAAATGGCTTTTAAACAGCTCGAATCAAATGAGCTGTTGTGAGCAACAAAAGGCAGATTTTTTGTCTTGGCTAATAACTGTGCCCATACGTCGAAAAACAGCGGCGATTGTATGGTGTCCTGAAAAGTTAAGCCGTGTACGTTGGTTGTAAAGGACGTATAGAAATTAGGTTCTGGTTTTATAAGACTATACAGCCGATCAGTGATGATGTTATTCTCAACTATAACAAGCCCAAGGCTACAAATACTGCTTCTTTTAGCGTTGGCAGTCTCAAAGTCTATGGCGACAAAATCGGTCATTTTTAAAGGGTATTTCTGATTAATAGTTATGTATTCAAGCTTGTTGTGAAATTATCTCGTTGTTTGATTTGTCGGTAATTTCATGCGATATAAATCAAAACCTTTGGCCCAATAGTCGGGAACAACTTCAAGTAATTCAAATCCCATTTTTTGATAGAATACATAAGCTACTTGTGAGGTTCGAACGCTGATGGTTTGAACGTGGTCGAGTTGTTTCAGCAGTTCAATTCTATATTGAGTTAATTGGCTTCCCAATCCCTTGCCTTGATATTCGGGATGAAAAAGGTCCCAGCTGATTTTTCCCACGGTTTTGTCTTTTGAAAAGTTAATACCACCTGCACCTGCAATTTTCCCATCCAATTCCAATACAAAATACCGTTCGATATGATGGTTTAAATAATCAATCAGATCCTCGCGTTCATCAGCCGAAAAATATTGAGGTATATTGAGATCAAATAACACCAATAATTCGGGCTGATCGCAGGGGTGGTAAGGACGGATTATACTAGGGTTGGGCATCATAAATGATTAAATAGTTAGCGTCATAAAAATCAACGGATTGTCAAACTTTAAACGAAGCGTAGTTTTTTCTGGATTTTCAATCACGATACAGCTCGATTTTTCTAGACTGTAAATTTGTTCTTGAATTGTAATTTCAACTGCTTCTAAAGCAAATAATAGGATAAACGGGCTGTTGCTCTGTTGGGATTGTTTGGTAATCTCGAGATGATGTTGGTTTATCGACTTATGAACCATCCAGTTAAAATCGGTGCCCAATGAGGTAGAAACTACAGTGTCATTAGAGTCAAATAAAAAGATTTGTTGTTTCTCAAAGTGTTGCGCTACCCCATTGATCGTTACATCTAGAGCATTGTCTAACATCGACAGATATCGGGTATATCCTTGAAATTGTGTAAAAACAGACGGACTTTGTTCTATAGTTGCACTACTGATGCGAAATAGAAAATCTTTTTCTGCATAGCTACTATCGGCAGGATAAAGGTAATATTGATAGGTACTTCCACCAGCCCACAAATTGGGTTTGAGTTGTTCTAAGGATAAAATATGTATTTTCACGTCGAGCATTGGGAATTTAAATCGTTACCAAAGATAAATAAATTGTTTTATTGTTTTCTTTTGTCCCTAAATTTGAAAGTCAATTGTTATTCAATAAATAGACATTAATAGTTTACTGTAACTTAAAAAAAACCGACTTATGAAAGAATTTTTATTGTTAATCCGCGAGAATGTCAATTATGGAAGTTTATCCCTTCAAGAAATGCAGGAAGAGATTGAAAAACACTTGACTTGGGTAGAAAAGTTGATAGAAGAGGGAAGTTTTAAAGGAGGGAATCCTTTAGATGCTAAAGGAGTATCTATTAAGGGGAAAGAAAGAGTTCAGACCGATGGACCCTTTGTGGAGAGTAAAGAGTGTATTAGTGGATTTTACTTTTTGGCCGCCGATTCCTTAGAGGAAGCAACGGAAATCGGAAAAGGATGCCCGGCTTTAGACTTTGGAGCGACCATAGAAATTAGAGAAGTATTCCAAACCGAGGATGAATCAGACGAATAATATGGATGTAGACAAATTAACCCACCATCTTTTTCGAGAAAATTCGGGTAAGATGATGGGGGTATTGTCTAAGTATTTTGGACTGCAATATCTGGATATCATTGCAGATGCGGTTCAGGATACCTTTGAAGCTGCACTACTTCGGTGGCGATTCTCAGGGGTACCTGAAAATCCAAGCGGATGGTTGATGAAAGTAGCTAAAAACAAAACTCTCAATGCGATTAAAAGAGCAGAAAAATGGGAACGTCCGCACGAAGTTGAGCAAGCTGGGGTTGAGGGTAAAGAAATGATTGATTTTACAGACGAAGAAATCATGGATAGCCAATTACAACTGTTGCTGCTCTGTTGTCGTGCGGATTTGTCTCAAAAGAATCAAATTGCAATCAGCCTTCATGTACTATGCGGTTTTGGAGTTTCGGAAATTTCCAATGCGCTGTTAATGTCTGATGAAGCAGTCAAAAAGGCAATAACGCGTATAAAAGCACTGTGGAGAGCATCGCAACCTACAAAGTCGGTTAACTCGTTAAAAGTTATTTCTCAACAAGATAAACCGATACTGGAAATCCTGTATTTAATGTTTAACGAGGGGTATAAAGTCACCAAAGGAAAAGACGGAATCAATTTGGATTTGTGCTTCGAGGCTATAAGATTAACGAAACTCTTATTGTTGAATCCCAGTTATCATTTTGAAGCGCGAAGTTTGTTAGCGTTAATGTTTTTGAATATCGCTCGTTTTCCCGCGCGTATATCCGAAGCGGGATATTGGTTGACCTTAGAAGAACAAGATCGCAGTTTATGGAATAAAACCTATGTGGAAGAGGGGATTTATTATTTACAAAGAGATGTATCTAATAAGGTTTTAAACGTATTTTATATAGAAGCATTAATTGTTTCTTTACATTGTCTAGCGGCTAAATTTGAAGAAACCAATTGGCAAAAGATCGCAGTACTGTACAAGCAGCTGGAAGTACTAAAGCCGAATAATTTTATAGTACGGATTAATCGTATTATAGCGGAAAGTTTTTTGGGAGCGCCTAAGAAAAGTTTACAACAGCTAGCTAAGATAAGTCGAGATGAAATTAAAAATCACGAATTTACCTATTATACGGGTCTGGCTTATCTTTATGTCAAGATAGGTAATGTAAAAACAGCCATAGACCTTTACAATAAATCCCTACCCTTTGCCAATACCCAAATGGATGAGTTGTTTATTATGCGACGTATCAGCGACTTGATTGATCAATAAATAGGCGAATTAGATGTCCGAATACTACCAATTGATGCGTTTTAAAAACCAAATAGATTAAGGGTATTACTTTAAATTTGTAGCCTAATTGAATAACATTGAAAAAGGCAACTGTTTTCTTTTTGGCGATTTTGTATTTAGTAGTATGCTCCGGTTTTACTACTTATACGCATTTGTGCCAAGGAGTGGAACAGAACATATCCTTTTCTGATTCCAATCGCGATGTTTTAGGCAAATGCGGATTTTGTCTTGCTGATGAAATGTCGAGTTCAGATAAAGACTGTTGTAAAGAAGTTGCAAAAAACTTTAAACTCAATGTAAAAACGGCACTGCCAAAACTACTTGATTTTAGCGCTAAATTTTTAGGTGATGCTTTGCCTCATCGTTTCTTTGGGGCTGTTTTCGAAGTTATCGCTGTTAAAGAAAAGGTTCCGTTTTTCAATTACCAATCCTATACTGTTCCCCTTCCGAGCAATCCGCTCTATATATTCCACTGCGTTTATCGAATTTGATTTTATTCCATTGAATTAATCTAGCCTTCTTTTAGAATGGCTAACACAATTTCTATGGTTTAATCTTTAAATTATTCATGATGAAAATGCAATTATTTGCATGGACAAGCTTATGGTGTTTATCGGTAGTCAGTCTACACGGGCAAACCCTTAATTTGTCTGATGCTTTGGAACAATCCGTTCTGAATTTTCAAAAAATAAAAGCGAAAGAGGCCGCTGTCAATGCTTCTGAAGAAAATGTTCGTTTTAACAAACGGGCGTATTTACCGGATTTTACGCTAGCTGCTCAGCAGAGTTATGGAACTATAAATGCACAAAATGGTCCCTTATATAGTTATGGTGGTTTGGGATCTGCTGCGTCTTCTATGCCTTTAGAGGAGCAAAATTGGAATGCCGCTTTTGGATCGTTGTACTTAGCGAATATCAACTGGAATTTTTTCACTTTTGGAAAAATCAAAAATGAGGTTAATGCAGCTCGATCCAAGCAAGAAGTCATGCAACAGGATTTGGAACAATTGCGATTCCAACATCAAGTAAAAGTAGGGGCAGCGTATTTTAATTTAATCGCTGCACAACGCATCAAGTTTGTACAAGAACGTAATGTGGAACGGGCTTTGGTTATGGAAACCGTAACTGCAAGTCATGCCAAAAGCGGCTTGATACCCGAGGTAGATTATGCAACAGCTCAGGCAGAGGTTTCCCATGCGCAAGCAGCTCGAATAAAAGCACTAGATAAGGAATTGGAATATTCAAAATCACTAGCTGTTTTGATAGGAGATAACTATCAGCAATTTCAGTTAGACAGCTTATATGTCTATCAAACTCCGAGTTACTTATCCGATTCCGAACGGCATATAGAAAATCATCCCGTTCTGGAATGGCAACAAAGTCAGGTAGAAAGTAGTGCACAACAAGAAAAAGTATTTGCCGCTTTGCAAAGACCATCCTTATCCTTATTTGGAGTTGTTCAAGGGCGAGGGTCGGGTTTTGAATGGAATTATGTCCAAGATAATACGGCTTTCTCAAAATCCTATAACGATGGTGTGGGTATTGATCGAACGAACTACCTCGTTGGAATTAATTTGTCGTGGAATCTAACATCAATATTGCGCCAATCTTCAAAAGTAAAAGAGCAGAAATACATTACGCAGTCACTTCAAGAGGAGTATCAATATGCCTTTGAGAACATTAAAGCCCAAAAAGAACTGACCAAAGAGCAGTGGAATAACGCATTGGAGGTTTTTGAACAATCAAAAATTCAAGTTACGGCAGCATCGAAGGCCTACAAACAACATACGGCTTTATATACCAACGGACTCAGTTCCATAGTCGATTTGACACAGGCGATTTATTTGTTACATCGTGCGGAAATCGATGCGGAAATAGCTCAAAACAATCTGTGGCAAGCACTGTGGATGGTAGCTGCGGCTACAGGAGATTTAGATTTATTGTTGAACGAAACTAAAAGCCTGAAAAGATGAATCTAATACGTTTTGCATTGCGCAAGCCAATATCTATTATGGTATTGGTTATAGGATTGCTGTTTTTCGGAATCAAAGCTACCAAGGAAATCAAGGTAGATATATTACCGGAGATGAACCTACCTGTAGTTTATATCGCACACTCTTTTAACGGATATACGCCTCAACAAATGGAGGGGTATTTTACAAAAATGTATGTAAACATGATGTTGTTTACCAGTGGTATAGAAAGTATTGAAACCAAGAACTCTCAGGGACTTACCCTGATGAAAATTAATTTTTATGAAGGAACCAATATGGCACAAGCCATAGCGGAGATTAATGCGTTGTCGAATCGTTCACAGGTATTTTTACCACCAGGTGCGCCGCCACCGTTTATCATCCGATTTGACTCATCTACACAGCCGATTGGACAATTGGTTTTTAGGAGTGATTCGAAAACGAATAATCAATTGCAGGATATTGCCAATTTTACGGCGCGTCCATTTTTGATTAAAATTCCCGGATTGACTACCGCGCCTCCGTTTGGAGGGAGTCCGAGAACCGTGGAGATCAATATTGACCCTAATAAATTACGAGCACATCAATTGTCTCCGGATCAGATTGTTGAGGCGATCAGTAGAAATAATATTACAGCTCCATCTGGGAATCTGTATATTGACGACATCAATTATTTGACGCCAACCAATAACACCATTAAAAACGTAGAGGATTTTGGAAACATTCCAATTTTTAAGGGTACCGTGGACAATGTTTATATTCGCGACATCGCTACAGTAAAAGATGGTGCCGACATTACAACGGGTTATGCACTGATTAACGGTAAGCGTTCTGTGTATATCAATATAGCTAAGGCGGGAAATGCCTCGACCTGGGATGTGGTTAATAAATTGAAAAAATCCATACCGGATATTCAAAAGAATCTACCTGAAGACGTGTCCATATCCTACGAATTTGACCAATCCGTTTATGTGATTAATGCGGTTAAAAGTTTGATTCTCGAGGGAGTTTTGGGTGCGATTTTGACCGGTTTGATGGTTTTACTATTTCTACGCGATAGAAGGGCGGCATTAATAGTGGTTTTAACGATTCCAATTTCGATTATTTCGGGAGTACTATTTCTAAAATTATTTGGACAAAGTATTAATATCATGTCTTTATCCGGACTAGCCTTGGCGATTGGGATATTGGTGGATGAAAGTACGGTGACTATCGAAAATATTCACCAGCATTTGGCGATGAAAAAAACCAAAGCGGAAGCGATTTGGGATGCCTGTAAAGAAATTGCTTTTCCTAAATTATTGATATTGCTGTGTATATTGGCGGTTTTTGCTCCTGCCTTTATGATGACGGGAATTCCGGGATCGTTATTTATGCCCTTGGCTCTAGCGATTGGTTTCTCGATGTTGTTTTCATTCCTTCTATCTCAAACATTTGTACCGGTCATGGCCAATTGGATGATGAAAGCCAAAACGGAGGAAGAACACAATAAACCCGAACGATTTGACCGTTTAAAAGATCGATTTACGGCTTTTTTAAATAGAATCATGCCGCATCGTAAAATCTTGTTGATTCTGAGTTTGGTCTTGGTGTCGCTAACGGTTGCTATGATGTATAGCTGGACAGGAAAAGATGTGTTGCCAACGGCTAATTCGAGTCAGTTTCAGGTTAGAATCAAAGCTCCTGAAGGAATGCGAATTGAAAAAACCGAATTAAAAGTAAAAGCTGTCCTCAGAGAGTTGGAAACTTTAATTGGTAAAGAACACATTGCAATTTCATCGGTTTTTATTGGACAACACCCTTCTTCTTTTGCGGTGAGTCCGGTTTATCTGTATAATGCAGGACCTCATGAAGCCTTAATGCAGGTTGCCTTAAAAGACTTTGATGGGGATATAGCCATATTGAAAGATCAAATCCGGGAGCATATCAGTAAAAAGTTGCCTGAACTTCATTTGTCTTTTGAGCCGATTGAATTAACCGAGAAAATTTTAAGTCAAGGTACCAATACTCCGATTGAAGTTCGGTTTTCTGGGATGATGAAAAAGATGAATGTCATGTATGCCAATAAGTTATTGGCTAAACTCAAGGAGATTGATTATCTGAGGGATCAACAAATTCCCCAATCGTTAAACTATCCAGCAATAGAAATTGCTATTGATCGTGTTCGAGCAGCTCAATTGGGAGTGGATGTGCAGGATATTTCAAAATCCCTGGTTCCTAGTACGGCTTCATCCCGATATACCAACAAAAATATGTGGGTTGAAGGCATGATGGGGATAGCTTATGATGTGCAAATTCAAACGCCACAGAGTCAGTTAAACAGCCAAGAGGAATTATTAAAAATCCCCTTGACGAAGAATGCAGATCGACCAGTATTAGGTGATGTAGCAACCTTGATTCCTACGAAAGTTTTTGGAGAGAGTTATAATCTTGGGACTATGGCTTATACGCCTGTAACAGCCAATGTTCATAAAACCGATTTAGGAAGGGCGCAAAAAGATGTTCAAGCGGCAATAGCTTCTTTAGGAGAATTGCCTAAAGGAGTTAATATTCAAGTTGCGGGAATGACTCCGGTACTCGATGATGTCATGGATAGTTTATCCATGGGTTTACTGATGGCTATTGTGGTGATATTTTTAATGTTAACGGCCAATTTTCAGTCTTTTAGGGTTTCCTTAGTTATTTTAACTACGGTTCCTTTTGTGATATTGGGATCGTTATTATTGCTAAATCTAACCGGATCAACGCTTAACTTACAATCCTATATGGGGATTATTATGTCTGTAGGAGTTTCTATTGCCAATGCGGTATTGTTGATCAGTCATGCTGAAACCTTGCGAATGCAAAACGGTCAGGCCTTGCATGCTGCGATAGAAGCTGCGTCGCTGCGTATTCGACCAATCTTAATGACGACTTTGGCTATGATGGCAGGAATGTTACCAATGGCTATTGGTCATGGTGAAGGTGGAGATCAAGTGGCACCATTAGCACGTGCGGTAATTGGTGGTTTGTTTGCCTCTTCATTTAGTGTGTTGTTTTTATTGCCGATGATGTTTGTATGGATACAGGGCAAATCATCTATACAATCACCTTCTTTAGACCCGGAAGATAAAGACAGTGCTTATTACATTAAAAAAAAATTAAAATAACGTGATCAAAGCCGTGTTTGGATTTGTGTTTGAACGCGGTTTTAGATCACTTAAAGATAGGTAGAAGATGAAAATTATATATTATACTTTTTTGGGAATGTCGCTTTTTGCTATTTCCTGTAATTCAGAAAAGAAAGAGGTAGAAACCCCTAAGATGGAGATGGGTATGAAACCCAATTTTGAAACGATTATTTTAGAAAAAACCAACCCCTTGACCTTTTTGCAGTTGACAGGAGAGTTGATTCCAGACAAACAAACGGCCATTTATGCTAAGGTAAACAGTTTTGTAAAAACCTTGTCGGTGGATATAGGTTCTAAAGTGACTAAAGGACAGGTCTTAATGACTTTGGAGGCACCAGAAATTCAGGCGCAATTGGCAGCGGCATTATCGCGTTGGAAAGCGCAGGAGGCGATTTATATCGCAACAAAAGCGAATTACGATCGATTGTTTCGAGCCAATGAAACCGAGGGTGCTGTGGCAAAGGATGCTATAGATCAGATTATAGCTAAAAAAGCGGCTGACCAAGCGCAATTAGTCGCTTTAAAATCGGCTTATAACGAAGTTCAGGTAATGGCAGACTATCTGATCATTCGCGCGCCTTTTAACGGAGTAATTGCTCAGCGTAATGTGGAGTTGGGTTCTTATGTAGGGCCGTCGGGCAAAGGTTCAGATTTACCTTTACTCGTACTTCAGGATAATAAAAAAATGCGTTTATCGCTATCTGTACCCGAGGCGCAGGCTTCTTATTTGAATTTGGGTGACAGCATTAAATTCCAAGTGAAAGCCGTACCGCAAATGCAATTTGTAGCTAAAATATCGAGAAAATCGGGCTCATTAGATTCCAAACTTCGTTCAGAGAAGTTGGAAGCGGATATCGAAAACGGTTCAGGGCTTTTAAAAGCGATGATGGTTGCAGAAGCTAAGATTCCTTTAAAGGCTTTACAGCCTAGTTTTTTCGTTCCTAAAATGGCTGTAGTAGATGGGGGTGTTGCCCGTTATGTCATTCAGCTCAAAGACGGAAAAACAAAACATCAAGTCGTTTCCAAAGGAAGGATGATGGGGGATATGGTTGAGGTTTTTGGAGATTTATCTAATGGGGATGCTATTTTGAAAATGGCTACCGAAGAAATAGAAGAGGGAATGGCAGTTCCTGCTGTTAAATAGATTTTTTTGTAGTTTTTTATTGATTTTTTTTTGCAGAGAGCAGGTTGCCGGAGATATTCGAGCAACCTGTTTTTTTTTGCCCATTCGCCTATTTGCATATCTGTGAACTTTCTAGTCACTCTTTACTAATTCGTGATTCGTTAGTCGAAAATCGAGATTCGTCGGCTATCGTTAATTTCTCACTCCTCATATATAGATACTTTTTATAAACTTGAATCCTCTAATCACTCTTTGCTAATTCGTTATTCGTTATTCGTTAGTCGAAAATCGAGAATCGTCGGTTAGTGTGAATCTCTTACTCCTCATATATAGGTTGCTTTTCATAAACTTGAACCCTCGACTCCCGAATCCCGACTTTCGATTCACGTGCTAGTCACTGATTACTGTTTACTGATCACTAGAGCAATCGGCTTTTCATAAACGATAACCTTCGACTCCCGATTTTCGATTTTCGATTCACGACCATACTGATCACTAGAACAATTGGCTTTTCACAAACGATCACCTTCGAATCACCAATTACGACTCCCGACTCCCGAAATAATAAAAGAGGTAAAGTTACGGTAACTAGCGTGTTAAGAAAATCACGTAAAAAACTTCCAAAATAAAACAACAAAAGATTAGGAATGCTGGTAAAAAGGCCTACTTTTGCACTCGCATTACCGCAGAAGTTCTTTGATAAACTGATAGAGATTAGAAGTAGATACCGGGTTTAGATTTGGTTTATACATATAAGGGAAGTCAGTGACAGTAACGATTGACAAGAAAAAAAGAAAAAAAATATTTTTTCAAAAAAGCTTGCCAGTTAAAAAAGAAGTTGTAGTTTTGCATCCGCTTTGAGAGACAAGCGAAAAACAAGAAGACACGTTCATAGACATATTGAATTGACAGCAAATAAGAGAGAGTAAGGAAATCGCAAGATTTCAAGAATTAGCGCAAACTATCTAAA
>NZ_JALJZV010000006.1 GCF_024171535.1 Flavobacterium sp. HSC-61S13 | reverse complement strand
TCGATTTTAATCTGTTTTTGACCTACGGCACGCTCTAATTCTTTGATACGCTTTTCTAATGCCTTTAATTTTTCACTACTACTTGCTTTCATCTCTACTACTCTTTGACCTTTTTCATTAAAATTAGAAAATTTATAGATCCAATCGTAAATTAAGGAATTAGAAATTTCATAAAGTTTTGAAAGTTGTATTACACTATAACTTCCGGATTCAAATTGAGAGACGATCTCTCGCTTAAATTCAACACTATAAACGCGCTGCTTCTTAATGACTTGAATATTTGCTTTCATATAAATTGATTTTTTAGGTCAACCTATATCAGGGACGTACACGATTTTCGAATCACGATTTTCGAACATCGACTTACGAACAATGACTCACGAACCAAAAGTCCCTAATCTTTATTGATTAGGGACTTTTGGCTTATAAGCGAATGGGGGTATTTGCGTATAGGCTTCAGAATCATTTCACCCCTACGGGGTTTTCGTGATTCGATTTTCGATAGTCGAATCCCGATTTTCGAACATCGACTCACGAGTTTTTAATGTGTTTGTCTTTTTATAGCGATTATACGTTACGGGGTTTGTGATAAAACAAAAGGGCTTCGTTAATGCGATATTTGAAAATGATGTTTCTTTTTCTTAGAACCCCGTAGGGGTGACATAATTGTATATAATGTATGGTTTTCATATAACCCCGTAGGGGTGACATAATTCTAGATAATGTATCGTTTCGCAGAAGCCCGCAGCGGTGACATAATTGTATATAATGTATCGTTTTCATATAACCCCGCAGCGGTGACATAATTGTATATAATGTTTCGTTTCCGTAGAACCCCGTAGGGGTGATATAATTGTAGATGATGTATCGTTTCGCAGAACCCCGCAGCGGTGACATAATTGTATATAATGTATCGTTTTCATATAACCCCGTAGGGGTGACATAATTCTAGATGATGTATCGTTTCGTGCAACCCCGTAGGGGTGACATGATAGAAGCGTTTAATTTTTGGGTTATTTGATCAACAATCTTCGAAATATTTCAAATAGATGCAAAAAAAAGCTACCTGATTAGGGTAGCTTTTGCTTTCTTTTATGTCATTAATTTATATTCCTATTTCGAATTGTACTCGTAAATACCAATTGTTTTTTTGGTTTCCCGATTGGTAACGAAGTTCATCGAATGTTAATTCGGTCTGAATTTTAAAGGCGTGTTCCCATAAATATTTGGTGACACCGATACTGTATTGATTGGTGTTGGGTATATTTCTATCAAATAGTTCGTCCTGTACTTTCTGTGTAGAAAAACGGCCGATAATTTCATAGTCGCTCGGGAATACATAACTTAGTTGATAGTCCATACCGTGGCCTGCAAATACAAAATTACTTGCTACTGCCCCCTTGTCATCGATTCCATAAGTAATTGGATCGTCAGTCATTCTATTCATATATGACATCATCGCAGCCCAACCGTTGTATTTAAAAATCCCGTCAAGCAATAAGGCGTTAAAGCGTCGTGGTTCATACAATAGATCTCCTAGCTGTCCTTGTGATAAATTCGCATTGTTGTTTTGGTGATAGGTTCCTGATAACATTAGTTTAGGATCTTGTTCACGGGATAAATCTCCTTCAAAATAAGCACCGTCTTTGGAGAAGGTACCAAAAGGTAGTAGTTCTAATTTCCCGGTGAGTGCTACGTTGGTAGCAGTACCAGTCCAATTCCTTCCTTGTCCACTGGAAACCGCCGTTTTTATGTTGTAAGAGAAAGCATCTTTGTGTTCTTGTAAGTAGTAAGCTTGAATACCAAAATCACGATCTAAATTAAACTTGGCGTTATTGATAGATCTATCGGTAAGTTGTAGAGCTCCTGAAGAATTAACGCGTTGTCTGTTTCCGGGAAGTTTGGTTTGCCCGAAAGTAAAACTCCAATGTTGATTGGGACGATAGATAAGCGCGGCATCTCTAATAATATTTATATTTTTTCCTTCTTCGATTTCACCTACATCTCCTGGTGCAAAGGAAAGTTGTAATACGTAGAGGAAATGAGGATTTCCTACATAACCGTCAAAACGTAAGCGAAGTCTTCGGATTTGTGCATCGTAAGCACCTTCTTCACCATCTTTTTCCATATAGGTGATTCGATTCTGCATTCGAAAGCGGATATTTAATTGGAAGATACTGTCGGCTGAAGTCATTCCGAGTCCTTTTCCGTAGCTGTAGTATGGTAATGAAGACAATTTCAAATCATTGTTGACTTCACTTTTTTTAAATACCTGAGCATGAGCAATTAAGCCAAAAAAGATAAAAATTAAGATGTATGCCTTTTTCATTTTATATTTTTTAAATTTACATGCACAAAACTAAACTTATTTTCGCTACGTAGATCAACAAATTGTTACCAGCGAATTAAGTGATTGTTAAGGGAGTGTTAAGAAAGTAAATTTTATGGAAGTATCGTATATCGCATACCGTTTTGAAGTGGAGCCTAGAGAGTTAGGAACTGAAATTTTAATTGCTGAACTAGCAGAAAAAGCATTTGAGAGTTTCGAAGAATCCGAAACTGGAGTATCAGCTTATGTTCAAAAATCACTTTGGAGTGAAGCTATTTTAGATGGGGTTCAAATTTTGGACTCGGCAGATTTTAAAATCAGTTATACCGTTGAAGATATTGAGCAGGTTAATTGGAATGAAGAGTGGGAGAAGAATTTTAATCCTATAGATGTTGATGGGGTTTGTTATGTGAGAGCACCTTTTCATGAAAAAACGGAAGCTCAGTATGATATCGTGATTGAACCTAAAATGAGTTTTGGTACTGGGCATCACGAAACAACCTTTATGATGATTCGTCATATACTGCAAAACGACATGACTGATAAAGTGGTGTTGGATATGGGTTGTGGAACGGCAATCTTAGGTATACTAGCTGCGATGCGCGGCGCAAAACATGTGGATGCAATCGATATAGACAATTGGTGTTATTTGAATTCTATTGAAAATGCCGAGCGTAATAATTGCACGAATATTGATGTATATGAAGGTGATGCGAGTATTTTGACCAAAGAACAGAAGTACGATATTATCTTAGCGAATATCAATAGAAATATATTGTTAAACGATATGTCTACCTATGTAAATTGTTTGAAATCTGGAGGATCTATCTATTTTAGTGGTTTTTACACAGAAGATATTCCATATATAAAAGAGGAGGCAGAGAAGTGTGGATTGGTTTATGTGAATCAATTGGAAAAAAACAATTGGGTTTCTCTGAAATTTAATAAAGCATAAAAGAATAAAAAATGAGTACCAAGGAAAAAATATTAGAGGATATTGAGGTTTCAGAATTGATAGATGGTTTAAGTGAAATTGTTTTATACAACGATGATGTGAATACGTTTGATCATGTAATTGATACCTTAATACGCGTTTGTGATCACGCTCCTGAGCAGGCAGAGCAATGTGCGGTATTGGTTCATTATAAAGGACGTTGTACGGTTAAAACCGGTTCTTTTAAGGAATTGAAACCACTGTGTTTGCAGTTGCTAGATGCGGGCTTAAGTGCCGAGATCATGTAATATTTAGCTTATTCTGAGAAGGCTAAGAAATTGCTGAAAAGAAAAGAGCATTCCAGTTTTGGAATGCTCTTTTCTTTATATATGCAAATTGATATTAAGCCATGGTATGGAAAACGTTTTGAACGTCTTCATCTTCTTCTATGCGTTCTAATAATTTTTCTACATCGGCAATTTGCTCTTCAGTAAGTTCTTTGGTGATTTGTGGAATACGATCAAAACCTGATGAAAGTATTTCGATACCTCTTGCTTCGAGTTCTTTTTGAATGGCGCCAAAGCTTTCAAAAGGAGCGTAGATCATGATACCATCTTCGTCGTCAAATATTTCATCAATTCCAAAATCGATCAATTCCAATTCAAATTCCTCTAAATCGATACTGTCATTTTTGGGTATTCTAAAATTACAAGTATGGTCAAACATGAATTCTACTGAACCTTGAGTTCCAAAGGTACCGTTACATTTGTTAAAGTAACTTCTGATATTGGCAACGGTTCTATTGTTATTATCCGTAGCTGTTTCGATTAGAATAGCGATTCCGTGTGGTGCATATCCTTCAAAAAGAACTTCTTTATAATTGGCAGTATCCTTATCAGATGCTTTCTTAATAGCTCTTTCTACGTTTTCTTTGGGCATGTTTGCCGCTTTGGCATTTTGAATAACTGCGCGTAAACGAGAGTTGGAATCGGGATTAGGTCCGCCTTCTTTAACGGCCATGACGATATCCTTTCCTATTCTAGTAAACGTTTTTGCCATTGCAGACCAACGTTTTAGCTTTCTGTTTTTTCTAAATTCAAACGCTCTTCCCATTTCTTATTGCTTTTTAATCATTTTTGGAGTACAAAAATACGGGTAATTAATTTTTATTTTACAAAAAAGGAGGATATAAATCCTCCTTTAGTATTTTTATTTTTTATAAAAAGGTGTTTTAACTACTTGTGCCGCGATATCATTTTTTCTAATTCTAATAAAGATTTCGCTACCTTCTTTAGCATATTCTACAGGAACATATCCCATACCAATACCTTTGTTTAAGGATGGCGACATCGTACCTGAAGTTACTTTTCCAATAACTGCACCTTCTTTGTTTACGATTTCATAATCGTGACGAGGAATTCCTCTATCGATCAATTCAAAACCAACTAATTTGTTTTTCAAACCTGCTTCTTTCTCTGCTTTTAGATTTTCGGAGTTTATAAATTCTTTAGTGAATTTAGTTACCCATCCCAATCCCGCTTCTAAAGGAGATGTTTCGTCTGTGATTTCGTTTCCGTAAAGGCAATACCCCATCTCCAATCTTAAAGTATCTCTTGCTGCTAAACCAATAGGTTTGATTCCCCAAGCTGCTCCAGCTTCAAAAACTTTATTCCAGATTTTTTCAACATCTTCATTTTTTACATAGATCTCAAATCCTCCAGAACCGGTATATCCGGTTGCAGAAATAATAACGTTATCTACGCCTGCGAAAGTTGTTGTTTCAAAGTGGTAAAATTTAATAGCTGCTAAATCGATAGTAGCTAAGCTTTGCATGGCTTCAATCGCTTTTGGTCCTTGTATAGCTAAAAGGGAATACGAGTCTGAAAGATTTTCTAAAACCGCCCCTACATTATTGTGAGAAGAAACCCAGTTCCAGTCTTTTTCAATGTTGGAAGCGTTAACAACCATTAGATACTCTTCGTCGTTTACTTTATAAGTGATGATGTCATCGATAACACCGCCTGTTTCATTTGGAAAATAACAATATTGAGCTTTTCCGTTTGTTAAAGTCGAAGCGTCATTGGAGGTTACCTTTTGAACTAAAGCTAAAGCATTAGGTCCAGATATTTTGAATAGCCCCATATGCGAAACATCAAATACTCCCACACCATTACGGATGGTTTCGTGTTCAATGTTTACACCTTCGTATTGAACTGGCATAGAAAATCCTGCGAAAGGAACCATTTTAGCGCCTAAGGCTTCGTGTATGTGATTTAGAGTAACGTGTTTCATGGTAGTTGTGTGACAAATTGATTAAGGGCGCTAAAATAACCAATTTTTAGTTCATAAAAAATGGATTTAGCTAAAGAATTCGTTGTCTAGGATCGTAAAGTAGGTTTTTTTTTGTTCGACTTGATTCTCAATATCTTTCAGTGTTCTATGAAGTACAATTTAGCAGTTGTATTGGAAACAGATTTTGTTGCACAACCTGATGATAAGTGACGCAATAAAATGAAATACCCCATCAATCCGATGGGGCATTGTATTTTATTAATGAATTTCCAGAAAATTAGATTATTGTATTTCTGAGACGTAATGAATTCAAGATAACCGATACCGAACTAAAACTCATGGCTAAAGCGGCAATCATAGGAGATAAAACGATTCCAAAAACGGGATATAGAATACCTGCAGCAATGGGGATTCCTATCGTATTATAGAAAAAGGCAAAAAACAAGTTTTGTTTAATGTTTTTCATTACGGCATGACTGAGTTTAATCGCTTTGGGAATACCATCGAGATCTCCTTTAAGCAAGGTGATTTCGGAGCTTTCTATAGCAACATCGGTTCCTGTTCCCATCGATATTCCGATGTTGGATTGTGCAAGGGCAGGGGCATCATTGATTCCGTCTCCAGCCATGGCAACGATTTTTCCGCTTTGCTGAAGTTTTTTTATTTCAGCTAATTTATCTTGTGGTAAGGCTTCTGCTAAAAAGTTGTGGATACCGAGCTCTTTGGCTACGGCTAAAGCGGTATTTTTATTATCGCCGGTAATCATAATGACTTCGATACCTTGATTCTGTAAATCTTGAACGGCCTTTTTACTACTGGGTTTTATTTTGTCATATAAAACGACATAGCCTAATATTTCAGAACCTTCCGCAATATAAGAAACCGTTTTACCGAGACTTTGCTGCTGGTTGACTGCTAAGGCCATTTGTGGATCTAAAACCCCATTGATTTCTTTCATTAATGCTCGATTGCCTAATGAAATCTTTTTGCCGTTTACTAAACCTTGAATGCCCTTACCAGTTTGCGAGATAAACATTTTTACTGGATTTAAAGAAATTCCTTTCTCTTGGGCGAGTTTTGTAAAGGAGCGCGCTAAAGGATGTTCACTATTTTGGTTTAAGGAAGCGGTTAGTTGCAGCAATTCTTGTTCGGAATAGCTTGATGAAAATGGAACTATTTTTTCTATGGACGGTTTTCCTTCGGTTAGTGTACCGGTTTTATCCGTGATTAAAACATTGATTTTATTGCTGATTTCTAATGCCTCGGCATTTTTAATTAGGATGCCATTTTGGGCTCCTTTACCAATGCCGACCATGATCGACATGGGAGTAGCTAAACCCAGTGCGCAAGGGCATGCAATAATTAATACGGCTAAAGCATTGACAAAGGCATACACCATTTTAGGGTCTGGTCCCCAAATGTACCAAATTCCAAAAGTAATTACGGCAATTGCAATCACGGTGGGTACAAAATATTTAGCGACCTTATCAGCTAGTTTTTGGATCGGAGCTCGGGAGCGACTGGCCGTATTAACCATCTCAATAATTTTGGCTAATAAGGTGTCGCTACCAACTTTTTCGGCTTGCATGATAAAGCTTTGGTTGGCGTTGATCGTTCCTGCGATTACTTTATCTGTTGCTTTTTTTACAACAGGAATGGGTTCTCCGGTAATCATGGCCTCGTCTATACTGCTTTCGCCTTCGATAATAACACCGTCTACGGGTATTTTTTCTCCGGGTTTAACGCGAAGTTTAAAACCGATTTCAATTTTTTCAATATCTATTATCTCATCTCCATGTTCGGTAATTAAAGTAGCTTCTGTAGGGGAGAGCTTGAGTAATTCTTTAATGGCTCCACTGGTTCTGCTATGTGCCTTAGCTTCCATTACTTGTCCGACAAGTACCAAGGTTAAAATAACCGCTACCGACTCAAAATACAAATGAATAGTACCGTGTTCGCCGCGAAAATCTTCGGGAAATATGGAGGGGAAAAACATCGCAATTAAGCTGAATAAAAAACCTGCGGCAGTACCTAAACCAATTAAACTAAACATGTTTAGGTTCCATGTTTTAAACGACGTCCAAGCGCGTTCAAAAAACATCCAGGTCACGTAGATTACCGGCAGACAGAATAGCAATTGGATGTAGTTGGCTATCTGGTGCGGAATCATTTTAGATACGGGATTGCCCGGCAGCATATCACCCATGGAAAGGATGAAAATGGGTACGGTAAAAGCGGTAGCTATTTTTAGCTTTTTAAGCAAGTCTTTATAGGTAGTGTCTTCCGGTTCTATCGAAAGGGTTTTAGGAACTAAATCCATACCACATTTTGGACAAGATCCCGGTTGGTCATAGGTTTTGTCGCCTTCGCACAACATGGGGCAATAGTAAACGGTTTTAACGATCTTTTTGGCGGGAATCTGCTCGAGATTCATCCCGCAAATCGGACAACCGACATTGGTGTCGTAGATTTTGTCTCCTTCGCATAACATGGGGCAAAAATATTTACCGGCGTGATCGCTCATGCTTTTGGGGACTTCGACTTCATGGGTTTTATGATCGACAGGTACAGCTGCTAGTACTTCTTGAGTACCATCTTCGTGTGTTATGATTTCTTGAATGACATAGTCGCCTTTTGCAAATAAGGCTTTTTGCAGTTCTTCGGTGCTTATGACTTGTTCCATCTCGATATCGGCTTGACCATTTTCAAGAGTTACCGTAGCCTGAATTCCTTCTATATTATTTAGGGTGTCTTCTACTTTTGTGCGACAACCGTTGCAGGTCATTCCTGTGATTTTATATGTTTTTTTCATTATATTTCTCTCAAGTGGTTAATTGATAAAATTACTTAAATGGTTTTAACGCTTAAATAGGTAAAGTTACTAAAGATAATCCATATCCGGATAGGCTGTTAGACTTTGCGAATATGAAAGAAAATATGGTCCATTTAGAGGCTGAATGAAAAGGCTAATCCAAAAGTTAACCCAAAAAAGGCTAACGGGAGAAGGGGAAAGCGCAGTTGAAGTACGGTTTAGTCGATCGTTTCATCTTTCTGCGATAGTGAGTGGTAAATAGCACATGTCTTTTTTATAGAGGGAATGTGGTTACTGTTGAAAATTAGGATCAGAGATTTGGCCTCGAATCAATAATTGTGATTTTATCTAAACGTCTGCGTTTGGGTGTGCTGTCCCAAGGTGTCGTAATGCTCCCAAATGCCGCTTTTTACATTATTTTTAAAATAGCCTTCTTCTCTTAAAATGCCGTCTTTATCGTATTTTTTATAATTGCCGTCCAATTGGCCTTTTTTGTATGTTGACAGGGTGTATGAAGGGTCATCAGGAGCGTAATCGCACCATAAGCCGTCGCGATCTTCGCCTTCATAATGGCCGTCTGACGCTCTATGACCGTTTTCGAAGTACGAGACCTGTGGGCCTTTTTTATAACCCATTTGGTAAGTAGCCACAGTTTCAATAGATCCATTGGGGTAATACCAAATCCATCGACCATTAGCTACGCCATGTACATAATGGCTTTCACGTTGCAATATACCGTTTTCATAAAGACACCATAGCCCGTTTTGTTTGCCATTGACGACTTCGCCGACTTCGGTTTGTATTTTGTGTGCTTCGGAGCTGTAATCTGATGCTGTAGAAAGGTGTTGGCTATAACTGTTTTGGAAAAACACAGCTGCAATGGATAAGCTAATCGTTTTAAAAGACGGTGTCAAAAGTTTTTGATTTTTACGGGGTTTAATTTACGGGTCTGATTTAATCGAGGGAGATATGGTGTTCTAGTTCTCAGCTCTTTATCCAGACAAATCCTTATTGTTTGTTGTCGTGACTGATCATCCAATGGATTCCAAACTGATCGGTGAACATACCAAACCAGGCCCCCCAAAATGTTTTTTCTAACGGGGTAGTGATGGTGCCTTTGTCGGATAATTCGCTAAAGAGGCGTTGTGCTTCTTCTTCTGAGGGTACGTTTACAGCGATAGAAACGTTGTTTCCTACTTTTAATTCAGGATCAAAATGTAGGGATTGATCACTGCCAATCAAAGTAGTCGTTGGGTTGATGGGGAGTAATACATGCAATACGCGTTTGCCTTCTTCAGCTGTTAATGGGATATCAGAAGGGAAGTCATTAAAGCGGGTTATTTTAGATAATGTTCCGCCAAAGACGCTGTGGTAGAATGAAAATGCTTGTTCGCAATTTCCATCAAAATGCAAATAGGGGTTAATAGTTGTCATCGGATGTTGTTTTTCAAATAGTATTTGACTTGTGTTGGTTTTATTTTTGTTATTTTAAAGATAAGAAAAATTTTTTTAATAAGTTAATATTCTTGAGTTTAAACAGGAAAAATAGCGTTAAAAAAGTTTTTTTTTGGAATCGCTAGCCGATGCACTAAAGCCGGTTTATCAACTATTTAAAATCCATTAATTCTTTGGTGAAAAATTACCTAATGGTGGTGAATTTTCATTATTTTTGCAAAAAAATACAACACTAACTTCCATATTATGTACAAAACCCTTATTCGTCCGATACTATTTAAGTTTGATCCGGAAAAAGTTCATCATTTTACTTTTTTTTCGGTGCGTTGGATCAATAAGATTCCGGGTGTATCTAGTATGATTAGAAGTTTTTGTCAGTTAAATGACCCTCGATTGGAGCGAGAGGTTTTTGGATTGAAGTTTAAAAATCCGGTTGGATTGGCTGCTGGATTGGATAAAGATGCGGCGATGTTTTCGGAATTGGAAAACTTTGGTTTTGGATTTATTGAAATCGGAACACTAACTCCAAAGCCACAAGAGGGGAATCCAAAAAAGAGATTATTTCGTTTAAAAGCCGACAAAGGCATTATTAACCGAATGGGGTTTAATAATGGGGGTGTTGATGCAGCGGTTACTCGCTTAAAAAAGAATAAGGGAACCTTAATTGGTGGGAATATCGGGAAAAACAAATTAACTGCCAATGAAGACGCTATTAGTGACTATGAAATTTGTTTTGAAACTTTGTTTGATCATGTAGATTATTTTGTCGTGAATGTGAGTTCACCCAATACCCCGAACTTAAGAGCCTTACAGGATAAAGAGCCTTTAAAAGCACTTTTACATGCTTTACAAAATAAAAACTCGAAAAAGAAATCACCCAAACCGATATTGCTTAAAATAGCGCCGGATTTGACAGACGACCAATTATTGGATATCATTGAAATAGTAGATGAAACAAAAATCGCAGGTGTAATTGCTACGAATACAACCATTTCTAGAGACCATCTATTATCTCCAGAGCAGGCTGAGATGGGGGGATTGAGCGGTAAACCACTGGCCAAAAGAAGTACAGAGGTTATTCGTTTTTTATCGGAAAAAAGCCATCGTTCCTTTCCTATAATTGGAGTGGGGGGAATTCATACGGCCGAGGATGCGATAGAGAAATTAGAAGCAGGTGCAAGTTTAGTACAGTTATATACCGGCTTTATCTATGAGGGTCCTGCCTTAATAAAATCGATTAACCAAGCAATTTTAGCGAAAAAATAGAACAAATGGCTTCAGAAGTTTTACTTACTTTTTTTGTGACTAGTTTGGTGTTGATTCTAACTCCTGGCCCAGACATACTGTATGTACTTTCTCAGAGTATTACTCGAGGAAGTAAATACGGTATTGCGACAACTTTGGGACAAATAGGGGGTTTGGTGTTTCACTTAGCGCTCTTTGCCTTTGGTGTTTCGAGTTTGATTATCGGTTCAGATCTGATTTTTACGACGGTCAAAATTATGGGAGCCGCATATCTGTTTTGGTTGTCTTATAAGGTCTATCATACTGAGGATATATTGGTTCGTGAAGATAAAAATGCTGTTGAAAAGTCTTTTATGGGCTTTGTACGTCAGGGGCTCTTGATGAATATAATGAATCCGAAAGTAATGATGTTCTTTTTGGCCTTATTTCCAACTTTTATCTCGGAAAATGCAGGTAGTGTAAGAACGCAAGTTTTTACTTTAGGATTGGTTTTTATTACCCAGACATTGGTGGTTTTTACTACGGTAAGTATTATTGCCTCCCAGCTTACAGACGTTTTAAAAAACAATCATGCCTTCAATTCCTTTTTAAAATGGATGCAGATTGTTGTTTTTACAGGATTAGGAATTTATATTTTACTTTAAAAAGGTAGTCGTAAATAAGCTTTTTCTCGAATGCCTATACCCGAATTTTCTTTTGCACAATAAATATCTTTCCTATATCTTTGAAAACCTATGAAGCCAGTAAAAATTATAGAATGCCCTCGTGATGCGATGCAAGGCATTAAGATGTTTATACCCACTGAAAAGAAGGTACAGTATATCCAATCTCTATTAAGAGTTGGGTTTGATACCATTGACTTTGGGAGTTTTGTATCCGCTAAGGCGATTCCTCAAATGCAGGATACCGCTGAATTATTGGCGCAATTGGATTTGTCTAAAACTCCAAGTAAGTTATTGGCGATAATTGCTAATACGCGTGGAGCAGAATTGGCTTCTGAACACAAGGAAATTAAATATTTAGGTTTTCCTTTTTCTATTTCTGAAAACTTTCAGATGCGAAACACGCATAAAACCATAGCAGAATCTTTAGTAACACTGCAAGAAATCTTGAATATTGCTGCAAAATGCGATAAAGAGGTGGTGGCTTATCTATCGATGGGATTTGGAAATCCTTATGGAGATCCTTGGAATGTGGATATTGTAGGAGAATGGACAGAAAAGCTTTCGAATATGGGAGTTAAGATACTATCGCTTTCGGATACAGTAGGGAGTTCTACGCCGGAGGTGATCGATTATTTGTTTTCAAATTTGATCCCAAAATACCCGAATATTGAATTTGGTGCCCATTTACACACGACTCCGGACCGTTGGTTTGAAAAAATAGATGCGGCTTATAAAGCGGGTTGTCTGAGATTTGACGGAGCGATAAAGGGATATGGCGGTTGCCCGATGGCCAAAGATGACTTGACCGGTAATATGCCTACCGAAAAAATGTTGAGTTATTTTACTGCAAACAAGGTAGATACCAACCTGAGTGCGATGTCATTTGAAAGTTCGTATAACGAAGCGTTAAAAATTTTTAATTTTTATCATTAATCTTTTTTATTTGATTTAAAAACGCTAAATTTGCGTGCAATTCAACTACAAATTGCAATGAAAGCACATACAGCTAAAATCATAGGAGAAGGATTAACATACGACGATGTATTGTTAATTCCAAGTTACTCAGAGATCTTACCGAGAGAGGTAAGTATTAAATCAAAATTTTCCAAAAACATTACTTTAAATGTTCCTATAGTTTCTGCTGCTATGGATACGGTTACTGAAAGCGCTATGGCTATCGCTATGGCTCGTGAGGGAGGTATCGGTGTGTTGCATAAAAACATGACTATAGAACAGCAAGCTGCTGAAGTTCGCAAGGTTAAACGTGCGGAGTCTGGTATGATTATCGATCCAGTGACTTTGCCTTTATCTGCTAATGTTGGTGATGCTAAAAGAGCCATGGCCGAATATGGTATTGGTGGTATTCCAGTAGTTGATGAGAATATGGTATTAAAGGGAATTGTAACCAATCGCGATCTTCGTTTTGAAAAGATAAACGAACGTTCTATTTTGGAAGTGATGACCAAAGAAAATATAGTGACAGCGGCAGAGGGAACAACTTTACCTGAAGCTGAAGGGATACTTCAAGAAAACAAAATCGAAAAACTTCCTGTAGTCAATAGTAACTATCAATTAGTGGGATTAATCACTTTTAGAGATATTACCAAACTGACACAAAAACCGAATGCCAATAAAGATAAATTTGGTAGACTTCGCGTAGCTGCTGCATTAGGAGTAACTGCCGACGCTGTTGAACGTGCCGCTGCACTGGTTGCGGCGGGAGTAGACGCCTTGATTATCGATACAGCTCACGGACATTCCAAAGGTGTAATTAGTGTCTTAAAAGACGTTAAGAGCAACTTTCCTCAGATTGACGTAGTGGTTGGAAATATCGCTACTCCAGAAGCGGCTTTATTTTTAGTTGAAAATGGTGCTGATGCGGTTAAGGTGGGAATTGGACCTGGATCGATCTGTACGACAAGAGTAGTGGCAGGAGTTGGTTTTCCTCAATTCTCAGCTATTTTGGAAGTAGCTGCGGCTTTGGAAGGAACGGGAATTCCAGTTATTGGTGATGGAGGAATTCGTTATACAGGAGATATTCCTAAAGCCTTAGCGGCAGGTGCTGACTGTGTGATGTTGGGATCGATGTTAGCAGGTACTAAGGAATCTCCGGGTGAAACCATTATTTTTGAAGGTAGAAAATTCAAATCATACCGTGGTATGGGATCGGTTGAAGCGATGAAAGAAGGATCTAAAGACCGTTATTTCCAAGATGTTGAAGACGATGTAAAAAAATTGGTACCGGAAGGTATCGTAGGGCGTGTTCCGTATAAAGGAGAGTTGGATGAAAGCATGCAACAATTCATTGGAGGACTACGTGCTGGTATGGGTTACTGTGGAGCTAAAGACGTGAAAACACTTCAAAAAACTTCTCGTTTTATCCGTTTAACCGCTTCGGGTATCGGTGAAAGTCACCCACATAATGTGACCATTACTAAAGAAGCTCCGAATTATTCAAGATAATTTCTGAATTTATAATTTATAGAGACAGCCACATCAGTTTTGATGTGGCTGTCTTTTTCTATTAATACCTTGCCGAACTGCGACATGATAAAATAATTTTGGGATGCATAAACGGAAAATATATTTGTGTGTGAATTACGTGATTATCGTTTGAAAAAGCATTTTTGTTACACTTAGCGGTAGCCAATGCATAAGTTCGTAATATGTTGAAATAAGGTTTAGGTGTATTGTATAATATTGTTGATTATTAGTTTGTTTTTAACTTAAAATTCAGTTAAAAATCTATTTAATGGCGGTTAAACACTCTAAAAGATTAACATATGTTAATCTTTTAGTAACTAATAATTAATACATTAGAAACACCCACCTTCGCGATATTAAATACCTTTGTTTCAGATAATAAGATTGATTAACAAGCTAACTTAATAACGCAATTACTTATGGAAACAATGGTCTCACAAAACCAAGTATTTTATGGTTCTTTATTATATACAATCTCGTTGATTTGGGCATTGAGTTTACTGTATAATCAAGACAGTAAAAAGCTAAAAGAAAACTACTGGAAGACAATTATACTTGCCTTGCCATTTTTAGGTGCTATTATTTATATTCTAAAATATTATACTTCTGGAAAGAAAACAAAATACGCTACATCTTAAGGAATTGTTTTGTGTTTGGATTTTAAAGGTTACCGTTTTAAGAATCTACTGTAAATTTCAGATCAAGGATTTTCATAAAAAAAGTGAGACTATAATCTCACTTTTTTAGTTTATTGTTCTTATAAAAATCTTTATAATTCCGTAACCGTTTTAATATTTATCGAGTAGTCGGCCTTAAAAGTCATTTTCGTACCACAGACACAGGCAATGTACTCGGCTGTATTTCCAGCGTCTTTACCACTGATTATTTTGATGTTTGCTATAGCGCAAGAAGTCAATTGAGAAATGTCTTTTTTGACTCTTGGAATACTGGTAGGATGGGTTATTTTTCCATCGGCCAAACTTCTAAGTTCATCATTGTCGGTAAGTAAACAAACATTGTCCTTCTCGACAGCTTTATTTTTTTCGTCGTTATTAACCACTGCTGTTTTAGAAGCCTTTTCTCTAGTGTTTTGGGCGATTGAACAAGAGTAGGTAACACTCAATACAACCCATATAAATAAAATCTTTTTCATAGCTAAAAGGTTTTGTGTGTTTATAATTAAAGATACGCAAAATTTATTTTATATATATGTGCTTAAAAGTAAGTTTTTCAGCAGTTTAGCGCTGAAGAAAAATGTGATTTTATAGTGTATAATGTATTTTTTGTTGCATTTTCACGAATTTGCCAGCTTAATTCTAATCCAAAGTTTGTACACCACCACCATTGACAAACAGTACTTGCCCGCTTGTCCAACTCGATATAGGCGCTGCAAAATACAACACAGCTCCAGCAATATCTTCGGGTTCACCTAATCTTTGTAAGGGGGTATGTTGAAGCATGCGTTTCTCTATCTCTGGAGTTAAAACCGTGCTTAGGGCATGAGTTCTAACAGCACCTGGTCCGATGGCATTGACGCGGATTTCGGGACCGTAATCAAAGGCAATGTTTCTGGTCATATGGTTTACAGCTGCTTTAGACGACGCATAAGCGCTAATAGCTGGACTGGTATTGATGGAAGCCATAGAAGAAATATTGACGATACTGCCATAACCTGCTTTTTTCATATGTGGTGCTACTAATTGACACAACCTCCACATACTAAAAACGTTCATTTCAAATACTTTGGCAAATTGAGCTACATCTATCTTTTCAGGATTTTCTCTGCCTGCTCCACCACCGCCGACATTGTTGACCAAAATATGTATTCCCCCGTAAGCTGAAATCGTTTGATCTACCAAGTTAACAAGAGCTTCGTCTTTCGTGACATCACAGTGAATAGCCAAAGCCTTTCCACCACTTTTTTGGATCTCGTCAGCCGTTTGCTGTGCCGCTTCTAAATTGTAGTCCGAGACAACCACTTGAGCGCCATAAGCTGCTAATATTTGACAACTGGCTTTTCCTATTCCAGCTGCACCACCGGTTACTACAGCTGTTTTTCCAGTTAAATTGAAGAGTTTTGACGTATCCATATTTTATAATAAATATTTTTTTAATGAAGAATAGCTAGACGCTTAATTTATACAATTTACAAAATAAATGCGATTTATTCGTTTTTTTTATAAAAATAAATTGTTTTTGACTTAAGAGTCTAAACTATTTGATAAAGTAGGGAATTAATATTCATACCTGCTCCAAATGAAGCCATTATAATGTGATTGTTAAATTTAAAATGGTTGTTAATCAATGGACTATGGCTGATTGGACGAAATAAAGTAGGTACGACCGCAACAGATGAATTCCGTGAAAAAGTTCTATTAATAGGGAGGTTATCTGGCTGATAGCCTGTTTTTCATATAATTTAAACAGACGGTCATAGAATCGGCAAAACCATTTTTATGGTTCTAACCTTAATGGGGATCATATAGTATATAATCGATCTATTCTTTGTCTATTGCAGCTTAAGTTATAGTTTTTTTGGCAGTTATTTTCCCCAATTTGGAAAGGCTGTTTTAAGCTGTAGTATATTTTTATTTTTTAGTCGCTGTTATCTCGATATATAGTGCTCGAATTTTCGTAAAAGGTTTGTCCAAAAGTTTGGCTCTTTCATACTATAAGTGAATGTTTTCAAAATATTTTCCGTCTATTGCCAGTTCGAGAATATAGCATTCAATTACTGCTATAAGACTTCCTGTCATTTTTCTTCACTTATCAAGTTTAAGGTTTTGTTGAGTGTCGAAATTTGAGCAGATCTTGTGGTCATTATTCACTGATCGAAGACATGTTATTACTGAAGTTTTGATAAGATTGTTTTGTCAATATAAAAAGTCCCAAAGGGAATTACGCAGGCTACGAGTATTTTACAAGTGGTATTCTTAAAACCCCATTTTTTTTCGATAGACATGCTAAATGTATTGAAAATAAAAAGCAGGAATAGCCCTCCGTGTATCATTCCCATATACTGTGTTGCCTGTGCGAAGTCAAAAAAATATTTTAATGGCATTGCAACGAACAAAAGAAGAAGTAAAGAAGTTCCCTCTAATAGAGCGATTAATCGTAGTTGACCTACGGAATTTTTTAATAAATGTTTCATGGTAATTTTTTTATTTGTTATGTTGATCTAAGGTTTTTATGTAATCTAATACTAACTTAAGTCCTTCTTTGTCGATGACAGTAGTTCCTAACTTCGGCATGTGCATTTCGCCCAGAACGGCCATTCGCATACCGATTTTTCCTTGTTTTATTTTAATTCCTGTTTGCTTAAAAGGCGTTTCATAACGCAAGTCTATTAGCGTAAAATTGGCTGTGCCGCTGGGATTGTGGCAATGTGCGCAATTGATGTCTAGATAGGCTCGGGCTCTTTTATCTATCGGGGCTGCTGTATCGTTATAAGCTACTAATGATGAACTTAAGTTTTTGTTATTTAGCGCCAATACCCCTTCATGCTGAAGGAACTTTAACTCATTCGTCTCTCGATTTTGTAAATTTACCATACGTCCCAAATTTTGAACCTTCGGACCTATTGGAACCAGTTGATCATTTTGACGGTGACAAGTGATGCATGCCTCTTTTGACGGGATTTGGTAGTTTATCTCTTTGATATTTCCTTCGTGATCTTTAAATAGAATCGGGACCTTTTCACCTTTGAGAATCAATAGGGCTTCGTCCTGAGTTTCATTCCACTGATAGGTCGCTGCATTCCACTGCGAATCTTTTTTGATTAGTAATCGGGTTTCAACGATATATTTGGAATTATGATGTTTAATACTGTGTTGATAGAAAAAAGTCTTGGCAATCAAAGTCCCCTCTGGGAAAACAGGAAGCCCCTGTCCAGTAGATTGGATTTTCTCCCCATCAGGCAGGACGATGAATCTTTGCTTTTGCGCATAATCTGTAAATAATTCGGAAGATAGTTCGTAAGTAATAGCATTATCGGTAGGATTTAAATCGGCAAGTGGACCTTTAAACAGTTTATAATGCGTAAGCTTTTGATGGAAAGTTACAGTCTCTACGATTTGGGGATGTCTTGCATTGTTATAAAATAGCACTATCACTGATGGAATTATTAAGAGTATGACTAATATAATGGTCGATTTCTTCATGTTTTTTTAGCAGTTAGAGGTCGCGTAGATAAGGTCTTTGTGATAAAGGCGAAAAAGGCCACGGAATGCATATAAAAATAAGAATCAAGGAAATCAAAAACCATATAAATACGGTTTGATGCTTGTTTTTAGCCTCTAGCTTTCGCTTTGCCAAAGAAGATCCAATAGTAAGCAATACAACGACTATAAACATCGATAAAGGATGTAAAAGTCCATAAAAAAGTATATTTAAATCCGTTGTGGAGAGGCTTAGGTTTTTCCAGAAGTAAGTTGTCATCGGATTGCGGATGTAGAGTATTAAACCCAATATCAACTGTAGGTGAGCTAGGGTGGCAGTCCAATGACGAATTTGGTTGTGGTGAATAGTGTATAGTCGTTGGAATCTATAACCGATATAGGATATAAAAATGGCGTATAGGAGAAATACTAATAACAACCACCGAACTGCGGAGTGCAAAAAAACAAGTGACATATTCCATGCTTTAAAGGTTAATAAAGCAAAGGTATAATAAAAACATACTAACTGGTATGTTTTTTAACTAAAAAAATTACCTAAGAGAATTTAGGTAATTTTTTAATTGTAAAAGATAGGCTTGGTAATATTTATTTTCGGATTCCATTCTCCCAAAATTCCGAATACCCCAATAGCTGGATATAACAAAAATAGCCAGCGCATCTGATGGTAAATCAGAATTTAAGCTCTTTTGAATTTTAGCTTTTTCGAGGCTTTCAACAATAATATTCTGCCATTCTTGTGTTAGTTGCTGTAAAGTTTTAGAGAAAAGCATGTTTTTCGGTGCCATTTCTTGAATAAAATTGGCAATCGGACAGCCTTGATCTATCTTTAAAAAAGTTTGGTCCGACAATAAATGACTGATCATGTTATAAATAGCGTCTAACGGATTTGTCGGTGCGCTCAAAATTTTTGTGATCTGGCTTATGAATTCTGGTTGGAGTATTTCCTGAATTATTGCTATTCCCATTTCATCTTTACTCTTGAAATGATAATAGAAAGCTCCCTTGGTAACCTGTGTTGTTGCTAAGATATCATCAATACTAGTCGTTTGATAGCCGTTTATATAGATTAATTCGTAGGCTTTATGGAGTATATTAAGTCGAGTAATGTTAGCTTTTTTCATATTAAATACTATTCGGTATGTTTTACAAAGTAAGAAATTTCAGTTGATTGTTGCAACTATTCATCGACATAATATCCTTTATGGGTTTCATCCCCGTCGATAATCTCTTTTAACCCTCCTTTTTTCAAATTTTCTTCCCGGAATACATCCTCATAATCTTTGATAAGGAGTTGACTGGGTACTATATGTATATCAAAAATTAATTCCTTAGGCTCATCGTCCTCAAAATTGCCGAAAATGGAGATATGATGTTTTGCATATCCTACATTCATTGAAGCAGTGTAGCTTAGTCGTATAAATCCTTCTTTTTCAATAGGAATCATTTTTGTAGTACCATCATTGATAACAATACAGGCACAAGAAGTGAAAATATCACTGATGACTAACGGTGCATTACCCGTATTTTTAATTTTATAGACTAAGTCTATTGTTTGTTCGTATAGAATAGGGGAGTAATGCCTGTTATTATCATGGATTTCAATGCTAGTCGTTTGATTGGACATCACACCAGTACACGAAATAAATGTAAGTAGTAGGCTGCTAATGATGCAGAATTGTTTTATCATAGGTTATAGAGTTAAGGAATTTAAAACGGTCTTTTATAGTTCAGCAGCTGTGCATTTGTTGGCATTGCCAGTTTTATGTTATTCGTTGCTCGAAATTTGAATTTCATCGCATGCCCATTGGCTTTTAGGATATATTTGGTTGAATATTTTTATATCTATGGCATCGCTATCAAGATCTTTCGTAGTAAAGGTGTATTCGACGGTACTGTCATGGTTTTTTGAGACTGTGGTAAACCATTGTTGTGAGGAATTTGAATAGGATATCCGAACATCTTTAGGGGGGTAAATATTGTGGGCGGGGTCATGAAGGAAGCGCATTTTAACTTGTGAACTACCAGTGGGTAATGAATGAATTTGCAGTTGCAAATCCTTAGGAACTATAGTCCAACCAAGTAAAAAATCTTGACTAAAACCCAGTTTCCCATCGTTTAATCCTGTTAATTCCTCGTTTTTAGATTCGATTTGATCGGCTTGGATCGGCTTGATTGAATAAGGCTTCTCAATCCATTCCTGCCATTGGTTTAAATAGGAGTCTAAGGTATTGCGTTCACTATAGTTTAAGATCTTATGTTGCTTAAAAGCTATTTCTAAACTGCGGATTTTCTTTTCTATAGCGCTCTTTATTTTTATTTGCCCATTGGTATGGTAAAAAGCGCCTTCTGTTGCGATACCACTTGAATAGGCAGTTTGCAATTGTGTAAAACCCATGGCGGTATGTAGTTTTTCCAGTTTTAGTCTTTCGTTATTTTTGGTAGTGGGTATGATTTGGTGTAGGGACTTATAAAATTCAGAGAATTGATCCATATTAAAATAGCTGTGTTTTAGGTCATCGAAACCACTGTATAAGTCATAGTGGCGTTGACTTTGTTGAAAATTATATTCCAATTCAGTATAATAATTTGTCAATAGCTGATGTGATTTTGGATAAAAATGTTTTAAATAAGTAGCAACCAGTTTATATACGTCTTGGTCAACATTCTTCATCAGGGCTGAAATAACATAGGTTTTCACATCGTCAAAAGGGGCATAGTCATATCCGCTTGCATGCAGGAAAAGGCCGTTGATTCCGAGTCTTTTAAATTGTTTCGCTTGCTCTTGAAAACCGATAAGGGATGGAATGGGCGTTAAATAATCGTCAAAATTTGCGGCGTAATCCCATAAATAAACCGCAGTGGTGCGTTTTTTCCATTCGCGAATTTGTCGTTTAAAAGTTTCATATTCCGTTGTGTTTTCATCAAGTTGTTGTCCTTTGGGTAAGTTGATACTGCTTAAAAATATGCCGACATTTTTTTCTAATTTTACAATGCTTGGAGTTTGAGTTGTTCTATAGGCTAACATAAAGAATTGTGCTGTCGGAAAATCTTGTGCCAATCGGTTGTTAAATTGTAAAACCGATGGAGAAGCATTTGTAGCGGTATTTTTTGCAGTTAGGCAAAGCGTACAGTTACATACCAAGTCATTATCATTGGGGGCAACCATAAAATGAACGGTAGGTGTTTTTCCATATTGGTCAATAATATAGGCTTTGACTTGTGAATATAACGATGGGGAGCTAAAACAAAATTGCTGCTTTGTTTTTTTTCCGTTGATTTCCGCTTGAGTATCTGGATTTTGATTGTCTATAATTTGTGCTAATTGATGTCCCCAGATTCCCCAATCAGTGTCTATGGAGTTGTTTCCCAAAATATGGACATAATCAATGTCGGTATTTGGAGCGAAAAAGGGTTCTCTATATTCAAAATCAAATTCTCTTTTAGAAGTCACAAAATCGATAGTTGCTGGCGGTAAATCTTCGACGTTGATTCCGGAATTGTCTTCACCTATTTTTTCGATCAATTCATAGATAAGCCATAATGCAATAGCCTCTGAGCGGCTAATTAAAAGTAGTTTGTTTTGATCTCGAACAATTTCATAACTATAGGTACTTGATGGACGTACTTCTATTTGCAAGGCGAATTCACCTTGAGTTAACTCGGTAAGGCTGTTTTTTTGTAGGACTTTAGGACCTGAGATACTCCTTTTTTTTAAATGGGTATACAGGTAGTCTGCCCATTTATTTGAGTTATGGGCAGTGTTATTATTGATCACTACAAAAACTTCGGAATTCAAAGTGTTTGATTCCATGGTATGACAGCTTGATAGTAAAGCGAACAGGGAACAGAAATAAATTTTAAAAAGCGACATGGATATTAAAGTATAAAGTATAAAAGTTTTTATAAATTGACGGCAGGGTTGATTCTGTAGTACTAGCATTGTCGTCGCTTTCACGAACCACTGTCTCCTTTTGATTTTTGAAATTGTGCCAACTACCGATGATGTTTGCCGATACGTTTTTCGTCAGTAGACGGCCAAATCCAGCACCTAGTACAGTATTGTTTATAGAAAAGCTACGCAGATTTTGTAAGTCAATCACATCAACATCAGTACTAGAACCGATTCCAGTTTGAAACAAGATATAGTCCTTAGGTGTGTCGATAAAATATTTGCCGTTAAAGCTGAGATTGTAAAACCAATTTTTTTCTAATGAAAATTGATTGAGTTTCAGGTTTAACCGAAAATCATTGATTTCCTTGGAAACGCTAACAACTACATTATACAGGGTTTCATCAGTCGTTAGTCGTCTATATCCCAAACCGACTTCGGTTTCCCAGTCTTTGCTCCAATATCGGTTTAGTGCCGCTTGAGCGATTAGTTTGGGAAAATACTCATTGGCTAGTCCAAACTCGATTTGATGTGACCACTTGGTTTTCCATTTTTTATTCCACGCTGCGACGCCTTGTATTCCTTGTCCGTCAGATCTACCGGTATAATTTAAATGACCAGTCCAATATTGATTTTCCCCAATCCGACTGTATTCTACACTAGAAGTGTTAAGTTTAGTACTGTTATCGTCAAAATTTGAGATGGAGTGGGTCAGGCTTAGTTCGTTTTTTAAACTTTTTTGATATAAATAATTAAGGCGCTGCTTAAAACTACTATATTCCACTAAAGTGGGTTCGTAATAGCGTTGGTAATAGTAGGCTGAATCGTTTTTTTGTTGCTCGTAGGCCAAACCTTTTAAATAGTTGATTTCTTTATTTTTAGGGTCTAGACGTAAAGCCGCATTCGTTAATTCCAATACGCGGGCGGATTCTTTTTCTTTTAATAATTGTTGCGAATACGTGAGGACTGTAGCGATAAACGCGGCATTGGATTTCTGATGATACGGATTTGTCTTGACTTCTTGAATCATTAAATTCAGCGCTTCCTCATAATTGTTGTTGCCCAATTGAATGGATTCAGCAAGTTTTACTTTAAAAGTAACGTCTTCGGCATAGGTTTGTGTAGCAATCTCTGCATAATGTTTCATCATATCCCATTTTTTCATGGTTGCTGCGGCGCTTATCGCATATTCCAATGCTTGTTTGTTAAGTGGGTCTTGTATTAACCAATGTTGGGCGTAATCGAAGGCTATTGGAATGGCATGGTTTTCTAAGGCATCTTTAATTATTTTTACCATCAATTCTTCATAGCCTATAAGTGCATGAAAACGATCTTTGTATTCGGTTTTCTGTAACCCCTCTTCATAGATTTTTGGAGCTTGGTCTGGGCGATTGAGTAAGTAATATAAATTTGCTTTTTTAAAATAGAGATTCGCTTGCTGGGGTTGGATGCTGAGCATGGTATTTAAAGCCTCTTCGGCTTTATAATAATTGGCTGATTGAAGATAAGCATTGTAAAGACCAGTATTTGCCGAACTTCTTTGCTCATGATCGCCGTGTTTTTGAACTACTTTCCACAGTTCAATGGCGAGAGGGTAATTGGAATCTGCCATGGCATCTTTGGCGTCAGTGAGGGATATTTGAGCAAAGGCAGCTTCTAAATCAACATCATCTGGGTAATCCATATTTAATCTTCTAGTAATACTTTTAACTTTGGAAGTATTTCCGATTGCTTTAAACAAGCTCAATTCTTTTAAATCCAGTTTTTTTGAATTTCCGATGGCTGCACTATGTCGGTTTAAAACAATAAGTGCTTCATCGTATTGATGTTGGGAAACTAGTTGATTAAATACAATTTCAAAAGCCTCAGTATCTCCAGGGTTTTTGTCTAAAAGCTTGCCGAATAATACAAAGAGGCTACCATCTTTAGCTGCTTGTGCGGAAGAACTGAGGAAATACTTATATTGTTTGTCCAAATTCATCGAAGGATTGGCTTTTTTTTGCTGATTAATATATTTTAAACCGGCTTCGTATTGCTGACCTTGGTCGTATAAACTCAGTTTTTTCAGCACTAAATCGCTGTCATTTGGATATTGATTTAACCCCCTATCGGTAATGATTGTCGCATGAGAATAATCGCCTACTTTAATATACATATTGATCAAATCCAAATAGTTTTTAATGGTGTTGGAATTGGTTTTTAATAGTTTTTTATTCAATTCGATGGCCTCATCGTAATAACCTTGTTTGTTTTTTTGGTCGATACTGACCTCCATCTGGTATTTGATATCATGGAGAATGGATTGATCTTCAGGATAGATATCTGCCAATCTTTTTAACAGTCGATTAGCTTCCGTTGGATTGCCTTGTTGTCGGTATAAATCAATCTTTTTTAGCCATAGTTCTTTGGAATAGGGATTGGCTTCGAGCAGTTCATTAACATAACCGATAGCGCTAGAATAGCGTTGGGTGACCGTTTCGATATGCAATAGCAACTTTTTAACGTCTAAATTATTTGGATTAAACTCCAAAGATTTATTTAATTCGAAAAGTGCTTTCTTATATTGTTTTTTTTCAATGTAGTATTTTCCTAAAAGTATGCGCAATTCGGCATCATTTGGGTATTTTGTAATGGCTTTCACCAGCCACTTATTTGCGGTGTCCCATTGTCCATTGCTATACAATTCATTAATTTTAGTTTGGATCTCTGCTTTATTATTTAGATCTATAGAGGTTTGTCCGTAAGAAAAAATGCTTAAAAAGAAAAAAGAAAAAATAAAAAATGTGCGATTTGTGTACTTTGGAGCTACTTGATTTGAGGTAATTGGTTTCATTAATAACGGATAATTATTGTTTGTGGAATTTGAATATCTAGATTGATGGATTGGGTTGTAATAGCAGAATCAGGATAGGGGTAGGTCGGATTTTTTTTTGGAATTAACGGGATTTTCTGATTGTGAGAAACCTTTGCGCGTCATTTTACCCCATTTGAATTCCTTTCGTGTCAGTAGTTGTATGTAGCCAGCAAGTGTAAATAAAATGATAAAGGGATGGTATAGAAATGCTTCTAGAGCGGAGGATATGATCAATTGAACGTATTCGGATATGGTTTGGTATTGTTTTTTTACAGAGAAATCTAAAGCGATCGTTAGGATTGAAATACATAATCCAACTAAATAAACATAGGCAAACATCAACCAAAATGTATGTGCATTGATTTGTGAAGTAATAGAGAGATACAGTAAAAATAAAAACCCAAGAATTTCTATCAGCGGAGCAAACAATTCAAAGATCAATATATAGGGTAAAGTCACGAGTCCCATTCGTCCGTATTTTTTATTAAACAAAAACCGATGATGGACAAAGAAAATTTGTAGTAAACCTCGGCCCCATCGCGAACGTTGGCGATAGAGTACTTTTAGATTTGGCGGACCTTCTGTCCAACAGCAACTGTGTGGGGTATTAACGATCTTATAAGGTAATTTATGATCTCTCATGTGGGCAATGATACGTAGGGTCATATCCATGTCTTCAGCATGTGATTCTGGGTCATAACCGCCTGCGGCAATCACGATGTTTTTGTCAAACAGTCCAAAGCCACCCGATACATTTGGAATAGCATTAAAGTAAGCCCATCCCATTTTAGTGATTAAATAGGAGCGAAGGTATTCGGTTTCTTGAAATATGGGAAAAAAACTGCGTGGTGGACTTACTCGGGTAATTTGAACCCGATCGATTTCACAACCATTGACCATCCGCATGGTTCCGCCGACGGCAATCACAGGTGTTTTTGAATCGAGTACCGGTAAAATTACCTTGGTTAAGGTATCTTTTGCTAAAATGCAGTCTACATCGGTATTTACGAAGTAGTCGTATTTTGCTACATTAAGCCCCGCATTCATGGCATCGGCTTTGGTACCGCCATTTTTTTTGTCGACCACAGTGAGTTTTCTATAAAGGGGATTCGTGGACTTAAAGATTCTTTTAATGGGCTGACTGATGACTTTCTCTATAATATAATGGGGCACTTCTGTTAATTCAAAGGCCTCAATAAGCAAATGGAGTGTGTCGTCTTTACTACCGTCGTTTACGATAACAACCTCAAAATTGGGGTATTCCAAGTCTAAAAAAGCGCGTGTGGCATCGACAACCACTACTTCTTCATTATAAGCTCCTGCAACGATAGAGATTGGAGGGGCTATCTCTCGGTGCTCTAGCAATATATTTTCTTCTTCCTTGGTGTATTTTAATTTGTTTTTATAAGTATTCAAGTAACCGAAAAATGCCAAAAATAAGGATATTAATACCAGTAAAGTAGCGTAAAAAAATATGGTATATTGATAAAATTGAATAAAGGATTCCATATTAAATAGTTGCGGTGGTTTGACGTTTTTTTTGACTGTTAGCAAACTTAACTTGTGCCAGTATTTTTGAATCAAAGTTGTTGTTGAATTGCGACAGCGATTCCATTTTTAGCTGTCCTTCTATACCATAATCCGTTAAAGCATAGGCTAACTGAATCTTGATGCTACTGTCGTAACTCCGCTGATAGGTATCGCCTAAAAAGGCTAGGGTCTTCTCTGTCTTTAGTTTTGCTAATGTGGTAATAATGGCTTTTTGAAGTAACGTCAGTGAACTGGAGTACATCGCAATCAGTACACTAGCTGACTCTTTGTAATCTAGAGTTCCCAAGGTTTCTATAATTTGTTTCTGTACATATAAATCTTTCTCCTTTTGGAGTAAGTTCATAAGTAAATTAGCGCAATGATATTGTCGTAACAGTCCAATTTCCTTAATAATGAATCGTTTGAAGTTGTTGTTGTTAGCATTCTCGACCCAACGTGAAAAATCAGGGAGCTTATATAATTTGGCTTTTCTTTTCAGATAGTGATGCAATCGAATTTCGTCTAGAGCATTGAATTCGATATCAAAATCTTCCTCAAAAAATTTGTAGGGATCGTTAGTGTCGTATTCAATAAAAGCCGCACGCGACTGTTTTCTAAAATCGTTGTTTCTATGGTAAACAGAATGCAGTAACAGAGAACCAGAAAGTAATTGTTCTAGCTGGTCCATTTTCCGTAATGCCTGTTTACGCTTACTCAAACGTCCTTTTAAAAATGCGCTTTGCCAATAAATGGGGAGGTGAAAATAATTTAATACGATCATTAAATGCTCACTATGGATCTTGATCCCTGAGCTTTTTAACTCCCTGATGATTTCAATCAAACCGTCTGTATACAGCTTTTTATTAACATCCACAGAGTTCGAATTGCCTAACAGGTCTATAATCGCAATTTCCTTCAGCCTTTCTGTACTACTGAGAATTTTGTTCACCTTTGCCCCATATAAACTAATAAATTGATCCTTTGTTCTTTTTTGACGTATAAAACGTAGATTAAGTACTATAATGTGTGAGATTGAAAGTATAAAAACCAATACTAAAAGAATAGCGAATAAGACGGTGATTTTTATTACGGTGGGAGCGCCCTCATATTCTGCCACTAAATAATAGAAGTAGTATTTTAAGTGAAATGGTAAATTCATTGATTTTTGATGTTTTGAAGTTTGTTATGGAGAGTTACTCATTCAGATTTCTGTATAGAATTAATCTCAGTTGATAAGTTTAATTGGCCATGTTTTTTATAAAGTGCAAAACTATCAATCAGTCGCTTTCTAAATTATTTTTAGTTGAGACAAAGCAGGGGACAATGACGGGACATTTTATTAAATATTGATAATCAGTTGTTTGTATACTGTGTTTTGCTGTGAGTTATTAAAAGTAAAAATTATTAGTACCTCATTACCAAAGCTGTGTTAGAAGCCGCTAAATGTTAGAGGGTTTCGGAAAAAGAAGAAAAATGCTGTAAACACTATTGTATAGTGCAGATGGTTTAAAATCAATGTATTAAGCCTGTAAATTATCGAAAAACGGTTTAGAAGGAAAATGGAATAGAAATATTTTGTAAGTCTTATTCATCATTTTGTTATTAAAATTTTTAATGATTTTTTTAATTAAAATACAGATAATTTAGCTTGTTTCTTTGATATATAGCACATTAGATTAATTTTTTTAACTTGATTGGTATTGAAGTATTAATTCGATATTTTTTTCTAAAAAAATAATATGTGACTTTTGGAATAAGTTGGTGTCTAAACAATTTAAGCAATTACTTGATTTTTAATTTTAGATGACCTTGTTCACTTTCTGAATTCGCATTTTTAATAAATTTAGATCTCAAAAGTAGGTGCTTTTTAACGACAGCAATTAACTTGAAATCAACAATTTATTTTCTGTTTCTGTCCTTATTGTTGACTATATGTTGTTTGGATGATAGTTCTTTGATGATAAGGAAGCGGAAATACCCTACCTATGATGCGACCATACCCCAATTTGAGTCGGTAAGATTTTTTATGGATGGCGCTGTTAAATACTTAAAACCTTCAATAAAGGTATTGGATTCTTCTATATATGCTGCTGTTGCTCCGACTAGGGACTTCTCAAAATGGCTTAGCACACGATTTAGTTGCGATCATAGTATTTCTACTGGTGAAATTTCTTTTTTTGATGTATCGCAGTTTTGGTGGAAAAACAACAGAAAAAATAATATTCTGCTCTTGAATAGGAGCAATCCCTTCCTAGAGCTTCATTATTATACTTTTTTGCGGGTTATACAGCTGTTTATTAAAACAGTAGATTGGTCACCATTAGAGCTTGCATATTTAGATACAAAGTCTGTATCCGGTTATTTAGATCATAACAATGCACAAGCAGTATATTTAGATAATACTGAAAAAATCATCATCAAGACCAAAGATCAACTGCGTAATGCTAAAGTTTTAGATAGTAAAGCAGAGATTTATGCAGAGCAATGTTTGTATGTTGAAGCATTAAATGATTTACATAAAAATCTTTCAATTGCAGAGAAATCGGAATCACCTATGCAATTGATGTTCGTTAATCGGCAATTGGCCCTGCTATATATACAATTGGAAGATTACATTCAGGCTCAAAAATATTTAGAAGATGCATTAACATTATCTAGAAGTAAGGTATATTTAAAATCGGATGAATATGATATTTTAAAAATCAAGCTGGAATTAAACAAGAAACTAGGCAATCAAAGTGAAGAATTTACGATTCTAAAACGGTTAAATGAGCTTAGGGATTCTATTGATTATACCGACAATGAACAAAGTATTAATGCGATTACGCTAAAGTATCAAAAGGGTTTGTACGACGAAAGATTTCGCTTAAACCAGACTATTTTAGAGAAGGAAGTTTTTCTTAATCACCTCTTAAGAGTTGTTTTTGTATTGATATTTCTAATCATTATTATACTGATTATAGCTTATCTGATGAAAATTAAAAATAAGACAATCAATCTTAATCGGGAGATTCTCCATTTGCAATATGAGAAACTAAATTTAGAAAAAAATATATCAGAACACAATTACAATCCAATCACGAGCCAGTCAACAGATTATAATACGCCCTTAGTAGCTGTGACTTATCCCATAGAGAAGCGAGGTAAAGTTTTGGAGCCATCAAATTCGTTTGTTGAAAGTAAACTCCCTGATTTATTAAAATCCCATTTGATGACTGAGGAGAATTGGATCGGTTTTAAACGGGCTTTTATAGAAGAATTCCCGTTGTTTTATGACAACTTAAAGACGCATTATCCAGAACTAACGGAATACAATCTGCGTGTGATTTTTTTGACCAAACTCCAATTAACCAATCACGAAATAGCAAGTACGTTAGGAGTCAGTTACGATGCGGTTAAGAAAGCTAAGCAACGTCTTCGCAAAAAAGTGGAAGAACCATCGGTAGAGGATTTCATTAAGATATGGACGTGATTTTTAATAGCTTATTCGCAGATTTACGCTTCTGCGAATAAGCTATGGTGTAAATTAGCCTTTAAAAGGTCGGTTTTTTGCCGTAACCCAAAGGTAAATACCCACCAATATAAAAGGGATGCTCAACCATTGTCCGGTTAATAAAATCGGGTTAGTTCCTTCGAAACCACCTTGACTTTCCTTAACAAACTCGACGATAAAACGTACAGCCCAAAGCAATACTAGGAATACGCCAAAAATCAATCCCAATTTTTTACGGGCATCGGTTTTCCAATACATATAATACAATACGGCAAAGACCAAGATATATCCGAAAGCCTCATACAGTTGAGTTGGATGTTTAGCAACGACCTCGTTGAGGTATGGTAAAAATTCTGGATTCTTTTCAAGGGCTTTATAGGCTTGATTGTAGTCGGATATCCCGGTAAGTTCAACGGCTTCTCTAGCAGTAAACTTATCGCGTAAAAAACGAATTCCAAAAGCACTAGTGGTTTCGTGACCGATGATTTCCGAATTAAAGAAATTCCCTAATCGTACAAATACACCACCAATGGTTACTGGTAGAACGATACGATCTAGGATCCATAAAACAGGTTTTTTAATGATATTACGACTGTAATAGATCATAACTAAGATAATTGCAATAGCAGCACCATGACTGGCTAATCCGCTAAATCCGACAATTTCGAATTTGGGAGAGAAACGAACCGGGGAAATGATTTCAAAAAGATTGTGTTTATAATAATCCCAGTCATAAAAGAATACATGTCCCAATCGGGCACCGATTAGTGTGGCCAACACGGTATAGATAAAAAGTTTGTCGAGTTTTTCAACGGACTCTCCCTCGCGATCGTATATCTTTTTCATGATAAACCATCCCAATCCAAAGGCTACTACAAACATCAAGCTGTAAAAGCGCAGTTTAAAAAATCCAAGATCCCAACCTTCGCTAGGATTCCATATAATATTTAATGCGTATGTCATATAAAAGGTATTGAAAGGTAAATGTATATATTTATCGCTTAGGATAAAAGCGTGTATAGATTTTATTATGGAACCGGATCATAACCGCTACCTCCCCAAGGATGGCAACTCGCAATGCGTTTGATACCCAACCAGCCTCCTTTAAACAAACCGTGTTTTTGCAAAGCCTCTAAAGTATAATGGGAACAAGTAGGAGAGTACCGACATGCTGACGGTAAAAAGGGTGAAATACCCGCTTGATAAAAACGGATCAGTACCACAAACGGAAAAATAGCGATTTTTTTAAGCATAACGATAAAGAATAAAAAAAGCTAGTAGATAAAATCTACTAGCTCCATATTTATTATAAAGTAAATGTAGTGCCTTCTTTTCCATCCTTTAGTTGAATATCTAAAGCCAGGAGGTTGTCACGAATTTCATCGGACAACGCAAAGTTTTTATTGGCACGTGCTTCATTTCTCATAGTAATTAGCAAGTCAACTACTTGTTGCAATTTTTCATTGGCTTGAGTGGAAGATTCAGTAGCTTCCAAGCCCAATACATCAAAAGTAAAGGCGTGAATTGCAGCGGAAAACTCCATCAAATCAGCCGCAGTAATCTGCTCTTTTTGCTCTTTCAACAAATTAATCAACCGAACAGCTTCAAATAACTGCGCTATTAAGATAGGACTGTTAAAATCGTCGTTCATTGCATCATAACAGTTTTGTTTCCAACCAGCAATATCGACTGTAGATGCCGCACTAGGCGTAATCTCATTCAAGTTTTTAATTGCTTCTAAGAGCCTGTTAAAACCTTTCTCAGAAGCAAGTATGGCTTCGTCAGAAAAGTCTAAGATGCTTCTATAATGCGCTTGTAAGATAAAGAAACGCGCTACTGATGGAGAAAAAGCTTTGCTTAAAAGCGCATTGTCTCCAGAGAATAACTCCTCAGGCAAAATATTATTACCCGTTGATTTCGACATTTTTTTACCGTTCAAAGTCAGCATATTGGCATGCATCCAGTAATTAACAGGGGTATTACCTGTACAAGCTTCATTCTGAGCAATTTCACATTCGTGGTGTGGGAATTTTAAATCCATTCCTCCTCCGTGAATGTCAAAGTGTTTTCCTAAATATTTGGTACTCATAGCTGTACATTCCAAATGCCATCCCGGAAAACCATCCCCCCAAGGCGATGGCCAACGCATGATGTGTTGCGGTTCGGCTTTTTTCCAAAGGGCAAAATCATGTGGGCTCTTTTTGTCCGATTGTCCATCCAATTCGCGAGAATTAGACATTAAATCTTCGATGTTTCGACCGCTCAAAATGCCGTACTGATAGGATTTACTGTATTTTTCAACGTCGAAATACACCGATCCGTTCACTTCATAAGCAAAACCATTTTTGATGATTTCGTTGACGATTTCAATCTGCTCTATAATGTGTCCCGTAGCTGTCGGCTCGATATTCGGCGGTAAATTATTGAATTGAGTCAAAATAGAATGAAAATTCAAAGTGTACTTTTGCACCACTTCCATAGGTTCAATCTGTTCCAATCTCGCTTTTTTAGCAATTTTGTCTTCACCTTCATCAACGTCGTCTACAATATGTCCTACGTCGGTAATGTTTCTTACATAACGCACCTGATAGCCCAAATGTTTAAAATAACGATTGACCAAATCAAAAGAGATAAAAGTTCTACAGTTTCCCAAATGTACATAATTGTAAACCGTAGGTCCACATACATACATTCCCACTTTACCTTCGTTAATGGGCGTAAAAACTTCTTTCTTCCCCGTCAGGGAATTGTAAACTTTTAAAGTTTGATTTTGATATAATGTCATTTTAATTGGGGTGTTATATAGGTTTAGAACTGGGTATCCAATTTGATATAATCCAAAAACTCTCTGCGTACTTTATCTTCTTTAAAACGACCACCAAACTCAGCCGTTACCGTACTGCTTTCAATATCGCGTATTCCTCTCGAATTGACACAAAGGTGTTTCGCATCCATCACACAGGCAACATCTTCCGTGTTTAAAACGCGTTTCAATTCGTTGACAATCTGGATGGTTAAACGCTCCTGAACCTGTGGGCGTTTGGCATAATAATCTACAATACGGTTCATTTTGGACAAACCAACAACCGTACCGTTAGAGATATAAGCCACATGGGCTCTTCCAATAATTGGCAATAAGTGATGTTCACAAGTAGAATAAACTGTAATGTTTTTTTCTACCAGCATTTCACCGTATTTATAATTGTTATCAAACGTAGAAGAACTCGGTTTTTTCTTTGGATTTAAACCGCCGAAAATCTCTTTTACAAACATTTTAGCTACGCGGTTTGGGGTTCCCTTCATACTGTCGTCAGTCAGGTCCATTCCCAAAGTGTATAAAATATTCTCTACGTCTTTTTTAATTGATTCGATTTTTTCATCGTCAGAACGATCAAAGGCGCCTGCTCTTAAAGGCGTATGCTCGCTAGAAGCAATATGATCGTCACCTATTTCGTCATGAAGTGTTTCTTCTTGATTCATTCGTGTTTAGATTTAATTACAAATTCGGTACAAATATAAATAATAATGTTGACTAAGTAGGGCAAAAAACAAAAAGAGACCACGCTTTGTTGGCTCTTTGCATTCCTTGTTTTTAGGGCGCTACCCTTTGGGTCGGGCTTTCCGCTATATCTCTCCTAGTCATTTCATGCCAAGGAGAGGATGCCGCTGCAATCCCTAGCGCATGACCTACTTTAATTAGGGATCTGGTAAGTTTAATATTTCCACCAATCTGAAAACGTTTGACCTTCTTTATCGAGGTCAATCAATTGTCCGATTTGAGGTGTATACAAATCGATTTGATGGCGCTCTCGCAAATTATAGACTCTTTCCAAAGGTTCATTCCAGGCGTGATTGGCCAAAGCAAATTTTGAAGAATGTACCGGAAACAAAGCTTTTGCCTTTAATTCTTCGGCAGCTTTCCAAACCTCTTCGGGTTGCATGTGAATGTATTTCCAGGCTAGATTGTATTGTCCGTTTTCCAAAATTGCTAAATCAAAAGGACCGTACTGAGCTCCAATTTCAGCAAAATGAGTGTCGTAACCACTATCGCCACCGAGGTATAATTTTTTGGACGGTGTTTGCAAAACATAAGACATCCACAACGTATTCGATGTCCAAATACTTCGTCCAGAGAAATGACGGGCTGGAGCCGTATGTACTACAAAACCTTCACCCAAATCAATCGTTTGGTACCAATCTTTTTCGATGATCTGAGATGCGGAATAACCCCAATATTCCAAGTGTTCACCAACTCCCAATCCACAGATAACCCGACCTACTTTCGGTTGTAAAGCCTTAATCGCCTCATAATCTAAATGGTCATAATGATCGTGTGTAATCAACAAGAAATCGATAGCAGGCAAATCGGCAACGGTACAAATTTCTGTGCCTTTAAACGATTTACCACCACCGGGTAGCGGTGAAACCGAACCGCTTAATACGGGGTCAATTAAAAAACGCTTACCGTCAATCTGCATATAATACGAGGAATGACCCAGCCAAATCAAAAAGTTGTTCGTCGGTAAATCTGCCCAATTCGGTTGAATCGAAGGTATCGGATTCGTCGGTCGCACATCGGGTGATTTCTTAAAAAAGAACTCGTACAACGCCTTGGGATAGCTATAATTTTCTGCTATTTGAGGGGTGTGATGCTGATTGTGAAATTTACCATCGCGGTAATTCGGAGATTGTTGAATCATTTCAAGCCTTTGTCCTGAAGGCCGTTTTCCAAATATAGGATGCATCATATAAAAAAATGTGGTTATACCTAAAATGAGTATGATCCCCAATACCATACCGAGGACTTTTTTTAATAACTTCTTCGAGGTCATGTTTGTAAAAGTTGATAAGCAAAAATAAGCATCCTTTTTAAGCGGTACTATTGGGTAGGGAAAATTTTAAGATATAAAGGTGATTTCTTGAATATTTACAATGCGCGAATGTGCAAATGTGCGAATACATGCCCTGCGAAATAGATAAATGGGCTCCTTTGCAAAATCGTGAATATTTGCGTAAATTGCCCGTCGATTAAATATCTATTAAACCATGGAACCCACAAAACCTTATCAGCCGATAAATAAAATACGTATCGTTACAGCCGCCTCTTTATTTGACGGACACGACGCTGCAATCAATATCATGCGCCGAATCATACAAGCAACTGGTGTAGAAGTTATTCACCTTGGACACGACCGCAGTGTAGAAGAAGTGGTGAATACCGCCATTCAAGAAGATGCCAATGCTATTGCTATGACTTCCTATCAAGGCGGACATACAGAGTATTTCAAATACATGTATGATTTATTAAAAGAAAAAGGAGCCGAACACATCAAAATCTTCGGAGGAGGAGGAGGAGTAATCCTGCCTACTGAAATTCAAGAATTGGAGGATTATGGTATCGAGCGTATTTATTCGCCAGATGATGGCCGTGCGTTGGGTTTACAAGGAATGATCAACGATTTGGTTCAACGTTCAGACTATCCTTTAGGTGATAAATTGACCAATGAATTAGACCTACTACAAGAAAAGAATGACAGAGCCATAGCGCGTTTGATTTCTTCTGCGGAAAACTTCCCAGAGGTTTCAAAAACTGTTTTTGATAAAATACACGAAATAAATAAAGACAGATCCACTCCAGTTTTGGGAATTACCGGAACAGGTGGGGCGGGTAAATCCTCTTTAGTCGACGAATTGGTTCGTCGTTTCTTGATTGATTTTCCAGAAAAGAATATTGCTTTGGTTTCTGTCGATCCGTCGAAGCGAAAAACCGGTGGTGCTTTGTTAGGTGACCGTATTCGTATGAATGCCATCAACAGCCCTCGTGTTTATATGCGTTCTTTGGCTACACGTCAATCCAACTTGGCCTTGTCGAAATATGTGGCTGAAGCCATACAGGTTTTAAAAGCGGCAAATTACGATTTGATCGTTTTAGAAACTTCAGGTATTGGACAGTCGGATACCGAGATCATGGATCATTCCGATGTTTCTTTATACGTAATGACTCCTGAGTTTGGAGCAGCTACACAGTTAGAGAAAATCGATATGTTGGACTTCGCAGATTTGGTTGCTATCAACAAATTTGACAAAAGAGGTGCTCTAGATGCGATTAGAGACGTTAAAAAACAATACCAACGCAATCATAACTTATGGGATGTTAATCCTGATGAGATGCCGGTATTTGGAACCATCGCTTCTCAATTCAACGACCCGGGTATGAATACGCTATACAAATCCATAATGGATTGTTTGGTAGAGAGAGCCGGTTCGGATTTGGTGTCTACTTTTGAAATCACCAAAGAGATGAGTGAGAAGATTTATGTGATTCCGCCGAGTAGAACGCGTTATCTATCCGAAATTGCAGAAAGCAACAGAAAATACGATCAGATTTCCCTTTCTCAACAAGAAGTGGCCCAGCGTCTGTTTGGAATCTATAGAACAATAGAATCTGTAACAGGAATTTTACCAGAATTGACAAAATTCGGATTGGATGATGCTGTTTTAGTAGGAGCTAAAGCCGATAAGATAGAATTTATCAAATTGTTGTTTGCAGAATTTGACCGTCAAAAATTAAACTTAGATCCGTACAATTGGGAGATTATCATCAATTGGTCGGACAAAAAAGAAAAATACAAAAATCCTTTTTACGAATTTCAGGTTAGAGATAAAGTAATTAAGATTGCCACGCATACCGAGAGTTTGTCGCATTTGCAAATACCAAAAATATCCATGCCTAAGTACCAAGCTTGGGGTGATGTTTTAAGATGGTCGTTGCAAGAAAACGTACCGGGAGAATTTCCTTTTACAGCTGGATTATATCCTTTTAAACGTGAAGGTGAAGATCCAACGCGTATGTTTGCAGGAGAAGGTGGGCCAGAGCGTACCAACAGACGTTTCCATTATGTGAGTTTGGGCATGCCGGCCAAGCGTTTATCAACGGCTTTTGACTCGGTAACCCTTTACGGTAATGATCCAGGACACCGTCCGGATGTTTATGGTAAAATTGGAAATGCTGGAGTTTCTATCTGTTGTTTGGACGATGCTAAGAAACTGTATTCCGGTTTTAACTTGGCGCACGCCATGACTTCCGTGAGTATGACCATCAACGGTCCTGCACCGATGTTGTTGGGCTTCTTTATGAATGCCGCTATTGATCAGCAATGTGAATTGTATATCAAAGAAAACGGATTGGAAAAAGAAGTAGAAGCTAAAATAGCGAAGATCTATAAACAAAAAGGCATAGACCGTCCAACTTATAACGGAGACTTACCAGAGGGTAACGACGGTTTGGGATTGATGCTTTTGGGGGTAACGGGAGATTTGGTATTGCCAAACGATGTTTACCAAGACATCAAAACCAGAACCCTTTCTCAAGTTAGAGGAACGGTACAAGCTGATATCTTAAAAGAAGATCAGGCTCAAAATACTTGTATTTTCTCTACGGAATTTGCCTTGAGATTAATGGGTGACGTGCAACAGTACTTTATCGAGAAAAACGTCAGAAACTTTTATTCGGTTTCTATTTCTGGGTACCACATTGCGGAAGCGGGAGCTAATCCTGTGACTCAGTTAGGTTTTACTTTGGCTAATGGTTTTACTTATGTAGAGTATTACTTAAGCCGCGGTATGGACATCAACGATTTCGGACCGAACTTGTCGTTTTTCTTCTCCAACGGTATTGATCCGGAGTATTCTGTGATTGGACGTGTAGCCAGAAGAATTTGGGCCAAGGCCTTAAAAATAAAATACGGAGCTAATGAGCGTGCACAGATGTTGAAATACCATATTCAAACATCGGGTCGTTCGTTACATGCTCAGGAAATCGATTTTAACGATATCCGTACAACGCTTCAGGCGCTGTATGCTATTTATGACAACTGTAACTCTTTGCATACCAATGCGTATGATGAGGCGATTACAACACCTACCGAAGAATCGGTACGTAGAGCGATGGCAATACAGTTGATTATCAATAAAGAATTGGGATTGGCGAAAAACGAAAACCCGATACAAGGGGCGTTTATCATTGAAGAATTGACCGACTTGGTAGAAGAGGCGGTATTGATGGAATTTGATCGTATCACAGAACGCGGAGGTGTTTTAGGGGCGATGGAAACCATGTACCAACGTTCTAAAATCCAAGAGGAAAGTTTGTATTATGAAACTTTAAAACACACGGGTGAATTCCCTATTATTGGGGTAAATACTTTCTTGAGTAAAAAGGGATCGCCTACAGTAGTTCCTGCTGAGGTAATTCGTGCAACGGAAGAAGAAAAAATGTTCCAAATTCACACCAAAGAGAGTTTAAACAAAGCCAACGAAAGTCAGATACAACACCAAATTGAAGAAATTCAATATGCGGCTATTCAAAACGAAAACATCTTTGAAAAATTGATGGAAGCGACTAAGGTTTGTTCGTTAGGACAAATCACTTCAGCTTTGTTTGAAGTTGGTGGACAATACCGTAGAAATATGTAATTAGCTTGATAACAAAAGTATAGTTTAAACAAAACCCTCTTCTTGAGGGTTTTGTCGTTTATAACATTTCTCGATTGTACTTTAAATAGCTCATTTTATAAATGAGGATTCTCTTTATAATCCATTGGTCAACGTTCTGATGTCATTGGTCAAAAGATTTTCATTGCGATTAGTGCTAAGGCGTTATTTGCATAAAAAATCAATTAAATATGAGAATTTCCATTTTTTATGTCTGGGTATGCGCTGTGTTAGGTGTGGTATCGGGCTATGGACAAACTGGGGTATCCGGTCAGCTTAAAGTTGACTACATTCCGCTTTCAAACTACATTCGCGGTATCGATAGTGTTAAAACCGATTCCAAAAGCGATTTTAAACGCGTTGAATTCGGTTTGGAAATACCGCTGTCTTTGGTGATGAATGCTGAAAATAAGCCAAAAATTTGGTCGGTATTTGTGCAGAGTAGTTATGCAAAAATGCAGAATAAAAATTATGAAAAGGCCTTGTTTCCCGAAGAGATGTGGAATGCTCAAATTGGGTTAAAACACTTTCGTCCTTTGGGAACTAATTGGTCGATGTTGGTAATGGCATCAGTGGGTGTGTATACCGATATGCAGCAAATTACTAGCGACGATATATTGGGACAAGGAGGTGTGATATTTATCAAACACTTCAATCCCAACCTGGCTTTAGGGGTCGGACCAGTACTGACTAACAATTTTGGCGTACCGATGGTTTTACCGGGTATCTATTTTAACTGGGAGTCACAGGGAGCTTTGCATTTCAAAATTACTTTCCCAGAGGGGCTAGAATTGGGTTACCGCGTTTCGGAAAAGGTCGATTTAAAAGCAGTGGTAGAATTACACGGGATGACGGCAGAGATTAAAGTGGATGGGGAATCGATGTTATTGGGGCATCAACAAGTAACGGCTGGATTTCGCCCGCAGTTCAAACTCGGAGAACATTGGGTTGTTGAATTGACCGCAGGAACTAGTCTCGCCAGATCTTTTAGTGCTAATTCGAGAAAACTAAAGGATATATTTAAGATTAAAGACCATGCTGATGATCGATTCTCTACGACCTTATATGGCGCTGCCGCTTTAAAGTGGAAGTTTTAATATGGCTTTGTTAATTGAATAGGTTTATTCACACAGTAGCTCCTTAGCCCTAAATGGGTTAAGGAGCTACTGCATTTACAGCTTATTTACTAAGCAGTTTTTTATACACTACATCTTGCAATAAGGATTCTCTGTAAGTTCTCGATATCGGTAGTTGTTGTCCGCCGACGAACAATCTATTGCCGTTGATGGATTCGATATGAGAAATATTGACCACATAGGATTTGTGTATTCTAAAAAAATGTTCTTTCGGTAGTTTATCGACTAAGGACAGCACGGTTTGATGGATAACGAGTACCTGTTCTTTAAAATGCAACTTAACGTAGTTCTGCATACCTTCGATATAGCGGATTTCTGGCCAGGAAATTTTCTGAAAGCCGTCGCCTTGCCGTATGTATAAAAAAGGATCCACAACATTATTTAGCGTTGTTCCAACTGCCGCTTCGTGCAGTTGCTTGGCTTTGATTACGGCTTGATAATACCTTTGAAAAGAGATTGGTTTTAATAAATAATCGACTACTTGCAATTGATAACCCTCTAGGGCATATTCGGAATAGGCCGTGGTCAAAATGACTAAGGGAGGTTTTTCCAATGATTTTAAAAAATCCAATCCCGACAAATAGGGTAAGTTAATATCGAGAAAAATCAAATCTACAGATCCGTTTTGTAGAAAAGTTGTAGCTTCCAAGGCCGTAGAACAATTGCCGACTACAGTTATAAAATCTATTTTATCTGCAAAGTCAGCAAGTCCTAATCTTGCAAGGGGTTCATCATCGATAATCAAGCAATTTAATTGAAATTCCATAAATTGAATTAAGGGTATTAATTTAATTGTAACTTTAAAACTAGGGTGAAACTGTGATCTGTTTTGTCGATAACAAGTTGATGTCGATCAGGGTATTGGATGCTCAATCTCTTGCGTACGTTGGTCAATCCCAATCCTTGACTATGTGAAGGGGTTTTGTATGTATGGGAATAGGAGTTTTCAATGCGCAATTCCAACGTTTTTTCTTGTTGTCGGCAGCACAGGTGGATATATCCTTTTTCATTGGGCATACGCGATACGTGTTTAAAAGCATTTTCAATCAGAGGCACTAGTAATAGGGGGGTGATGTGTTGTTTGGGATTTTGTATATCCCATTGGCATTGTACTTCGAGTTCATCTCCCCAGCGGACCTGTTCGATGGCGACCAAATCCTTCAGGTATTTAATTTCGCGTTCCAAATCGACAAATTCGCGATTACATTCGTAGAGTTGGTAACGCAATATATCGGAAAATTGGATCAACAGATCTGAAGCCAAAGCGACGTCGCGTTGCATTAAAATGTGGATATGATTCAAAACATTAAACATCAAATGTGGATTAATTTGATCTTGAAGTAATTTGATTTGAGCTTCCAAGTGAATACGCTGTAGATTGGCGTGATTTTGTTCGATCGTATGATGTTCAATATAAAAGCGCAACCCGCAGGCGGTACCGATAATTAAGGCAGCGGAGGGAATGGAACTGTAAGAACGGGTCCATATAGCATGAACTAGATCGCCATTGATTTCTTTATCCCGAAAGATTTCGTCGGCGTATAATTGTGTGAAAATAGTTTCTATAAATCCGATTAAAAAAGCGAGTAAAAGCACATTGAAAAAGCATTGAATAAGAAACGTTTTCATTTTATCCTCCTGTAAGGCTTTGGGTAAAAGGATGTCACTTAATCCGTGGGCAATGATAAAACAGACGAACAGTAGTGACAGTAGTAGAAAACTAGCAGGACCTACATCGAATGTTTTAATTAATTGTACCCAGATAGCAAATCCAAATAAACCCCAGAACAGTACGATAAAAACCCAGCGTCGGTATAGTATATTTAATTTCATGGATTAGGGGGATAATAAAAAAAGAGGTTATAAAAAAGGCAAAGAGAAACATCTCTTTGCCTTTTTTATTATTAGATAGGAATGGATTAATTACAAAAAGAAATAACCTACACTAAGGTTAAATGAGCTGGTTTTTTTATCAAAGTCTTTGCTCAATTTGCTTAAACCACCTTCATAACGCAAGTCTACATTTAAACCGATTACATCGATTCCAGCTCCAACTTGGAAGCCCACTTGGGACTTGTCAAAGCTGCTTTTTGTAGAATTTTGAATATTTTTAAAAACAGAAGAATTATCATCAAATACATAAGAATATACACCGCCTCCAAAAACGCGTACATTAATTAAGGAAAGATCAAGTACTTTATAACCTACTAAAACGGGTACATCAATACTTTTCCACGTTACATTGGAACTTCCTCCTTCTGAGTTTTCAATTTTAGATTTTTTCTCAGAATATAAAACCTCTCCTTGAAGGTAGGCTTTGCCTAAATCTAATCGTACCATAGCACCTCCAAAATATCCTGCTGAATATTTAGAGTTCAGGTTCATCTCAGATAGGGATAGATCGGTAAAGTTTGCTCCTCCTTTAATACCGATATGGATCGGTAACGGAGATTGAGCAAATGTAGGAACTGATAGAAGACCCAAGCCTATAAAAAGCAAGAAGACAATTTTTTTCATTTTAATTTATTTTGAGATTAATAAGTACAAAGTAACGCAAATGAATGTAAAACTTGAAAATTATTTTGACCAACGACACCGATAATAGGTTCAACGGTTTCTGAAAACAGTTAATCCTTATAAAACACTTTTTAGTATTACAATTAAAAAATAGGAACCCGATGTTTTTTTCTCGTATAATGGCATTAACTTATTTTCAATACCATTATATTTGGTATAAGAAATATACGATAAAATTTTTACAACAAGAAACTTTTTATCTTACTTTTTTGCAAAACAATAAATTATGATTAAACAAGCCTATACTTCAGAACGGTTGATTCTGAATCCCATACACATTTCCGATGCCACATTTATACTTCGCTTGGTGAATTCACCGGGATGGCTTGAATTTATCGGTGATCGAAAAATTAGTGATATAGCTGGGGCCATAAAATATATTGAAAACATCGATAACAACTCGGACTCTTTCTTTTGGGTTGTCTTTGACAAAGTCAGTCAACAACCGCTGGGTGTGGTTAGTCTGATTCAAAGAACGTACTTGCCTTGTCCGGATATTGGTTTTGCTTTTCTATCTGAGTTTGGTAAACAGGGTTATGCCTTTGAAGCGGCAACGTGTATCCTTGAGAAACTGGCGGTAAATTCCGATCATAAAACCATTTTAGCCACTACACTGACAACGAACACCAATTCGAAACGCTTGTTGGAGTGCTTGGGGCTGGTTTACGTTCAAAATATAATGGTAGAGGGGGAAGAGCTGATGTTGTATACTACGGATAGAGATCAAACTGAAATTGACTTACTGATCGAGGGCTATTATGCATTTTTTAAAAATAGCAATCAAGATTGGGAAATGATTCAGCGTTTCTTTACTGCCAAGGCTACGATAACAAAGGTTTTTCAGAGAAACATAGAGCAATTTGATGTAGCGGCATTTCTTGCACCGCGTAAAAAATTATTGACGAATGGAACTTTAACGGAGTTTTCGGAAGTAGAAATGGAACGACATACTCAAATTGAGGGGCAGATAGCGCATCGTTTTTCGGGATATAGAAAAAATGGATTATGGGAAGGCAAACTCTACACGGGTTCGGGGACCAAATCATTTCAATTGGTTAAAACTACGGACGGATGGAAAATTCATTCCTTACTATGGGATGATACGGTTTCAACTCCTTTTGCAGAGGCATAAATAAATAGCTCGATTGCTGTAGTATTGTAGTATATTAGAAAACTTAATTATCTTCAGCTGGTTTTAAAATAAACGGATTAACATGGGTTTAGAAAGTGCGAGAGAGCATTTAAGAAAATGGGGAAAAGATACCGACATACAGGTTTTTGACGTATCGAGTGCTACGGTTGAATTAGCGGCTAAGGCTTTGGGGGTGAATGAAGCTCAGATTGCCAAAAGCATTTCATTGAAACATCCGGATAATGGAGCTCTGTTGATTGTAGTAGGAGGTCTTCACAAAATCGATAACAAAAAATTTAAAGCACATTTTGGATTTAAGTTTAAGATGTTGGGTTTTGAAGAGGTTGAAACCGTTATCGGCCATCCCGTTGGTGGGGTTTGCCCTTTTGGTATTAATAAGGGTATTCCGGTGTATTTGGATGTTTCCTTAAAGCAGAATACGGAGGTATATCCTGCTTGTGGAAACTCGCGATCTGTGATTAAAATGACCATAGGTGAGATGGAACAAATGACAGCCTACATACAATGGATTGATGTATGTACCTTTTAAGTGTAGCTGCCCATTCGCCCATCAGCCTTTAAAGCCTATATGCCCATTTGCATATACGCGAATACGCTTTATCACGTAAGAACGGAACGGCCTTTCAAGTTATTTGCATTTAAAGCCAATATGCCCATCAGCTCATCAGCCTTTAAAGCTCATACGCCCATATGCTTATCCGCGTATGGGCGTATGGGCGTATGGGCGTATCCGCTAATCAACGTATCCGCTAATCAAAAAACATCTTTTGTTGTGCTAATAGCGATACGGTTCCAAGCATTAATCGTAATGACTGCCATGATCAATTGGGCAGTATAACTTTCGCCAAAAAAAGTAACAACTTCTTGATAGGTTGAATCGCTAACTCCACCTTGGTGTATCAAGGTTACCTCTTCGGCTAATTGTAGTATGGCTTTTTCTTCTTTCGTAAATAATGCGGTTTCCTTCCAAGCGTTTAATAAAAACAAACGTTGTGCTGTTTCGCCAATTTTCATTGCTTCTTGAGTATGCATATTTAGGCAGAAAGCACAGCCGTTGATTTGTGATACCCTGACTTTGATCAATTCTTTGTGAATAGCGGTTAAGTCCGATTTTTTTAATTGCATTTCTAATTCCATGACAGCATTATAGCCTTTTGGGAAAATTTCACTGATATCGAGTCTCTGTGACATAATTATATATTTTTAAGATTACTCAAAGGTAGACTACCGCAAGATCAAAAAACTTAAGCGGGTTTAAGAAAGTTAATGGGAACAGAATAAGATCGTTGTAAACCTTGAAATCGTATACAACAACAATGTAAGTTCTGGTTTGTTATTTCAGCACTCTACATAAAATAATAAATAAAAGTTCGACAAAAATGCTTTATTTTGAGAAATTAAAATCAGGTATCTATCATGAAATTGACACAAATAATTATAAAAAGACTAAAAGGCTATAAAAAAGTAATATTTACGATGAGCGTATTGGTACTCGCCAGTTTTAGTACGAGAGCGCAGACTCCCAATTCGGATGCCCCTAAAGAGGAAGATCCCATTTATAAAACGGTAGAGGTCAATCCTACTTTTCCCGATGGTGTTGCGGCATTTCAACGGTATTTAGCTGTGAATTTAATCGTTCCGAAAGAGGTAAAGTCGGCCATTGGTTTGGAATATGCTCGTGCTGTGTTGGCTATTGTTATCGAGAAGGATGGAACCTTAAGTGCTGTTGAGGTTGTGCAAGGTGTTCAGGAAGACTATGACGAATTGCTGAAGAGCGCTTTGCTGAATGGTCCCAAATGGATTGCTGCTAGACAAAATGAGGTTGCTGTTCGATTTCAATTTATCCTGCCCATAACGATGAACGTCGATAAATTAAAATCGCCGCGTTAGTTATATAAGTAGAAAAATCATTTAATTAAAAAGTGCGTATTAAAAGAATCAGACATTTTTTTTGCGTAATTCGCTCAAATATTCGGGGGTAAAACCTAGGAATGACGCCAGCATATATTGAGGAACCCGTTGTACAAATTCGGGGTAAAGCGATTTAAAATGCAAATAGGATTCTTCTTTGCTAAAGGAATATTGATACAGCAAGCGGTACTGAGCAGCACCATAAGCGCGTTGTAGGTTTAATCTGAAATAACGTTCTAAATAGGGAAAAGCCTTTAATAAGGCCTCCTGATTGTCTTTGGTTAATTCGTAGACTTCGGTATTTTCTACTGCTTGTATAAAAAAAGAGGAGGGTTGATTTAAAGTAAAACTTAGAAAGTCGGCCATCCACCATTGTTCTGTGGCAAAATAGGTCGTTTTCTCATCCCCATTTTCTCGGACAAAAAATAATCGCAAACAGCCCTGAGACACAAAATAAAGTGACTTACAAATTGTCGGAGCTTTTAAAAGATAATCTTTTTTGCGTAAATTTGTTTTTTGAAAAAAACCGAGGATGCTGTTGTGATCTTCGGGATTTACCGTTACGGTTTTATTAAAAGATTGTAGCAACGTAATTTCTGAGGTATTCATATAAGTACAAATAAAAAATCGAAAATAAAGTTAAAGTGAATTATTCGTTTAACGATACTTTTAAAGATTTTTTTGTACAAAGATTTTTTTGGCGCAGTTCTTGTAATTATAATTAAAAACTAAACAAATATATACTATGAAAAAGATTTTTTTACTATTATTCGCCGTTGTTGGCTTGGTTGGATTACAGAGTTGCGAAGGACCAGAAGGACCTCCGGGATTTGACGGTGCTCCCGGACCAATTTTTGAAGCTGAGGTTTTTGAGGTAACTACTGACTTTTTAAGAAGCAATAATTATGAATCAGTTTTTACTTTTAGCAAGCCAATTTTAAAAACAGATCATCTTTTAGTGTACCATTTAGATCAAGTTGTGAATGGCGAAGATGTTTGGAAAATGACGCCAGCTACCTATTATATTGGTTCAGAAAATTTAATCTACAATTTTGACTTTACTAGACTTGATTTTAAACTTTTTCTAGATACAAATATCGCAAATATTGATAGAGTGGATGGTGGAGCTTGGACTAATAAGCAAACGTTTAGAGTTGTAATTATTCCTGGATACATGCCAAAGAGATCTTTGGATACTTCTTCAACTGCTGTTGAAAATACAGATTACAATACTATAATCAAAAAATACAATTTGGAGAATGCTCCAATCAAACAATTGCAAGCTAAATAACAGCATATAATTGATAGTAAAAAACCTCAGCGCGAGCTGAGGTTTTTTTTGTTTTACCAAAGTGTTAAGTTAGTGTAAAGTATTTTTTTTGCACCATTGTCAAAAAAAATAGGGGGTAGTGGTTATTAATTGTCGAAAATAAATTATTTTTGCTATCAAAATAGGGGGTGTCCCATAAAATACATACAATATGTCAACATTACGTTTTCGAGCAATTGAAAAAGCCGCTTCTAGAGAAGTGGTGAAAGTAGAGGAACTGGGTAGAAAATCTTTGATCTTTGGAGATAATGTTTTTAACGATAAATCCATGCGACAGTTTTTAACGCCACAAGCTTATCAGGCCGTTAAAAATGCACAGAATGGCATTAAAATCGATAGAAAGTTGGCAGAGTACATTGCTTTGGGTATGAAGGAATGGGCGCTTTCTAAAGGGGTAACTCATTATACGCACTGGTTTCAACCTTTAACGGGGACGACTGCTGAAAAGCACGATGCTTTTTTTGAAACACAATTTGATGGCGATCCGGTGGAGAAATTCAACGGAAGTCAGTTGGTTCAGCAAGAACCGGATGCATCGAGTTTTCCAAATGGAGGAATCAGAAACACCTTTGAAGCTAGAGGCTATACCGCTTGGGATCCTACTTCACCAGCCTTTATCTTTGGCTCTACTTTGTGTATCCCAACCGTATTTGTATCGTATACCGGGGAGGCATTAGATAACAAAACCCCGTTGATCAAAGCGTTAAATGCTATTGATGCAGCAGCTACAGAAGTAGTACACTATTTTGATAAAAACGTAAAGAAAGTTACAGCTACACTGGGATGGGAACAGGAGTATTTCTTAGTCGATACGGCTTTGGCAAATTCTAGACCCGATATCCTAGCTACTGGACGTACTTTATTAGGACATACCGCAGCTAAGGGACAACAATTGGATGATCACTATTTTGGATCAATTCCAACCCGAGTGTTAAATTATATGCACGATTTGGAGAACAACTGTATCCTATTGGGGATTCCAGTTAAGACACGTCACAACGAGGTGGCTCCAAACCAATTTGAATTGGCTCCGATTTTTGAGGAAACCAATTTAGCAGTAGATCACAATTCCCTATTGATGGATGTGATGAGAAAAGTGGCAGAACGCCATCATTTCAAAGTACTTTTCCATGAAAAACCTTTTAAAGGGGTGAACGGTTCTGGAAAACACAACAACTGGTCTTTGGCAACGGATACGGGAATCAATTTATTGAGCCCGAGTAAAACACCAAAGAGCAACATGCAATTTTTGACGTTTTTTATCAATACGATTAAAGCGGTTCACGACAACGAAGAATTGTTGCGTTCTTCTATTGCCTCTGCGGGTAATGATCACCGTTTAGGAGCAAATGAAGCACCTCCTGCAATTATTTCGGTATTTATTGGACAACAATTGTTCAATGTATTACAAGAGCTTAAAGGCGTGTCTTACGGTAAATTGTCACCAGAAGAAAAAACAGATCTAAAGCTTAATGTAGTAGGAAAAATTCCAGACGTATTGTTGGATAACACCGATAGAAACAGAACTTCTCCTTTTGCTTTTACTGGAAACAAATGGGAATTTAGAGCGGTTGGATCTACGGCAAACTGTGCCAATCCGATGACTACTTTAAATACTATTGTCGCCAAACAATTAAAGGATTTCAAAGTTGAAGTGGATACCATGATCGAACGTGAAGGCATGAAAAAAGATGAGGCCATCTTTAATGTACTACGCGAATACATCAAACAAACGGAGAAAATCTTGTTTGAAGGTGATGGATACAGTAAAGAGTGGGAAGTTGAAGCGGAAAAACGCGGATTGAGTAACCATAAAAATACACCAGCAGCTTTGAGAGCTAAGGTTTCAAAAAGATCTATTGATTTATTTGAAGAGATGAATGTAATGAATCGTGTAGAAGTAGAGGCGCGTTATGAAATCGAAATGGAGGAATACGTAAAGAAAATCCAAATCGAAGGACGTGTATTAGGTGATATGGCTAGAAATCATGTGATTCCAACTGCGATTGCTTACCAAAACAGAGTTATTGAGAACGTTAAGGGAATCAAAGAGATTTTTGGAGCGGGATATGAAGCTCATGCCGCTGAACAAATTGTAATGGTTAAGGAAATTTCTAATCACATTGCACAGATCAGTACCCATGTTACAGAAATGATTGACGAGCGTAAAGCGGCGAATTTGATTAGTGATATCGAATTACAAGCGATTGCTTACTGTGAAAGAGTAAAACCTCATTTCGATATTATTCGTTACCACAGTGACAAATTAGAATTGTTGGTCGATAATGAAATGTGGACCTTAACTAAATATAGAGAGTTGTTGTTTACCAACTAATGGTCAACTCAATGACCAATATAATCAAAAGCGCCCTTCCATATCGGAAGGGCGCTTTTTTAAATAATAAAAACATGAACTAATAATTATTTTTTATTGCGGTACGCCAGATAGAATATTTGTGGCAGTACAGTAAACGATAATACCATACACACGACCAATCCACCAACGATCATAATAGCTAAGGGTTTTTGGATTTCAGATCCCATACCGTGAGATAGGGCAGCAGGTAGCAGTCCCATGGAGCCCATTAAAGCAATCATGACTACCGGACGAATTCTACTTCGGACTCCTTCAGCAATAGCTTGATTTAACGGCATTTTCATTCGTAAATTTTCGCGCATCACTCCGATTAAAACGATGCCGTCTATGGTTGCAACACCAAAGAGAATGATAAATCCGATTCCAGCGGAGATACCAAACACGGTTCCCGTAGCCCAAAGTGATAGAAAACCACCGATAAAGGCAAAAGGCAAAGTGGCGGCAGATATTAAAGTATCCTTGACATTTCCAAAATTGAAATACAACAGCATCATAATCAAGATCAGCGATACAGGTACCACCATCATCAACTGTTTGGCAGCGCGTTCCTTACTTTCAAATTCTCCAGCCCATTCCATTTTGTTCGCCGCAGGTAGTTTGACTTCACGATCTACTTTAGCTCGAGCCTCTGCGATGGTACTACCCAAATCACGCCCTTCAATACTAAATCCGACCCCGATATAACGACTGTTACCCTCTCTATAAATAAAGGCTGGCCCAGTGTGGTAATCTATAGTAGCAATCTCTTTTAGCGGTACTTGTTTACCGTCTAAGGTAGGAATTAAGATTTCGCCTATCTTTTCAGCAGAATCTCGAGATTCCTTCTTAAAGCGCAGTACCACATCAAACATGCGTTCGTTTTCGTAAAAAGTCGTCGCGGCCTGACCACCAATAGTCATTGATATCACGGCCTGAGCATCGGCAGTGGTCACGGCATAACGAGCCATTTTTGCATCGTGAAGTTGGATGCGCAATTCCGGTAAGCCAATGTTTTTATACACATTGATATCCGTAATTCCAGGTACATCTTCTATGGATTTGGCGACTTGATTCGCCATTTTTTCTAAGTCAAATAAATCATCTCCAAATATTTTGATGACCAAAGCGCTTTTCACTCCGGCAACATATTCCTCGACATTATCTTGTATCGGTTGGCTGAATCCGAAATTGATTCCCGGATATTTCTCTAAACTTGTACGCATTTCAGACAGCAACTCCTCTTTGGATACCTTTCGACTCCAATCGTTTTCCGGTTTTAATTGTATGTGGAACTCGATATTGAAAAAACCCGTGGGATCAGTACCGTCGTTCGGTCGACCGGTTTGAGACATCACAAATTCAACCTCCTCATATTCGCGCAGTAAGCCCTTCATCTCTTGGGTCAGTTGTACCGATTCCTCTAAGTGTATGCTATTCGGTAAAGTTGCTCTAACATAAATAGCTCCTTCGTTTAATTTCGGTAAAAACTCTGAACCATAATAGTGAAAGCGAACTCCACAGATCACGAGTAAAATTCCAAACGAGATTAAAGTCGCTTTTTTATGACGGTAGCTCCAATCAAATAATTTGAACATATTGACTTTAAAAAATCGAGAGATAAGGTTTTCTTTTTCTACAATGTTTTTCGTCAATAAGATCTTACACATGGCAGGTACATAGGTCAAACTCAAAATTAAAGAACCTAAAAGGGCATATCCCAATGTAAAAGCCAAGGGTGAAAACATTTTTCCTTCGACTTTCTGAAAAGAGAAAATAGGCAGTAAGGCGACAATTAAGATCAATAAGGCAAAGAAGATATAACTGGCAACACTACCGGCACTTTTCTTTATAATACCCATTTTGGACATTTTATTAAAGCGTTTCATACCGACGTGATGGGCTTTTTTCTCCAATCCAACAAATACCTGTTCGACGATAACTAGGGTTCCCTCGAGCAATAGTCCAAAATCCAAAGCACCCATAGAAATTAAATTCGCTGGTAGCCCTTGTATTTTTAACATGATGATTGCAAATAGAAAGGCTAGTGGAATGACGGATGCGACGATAAAAGTCGTTCGCCAGTTGTATAAAAATATAAAAACGATTAACGAAACCAACACCACCCCTTCAATCAGGTTTTTAGTAACGGTATGTACCGTGGTTTTCACCAAGTCGGTACGATCTATGATCGGCACAATCTCGACATTTTTAGGAAGTATGCGCTCATTGAGATCCGTAATCTTATCCTTTAACTTCTCAATGACTTCACTCGGGTTTTCACCTCTGAGCATGATGACTATACCTTCAACAACATCTTTTTCATCGTTATAACCCACTTGACCCAATCGGGGTTTGGCAGAAATCACAACTTCAGCGACGTGTTTAACCAAAATAGGCGTAGACCCCTTTACTTCGATTAAAATATTTCCGATATCATCGATATTGTCTAATAAGCCAACACCGCGTACCACATAGGCCTGATCGCCTTTTTGAATCACATCGCCGCCGACATTGATATTACTCTTGGATACCGCTTCATAGACGTCTAAAGGGGATAAGTTGTAATTGACCAATTCTGTAGGATGAATTTTAATCTCATAGATCTTTTCTTCACCTCCAAAACTGACTACATCAGCTACACCGGGAACGGAGAGCAATTCGCGTTCAACTACCCAATCTTGGATAGATGCCACTTCTTTAATCGGCAATTCGCTCTTGATGATATAGCGAAAAATTTCTCCTGTAGCTCCTGACGGGGGCTCGATCTCAAAAAAGGCTCCCTCGGGTAAATCGACATTTCCCATACGCGTAGATGCGTATTGTTGTGCATAAAAATCCTCTACATCATCATTAAATAATACCGTCACTACTGAAAGACCAAAGAGCGAAATGGATCGCACCTCGGCTTTTTTGGGTATGGTATTCATTTCTTTGGAGATCGGCAGTGTGATAAACTTTTCTATTTCCTCCGCGCTTCGTCCGGGCCATTGAATGATGATTCGAGCTCGCGTATTGGTCACATCGGGAAAAGCTTCAATCGGCGTATGTATATAACTATAGATTCCTCCTAAAAGCAACAATATAGTGGCAAAAAGCACCAAAAAGGAATTCTTTAAGGATAGGGAAACTATGTTTTGAACAAATTTTTGCATAGTGTTTTATTTTTCTTTTTTAAAGCGAACGATTATTGATTTCCTCTAAAAGAAGTAATTGATTTTTGGTTACTACCACTTCATTTTCTTGAACACCATCTTCGATATAGGTGTAGAAATCGTTTTTAGCAAGGATCTTAACCAATCGAACTTCTAGAGTGCAGTCGTCTTTATAAACGACTACGTAATTTTGATTGTTTTCAAAAACCAAAGCTTGATTGGGAACGGCAATGCTTTTTTTATCGCTGGCATTTAAACCTAGAATAATATCTGCAGACATACCCGGTTTGAGTTTCATATCCGTGTTCTTCATCACAATTTTAGCTTTTAATACGCGTTCGTCTTGATCAAAAACTTGTGAAATGGACGTGATTTTACCGTCAAAAGATTCATCTGGATAGGCTAAGGTCTTAACTGTTACTGGCATATTAGTAGATACATGACGCATGTTGGTCGCATATACATTGGCCATCACCCAAACCTCGGATAGATTTGAAATGGTAAACAATTCGTCATCTGCACCAGCAACCGGCATCCCTGGGCTGATGTTTTTGCTGACGATATAACCGTTAGATGGGGCCTTAATGGCAAAAACGGACTTATCACTACTAGCACTGTATAAATCCATAGTGCTTCGATTACTTTGTTTTTTCGATTTCAACATATCGAGTTCCGATTCAGCTTCCAACAAATCTTTTTGAGAGGCAATACCGTCGTTAAACATCGACTGAACGGACGATAAATGACGTTGTGCCACTTTTATCTGAGAGTTTATAGTGCGGCTTTCATCTTGAATCTCATTGAGAGAGGAACTCTTAATTTCAGCCAGTATTTGACCTTTTTTAACGTAGTCGCCCAACGAAAAATAGGTTGCGGTAACCACACCGTCTAACAAACTGACAAAGGGAGTAGTCTGATCGATGTCGTATTGTATATTACCCGTTAGTGACAAGGTCTCTTCTATAGGACGCAGGGAAACGGTCTCAAAACTTAAAGTCTTCTTTAATTCTTCCGTTATACAATAGGGTTTGTTGTCAGAAATACTAGTAGTGTCGGTGGTGCTTTTTTGACAGCTATTAAATAATATAAAAGCGAAAGGTAGGTATATAAAATACTTGCTGTTCATGATATGTTTTTTTTAGATTAGAGTTCTTTTCCAAGGGTAAATTGAAGGGATTCGAAGTAGTGATTAAGATCTTTTTTATTCTCCAACAAGATGTTTTTGTTGTCGAGATAAGCTTCTACGAAGTCGAGATATTCAATCATACTGGTATTTCGTAGTTTGAAATTTTTATAGTAGCTCTGTAGTAAGTCGTCTAAGTGATTCTCATAATCCGTTTCAACCTGATCGTACAGGGCTTTAGACTGCTGGTAATTTCTAAGAGCTTGTACAATTTCATTGGAAATGGTATTGCTGGTTTGGCTAAGCTCTAATCGGGTCTTTTCTATTTCAATTTGCGCATCTTTGATGTTTCCCTTATTGAGATTAAAGATGGGTAGTTCAAAGGAAATGCCCAAACCAACGAAATCACGCATGATATTTCCCCCGCGATCGTAGTTGGCAGACAAGGTAACATCAGGTACACGCATGGCGCGCTCGAGTTGATGTTTTTGAATGGCAATGGTTTCTGTATTTTTAGCAACCAGCATTTCGGCTCGCTCATCAAGGGCTTCTTGAGTCCAGACTGCTAGGTCATCTGCATTAACTAAAACTGTCGGGACATGGAGACCGTCGGTGATATTAATGACTGTGGAGGCCGGGAGATTTAGCAGAATCTTGAGATCTTTTTGAGTTTCTGCCCAAGCTTGGTGAATTTCAACTAATTCTTTTCTAAAAGACATTTCAGCTGCTTTAAGACGAATGTATTCCGATCGACTGATATTGCCTTCTTTTAACTGATTTTGATAGGCTTGAAGTAGACTTGAAGTAGATTCAATCTGTGCGGTATATAGAATTTGCTGTTGCTGATAGGTTTGTAAATCCGTTAACGCATTTCTGAATTCGAGTTTTAAATTTTGTAACAGCTGTTTAAATTGAAGACGCTTGCCTTCGACTTCCATCTTCTGTAAAGCGATATTTTTTCTGCGTTTTCCGGCGGTTTGAATTAGCTGCTCAATTTCAATTCCAACCTGAGAAGTCTTCCCCCAATTTCGGTATAAGGCTGGTAATTCCTCAGAAGAAGAGTTGGACCAGAGGTTGACCTCGCTAATATTTAAAGTGGGATTGGGCCACAATTTGGCTTGAATAACTTGAGCTTCTGCCTGAGAAATCTCTAAATGTGTAGCGAGCAACTCTAAATTTTGCTTTAAAAAAAGGGTTTCTGCCTCCTTTTTTGAAATGGATAAGGTATCTGTAATTTGTGCTTGCACAAAAACGGTACTCATCAACAGACCGGTTAGCGTAAGGAAATATCGTTTCAAATTCAATAGATTTTATAATATACAAAGGTAATTTGGGTATATTACAAGAGAATTTGAGTCAGATTAAAATTCGATTAGAATTGGATAGTAGTGACGGTTCTTGAACTGTCCGTATTAATATATTCGGTTATAGTGTAATGTATAACCGATATATCAAGACAGCGATTTCTTCCTTCAGTATTTGGAAGGCGTATCCATAGCTATAGTAAGACCTCTTTAATTTCTGAGAGTATTTTCTCATGGGGTGCTCCTTCGGAGATTTCATAAAAATAATTCAGTTGCCACTCTTGTGTTTTTAGCGCTTGTTTACTCGTGGGTTGATCCCAAGCTGGATACAATCTAAAGGCGCGTTTTCCGTCTCTTTTAGAATCGGATAAGATACCCTTTTGATGTAATATCGATTTCGGAAAAATAAATTGACCAAACCGCTTGTCATGTTGAACGCAAACGACCAAAAAATCAAAGGTATCATCGATTTGAAAAGGTTCAATAGGACCACTTTTACTTCGTTTCCAAAGGGTTACAAATTGCCCGATTTTTGTAGGTGTAATTTTTGCAGATCTGAATATGATCTCGTGTTTATTGATGTTAAAACTGCAAGCCGCATATTCTGAACTTTCCTCGTCTAGTAGAGGTATTGTACAAGTCAGCCCCAATACATCATAAATTAAAGTCTTTGAATACGTAAAGGCATTTGGTGGTAGAGACATGTTTAAAAGGCGTTGTGATTAGGTGGTTTTATAAAAGAAGTGTTATCCTGCTGCATTTAAGCGTAAGTACTTTAATTGATTGTTGTACCATTCAAATTTCCATTCGAGATAGTGTTCCGTTTCAGATCGGTAGTTGGTGTAAACATCGAAGTCTTCCATGATCGATGAATGCTCCATATAATTATATATCAGGTGAACAAATTGATTTTCAATAGTGATGGCATAAGTGATTTTTACGAATCCATTATCGATGACTACTTCATAAATACCTTTGTTTTTATACCAATTGATATCGTTTAAATCGAGTTGTTTTAATACGAGTGTCAGATTTTTTTGATCTTCATTGCCACTGTATTTAAAGTGAAATTGTTGTTGTAAGTCGTATGTATTGGCGGAAAGAAAGGCTGTTTTAAACTTTTTGAGCGATTGGAGTAGATTGGAGCGATCGGCTGTTAAAAAGGATATTTGCTGTTGTAAATAGGCTATATTTTGTTTTTCGATAGGATTTAATTGAATTGCACTGTTATCTATACCAGCTTTATACCAGTTTAAAGACTCGAAGTGATCTTGATAACGACTTTCTTTAAAGAGATAGCCGTGTCGTGCATAAATTTCATTGACCAACAAACGCAATTCATCGGCACTTTTATTTTTGAGGTCTTGTGTGCTAATTTTTTGTTGGGAGCACTGCTGACAATCGCTGAGCGATTGGGCGATACTTGTACAAGAGATCAGTAATACGAATATTGGAAGGATAAATTTCATGATTTCGTAGAATTAAGATACCGCTAAGAGTATGTTTTAATTTGAGGTGGATTTTTTAAATAACAATTGAATGGTGGTACTGTGATTGAGAATGGAATCAATTTGAAATTGAACCTGATGTTGTTCTAAAATGATTTTTGATAAGGAGAGGCCGATCCCACTTCCGGGAATGCGTCCAACGTTTTTTCCTCTGTAGAAAGTCTGTCCGATATATTGGAGATCCTCCGGAGAAATTCCTTTTCCAGAATCGCGAATTTCGAGTAATAATTGACCGGCATTTTCAGAAATTGTAATCAAAATCGGTTCGGTAGTCGAATACTTTAGCGCATTTTCAATTAAATTAAATAAGGCTAATTGTATTAAGGTTTCGTTGCCATTAATTTCTAATAGGGAAGGATCTAGTACTTCAAGATTGATTTTTATAGGGATTTTTAATGCATTTGATTTTTCAGAAAGCGATTCGTAAATATTCCAGATCACTTCATCAATTCTAAAGGTATCCAATTCGTTACTGTTGTTTTTTAATCCAGACATCAACAGCAGATTTGATAGTAAGTCTTCTATTTTATATACGTTTTCAAGGGCATCTTCAGCGACTTTTTTATATTCACCAGGGGAACGATCTTTTTGAGCAAAAACTTCTAAGTTACCTGCAATCGCTGTTAAGGGTGTTTTAAACTCATGCGAAACATAATTGATAAAGTTTTTTTGGATTAAGAAGGTTTCTGATAAACGCGCAAATAGTTTATTGTAGGTTTTAATCAGCTCATCGACTTCGTCGTTGGTGTTGGGAGGGCTGATGGCTTGGCCTAAATTCGAATCGTCAATTTGGTTGATTTGTTGTACCACATTGGCAATAGGTCGATAGGCCCAATGCGACAGATATCGACTCAAAATAAAGATTAGGGCTAAACCAGCGAGTAACACAATGGTCATGATCAAGAGTAAACGATGGGTCTGTGCTACAAACTCCGCATTGGATGATTTGACAAAAACGACAAAATTCCCTTGATTATCGGGGTAATAAATACCGTAATAGAAAAAATCGTCGGTTTGGAATTGTATCTTTTGTTGTTTACGTACGCGGTTTAAATAATCCTTTGTGATATTGCTATCGGAAAAAAGCTGTCCATATTCGACTTGGTTGTCGCTGTTGTAGACAGCGACCATAGAACTTTCAATTGTAGCTCTAAATTCCTTACGGATGGTAGAGTGTTCAAAATGGGGTAGCTCATCTTTCTCTAAATAATAGAAGGCTGTTAGTAAGCTTGTTTTTTTTAATTCATTGAAAAAAACGCGTTCGGAACTGTTGTAAAATGCCAGATAGATCAGTAATGAGGTGATAAAAAATACCACACCAAAAGTCACGGTTGAAATTAAGGTCAGTCTGTTGCGTAGTTTCATCGTATTAATCTTGAATCATATATCCAGTTCCCTTAATGGTATGAATGATTTTCATGTCAGTTTCATCGATTTTATTGCGCAAATACGAAATATAGACATCGACTACATTGGTGTTATTCTCATAATTTATTCCCCAAACAGCGTTTAAAATTAATGTTCGGGATACCGCCTTGTTTTTGTTTTCGAGTAAAAACAGTAATAGCTTGTATTCTCGTGGCGATAAATCAATGTTTTTATTGTTTTGACTAACGCTGTGGTTATCGGGGTTTAAAACTAGTGTTCCACAACGATAGACCTTTTCTTTGTCTTGATAGTTAAACTTCGTTCTTCGGGTCAAGGCATTAATTCGCGAAATCAATTCATTAAAATGAAAGGGCTTGGATAGATAGTCGTCTGCACCACTATCCAATGCTGCAATTTTATCTGTAGAATCGCTCAAGGCACTTAAAACCAATATCGGGGTATAGATCTTTTTGTATCGAATCAGTTGAGTCAGTTGAATACCGTCGATACCGGGAAGCATAATATCCATCAATATAATATCCCATTGCGTTTCATTAATCATTTCTCGAGCTTGTTCTCCTGATGTGGCTAGAGTGACATGAAAATCATTTTCTTCTAGTCCTTTCACGACAAAATCGCTAATTCGTTGATCGTCTTCAATGAGTAAAATATTCATTTACTTAAATTTTTTCGGAATTAATTTTAATAAAATCGGTTACCAGATAAGCGATGAGCTTACCGACTAGGTGGCTGTTTTTTTCCGTGTCTAAATTAGGTGCTCCTTCACAAATATGTAGGTATCCTGCATTTTTTGATTTTCCAAAAAAGTGAATAAACTGTCTGAGTCGTTCTGCCGAAAAACCGGTAGGCGTGATCGCGCTACTGGCCACCTGAGGTATGGAATCTAAATCGATTTCGATACCGTAAAAACTGTTATCGATATGTTTTTGAGCAGCTAATAATTCGGTGTCAAACGATTTTTCCTTGCGAATTCTGATTTGCTCATAGGTGTTGTATTTCACTTTATCCGCGACAGCTTTGATACTGTCAAAAACACTTTTAGGTGTATAGTTTTCATGTAGACCAAATATGAAATAATTTTTCAAAAAGCCCTCTTCGAAAGCATAGGAAAATCCATTGCCACTATGACGACCTTCTAAAGGTCTGAAATCGGTGTGTGCATCGAAGTTAATAACGTTTACACTTTTAGCTTTTCCTAGGGCCAAACCTTTGATGTTACCATAAGCATTGTTATGTCCCCCCCCAATAATTATCGGTATTTTATCTGCTTTGACAATTTGAGTGACGATATGCGATACTTCTTTATCGATCGATTCCACCAATTTAAAAAGCTGTTTGCGGTCTTCTTTTTGATTGACATCCAATTGAGAAGCTGCGTCCATAGCTTCCGTGAAATCGAGGTGTCCCAAAATAGTAATTTGATTGCCTTTGCAAAAGCGATTGTGCTGAATGTTGAGAAAACTACTCAAGAAATTTTCCCATGCAGTTGCGGTCCCTGTTCTGCCAAAGTTAGCGCGTACACCAATGTCTTCCGGAATTCCCAATACCACATATTTCGAATCGTTTTCCTTGAGCTCCGTAAAGCAATGCTCCAAATTGGAAAGAATTTGTATGCGTTCGCCAAATTTGATTTCGCCTTGTCTAAAGCGCGTATATTTTGTGATATCCGACCGTGAAAATAATTGGAGTAGATGCATAAATAAAATTGTTAATTTTTATACTATTTTGATAATTATTCCGTTAATATATACCGGACTTATTTTTTTTATACAAGTCGGTTTTATTATTGAGGAATTAGTTTAAAATAATTTATTATTTTACCTCAGACCACAACCGTAGTCTGAGGTTTTTTATTTTTAAATAATTTGTCCGTTTAGGATGACTTTATCGATCAGTTGACTACCAAAAGCATAAGGAATTTCATAAAATGAACTCAAGGGTTTGGTGATGATTAAACTCGCCTTTTTCCCAACGGTTATACTACCATATTCGTCTGAAACTCCCATGGCATATGCTCCATTGATTGTCGCAGCATTGATGGCTTCTTCTGGGGTCATTTTCATTTTGATGCAGGCAGTTGCTACAACGAAATTCATATTTCCTGAGGGAGTGGTACCCGGATTAAAGTCCGAAGCCAAGGCCAGAGGCAGACCAGCATCAATCATCTTACGAGCCGGTGTATACGGTATCGATATAAAATAGGAACAAGTTGGCAAGGCAACAGGCATGGTAATACTGTCTTTCAATACTTCGATATCTTCGTCTGTGACTATTTCAAGATGGTCTACGCTTAAAGCGCCATTCTCCACACAAGCAGCTATACCGCCAATGGCTGTAAATTGATTGACGTGAATCTTAGAGATTAAACCGTGTTTTTTCCCCGCTTGCATTATGCGTGCTGTTTCCGCTACCGAAAAATAACCAGTCTCTAAAAAAGCATCGATGTAGTCCGCTAATTTTTCTTGAGCAATAACCGGTATCATTTCGTTGATCAATAATTGTATATATCCTTCGTGGTCTTCCTTATATTCCAAGGGAAAGGCATGAGCTCCTAAAAAGGTAGCCTTGATCTTTACTGGGTAATTTTGGCCGAGTTTTTTAATGACGCGAAGCATTTTTAGCTCCGACTCTAGGGTCAAACCATAACCAGATTTGATCTCTACAGCTCCTGTACCTTGCTGAATAACTTCTTCTAAGCGTACTTTGGATTGTTCATATAAATCCTCTTCAGTAGTTTCTTGTAGTTTCTTGGCCGAATTTAAGATACCTCCACCACGATTAAAGATCTCCTCGTAACTCAAACCGTTGATACGATCTACAAATTCCTGTTGACGGTTGCCTGCATATACGATATGGGTATGGCTATCAACCCAAGTCGGTAAAACGGTTTGCCCAGTTAAATCCAATACCTGATCGACCGCTATTGAAGGACAATGATCCATAGAACCAAAGTCTACAATCCGTTCGTCCTCAATCAATACATAGGCATTTTGTATCATCGGGAGGCTTTTCATCGCATCTCCGGATACTTTGTCAATACCGCGATCACGTATTTGTAAAAGCTCTTTTATATGGGTCAGTAAAATTTTCATCTTCTAAAATAGTTAATTTCCGTAAAAATAGAATGGAATTTTAAAAACTCCTATCTTTATCACAAATTTAATATTTTGAGGAGAGTTAAATATAAGAAAAATAGGAAACTTCAACCCAATTATCTCGAATATTCTGGGGGTTATCCCGACGTGTTGATCGCGATGCAATTGTTTGTCTACGATGAAAATCATTATGAAGAGTATAATGACTTGACATTAAGTGAGATACATGAGATTGTTCAAAATTCCAGCCCTACGGCAACCAAATGGTTTAACCTCCACGGCTTACACGATATTGAACTTTTAAAAGCAATCGGTAAAGTTTTTGAAATTGAGGGATATCTCATTGCTGAGGTACTTAATTTTTCGAGACGTACCCGTATGGAGGAATTAGACGATACCATATTTTTCAGTGTCAAATCGATTTTGGCTCATGAAGATATCGAAAGCGTCGAAATTGAACAGATTAGTTTTATTTTAAAAGATAATTTACTATTGTCTTTCCAAGAGAAAAAAGGGGATATTTTTTCACTGGTTCGCGAGCGTATCCGTACTAAAACTGGAAGCGTACGTAAAAAAAGCAATGAATTTCTATTGTTTTTATTGCTCGAGGCTATTATGGAAAACTTCTTTATTACTATGGATAATATTGAGGATACCATAGAGGAAGTTTTGATTGCTTCCAAAGCCAGCTATAAGCGGAATGTTTTGGAAAGCATTGAACGAAATATAGAAAGTTTAAATTATATCAAAAGAGCGATTATACCGCTGCGGGACGTACTTTTCAATTTGAAAAGCGGTTCATCAGATCTTGACCCGAAGTTTATTTTACCGACAGATGTAATCTATTTTACGCGTTTGCATTATCGATCTTTAGAACTTTTAGATCAGATCGAATATAATCTTTCCAAGATGGAAAGTGCGACTAATTACTTTTTCTCTGCTCAAAGTCACCGAATGAACGAAATCATGAAGGTATTGACCATAGTATCCGTAATCTTTATACCCTTAACTTTTATCGTTGGAGTGTATGGGATGAATTTTGATAATATGCCGGAATTGCATTATGAAAACGGTTATTTTGCAACCATGTTTGTCATGTTTGTATTAGTCCTATTTATGGTTGGTTATTTTAAATTTAAAAAATGGTTTTAGCTGAGTAAACAGCCATCCGTAGAGCTTCTAATTTCAATATATAAAACACCCAATTTTTGGGTGTTTTTTTTTGAAAAAAAAGTTTGGGACCATTTTTACTGTTTTGATAAAAATTAGTGATATTAATTAGCAAATTCTTTTTATGTTATAAATAGCCTGCTTAAGTGTTCTTTTTTAAGGGTTTAAAAATGGTATTTATGAAATCTAGAAATGGCATTTTTGACTATTCCTTTAGTATAGTGTTTTTTGGTCTTGTAAATATTACTTAGTTTTGCCTTTATTAATAATAAGTCTAAATAAAAACTAATGCTAATTCGGGCTATAATGCTATTCACGCTTTTGCTATTATCCTTACTTTCTTTGTTTGTAGGGGTTAAGGAAATTTCACTTAAAGATGTCTTTGACTTAAGTGAAGAAAGCATACTGGTTCTATATGTAAGCAGAATACCTCGTTTAGTGTCCATATTAATAGCAGGGGTAGGTATGAGTATCTGTGGATTGATTATGCAGCAGATCACGATGAACAAATTTGTTTCACCGACCACAGCCGGTACTTTAGATGCCACTAAGATGGGAATTCTATTTAGTTTGATCTTGTTTCCCACGGGAGGTATGATGACCAAGATGTTGTTGTCATTTACCATTGCTTTTTTAGCGAGTTTGTTATTTCTAAAAATTGCAGACGGGGTGAAGTATAAAAGTTTGATTTTTATTCCATTAATCGGAATTGTCTTTGGGAATATTTTAAATGCTATTTCAACTTTTTTTGCCTTTAAGTACGGGGTGATTCAAAATATGGAGGGCTGGATGATTGGCGATTTTTCGTCGATTATTAAGGGCAACTATGAAATACTTTATATCGGTATTCCGGTGGTGATCTTGTGTTATTTCTATGCGAATAAGTTTACGATAATAGGGTTGGGGGAGGACACGGCAAAAAGTCTGGGATTGGACCACAAAAAAATAACCTATTTGGGGTTGGTTTTTGTAGCAATCACATCCAGTGTGGTGGTTTTAACCGCAGGGGTAATTCCATTTTTAGGCCTTATTATTCCCAATGTGGTCAGTATGATGTTTGGTGATAATCTTAAAAAAACTTTGCCTTATACCGCTTTAATGGGAGCGATCTTTCTGTTGGTTTGTGATATTATCAGCAGGTTGGTCATTTATCCTTATGAAATCCCGATTGGATTAACGGTCAGTATCATCGGTGGAAGCGTTTTTTTGGCCATGTTATTAAAAAAGACAAAACATGTTTAAAGATAAAACTATAGTGACTATGGCAATCATTCTACTGCTGATCATAGCCGTTTTTATGTTTACCTATACTGGAACCAAACTCGACTATGTCTTGCCGCGTCGTGGTTTTAAGGTAGCTGCTATGCTTTTGATATCCTGTTGTATAGCGTACTCATCAATCGTTTTTCAAACGATAGCCTCCAACAGAATTTTGACGCCTTCCATCATGGGGTTTGATTCTTTTTTCCTGTTGATACAGGCAGTAATTGTATTTGCCTATGGAGATCAGACCTTTAAAGTTTTGTCTAGTGAATGGAATTTTGCCTTGTCCGTGGTATTAATGCTCTTATTCGCTTTGGGTTTATACTACTTAGTATTTAAAAAAGAATCAAAAAGCATCTATTTACTGTTGCTGATTGGGTTGTTATTGGGAACCTTATTTCGCAGCATCTCTTCCTTTATTACGGTCATTTTAAACCCCAACGAATTCCAAGTTTTACAAGGAGCGATGTTTGCCAGTTTTGATAAAATCAACCTGAGTTTGTTGGGGTTTTCAGCGGTAATCTTAATTGCATCCATCATTTACGGCAGTTCTTTTTTTAGGCAGCTAGACGTTTTATCTTTAGGGCGTGATCATGCCATTAGCTTAGGAGTGAATTACAATCAAGTAGTGCGTCAAAACTTGCTGATCATCGCTGTCATGGTTTCCGTGTCTACGGCCTTGGTCGGACCCATTACTTTTTTAGGCATTTTAGTGGCCAATTTGACCTATCAGTTGGTCCGATCAAACAATCATAAAACCCTGATTTTCGCTTGCTGTTTATTGACTTCAATAACGGTTATCGGCGGGCAATATCTAGTGGAACACCTCTTTAATATGTCGACGACAATCAGTATTATAATCAATTTTGTAGGCGGTATTTACTTTATCTACCTCCTGTTAAAAACCAGTAAGTTATGATAGCAGTTCAAAATATTTCAAAATCCTATGGCGATAAAATAATCCTAGATGATGTTTCCATCACTTTTCCCCAGGGTAAGATCAGTTGTTTGGTCGGCGGAAATGGAACGGGTAAAAGCACTTTATTATCTATTATCAGTCGGTTAATTACTAAAAATACTGGTGAAATTCATTTGCTTAATGAGGATGTGATGAAAATGACACATCGCGATTTTGCAAAGCGCTTAGCCATCCTAAAACAATCTAATCAGCCCAATATTCGCTTGACCATACGTGAATTGGTGTCCTTTGGTAGATTTCCACACTCCCAAGGACGTATGACTCAAGTGGATCGAGATAAGATAGCCGAATCACTAGAATTTATGGGGCTAACGGCTATTGAGGACTATTATTTAGACGAGCTCAGTGGCGGACAGCGTCAACGTGCTTTTCTGGCCATGGTATTGGTTCAAGACACCGAATATATATTATTGGACGAACCGCTAAATAATTTGGATATGAAACACTCGGTGGAGATTATGAAAATCCTAAGAGTTTTAGCCGATCAATACCATAAAACCATCATCATAGTCGTACACGATATTAATTTTGCTTCCTCTTATGCCGATTATATAGCGACGGTAAAAAACCATAAAATCAGCCATTTTGGAAAAACAGACGATATCATAAAACCAGAGATCATGAAAGAAGTTTTTGGAATAGATATGACGATTATTGACAATTGCAACCACAAATTTTGTATATATTTTAAATAGTTAATTATGAGAAAAATAATTTTGACGGGCTTATTATTAGCCTTTGTAGCAACGACCAGTTGTAAGGATAAAACAAAGGAAACTGCTGGCACCGAGCAGACAGCTTCTACAGATAAATTGGTAATCAAGCATCATTTGGGAACTACTGAGGTAGTGAAAAACCCTAAAAAGGTGGTATTGCTAAGTTATGGAGTGATCGACTCTTTTGATAAATTATCCATCCAAATAGCGGGCTTACCAAAGGGAAACTTACCGGGGTATTTAAGCAAATACGGTGATGACGATACCATAGTGGATATAGGAAACTTGATGGATCCCAACTTTGAGAAGATTAATGAACTCGGACCTGATTTGATTGTTGTTTCTGCGAGACAGAGTAAGTTATACGACGAATTGTCCAAAATCGCACCTACGATTTATATGGATATTGACAAAGATGATTACCTGGGATCTTTTGAAAAAAATGCGCGTCAGTTAGGTGAATTATTTGATAAAGAGGTCGAAGTTGAAAAAGAGCTGATGATCATTAAATCCAAAATCGCAAAAATTAAGCAAATCAGTGAGACTAGTCATAAAACGGGATTAATCGTATTGGTTAATGAAGGGCGTTACAGTGCTTATGGCAAGGGATCGCGATTTGGAATCATTCACGATGTTTTTGGTATTAAACCCGCTGATCAAAATATTGAGGTTGCCACACACGGCCAATCGGTATCTAATGAGTTTATACAAAAAATCAATCCCGACTATTTGTTTGTAATCGATAGAGGTGCGGCCTTAAAGAAAAACGATCTGAATAAGGCGGCATTCTCCAATCCGTTAATAGAAAAAACCAAGGCGTATCAAAATAATAAAATCATCTTTTTATCGCCAGATGTGTGGTATTTGTCTGGTGGTGGACTTGAATCGGTATCGATGATGGTTGATGAAATAGAAAAGGCTATTCAATAAAGGCGGTATTGAATCGTAATAGAGTTAGTTAATTGTTATTTTATTGTGTAAGAAAGGGATGTGTTTATAGCATCCCTTTTTTGTTTTTAAGCGTTATTTTAATTATGCATAATTACGCGAAGTGGCTTCTTTAAAAACATCTATTAAAATGGCAATCAATTTTTCTTATTTTGAAAAGAACTATCACAAGTAATAGCTTTTTCGGCAATTCACGGCGTACAGGCTTTTGAATTCAATCAATAAAGGAGGAATAGCGGTACCTTTTTTACCTCTCCAATTAAGTAAACCTACCGATACCTCTCCATTTTTATTTTTATAAGTAAGTGTCTGTTTAGTAGTGTTTTGAAAAAAAAGTTAAAATTTTTTGCTGACTTTTTATTTTTTTTTAGTTTTATCCAAAGAGCTAAAAATATGAAAAAAACGATACCCATACTTGCACTAATTTGTTTATTCGGTTGTACTAAAAACGACGCGGAGAAAGAGGGGTATTTAAGCGATAAATTACCATTTTTAAGTGAAAATTTATCCGCGACAGAACTTGCCTTATTCAAGGAGAGTATGGAATTTAATCAGGATAATGCTTTGATTTCTTGGAACATGACTTTGCTTGAAAAAGGATCTAAGGAACGGTTTGATAGTGTTATGGTTAATATCTCATCAGAAATGGGAGGTAGTATAGACAATATTGTAATCATTGATACACTGGGAAACGAACGTAAAATAGACGCTTCTCGATTTAGGGTAAATTCTCTTGATGGTAAAGCGTACATTTTAAATGATTTTAATGCCCCTAAAACTGTTTTTTTGATAACATCAACTACTTGCGGGTACTGTATTCAGTTTTTTGATAAAGCTAATAAGTTGGCCGATGATCCGAGATTTTTAAATGTCAATTTTGTCGCTTTATTTGGCAATTCTCAAGAAACGATTGATCGTTATAAAACGGGCACAGTGATTAAGAATTTTGGTTTTTTAAATAAAAAATGGATAGCTTTTTCGAAAGATAGTAACGTAATTCAAAGCTTAAAACTCGATTTTGTAGAAAGGGAAGATGGCTATCCGGTGTTGTTTTATAAGAAAAACGGAAAGCTTGTTAAGACTAATCAAATCGATCAAATGGAAGAAATTTTAATTAACTTAAATATATAAAATTATGAGAAGAATATTTATTATACTATTGGTATTTGCCTCTATTACAGTTTCTTGTGAGAAAGAGGATAGCATTATGGATTATGGCTCAGATAAAGTGAGTTATAATAAAGTAGAACCAGGAACATATCATTATCCAAACCAAAAGAATAGGCTATTCGCTGATGGATGTAACTCAAAGAGTAATGCAACATGTGTCCTTGTTGTTACGGCATATAATCAACCTGTAATTGACTTTGAGGAAGTGGATGTAGAAGAGTCTTTTAAAGATTCGTACTTAGATTTCAATATGCCGGTTTTAAAAAAGAATCTTACTAAAGAATCTTTTTCGATTTTTAAAAAAACGATGGTATTTAACAGCCAGTATGCATTAATCTCATGGGATATGGATTTACTTGAAACTGGAGCGAAGGAATATTTTGAAAACTATATAACGATCATTACTGAAAAAATGGGGGCAGATATAAACCGAATCGTAATTGTATATGAATCGGGTATGGAGAGAATTATCAATATAGTTTGAAGTTACCAATAGTATGGGCTGTAAAGAAACACTGCAATAGGTACTTTTAGGAGTGCTGTCACGTAGGCTATGACAATTTCTTAAAAACAAAAAAACCTCTCGATAGAGAGGTTTTTTTGTTTTATTCGTTGATGTTGTTGTCGAGTAATAGCTGTTGTGCTTTGGCTAAATCTTGACTATAGACAAAGACGTGTACTGCTTTATCGGCACTTCCAAAACCGGCACTGATTGCGGATTGTATGTCATCGCGCAAAATAAATTCAATATTGTTTTCTTCTAAAATGTCTTTAACGGCTAAAGTGGTGATTTCACTTCCCGAAAACAGTCGTACGTGGTTCATAGTTTTTATTTTAATCTAAAAATAGGTAAAAAGGATCAATTAGCTAGTAATAAAAAGCTAAAATTTTAGACTTGGAATTAAAAACTAAAATAGTACTAGATAATTGTTTACAAGAAATAAAAAAAGGACTGTCATTATTGACAGTCCTTAATAAAATTACTTGGAATCGAGGTTTCTAAAAACCAGTTGATTGTCAAAACAATCCAGTACTACGATGGAATCGGCTTTTACGTTGCCACCTAATATCTCTTTGGAAAGTTGGTTTAAAACCTCGCGTTGTACGACTCTTTTTACCGGACGTGCTCCGAAATGCGGATCATAGCCTTTGGTCGCTAAATAATCAATAGCTTCCGGAGTGGTCTCTAGAGTAATATGTTGTAAAGACAACATCTTAATAACGCCTTTTAATTGTAAACTAACTATCGCATGTATGTTTTCACGAGTCAGCGGTGTAAACATAACAATTTCGTCAATACGGTTAATAAACTCTGGACGTACCGTCTGCTTTAAGATGTTTAATACTTCTGTTTTAGCACTCTCTGAAGCACTTTCGATATCATTACCGGCATTTTCGAATTTCTCTTGAATGACCTGACTTCCAATGTTGGAGGTCATAATGATAATCGTGTTTTTAAAGTCGGCCAAACGTCCTTTGTTGTCGGTTAATCGTCCTTCATCCAATACCTGTAGTAAAATATTATACGTATCGGGATGCGCTTTTTCAATCTCGTCGAGTAATACTACCGAATACGGTTTACGTCTAACGGCTTCTGTCAACTGACCACCTTCGTCATAACCCACATATCCTGGAGGTGCTCCGACCAATCTACTCACGCTATGACGTTCTGAGTACTCACTCATATCGATACGTGTCATCGCATTTTCATCGTCAAATAGATATTCCGCCAAAGCTTTAGCCAATTCGGTTTTACCCACACCTGTCGTTCCTAGGAAAAGGAAAGAGCCTATTGGACGTTTTGGATCTTGTAAACCAGATCTACTGCGTCTTACCGCATCGCTGATGGCTTCAATCGCTTCTTCCTGACCCACCACACGTTGGTGTAGTTCAGCTTCGAGATGCAACAGTTTGTCACGCTCGCTTTGAAGCATTTTGGTTACCGGTACTCCGGTCCATTTGGCTACAATCTCGGCTATATTATCATAGGTAACCTCTTCTTTAATCAAAGTGTGTCCCTTTTGATTTTCATCCAATTGCAATTGCTGTTTTTGCAATTCCTCTTGAGCATCTTTGATTTTTCCGTATCGGATTTCAGCTACCTTTCCATAATCACCCTCACGTTCCGCTTTTTCAGCTTCCAATTTATAGTTTTCAATGTCGAGTTTAATGCTTTGGATGTTGTCCACTACATCTTTCTCGGCTTTCCATTTCGAATAGATATCGTTACGCTCCTCTTTTAAATTGGCTAAATCCAATCCCAGTATCTTGAGCTTATTTTCGTCATTCTCGCGTTTTATCGCCTCAATCTCAATTTCCAATTGCATGATTTTACGATCTAAGGCGTCGAGTTCTTCTGGTTTTGAGTTGATTTCCATTCGAAGTTTGGCAGCAGCTTCATCCATTAAGTCAATGGCTTTATCTGGCAAATATCGATTGGTGATATAACGTTGTGATAACTCTACAGCGCCGATAATCGCCTCGTCTTTGATACGAACTTTATGATGCGCTTCATACTTTTCCTTAATACCACGTAAGATCGAAATCGCACTTTCGGTATCGGGCTCATCAATCATAATCTTTTGAAAACGACGTTCCAAAGCTTTGTCCTTTTCAAAGTATTTTTGATACTCATCCAAAGTTGTCGCTCCGATCGCTCTGAGTTCTCCACGAGCTAATGCCGGTTTAAGTATGTTGGCCGCATCCATAGCACCATCACCACCTCCAGCACCCACCAAGGTGTGAATCTCATCGATAAATAAGATGATGTTTCCATCGGATGAGGTAACCTCTTTGACAACCGATTTCAAACGCTCTTCAAATTCTCCTTTGTATTTTGCCCCGGCAATCAAAGAACCCATATCCAACGAGAAAACCATTTTGTCCTGTAGGTTTTCAGGTACGTCACCCTGCACTATTCTTCGAGCTAGGCCCTCTGCTATAGCTGTTTTACCAACTCCAGGTTCACCGATTAACATCGGATTGTTTTTAGTTCTTCTCGATAGAATTTGTAATACTCTACGAATTTCCTCATCACGACCAATAACCGGATCTAATTTTCCGTCCTTGGCGAGCTGATTTAAGTTTTTCGCATATTTGTTTAAGGAGTTATAGGTTTCTTCTGCAGAAGCAGAAGTTACGCGTTCTCCTCCTCGGATTTCGGTTATAGCCGCAAGCAAATCTTTCTCGGTCACGCCCTGATCTTTTAAAATCTGTGCAACCTTGCTTTTCGATTTAAAAATAGCCAATATCAAATGCTCGATAGAAACGTATTCGTCGTTCATCTTTTGAGCAATAGAACTAGCCTCGGTTAACGCATTGCTGGCTTCTCTAGAAAGCGTAATCGTGCCGCCACTAACCTTCGGAAAACTTGCGATAGTACTGTCCAATATTTGCTTGAACAAGTCCACGTTAATGTTTAATTTTTTTAAGATAAAGGGAGTCACATTTTCGTCTACAGCGAGTATCGCTTTGAAAATATGCTCGTTCTCTATCAATTGTTGCCCGTTGCCCTGCACCATGACTTGTGCTTGCTGTAAGGCTTCTTGCGATTTAATAGTGAAATTATTTAGATTCATTTTTCAATATTTTTTTTGGTTATTAACTCACAAACAATTTATATTCCATACTTTAAAAAGCGACAAAGTGTCTTGTTTTTTGCGGATTACTTATAACAAACCATGTCTTTTTGTCATTAGCTAGCGCTATTTGACTATCTACACTAAGCATTCAGCCCTCGGTAGTTTCTTCCTATAAATTTACAGCTAATTATTTAATAATGAGTGATAAAACGTTTTTTAATTAGCGTTGAAGCTTATTGATATAAAAGACTAAACTTTAACGATATGAAAATTTTGTTTTATGAAAAAAAACATATTTTTAAAAAATATAAGATTTTATTCTTATCATCAAAAGTTATAAACTTAATCTTAAACTATTTTTTATGAAGAATGCAATTGTTTTATTGATTTTATTCGTTGTATTGATATCCTGCAAAAGTGATGATGGTAGCAACGCACAGCGTTTGGGGAATTGGAGAGTGTACAGCCATACGGAGAGCGGTATGGTGCCCGTTCCTAATCCTACAACGATTTTTGAAGAAGATATTTATTTGAATTTTGAGAGCGAATTAACCGTATCCGGAAATTCCATGGGCAAGTTTCATTTAAAAGATGGTATTTATCCTTACACTGCAAAGTATGATTCTAAATTAAGTAGCGAAGTAGTAGAGATTGGAAATTTTTCATATATGAAATACTATATCGGTGATACATTGGTTTTAAGCATTGCTTATATGGATGGAGGAACTCTTAAATTAGTGAAACCGTAACCTTCTATTTGTGATAGCTCATATTTGATTTAAGGTTTATATATTATTTGATCTTTTGTTTAAAAAAAAGTGAATTGGTTGTTTTATTAGTAAAAATGCGAGTTTTTATTTTATAAAAATAGCTAATTATAAATGGGTGAGTGGTATAGTATTTGAGCCTAAAGTATTGACACTTAGTGTTCAAATAGTATAAATTTAAATCACTAACCATTATGAAAAGATTAGAAAATAAAACAGCCATTATTACAGGAGGAGCAAGTGGAATTGGCAAAGCAACGGTAGAATTATTTGTGAAAGAGGGAGCTCAAGTAGTCATTGCTGATTTTTCGGATTCGGGCAAAGAGCTTGAGGAGCGGTTGAATCGGGAAGGACATCAAACCTTATTTGTCAAAACGGACGTCACCAATGAGGAGGATGTGAAAAATATGGTTGCTAAAACCGTGGAGAAATTCGGTAAACTGGATATTTTATATGCCAATGCGGGAATTGCCAATGATGGAAATATCGATGAATTGGAATACGATAAATGGAAGAGAACCATCGACATCAATTTGAATGGCGTTTTTCTTTCCGATAAATATGCTATTATGCAAATGTTAAAACAGGGTACAGGCGGTGCGATTGTCAATGCGGGCTCTATACACAGTTTTGTGGGTAAAGTAGGAGTAACAGCCTATGCTTCAGCAAAAGGAGGAGTTAAGTTATTGACTCAAACTTTGGGGGCTACCTATGGAAAAAAAGGAATTCGAGTAAATGCTGTTGCACCGGGTTATATCGATACACCTTTGATACACGGAGCCAATACTCAAGATCTGGTTAATTTACACCCTATGGGACGTCTGGGAACACCAGAGGAAGTAGCTAAAGCGGTCTTGTTTTTGGCCTCTGATGATGCTTCGTTTGTCTCGGGAACCGAAATTTTAGTCGATGGAGGTTATACAGCGGTATAACTTTTAGGCTGATACGCTGATACGCTGATACGCTGATACGCTGATACGCTGATACGCTGATACGCTGATACGCTGATACGCTGATACGCTGATACGCTGATACGCTGATCGGCGAATGGGCGTATATGCAAATGGGCATATAGGCTTTAAAAACAGATAAATTGGAAGGCTGATCCCTTTTTACGTGTTAGGGCGAATGGGCGTATATGCAAATGGGCATATAGGCTTTAAAAGCAGATAAGTTGGAAGGCTGATCCCTTTTTACGTGTTAGGGCGAATGGGCGTATATGCAAATGGGCATATAGGCTTTAAAAGCAGATAAGTTGGAAGGCTTATCCATTTTTACGTGTTAGGGCGAATGGGCTGATGGGCGAATGGGCATATAGGCTTTAAAAGCAGATAGGTTGAAAGGCTGTTCCGTTTTTACGTGATAAAGCGTATTCGCGTATGTGCGTATGGACATATAGGCTTATAGAGAAGTTTGCAAAAAAAAGCCTAACTTTGTTTAAAAGCGACAACTATGAAATGGATACAACTAGAATCGGAAGATCAATTGGCAGAGTTAGCAACGCTGTCAGAGCAAACACCTGTATTGATATTTAAGCACAGTACCAAGTGTTACATTAGTAAAACGGTATTAAAGAATTTTGAGAACACCTATCAAGAGCAGGATAAGGTGGTTACTTATTTTTTGGATCTCATTGCATATAGAGCTATTTCAAACAAAATAGCGGCAGATTATAAGGTAGAACATCAGTCGCCTCAGTTGATTGCAATCTACAAAAATGAGGTCATTTACCACGCGTCTCACAGTGATATCGATGCAGATGCCGTACTAAAAGCGGTAAATGCTAAAATTTAAACAAGATATTTTTAAATAAAAAAAGCTCCAAATTGGGAGCTTTTTTTTATTTAAAAGGATTTTTATATACTTAGGGTGTTGGCTAGTAATTGACTAGAAACTTCGCCAAAACCAATTCGAACTTGGCCATTTTGGCAATAACCTCTCATAATTACCGTGTCGTTGTCTTCGATAAAGGTGCGTTTGGAACCATCTTTCATAGTGATCGGATTTTGTCCAGCCCAGGTTAATTCCAATAGCGATCCGAAACTCTCTGGAGCTTTGCCCGAAATGGTTCCTGACCCCATTAAATCGCCTGAATTAATTCGGCAACCGTTGATGGTGTGATGTGCCAATTGTTGGCTCATCGTCCAATACAGGTATTTAAAATTGGAAACAGTAACACGAGTGGCATCACTATTTTCAGGTTTGATATGCACTTCTAAATTGATATCAAACGCGTGGTCACCATCTTGCTGTAAATAAAGGAACGGCTTAGGGTCTTGTTGTGGGCTAGCTGTTCGATACGGTTCTAAAGCATCCATAGTAACGATCCAAGGTGAGATCGATGAAGCAAAGTTTTTTGCTAAGAATGGGCCTAATGGAACGTACTCCCAAGTTTGTATATCGCGAGCGCTCCAATCGTTTAATAAGACCATACCGAAAATGTGCTCTTCGGCTTCTGCAATGGGAATATTTTCGCCCATTACATTGGCATCGGTGGTGATAAAAGCGGTTTCCAATTCAAAGTCTACTCGTTTTGAAGGACCAAATACGGGTTGTGTTTCTCCTTTTGGTAAGGTTTGTCCCAAAGGCCTACGTACCGGTACGCCCGATGGAACTATGGTAGAACTTCTACCGTGATAACCCACTGGTATGTGAAGCCAGTTTGGCAACAAGGCATTGGCGGGGTCTCTAAACATCATTCCGACATTGGTAGCGTGTTCTTTACTGGAGTAAAAATCGGTATAATCACCGATTAAAACGGGTAATTGCATTTCGATATCGCTGATGTTGAATATGATCACATCGCGATGAGAAATAGTATCTCTAAGAGTAGTGTTGTTGGCATCGAATATATCGGCCAAACGGTTGCGCACCGCTCTCCATGTTTTTTTTCCTGCAGAAATAAAATCGTTTAAAGTGTCTTGCATAAAAAGGTCGTCGGTCAAATCGATTCCCTCAAAATACCCTAACTGATGTAGTGCATTCATGTCAATAGCAAACTTTCCAATTCGAGTACCAATAGTGATAACATCTTCTTTGGTTATAAAAACGCCAAAAGGAAGATTCTGGATGGGAAAGTCACAATCGGGTGCAACTTCTAACCAACTCTTTCTTTTGGGGTCATTAGCAGTTATTATCATAGTTACAATTTTTAAATGATTTTGGTTATATAAGTAGATCAAATATATAATTAAGCGTGTAATTAACAAACGTTTTTCGTATTTTTGAAATCATTTTAACGTAAACAAATAAAATGCAAAACGATACACAAATTTTTGACCTGATTCTTGAAGAACAAGACAGACAAATACACGGATTAGAATTAATTGCTTCTGAAAACTTTGTAAGTGAGCAAGTAATGGAGGCCGCTGGATCAGTATTGACCAACAAATACGCCGAAGGATATCCTAATAAACGTTATTACGGAGGTTGCGAAGTTGTCGATGTGATTGAGCAAATCGCCATTGATAGAGCTAAAGCTTTGTTTGGAGCAGCATATGTAAACGTACAACCCCATTCGGGTTCACAAGCCAATACAGCAGTGTATTTTGCTTGTCTAAAGCCCGGAGACAAAATATTGGGATTTGACCTTTCTCATGGAGGACATTTAACACACGGTTCGTCCGTAAACTTTTCTGGTAGATTGTATCAACCGGTATTCTACGGAGTTGACCAAGAAACTGGCGTTTTGAATTACGATAAAATTCAAGAAATAGCTACTAGAGAGCAACCAAAAATGATCATTGCAGGAGCTTCGGCATATTCCCGTGATATGGATTTTGAGCGTTTTAGAGCTATTGCAGACAGTGTTGGAGCTATTCTAATGGCTGATATCGCTCACCCTGCAGGTTTGATCGCTAAGGGATTGATGAATGACCCTGTGCCTCATTGTCATATAATCACTACTACTACACATAAAACACTGCGTGGACCTCGTGGAGGAATGATCATGATGGGGAAAGATTTCGAAAACCCATTCGGATTGAAAACGCCAAAAGGTGAAGTGAGAATGATGTCATCTCTTTTAGACAGTGCAGTTTTCCCTGGAAACCAAGGAGGACCTTTAATGCATATCATAGCTGCTAAGGCTGTGGCATTTGGAGAGGCGCTTTCTGATGAGTTTTTTGAATACATGTTACAAGTGCAAAAAAATGCCAAAGCTATGGCAGCTGCTTTTGTAGCCAAAGGATATAACATCATCTCTGGGGGTACAGACAACCACATGATGTTGATCGATTTGAGAAACAAAAACATCAGTGGAAAAGATGCAGAGCAAGCCTTGGTAAAAGCAGAAATCACTGTAAATAAAAACATGGTTCCATTTGACGATAAATCACCGTTTGTAACTTCTGGAATCCGTATTGGAACTCCTGCGGTAACTACAAGAGGATTGGTAGAGGCAGACATGGTAACCATCGTGGAATTAATCGATCGCGTTTTGACTAATCATACCGACGAGGATGTGATTGAAGCGGTTGCAGATGAAGTAAATGATATGATGGGAGAACGAGCGATGTTCGTATACTAAAACCCATTTAAAATACGTAATAAGAGCAGCTCTAGCAATGGAGCTGCTTTTTTTAGCGTTTAGCTGAAGCGGAAAAAGTGATTTCGAGGGAGCAACTAAAACGAATTTTGGGTTTGATGCTCTGCCCATAATTTTTGGTGTAGGAAAAACATGTCAAATATTTTAATAATATGAGTAGAATTTATAAACTTTTTGCCATACTGTCGCTTTTAATGTTTTATTCTTGTATTGATTGTGAGCAATCAGCTCAAACTTACAGAAAGTATGACTTAGAAGTTGTTTTAATAGAAAAGCCGACTATAATCTCGGATATGGAATTTGTAGGAACTAAAATAAATTCCAGTGAGATAATTACTACTAGAATAATGGGGCGATGGTTTCGTAATTATATCGATTATATGGAAGTAGGAGATACGGTTATCAAACGCAAAGGAGAATTACCTTTGTATATACATAAAAAAGATACTGTGATGTCTTTTAGTTGGGATTGTCAAGGTAAAATATATGAATAATTTTTTTGCATAAGCATTAATGAGCAGAATTCTTACGCCTGCGCCAACATCTTGTCGATGTGCGTAAATTAATCGCTTAGTTTAGTCACTAGTTTATATTGCCAACAAAAAAATCCCAACCGTAAAAAGTTGGGATTTTATGTTTATAAGTTCTAGAAAAGCAAAGCGCAAAAAAAGCGGTCCTTATAGACCGCTTTTGCTGATTATCTCAATTGAGCATCGAGTTCCGATTCCAATTGTTTTTGTATTTTACTCATGATCTTGTCGATTTGTACATCAGTCAAGGTTTTGTTGGCGTCCTGTAATTTGATCTTAATAGCATAAGATTTTTTGCCTTCTGGTAATTTATCGCCTTGGTATACGTCAAACAAACTCACTTCTTGAATTAAGCTCTTATCCACTTGTTTTACCAAGTTGTATATCGCTTCAAAGGAAACACTGTTGTTAACGAGTAAAGCTAAATCTCTACGCACTACTGGAAACTTAGTAATGTCGTTAAATTTAATCTTCGTACTAAGCATTTTTAAAACAGCATCCCATTTAAATCCGGCATAACACACTTCTTGTTTGATGTCAAAACTCTTTAAAATCGTCTTTTTCAAAATTCCGAGTTCAACCAATAATTCGTTACCAACATAAAAAGAAATTCCCTCAGAGAAGATATCATTTTCAACGGGTTGGCTGTGGAAATTAGTGATTCCCAAGCGCTCTAAAAGACTGTTGACATAACCTTTGAATTCAAAGAAATCCGATGGTTTTTGTGTGGTATTCCAGCTTTCTGCTACGTTGTTACCAGTAGAAAAAAGAGCCAAATGTTTGGGTTCTTCGTATCCTGAAGGCAACTTGTGATAGCTTTTTCCGAATTCAAATAATTTTAAATCCGATTGTTTTCTATTGATGTTGTAAGAGATCGTTTCCAATCCACCAAACAGCAAGGTTTGTCTCATCACAGACAGTTCATTGCTCAAAGGATTTAAAATATCAACCTGATAAGCTGATTTTAGATGCTCTGTCAATTCGGTATAAGCAGGTGTGGTCAACGAATTGTTCATGATTTCATGAAATCCTTGAGATACCAATTGGTTGGCACAGATGTTTTGAACTTTAAAATCGTCTGTTTTTGACGTATTTGAAATGGTTGCGTTAAGTTTTGAAGGTGTTTTGATGTTGTTGTATCCATACACTCTTAAAATCTCTTCAATAACGTCTATTTCGCGTTGTACATCTACTCGGTATGCAGGAATAAGGATTCCCAATCCCAAATCAGACATACTGTTGACTTTGATGTCCAAGGATACCAAGATTTTCTTGATGGTTTCTTTAGAAATCTCTTCACCAAGTATTTTAGTGACGTTGTTGAAATTTAAGAATACCGAATGATCTTCTATTTTCTTAGGATAGAAATCGATGATATCCGAAGTGATTTCTCCACCGGCAACCTCTTGTATTAAAAGTGCTGCGTGTTTTAAGGCGTATTCTGTTATCGACGGATCGATACCGCGTTCGAAACGGAACGAAGAATCGGTGTTTAAACCGTGTCTTTTCGCTGCTTTACGAATCGCGATCGGATCGAAATAAGCACTTTCTAAGAAAATAGATGTCGTGTTTTCTGAAACGGCTGATTTGATACCGCCAAAAACACCGGCCAAGCACATTGGACCGTTTTCGTCGCAAATCATCAAATCGTCTTCGTGCAAGATGCGTTCAACACCATCTAGTGTGGTGAATTTTGTACCTGCTTCAACGTTTTTAACTTTGATTTTTAATCCTTTGATCTTTGCTGTATCAAAGGCGTGTAGCGGTTGTCCCAAATCGTGTAAAACGTAATTGGTAACGTCAACTATATTGTTTTTTGGAGTAATCCCAATTGATTTTAATCTGTTTTGCAACCATTCTGGTGAAGGTCTAACATCGATATCAGAGATGGTAACCCCACAGTAGCGCGGTACTTTCTTAGAGTTCTCGATAACAACATCTACCTTTAGTGTGCGTTTTTCTACTTTGAATTTGCTAACCGACGGTGTGATTATCTCATTGTTGTGGTTATGAGCTGGGTTTTGTAATAAACCCGCTCTCAAATCACGCGCAACACCCCAATGACTCATGGCGTCAGAGCGATTTGGCGTAAGTCCAATTTCGAAAACATCATCCGTTACAATGTTAAATACGTTTGCAGCAGTAGTACCCGCATCCCATTTATCATCCAAAACCAAGATACCATCATGTCCTTGACCCAATCCCAATTCCTCTTCAGAGCAGATCATTCCAAAGCTTTCTTCACCGCGAATTTTACCTTTTTTAATGGTAAAGGCATTGCCTTCTCCATCGGTAAGTATCGTTCCAATAGTAGCTACAGGAACTTTTTGTCCAGCTGCGACATTAGGAGCGCCACAAACAATTTGCAACGGTGTACCCGTTCCAACATCAACTTTGGTGATTCGTAATTTGTCTGCATTTGGGTGAGGATCACAAGATAAAACATGACCAACTACTACGCCTTGCAGGCCTCCTTTTAAGCTTTCATAGCGGGTAAGCCCCTCTACTTCAAGACCTAAGTCAGTTAGTATTTTGGAAGTTTCTTCTGGTGTAATGTCTAACTTAATGAATTGTTTTAACCAATTGTATGAAATATGCATTAGTTTCGATTTTATAAGTAGGCAAATATACGCAATGCCTATTTTTAAGTGAAATTATTTGAGATATTTAACGATAAAAAAATCTGCCCAAATTTAGATGAATTTATTTCGAGTTTCGGCAGTCGGAATCATGCAAGCATCTTTCTTGCCATACCAGCGATACCGGTTTTTGGCTATATAATCATAACCGCGATTGAGTAGGGCATTGGGCAGTACATTTAAAAAGGACAAAAAGGTGTACTTTCCTCCGAGGAATTCCGCAATTTTTAATGCGGCCTCTGCTTTTACATAATAAGCTTGGCCGGGCTCATACAGGATAATACTGTCAATTTTACCAGGCTCTACTCCGATGTAATTCAATATCTCTAAACCTTTTTCCGAAGTCAAAGGTGTAAATCGAAATTGGTCGTTAACATCTGCTTGAATGACTTTTTGTACCGTACTGTCACACAGGTTACAAACGCCATCAAACAGGACTATTTTCTTGTCTTTGGGAAGGTCTAACATCTTATTTGTTTTTTGGTCGTTCCACCAATTCTAACGTGTCCAGTGCAACTTTAGATACAAAGATACCATAATTTACAGTAGCTTTTTTCTTTTCGATTTGGTCTAAGGTTCCCACGGCTTTTCCGTCGATCATTCGCACGCGATCTCCAACTTTTAGTGCCACTTTAGGCTGATTGGCTAATTCTTGTTTAACCAATTCTTTTTTCTCCTTCTTCTCAACGCGGATTTGTTCTACTTTTTCCTCAACTTCCTTAATCAACACTTCCTGCTGTTTTTCCTTGACTTTTTTCTCTTTAACCGGTATGGGTTTTCTCTTGGAGTTTTCAATCTCTACCACACGTAATAATTCGCCAAATAGGGTTTTCTTGCTCTTGTTGTTAAAATATTTCTCCGACAGATCGTCCATCTTCTGTCCCAAGTATATCAAACGTTGATTGGCATCAAACAGCTCTTGATAACGTTCGAGTTTGTCTTGTATCTTAACGTTGATATGCTCCATTTTCTTACTTTCTTCTCGTGCCTTAGTCTCTTCCTCCTTAAGGTTTTTGGAAGTAGTTTCTAATTTAGAACGTTCTTTTTGTAAGTTGGCAATGGTTTTATCAAAACGCACCTTGTCGCCTTCAATTTTTTTCTTCGCGCGATTGATTAGACTGTACGGAATTCCGTTTTTCTGAGCAACCTCAAAAGTAAAGGAACTACCGGCCTGACCCACGTGAAGTTTGTAAAGCGGTTCTAAGGTTTTTTCATCGAAAAGCATGTTTGCGTTGGTAGCATGAGGCAATTCGTTGGCTAAAATTTTTAAATTGGTGTAATGTGTCGTGATAATTCCAAAAGCCTCTCGATCGTAAAACTCTTCTAGAAAAGTTTCTGCCAAGGCACCTCCGAGTTCGGGATCCGATCCCGTTCCAAATTCATCGATGAGGAATAAGGTTTTATCGTTACACTTCTTTAAAAAGTAATTCATGTTTTTTAAGCGGTAACTGTAGGTGCTCAAATGATTTTCTATCGATTGATTGTCGCCAATATCGGTTAGTATACGGTCGAAAATAAAGGTTTCACTACGCTCGTGTACCGGTATTAGTAAACCGCATTGTAACATCAGTTGAAGTAATCCTACCGTTTTTAAGGTAATACTCTTTCCACCGGCATTGGGACCAGAAATTACAATAATTCGACTGTTCTGTTCGAGTTCAATCGTCTGTGGGTAAGTAGGCTTCTTTTTCTTTTTATTGTTTAAGTATAACACCGGATGATAGGCATCTCTAAAATACACCCGACGTTCTTCGGTGATATTGGGCTTAATCCCGTTGATTTTTTCAGCGTATTTGGCTTTTCCAGCAATCAGATCAATATGTGCTAAAAAATCTTGATAGTCGGAAATAAGGTACTGGAAAGGACGTATCACGTTGGTCAGGCGTTTTAGTATACGCATAACTTCCTCGCGCTCTTCAAATTGTAAGTTGTTGAGCTCTCTTGAATAACGCAAAGTGGCTTCTGGTTCTATATATACGATACTTCCCGTTTTGGATTGTCCCAAAACACTACCTTTTACTTTCTTGCGATACATCGCTATAACGGCCAAAACCCGTTTATTATCGACTACAGACTCGCGAATGTCATCTAAATAACCAGAACTGCTGCTGCTGCTTAAAGCTGCCACAAAACTCTGGTTGATCTTACCGCGAACCGCATTGATTTGTTTGCGGATCTCTTGTAGATTTAAAGAAGCATTGTCCTTTACTTCGCCATATTTATCCAGAACAGCATCTATTTCTTTGGAAATCTGCTTGTTGATTTCCAGTTCTGTAGTCTGTGCTTGTAAAGTAGGGTAGTATTCTTGAAATTTATTTAAAAAAGCGAGCAGGGTTAAAGTCGTTTCAACCAAAGTCGCTATTTTTTTAAAACTACCTACATCGAGGTAACTGTCTTCAATAGCTAGAAACTTTAGCTCATAATGGATCTCGTCAAAATAATGATTCGGAATCACATTGTTATTCGTGAAAGAGGACAAGTATTCAGAGGTTTGCAAAAGGCCTTCGATGGTTTGTTCCGATGTAGAGAAAGGAACAACCTCTAGGGCTTTTTCTTTTCCCATTATCGTGACACAAAGATCAGAAATGGTTTGAAGTACCGTGTGGAACTCTAAATCTTGAAGGGTTTTGGGTTGTATAGAAGTCATAGATTCGCTCTCGTAATAAAGAGCAAAATTACTACTATTTTATGAGTTATCAACAGCTATTTCGATTCGAGAGAATACATTATAATGAAATAGATTTCGAGAATTATCTATATTTGTTTAAAATATGCGAGAGTCGTTGTCTTTGCGACAGCGAAAACTGGGGCATGGGTGTTTATAGGGCGGATAAGTATGATTAAATCGTGTAATATAACTGCTTAATAGCTAAGTAATGAACTGGTTCGATTTGCCTTGAAAAGAAGGCATTATAGTATATAAGATATAAAAAAAATAAGGATATATGAGTTTACAAATGCCAGACTCTTGGGCGGATTTTTATAAGTGCGAACAGCAAAAACCGTACTTTCTGGAATTGACGCAGTTTGTCTCTTCAGCTTATGAGTCTAAAAGGTGTTTCCCACCTATGGATCAAGTTTTTGCGGCCTTTGATGCTGTTTCGCCAGCGGATATTAAAGTGGTTATCTTGGGACAAGACCCTTATCACGGCTTGGGTCAGGCAAACGGTTTGTGTTTTTCTGTTCAGGATGGCGTGCGTTTTCCTCCTTCATTAGTCAATATATTTAAAGAGATTGAGCAAGATATCGGAGAACCTATACCGATTTGGGGTAATCTCGAACGCTGGGCAAATCAGGGGGTTTTGCTGTTAAATGCAACGCTAACTGTCGAGGAAGCTAAGGCGGGGAGCCATCAAAAAAAGGGATGGGAAGTTTTTACAGATGCCGTTATTCAATATGTGTCGGACAATTGTGAAGGGGTGGTTTTTTTGCTCTGGGGCAATTATGCCATTCAAAAAGGCAAAAAAATTGATGGTATAAAACATTTTGTATTAACTGCCGGACATCCATCACCCTTAAGTGCTAACCGTGGATATTGGTTTGGTAACAAGCATTTCAGTCAGGCGAATAGTTTGTTGGAGCAGCTGGGCAAAACAGCCATAGTATGGTAAATGGGAATGAAGTGAAGGCAAACAGTATTGTGTTGATAAAACAATAAAAAAAGGGTTGTCTCTATAGCAGAGACAACCCTTTTTTATTATGTAGTGAGAAAACTATTTTGCCAATAACTCAGCAACTTTAGCTTCTAATTCAGCACCTCTTAAATCTCTTGCAACAATAACTCCGTTTTCGTCCAATACGAAAGTTGCAGGAATCGCTTTTACAGAATAATCTGCAGCGATTGGATCTTGCCAGAATTGTAAGTTAGAAACTTGAGCCCAAGTTAAACCATCTTTAGCGATAGCTTCTTTCCATTTGTCACCATCTTTATCTAAAGATACACCGATGATGTTAAGTCCTTTTTCATGAAATTTCTCGTACAATTTAACCACATTAGGGTTTTCAACTCTACAAGGACCACACCATGAAGCCCAGAAATCGATGATGGTCACTTTACCTAAACTTTCTTTTAAGCTAACCATTTTTCCTTCAGGACTTGGAGCTGAGAAATCTGGAGCTTTTTTTCCAACAGTTACTTTGGCTACTTTACTCAATATTTCAGCTAATTCTTTTCCTTGTTTAGATTCTTTGATCTCTTTAGGCATTTTGTCAAACAAAGCTTGAGACTTTGCTGGTTCAATGCTATTTCCTTGAGTCATTTGATTTAAAATCAAAATTGAGATAAAGGCATCTGGAGTTTTTTCAACAAATGATAACGTATAGTTTTTTAACTCATTCGTGTATTTCTCATTGATTCCGTAAAGTGAATCCAATACTTTTTCATTGTTGTTTTGTTGTGCTTCCATAATCAACATTTGATTTTGTTGTTGGAAGTCAACTACTTTTTTCTGTAAAACACCAGCTTCTTTGTTGAAAGTAACAAAGTATTCGTTGTTTTTTGTTCCTGTTGCTTTAGCGTTTTGAACGTCATCTTTATTGAATTCAACTTTGATATCACCATTTTCAAGTACGAATGGCATACCTAGGTTATCAGAATCTTTTCCAAAAGCGATATATGAAATTTCCGTTTCAACTGCTTTTCCTTTTATTTCAAATTTCCCGTTTTTTACTACTGTCGAATCGATAGAAACGACATCCATATCGGATTGTTTTTTTAAGTAAACTTTAGTTCCATCTTCAATGCCTGTTACATTACCAGAGATAGTGAAACTATCGGTTGATGCATTGTTACATGAAGCCATAAGTGCTAGTGCACCAACTAGAGAAAAGATTTTTTTCATTTGTATTGATTAATTTATTTATTCTTAATTAGGTTGCTTGATAGATAGTGTATTACGCGATAGATAATTTCTATAATATAGCGAAATACGAGTACAAAGATACCGAAAAAAGTAGAATAAGAATTAAAAAATTGTTAATTTATAGGCCCTTTTTGCGGTAAATTTTGGTATAAATAATTTATTGAGTTTTTATACTAAAAAAATACACCAACAGCATGACCCATCCTCCGACTAAGAATAAACCGCCGATAGGTGTAATTGGTCCCAGTATTTTAATCTTGCTTTTCATGGCGCTACTGATCGTTAGTCCATAAATACTCAGGGAAAACAACAGGGTTCCCAATATAAAAAAGCGCACGGCATTGGTGAGGTATTCATTGGGGGTGGCAGCTGAAAGTCCGATGGCTAAAAGTGCTATGGCGTGATACATTTGATACCGAACTCCGGTTTCAAAATTGGAAAGTTGCTCTTTATTAAAACGTTTTTTGAGTAGATGAGCGCCAAAAGCGCCAAATATAACGGCAGTTCCTCCAAATATACTTCCAAATAATAGGGCTGTTTCGTGCATGTTTGTTTTTTAATTTAAGGTTAGAGCTCCGAGGATTTCCTCCGACATAAAAGGGCCTCCAGGGTAGCGTGCAGTATAGTCTAAATTTAACCAGATTTGCCCGCGTTCATCGATGTGGTAGTGAATTTCTTTTCCACGACTTTCTTCTTTAAACAAAACCTCCTTGATTAAGTAGTTGATGTTTTCTAAATCAGCCTTGGTTCCGATCAGCATTTCTGGATAAAGGTGTTCTTTGGTGTGAATGATCCGCGGGGTTCCTCCAATGGCTTGTATCAAGGCTGACATCAGGATCGCATGATCATCACAATCCCCAGAAAAATGCTGAAGGGATTCAGATGCTGTAGCTATGTATTCTCTGCCTTTTGGATCGTTGACGTAGTTCCATCGATTTCTAATTTCTTTAAAGATAGCAAAACACTGAATGATTTGGCGGTATTCGCTATATCCTTTGACATTAGTAAAGTGTTTGGTTGTAGCTAATAAGGCGAAATTTCGAACCTTTGGATTGTTGTACTCAACCGCATTGATAATTTTTGACTTGTTCGGAAACGGCAATAATTTTGAGATGATGACATCCTGTGGATTAGGACTGTCTGACATCGAGTAAATCATGGCTCTATAATCGTCATAGACTGCTGCAAATCCATAGCCTTGAAACAAGGTGCCCCAAATCAAAAAGGCGATGTAGATGAAAATACAAACAAATAAAAAGGTTTTCAGTAAGCGCAGTAATAATTGAAATAACATCACCAAAGCGATGAATAGCAGTATACGGTCAATGTGATAAGGCCAATCGGGATCTATAATATTCTGGTGAATAATTATAAATACGGGAATGATTATCAAAATATTTAAAATAAGTACAATAATAGAGTCCCAAGGCTTCGGAATAGTAAGCTTAGAAATGATTTTCTTGTATTGGGACACTTTAGTTTCGCTCATTGACTCGCGCTTATGACTTTACGACTTGTTGATAACTACTGGGTTTTGTAATCAAATTTAAGGCTAAAAGCTCCTTTTGTACGGCTTCAAAGTCTTGTTGGTTTAATTTTTTCTGTGACCACTGTGTCAACTGTAACCATTGTTGAATGTCGGTTACTTGTTGGTTAAATTTGGAAGCCAGAGTTCTATCGATACTTGGGATTTGTTTAAACTCGGCTGTGGTGTTATTGATGATTTCTAAAACGTGTTCGACAACGGCGCCATGCTGTTCTAAGTATTCATTGCGACAAACGATAACAAAAGAAGGCCAGGGCGTTGGGCATTGGCCGATGCGTCTAAAAACTCCTTGATCTACTAAGGGCTGTGTCATAAAGCGTTCCCACATAAAATAGTCTGCTTCACCGTTGGTCAATGCGTTAACTGCACCATCGATGGTGTTAACAATTTTTAGGGGTACCTCAGTATTCCAATTTTGCTGTTTGGCATGTACTAAGGCCATCAGATGCGAGCCAGACCCCAGACGACTGATAGCTGCGGTTTTGTCCAGCAATTGCCCAACCTGATTAAAATCCGATGAGGCATTAACGTGTATCCCCCAGAGCAATGGCGAAGAAACATATTCTTGAACAATCGTGCACGCATTGCCTAAAGCGATATCCTTGACAATTCCTTCGGTCAGTATAACCGCTAAATCAGTAGATCCGTCACGAAGCATTTGGCACATTTTGCCAGTTCCTTCAGGGATATCCGTCCATTCTAAATTCAAATCGACAGCTTCAAAATCACCGCTATCTATCGCTAAATGCCAAGGAAGATTGAAATGTTCCGGTACTCCTGCAATCCGAACTGTTTTCATCTTTTAAATTTTAACTGCTAAGATAGGAATTGCAAGCGTGATTTGTAATAATTTTTGGTTAAAACGCAAAAAAAATCTCCATTTTTTTAGATGGAGATTTTTTTAGAAATTTTTATTTCATCGAACCGGTTTGCTTGAATTTTAAATGAAAGTTAAACGCTTCATTTAAAAGGTGTGGGGTATGGCCACCTTCTAGTTTGGCGCGTTCAAAGTAGTCGCGTATAGCCTCTCGATAATCGGGATGTACACAGTTGTCGATGATTACTTCGGCGCGTTCTCTCGGTGAAAGCCCTCTTAAGTCGGCAAGTCCTTGGTCGGTTACTAAGATATCGACATCGTGTTCGGTATGATCCACGTGTGAAACCATAGGTAAGACATGGGATATCGCATTTTGATCCTTAGATGCAGCTTGAGTGACAAAAATACTTAAGTAAGCGTTTCGAGCAAAATCACCGGAGCCACCGATTCCGTTCATCATGCGATTGCCACCTATATGTGTGGAATTGACGTTTCCGTATATATCAAACTCTATAGCGGTGTTGATGGCTATAATTCCCAGACGACGAATCACCTCGGGTGAATTACTGATGTTTTGAGGGCGCAATACCAATTTATCTTGATAATTGTCAAAGTTCTTTAAAATGCGTTGGTAACAATTTTCAGTCACTGTAATCGATGATCCGGAAGCAAAGTTCATTTTACCCGAGTCGATAAGGTCAAAGGTGCTGTCTTGCAATACCTCGGAATACATAGTAAGGTTTTCGAAAGGGCCATCAATCAATCCGGTGAGCACCGCATTGGCTACTTTGCCGATTCCTGCTTGTAAAGGCAGTAAAGAAGGGGTTAAGCTGCCTTTTTTAATTTCTCCTTCGAAAAAACGAAGTAAATGTTGTGAAATGGCAGTGGTTTTTTCGTCGGGATGTGTCAATTCTGCCGGTGTGTCGAGTATATCGGTAAAAACAATACCGATCACGTGCTCTGGGTTGAGTCGGATAAACGCTTCTCCAATGCGATCGCTGACGGTTTGTATGGGGATAATTTCTCGGTTTGGATAACTTTGAGGGACACAATTGTCGTGAATTCCTCTAAATGAAACCGGTACTAAGGTATTTATTTCTATAATAATTTTAGGTGCAGCAGCGGCAAAATAAGCGGAATTTCCGATCGAAGTGGTCGGGATGATAAAACCTTGATCGTTGATAAAAGAAGCTTCGATGATCGCGATGTCTACAGCGGGTATATGACCACATTGAAGTTGTTCAATCGTTTCACTCAAATGTTGATCGACATATTTTACTTCGTAGTTGTTGATGCTTTTCCGTAAAGTGGCATCTGCTTGAAAGGGCATTCTGCGAATCAGTGCATGATTGGCTGCTAAATCAGCATCGGTAGTGTGACCTAAAGAAGCGCCTGTCAACAGGGTGATGGCTACATCTTCGGTGGCCGCTCTTTTTGCAAAAGCGGGTAGTACCGACTTACTGTCTCCGGCTTTAGTAAAACCACTTGCACCTACTACAGCTCCATTTGGTATCAGTTGCGCTGCTTGCTCAGCGGTGATAATTTTAGTTTTATACGCCTCAAAATTAATTCTTTCTAAAGGCAAATTATCTTCGATCATGTTCAAAATAAATTAAGCCCTAAATTTACTGACATTTTGAGAGTTATGAAAAATATATGACAACCTATTTTTGATAAAAGTCTATTTTAGACTGATTTTAAAAAACTTATAAAAAAAAGCCAACCTATTCGGTTAGCTTTTCTAAAGTATATTCGATTAATGCGTTAACCGCTTTATATGGATCAGAGCTGAAAGTTCCATCAGCCCTATTGGCTACGATGGCATTTAAGGATACGGCCTGATGGCCTAATAATTTTGACAAACCATAAATGGCTGCCGTTTCCATTTCCAGGTTTGTGATTCTGTAATAATCAAAAGTAAAAGTATCAATCTTGTGATTGAGGTTTTGATCTTGAAGAGCCAGTCTTAAAACTCTTCCTTGTGCACCATAAAAACCACTTGCGGTTGCGGTGATTCCATAATTCATTTGGCTGCCACTGAGGCGAGCTTCTAGAACAGTACTATTACTCACAATATAAGGACGTCCTTTTCTGCTGTCCCAATCGGTATGTGCGATAAAAGCCTCTTCCATATCTTCTTCACAGATATCGTGTAGTTCATAAGAGCGTAACATATTGTCCATGCCGATGCCGTATTGAGACAATAAAAAGCTGTCTACTGGCAGATCGGAATGTAGGGAGCCCGAAGTACCTACGCGAATAATATTTAAGGAAGTGTGTTGCTTAAGCGGTAGGCGCGTTTCAAAATCAATATTGACTAGGGCATCAAGTTCATTTAATACAATGTCTATGTTGTCTGGGCCAATTCCAGTGGAAATCACGGTGATTCGTTTGCCTTTGTAGGTACCGGTATGTGTTTTAAATTCTCTCTTTTGAGTGGTGAATTCAATCGTATCAAAATGTTTAGAAATTTGTTCTACACGGTCTTGATCTCCGACAAAAATCACATCTCGAGCTAAATTTTCTGGACGAAGGTTCAAGTGATAGATGCTTCCGTCGGGATTTAAAATTAATTCAGATGATTTGATGGGCATGGTTTTGATTTTTAAATTAGCCGCCTACGCGTTTGATTTTATACCCCTGTTTGCTGAGGTGTTCCATGATTTTGTCTCTGAAGTTTCCCTGAATAATGATTTCCCCGTCTTTTGCTGAGCCACCAACGCCGCATAGGGTTTTAAGCTGTTTAGCTAAAGACTTTAAGTCGTCATCACTTCCTTGAAAACCTTTAATCAAGGTAGCAACTTTGCCACCTCGATTTTTCTTGTCTAAATGAGCTTCTAATCGTTGTTCATTAGCAGCTAAAGGAATTTGATCTTCATCGGATTCCTCATACGAAAAAGAGGCATTGGTCGAAAATACGAAACCGCCTAAATCTTCTAAATTACTGATTTTTTTGCCCATTATTAATTTATTTCTTGATTAATCCCAATTCTACCAAACGCTCATGTAAATAAGCCCCAGCGGTGATGTCTTCAAACTGTTTTGGATGGTTGTCATCAATGCACTCGGCTAAACAGTTTAACGGCATCTCACTGATTGGATGCATAAAGAAAGGAATGGAGTAACGTGAGGTTCCCCATAACTCTCTTGGCGGATTAACCACTTGATGTATGGTTGATTTTAAACGGTTGTTGGAATGACGAGACAACATATCCCCGACATTAATAACCAGTTCGTCGGGTTGCGCAATAGCGTCAATCCATTCCCCATCGTGGTTTTGAACCTGTAATCCTTTACCCTGGGCACCCATAAGTAGGGTGATCAAGTTGATGTCGCCATGAGCGGCTGCGCGCAAAGCATTTTTTGGTTCGTCCTTAATAGGAGGGTAGTGGATTGGACGTAAAATACTGTTCCCGTTTTTGAGGTAAGCGTCAAAATAGAATTCGTCTAGCCCTAAAAATAAAGCTAATGCTCTTAGTACATAAACACCTGTTTTTTCAAGCATCTGATAAGTCTCTTTACCTACTTCATTGAAATGAGGCAATTCCTTTACCTGTACATTGGCGGGATAGCTGGCTTCGAGTTCCGCATTGTTTTCGACATATTGTCCAAAATGCCAAAACTCCTTTAGATCACCTTCTTTTCGTCCTTTAGCATGTTCCTTTCCAAAAGAAACATAACCGCGCTGTCCACCGATACCCGGTACTTCATAACTTTCTTTTACTTCCAACGGAAGGTTAAAGAAGTTGCGAACCTCAGTGTATAAATTTTCAACGAGTTGGTCATTAAGGAAATGACCTTTTAATGCTACGAATCCAATTTCTTCGTAGGCTTTTCCGATTTCATTTACAAATTTTTGTTTACGTATCGGGTCGTCCGATAGGAAATCACGCAAGTCAACACTAGGAATGTTTTGCATTGTTATAATTTGTTTAATAAAAAAACTTAATATAAGTGAAGCAAATTTACTGATATTTTTTAATAGGTTGGTACCGAAAAAGCAACTATCGTATTTATAAAAGGACAAAGGGCAGTTGGAAGTGTTTTTGAGGACTGAGCTGCATCTGAACGAGCTCACCGGCAAAACGCTAACAAACTGAAATTCGGGGAGGTTCTAGAAGACTTTTGGTGCAGTTGTCATCGGGTGTAGTTGCTCGAGTCAGTAGTTGCTCGAGTCAGTAGTTGCTCGAGTCAGTAGTTGCTCGAGTCAGTAGTTGCTCGAGTCAGTAGTTTTGCATTGTGATACTGTCTAATTATTTTCTGTCAAAAAAAACTTATTTTTTAACAGAAAGCATGTCGTAGGTAGTCGTTTCGAAGGAAGGTATTTATTATATTGTCTTTTTATTAAAATTTTTAATGAATATAAGTTGGTATTTGATAATAATAAGTGTATATTTACTAGTATAGGTTAAGATGTATAGTGAACTAGATAGATAACATTAAAAATTACAATTATGAAATTAAGACTTTTATTGTTTTTAGTAGTGCCGTTTTTTATTGCTTGTAATTCCAATGCAACTAAAGGAGGGCTAAGACAAGATGAAAGAGCGGCGGAAGCTGTAGGTGGGTGGTTGTATTACCATTCGATGAATAAAAACTACGATTCGATTTATAATTTGATGAGTAAGGATTATTTCGTAAATTCTTCAAAGGATAAATTGAAAACCTATCTGATCGAGAAAGAATCGAAGTTAGGCGATATCAAAACCTTTGAGATCACGGATTGGGAAAAAAACACCTCGACTAACGAAGCCAACGTGGATGCCCAATATGTGTTGAGGTATAAAGTAGAATACGTAAACGGAAAATCAGATGAAACCCTATACCTTTCCAAAGAAGGAAAAGATTTAAAAATAACGGATTACCAAGTGGAATCCGCAGGTTTATAAAAGGTCAAATAAGGTTTTAAAACTTTATTAATATAAATGAAATCACCTCTTCTATGGCTAAAATCCAGAGTTGAGGTGATTTTTTCTTTTAACTATAATGTTGTTTTTGTTTTTTTAGACATCAAGGCATCGTCTTGATATTTACAAAAGCAAGAGGATTGTTATCTCTTAACTTGGTTGATTTTGTCTTCAGCTTTATTGACTTCTTTTTTCATGTCTTTTACTTTGCTATCTACTTTAGCGTTTTCTTTTGTTTTTACCTCTTCCACTTTTGTTTTGGATTTAGCAACTTGGTTGTTGACTTGAGCTTCAGCCGTTTCAACTTTTTTAGTTGCTTTAGCGGTTTCTTGTTTAGTCGCGGTTTTTAATTTTTCAGGAGTTTGAGCCATAATGCTTGCTGAAGAAAATAAAGCTAAAGCTGCGGTAAGTACCATTGATTTTTTAATGTTCATAATTTTTAGTTTTAAATTGGTTATAATATATTGAAATCATTATTTGATTTCGTAAAGTGAAATTAATGTATAATTTGATTACGAAATTCGCAATTGTATTATTTGTGATAAAATTAGTATTTCCAATAAAAAATTAAAGAAATGCGAAACCCAAAAAAGCTTGAAATTACTGGTTTTTTTGTGGTTTGACCTCGACTTTAAAAAACATCTTTACAGGTTTTTCTGACTGGAAAATGTTAAAATAACAGTCTTTTTTCTGACAAAGGAATGCTTGGTTTGCAATTTGTGTAGCAGGCTGAAGTGGGAAGGAGGCTAAAGTGGAATTGATCGTCTTGAAATCGCAATTTTATCGGCATAAAGGGTGGAATCTTTAGATTAAAATAACTTCTGTGGTTATTGGCTTGAAAATCAATCATTAATACAGTTGATTTAACAACTGATTTTTTTAGTTATTCTTTTAAAGAATTATTAATTTTAACCCCTTTATCAATAACTATGGAAAATATAAAATACGACAAAAGAGATTTGACTGATCATACCCTTTTGGATTTGTATAAAAAAATACTTAAACCTCGATTAATAGAAGAAAAGATGTTGATACTTATTCGTCAGGGAAAAGTATCAAAGTGGTTTTCCGGCATTGGACAAGAGGCTATTTCAGTTGGGGTAACCAGTGTTTTGGATCGCGATGAATACGTATTGCCGATGCATAGAAATTTGGCGGTTTTTACCAGTCGTGACATCCCTTTGTATCGCTTGTTTTCACAATGGCAGGGCAAGGCCGATGGTTTTTCTAAAGGTCGAGAACGCTCATTTCATTTTGGAACCCAAGAATTTAATATCGTAGGAATGATTTCGCATCTCGGTCCGCAATTGGGATTGGCTGACGGAATTGCTTTGGCGCATAAATTAAAGGGGGAGAAAAAAGTAACTGCTGTATTTACTGGTGAGGGAGGAACTTCGGAAGGAGATTTCCACGAAGCATTGAATGTCGCTTCTGTGTGGGATCTGCCGGTATTATTCATTATTGAAAATAATGGTTATGGACTATCGACACCAACCAATGAGCAGTATCGCTGTGAAAACTTGGCTGATCGTGCCGTTGGTTATGGTATGGAAAGTCATATCATCGATGGAAATAATATATTAGAAGTTTATAATAAACTAACGGATATCGTTCATGCAATGCGCGAAAATCCGCATCCGGTTTTAATAGAATTTAAAACCTTTAGAATGCGCGGACATGAAGAGGCCAGTGGAACTAAATATGTTCCTCAGGAATTGATGGATATGTGGGCGGTCAAAGATCCGTTAGAGAATTACAAAAAATATCTATTGGATTTGGGGGTTTTGACTCCGGAAATAGATGCGGAGATTCGCGCCATATTCAAAAGTGAGATCGACGAACATTGGGCTAAAGTTCAAAAAGAACCGTTGATTGAGGCCAATCTCGAAGAGGAATTGAATGATATGTATGCTCCCTACGAGCACGAGGTCTTTGAGATGGCTGAGGAAACGCATAAAATACGTTTGGTAGACGCTGTGTCTGAAGGTTTAAAGCAGTCTTTTGAACGCCATCCTAACTTGGTGATGATGGGGCAAGATATCGCGGAATATGGTGGTGCGTTTAAAGTTTCAGATGGCTTTGTTGACTTATTTGGCAAAGAGCGCATTAGAAATACGCCGATTTGTGAAAGTGCTATCGTATCTGCTGCTATGGGATTGTCTATTAACGGACAAAAAGCCATAGTTGAAATGCAGTTTGGTGATTTCGTTTCAACGGGATTTAATCCAATTGTCAATTACTTGGCTAAAATTCACTACAGATGGAACGAAAAGGCCGATGTAGTGGTGAGGATGCCTTGTGGTGGTGGAACTCAAGCAGGACCATTTCATTCGCAAACCAATGAGGCTTGGTTTACTAAAACTCCAGGTTTAAAAGTGGTATACCCCGCTTTTCCACTAGATGCCAAAGGTTTGATGAATACTGCGATCAACGATCCAAATCCCGTAATGTTTTTTGAACACAAAATGTTGTATAGAAGCATTTATCAGGAAGTGCCTACCAACTATTATACGATACCGTTTGGTCAGGCAGCCCTATTGAGAACCGGTGATGCGGTTACTATAATCACTTTTGGTGCAGGGGTGCATTGGGCATTGGAAACCCTAGATAAAAACCCGACTATTCAAGCTGATCTATTGGATTTAAGAACGCTTCAACCCTTGGACTTGGAATCAATTTACCAATCGGTTAAAAAGACTGGGAAAGTGATTATTTTACAAGAAGATTCTTTATTTGGAGGAGTAGCAAGTGATATTGCTGCAACAATTATGGAAAATTGTTTTGAGTTTTTAGACGCTCCGGTCAAAAGAGTTGCCAGTTTGGATACGGCGATTCCATTTGTTAAAGCTTTAGAAGATCAATACTTGCCTAAAGGAAGATTCGAAAAAGAACTTATCGATTTATTGGCCTATTAAATCACACGGATACAACAACACTACAAAACCCTATATATGAATACAATCACACGAACCGACTTTAATTTTCCAAATCAAAAATCAGTGTATCACGGTAAAGTACGTGAGGTCTATAATATTAATGACCAATTATTGGTGATGATTGCAACGGATCGCCTATCTGCTTTTGATGTTGTCATGCCTAAGGGGATTCCTTATAAAGGACAGATTCTCAATCAGATTGCTACTCAGTTTATGCAAAAAACCCAAGACATCGTTCCGAATTGGTTAATTGCTACACCAGATCCAAACGTTGCAGTGGGTCATCTTTGCGAGCCATTTAAAGTGGAAATGGTTATTAGAGGATATTTATCTGGACATGCCGCAAGGGAATATGCTTTGGGGAAAAGAGTATTGTGTGGGGTTGTAATGCAAGAGGGTTTAAAGGAAAACGATCCATTTTCTCATCCGATCATCACTCCGTCGACTAAGGCCGATTTGGGAGATCACGATGAGGATATTTCAAGAGAGGATATACTTAAAAGAAATATAGTATCTGAAGCAGATTATTTGGTATTGGAACAGTATACTCGAGCGCTTTATCAAAGAGGAACTGAGATGGCAGCCAGTAGAGGTTTGATATTGGTGGATACTAAATATGAATTTGGAAAAACAAAAGACGGAAAAATTGTTTTGATCGATGAGATTCATACACCAGATTCATCGCGGTATTTTTATGCAGAGGGTTATCAACAGCGTCAAGATAACGGAGAGCAACAAAAACAATTATCCAAGGAGTTTGTAAGACAATGGTTGATTTCGAATGGTTTTCAAGGTAAAGAGGGACAGGTTGTTCCGGAAATGACTGATGAATATATCCAGACGGTTTCTGATCGTTATATCGAATTGTGCGAAAATATTCTAGGAGAGCCCTTTGTAAAAGCGGATGTATCTGATATTCTAGCGCGTATTGAGAATAATGTTGTGGCTTTTTTAGCTGCATATAAAAAAGATAAATAACCAATTGTAATTATGGAACTACTAAAGAGTTTATACTGGAGGCATGCGACCAAGAAAATGAATGGAGCAGTTGTTCCGGAATCGCAGGTAAATCAAATTATTAAAGCCGCTATAATGGCACCCACTTCGTCGGGTTTACAGCCTTTTGAGATGATTTTGGTTAAAAACAAAGCCTTTAAAGAACGTATATATAATGAGGCGGCTCAGCAAACGCAGATTTTAGATTGTTCTCATTTGTTGATTTTTGCAGCTTGGGATCAATATACAGAAGCACGTTTGGATTCGGTATTTGACAATATGGAAGCAATACGCGAATTGCCTAAGGGGACTATGGATGATTTTAAGAATAGTATCTTATTAAATTTTGCTCCTTGGGATTTGGAAAGACAATTCCAGCATGCTGCGCGTCAAGCGTATATTGCTTTTGGAATGGCGATAGCGGCTGCGGCAGAATTAAAAGTTGATGCGACACCGATGGAAGGCTTTGACAATGCGATCTTGGATGAACTTTTGGGACTGCGAGAGAAAGGATTGAGAAGTGTTACTTTGCTGCCTTTGGGTTATCGTGATGAAGAACATGATTGGTTGGCGCCTTTAAAAAAAGTGCGTTTTCCCATCGAAAAAATGTTGAACGTTATCGAATAAAAAACAAAAAACCACCTCCAAATCGAGGTGGTTTTTTGTTTTTAATGCTGCTAATTACCCGGATAAAAGGCGGATAAAAAATCTATTTTGGTTAAAAAAAAGCTTTTTTTGTCCTTGTTAATTTGATAATTAAAGTTTGTTTTTTGTCGATTTAGCAAGTTATAATGAGGTGATTTTTGTTTTGACAGAGAATAATGTAACGTATTCGGCTTTTTTTAAGAATTTTTTCAAAATCAATATATTAGTTTTTCTAATTAGATTGTCTTATATTCGTGACCTGTAATATTATTTATTTCATCACAAGGTTTTACTATGAATCAAACGGCTATAAAAGAACCTCTTTCTTTTGAAGATTTCAAAAAAGAAGTTTTACAAGACTATAAAATTGCGCGTACCAGTAGAGAATGTAGTTTATTGGGAAGACGGGAAGTACTGACTGGGAAGGCGAAATTCGGTATCTTTGGAGATGGGAAGGAAGTGCCACAATTAGCCTTGGCCAAAGCGTTTAGAGATGGAGATTTCCGTTCTGGATATTACCGCGATCAAACCTTTATGATGGCTATTGGAGCGCTGAACGTACAGCAATTTTTCGCAGGATTATTTGGACATTCAGATATAGAACACGATCCGATGTCAGCGGGACGACAAATGGGAGGGCATTTTGCTACCCACAGTTTGGATGAAAATGGAGATTGGAAAAAATTAACGGCTCAGAAAAACTCGAGCGCGGATATTTCTCCAACTGCAGGGCAAATGCCAAGACTTTTAGGTTTGGCACAAGCCTCTAAAGTGTATAGAGAATTTGCCAACATGGATACGGCTAATAATTTTTCTGTAGCGGGAAATGAAGTAGCGTGGGGAACGATTGGTAATGCTTCTACATCAGAAGGTTTGTTTTTCGAAACCATCAATGCAGCTGGGGTATTACAGGTACCGATGGTTATGAGTGTATGGGATGATGAATACGGAATATCTGTTCACGCAAAATATCAGACTACTAAAGAAAATATCTCGGAAATTCTAAAAGGATTTCAAAGAGATGAAGATCATAAAGGATACGAAATCATTCGTGTTGCCGGTTGGGATTATGTCGCATTAATTGAAGCATATAACAAAGCTTCACAGATTGCGAGAGAACAACACGTGCCGGTTTTGATTCACGTACAGCAATTGACACAACCTCAAGGACATTCCACTTCGGGATCGCATGAACGTTATAAGAGCAAAGAGCGCTTAGAATGGGAAGCGGAATTCGATTGTTTGTCTAAAATGAGAAATTGGATTATTGAAAACGGCATCTCGACAGAAGAATCGTTAGATGAGTTGGATCAAATCCTTAAAAAAGAAGTTTTAGAAGCTAAAAAAGCAGCTTGGAGTGCCTATATTGATCCGATTAAAAACGAGCGTACGGAATTGGTAAACTTACTGAGAAGTATTGCGGCACAAAGTGTTAATCGCGATTCAATTGAAAAAAGCGCCAACGAATTGGAATCGATTAAAGAGCCGATTAGAAAAGAAATCCTATCTACGGCTAGGAAAATCTTGAGATTGGTGATTAACGAAGCTCCGCAGGCTACGATAGCGGAATTTATCCAACAGTATTTTGAAAAAATACAACCGAAATTCAGCTCTAATCTGTATTCTAACTCAAAAGATAGTTTAGCTCATATCGTTGAGGTTCCAGCAACTTATGACGATCAAGCGGAAGAAGTTGATGCAAGAGTGGTATTGAGAGATAATTTTGATGCGATTTTTACGAAACATGAAAACGCTTTGATCTTTGGAGAAGATTCTGGGAATATCGGTGATGTGAATCAAGGATTAGAAGGTTTACAAGAAAAATTTGGTGAAACTAGAATTTCCGATGCGGGAATCCGTGAGGCAACCATTTTAGGACAAGGTATAGGTATGGCCATGAGAGGATTACGACCTATTGCTGAAATTCAATATTTAGATTATTTATTGTATGCTATTCAGATCATGAGTGATGATTTAGCTACTTTACAATACAGAACTTCGGGTAAGCAAAAAGCACCGCTTATTGTGCGTACTCGAGGACATCGTTTGGAGGGAATCTGGCATTCGGGTTCGCCGATGGGGATGATTATCAATGCGATTAGAGGAATGCATGTATTGGTACCGCGTAATATGACCAAGGCAGCAGGTTTTTACAATGCTTTATTGGAAACCGACGAACCGGCTTTGGTAATTGAATGTTTGAACGGTTACCGTTTAAAAGAAACCATGCCGAATAACCTTGGAGAATTCAAAACGCCGATTGGTGTTGTTGAAACCATCAAAGAAGGTAAGGATATTACGGTAGTGTCTTATGGATCTACCTTACGTGTTATAGAACAAGCTGCTGCAGAATTATTGGAATTGGGAATTGAAGTTGAATTAATCGACTGTCAATCTCTACTGCCATTTGATATCAAACACGATATCGCAGTGAGTTTGAAAAAGACCAATCGTTTGTTGGTCGTTGATGAAGATGTTCCTGGAGGAGCATCGGCCTATTTACTACAAGAAATACTTGAAACTCAAGCGGGTTACCGTTATTTGGACAGCGCTCCTCAGACACTTACAGCGAAAGCACATAGACCTTCTTATGGCACGGATGGAGATTACTTCTCTAAACCATCATCAGAAGATGTTTTTGAAGCTATTTATGCTATAATGAACGAGGCGAATCCAACTAAATATCCAAGTTTATATTAATTCGAATTATATTTTTGGTACAAAAATGGCTTTTCATACGAAAAGCCATTTTTTTTTAATGCCTGTTGTACTGTAGAGAAACGACTTTAACAATATGGTAAAAATGAGGGGGTTTAATTGATGAAAATAAAAAAAAAGCAGGAAAAAAATAAATTTCGCAAGGGCGGTTGATTTTTAACTTCATTATATTATAATAAATGATTTACGTGAAAACTTGTGTTTTAGAGTTGAGATTGAGAACTATTTTTGTTTTTAACTTTTTTTCCTCAAAAACAACTTGTATTCTAAGGCTTTGACAAATAAAATTGACAGCTAAATATTATGATTGCATATAAAATATCATTAATTTTGCGCATTGTTTTAAACATAGCTATATTATGATAAATGATTTATTCGACAGAATACATAAAAGTAAAGGACCGCTAGGAAAATGGGCTTCACAAGCTGAAGGATACTACGTGTTCCCTAAATTAGAAGGACCTTTGTCTAATCGTATGATGTTTCATGGCAAAGAAATTATCAATTGGAGTATCAACGATTACCTCGGATTGTCTAATCATCCTGAAGTGCGTCGTGTTGATGCTGAAGCAGCAGCAGAATATGGTGCAGCTTATCCTATGGGAGCTCGAATGATGTCTGGACACACTACCATGCATGAACAGCTTCAAGACGAATTGGCTGCTTTTGTAGATAAAGAAGCCGCTTATCTTTTAAACTTTGGATACCAAGGAATGGTTTCGATCATCGATGCTTTGGTAACGAAAAATGATATTATTGTTTACGATGTGGATTCGCATGCTTGTATTATCGACGGAGTTCGTTTGCACATGGGAAAACGTTTTACATACAAACATAACGATATTGAAAGTTTTGAAAAAAACTTACAACGTGCGACTAAAATGGCTGAAACCACAGGTGGCGGAATTTTGGTAATTACGGAAGGTGTTTTTGGAATGCGTGGACAACAAGGGAAATTGAAGGAAATTATTGCTTTAAAAGAGCATTATAACTTTAGATTGTTGGTAGACGATGCTCATGGTTTTGGTACTCTTGGAGCTACTGGAGCAGGAGCAGGAGAAGAACAAGGATGTCAAGACGGTATCGATGTATACTTTTCTACCTTTGCTAAGTCTATGGCTAGTATCGGAGCATTTGTTGCTGCAGATCAAGATATTATCGATTATTTGAAATACAACTTGCGTTCTCAAATGTTTGCTAAGGCGCTTCCGATGATTTTTGTAAAAGGAGCTTTGACGCGTTTGGACTTATTGAGAACCCAACCGGAGTTAAAAGCTAAACTTTGGGAAAATGTAAATGCTTTACAAAACGGATTAAAAGATAAAGGATTTAATATCGGAGACACGAATACTTGTGTAACTCCAGTATATCTTGAGGGAAGTATACCTGAAGCAATGGTGTTGGTCAATGATTTAAGAGAGAATTATAGTATTTTCTTATCGATTGTTGTATATCCAGTGATTCCTAAGGGAATTATCCTGTTGAGAATGATTCCAACGACTTCACATACCATGGAGGATATCACGGAAACTTTAGCGGCATACGAAGCGGTTAGAGAAAAATTAGAAAACGGAACTTATAAAGAAATCGCCAACAGAACTACGGTTGATGTTAGTGATGCTTCTTAAGGCATTTATATCAAAAAAAAGCTTCCTGAAAAGGAAGCTTTTTTTTTCGATTTTCGTGATTCGAAAATCGAAAATCGAATCACGATTTTCGATTCCCGAGTTCCTTCTTAAACGTTTTTCTCCTTTTGTGAATGATTGGACTAAACTGTTTCCACAATTGTTGAATTTTATTGTTTTCCACCAATAGGGGATTGGTTTCGATAAAGGTGATGCCTCGTTTGGTAAAGTGGTCGTATATCTCTTTAAACATCAAGGCGTTTACACCTTTATTTTGATATTCCGGATCGATTCCGATCAGATAAAATTCGGCATGGTGGTTTTTCTTTACAGCTTGTAGCAAATGCCAGAAACCGAAAGGGAATAAACTTCCATTGGCCTTTTGAAACGCTTTGGAAAAGGAGGGCATGGTTATGGAGAATCCGATCATCTTATGATTTTTGTCCATGACGCAGGAAATAAACTCCGGATGTATGAAAGACAAGTATTTTTTCTTGTAGTGTTCAATTTGAAACTGTTGGATGGGAACAAAACTCTGTAGGTTTGCGTAGGTTTTGTTGAGCAGGCCAAACATCTCATCGACATAAGGTAATAGCTCTTTAATGGTTTTAAACTCGAGGAGCTTAACCTCGTAACGTTTGGCAACCAAACCGGCCATGACGTTAATTTTATCGGGATTAAAAGTATTGATATCGAGTTTGTATTCCAACCATTCCGCTTCGGTGGTGTATCCGAGTTGTTCTAGGTGTTTTGGGTAGTATTCCATATTATAGATACCGATCATGGTCGCTATATAATCAAAACCTTCGGTAAGCATACCGGCCTTGTCCATATTGGAGAAGCCCATAGGGCCTTCGATATATGACAATTGATGCTGCTGACCGAGTTCCTCGACTTTTTTCAACAAGGCTTTGGTTACCTCTATATCGTCGATCATGTCTATCCAGCCAAATCGCACTTTGGATTTTTGTAGCTCCCGCACTTCGATCCAGTTGATGCAGCCCGCGATGCGTCCGACGATCTGACCGTCTTTATAAGCGAGAAAATATTGAACCGTTACACTTTTAAAAATGTCGTTATTTTTATTAAAACTTTTAAATTCATCTTTTATTAAAGGGGGAACCCAGTACGCATTTCCCTTATAAAGCGAAAATGGAAATTTTACAAAGTCCATCATTTCACGATCCGTAATAGCTTCTCTTATTTCTATCATTGTATTTATTTTAATTCTACTGACTGGTGGTTTTTATCGAATCGCCAGGAAAGACCTACTTGTGCAAAAAAGGACGAATGGCTTTCGCGAAGATTCATACCTGCCGAAAAGTCAATTTGCATGTTTTTGTCTATAAGGGTCGCGGCACCTGCTCTAAAATTCATGTCCTTATAAAAATCATTTTTGTACCCTTGATTCTCGGCAAATACAGACCATTGGTTGTTGATGCCGTGAGTCAGTGTTAGCACATATCCGTAACCGCGGTATTCTTCTGAACTGAGTTTGTCTGCGATCAGATTCGTAATTAGCGCCCATTTCTGGCTAAAATGCTGCTGAGCGATTACTATGACCTTTGGACTTAGTTCGGGCGCGTCAGGGCCTGAAAACACCCCTGTTGGCTTGGCTGTTGCGCCTGCGTAAACCGCTACAGCAGGAATAAGTCTGCGCCATTTAAAACGGTGGTTGGCCTTCCAACTGTAAACATTGATTTTTTCTTCGTAGTTTTTAAACGGATCGTAAACCAAATATTTAGCACCGAGCTCTATATTGGAAAAACCCGTGGAAGAAGCTCCGTCAATCGGTGTATAAAAACCTTGTTTGGCGAAGTTTACATCGGCAATCAATTCGAGTGATTCTAAAAAGGCTCCATAGCGAAGTTGTACTTCTGCCGAATATTGATTCTTGACATTCTCAGCACCGGGGTCGTCGTGATAAATCCCACCAGCTTCGAGCTGAAATACGGTTTTACCAACGGAAAAGGCTCCCATCGATTGACTGGGGCGGTTAGCATTTATTTCAGTAGTATGTTGGGCATATAAACTGCAACTCAATAATAAAGATAAAAAAAGCAGGGGTTTTTGAAACATTTTACAAAGTTTAGTTTCTCAAAAATAAAGAAATATAATGGAAACGGTGTTTATAGTTTTTTAATAATAATGATTTCGTTGTGATTTTGTATTTTCGACAAACGCTTGACGTGATATTCATCGCGATCAAAATGCTCTATATAGGCTGTATTCCTGGCGTTCTGTTGTGAATTTAGGGCAATGGTATTAAATAAAAGTGTGCTCCCAACGGCAAACATCCTTTTCAGATGATCGATAAAGTATTTTTCAAATAAAAAGTTAGGCATGTCGGCATCTTGAAAAATATCTAAGATAATCAGATCGTATTGTCGTGTATTCTTTAAAGCAAATTCAAAAACATCGACGGTTATAATGTCGTGGTTATCGAATTGATCGAGTTGAAAGAATTTTTTGCCTACCTCAATCACAGCGGGGTCCAGCTCAATACTAGTAATTTTGTTTGTATAGCCAATTTCATTTCTCAAGGTATCGATTACGCTACCGGCGCCGAGTCCGAGTATTAATACGGAATCCAGCTGCTTGACTTTGGTAAAACCAATAGCGCGTAATCCGCGTCTTAGAATTTTCTGGAGATTACCATAGGAGTAATTGGTGTGGGGGGTATCCAAAACCAACTTGCCGTTGTTCCAGGTTACTTCTAAGGTGGAATTGATTTTAGAAGGGAATTTTTTTATGGTTACAGGAATAAAAAAGCTTAAGAAACGCGCGATCATATTTAGGATTGTAAACTACAAATATAAATGTATTTTAGCGGTATATAATTTACAAATGAAGAAAAAGCTTTATCAATGGATCTTTCATGGATTAATGGGATGGAAGATTTCAGGTACCTTGGATCCAGAAATAAAAAAATGTGTGATGATAGTGGTGCCACATACCAGTTGGCATGATTTCTACCTAGGAGTATTTACCCGTGGAATCTTGCAGATGGATATGAATTTCGTCGCTAAAAAGGAATTGTTTGTATTTCCGTTTAATTATTATTTTTCGTGGATGGGTGGAGCGCCGCTTCATCGGGATAAAAAGACGAATAAGGTTGAAGCGATTGCGGCAATTTTCGAATCGAAGGAAATCTTTAGATTGGCAATTGCTCCTGAGGGTACCCGAAAAAAAGTCGGAACTTGGAAAAGTGGTTTTTACTACATTGCTCAAAAAGCCGGCGTACCTATAATACCGGTCGCTTTTGATTACGGTAAAAAGGAGGTGAAATTTTTTGAACCGTTTTGGACAACCGATGATTTTGAAAAAGACTTGTTTTTTCTTCAAAGCCTTTACGCGGATATCCAAGGTAAAAAGAAGGCCAATAGTTTTGTGCCCAACTCGGATTAATTAGGTAGGTAATTACTAAACGATCCATCTTTATAAAAAATAACGATCTGCTCAATCTCTTTGGTTGAGCAGATTTTTTTTAGGTCTATTTTGGGTGAATCCGCCGGTGTTATTTTTTCATCAGTACGAATTTCATTCGCCTCTATTTTTGGATTTGCTGTCGGATACTCGCGATGCAATTCGGCTGTTTCTACGGGGATGGATTTGGAAGTTTCTACGGGAATACTGCTGCTTGCAATTTCGTTGGTTTCGGAAAAAAGTGACGGTGAAACACTAGTGGCAGGAGCGGAATTATTGTCTGTATAAACACCTTCTCCTTTTAATAACCAATAGAGATTTAGCTCGGGAAAAGCATCGTAAATTTTCATGATTAAATCCAAGCTAGGTTTGTTTCTGCCCGACAATAAATGAGACAAACTTGAGCGTTGTACGCCAATTTTATCCGCAAATGTGGAGGCGGTAAACTCATAATGTTGTAGTAAAAATTCCAAGCGGTTTACAAAGTTATCCATAGTTGATTTGTTGAAATTTAGCAATCGAAGTGTTTACAAATGTAATAAAATATTGTTTACAAATGCAAATTATTGTTTCGATACGTAAATTTAAAGTGAAGTTTCAGTTTAAATAAATGACTTTAAAACACTGAATTATAAAATAGTAACAGAGGTTTTAATCACAGCAAAATAATTTTTGTAAAATAGGGGGTAATTGGATTTATTAAAAAATAAAATTTGTTACAATTGTAAACAAAAGGAAGGAATAAGTTGTTTACAATTGTAAATGATAAGTTATTTACATTTGTAACTCGTAAAATTAGAACATGAATATAGATAATATAGTACGTGCATATAAATCGACAGTGGTTTATGGTAGGTATGTAACGGCAGATGATTTAGAGGTTTTGTACACGGAGTTGTCTTCGGATTTTAAGGTGAAAACCGTAGGGGTTTCCGTATTGGATAAGGCTATTAAATCGGTTGAAATCGGCAGTGGAAAAACGCGGATTTTGATGTGGTCTCAGATGCATGGAAATGAAGCTACGACGACCAAGGCTGTTGTAGATTTGCTTCATTTTTTAAATTCAAACGAACCATTAGCCGACTCTTTTAAAGCTGATTTTACGCTGTTGATTGTGCCGGTTTTAAATCCCGATGGTGCAGAAATGTATACCCGTGTCAATGCCAATCAAGTTGATTTGAATCGAGATTCGGTTGATCTAACTCAGCCGGAAAGCAGATGTATTCGATTTCTATTTGATCAGTTTAAGCCCGATTACGCCTTTAATCTACATGATCAAAGAACGATTTTTGCGGCTGGGAAAACGGCAAATCCTGCGGCCATTTCCTTTTTAGCGCCTTCGTATAATGAGACTCGTGAAGTGAATCCTTGTCGCTTAGAGGCAATGCTGTTGATTGCAGCGATGAATCAGGAGTTGCAAAAGTATCTACCTAATAGTATAGGACGATTTGACGACGGCTTTAATTTGAATTGTATTGGTGATTGTTTTCAGTCTTTAGGAGTTCCGACGATTTTATTTGAAGCAGGGCATTTTAATGGAGATTATGAAAGAGAAAACACAAGAAGAGAGGTTTTTCGATCGCTATTAACAGTTTTAACAAAAATTACAGCTAAAACACACAGAAATCTAATAATAAATGATTATCTTGTGATACCGGAAAACGAAAAAACCTTTAGAGATGTATTATTCACAAATGTACGATCTATAGGTGACGATTCTGATAAAAAAGATTGGGTTTGGGTTCAGTATAGTGAAGTTTTGAAAGATAAAATGGTTAGTTTTGTCCCGACAATTGTTGCGGTCAATCAAAAAGACGGGTTACAGGCACATTTAATTATAGATGCGCCGGTCAGATGGAAAGTCGTTGCTTCGGATATAAATGAATTAATTGATAGAAATCTATTAGATTTGATTGATTTGGAGTCTTTAAGTGTTAACGAATTGCTAAAAAAATAATAAAACGATGGATTTACTAAATATCACTGTTTTTTTGTAGTATTTTTGTAGTTCAAATTAGAATTAGATAAATTATTGATTTATGAGTAAGTTTCGATTAGATGAGATAGATCATCAAATTTTGGATATGTTGATTGACAACACAAGAGTACCCTTTACAGATATTGCAAAGAAACTTTTGATATCCGCAGGAACAGTTCATGTTCGTGTTAAGAAAATGGAGGATGCAGGGATAATTCAAGGATCATCTCTTACCTTAGATTATGAGAAATTAGGATATTCTTTTATTGCATATATAGGAATCTTCTTACACAATACTTCTCAGACTAAATTTGTATTGGAAAGAATTAATGAAATTCCTTTCGTTACTGTTGCTCACGTTACTACTGGTAAATTTAATATTTTCTGTAAGATTAGAGCAAAGGACACTCGTCATGCCAAAGAGGTTATTTATTTAATCGATGATATTGAGGGGGTTTACAGAACAGAGTCAATGATTTCTCTTGAAGAAAGCATTAATGATAAAAAACGTTTAATGCATACTATCTTCAAAGAACTTTAGTAGTTAAGCGAAAAATATCAATTATTAAACTGCCTTAGGGCGGTTTTTTTTATACTTATTTATCAGTGTTTTTTTATGGATTCTCTTTCCCAAATTGTTTTAGGGGCAGCGGTTGGAAATGCAGTTCTAGGGACAAAAATTAAAAATAAAGCGGTGGTCTACGGCGCCATCGCTGCTACTATTCCTGATTTAGATATCTTAGCAGGAAAATTATTAGATCCAATTGAGGCTCTGGGAATTCACAGAGGCGTCAGTCACTCGTTCGTATTTGCAGCGGTATTGGCCTTGGTGTTGGGTTACGGTATCTTTCGCTTAGACCGAAGTAAAGGGGTCACGTTTAAAGAGGGCTTTAATCTGGTGTTTTTAGCCTTGGTTACCCATTCTTTTCTCGATGTATTTACTACTTGGGGAACTCAGGTATTGTGGCCGTGGACGTATTCCTTCGCGTTTAAATCAATTTTTGTTGTTGATCCACTTTATACGATTCCCTTTGCGGTTTTCTTAGTCCTCTCTATGTTGGAGAAAAAAGATATGAAACGTAGAATGAGGTGGAATAACTACGGTATTTTAGTGAGTTCGGCCTACCTATTACTCACCTTGGTGTTAAAATATTTTGCCTATATCGAGTTTAAAGACAGTTTAAATCGCCGAGATGTTAGTTATCATTCTTTGGTTGTAAAGCCAACAGCATTTAATACTATTTTGTGGAACGGTATCGTGGAGACTGATTCCGCCTATTGGATTGGCGATTACTCTTTTTTCGATAGTTCAGATATTGAATACCAACAATATGCTAAAAACAGGTATTTGATCGAGCATATTTACGCGGAACCGATTGTACAGAAGTTGATTGACTTGTCCGAAGGGGAATATGTTATTTCAAAGACTAAAGGACAATTGTATTTTAACGATTTGAGATTTGGGCTATTGAAAAATGATCCACAGGATATTCAATTTGCTTTTAGTTATCACTTGTTTCAAAATGGTGACGGCGATTGGAAAGCTAAGGAAGTGGTTAAAGATAAAAGAGATGGGCTGATGTTGATTAAAAGGCTTTGGGCTCGAATTCAGGGTCAATAAGTAAGGATGCTGCTGATTGTAAGTCGATAACTTTCTCCATATTTGTAATTGCTTAAAAGAGGTGAAACAACTAATAATATTTATCTTTGAAAAGATACTAAGATATAAATCAAATGAAAATACTAATTTCTCCTGCCAAGTCATTAGACTATAAAAGCCCAATTCCCTTTAATCAAAAAACAGTACCTGTTTTTAAACAACAAACCGCATTGGTGAATGATGTTTTAAAAAGTTACAGTCAGAAAGATTTGGCTGCATTGATGCATATCTCCGATAAGTTAGCAGAACTTAATTGGACGAGAAATCAACAGAGAAAATTGGTTACTAAAGGAAGTTCAGATGAAGTTCGGGCTGCTATTTACGCTTTTAATGGTGATGTGTATAGCGGATTGGATGCTTATACGTTAAAAGAAGATCAAATAGCTGTGTTGCAAAAAAAGCTGCGAATACTTTCTGGTTTATACGGTTTGTTAAAGCCTTTTGATCAAATAGAACCTTATCGATTGGAAATGGGAACGAAGATGCCGGTTGCTGATGCGGCAAACCTCCATGAATTTTGGAAACCCTTGGTTGCTGCGGAATTAAATAAGGAAATGAAAAAAGGAGAGTTGTTGGTCAATTTAGCCAGTGTGGAATATTTTTCTGCTGTGGACAAAAAAAAGTTGATCGGCACCTTGATTACTCCGGATTTTAAAGAATTCAGGGAAGGGAAATTAAAGTCAATCAGTTTTTTTGCCAAAAAAGCTCGGGGAATGATGGTTCGGTATATTATCGATCATCAGGTAGAAACGATAGATCAGTTAAAGGGTTTTAACCTAGAAGGGTATGCTTTTAGTGACTCGGGGTCTTCGGCGACTAATTTATTATTTACAAGATAACCGACTCGAATATTATTTCTAAATAAGTAGGTCATTTTATAATTAATAGTTGCTTTTTAAACTCTTAATGTTGAAATTTGACTTTTTAATACAAGAACCATAATGGAAGAAATACATTATATAAGTTCTGATGTTTTTTCCTTGGAAACACTTCAGAAAATAATTATAGAAAATCAAAAAATTCAACTCTCAGAAGAAGCTAGAGCAAATATTGAAAATTGCAGAGCCTATTTGGATGAGAAAATGAGAACACAAGATGCGCCGATCTACGGTATAAACACGGGTTTCGGATCGTTGTGTAATGTGAAAATTGACACGGAAAATCTATCTAAATTACAGGAAAACTTAGTTAAGTCTCATGCTTGCGGAACGGGCGAGTTGGTTCCGGAAAGTATCGTGAAGATTATGTTGCTATTGAAAATAAAATCTTTGAGTTTTGGAAACTCAGGTGTGCAACTCATTACTGTAGAACGTTTGGTGGATTTTTATAATTCAGATATACTACCGGTTATTTATAATCAAGGATCGCTTGGTGCTTCGGGCGATTTAGCGCCTTTGGCTCATTTGTCTTTACCATTGATTGGTGAGGGTGAGGTGTATTACCAGGGAGTTAGACAAGATGCGAAAAGCGTATTGGCTCAGTTCAACTGGGAGCCTATTAAGTTGCAATCCAAAGAGGGATTGGCGCTACTGAACGGTACGCAGTTTATGAGTGCGTATGGGTGTTATATCTTGATGAAATCGCAGAAATTATCTTATCTAGCAGATTTGATTGGTGCGGTTTCTTTAGAAGCGTTTGACGGACGTATAGAGCCGTTTAACGAATTGATTCATTTGGTACGTCCTCATAAAGGACAGATACTAACGGCACAGTTTTTTAATGAGGTATTAGAGGGTAGTCAAATTATTACGCAGGCGAAAGAGCATGTTCAAGATCCGTACTCTTTTAGATGTATTCCTCAAGTACACGGGGCATCTAAAGACACTATAGATTATGTATCTAAGATTTTTAAAACAGAAATCAATTCCGTGACGGATAATCCCAATGTGTTTTACAACCAAGATTTAATTATCTCGGGTGGTAACTTTCATGGTCAACCGTTGGCTTTGGGATTGGATTTCTTGGGAATAGCGTTAGCGGAATTAGGGAATATATCTGAACGAAGAACCTATCAGTTGATTTCGGGAATTAGAGGTTTACCTCCTTTCTTGGTTAATGATCCGGGTTTAAATTCGGGCTTTATGATTCCTCAATATACTGCAGCCAGTATAGTTAGTCAAAACAAGCAATTAGCTACGCCGGCTAGTGTTGATAGTATTGTTTCCAGTAATGGACAGGAGGATCACGTGAGTATGGGGGCAAATGGTGCAACAAAAACACTTAGAATCCTTGAAAACCTAGAGCGTATTTTGGCTATCGAGTTGATGAATGCGAGTCAGGCCTTAGAGTTTAGAAGACCTTTAAAATCCAGTGAATTGATCGAGTCTTTTATTGGTATCTATAGACTAGATGTGCCTTTTGTTAGTGAAGACCGTATTTTGCACTACGATATTCAAAAATCAATTGCCTTTTTAAATTCATTCGAAATTGATTCAGAGGTTTTTTATTAAACCATTTTTATATTAATATACTAAACCACACTTTTGTAGTTAAAAAGTGTGGTTTTTTTTTATATATTCCTATCTTTGTTTGGATTAAAACAACTGCTTTTGACTACTATAAACAAACTGAAGATATTAAACGATCCTATTTACGGATTCATTACCATACCCAATACTTTATTGTATGACCTGATAGAACATCCTTATTTTCAACGCTTGAGAAGGATTTCTCAAATGGGAATGTCTTATTTAGTTTATCCAGGAGCACACCATACCCGTTTTCATCACGCTTTAGGTTGTATGCATATCATGCAAAAGGCTGTTCAAGTACTACGGTCCAAAAATATAGAAATTTCTGCAGAAGAGGAAAAAGCGCTTTATATAGCTATTTTGTTGCACGATATTGGTCATGGACCTTTTTCGCATGCGATGGAACACAGCATTGTTGAAAAGGTATCTCATGAAGCGATATCGCTATTGTTTATGGATCAATTAAACGAGACTTTCAAAGGAGAGTTGTCCTTGGCTATTCAGATTTTTAAAGGGCAGTACCATCGTAAATTTATGTTGGAATTGATCTCTAGTCAATTGGATATGGATCGTATGGATTATCTTAAGAGAGACAGTTTCTATAGTGGTGTGGCTGAAGGAAATATCAATTCCGAACGTTTAATACAGATGATTAATGTGCAAGACGACACCCTAGTGGTTGAGGAAAAGGGCATTTACTCTGTCGAGAAGTTTATTGTTGCCCGACGATTGATGTATTGGCAGGCTTATTTACATAAAACCAGTGTTTGTGCTGAATTGATTTTGATGCGTGTACTGAAAAGAGCTAAGGAACTCACGCACAAGGGAACTACTTTATGGTGTAGTAATGCACTGCAATTTTTCCTACAGAATCAGATTTCTGAACAAACTTTTGACTTAAAAGCATTAGAGCAATTTGCACTTTTGGATGATTCGGACATCATAGGGGCTTTGAAAAGTTGGCAATTTCATGAGGATTATGTATTGTCAGAACTAAGTAGGATGATAATTAATCGTGATTTGTTAAAAATTAGATTAATTTCGGAGAAAGTTTCCAAAGAAGAGGTGGAGGAGATGCGTTTGAAATGGATGAATTTGAAAAATCTGAGTAAAGAGGAGGCTAGTTATTTTATTTTTAAAGGTAAAGTAAAGAATCAAGCCTATAAAAAAACGGAAGAACCGATTAGAATTTTGAAAAAAAGCAAGGAAGTTATCGATGTTTTAGAAGCTTCGGATCAATTAAATCTAAAAGCACTGTCCAAACCGGTAACAAAGTATTTTGTTTGTTACCCAAAAACCTTATTAGAAACTTAAATTTCAATTATATTTTATATTTTTGCGGTGATGAAAATAACAGCAGGACAAATAGCGAGCGTTTTAGATGGTGAGGTTGTAGGAGATCCTACGATTGAGGTCCATAGATTGGCCAAAATCGAAGAAGGAACTGAAGGTTCACTGACTTTCTTAGCCAATCCAAAATATTTAAGCCACATATATACTACCAAAGCGTCGGTTGTTATTGTAAATAATAGCTTTGAACCGGAGCATGAGATCACGACAACTTTGATTAAGGTTGACGATGCCTATAAATCTTTTTCTAAAGTATTAGAATACTACAATCAAGTAAAATTGATGAAATCGGGTATAGAACAGCCTTCAGTGTTGTCTGAAGGGGTGGTTTATGGCGATGATTTGTATTTGGGAAGTTTCAGTTATATTGGAAAAAACACTAAAATAGGAAACAATGTAAAAATATATCCCAATACCTTTGTTGGAGACAATGTAGTTATTGGAGATAATACTGTATTATTTGCTGGAGTTCGAATTTATTCGGAGACCATTATTGGAAAAAATTGTACCTTTCATTCGGGATCAATTATCGGTTCAGATGGATTTGGTTTTGCACCGTCAGAAGACGGGAGTTATACCAAAGTTCCTCAAATCGGTAATGTGATCATAGAAGACGACGTAGAAGTTGGTTCAGGCACCACGATTGATCGGGCTACCTTGGGTTCGACCTTTATTCGCAAAGGAGTGAAATTGGATAATCAAATTCAAATTGCACACAATGTGGAAATTGGTGAACACACCGTAATTGCCTCGCAAACCGGGGTCGCTGGATCGGCAAAAATAGGAAAGTATTGCATGATCGGGGGACAAGTTGGAATAGTTGGACATATCGTTATCGGCGATCATGTCAAGATTCAAGCTCAAACGGGCGTTTCGAGAAGTTTAAGCGACAACGAATCCGTTCAGGGCTCGCCACAATTGCCGTATCATGATTTTTTAAAATCCTATATCCATTTTAAAAATTTACCAAAAATCGTTCAGGAAATTGAAGATTTGAAAAAGAAATAACACATAGTCAAGAAGGTAGAATGTGTGCAAAATGTTTAAAAATAAAATAAACTACTATGGTTAAACAAAAAACCATCCAAAATGAAATTTCGTTAGAAGGGGTTGGACTTCACACTGGGCAACAAGTCAAAATGACCTTGAAACCAGCGCCAATCAATAATGGATTCTCATTTGTACGAATGGATTTGGAGGGATACCCTGTTATCGAAGCAGATGCTACTTATGTAGTGAATACGCAAAGAGGAACCAATCTAGAGAAAAGAGGTGTTAAAGTACAAACCACAGAACATGTTTTAGCTGCTTTAGTTGGATGTGATTTAGATAATGTAATTATTGAAGTCAATGCATCTGAACCTCCGATAATGGATGGATCATCTAAGTATTTCGTCGAAGCAGTTGAAAAAGCGGGCATAGTTGAACAAGATGCAGAAAGAGAGGAATACATTGTTAAGGAGGTCATTTCATATGTAGATGAGGCTTCGGGCAGTGAAATTATTCTGATGCCTTCTGATACCTATCAAGTCACTGCTATGGTAGATTTTGGTACTAAGGTACTGGGAACTCAAAACGCTACTTTAAAGTCTCTTAGTGATTTTAAAAGCGAAATTGCAAATTCAAGGACGTTTAGTTTTTTACATGAATTAGAAACTTTATTGTCTCACGGTTTGATTAAGGGAGGGGATTTAAACAATGCCATCGTTTATGTAGATAAAGATATCTCGGAAGAGACCATGCAGAATCTTAAATTGGTTTTTGGAAAAGAAACCATCAACGTTAAACCCAACGGTATCTTAGATAATTTGACATTGCATCATCCCAATGAGGCGGCGCGCCATAAATTATTAGATGTGATCGGTGATTTAGCGCTAGTTGGAGTTCGTATTAGAGGAAAAGTTATTGCTAATAAGCCCGGACATTTTGTCAATACCCAATTTGCTAAAAAATTATCTAAAATCATCAAAGCGGAGAAGAGAAATCAGGTTCCTGTTTATGATTTACACAAAGAACCGTTGATGGATACGACTCAAATCATGGCTATGTTGCCACACCGTCCTCCGTTTTTATTGGTTGATAAAATATTGGAAATGTCCGAAACCCATGTGGTTGGACTTAAAAATGTGACGATGAATGAGCCTTTCTTTGTAGGGCACTTTCCAGGTGCTCCAGTAATGCCAGGCGTACTAACGGTAGAGGCTATGGCACAAACCGGAGGTATCCTGATTTTGAGCTCGGTTCCAGATCCAGAAAATTACCTGACTTATTTTATGAAAATAGATAATGTTAGATTTAAACATAAAGTTTTACCAGGAGATACTTTAACTTTTAGATTGGAGTTGTTATCTCCAATCCGCAGAGGAATTTGTCATATGCAAGCCAATGCTTATGCCAATGGAAAACTTGTCACTGAAGCAGAACTGATGGCGCAAATAGTGAGAAAACAAAATTAAAAAACGATCGTATGAATCAACCTTTAGCCTATGTTCATCCAGGAGCAAAAATAGCTAAAAATGTAGTGATTGAACCTTTTACAACGATTCATAATAATGTTGAGATTGGAGAAGGGACTTGGATAGGATCCAACGTTACTATCATGGAGGGAGCTAGAATTGGTAAAAATTGCAACATTTTTCCAGGAGCTGTTATATCAGCTGTTCCTCAAGATTTAAAATTTGGAGGAGAAGATTCCCTAGCCATAATTGGAGACCATACTACTATCAGAGAGTGTGTAACGATCAACAGAGGAACTATCGCCTCAGGGAAAACCACTATTGGTTCAAACTGCTTGGTGATGGCTACGGCACATATCGCACACGACTGTCATATTGGAAATAATGTCATTATTGTAAATGGTGTATTACTCGGCGGTCATGTTACTGTAGGAAATCATGCTATTATCGGAGGACTAACCGCGGTGCATCAATTCATCAATATCGGAGACCATGCTATGATTTCCGGTGGATCGCTTTTGAGAAAAGACGTACCTCCTTATGCCAAAGCAGCAAAAGAACCTTTGTCTTTTATTGGAATCAATTCTGTAGGACTTAGAAGACGCGGCTTTAGTACAGAGAAAATTCGTGAAATTCAAGATATCTATAGAATTCTATATCAAAAGAATTACAATACTACACAAGCTTTAAGTATTATTGAAGCAGATCTAGAGGCAACTCCTGAACGCGATGAAATCATTATGTTTATTCGAAATTCCTCAAGAGGAATTATGAAGGGCTACACAGGAATTTATTAATTTATAAAAAATACAAAATGGCAAGTACATCAGATATTAGAAACGGATTGTGCATCAAATTTAATAACGATATTTATAAAATCACTGAATTTTTACACGTTAAACCAGGAAAAGGTCCTGCTTTTGTACGTACTAAAATGAAAAGTTTGACTAATGGAAAGGTGTTGGATAATACTTTTTCTGCGGGACATAAAATTGATCCAGTTCGTGTGGAAACTCATAAATTCCAGTTTTTATACCCAGAAGGTGACCAATTTCACTTTATGCACGTGGAAACATTCGAGCAAATCACTTTGATGAAAAACATATTAGATGCTCCAGATTTGTTAAAAGAAGGAGAGAATGTAATGGTACAAATCAATACGGAAACCGATATGCCGATTGCGGTAGATATGCCTGCTTCAGTTATTTTAGAAGTAACTTATGCTGAGCCAGGAATCAAAGGAAACACGGCTACTAATGCAACGAAACCTGCTACTGTAGAAACAGGTGCTTCTGTAAACGTTCCTTTGTTTATCAATGAAGGGGATAAAATCAAAATTGATACTGCTACCGGTGCTTACATCGAACGTATTAAAGAATAATTAGTTTTTTTTAAAATCTTTCAATATATTTAACTCAGGTAAATGAGATTTAAAAGCGTTCAAGAGCTACAAACTATAGCTGAAATCATCGGTTGTAAGTTTGTAGGAGATCCCGGATTTGAGGTATACGGAATGAATGAAATTCATGTCGTGGAAGCAGGCGAAATAGTTTTTGTTGATCATCCAAAATATTACGATAAAGCTTTACAGTCTAAAGCGACTATTGTATTGATTAATAAAGATGTGCCTTGTCCTGAAGGTAAAGCATTGTTGATTTCTGACGATCCTTTTAGGGATTTTAATAAGTTGTCTACATACTTTAATCCTTTTAAACCGGCAACTGTTGCTGTAGCAGTGGATGCACAAATTGGTGAGGGAACTCACATCCAACCTAATGTTTTTATTGGGAATGGGGTTGTTATTGGACAGCATTGTTTGATTCATCCCAATGTAGTACTTTATGATAATACGGTTATTGGTGATTATGTAGTGATCCATGCGGGTGCTATTTTAGGAGCTGATGCTTTTTATTTTAAGAACCGTCCAGAAGGTTATGATCCTTTGGTCTCCTGTGGAAGAGTGGTGGTAAGAGATCGTGTTTCTATCGGAGCAGCTTGTACAATAGATCGTGGCGTAACTGGAGATACTACTATCGGAGAAGGAACAAAAATTGATAATCAAGTGCATATCGGACACGATACGGTAATTGGTAAAAAATGTCTTATCGCAGCACAAACCGGCATTGCGGGTTGTGTGATTGTGGAAGATGAAGTCACCCTTTGGGGACAAGTAGGTACTACAAGTGGTATCACCATAGGTGAGAAAGCAGTAGTATTAGGGCAGACAGGAGTAACCAAATCCATTGAAGGGGGTAAGGTTTATTTTGGAACGCCTATCGAAGAATCGAGAGAAAAATTAAAGCAATTAGCTAATATCAAGAAACTTCCTGAAATTCTAATTAAAGTAAAGAATATATGACCGCAAAAGATATCGTCGTTAAGTTTTATGAATCTGTTGCTATTTTAAGTAAGAACTATCTCCAAGAAGTTCTTCACGAGGAAGTGCTTATGGATTGGATTAGCTCTAAGGGCTTTGTACAACTTGACAAACAAGATATCTTAGCTTTGTCGAAGGAAATTCGATTGAGTTATTATTCGTTGCGTTGTGAAATTCATCAAGTTGTTGCTGCGGATAATGAAGTTGCCATTCGGTACACGCATTATGTGAGTACCTTTGAAAATCCAGATGAGGAACTGGTTCTAGCGACCTTTAGTGCCACTTGGGAAATCAAAGATGATAAGCTTTATCGAGGCTATCAGATGAGTCACTTAGTAATTTAATAGATAGAAATATAAAAGCAAGAAAAGTTTCACAGATTGCTTTCAAATGGCTATTTTTGTATAACGAAATTTTAATAAAAAAAACAAAATCATGAGTGTTTTAGTCAATAAGGATTCAAAAATAATAGTTCAAGGTTTTACAGGTAGTGAAGGTACTTTTCACGCATCTCAAATGATTGAATACGGAACAAACGTTGTTGGTGGTGTAACTCCAGGAAAAGGTGGAACAATGCATTTAGATCGTCCTGTTTTTAATACGGTTCAAGATGCCGTTGAACAAGCTGGCGCTGATACATCAATTATTTTTGTACCACCAGCTTTTGCTGCTGATGCTATTATGGAAGCTGCTGATGCAGGAATCAAAGTAATTATTACAATTACAGAAGGTATCCCAGTTGCTGATATGATTCGTGCAAATAATTACGTTAAGGAAAGAAGCTCAAGATTAATCGGACCTAACTGTCCAGGTGTAATTACACCAGGTGAAGCTAAAGTTGGTATTATGCCAGGTTTCGTTTTCAAAAAAGGTACAGTAGGGATTGTTTCTAAATCGGGAACTTTAACTTATGAAGCTGCTGACCAAGTAGTAAAACAAGGTTTAGGTATTACTACAGCTATCGGTATTGGTGGAGATCCAATCATTGGAACGACAACTAAAGAAGCTGTTGAATTGTTGATGAATGACCCAGAGACTGAAGCAATTATTATGATTGGTGAAATCGGTGGTCAATTGGAAGCTGATGCTGCTCGTTGGATTAAAGCAGATGGAAACAGAAAACCAGTTATTGGATTTATCGCTGGAGAAACTGCTCCAAAAGGTAGAACAATGGGACATGCTGGTGCAATTGTTGGTGGAGCTGATGATACAGCTGAAGCTAAAAAACGCATCATGAAAGAATGTGGTATCCACGTTGTAGACTCTCCTGCTGAAATCGGTAAAAAAGTGAAAGAGGTTTTAGGATAATTCATTCTAAATTCAATATATAAAACCAGTAATCCTCATCGATTACTGGTTTTTTCGTTTGTGTAAGTCGAGATTCGATTTTCGTAAGTCGATTTTCGTAAGTCGCGATTCCCAGTTACTGATCACATCACTTGGCAGTCGATTCTTGAAATTAAATTATTCTTAAAAGCATAATTTTATCGAATTAAGATATTTATCTTTAGGTTTGATAAATCCGTGGGTTTTTGTCACCCTTATATACTCTTGAAATCACCAGCACCTAGCAACTCAGATTAATGAGAACGACTATGCTTTGATTATAATGAAAAAAAATAGTTTCCTATGAATAAAAATTTCGTTTATCTCTTTTCTGCCTTGATCTGTTCTGGTATACTCGCTGCGCAGACACAGTCTTTACCGCCTAGTTACCAAAAGAATCTGTCGAATCCGATATCGATCTATAGAGCCGAACCCGAGCGAATTAATAATCTCGTTCACACAAAGTTAGATTTAAAGTTTGACTATGCGAAACAGTTGGTTTTGGGAGAGGCTTGGATTACGCTTCAGCCTCATTTTTACCCAACAGCAATTTTGCAATTAGACGCTAAGGCTATGTTGATACATAAAGTAGAATTAGTAGACGGGAGTAAAACCAAAAAACTGAAGTTCAAATACGATGGATTGGAATTGTCAATCGATTTGGATCGCACGTATAAAAAGGGAGAATCCTATACCGTTTATATAGACTATACCGCACAACCCAATGAAGTAAAACAGGAGGGAAGTCAAGCGATTAATGATGCGAAGGGAATTTATTTTATCAATCCTGAAGGTAAACAAGCTCAGGTACCGACGCAAATATGGACACAGGGTGAAAGTGAGTCTTCCTCTTGTTGGTTTCCTACTATTGATAAGACCAATCAGAAAACCACTCAGGAAATCTATTTGACCTATCCACAAAAATACGTTTCGCTGTCCAATGGTACTTTAGTGTCAACAACGCAGAATAAAAATGGATCTAAGACTGATTATTGGAAGATGAGTCAAAAACATGCTCCGTATTTATTTTTTATAGGTATTGGCGATTATGCTGTTGTTAAGGACAAGTGGCGTAATATTGAGGTTGATTACTATGTAGAGCCCGAGTACAAGGAATATGCTCGTGAAATCTTTGGAGATACGCCAGCGATGATGGAATTCTTTTCAAATCTGTTGGATTATCCTTACCCGTGGGAAAAGTATGCTCAGATGACTGCTCGTGAATATGTAAGTGGCGCTATGGAAAATACAACGGCGTCGTTGTTCAATGATGGTGTTCAGCAAAAACCAGGTCAGCTTATTGATGAAAATTCAGCTGAAACGGTTATCGCACATGAATTGTTTCATCATTGGTTTGGTGATTTGGTAACTGCGGAAAGCTGGTCAAATCTGTCGATGAATGAAGCCTTTGCAAATTATTCAGAGTATTTATGGACCGAACACAAATACGGAAAAGAAAAAGCAGATCAGTATTTATATGCTCAGGTGGAGTCTTATAAAAATGGAGACCATTTCGATAAAAACTTAGTTCGTATGCATTATCATTCGCAAGAAGATATGTTTGACCAAGTGACGTATAATAAAGGTGGTGCTATTTTGCATATGCTTCGAAATTATCTGGGTGATGAGGCCTTCTTCAAAGGTTTAAGTAAATATTTAAAGGACAATGAATTTGGCAAGGCGGAATATACGCAATTGCGCTTGGCACTTGAAGATGTAAGTGGGCGGGATTTGAATTGGTTTTTCAATCAGTGGTTTATCGGAAGTGGGCAACCGAATTTGATTGTAAAATCGGACTATGATGCAAAAGCAAAGAAATCTAAGATAACCGTGACGCAACAAGGGGATACGTTTTTTGAATTTCCCTACGCACTTGATATCGTAGTAGCGGGCAAGATTAAAAGGGAGCAGGTTTGGGTAGGAGCGCAAGAGCATAGTATTTTTGAATTCGAAACTTCAAAAAAGCCAGAAGTTGTTATCTATAATGCCGATCAGGTTTTGCTATCGGATTTACAGGACGACCAAAAAACCGTCGAGGAATATCTGGCGCAATATCGGGTTGCAAAAGGTAATTATACTGCTCGTCGAGAAGCGGTAGAAGCTTTTGCAAAACAACAATCGACTAGTGTTGTTGCTTTGACTGCTTTATTGGAATCTTTGAAAGACGACAATGATGGTATTCGAGGCTTAGCTATTAATAGCTTAGATTTTACGGTACCCTTGGTTGTCGAGAAAGCGACTCCTGTTTTAAAAAGTATTGCTGAGCATGACTCTAAAACCTTGGTTCAGGCGCAGGCTATTTCTGCGTTAAACAGTATGGGAGCATTTGATGTCGAATTGTTGGACAAGGCGGCAAAAAGCGTCTCCTATCGCGTACAAGCAGCGGCTATTGATGGTGTTCTTCAACATGATCCATCAAAATTTTCAAATTATAAAGAAGGTCTTGATGAAGAGGTGATTAAAAATAGTGAACAATTGATCACGGCTTTTATACCAGTATGGGTTGCGGAAAATGATTTCTCCAAAGCTAACTTGGTTATACAAACCGCTGTTTTTTATTTGTTTGCAAAAAGTCAGGGTGCACCAGTAGCCGATCAGTTGGAAAAGGGATTTACTTGGGTAATGAGTAATGATACGGAAGAAGCAACGAATGTGGCAGCACAGATGTATACGATGTATTATGCTTATATTAAAACCCAAAGTGAAGCTGCGGCATCTTTAATGAAGACTATGGCTGAAACCGCTGTGGATTTGAAAAAAACGGCCTACGAAAAGGATAAGGTTAAAAACTCAAACTTAAAAAAACAATGGGATGTTTTGCAGCAAGCCGTTGATAAAATGAATTGATTAAAAGCAGATTTTAAATAAAAAAAGCGGCCAAGTGGCCGCTTTTTTTAGTGTCTAATTATTCCGAAGTCAGTCCAAACATCAATATTAATTGATTGTTTTTATAGATGTTAAAAGTCTGATCAGCGACATCATAAGTCAGTCCCTTCTCATTTAACAAAGAAACGAATTCATTTTCTTGACGTGAAATTACTTCATCCATACAAGCCATTCTGGTCATTCCCAGTGCTCCAAAAGACAAGTTCTCACTATCGATATCAAATGCTCCGAAGAAATTGTTACATCCCGTTCTTCCGTTTACTTTTTTGTTTTCCACATCAAAAATAATTTCGGGTTGTCCTTTTTCGATCGCTTTGCCATTCATTTGAATCAATTTCCATTTTTTATTGGAAACGAAAGCTAGTGCAGAACCATTTTTTTCTGTGGTTTTCTTAAACTTCATCAACACGTTTTTTTTGTGAATTAAATTTAATTGACCATCTATAACTTTTAGCTCAATTTTTTTATCGCCTATTGTTTGTAAGAATTCGCCTTCTATTTTCATGATTTCCGGTTGACAGGCCATCATAGTTCCGGCACCGTGTTTGGTTACCATAGTGGTTCTTTTCTTGTTCATGCTAATCGGCATATTAAAATTGTTGCATCCGCTACTTCCGTATAGGCTATTGTTTGCTGCATTAAATTCAACCTTTACAGCGTCTTGTTGTATGGCTTTTCCGTTTAATTCAATCAAAGTCCAATTGGTGTTCCAGATGGCTTGATTAGCGGGAACTTTGCAAACTATTTTTTTTAATTTATAACGTACCGAAGAGGCATCAGCTGGCACTTGTTCTTTAGGAAGGGCGGTTTCTTCAACCAATAACTCATATTGAAAACCCGGTTCATAAGTAAAACCATCAATATTACTGTAGAAAAATGTCCAATCTAAATCATTTTCAAAGCGTACATTTAAACAGTTCATAGGAGCAACTCCAGTGCAAGGGCTGGTGTTTTCTTTGACGAATACTCTTTTTACTACTTGTGCCTGAAGGGTTACTGCAGTTATTACTGTGAATAAAGTAACCATAAGTGTCTTTTTTGTCATAATCAATTTTTAAATTTAGGAAGTACTAGGCAAATAGCCTGCCATTTTTTTGGTAGTTAGATAAATACTGCGGTACCGCTAGCAGTAACCATTAGCATACTTCCGGATTGTCCGATGGTTTCATAGTCTAAATCTACCCCTACGATGGCATTGGCTCCGAGTTGTTTAGCGCGTTCTTGCATTTCGTGTAAAGCAGTGTTTTTCGCTTCGATAACCACTTTTTCATAAGAAGTTGATCGACCTCCAAAAAAATCGGTGAAACTCGCTTTAAAATCTTTTATAGCATTGGCTCCAATGATGGTTTCGCCAGTAACGATACCTTTATATTCCTTAATTGGGTGACCTTCAAGTGTTGGGGTCGTAGAGATAATCATAAGTTATGTTTTAAATTAGGATTATAAATATACAATTTTTTGATTTTTAAAGTGTATTTGATAGTGTTTATTTAAAAAGACAAAGAAGAAAGGGGATATAACTATTAGGGAGGATTCTCTAAAAATATTATTTTGAAAGCAGAAAAAATTGTACTTTTACCTCCCAAACACAACACTTCATTATGGATCCTAAAGTATTGCTTACTGCTAAAGAGGTCAATATCATTTTGCATCGTTTGGCTTGTCAATTAGTCGAAAAACATCTTGATTTTTCGAATACCATCCTCATTGGAATTCAACCGAGAGGTAAATTTTTAGCCGAAAGATTAAAGTTAATCATTGAAAGGGAATATGCTGTCCAAGATATCAGCTTGGGTTTTCTGGATATTACTTTTTTTAGAGATGATTTTAGAAGAAATTTAAAACCTTTAGAAGCCAATAAAACTCAGATTGATTTTCTAGTAGAGAATAAAAAAGTCATTTTTATCGATGATGTTTTATATACTGGTCGAAGTATTCGTTCAGCACTAACTGCGATACAATCTTTTGGACGTCCGTCTGAAATCGAACTTTTGGTTTTAATTGACCGCAGATTCAGCCGCCATTTGCCAATACAACCCGATTATCGTGGTCGCCAAGTCGATGCAATTAACGACGAAAAAGTTTTGGTAAGTTGGGGTGAAAACGATGATCAGGAAGACGGAGTATTCTTGATTCAAAACGAGGTAAAATAGTAAAATTAATAACATAGAGGAATCCATTGCACGATGAAAGAATTAAGTGTAAACCATTTGTTGGGAATTAAATACATTACAAAAAGTGATATTGATTTAATCTTTGAAACTGCTGATCAGTTTAAAGAGGTTATTAATAGACCTATAAAGAAAGTTCCTTCGTTACGAGATATAACGATCGCGAACATTTTTTTTGAAAACAGTACGCGTACTAAGCTGTCCTTTGAGCTCGCACAGAAGCGATTATCCGCTGATGTGATCAGTTTCTCAGCAGCGCAATCTTCCGTTAAAAAAGGAGAGACACTATTGGATACGGTCAACAATATTCTGGCGATGAAAGTGGATATGGTGGTTATGCGTCATAGCCATGCTGGTGCGGCACATTTTTTGTCTAAAAATGTAAAAGCGAGTATTGTTAATGCTGGTGATGGAGCTCATGAACATCCTACACAAGCCTTGTTAGATAGCTATTCGATTCGTGAAAGACTCGGAGAAGTAGCGGGAAAGAAGATTGTGATTGTTGGTGATGTATTACATTCTAGAGTAGCTTTGTCCAATATTTTTGCCTTGCAGATGCAGGGAGCTGAAGTTCGAGTTTGTGGGCCGAAGACACTGATTCCTAAATTTATTGAAAGTCTTGGAGTGAAAGTGGAGCCTCAATTGAGAAAAGCCTTGGAGTGGTGTGATGTCGCTAACGTATTGCGGGTTCAAAATGAGCGTATGGATGTCAATTATTTTCCATCGACTCGCGAGTATGCACAACAGTACGGGATAGATAAAGAATTGTTAGATTCATTAAATAAAGAAATCGTGATTATGCACCCTGGTCCAATTAATCGTGGTGTGGAGTTGACTTCTGATGTAGCCGATTCACAACAGGCTATTATTTTAGATCAAGTAGAAAATGGAGTTGCGGTTAGAATGGCGGTGACGTATTTATTGGCTTCAAAAATTAAATAACAAGTCGTACAAGCGCGATTTCAAATAGGAGGAAAAATGAAAATTAAAGAAAAGGGACACACGCTAATAATTAAAAAAAATGAAGGGTCTGTAGCTGATTTTATAGTGAAATTGAAAGGGCAATATGAATCTTTGAAAAAACACAATATCGTTATTGATTTACTTAATGAACCGGAATTGGAACAAGAATCTTTAAATGATTTTTTAGATTTAGTCCAATTGCAGGCCAGTAATAAGAAGTCGTTTGTATTGGTCATGTCTTCTGTTAATTATAATGATTTCGACGAAGATTTAGTAATCGTACCAAGTATACAAGAAGCTCACGATATCATCGAGATGGACGAGATTGAACGCGATTTAGGATTTTAAAAGAACGAAGCTTAATTATTAAGCTTTTTTTTTGAGCCTTTCCTAAATTTATTTTGTACTTTCATATCTTGACTATTTAAAAAAAAGTATCTTGAAATTAACCATACTCGGTTGTTATGCAGCCACCCCAAGAACGATGACAAATCCCACTGCGCAAGTTTTGGAGATTAAGAACCAGATGTTTTTAATTGATTGTGGAGAGGGAACTCAGGTTCAATTGCGAAAGAAGAAGATTAAATTTTCTAGAATTAATCACATTTTTATTTCACACTTACACGGAGATCATTTTTATGGTTTAATTGGATTGATTTCAACCTTTATGTTGCTAAATCGTCAGTCCGATTTACATGTGTATGGTCCTAAGGGAATTAAAGAAGTGATTTTGTTACAACTTCGCTTATCGAATTCTTTTACGGGATATAATTTGTATTTCCATGAATTGGAAAGTAAGGAAAGTGTCGTGGTTTATGAAGATGATCAGGTGACAGTAAATACCATTCCGTTGATTCACCGAGTTTATACCAACGGTTATTTATTTCAAGAGAAATTAGGTGAGCGCAAATTAAAAATTGGCGCTATTGAGGATTTGGGTATTGAATCGTGTTATTATCAAAAGATAAAAAACGGTGGAGATATTACCTTAGACGATGGAACTTTGGTACATAATATTGATATTACCTATGAGCCGGTTGCTGCTAAGAGTTATGCTTTTTGTTCCGATACCGTCTATAACGAAGCGGTTATTCCCATTATAAAGGGGGTTGATGTACTGTATCACGAAAGTACTTTTTTGGAATCAGAATCACATTACACGGATAGAACCAAACACAGTACTGCGAAAGAAGCCGCTACCATAGCGTTAAAGGCGGAAGTCAAACAGTTAATCTTGGGACATTACTCAACGAGATATGCGGATATCAATTTGTTTAGAGAGGAAGCTTTGACTATTTTTCCAGAGGTCATTTGTGCCGATGATGGTAAAGAGTTTGAATTTTAATTAGAAGTATATGAGTGATCTAAGTAATTATAGAAAATCGTATGAAAAAAGTGCACTAATCGAGTCTGAAGTAGATTCAAATCCGTTGATGCAGTTTAGGAAATGGTTTTATGAAGTTGAAGAGTTTTCGGGTATAGAAGAAGTTAATGCGATGATGGTTTCTACTTTGGGATTAGATGGTTTTCCAAAATCACGTATTGTATTGTTAAAGAAATATGATGAAAATGGTTTTGTTTTTTATACGAATTACAATTCTGAAAAGGGCAGATCTATCTTGGCACATCCTCAGGTGGGATTGTCTTTTTTTTGGCCCTCGATGGAGCGTCAAGTGATTATTAAGGGCTTGGCAGAAAAGCTTAGTGCGGAAGCATCAGCTAATTATTTTGACAGTCGTCCAGAGGGAAGTAAGTTGGGGGCTATAGTATCTCCTCAGAGTGAAGTAATTCCTTCTTATGACTATTTGCAAGACCAATTAAAAGATTTAGAAAATCAAGCTCAGGTTACAGCGCTAGTAAAACCGATTCATTGGGGTGGTTTTTTAGTACGACCACAATCGATAGAGTTCTGGCAGGGAAGACCCAATCGATTACACGATCGAATTCGGTATTCATTACAAGCGGATATGGATTGGAAGATAGAGCGACTAGCTCCTTAAATATAAACAATAAAAAAAAAGCAGCCATCGGCTGCTTTTTTTGTAACTCTTAATTTTGTTGTTGTTGCATTTGAGTTTGAAACTCTTGTAGCATTTCTTGGAAGTTATCCATACCGTAAATCACCGAGATGTATAGATTCAATAAAAGATTGATGACACCTAAAACAAGACCAATAATACAAAGAATTTTACCGGTATTTAGATTTTGATATCCCGTATACCCGCTTGGGTTAGCTTGATATAATTTACTGTCTTTATTAGCTAAAACTAGCCCAATAATAGCGGGAATCAAACCAACTCCCCAGCAACAACACATCACTAGGGAAACGATTCCCAAGATAAGTACGGTATTGGAATTCGGTAATTTTTGTGCGAATTGAGTATCCATTTTTTATGTATTAAGTTAGAAAAAACATTTTTAGAATGTAGGAAGCCACCATGATAAACGCATTGGTGATGGCTAATCCGATCATAATCTTGTGATAATTTCGCGAGAGATCAATAAAATTTAAAATTACTGCTCCGAAAAATAAAAGTAAAGTGTAAATTGCGGGAAACATATAAAAGGCTTTTACAAATTCGCCCTGCCCAATTAAAACGATAGCTCTCTGAGTACCACAGCCTAAGCAATCGATACCGAAAATCGATTTGTTAAGACAGGGTAGCATAAGGTCTTCCATTGTTGATGAATAATTAGTACAGCAATTTTACAAAAAAAAAATGTAATTAAATAATTAGTACAATTTTTTAAACTTGTTTATTTTTGAGGTGCTACTTTTATATAAATTGTAGAGAAAAAGTCCTTTATATGCCAATATCTAAAATAGGTGATTGTCATTGCGGGAATATAAAAACAATACAGATTTACAGATGAAATATATATATATAATAGTAACCTTAGTGTTTATAGCTTGGGCTTTTGTCGAACAAACCAATGAACATCCGAATATTTGGATCCAAATCGTCGGAGTGGTCTTGTTTTTTTATGGCATGATGCGTTTAATGTCTAAAGTACCGAGTAATAAAACCGCAGATACACCCACTAACAGTCCCGATAAAGATGATAAATAAAGGAGATCAAGTTTCTGTTTTAGATGAAGATCAAAATGGAATCGTAGTCAACATAAACCAGAACGAAGTAACTATAGAAACCGAAGACGGTTTTTTGTTGAAATACCAGCTGAATGAACTGATTAAAATAGGTGATACGTCAGAGTTAAAACAAGCCGCTACTATTTCTTCTATATCCGCGGCTTTACTCGATAAACAAAGCTCGATCAAGCGATCCTTTGTCAAAGAGAAAAAGTCTAAGAAAGATGATTTTGTACTGGAGGTAGATTTACATATCGAAAAATTGGTTCCCAACTTTAGAGGTATGAGTAATCACGATATTTTAACCTTACAAGTAGATACCGCACGCGGGCAAGTAGAATTTGCGATCCGCAATAAAATTCCCAGAGTGGTGTTTATTCACGGCATCGGGGAGGGGGTATTAAAATTGGAATTGGATTATTTATTTGCGCGCTATCAGGAAGTTGTCTTTGAAGATGCGAACTATCAGAAATACGGACTGGGTGCTACTCAAGTTTATATAAAACAAAATCCCAACCGTTAGTTGGGATTTTTTATTTTTAAAGTTTACTGTTATAAATTCCAAATGGGACAATATCCTTGGTAAAGGTTCTGCCTTCTTTAGTGAACTTGACTTTTTCAAGTGAAATTTTATGCGAATATTCCGTTTTTGCTTCTGGATCATTTTCAGCTTGAATAACCTTATTGGTTACAATTTTAACGATTCCTTCCACAGCTTTCCAGTTTTCTAACTGTTTGGTGTTTCCGAAGATGGTTTCATTGCTACAAGCCATTTCACTAGTCACGACACCGCCTCTAATTTGATAGGACTTATATAATAGGAAATGTGTTTCATCGATATTGAAGGTTTGAGTACCTTCAGTAAGTTCAATTGAATTTTGTGGTAAGCTTAAAATCATAGCGTCGGTGTCACTATGTACTACCAATCTCAGATCGTCCCCTGTTGTACATGGAATAGGATTAAAATTCTCTTTAAACTTAAAGGTCAATTGGTTTTGAGTATACTGATATTCACCAAAAGCTATTTTCGAATTATTGATATCGTTGTCTCCGTCTTTAAAGCTTATGTTTCTAAATTCAAAATTATAAAAATAAACTATAGTGATTGGATCCGTTTCTGTCGATGGAGCAAGAGTTCGCAAATCTCTTGTGATGACAGCGGTACCACCAGGGCTGGCTTTCATTTCAGAGGTGACAACGGGTTTAGCTGGAGGTAGGCTTTCACAGATCGATGCAGAAATTGCTAGATCGTCATAAACCCTATAGATAAGTTCAACATTAGTGCCGATTTCAAAAGTTTTAGGTTGAGCTAATGGCAGGTTGTTCGCACTCAATTGTAAGGTGTCTATCTTGAAAATAAGCATATCCTTTCCGTTCTTTTTAAGGAACAGATTTTTTGTGCTGCATTTTTCAACTGGATTATTGTCGAAATTAAGTTCTTGATAAACAATATCTCCGTCATCGCAACTATTTAAAAAGAAGGCGAGAAGGCCTAAACTTAACAATCTTTTCATATCTGAATGGTCTTTTGTTATTCAATGGGTCGCTAATCGGTTTATTTTCAAGTTCCCTAGTAGGGGAATTAAAAACGACTCAAGCGATTTCCTTTTCTAAAATATTATTGCAACAAAAATAAGTTATTTATAAATAGAAATACTAACTATAAAGGCTTAGATTTTTTTAGAAAAGGCTATATTTGAAATCTAAAAATTATGTTAATGAAAGAGCGTACTGAATCAACAGCTGTTATTAAAACCAATTACCCTGCTTTATATACTTTAGTGACGGTGTTTTTTTTCTGGGGATTTTTTTCCGCTGGTAATAGTATTTTTATTCCCTTCTGTAAAAATTATTTTTCATTAGATCAATTTCAATCGCAGTTGATCGATTTTGCATTTTATACCGCATATTACTTTGGTTCGCTATTTTTGTTTGTATTTAGCGCTGTTAAAGGCAAAGATTTGGTGTCCAAATGGGGCTATAAACGCAGTATCGTGTACGGTTTATTATTTTCAACCGCCGGAGCTGCTGTGATGATCTGGGCCGTTCAAACTAATTTTTATGCAGGACTACTTATTGGATTATTTGTCGTTGCACTTGGATTTTCTCTACAGCAAATTGCGGCAAATCCGTTTGCTATTTTGTTGGGTAATCCCAAAACAGGTGCTAGCCGGGTTAATTTAGGTGGAGGCATCAATTCATTGGGAACGACTATAGGACCATTAATCGTTGCTTTTGCATTATTTGGAAGTACTTCTTCTATTACTGATGATCAGATAAAACATTTGACTTTAGATACTACCAGTCTTTTATATGCAGCAGTGGGCATCTTGTTCTTGATTGCTGCGGCGATGTTTTACTTTTCGAAAAAAGTACCTTCTGGTATATTGGGAGAACCGATGGAAAAAGCCAACAAAGCATTAAAGGTTTTGTTGATGATGACTTTATTGTTGATCTTGGTTTTTATTCCTGTTTTTCAGACTTACAAAAGCGACGCCAATGCAACAGTTTTAGAAATGGAAGCTGTTTTAGAATCCAAACAACAAGAATTGACCACTTTAGAACTGGTTCCAGAAGAATTAGTCAAGCGCCAGTCGGATATTAATCAATTACAAGTTGATATAAAAGAAATCAAGCAACCGATTGAACACCAGAGAATGATCTGGTTGTCTTTGGGTTTAGTTATTATATTAGGTTCTTTGTTTTATGCATATAAGGGCAGTCAGAAACGCAGTGAAGGTTGGGGAGCTATGCAGTATCCTCAATTGGTCTTAGGTATGATTGCGTTGTTTGCGTATGTTGGAGCGGAAGTGGGAATCGGTAGTAATCTCGGAGAATTACTGAAACTACAGGAATTTGGAGGATTGCATTCATCAGAGATTGCTCCATATATATCGATGTATTGGGGGAGTTTGATGATTGGGCGATGGGCAGGAGCTGTAAGTGTATTTGCTTTGACTGGATATAAAAAAACCATAGCATTAATAGTGGTTCCGCTATTGGCATTTTTCGTTATTTTGGGAGTCAATATTTTGGCTGGAAATGATGTTGAACCCTTGTATTATTATATTATTTGTGTGATCATACAGATTGTTTTTTCATTTCTGAGTAAAGATCGATCTGCCCGAACATTATTGTTGTTTAGTATATTGGGAATATCAGCGATAGGAGTAGGATTGATGACCGAGGGTATGATTGCTATTTATGCCTTTTTAGCAGGAGGCTTGGCATGTAGTATTATGTGGCCAGCTATTTTTAATCTCGCGATCATTGGATTGGGTAAATATACAGCTCAAGGTTCTTCTTTTTTAATCATGATGATATTGGGAGGTGGAATTATACCTCCGATTCAAGGTAAATTAGCGGACATTATTGGGATTCATAACTCGTATCTAGTACCTTTTTTCTGTTTTATCTATTTGTTGATCTTTGCGATAGTGGTTAAAAAAGTATTGCTAAAACAACGTATCGATATTGATGCTATTGATAATTAAATATAGAATCCCGTTTTTAATAGCTTAAGCTAGGATACGATTAAAGTTTAAGTAATTGCATTATTTTTGCACAAACTGAGAAAAGAACAAAAAAGCGGTTTTTTGATGATAAACAAATGCGGAATATCTTTTAAAATCTTCCGAAGTTTATTAATTTTGTAGTCTTTCCTACTAATCAGCAGAAGGACATTAAAGAGTAACTAAAAAGGTTCGGTAAACAAAGGCATTTTTTTGCTAGAAACAGGATGAGCCATTATATAAAAAACAATGAAACAAGTATATCTTGACAATGCAGCAACAACATCTCTTAGACCAGAGGTGATTGCTGAAATGATCAAAGTGCTTTCGGAAGAATACGGCAATCCATCTTCTACTTACGCAGTTGGAAGAAGTGCTAGATCACTGATCGAGGCTTCAAGAAAGAGTATTGCTAAACAGCTTAATGCTTCTTCCTCAGAAATAATCTTTATTTCTTGTGGTACGGAAGCCAACAACTGGATTATTCGCTCTGCGGTTAGAGATCTTCAAATTAAGCGAATTATTACCTCAAAGATGGAGCATCATGCCGTGTTGTATGCTGCAAAACAGATGCAAAAGGAATATGATGTGGAATTGGAGTTTGTAAATATACTACCCAACAGCGAAATAGACTATGGACATCTTGAGCAATTGCTAGGTGACGAGGTACCGACTTTGGTGAGTTTGATGCATGTAAACAATGAAGTGGGAACGGAATTGGATTTAAAAAGAGTTGCGGATTTATGCCAAAAACATCAGGCTTTATTTCACTGTGATACCGTACAATCAGTTGGTAAAACAGAAATTGATTTAAAGGAAATACCCGTTGATTTTATCGTGGCAAGTGCTCATAAATTTCATGGACCTAAAGGCATTGGATTTGCGTTTATTCGTAAGAACAATGTGTTGAAACCAATGATTTTTGGTGGTGAACAAGAAAAGGGGATGCGCGCCGGAACGGAAGCGGTTCATCAAGTTGTTGGGATGGCTAAGGCATTTGAGATTTCCTATGATAAATTAGATGAGGAACGCGAACACATTCAGGAAATAAAAAAATACTGTCAAAGCAAACTTCAAGAGGTTTATCCAGACGTGAAATTTAATGGAAACCAAACGGGTTTCTATAATATAGTAAACGTATTATTACCGATGTCTGAAGAGAAGGCATCGATGATGTTATTCCAATTAGATATGAAAGGGATAGCGGTATCTCGTGGTAGTGCTTGCCAATCAGGCAGTCAAAAACCATCTCATGTATTGTCGGAATTTTTAAACGAAACCGATTTGAAGAAACCGAGTTTAAGAGTGTCTTTTAGTCATGAAACGACTCGTGAAGATATCGATATCTTAATAGACGTTTTACAAAGCGTATAGCAAAAAGAATCTACTGTTGAGACAGTAGATTTTTTGTTTTTTATCAGCGTAAAAAAGTTCAAAATAACTGGGGCTAAAATCTTCTATTCAAATTGATTGTTTTACTTCTACATTAGCATTAAATTTGCACAAACAACACACTTTTTATGAGTTCAAATACAAACAATAGATATGCGCTTCGCGGAGTTTCTGCTGACAAGGAAGACGTTCATAATGCGATTAAAAATATTGACAAAGGGCTTTTTCCAAAAGCGTTTTGCAAAATTGTTCCCGATCACTTAACTGGTGATGCTGATTATTGTTTAATTATGCATGCAGATGGTGCTGGAACCAAATCGTCATTAGCTTATACTTATTGGAAGGAAACCGGAGATTTATCTGTTTGGAAGGGAATTGCTCAAGACGCATTAATCATGAATATCGATGATTTATTGTGTGTTGGTGCTACCGATCATATCTTGTTATCTTCGACTATTGGGCGCAATAAAAACTTAGTACCAGGCGAGGTGATTTCGGCTATTATAAATGGAACAGAGGTTTTGATTGAAGACCTAAAGCGTTTCGGAGTAACCATACACTCTACTGGGGGGGAAACTGCCGACGTGGGTGATTTGGTTCGAACAATAATTGTTGATTCCACCGTAACGGCTCGTATGAAACGCAGCGATGTTATTGACAACGCCAATATCAAACCCGGTGATGTTATAGTGGGCTTGGAGTCTTTTGGACAAGCGAGTTATGAAAGTGAATATAATGGTGGTATGGGAAGTAACGGACTAACTTCGGCCCGTCACGACGTATTTGACAACTATCTAGCTAAGAAATACCCAGAGAGTTTTGATCCATCTGTACCGGAAAATCTCGTGTATTCCGGAAAGATGAAACTTCAAGATGCGGTTGAAAATTCGCCGATCGACGCCGGTAAACTGGTTTTGTCACCAACCCGTACTTATGCGCCAATTATCAAACGTATTCTTTCTCAATTTAATGCAGAGCAGATACACGGAATGGTACACTGTAGTGGAGGTGCTCAAACTAAAATCTTACATTTTATTGATGCCTTACACATTGTTAAAGACAATTTATTCCCAGTGCCGCCTTTGTTTAAATTGATACAAGAACAATCCCAAACCGATTGGCAAGAAATGTATCGCGTTTTCAATTGTGGTCACCGTATGGAACTGTATGTAACTCCAGAAGTAGCTGAAGAAATCATTGAAATTTCCAAGTCATTTAATGTCAATGCACAGATCGTTGGTAGAGTAGAATCATCTGATTCAAAGAAATTGACCATTTCTTCGGAGTACGGAACCTTTATTTACGAATAGGGTGTCTAGAGTATTAGCCATCGATTTTGGTAAAAAGAGAACGGGTATCGCTGTGACCGATGATTTTCGTATGATTGCTTCGGGTTTAACTACGGTTGCGACTCCAGAACTGTTGCCCTTTTTAAAAGATTATTTTTCTAAGGAAAACGTCGAGATCGTGATTTTTGGCGAACCCAAAAGAATGAATAATGAACCGTCGGAAATTACGCCATTAATTGAAAAGTTTATTGAAAAATTTACCGCTGCATTTCCAACTATGAAAGTCGAGCGAATGGATGAGCGATTTACATCAAAGATGGCTTTTCAAACGATGATCGATAGTGGGTTAAAGAAAAAACAACGTCAGAACAAAGCGTTAGTAGATGAAATAGCTGCAACGATTATACTTCAAGATTATCTAGGGAAAAAATAAAAACAATTTATTTATCTCGCTCGACTAATAAAAGCCAATTAGTTGCGAGAGGTGAATTGAAAAACGATTAACTTTGCAAAAATAATAAAATTACGATGTCAAGTATACAAAAATCAGAAGCAGACGTTGTCTTAATAGGAGCCGGAATTATGAGTGCTACACTCGGTATACTATTAAAAGAACTAGAGCCCAATCTTACAATTGATATTATTGAAAGGCTCGATGTCGCTGCTGCGGAGAGTTCTGATGCCTGGAATAATGCAGGAACAGGACATGCTGCGTTTTGTGAATTAAATTATACACCGGAACGAGAAGACGGTACTATCGATGCTAGTAAAGCCATCGATATCGTGGAGTCTTTCGAACTTTCGAGGCAATTTTGGACTTATTTGACTCATAAGGGAGTATTGAAAAAGCCGGAAGAATTTATACATTCAGTGCCACATATGAGTTTTGTATGGGGGGATGATAATGTAGATTTCTTAAAGAAGCGGTTTGAAGAATTACAAAAATTCCCACTTTTTAAAGATATGGAGTTTACCGATAAGGTAGCGCAAATCAAAGAATGGGCACCTTTGTTGATGAACGGTCGCGATATGAATACTTCGTATGCTGCTACAGCGATGAAATATGGTACTGACGTTAATTTTGGTGTTTTGACCAGACAATTATTTGCCTATCTCCAAACTTTGGAAGGGGTGAATATGCATTTCAATACCGAGGTTCAAAAATTAAAGAAACAAGAAGATGGACGTTGGAGAGTGTCGGCTAAAAAATTAGAAACTAAAGAGAAATCTCGTATCAAAGCCAAATTTGTTTTTATTGGTGCTGGTGGAGGATCTATCTTGTTGTTGGAAAAAGCTGATATTCCCGAAGGAAAAGGATTTGGAGGTTTTCCAGTCGGCGGACAATGGTTAAAATGTACCAATCAAGAAATTATTGATCAACATTTTGCCAAAGTATATGGTAAAGCATCTGTAGGTGCTCCACCGATGTCGGTTCCTCATATTGATACGCGTTTTATTGACGGTAAAAGAGCCTTGTTATTTGGTCCTTATGCCGGTTTTTCGACCAAATTTTTAAAAAACGGATCCTATTTGGATTTGTTTGAATCGATTAAATTAAACAACATCAAGCCGATGTTGGGGGCTGGATTGAAAAACATTCCATTGACGAAATACTTAATTAGTCAGGTGATGCAATCCGATGATAATCGATTAGAAGCACTTAAGGAATACATGCCTGATGCACGCCATGAAGATTGGACTTTGGAAGTTGCTGGTCAACGTGTACAAGTAATCAAGAAGGATGCGGACGGTAAAGGAGTTTTGCAATTTGGAACAGAGGTAGTAAGTGCTGCCGATGGATCAATAGCAGCGCTTTTGGGGGCATCTCCAGGTGCGTCAACGGCTACTTCAATCATGTTTACCTTACTTAAGAAATGTTTTCCAGAGCGATTTGAATCCGAAGCATGGCAGGCGAAAATGAAGGAAATTACACCTTCCTTTGGATTGCTTTTAAATGATCATCCCGAATTGGCTAAGGAATTACGATTAAAGTCAGCAGAGGCGTTGAATTTATATCCTTATAACCCTAAAATATAATTATAGCATCAAAAAAAACCGTTATTCATTGGATAACGGTTTTTTTATGTTTTTTTCTTTGTCTAAATGAGTTGCCAAAGCATCGGACAGCGCATTCTCTCTAAAAAAGTACTCATCATCTTCGGAAATCTCTGGTTCGGAGATGTGTTGATAAATCTTCCACCTTTTTTTATTGTATTCCAATGCGGTTAGGTTTTCTATCCAATCGCCAGAATTCAAATAAGTAATCGAACCTTTTGCATTGCGGACTGTTTTGATTTTAGGTTCGTGTATATGACCACATATCACGTAATCATACTGATTATCGATACCCAAATCGGTGGCAGTCTTTTCGAAATCCCCTATGAATTTAACCGCTTTTTTGACACTGGCTTTAATACGTTTGGACAGCGAATAGGGTTCTTTTTTTAGTTTTAGGAGTATCCAATTGATCAGTCGATTCAAAAGAATTAAATAGTCGTAACCCTTACTGCCTAACTTGGCGATCCATTTGGCATGCTGAACCGAGGAGTCAAAAACATCTCCGTGAAAAATCCAAGCTTTTTTTCCATCGATATCGAGTACCAACTTATCGAGTAGTGCGATATTGCCCAATTGAAAATCGCTAAATTTGCGAAGCATTTCATCGTGATTTCCCGTAATATAATATACTTTTGTTCCTTTAGAGGCCAAGTCTATGATTTTTTTGATGACCTTTAGATGGGATTTGGGAAAATAAGATTTTCTAAATTGCCAAATATCGATTAAATCTCCATTTAATATCAGTGTTTTGGGTTTAATGGATTGAAGATAATGAAGTAATTCTTTGGCGTGACAGCCGTATGTTCCTAAGTGAACATCGGAAATAATGACAATTTCTAGGAGTCTTTTTTTCAAGATTTCGGTTTTTGTTATAACAAATTAAGCCTACTTAATTGAAATTAGCGTTAAGTCAAAGTTATCGTATGATTAGAATTTCAGCGATTAGGTTAAGGTATTGTATCGAGTTTTAATGTTGTTAAAGTAATTGAGTTATGGCGGGAAATTCATATGGAAATCGATTTAGAGTGACCACTTTTGGGGAGTCTCACGGTGAGGCTATTGGAGGCATCATAGACGGTTGTCCGGCTAATGTATTGTTGGATATGGAGCAGATTCAGTCGGAATTGGATCGGCGCAAACCCGGTCAGTCTAAAATCGTAACTCAGCGTAAGGAGAGTGATACGGTTCAATTTTTATCGGGTATTTTTGAAGGTAAAACCACGGGTACACCCATTGGTTTTTTGATAAAAAACGAGAACCCTAAATCCAATGATTACGAGCACATCAAAGATGTTTTTCGTCCGAGTCATGCAGATTACGTATATCAGCAGAAATACGGTATTCGCGATTACCGCGGTGGAGGGCGCAGTTCTGCTCGCGAGACCGCTTGTAGGGTAGTAGCGGGTGCTGTAGCCAAACAGCTTTTAAAAGACGTTAAAATCACAGCTTACGTATCTGCAGTCGGTGATTTGGAGTTGCGGAAAGACTATGTTGATCTTGATTTTTCTACAATTGAACGCAATGCCGTTCGTTGTCCCGATGCTGAAATGGCAGTGCAAATGGAAAATCTGATCAAAGCGGTTAAAAAAGACGGTGATTCGATTGGAGGAGTCATCACTTGTGTGATTCAAAATGTGCCAATTGGACTCGGAGAGCCCGTTTTTGATCGTCTTGATGCGGAGCTAGCCAAGGCGATGATGTCGATTAATGCAGTAAAAGGTGTTGAAATTGGTAGTGGTTTTGCCGGAACGAAATTAAGAGGAAGCCAACATAACGATCCGATACTTGCTTGTGGAAAAACGCTTACGAATCATTCTGGAGGAATAGTAGGGGGTATTAGCAACGGTATGGATATTTATCTTCGAGTAGCTTTTAAACCCGTTGCAACGATCATGAAAGATCAGGAATCCATAAATATACATAATGAGCCAGTGGTTGTCGTAGGAAAAGGACGCCATGATGCTTGTGTCGTACCGAGAGCTGTACCCATAGTCGAAGCGATGGCTGCATTGGTTTTGCTGGAGTTTGTTTTGTAAATTATATATTTTAGTATTATGCTTAAAAACGACTGATAAGTGAGGGAATAAAGCAATGGTGTTTCTAAAGTGTTTATGACATTTTGGAAACATTTTTTTTGTAATTCATTGATAGTGAGTGGTTTTAGTGTTAAGGCATTGAGATTTATTTGTTTTTTTTAAAATTATTATAAAAAATGCATTTATTTTTTTAAAAAAAACCACATTCTAAAACATCGTTTAGTTAACTTTTTGATCAGCATAATGATTATACTTTTAATTTCCATCGAATTAATTGATTTTATCTTTACTTAAATGTTAAAATTGTTTTTTTTATTTATTTTTGTTTTTATGTTTGATTACAACCTTAAAAATATATATTATGAAATTAAAATTACTTTTAATAACGGTGGTTTTTGGCTGTTTTTTAGAAACGAGCGCTCAAGACCAACCGAAAATCATATTTGAAGATGATTTTGAAACGTATAATGATTTTGCCATTGAGAACATAGGGGAATGGACATTAAGAGATCTGGACAGTTTAAATACTTATGGTTTTCAAGGGGTGGTTTTTCCAAATATGGGAGCGCCCTTTGCCTTTATTGTATTCAATTCGGATGAGACCGTTCCAGCTATGAGTGGCAGTATATGGTCAGCCTATAGCGGAGAAAAATGTATGGCAGCATTTGCTGTGGAGCCTACAGATGGTATTATAAATAATGATTGGTTGATTTCTCCGAAAATAAAATTGTTAGAGTCGAATAATAAAGTCAGTTTCTATGCAAAGTCTTCAACCCTTGAGTACGGTGCAGATCGATTCAAAGTGGGGATTTCGACGACTGATACTGAAGTAGGTAGTTTTACGATAATCTCTCCAGGAAGTTACGTTGAGACCACGGATGATTGGACAGAATATACTTACGATTTAGATCAATATTCAGATCGCGATGTTTATATAGCAATAAATTGTGTCTCAGAGGATGCTTTTGGTTTTTTGGTTGATGACTTTAAAGTTGTTGGAGGGCGTAATGCTAGTATTAGTAAAGAACTGGAGTCGAAATTTACGGTTTTTCCAACCGTGACTAGTGATGTGGTACACTTCACTAATTCTGGAAATATACTAGTTCTCGCTGTCGAAGTCAGAGACTTAAATGGGCGAAAAGTACAATCCTTTAATTTTAGCACTGTAGCTTCTTCGCAGTTCAATATTTCTCAATTGCAAGCTGGGGTTTATTTCTTAAATATAACTACGGAAGAGGGTTCCTTTACTAAAAAGATCATTAAAAAATAGATCTTGATTTTTTTAAGAACAAAAAAATTAAATCCAAAGAGGTCGTTTTTTTAAACGATCTCTTTGGGTTTATAAATCTGTATCCTGGGATATTAAGTTTAATAAAAAGGGTGTTCAATCGGTGCATTCCATCATTAATAAATGACCTGTGCGATAACTTATTTTAACTAAGCCGTCTTGATGAACGCTGTTGCTGCTGCCGCTCCGATATCCCAACTCCAAACTTTCGTCATTTAGAGGGTAATCGAGATTTACTGTTGAGATTCCCTCAACAGTGCCCACGGGGATTAAAGATATAGGTGTTTTCGCGGGATACCATTTTTCAAAGTGATTGGGAAGTCGGTATACCTTAGAATAATCGTCGAGGATAACGATCTTTAATTGAGAGCTGTATTTAACGATATTGGTTAGGTTAGCTATAGTGTGATCCATTCTTTTTCCAGTTGCCCAAAGTACATTCGCGCTGGGAATATTTCGTTGAATCAGATATTGAAACGCCTTTTCTAGGTCCGTGGAATTTTGATCCTCTATACGAACTATTTCTAGGGGATATTGATATTCCAAGTAAGACTCCGGTTCAAACCCACGATCAAAATCGCCTAACAATACATCGACTTTAATGCCCAGCTTACTGACGCGCTCCATGGCGGAGTCCAACACGATAATCAACGGCGACCATTCTAATAATTGCCCCATCAATTCACTACTACATGATTCTCCATTAGCAATGATTAATGCGGGTTCTTGATCGTCTCTGACAATGTGGTGTGATGACATGATTTGAGGGTATAAATTCGTTTTACAAATCTAAAATTTAAAATCTAGATAATTTCCACTCCTTCAAGATTACTTTGGTCTAAAACAATAATTAATTCATGGGATTGAATTATATTTGGCAAGTATTAAAAATCCAAAACAAAAAGTTATGAATCTATCACAAGAACAATGGTGGGAAAATTTTCAACAAGATGAAAACGCAATTATTTTAGATGTGAGAACTGAAGAAGAAGTTGAAGAAAAAGCGATTCCAAATTCTCTACATATAGATATTTACAAAGGTCAAGGATTCCTAGATGAAATCAATAAGCTAGACAAAGAGAAAAGTTATTATGTATATTGTAAAGCTGGTGGACGTAGTAATCAGGCCTGTATGTTGATGAGTCAACTCGGCTTTGAAAACACCTTTAACCTTTTAGGAGGAATTACAGAGTGGACCGGTCCAGTAGTTTCAGAATAAATCAATAGTTACAGCAAATAAAAAAAGGGTTATCTCACGAGATAACCCTTTTTTGTTAGTGTATTTGAATGGGAACTTGCATTTTTTTTGGTTTCCCATTAATTAAGGTAAAAGCCTTTTGCTAATGCATGAAATCGGCACAATCTTACTTCGAATCTCGAATCTCGATTTTCGAATCCCTATTTCAATTGCTGATATTCTTTTTTCTGCAATTGTTCTGCGGTCGACTGGTAGTAAGAAATCGCTTGGTCAACATAAGCTTGTTTAACTTTTGAAACCGGAAATAACGGCGATTTGACTTCATTTGGCGCTGTTGGTGCAAAGGAAAACTGTTGTACTTTTTTTGTCGGTGACAAGATCGTCAAGGTATTGTCTTTGATAAAACCCATATCTTGATACGTTGCTATAAATGCCCGTGGTGAATAGCTCGGTTTTAACACGTCTTGACCATAAAATTTGGAAGTATAATTAAAGTTTAGTAAACCTAAAACGGTCGGCATAACATCTATTTGAGATATTAAGGTATTGTTTTGCGCGGGCGAGATAAAGTTTGGTGCATAAATCATCGCTGGAATTCTATATTTGTCTAGTGGAAGTTCTGTTTTTCCTGCACTAGACGCACAGTGATCAGAAATAATAACAAAAACCGTATTGGCATACCAAGCTTGTTTTTGTGCCATTTTAAAGAATTGTTTCAGTGCATAATCCGTGTATTTTACCCCACCTTCTCTGGATTTTGATTTGGGGTCAATATCGATTTTACCGTCGGGATAAGTATACGGTCTGTGATTACTAACCGTCATGATGTGATTAAAAAACGGCACGCCTGATTGGTGTTCTTGATTCATGACTTGGATGGCTTTGACATACATATCTTCATCACAAACTCCCCAAATATTTTTAAAGCTAATCTCTTCATCTGTAAAACTGGACTTGTCCACAATATCATATTGATTATTGGAGAAGAAATCCCTCATATTATCAAAATAAGCATCTCCTCCATAGAGGTATTTGACCTGGTAGCCTTTTTCCTTAAATACGCTGGCCGTTGAAAATTTATTTTTGTTGTCTTTTCGTTTGACAATACTTTCGCCAGGTGATGGTGGAATAGAAAGTGAAACCGCTTCTAATCCGCGAACCGTTCTATTGCCAGTAGCATAAGTATTGGTAAAAAACAAACTGTGTGTTGCTATAGAGTCTAGAAATGGTGTCAGTTGTTTTTTATTGCCATAATAGGCCATAAAATCAGCACTTAGACTCTCTATCGTTATTAGTACTACGTTTTTCTTTAACGCTGTCGAATCACTTGATATGGTGCGTATAAGTGATTTTCCGTTATAGTTTGGATAATCTTTTCGTAAAATAGAAATGACCTGTTCTTGTGGTAAGGTTGGAAAAAATTTAAAGTAATCCAACTCACTATGACTAAAAGCTTGATAGAATTTATAGGTGCCGTTCGCTTGAATTTCATTAGTAAATACATTGGGGGAATTTTCAAAACTGCTCAGCTTTGGCAGGGCAAAAATAGCGGCGATCATCAATATAAAATAACTGATTAGACACACTATTTTACTCGGAAAATTCATCAATTTATAGAGGTCTTTAAAAGTCTTTTTATAAATATAGATGGTCATCAATAAGGTCAACAGACCAACGCCGATAAATAGCGGTATAACGGGATAGGATTCCAATATATTGCCAATTACCGTATTGGTATATACCAAATAATCTACTGCAATAAAGTTGTATCTCAATCCGAATTCGTTCCAAAAGAAAAATTCGCTAATACTATTTTGTACTAATACTAAGGAGAATAGAAACAAGGTAAAAAAGTAAATGACTTTTCTAATACTGTTGCGATTTCGAGGAAAGAATAGGCAGCTACCAAAACAAAATACCTTAATGGCTAAGAATATTTGAACAATCTCGGGAATAGAACCGCCATATTCGTTTAAAATCGTATTAAAGAAACAGATATAAATCAATATTGCTGATAAAATTCCGAAGATAAGGTAACCCCAAGGTTTGGAATATTTGGCATTGGAAAGGAAAATATAGTATAGGCCAAATAGGGAATAACCAAGGACAAAGACAAAAAAATCATTTAATGCTCCGATTGAAAAGGACTTAAGGAGCTCTAAGACAGTAAATGAGGAAGTGGTGATGGGGTGAAAGACAAAAATACAACGTAAGGCAATATTAATTATCAAATAACAAATTAGCAAGTATTTGAATGGGCGATAAAGCGAAAAATTTAACATCATAGGTGTGAGTAATAAAATGCAATAATACAATTGTTCTAGAAATGAACGTTTCAAAAGGGAATATATTATCTTTACAAACTCAAATTTATTTTGAGTTAAAACATTTTTGGTTTTTATGAAGCAGATTCATTTTATTGTAAACCCTATTTCAGGTAAAGGAAAACATAATATTTGTGAAGAATTGTTACTTAAGTTTTTTAGTCCCGAAGATTTTAAAGTGGTTATTCATTTTTCTAAATACAAAAAACACGCCATTGAATTAACACAGCACGCCATCAAGCAGTCTCCTGACGTTATTGTGGCCTGTGGGGGCGATGGTACCATACATGAAGTAGCAACTCAATTGGTGAATACGGATATAGCCTTGGGGATTATTCCTGTTGGTTCAGGTAATGGATTAGCTTCTAATTTAGAAATTTCTAAAAATGTGGATCAAGCCATTGAAAACATCAAAAGTGGTGTGGTTAAACGCATTGATGTTGGGAAAATCAATCATAAGTATTTCTTTAGCAATATGGGTTTTGGGATTGATGCGACGATTATCGAAAATTACGAGAAATCGGGTTCGAGAAAATTATTGTCCTATTTAAAAGCAGCCCTCCAATCTGCAAAGAAATTTGAGTTTAAAAATATTGAAGTAACTATCGACGGTAAGCAAAAAAAGATTAAACCACTACTGTTGTTTATTTCCAATTCGAATGAAATGGGATATTCGATGACACTGACTCCCAAAGCGAGTTTACAAGATGGTTTACTCGATGTTTTGATGGTTCCTAAAATCAATACCCTTCAAAAGTTTTATTTTGGATTGCTGGTTTTACTTAAGAAAACCGATCGATTCACGAAAGCAGAATGGAAGCAAGTGCAGTCTTTAGAAGTGGCTATTGCGGATTATGAAACTAATGTAATTCAACTCGACGGGGAATATTATTTGTTTAAAGAAAACACGTTTAAGATTGAAGTTTTATCAAGTGCTTTAAAGGTGTTGTGTTAAAGTGAATTAGATATGAAAATTCTTATTGTTGAAGACGAACAAGGAATCACTAATTTCTTAAAACAGGGATTGGAAGAAGAGGGGTATGTCGTAAGTATTGCAGCGGATGGATTTGTAGGTAAGCAGCTTTTCGATCAACATTCTTTTGATTTATGTTTGCTGGATTGGATGCTGCCCAAGATGACTGGATTGGAATTGTGTCGGTATATTCGAGACAAAGATCCATTGATTCCGATTTTATTCTTGACCGCTAAAGATACCATCAAGGAAACCATCGCGGGTTTGCGAGCTGGAGCTAATGATTATATCAAAAAACCCTTTAGTTTTGAAGAGCTTTTAGAACGTATCAAGGTTCATTTTCGAACCCATGACGTACCGGAATTACTCAAATGGAGCGATGTGGTCCTGAACTTAAACCAATATCAGGTTTTTAGAAAGGACAAAGAGGTTGCGTTCACACCCAGAGAATTTGAATTCCTTAAATTTTTAGTTGAAAACAAAGGTAAAATCTGTACTCGAAATCAAATTATTGATGCGGTTTGGCAGACTAATTTTGAATACGATACTGGTGTGATTGATGTTTTTATGAATGCGATTCGCAAAAAGTTAAAACTAAAAAAAGAGGACACCCGATTAAAAACTATTCGGGGGGTTGGCTTTTTACTCAACGATTAATTCTACCAAAAAAAAATAGCAATTTCAATACATTGAAATTGCCATTTTAATGATTAACTAAAGGGGAATTATTTTTTCTTATTTAATTTTTTAAGACTAAAACCGTAGGCAATTCTGATTCCAAATTGATCGGTTTGATAATCGTTATAACGTTCGTAGTGAATGTTTACATCGATGTATTTATTGGCATACCCTACCGCAGGAGACCAAATAAGCGTATTTCCCATTTCGCTATGCGTACCGAATCCGGCACCCAATTCACCTTGTAGATAGATATTCTTGTTTAAAAAGGACTTAAAACCCAATTTGGCGGGTACCAAACCGAGATCTCCGTCGGAATCAAACAAGTGGGTATAACCCGTGGTTGCTGTAATCGATGTTTTTTGTGTTAGGTCGTATTGTAGACGCGCATCCAGACCCAATGCTGCATCGTAAGTGGCATTGGTTGGTAAACCAGTGTTTATACCAAATCCCACTCGAAATCCTTTGGGATACGGATTATTCGTTTGAGCAGAAAGAGAAGGAGTAATTAATAAACCTAATGCCATTAAGCAAAAAAATAGTTTTTTTGACGTTCTTTTCATTTGGGGGATTTTTAATTAGTTTATAGGATTCTCTACGCAAATAATAAGCCAGTTAAATACGTGATAAACAAGGATAAGTACTTTGAAAGTTACAGTATTCAGATTTTCAAATACTTAAATCCCTATAAAAAAGTTGCAAATTGAATTAGATTTCATTGAAGTCAGTATCTTTGTATGCGAGTAGAAGCTGCTCAAAGTAGGTAGCTAATTCTTTTTTGAAGTATAAAGCTTTTATTGCGAGTTGATTAAAGTTTTTAAATTCTCAAAAGATTGAAATTGCCTAAAACCCTTAGGGTCGGGTTTATTTTCCCCGATCTGGGGATTGTCGCGCCAACCCTTGTGAAACATAAATAGATGTTTTGTTTTATATTTAGGGTTTCCTATGCATAGTTGATTTGTAGATTTTTTTAAAGTATAACCTTAAACCCTGGTGTTTTTAAAACCGTATAAACATGGAATTACCAAAATTTGTCTTAGCTGACAACACCGATTATGCCGATGATATTTTTATTGTGCATTTAGATTTTCCTCGTTTCATCATCAATCTAAATACGGATGATGTTGAATTTCTTGAATCTATTGAAGAATCAGAAGAATCAGAAATTGAATCAGAGATGGAAATGTTAATCGAAGAAGCAGGTGCTTTTTACGATAGAGAAATGCTTCGTTATGCGGAAGCAGAAGGAGAATAACTTTACGATTTAAAGTATAAATCCAAAATAGATTGAGCAGCTGCAAAAGGTGATATTTCATTGTTTTGCACTGCTTTTTTGTTGTGTGCAATTAAATCGGCTACCGCTGTATGATTGTAAAAATGTAACAGTACATTTTCATTAATGGTCTCCATCATCCAATACTGGCTTTGCTCCCGGCGCTGGTTTTCAAAATAATGATTGGTGTGTGTTAGCTCTAGATAGTTTTGGATCATCTGCCATATATCTTGGATACCGGAGTGTTCAATAGCACTGCAAGTCATGACTTTCGGAGTCCAGTCTGAGGTTTTTTTAGGGAATAAATGCAAGGCTCGATTGTATTCGACTTTGGCCATTTGTGCTCGGCGAATATTCTCCCCATCGGCTTTATTGATAACCACAGCATCAGCCATTTCCATAATACCTCTTTTAATTCCTTGCAATTCATCACCGGCACCAGCAAGATTGAGCAGCAAAAAGAAATCAACCATACTATGCACCGCTGTTTCGCTTTGTCCAACTCCCACCGTTTCGACCAATATGGTATCAAAACCACAGGCCTCACATAAGATTATTGTTTCACGTGTCTTACGGGCTACGCCACCCAAACTCTCACCCGATGCAGAGGGGCGGATGTAGGCATTCTCATCTTTAACCAACTCTTCCATACGGGTTTTATCACCCAAAATACTCCCTCTTGTTAAGGTACTACTGGGGTCGATGGCTAAAACGGCTACTTTTTTACCCATTCCTGTCAACAGTTTGCCAAACGATTCTATAAAGGTGCTTTTTCCGACTCCAGGGACACCCGTTATTCCGATGCGAATCGAATTATTAGCATGTGGTAAACAGCCCTGAATTACGGTATTCGCCTTTTCGTGATGTGCCGGATTAATGCTTTCAACCATAGTAATGGCACGACTCAAAGCAACTTTATCCCCTGTGATAATCTTTTTTATCAGGGTTTCAGGGGAGTCCTGTTCCGATCTCCTTTTTTGAAAAGCAGCAATCTTTGACAGATTGATGGTGTCAGGAGGTTGAATTCCAGCGTTTTCCTTTAAAGCAGAATTATGGGGTAAATCTTTACTCACGAGAATGACAGTTTAAACGTAAAAGTACTAAAATCTTTAGACAAGTCAATAGCTCCAAGCGAAAGTCTTAAGCTATTTGTGCTAGATCTGGTTCAGATTTACTGCTTCAAACAGGTTTATATAAAACGTTTTTTATCGATGGATAAATCTATAAATCTGCGAATAAACGCATAAACAAATTTGCGACTAAACAAACTTTCCTATCTTTGTGATTGCAAAAAAGCACTTCTATGTTTCTATTTTCTACAAAATCAAAAGTAACTTCATTAGATACCGCTAAAGCAGCAGAAAACACATCAAAAACCGTATTTCCGATACTTTTTGCCATTAGCTTAGCTCATCTACTCAACGATTTATTACAAGCGGTAATTCCAGCAGTATATCCGTTGTTAAAAACCAATTACAATTTAAACTTTGCGCAAATCGGTATCATTACCTTTTGTTTTCAAGTTTCTTCGTCTTTATTGCAACCTTTAGTAGGTGCGTATACAGACAAACATCCCAAACCTTTCTCTCAGATTTCAGGAATGCTTTTTACCTTTTTCGGAATCATTACTCTAGCCTATGCATCCAGCTACTATATGGTATTGTTGGCTGTCGTATTAGTAGGGATAGGGTCGTCGATTTTTCATCCGGAATCGTCTCGGGTTTCTTATATGGCATCTGGAGGAAAACGCAGCTTAGCCCAATCTATTTTTCAAATTGGAGGAAATATGGGCAGTGCCTTGGCACCTTTATTAGTTGCGTGGATTGTTATTCCGAACGGACAAAAACACATACTGTGGTTTGTGGTTTTTGCCATCGTGGCAAAAGTTGTTTTGTTCTATATCGGAAGCTGGTATAAAAACATCCTACAAGTATCAAAGAATATTAAGAAAAAGCAAGTGCTTTTACCCGATTTATCGCAAACACGTATCGTGTTTTCGGTTGGGATCTTACTCTTATTGATTTTTTCTAAATTCTTTTATGTAGCGAGTATCACGAGTTATTTTCAGTTTTATACCATGGATAAATTTGGAATAAGTGAAGTACAAGCTCAAGTATATTTATTCTATTTCTTGATTTCTGTAGCTCTGGGTACTCTAATAGGTGGATTCTTTGGTGATCGTTTAGGGAGAAAATACATCATCTGGTTTTCGGTCTTGGGAGTAACTCCTTTTACGTTGGCCCTACCGTATGTGTCTTTGGAATGGACCGGTTTTTTAGTGGTGATTATTGGATTTATCTTATCATCAGCATTTCCTTCTATCTTGGTATATGCGCAAGAATTGTTGCCTAAAAAGATCGGTATGGTTTCGGGATTGTTTTATGGTTTTGCCTTTGGTATGGGGGGATTGGGGTCTGCTGTTCTCGGATGGTGGGCAGATCAAACCTCCATTGAACACATCTATACCATTTGTTCGTATTTGCCGTTAATTGGTATTATAGCTTGTTTTTTACCGAATATGAAAAACGTGAAATTTAAAATGGATGCTGATGACCAGAAAGCCGTTTAATCCAGTAGATGATGTCATAATTAAGAATTTACAAGCCTATTTTGGAAAGGAACGGGTTTTTGTAGATCAGGCTATATTAGAAGACTACGGTAAAGATCACACGGAGGATTTGGTATTTGCACCAGCGGTGGTATTAAAACCCTTGGATACTGCTGAGGTATCTTGGATTATGAAATTTGCCTTAGAAGCTCATATACCGGTAGTACCTGTTGGGGCCAGAACGGGATTGAGTGGGGGAATTTTAAACATTCATCGCGGTATTGCTTTGTCTTTGGAGAAGTTGAATAAGGTTATTCATATTGACGAGCAAAACTTACAAGTCGTTGTGGAGCCCGGAGTGATTACTCAGGTTTTACAAGAGCAAGTGGCGGCGAAAGGCTTGTTTTATCCCGTCGATCCATCGAGCAGAGGAAGCTGTTTTATAGGAGGAAATGTTGCGGAAAATGCTGGGGGTGCGCGTGCTGTTAAATACGGCGTAACCAAAGATTATGTTTTAAATTTAGAGGTGGTTTTGGCCAATGGTGATATAATATGGACCGGTGCAAATACCTTAAAAAATGCCACGGGTTATAATTTAACCCAATTGATGGTTGGTAGCGAGGGAACTCTTGGGGTGGTGACAAAAATTGTGTTGCGGTTGTTGCCTTCAAATTCCCATCAAGTATTGATGTTGGTACCTTTTTATAAAATGGAACAAGCAGCAGAGGCGGTATCGGCGATTTTTAGAGCTGGTGTTATACCCAGTGCCTTGGAATTTATGGAGCGCGATGCAATCGATTGGTCTTTGCGTTTTGTAGCGGACCAATCATTAGTCATCAAAGAGGGGATTGAAGCTCAGTTGTTGATCGAAGTAGATGGCAATTATCCCGATGTTTTATTTTCGGAAGCGGAGAAGATTGCCGCAGTTTTAGAGCAATTTGAAATCGATGAGATCCTGTTTGCCGATACCGAAGATCAAAAAAATGCTCTTTGGAAATTACGAAGAAGTGTCGCAGAGGCAGTAAAGGCTCACGCAGTTTATAAAGAAGAAGATACCGTAGTACCGCGATTTGAATTGCCTAAATTATTAAAGGGAATTAAGCAAATAGGTGATAAATATGGTTTTAAGAGTATTTGTTATGGACATGCGGGTGACGGAAATTTACACGTCAATATCATAAAGGGAAATAAAAGTGAAGAACATTGGAACTCTGAAATCCCAAAGGGAATCCGTGAAATTTTTGAATTGACAGTTGGTTTAAAAGGAACGATATCAGGGGAGCACGGAATCGGATACGTTCAGAAAAATTATATGGATATTCCTTTTAGTGCGATTGAATTGGAATTGATGAAGGGAATAAAAAAAGTTTTTGATCCAACGGGTATCTTAAATCCGGCTAAGATTTTCCCTGATAACTAATTAGTGATCACTAGTAATCGGACTAGAAAATAATGTACGTCCTTGCTGTCGATAGATCGGTAGTAAGGACGTACAGTGGATTGGCTGTTACAGCAATTTTCCTGAGAGGAAAAACGCGGCAATAGTAAAATAGATAATTAAACCGGATACATCTACCAAAGTTGCGACAAATGGGGCCGAAGCTGTTGCGGGGTCCATTTTAAATTTCCGCAATACAAAAGGAATAATAGACCCAGATATCGTACCCCAAAGTACGATCAGTAACAACGAACAAGACACACTAAGTGCTACGTAGAGCCAAAACTCACCGTAATCATAAATGCCTGCCTTCTGCCATATTAAGATACGAATAAATCCGATAACTCCCAAAATTCCTCCCAACATTAAACCAGAGGCAATTTCTTTTTTCATCACATACCACCAATCCATAAGTCTTAGATCTCCTAATGCCATGGCGCGGATGATTAACGATGCCGCTTGTGATCCCGAATTCCCACCACTGGAAATGATCAGCGGTACAAATAAAGCCAGTACTACTGCTTTTTCAATCTCACCGTCATAATGACTCATGGCTGAGGCGGTTAACATCTCACCTAGGAATAAAACAACCAGCCAACCGGCTCGTTTTTTAACCAATTCCAACAAAGGCGTTTTGGTGTAGGACATGTTTAACTCTTCCAATCCCCCAAATTTCTGGATGTCTTCCGTGTCTCTATCCTTAATTCTATCCAAGATATCATCAAAGGTTACGATACCTACCAATACGCCATTTTCAGTAATAATTGGTAGGGCAGAGCGATCGTATTTTTCAAAGATATCAAAGGCCTCTTCCATAGGCGTAGTGGTTACTATCGCCTTAAAACTGCGGTCAATCAATTCTGATATCTTGGTTTCTGGCTCCGCCATCAACAGTTCGCCTATTTTTAAATCGTCAATCAATACATTGTTGTCATTGATGACATAAATATAATTGAGGGTCTCGGCTTTTTTGCCGTATTTTTTGATGTGTTGTAAAACTTCTGCGACGGTTTTATTCTCCTTGGTCTGTATGTACAAAGGGGTCATCAAACGAGCAATACTGTCTTCTTTATACCCAATAAGGTCTAAGGCAATCTGTTTCTCCGTGTCGTTTAGTAAATTAATCGAATATTTAATTAATTCATCGGGGAAATTTTCAAACAACTCCGTACGGTCATCGGGTTCCAGATTATTTAATACCTCGGCATAATCTTCTTGTGCTAAACTCCGGACTATTTCCGATTGTATATCGAAATCCAGTAAAGAGAAAACACTGGCCTTCTGTTCGCTATTGAGTTTTAAAAAAGCTAAATCCCGATCTTTCTTTTTTAGTTTAGAAAGCTCTTCAGCAATATCCGCTGGATGTACGTCGATGTAGTAGTTCATTGAAGCCGTTTTAGAAGATGAATAATAAAGTAAAAACCGCTCGAAAGCCCCGCTCTAATAATAGTATGCTGATAACTATGTTAGTTATAAATAGAAATATACACTATAATTTCAATTGCAAAGATATAAAATGCATTTTAAGCAATCCTATTCCTCATGATCAATCGTTTGATCAATTTGTTGCAAGAAATTTTCAGGCAATGACTTTTTGGTTTTAGCTCCCATTTTTTTTAGTTTTTCTACAGAAGAAATTAGGTTACCTCGGCCGTCAACTAGTTTATTCATCGCGAGTTGGTAGTCGCTTTTGGTATCTTCCATCTTTTTACCTATGCGATTTAGATCTTGGAGTAATCCTTCAAATTTATCGTATAACAATCCGGCTTGTCGGGCAATTTCGTAAGCGTTTTCCTGTTGTTTTTGATGTTTCCACATGCTGTCTATGGTTCGTAATGTTGCGAGCAGCGTTGATGGGGTTACGATGACGATATTTTTGTCGAAGGCCATGGTGTACAAATGCGGTTCAAAATTCAAAGCTTGGGAAAAAGCCGTTTCAATCGGAATAAACATTAAAACAAAGTCGGGACTTTCCAAATGATACAGATCGGAATAGTTCTTGGCGCTTAATTGTTCGATGTGTTTTTTGATCGAGAGTATATGCTCATTCAAATAACGTTTTTGTTCCAAATCATTATCTTCATTGATGTAACGTTCATAAGCAGTTAACGAAACTTTAGAGTCGATAATCATTTTTTTATTGTCTGGTAGATGAATAATCACGTCGGGATACAACAAGTTGCCATCGCTGTTATAATGACTCTTCTGAACCTCGTATTCTCGGCCTTTTTCTAAACCTGATTTTTCCAATACACGCTCCAAGATCATCTCACCCCAATTGCCTTGCATTTTACTGTCTCCTTTTAAGGCTTTAGTCAAATTGAGCGTTTCTTGACTCATCTGTATGTGGAGTTGTTGTAAGCCGACAATTTGTTGGCGAAGACTTGCGTGATGATCGATACTCTCTTTGTGGGTAGTTTCTACTTTTTTCTCGAAATTCTGTATGCGCTCTTGTAGCGGATTTAAAATATTCTGTAGGTTTTCCTTGTTTTGGTTGGTGAATTTCTGGCTTTTTTCCTCCAATATTTTGGTCGCTAGATGTTCAAATTCCAATGTAAATTGCTGGCGCAATTGCTCGGTTTCGATTTTGTGATTTTCCAATCGTTCCAAGGCATTTAGATATTCAGTATCGCGAATGGATACTCGGGCAATCAGTTCTTGGTTGTCGTGGACCAATAATTGTTTTTGCTCTTCTAATACAGCTTTTTCTTGTGCAGATTCTTGTTTTTGAGTCTGTAACTGCTGCGTGGATTGTTCGTATTGTTGAATCAGAAAAAGGTTTTTTTCCTCCTGACGAATTTCACGGTTTTTGGATTGTTGAAGTGTGATATAACGACTGATGATAAAGGCGATTATCGGTAAAACAAGTAGCAATATGTAGAGAAAAGCAGTTGAATTCATACGATATATTTAAGAAGTAGTTTGTGGCGGATACTTGCAAAAGTACTAATAATTCCATTGATAAATATGGCTTTCAAATTCAATCGCCCTATAAAAAACCGTATATTTGAAAACTAAATTTTAAAGAAATAGTGCATGAGTACCGCTCCTCTTCTAGGTCGTGAAGAGTTGGAAAAGACCCACCGTCATTTCTTGCTTTACAAACCTCATGGATACCTGAGTCAATTTATCTACGAAAAAAAACGATCGAAGAAAAAGCTCGGAGAATTGTTTGATTTTCCGGAGGGCACTATGGCTATCGGGCGATTAGATGAAGATTCTGAGGGCTTGCTGATGTTGACAACAAATGGTGTTGTTAGTGAGCAGGTGCGTAGTGCGCATTTCGAAAAAGAATATTTTGTTCAGGTCGATGGATTGATTACACCGGAGGCTATTTTGCAATTGCAAAGCGGTGTTGAAATAGGATTTAAAGGCATACGATATCAAACCAAACCCTGTGTGGCTTTTTCCATACCTGTTTTGCCAAATTGGATAGGAGTAGGTCGACGGGTTCGTGATGAAAGACATGGACCAACGAGCTGGGTCGGGCTGGTGTTGACAGAAGGCAAATTTAGACAAGTGCGAAAAATGACTGCTGCAGTAGGATATCCTACTTTGCGATTGGTTCGAGTGCGCATAGGAGAAACTTCACTAGAAGGTCTTCAAGTTGGAGAAGTAAAAGAAATAGAATTGCTGTAATTATGATGACTAATACGACTGCCAGAGAGAATTATCAATTCCAAAAAATCATTGCTGTTGTTGGAGTAGCACTATTTATCATTAAAGTAGGGGCTTGGTATTTGACCAATTCGGTGGCTATCTTGACCGATGCTTTGGAGAGTGTGATTAATGTTATCAGCGGCTTTGTTGGTTTGTATAGTCTATATCTTTCTGCCTTGCCTCGTGATGAAAACCATCCCTATGGGCACGGTAAGGTCGAATTTCTGTCGGCTTCGATAGAAGGAGCTCTAATTATGTTAGCGGGTTTTATAATCATATATGAGGCGATTCGCAATTTAAAATCACCCGAACCTATTTCTCAATTGGATTATGGTATTTTGTTGGTAGCTATCACAGCGGTTGTCAACTATGTTTTAGGGTGGTATGCAGTTAAGAAGGGTAAGCTCAATAAGTCCTTGGCATTAGTTGCTAGTGGACGACATTTACAATCGGACACTTATTCTACAATTGGTATTATTATCGGTTTAGTATTGATGTATTTTACCAATTATTTGTGGCTGGATAGTGTAGTTGCTTTTGTTTTTGCTCTAATTATTATCGTGACTGGTTATAAGATTGTTCGTGGAGCCATTTCGGGTATTATGGATGAAACTGACGAAGAATTATTAACTTCTGTCGTAGAGAATCTGGAGGAAATACGCCGCGAGAATTGGATTGATCTACACAATATGCGAATCATTAAATACGGTAGTGTATTGCATTTTGATTGTCACATGACGATCCCTTGGTATTTTAATATCGTTGAAGGACATCACGAAGTGGAAATACTACAAAAGGAGGTCTGTAAATCTTTTGGCAATGAAGTGGAATTGTTTGTGCACATGGATGATTGCAAACCTTTTTCATGTAAGATATGTACTAAAAAAGATTGTGCGGTACGTCAGCATCCTTTTGAAAAACAAATCGTGTGGACTAGGGAAAATATTTCTTCAAACAAACGACATACAAGTGATACCGATCTTAAAGCGGATCTAAAATAAAACGTTTTTGTTCTTTGTTAAAGCGAATGGATGGATCGTCAAACAAACGGTCCAATACATCGCTCTCGATAATAGCATCAGTAGCTCCGTGTAGTAAACCTTGCGGGCGCATCAGTAGTAATTCGTCACTCATTTGTAGGGCTAGGTCCATATCATGTGTGGAAAATAAAATGCATTTATTATGAGTTTGACACAGTCTTTTTAAGAGTTTAAACAACATGATTTTGTTGTATAAATCGAGATGTGTGGAGGGCTCGTCTAAAATAATTATCGGGGTATCTTGGGCGATGGCACGGGCTATCAGTACTTTTTGAAGCTGACCGTCGCTGATTTGAGTAATCGTTTTATGTTGAATTTGTAGTGTCTCTGTAGCCGTTAATGCCATTTGAATCATGGCTAGATCGGTATCTTTTAAATTGCCAATCCAATCGGTATAGGGGATTCTTCCCAGGGCAACCAATTCATACACCGTTAATTGATTTTTTGGTATCTTCTCGGTCAATACCACGCTGATTAGTGTGGCTAAATCGGCTTGAGTGTAGTTGTTTAATGCCTTATTGTCGATATAAATATCTCCATCAAGCAACGGCTGCACGCCAGATAAGGTTCTGAGTAGGGTCGATTTTCCAATGCCGTTTAATCCCAATAGCGAAATTAATTTATTGGGATACAATTGAAAATCAATCGCTGAAGCTATGATTTGTTTCTGTGATTTTGAAGTATAACCGACTGTTAGATTTTTTGCTTCTAGTATGGGTAGCATATCAACGTTGATAGAGGATTCTCTGCAAATATAAACACAAAATATTTAATGTTTATATTTCTATATGCCTATGTGTCCATTCGTCCATACGCGAATTCGCCCTAACACGTAGAAACGGATCAGCCTTTACTTTTAAGCATATTTGCCTATTCGCACATGCGCCTATCAGCGTATCAGCATCAAAAAGCCTATATGCCTATTCGCACATACGCGAATTCGCTTTATCACGTAAAAACAGAAAAGCCTTTCAATCTATCTTTTTTTAAGCCTATATGTCTATGTGCACATACGCGAATTCGCCCTAACACGTAGAAACGGATCAGCCTTTACTTCTAAGCATATTTGCCTATTCATATATCCCCTATCAGCGTATTAGCATCAAAAAACCTATATGCCTATTCGTCCATACGCGAATTCGCTTTATCACGTAAAAACAGAAAAGCCTTTCAATCTATCTTTTTCTAAGCCTATATGCCTATATGCCTATGTGCACATACGCCTATCAGCCTATCAGCGTATGGGCGTATGAACGTATCAGCCTCAATAAAGTTTACATTTTCTTCATCACCCAGTAAAACCCAGCAGTGGCAATTAAGATCAAGCCACCTGTAGCGATCCAAAGCGTATCAAAACCGTACTTTTCGGCTATCGTGGTTCCGAATAAAGGGGAGAAAACGTGGGCGGCGGAGAATGCTAGTGCGTTCATAGCCATATAAGATCCGCGGTTGGCAGAAGTAGAGCGGTTGACTCCTACAGTAGATGAAAAAGGTAATACCATGATCTCGGATACACACAACAAGAACATCGCAAAATACAATATAGGTAATCCTCCTGGTAATAATAATGCTAAGAAGGAGAATCCGCAAATAGAAGTTCCAATTAGGATGTTTTGACGTAGAGAGAATTTCTTTTCTGCAACGTGTACGATAATCATCTCAAAACCAAAAACGATAATTCCACTAAAAGCGATCAAAAAACCGATATTGGTTTCATTGAGTAGGTGACCGACCTTATAAAATAAGGGTAGGGAGCTAAATAATTGATAGAAGCACGTAGCGTATATCGTTAGAAAGATGGTAAAAAGTACGTATTTCTTATCGAAATAAGCAGACTTTACTTTGGTTAAAGCCGAGGTTTGTTCTTTTTGTTGTAAGGCTAAATCATTCCCTTTTCGACCTCTAAAAAAGAAAAAGAACACGACTCCTGCACAGAATACCATCACGGCATTGGTGTAAAATAAGATATTATAGGAATAAGCAGCAAGGAAACCTCCCATTGCTGGCCCTATTGAAAAACCAAGATTTAAAGCCATTCTGTTAAGAGAAAAGGCACGAGTTAAATTTTCTGGTTTAGCGTAGTAAGAAACCGATGCACTATTGGCTGGTCTAAAAACTTCGGTAATAAAACTTAGTCCGATTACTGCTAAGCACAAAGATTCAAAATCGCGAAAATAAGGCAATAAAATAAAAACAGGTACAGAAAGGAAAAGACTGATGTTTTGAGTGGCATAATGCCCTAATTTATCTGTCATCCACCCTCCGACAAGTGAACCCAATATGGCACCAATACCAAAACAACTTAAAGCAAGTCCAACTTGTCTCAGGTCAAAACCCAATTCGGTACTCATGTAGACTCCTAAGAAAGGAATGACCATTGCGCCACTTCGGTTGATCAACATCACTAAGGCTAAGATCCAAGTAGATTGAGATAAGCCTCTATAAGAGTCCAAATACGATTGCCAAATACGATTCATAAGCGCGATTTTTTAAGGGTTTGTGCCTTGTTTTTTGAGCCTGCAAAATTACTTTAATAAATGCGGATAATGAGCTGCTTTTGTTTAATGTTTTCTTAAAGTCGTATTAAAATTATAAAGCACTGTTTATAAGCTAAAGTTTTAAACGATTCATCTCGATTTCAATTAAAAAGTTCGAACTAAAATTGGCGTTTTGATGATAATAGCTACGATAATCTGATTATCTTTGCTTACTGAATCATTCTATAAAAAATATAAATGAAACCAAACACACAACAATTAATTGATTTAACTACACAAGTTAGAAGAGATATTCTTCGAATGGTACATGCCGTGAATTCCGGACACCCTGGAGGATCTTTGGGCTGTGCAGAGTTTTTTGTAGCTCTTTACCAAGAGGTTATGGAACGCAAAGAAACCTTTGAAATGAATGGAAAAGATGAGGATATCTTCTTTCTATCCAACGGACATATTTCGCCGGTTTTTTATAGTGTTTTGGCTCGCAGTGGCTATTTTCCAGTAAGTGAATTAGCTTCTTTTAGAAAAATCAATACCCGTTTACAGGGGCATCCTACCACTCACGACCACCTACCGGGCATTCGTATGGCATCCGGTTCTTTGGGACAGGGCTTATCGGTGGCATTAGGTGCTGCGCAAGCAAAAAAACTAAACCAAGATGCACATCTAGTATATGTGCTTTTAGGTGATGGAGAATTGCAAGAAGGGCAAAATTGGGAGGCTTTGATGTATGCTGCTGCTAAAAAAGTAGACAACATTATTGCAACAGTAGATTTGAATGGAAAACAGATTGATGGTTCTACCGATGAGGTTTTAAATATGGGATCTATCCGTGCTAAATTTGAAGCATTTGGATGGGATGTTTTGGAAATCGAGAAGGGAAATGATATGGAACAAGTCCTTGAAGGGATGAAACAAGCTAAACTGCGTACCGGTAAAGGTAAACCCGTAGGGATTTTGTTACATACTGAAATGGGGAATGGCGTGGATTTTATGATGAATACACATGCATGGCATGGTAAAGCACCAAATGATGCACAACTGGAACAAGCTTTGGTTCAGAATCCAGAAACCTTAGGAGATTATTAATCCCATTTAAAATCGAAACAAACAAATGAAAAAATATACCAATACAGGAAGTAAAGATACCCGTTCAGGTTTTGGAGCTGGTCTGACAGAACTGGGACAAAAAAATGAAAATGTAGTAGCGCTTTGTGCGGATTTGATCGGTTCGCTTAAAATGGATGATTTCAAAAAGAATCACCCAGAACGTTTCTTTCAAATCGGAATTGCCGAAGCTAATATGATCGGAATTGCTGCGGGATTGACTATAGGTGGAAAAATTCCATTTACGGGAACTTTCGCTAACTTTTCGACGGGTCGTGTTTACGATCAAATAAGACAGTCGGTTGCATATTCTGAAAAAAACGTAAAAATTTGTGCTTCTCACGCGGGCTTGACTTTAGGAGAAGATGGAGCTACTCACCAAATTTTAGAGGATATCGGATTGATGAAAATGTTACCGGGAATGACGGTAATCAATACTTGTGACTACAATCAAACCAAAGCGGCTACCTTGGCTATTGCTGAGTATGAAGGGCCGGTTTATTTGAGATTTGGACGTCCAGTAGTACCTAACTTCACGGCAGAAGATCAAAAATTTGAAATTGGAAAAGCGGTACTGTTGACCGAAGGAACCGATGTTACTATAGTAGCTACTGGACACTTGGTTTGGGAGGCTTTAGAAGCGGCTAATATTTTAGAACAAAAGGGAATCTCTGCGGAAGTCATTAACATCCATACGATCAAACCTTTGGACGAGGAGGCGATTTTAAATTCGGTTCGTAAGACCGGTTGTATTGTCACTGCTGAAGAGCATAACTTCTTAGGAGGTCTAGGAGAAAGTGTTGCTCGTGTATTGAGTTTAAATTATCCTGCAGCTCAGGAATTTGTAGCGGTAAGTGATACTTTTGGAGAATCGGGTACCCCAGAGCAATTGATGGATAAATACGGTTTGAATTCCAGTGTTATCGTTGAAAAAGCTGAAAAAGTAATCAAGAGAAAATAATTTATTTATTTTGATAAATATAAAAAAGCGCGACTTTGAGTAAAGTCGCGCTTTTTTTTTGATGTTTAAAGCCTAGTTGCTACTTGCTAAATCACCTATTGATGTAGACCCAACCGGTTCTGGTTTTGTTGTTTGAAATCAATACGTAATAATACGTGCCATCTGGTAGGGATTTACCTCCTTGACTTTGACCGTGCCATTGATCGGTATAGTCGCCTTGGAAGTGGTAAACTTCGGTACCATAACGGTTGTAAATACGGATACTGGTTACTGCGTGTTGAGAAAGATTAAAGCGATCGTTATACCCGTCACCATTAGGTGAAATTCCTTTTGGAATCGGACAATCTTTAAAACGTATAGTAAAACTGCTTTGATCGCTACACAGACCGTCTTCAGTAATCGCATATACATAAACGGTTTGAGCAGTTGTAATAATCGATCCTGAGAAAAGTTCATTGCCTTGACCGTTCTGTTCGGTAAAATACCTATTATGAGCAGGGAGTTCTTGTAGTTCATAGTATTCACATTCCAATTCTTCGTCTTTAAATACTTTTGCTTTTATAGTTGCTGTAATGAGTATTTTGTAAGTGATCTCCTCATAACAGCCGGATCCATTATCTTGAAATAGATACACCGTATGTGATCCGGGTTGATCGATAAGATCTCCTGAATTATATTGTTCTCCTTGTGCACCAGCCTCACTATAGTATTTTTGGTTGTTTTCCAAGGCGGGCAGGATATAACGATCGCATATCACAACATCTGCACGCGGTTCGGGTAGCGGGCCAGCAGTGGATTTAAAATGCCACTCAAAAACTTCCAAACAATCGGTTCTTAAGTCCTTAACCAATATATAGCGGTATAGGTCAATACCTTTGATCTCCAAATACGAGTTTTGGGGATCTATCGGGTTTATTTCGGCTGTAGCATCTTGATGGCTGTTGTAGTAGGAGAACTGGTAGTTCTCTGCGGAAGTATTGGCTAACATAGCTGGCTCAACCTGAGTAAAATCAATTACTACAGGGTTTAATGAAGTTCGACAGATAGTTACGGGTTCTGGTGGTAGCACCACTGAAGAGATTGGTGGATAAATTTCAACGGTTACAGATCCTGTTGTTTCGCAATCCAATTCAGGATAGCGTACTACAATTTTGTAGGTTCCGCTCTCAAACACCTCGAGGTAATTATCCGTAGCTTGGGGGATTAAATCACCATCTTTGAACCATTCTATGGTGTTACCGCTATAATTTGCTAAGGCGGCTGTTAAGATTTGCGACTGTCCGTTACAAACCGCATTGTTGGTTGCGATCAATAAATCGTCACCCAAATCAATGTTCCCCAAATGAAAGCTACCCTCTTTTATAAATACGGCTGAATTGTGCAATACATCCTGATAGTCTGCTATAGCTAGTTTAATATGATATTTTTTACCGGGCTTGACTGCGGAAGTGGCAGTAAGCGGTATCGTCAACCCTTTGTAATTGATTGGGTTGTCTTGATGTGAAAACCCCTTAATGCCGTAAAAGGAATCAAAATAGGTTTCATTAACGCTAGAACAATGTCCTTGAGTACGGTATTTTTCATCGCGGATGGTTGTAGGTGAAATCGGAATTTGGGTTCCGGGGACTACTGCTAAATTGGTAACTTCTTTGGTTTCTAGATCCGTTAGGAAAAAGGCAAAGACATCAGAAAATTCGCATTGATGGTCGCCGTATTCATCTGAGGCAAATATAAAATCAAATTTGATGGTATCGGTTATTGGGATAAAATCAAATTCGATAACACTAGCATTATGTGTAGGGCCTGGTTGACCATTAATGGTGAGCAGGCGCTCCAGGTCTTGATCGCCTTTCCAGTTTTCATTACCGTCACTGTGTGGTTCATTGCTAGGTCCCATACTGGTTTCTACGCCATTGGTTGCGAGTATTATGCCGCTGCCGAATCCAAATGAAGATGAATTGGATTCAAAGTAGCCGATACCATTGGGGTTGTTGTACGAAGACCCGGTTTTATATCTAATATTGGAAACTAATTGACAATCGGACTGGATTAATTTGTCTTGTACAAGTTGCTCTATGCTATAAATTTCCCCCGCAGGACTAACCGTTATAAAGGAAGGGGTGTTTAAGCACAGTGAAAAATAAACATCAGCATCCGCTGCGCTTGTAGTAAGGCGAATATAATATTTCTGACCAACGATTAAAGGTTTCAATAACTGATATCTTTTATCGGAATTTATCTCAAAACAACTCCAGGCATTTTGTGAAATGTGACTGCAGTCTTGGTTGTAAATGGCAGCATGTAATTTTTGAAAGGGCGAATGAGAGGGGCTGTTGAAATCGGATAAACTCAATAGGTGCTCTGTTGCTAAAGCGGTGAATTCAAACCACAGCTCAGGCCTATTTTGATTGGCAACACAGTTCGGTGCTACTGTCGATGAAGGGGAAGCGCCTAAAAAAGTAGTCCATATCTTAACGTCGCATGCTTTCGTTGTGTTTACTGGGATATTTAAAGCCTTGTCGCAATTACTGTGTAAATCAGCGGTTGTACCAACTGTTGCTGCTGTTGACCAATCACTGTAAGTGTTGTTGTTTGAGCAGAGGGCTCGTATATAGACCTTATAGGTGGTTGCGCTGTCGAGACCACTAATGATTGTTTGAGGATTGGTGTTTACCGATAGGGTTTGTATAGCTACGCCATTTTCATTGTCCTGGCTATTCACTACCTTCACTTCCCATTGATGAATTGCTGCATTTTGTTGCCAACTGATGGCTACCGTAGAGGCTGTTGCGCTGTTCTGGGTTATATAATAAGGTTCTGGGCAGTTCGTGACTTTTTTTAGAATAACATCGTCGAATCGAACTACCGAATTACCCGGATTGTTGACGTGCCATGCCAAGTGGATGCTATCAGTTGTTCCGTCGAAAAAAACTACTTCTTCGCGCCATTTTGTATTGTTATAATTTTTAGGAGCAACAAGTGTATCCGTGAATTGTTCCACAGCGGTTCCCTGTTTAGAAGCAAGTACTTCAAATCGACTTTGACTAGCGGTGTAATGGTATTTTAAAACATAAGCACTTTGTTCCAGTATTATTTTTGGGGAAATCAACCATTGGCTGTTTGCTGTGCTATCATCGGGGTGTTGGATGTTTAATCGAATAGATTGGTCTCCTTCATAAACGAATTTCGAATCCATCGACCATCTAGCGTTGCTTTGCGTTTCTGGGGTGTTGGCATTTTTAAGTGTCCAGCAACGCAATTGTTTAGAGTCGCTATTGAAATTTTCCCAAAAAGGAGTGTCCAATATACCGCAGCGCGTTGTTATCGATTGGGGGCCTGTCCAAATACTATATAAGCCATTTTCACAAATGGTTCGCACATAAATGTCGTAGTCGGTATTGGGCAGGAGTTGGTGGCCCAGTTGATCGGTGTTTATCGTGTTTTGAATTTGGTTGGTAACCGTTCCATTTGAAGTAGGAGGGCTTTGTCCTTTGGGCTGAATAAAATATTCCCAACTGCTCGCATTGGACACGTCGGTCCAAGAAAGGCTCAGTTGCTGAGCTGTGATATTGTCAGCAGTCAAGTGTAGCGGTTCTGGGCATCCGATGACTTCTTCAATATAAATATTGTCTATAAATACGGTTTTGGATCCGGTACCTTTTATGTGCCACGCTAAGTGAATATCGCCGGCTAAATCATTTATAAATACAATTTTTTGTTGATAGGTATCATTTGTATAGGTTTCACTTGCTACGATTTGCTTGTTGAAATTTATCGGAGCTGTTCCTGTGTTGGATGCGAGAACCTCAAATTCATTTTTGTCGGTATAGAGACTGGTGGTATAGTGGTATTTTAGTCTATATGTTTTATGCGACTCAAATCGGATGGTTGGGCTTATCAGCCAATCATCACTTTCAATGCTGTTAGTATAGTCTGTTGTATTAAAGTACGCGGATAAAACGCCCTCAAAAGGATGGTGATTTTTTATTGACCAAGTTTGACTGGCTGTCAAGGCTGTGCTATTGCCGCTTTTATCGATTACCGTCCAGCAATACACCGCTTGAGAATGCGGTTCAAATCCTTCCCAAATTGGAGTGACGAAGTTGCTGCATAGGGTTCTAAATGCAATTGGTCCCATCCAGATGCTATAGTCGGAAGTACTGCATGTGCTACGCACATAAAATTCATATTCTGTATTGGGTTTTAAATCTGTTCCAAAGCGATCTTTTGTGATGATATTACTTCTTTTATCGGTTTGTGAACCTGCTGTCAGCGGAATGGAACCGTCGGACTCCTGAACAATATATTCCCAATTACTACCGAATCGATCATCCCATTGTATGGTGGCACTGGTAGTGGATACCGTTTCGCTTTGGAGGTTTGTGGGTTCTGGGCATCCGGTAACTTCTTCTAGAATAATGTTGTCGAGATCCAAACCGGAATAGCTGTTTGCCGTGGTGATATGCCAAGCGATGTGAATGGTACCTGTTAACTGTCCTAGTATGAGTGTTTCTTGTGTCCAATTTGAAACACTATGCATTTTCCTAGATGTTAGTTTTTGTGTAAAACTAGAAGGATTTGTTCCGTTATTGGATACCCATACTTCAAAGTCCGTACTGTATGGGTTTCTGGTTTTATAATGATATTTTAAGCGATAGAATTTGTGGCTCTCCATTCGGAATGGCGGAGATATCAGCCATTCTTCCCGCTCATCGGAGTTGTTGATACCGTAATAAGACATCATCTGATTGCCTTCAAATGCGCTATACGGATTGATTTTCCAATGTGCTAGGTGAGGGGAGTGGTCTGAATCCTTTGGCTTGCTAATAATGGTCCAGCAGCTGTTGGTATTGGAATCGGTATTAAAGCCTTCCCAAAAGGGAATGGCAGCGTTGTCACAGGGTGTTTTAAAGCGTAACGGACCGATCCAATAACTGTATTGCCCGGGCCCGCAACTCGACCTGAGAAAGAATTCATATTCCGTATCCGCTTGTAAATTGACGCCCTGGTTACCGCTGGTTTTGGTCAGTGTTAAAGTCTGGTTGTTGGCTAATAAACCGCTGCCGATAGGAGCGATTCCCGAGCCCTTTTCTTGTAAATAATACTCCCAACTGCTGTTTTTGGTATCGTTCCAATTTAAAATGACTTGGTCTGTTTCCAAATTGGTAAGGGTTATATTCTCATCGGGAGGAAGACAGGGAACCTCTTCTATGGTCACTTGATCTATAAATAGATATGCCGTACCTGTGGCAACGACATGCCAAGCGATGTTGATGTCGGCCGTGATGTTTTGGATATAGAGTACTTTTTTAATATAATCGGCATTACTCCTGGATTGCACGGGTTCTAACACCGTGCTAAAATCAGCAGGATCTGTGCCGTTTGTAGATAGCAGGACCTCAAATTCATTTCTAAAGGCATTATAACTATCTGTTTTATAATAGTAGGTAATGGCATAGATACCTCCATTTAAGCTAAATGTTGGGGATATCAACCAATCGTCGTGAACGGTAGTTCGGCCAGTTCCAAAAAAATACATGCAGCGATCCCCTTCGTATGATCCGATATGGTGTTGTTTCCATCCATTATTGCCCGAGGGAACTTGATCCCTATTGTTGTCGAGTAGTTTCCAGCAGTTGTAAGTAGGGGAACTGCTGTTAAAACCCTCGGTGTAGGGAGTGCTTATGGGTGAGCAAGCTGTCCAAAAGGTAAAGGGGCCAATCCAGGCTCCTAAACTCCCATTTTGACAGCTGGCTCTGACGTAATAGTGATAGGCAGTGGCGGGTTCTAAATTTGAATTGTTGTGGTCTGAATTGATCACCACCTCTTGGGTAGGTGTTGTTGTACCCGAAGTTAACGGGCCATTTCCGTTTGCTTTTTCGACAAAGTATTCCCAAGAATCGTTGATAGGGTCGTTCCAATACAGGGTAGCTTGATTGGATTTAAGGCTTGTAACTGTGAGGTCTTGAGGTTCATAACAGGCGACCTCTTCAAAATATACATTGTCAATATAGATGGTTGCGGGTTCCTCGGTATGAACGCGCCAAGCGAGGTGAACGGGGCCTGCTAAATCGCTGATAAAAGCAACCTCCTCGATCCACGAATTGTTGTTGTAAATGCTTTTAGGAACGATTATATGAGTGAAATTTACAGGATTATTACCTCGATTGGAGGCTAGTACTTCCAATTCGTTTTTTTGCCAAGAATTGGCCCTATAATGGTAACGGAGTTTATAGGTTTTAGTAGAGTCTAACTGAAAGATTGGCGAAATTAGCCATCCATCATTGGTTTGTGCACCCGTAAAGCTCATGCTTTGATTTCCTTCGTGTACCGTATAAAGATGAGGTTTCCAGATGTTGTTACCCGACGGTGGTTGGTTGATGTTTTTACCATCTATAATCTGCCAGCAAGAAAGTGTTGGAGAACTGCTGTTAAAACCTTCCCAGAATGGTAGAGGATGGACGTTGCAGTCGTTGGTAAGGGGATTTGATAAGGTAAAATTAAAATTAGGTAGTAAGTAAAGTTTGGGATTATATGCTTTAGACACCCAAAAGCTGGGGACGACCTGGTTTCTCGTGTTGGCTGAGACTGTTGGACTGTTTAATAAAACTGAAAATACCACGCCTAACAAACAAGAGAAGAGTATGTTTTTCTTCATAATATTATGTTATTTGATTATTTAACTATTTAATGTTTTAAATATATTGTTTTTACCAACTTTTTTTTGGCAAAAACTGTTAAATATATCAATTAACTATTGGTTGGTTAATTTAAAAAAAATGATGTTAAATTTTTTTTAAATTGAAAATCAGCCTATTAATAATTAAGGTATTTCGAGGCGTATTTGTGTGGATTATGCGATAAAAAAAAGTGCTATTAACAAAAAAGTATAGCAAATTAGAAGTATAAGCGATTGATACCGATTGTTTAAAGCTTTTTTTTGAAGATGAGAAGGGTAAGTTTTACGTTTTTGTTTTTCTTGTATATAAAAAAAGGCCAATCCATTTTTTAATTGGGATTGGCCTTTTTGAAGTATGCTTATAATGCTAGTGACATGTATTGTCTAAGTGTTTTTTTACGGACCCACCTGGGCAACTTGGAATAGCGCTAAATTCGTATAATTTCTTTACAGTAACGCCATTTTCTATTACTTCGTAAGTAATTTCATCACGGGTTAGGTGTCCGTCTGCATCGTCATCGACGTCCATAAAGTTCGGAACTCCGTCGCCATCGGTATCGTCGTCAAAATAGTCGCCATTGCCGTTGAGGTCTTCATGTATAGATGGGATGCCGTCTCTGTCGTGATCCCTACTTTGTTTACTTACTAATGTAATATCAAAAATAGCACAGGAGTAAGCTTCTCCTATATTAGTACCACTAAAATAAGCTAAGCCCGATGGTATAAAAGCAATTATTCTACCAGCATTTTCGTAGGTAAATGTTCCGTCGGGGTTTTGGATTATATTAGTAGCGGTTTTCATTAAGGTAGTAGCTTGACGGAAACCCGATATAAAAGTAGGAGCTACCGCCGGCATTAGTCCCTGTGGAACTGCGGGGAAAGTACTCCAGATACCGCTGTGATTGACATCAAACACCTTGTTTTTTAATGTATAACCTTTGTAAGAAGTATAAGTAGAATCTATAGTAATTGGCGACTCTCCACCTCCTTCATTAAGTACTAAATAATATAAGGTGTATTCGACGTCATCTATTAATTTAGCATACTTAAATGTGGTGTTGTTTACTAAAATAGGACTCCAGTTTTCATTTTTTATTTTGACAGACTTCAGTTCAAATTGTTTTTGATCCCAAATGGAAACTTGAGTATTTTTATCAGTAATAGAATCCAAAGTAATATCATCGCCCACTACCTTGATGTAGTTGTTCTTCAGATATTCTTCGATCTTAACTTTATCTTCGCTATAAACTTCTGCACGATCTCTAATCGGTACAATTGCAACGTCGTCATCACTTTTTTTGCAGTTTGCAGCGGATACAGCTAAGGCTATAATTGCAAAAAGCTTGAAAAATCTATTCATTTGAAATAATTTAGTGCCGCAAGATACAATTTTCCTTTATTTTTGTAAGGTTAATAAATGAATTTTATTTGAGAAGATGAGAATTGATAAATTTTTATGGAGTGTTCGCTATTACAAAACCAGAAGCATTGCAACAGAGGCTTGTAAGAAAGGACATATAACGGTTAATGGACAGGCAGCGAAGGCTTCGAGGGAGGTTTTTCCCGGTGATCAAATAACTTTGAGAAAAGACCAAATCGTTTATAAAATGAGTGTTTTAGATATCCCATTAAATCGATTAGGTGCTAAATTGGTGGATATGTATCGCAAAGATACCACACCTGCCGAAGCTTTTGAGCATCTGGAGCTGTTGAAATTATCTAAGGAGCACTACCGAGCACATGGCACAGGTAGGCCGACTAAAAAAGATCGTAGGGATATAGATGGATATGTAACATCAGATAATGAAGAGGATGAAACCGTTGAATGAGGAATTTTGGGCTGCGCAGTATCAGGCGAATAACACGTATTGGAATGCCGGTGCGATAACAACGCCATTACGGGAGTATTTTGATCAGTTAGAGGATAAAAGTATTAAAATACTTATACCAGGGGTTGGACACGGTCATGAACTGCTGTATCTTTATCGCAACGGATTTACCAATGTTACTGCGGTAGATATTACCCGTGAAGCCTTACAGAAAATCCGTGAAGTGGAACCGGATTTTCCTAGTGATTCACTGGTTCATGCGGATTTTTTTGAGCATAGTGAGACCTATGATTTGATAGTGGAACAGACTTTTTTTTGTTCCCTACAGCCTGAATTAAGAGCTGCATATGTCACTAAAATCAATCAGTTGCTAAAGCCTAAAGGGAAATTAATGGGGCTTTTGTTTGATTTTTGCTTTACAGAAGCAGGGCCTCCTTTCGGGGGTTCTTATTTAGAATATCAAGAATTGTTTTCAAAAGCACTATCGATTCGGACTATGGAAAAGGCATACAATTCAATCAAACCAAGACAAGGACGAGAATTATTTATTATAATAGAAAAAAATGACTAAAAATATTATTTTAACCAAGGAGGAAATACAACATAAATCAAAGCGAATCGCTTACCAGATTTATGAAACTTTTGTAGAGGAAGACGAAATTGTATTAGCGGGTATTGCTAATAACGGTTTTATTTTTGCGCAGAAAATTGCCGAACAACTGGCTGAGATCGCTGATTTTAAAGTGGTGTTGTGCGAAGTGAAAATTGACAAGCAAAATCCCCTAGTACCGATAAGTACTTCAATTCCAGCATCGCAATATCAAAATAAAAGTGTGGTCTTAATCGATGATGTACTCAATTCGGGTACCACTTTGATTTATGGGGTAAAACACTTCTTGGAAGTGCCGTTAAAAAAGTTTAAAACCGCTGTTTTAGTCGATAGAAATCACAAAAAATATCCAGTTAAGGCCGATTTTAAAGGACTGTCGTTGTCGACGTCCTTGTTAGAGCATATACAGGTTGTTTTTGAGGACGGAGCGGAGTATGCGTATTTATGCTAATAATGCGGTGATTTCCTCAGTTACGGTTTCTAGATCTTTTTGGTCTACTGAGATAATATGTTGCGCTTGATAATAAAAATAACTGCGTTCGAAGAGCTGTTTGGCAATAAAGGATTCCAACGGCTCTTCGGCATTTTGTAGAAGCACAGGACGATTTTCGCTGTTGTCTTTTAATCGACTTACTAAAGTATCTATAGATGCCTTTAAATAGACGGAAACAACGTCTTCTTGAGACAGTAGAAGATGGTTGTTGGCATAACAAGGAGTTCCACCACCAAGACTCAATACAAAGGATTCGGGGGATTGAAGTAGTTCTTTAAAAATCTGATGTTCTTTTTTTCTGAAAAAAATCTCTCCACGTTCTAAAAACAATTTAGAAATCGAGGATTGGCATTCGGCTTCGATTATTTGATCCAAATCATAAACGGGCAGCGATATGGCTTTTCCGAGTGTTTTGGCGGTTGCAGACTTTCCGGAACCCATATAGCCTAAAAGAATAATTTTTTTCATAAAAATAAATAGTTGTTAGATAAGACGTTAGGAAAAAAGACTTGTGAAAAAGCAAATTTAAGATAAATATCCCTTGGATTTTAAAATAATCATTCTATATTTGCACCCGCATTCAGGGAATGAATTTGCAGACTCGATAGCTCAGTTGGTAGAGCACAACACTTTTAATGTTGGGGTCCTGGGTTCGAGCCCCAGTCGGGTCACTAAGACCGATTATTCATTCCTTGTTTACGACTCGATAGCTCAGTTGGTAGAGCACAACACTTTTAATGTTGGGGTCCTGGGTTCGAGCCCCAGTCGGGTCACAAAGCCAATAAAGAATGCGTTTCTTTATTTCGGCCACGTGGAGAAATTGGTAGACTCGCCATCTTGAGGGGGTGGTGTCGCAAGACGTGTCAGTTCGAATCTGATCGTGGTCACTTTTAAATTTAAAAGTGCTTTGAAATCAGAAATATTGCGGGTTAGCCCAATATTTTTCGGATCAATTGAAATGTTAAGAATACAAAATAATGACTCGATAGCTCAGTTGGTAGAGCACAACACTTTTAATGTTGGGGTCCTGGGTTCGAGCCCCAGTCGGGTCACAAACGCAGATTCAGTGCTGTGTTTTTTTTTAATCCTCGGATTACTAAAAATAAAAAAAGCTGAAAATTTAATGGATAATGACTCGATAGCTCAGTTGGTAGAGCACAACACTTTTAATGTTGGGGTCCTGGGTTCGAGCCCCAGTCGGGTCACAAAAAAAAGCAACTTCAAAAGAGTTGCTTTTTTTTTTGTTTCGCTGTATTGAACAAAAGGCTAAGGATGGGGTTAATCCTAAAAATAGTGTTTGTGCAAAAAATAGTAGCTAATCTATACTATAAAAATTTTTATATTCGTTTAATCATACCTGAAAAATTAATGTTGTAGTTGAAGATTGTAATATATTCGACTTCTATAATAGGTTTTTTGTTGCGTATGTAGCGCAATAAATGTATTTTTGCACTATACATGCAATAATAAGGTTTGTGCATGTATAGTGCAATGAAAATACTTAGTTATATAAAATTATGAAATACCCAATACTAATGGCTGATATTGTCGACAGCAGGAAGGCAGATCAGATTTTACTGATTAACGAGTTTAAAAGGGCAGTGCATTATATCAATAATAGATGGGAAATGTCGATTATGTCTCCATTAACTATAACCTTAGGTGATGAATTTCAAGGTGTAATAAAGGATATGGAGTCCTGCTACAAATTGGTGTTCGATATGGAGGAGTTTATCATAGAGCACTCTTTAAGTATTAAATTAAGATATGTGATGAACTATGGCATCATCGAGACTCCAATTAATAGAGATATTGCCTATGAAATGTTAGGTGATGGACTAACTCAAGCACGAGAGCAACTCAATAAATTGAAATCAAGTTCTAATAGATTTATGATTCTTTCCGATAAAAATGAAATGAATTCTGCTGTAATAAGCGATTTGTTTTTGTTGTATGGAAGTTACATCGATTCTTGGAAGCTGAACGAATATCGAATGGTATCTGAATTCTTAAAAAATAAAGACTACAAGGTGGTAGCTAATAATTTAGGGATGAATAAATCGAGTACTTGGAGACGATATAAAAGTCTACATATAGAAGAATACAATACAACTAAAGATCTTATTTTAACGTTAAACAGAATCTTATGATATGTAAATATGTGGTATTTATGTTAATCTTTTTAATAGGTGAGATATTGATTAATATAACCTGGTTCAAGTATCTAAAAGAGAAGTTTACTGAAGAGAATCTAAAGGAGAAGATTTCTGATACGGAAACAAAAGATTATAGTAAAACTCTATTAAGGCTGAACATTTCGACTTTCAAGGGGGTTATGGAAAGACTTATTATTGCAATATGTCTAGCAATCGGGGTAGCTCCTATCCTTATTGTATTTGGAGCGCTGAAAATCGGAACAAGATTAAAGTCTCCAGATGATAAGATTCAGAACGACTATTTTTTGATAGGTAATCTAAGTTCCATATTTATATCGGTGATGTATGTGTATATTTTTCAAAAAACAATGCACCTTTTCTGAAAACACTCTAAAAAACCTTTAAAATAAAAATTGTAAATTGTAGATATTGATGTCAAGCATAATCTAGTGTTTTTTAAATGCTCATAATTGAAAGTGATCCGTACAATAGCAGCGGAATCGAAAGACGTTATGTATAAAAGGGTCAATCCTAAAAGTAGTGTTTGTGCAAAAAATAGTGGCTACTCTATGCTAGAAAAATTAGTTGCCTCTCAAACTCTAAATTGAGTTATAATAAGTGTAATATTTTCAAAAAAAAGTACTAAAGAACTATTTTGGAAAAACCAATGAAGTTCTTTAGCACTAATCTGTATATTTAAAAAATACACTTATACTTTTTTCGGAGGAAGATCAAACGCAATCGCTTCATGCTCAAAATGACCGTTGTGAGCCCCGTCGCAAAAGGGTTTGTTTTTAGAAAGTCCACATCGACAAATTGAAAGTACAGTTCTGCCCTGTAATCCATAAGTATCTCCATTTCTATCTACGATTTCAAAATCGCCTTCGATTTTTACCGAACCGTTGTTGTTTATGGTAAGTTTTGTTTTTGACATGTTGTTTGAGTTTACTTTGTTTGCGACAAAAATAGAATAATAATGTCAGTACCACTCCATCGCTTTTCAATTTAGAAACGTTCCTTTTAACGATATCAAAAAGACAATCGATTGATCAATTAATCGAAGAGATCCTTATTAATAAGCTTTTAGAGTACACGCACTTTTCTAATGTTGCCATATGGGCTACTATACATGTAAAATCAGTTTTTGTAGGTTCCGAAAAGTCGATCCCATATCGAGCTGTAAAATCCAAAATTGCGCTGTTCGTGCAAATGATGTTGGTTGTGAAATTTTGTAGTTCCCAAAAAACAGTAGTCGGCCCACTTGGGAAAAAATTCGCGATTCAAATGACCTAAGGTTCCCCAGATCAGATTTATCGTGATATATAGTGATAGTGCATATACAGAGAAGTTATAACTGGCAAACACCATAATCATCATCAGTCCAAAACCGACCGTTTCAAACGGATGCAGTACAAAAAGACTTAGATAATTAGTGCTGTTGTGTTCGTGGTGTTTTTGATGCAGTAATTTATAGATAAAAGGCGTATGCGCCACATAGTGGAAAACGTACATCAGAAAATCCATGATAAATATTATCGCCAACGTTTCTAGGGTAATTGTAACTAAAGAATCGTCGGTTTTCCAGCTTAGAAAACCTTGTTTCCACAGATAAACAGCCAACAACATCAGCAGACTATTGAGAAGTACGGTTAGTATGCTCAGGTAGATGTCGGGACGGCTAATGGGGTGATCATTCTGTTGCAACTTATCTTTACGACAGCTTTTGTCGATAAAAAGATACAAGCAGATAGATAATGAAAAAAGGGCTATATTGGAAATCAGACTAAAAATAATCCAGGTCTTAGGCGAGAAGTTTTCGATGATAGCAATCAAAGTCATCCTATTGTTCGTTAAGTATTAACGGATAAAAGTACGAAATTCACAGCCATTTGCATGACGGTTCTTATTTGTTGATTTTTAAATTATCCTAACTGCCTTAGTAATGGTTTGATTTTTAACAGCTAGCATCTTTTAAAATTTATTTGTTTTTTATAGAACTACTTAATTTAGTTTAATAAAAATTAACTAAAAGGGTGTTTTTTACTTGTGTTTCAACGTTAATTATCAGTATATTTACTATAACAATAACAAATACTACACAAATGAGAAAAGCTACACCTTTTTTACTGTTTTTAATTTTTACGATTGTCGGATTTTGGAACAGTTCATACGCTTGTACACGAGTGGTCTATAAGGGGCCTAATGGAACGGTAATCACGGCGCGATCTATGGATTGGAAAGACGATATCCAAGCTAATCTATGGGTGTTTCCACGCGGCATGCAACGCAGTGGAGAAGTAGGTCCTAATTCTGTAAAATGGCAGTCTAAGTATGGTAGTGTTATTAGTACAGCTTGGGATATTGCTACAGCCGATGGTATGAATGAAAAGGGATTAGTAGCGAATATTTTATGGTTAGTAGAATCAAAATATCCTAAATTCGACGGCAAAGGAAGCGAGAAGGGAATTTCAATTGCGACCTGGGCGCAGTATGTGTTGGATAATTTTGCTACAGTAGGCGAGGCTGTTAAACATTTAGAAAAGGAACCTTTTGTGGTTGTTAGTGATTACATACCGGGTACTCAAAAGTTTACAACTTTGCACTTGTCAATTTCCGATGCTCAAGGTGATAATGCTATTTTTGAATACATCAACGGTAAATTGATGATTCATCATGATGCGTCTTATACGGTAATGACCAATTCTCCAGTATTTGAGGAACAATTGGCTCTGAATAGTTATTGGAAAGGAATTCCTGGAACCATTATGTTGCCGGGGACCAATAGAGCTGCTGATCGTTTTGTGCGGGCATCTTATTATATCAATGCGATACCTCAAACGGATAATGTTCGCCATGCTATTGCCAGCGTATTTAGTGTCATCCGCAATTGTTCGGTACCCTTCGGAATTTCGTCGGAACAAGAACCCAATATTTCTTCAACCCGTTGGCGCTCGGTTTCCGATCAAAAGAATTTAGTTTACTATTTTGAAACGGTATTAACGCCAAATACGTTTTGGGTAGATCTTAAAGATTTTGATTTGAGTACAAAAGGAAAAGTGATGAAATTGAGTTTAGATGATTACAAAACCTATAATGGAAAAACCAATAAAGAATTTAAAGTGGCAGAACCATTTAAGTTTTTAGGAATTTAATAAGTCTTTATTATCTTTAGATAAGTCTTAAATATATAAAAAAAGGATTCCTAAAACAGGAATCCTTTTTTTATATTGTTTTTAGGTGTTTAATCACGAAAAACGTCTTAAAATAAATACAGTGCAAGATGTGATAGAGCCAGTAATAAACATAAAGGACTAAAGTATTTGCTGTCCAACTGTGCAAAGAGCGATGATTTATAGCGTTTGCTAAATCCCACATAGCGGAAATCTCCGATACTGCGTAGACCAAAAATCAGAGCAATGATCAAAATACCGTATTTTAAATAAATCAGTTTAAGATCTAAGGTAATCCATTCCGTATACAGTAGATTAATACACCCAAATAGAAATAGTCCTAAAGCGACAATTAAAGTGCCCAATTTACTGGGTTTAAATAGTTCTTTCCCTTTCTCATCAGTAGGTACGGCGGCAATCATGCCCCACGTACCGCCTAACACCCAATAAATATGGAGTAGGCCCAAAAAAGCAAATACCAGTGCATTGAGTAGTGATAATACCATATAATTTTTTTTTACAGCAGTTATAGCCTAACAAATTTCGGTATTTTAATGGATTTTAAAGTCTTTTTTAGCATATTATTTTTTGCGCTTTTGAATCTATTTGCACAACGTATCAAAGGCTGAAATAAGTCTGCATTTAAGAAAGGGAAAGCGCATATTTAATGTAGGCTTGAGCGCTTTCTTCTACAACTTCTGGCGTCGGTTCGTGTTCTACATCATACCAACAAAAGATATCGACTAATTCGGCACCTATGTATTGTGCTGTCATTTGAAAGGGTAAGCAGAGCTGTTTTATGGTCCCTGCGTATAAGCCATCTATGCGATAATCAATTTCTTTAATGCCGGCTGTTATGGCTAGGGCTATTTTTTTGTTCTGCATCTTGTCACCAGTGGAACCGTATGCCCAACCGTGTAATAATACTTCATCAAGCCATTGTTTTAATAGCGGAGGGCAATTAAACCAGTACAAAGGATATTGGAAAATAATTATATCGTGTGCTTCGACTAGTTTTTGCTCGGATTCAACATTTATTTTTCCGTCGGGATATTTGTCGTATAAAGCATGTACAGTAAATTTATCGGGATATTTTTGCAATTCCATAATCCAACGACTGTTAACCAGTGATTTTTCAATTTGAGGATGGGTGACAATGACCAGTTTTTTCATAAGTATTTTATTTATATTACAAAATTACGGGACTCTATGTTGCTGTACAATAAGGGATAAAATTCTATCTAAGTGATAAATTCAGCACAATCAAAATCATTAGGTAATGGTAATTTTGTCCATAGACTTAGTCAATTATTTGTATTTTTACGCAAATGAAAGTGTTATGTATCAGCGAAAAATACCCTTAGATTTTGAGTGTGGAACGGGAATTGCCTTGGAGGTGATCCTTTCAAAATGGAAATTTTGCATACTACAGGAAATTAGTAAAGGAATTAGCAGACCAAAGGATTTGATGGAAGCTATACCGGATATAACCAAGCGAGTTTTACACGAGCAGTTAAAACAATTGGAATTTCACGGTATCGTGTCAAAACAGATATATCCCGAAGTACCACCAAAAGTAGAATATGCAATTACTTCGATAGGTAGGGAGGCATTGCCTATAGTGCAAGCTGTTAACCAATGGGGATTGGACTTTGCACCTCATTTAAAAACGCTTTTAGGTAAGGCGGGTAAAACTTAAAATAAGTGCGAATATATAACGAATCTCAAATTGGTTCTAGTTTATAAACTGCTATGTGATTTCGTGTATGGTAAAACATATACAAATTTAATTTTTTATGCATTCCTATTCTTAATGTTAAAAATAATGTAATTTTTTATTTGTTTTTGAAGAGATAAGCGCTAATTTTGCCATTTATTCAAAAAAACAATAAATTATGAGAAAAATTTTATTTCTTTTTTTAGGATTTGCATTTCTAACATCTTGCGGTAGTGATGATAGTGCTACTATACTGACCTATCAAGAGGCAATTGTTGGAAAATGGTTGTTGGTAGATTACAACGATGCTGAAAACAGCGATATATCTAAAATTTTAATAGAAGAACCATGTGCTGCTAAAACCTTTGTCGAATTTAAATCGGATTTAGTTTTTGTAGAATCTTCTTTTGGAGGCAAGGATTGTAGTGAAGTTGAAATCAGTACTGTAAATTATGAAATTGTTGATAATGTGATGACTACTATAAGTAAAGGAGATGGTGCAACTATAGGATCAGATTCTGTCATCAAATACTATATAAAAGAGTTGACAGCATCCAAACTTGTTATTCAGGGTTTTTATTACGATGATGGAGTAGAAGGAAGAATCCCGGAGTTGAAAGAGAAAGATTTTTACACACTTACTTATAAAAGAATACAATAAGTTTGACGCATAGATCATAATGCTCTGGAAAGCCAGTGTTCATTTTTAATTGAAATCATCAAATACGTTTTACCAGCAGCACTAAAAAAGCAAGTAAACGTATTAAAAAATAGATATAAGACATAAAAAACTCCCTATATGGGAGTTTTTATTTTTATTGATTGGAAGCTTTTTTTAAGGCTGATCCTCCTGGTAGGTTCATCTTATCGGTAATTGCCGAAATTTCATCCAAGCTAAAATTACCTGTCAGCATCAGTATCACGGTTTCAGTTTGTCCTGATCCATCTGAGAACATCAAAAGTTGTTTGATATTGCTAGCAGTTGCGCCTGGGTTAACATAGATTTTTACCTTGGCTCCTTTATCTGTAACAGTCATTAGATTGTCAAAAGTTTTGGCAGTGACAAAGTTTTCGGCCGCTGTTTTCATTTCACTGCTTAAGGCTGAATTCTTTGTTGAGTATACCTTAAGGGTTTCTAATTTTTTTATCAGGTTGAGATACGCTTGGTTTTCTTTGTTTGAAGTGTCAATTTTTACATTAGACATCATATCAAACATTTTCTTGTTCACACTGATGGTGCTAACGTTATCCAGATCTTCAAATTTATTGAACTCCGTTTGAGCTAAAGCAGAGTAGCTCATCAAGGAGAGTCCCAAAATTCCTAAAATATTTTTGTAATTATTTTTCATCATAGTTGTTTTTAATAGAATCTAATCCTTTGTTTATTTGTGTCGATAATAACTGCAATGCTTTTTCCGTTTCAACCGTAGTTTCCGGATCGGCTACAAGGATACTGTTTTCTTGTTGTATTTTTTGTTCTTTGCTTTTCTTCAAAGACACGTATGACAGACCAATAGGAATTAAGAAAAGCAAGGCAATACCGATAATCATCAGGTTTTTCTTCGAGGATTTTGTGTTTTTATGTGTTGTCAAAATACTTTTTTAGTTTTAATTGCTGTTTAAAAACCTGTTTAGATCTTACTTTACTTAAATATAATCAAATTCTTTGCCATAAAAAAATGCTTTCCATATTTGGAAAGCATTTTCTTATAGGAATCGAATGAAATTAGTTTTTATAAAAACTTGAAGTAGCAATTCCTCCTTCAAATTCTGTTATTTTTTCTCCTTTTAAATTATATACAGCAACTGCACTTTTTGATTTGAAATCCAATGCATCAGCTGTAAATATACGTCCGTCAATAACGTCAAACGCATAAAGAAAACCATATCCAGATCCTTTGATAGAAAACATAGGTTTGTAATCAACGGTCGTAGCTAGAGGTTCCCACGAGTAGATATCATTATTTGATACATAGTAAAGTTTGTTTTGATCAACTCTTAATTTTTGACCATTTACGACTTTAGTAGATGTGAATGTAGTCATAACCGTATCCACTTCGGCATTGATTTTATAATAATTCGTACGAGTAGGGATACTGCTGATAGCATATACAAATCCCGTATTAGAAACGATGTCTTGTAGTGCATCATTAACTTTAATGGTTTTGGAAATTTCGTCTGAGCTCGTATTGATGATCACAATTTCATTACCTACACTGTAAGCTGCTTTCTGAACATATATTTTGTTGTTTTCAGAGATAATACGCTCCACAGGACCATTTAATTTGATTTCTTTGATAAATTCATAAGTATCTGAACTGTATATTGTGATAGATTGACTAGCAGCATTGCTTACATAAGCTTTACCTGAAGCAAAAGCAACATAACGAGGTTGTGCAATTTTTTCAGTGATAGTACCTAATGATTCGAAAGTATAACGATTAACGACTTCAACTTTATTCGAATTATTGACAACGATAAAGGCTTTATCATTTAAAAAACCCATACTTTGAGCAACATCTCCTAATACGGATTCATCTTTGGTATAGGCATCGTGCTTTTGATTGGTAAGGGTATTGCTTACGATATATATACTGGAGTTTGATAAACCGAAATTACCTTCATTTAACATTAAGACGGTATTGCTGTAATTGTTTTTCTTGATTTCTCCTACAAATGGATCATCCGATTTGCTACATGAAATAAAAAAGGTAACAGAAAGTGCTAAAAGAATTATTTTTTTCATTTTATAAATTGGTTTTGTGTTGAATCAATATTGAGTCGTTGACGATATATTTCGCTTTAACAAAATATAAACATTATTTTGTTTTTTCAAAATTATACTGAATTATTAAAATAACAAGTTTTCTTCCCTTTTTTTTACTGATAATCATCAATTTTGTTTTTTTAATTTCAAAAGTGGCCCTTTTGGAAGTCTTTTAGAAAATTATAAACCCAAAATCCAAGTTTGCAAAGATACAAACTCTATGAATCAGGATTTATATTTTCGTAAAATAAACCTACATTTGTAAAAATCATCACCAATGAAAAAAATAGTTCCGGGATTGTTTATCATGTTTTTGTTTGTAGCAATTAGTTGCAAGCAAAAGGAAGTGGTTCAAAAAACCACGTCGGTTCAAAATTCGATAGAACATGCCGATGGATTTGAATTGTATGAATACGAAGATTTTTCGATTTTAAAAGTCACTAGACCTTGGCCAGGCGCCACGGAAGATTTGGTTTATGTATTAAAAAGAGCAGGCACCACTGTGCCGGATTCTTTGGTGAAATACCCGGCAATTTCAATACCGATTAAATCGGTCCTAGTGACTTCAACGACTCACTTACCGGCTTTGGAAATTTTAGGCGAGCTCGAAACACTTAAGGGGTTTCCCGGTTTAGATTATATCTCTTCTGAAATGATCCGAAAGCAAATAGATGCTGGAAAAATACGGGAGATCGGTCAAAATGAGTTGTTAAATACTGAAATAATATTGGATGTTCATCCCGATGCATTAGTCGCGTTTGGAATGGATGGTAATAATACGGTTTTAAAAAGTATAGAACAGGCTGGTGTATCTGTGATTTATAATGGCGATTGGGCCGAACAAACACCTCTTGGCAAGGCAGAATGGATTAAGTTTTTCGGAGCTCTATACGACAAAAGCGCTTTGGCAACGACTACGTTCAAATCTATTGAAACGAATTACAATCAAACTTTAAAGGAAATCAGCAGCATTAAAAAGCTTCCTACGGTATTGAGTGGTGCGATGTATCAAGATGTTTGGTATTTGCCACAAGGACAAAGTTGGGCAGCGGTGTTTTTTAAAGATGCACAAACCAACTATCTATGGAGTCAAAGTGAAGGCACAGGAAGTTTGTCCTTGTCGTTTGAGGCGGTTTATGAGAAAGCTCAAAATGCCGACTTCTGGATCAATCCCGCTCAATTTGAAACCAAAGAACAACTGAAAAAAGCAAACCCGCATTACGCCAATTTTGAAGCCTTTAAAAACGATAGGGTGTATTCGTTTTCAGCGAAAAAAGGAAAAACTGGTGGGGTCCTGTTCTATGAATTGGGACCAACACGTCCGGATTTGGTTTTAAAAGATTTGGTTTCTATAGTACATCCCGAGGTTTTTCCAAATTATCAAAGGACTTTTTACGAAAAGCTACAATAAAACATGTTTAAAAAAGAAAACAGATCACTCTCATTTTATATCTGGTGTTTACTACCGATTTTGCTGTTTTTTTTTATTGCAAACATCAGTATTGGCGCCATACAAATTCCTTTTAAGCAGGTGGTTTATTTGCTTGCAGGTCAGGATATCGAGAAAGAAAGCTGGCGGTATATCGTTTTGAATTATCGATTGCCCAAAGCGATCATTGCCATACTCGTCGGAATCGCCTTGTCGGTAAGTGGTTTGTTGATGCAAACTTTATTTCGAAATCCGATGGCAGGACCCTATGTTTTAGGATTGAGCTCTGGAGCGAGTTTGGGGGTTGCTTTTGTTATCTTAGGGGCGTCCTTTCTTCCTGTTTTTCTGCAGAATTTATTTATGTCATCCGCCGGTATTGTAGGTGCTTCTGTATTGGGGAGCTTTTCGATATTGTTGTTGGTTTTGTTGTTAGCACAAAAGGTACAAGACTCGATGACTTTGCTAATTGTCGGATTGATGTTTGGTAGTTTTGCCAGTGCTGTTGTAGGAGTTTTAACCTATTTTAGTACTGCTGACCAATTGAAGCGCTATACGTTTTGGTCGATGGGTAGTTTAGGGAATTTAGATTGGCAATCCGTATCTTTTTTCGCTGTGGCGGTATTAGTGGGCTTGGCTTTGAGTTTTAGATCGATTAAAGCCTTGGACGCTATGTTGTTGGGGGAACGTTATGCGGCTAGTTTGGGAATACCGGTTAAAAGCGCGCGATTAACCATTATTTTAGCAACCAGTGTTTTGGCAGGTGCTTCCACAGCCTTTGCTGGACCGATCGCTTTTGTAGGTTTGGCAGTTCCTCATATCGCTCGACTTTTATTTAAAACAACCAGTCACAAATACCTGACCTTAGCCTCGATGTTGCTAGGAGCCATTCTTATGTTGCTTTGTGATATGATTACCCAGTTTCCCGGTCAGGCGTTTGTTTTACCGATCAATGCGATTACTTCGATACTCGGCGCACCGATCGTGGTGTGGTTGATTTTACGGAAAAATTAAGGGCTAACTCAACACTTCAAGCAGCTTATCAGTACTCCTTTAAATAAAAGCAACTGGTATATTTAACCCGGTTTAAAACAAATCCGCAAATCTGCAAATCGACGAAACTCCCTACAGCTAATTCTGCGAAAAATAAATCGTAGTTTCACCAGATTTCAATTATCTTTGCCGATTGTAAAAAGGCTATATGAAATTCGATTTATTACATACCGATCCACAATCCAGAGCAAGAGCTGGAAAATTAACTACTGATCACGGAGTTATTGAAACTCCAATTTTTATGCCCGTTGGGACTGTCGCTACCGTAAAAGGAGTGCACCAGCGCGAGCTAAAGAACGATATCAATCCAGATATTATATTAGGAAATACCTATCATTTATATTTACGACCACAAACAGCTATTTTAGAAAAAGCTGGTGGTTTGCATAAATTCATGAACTGGGACCGTAATATCTTAACAGATAGTGGAGGTTTTCAGGTATATTCTCTTTCTGATAATAGAAAGATTAAAGAAGAAGGGGTGAAATTCAAATCACATATCGATGGATCTTACCATTTCTTTTCACCGGAAAACGTTATGGAAATTCAACGTACCATTGGAGCGGATATTATCATGGCTTTTGATGAATGTACACCTTACCCTTGCGATTACCGTTATGCGAAACGCTCGATGCACATGACTCACCGTTGGTTGGATCGTTGTATTTCACATTTGGAGAAAGTACCTGTTAAATACGGTTACGACCAAACCTTTTTTCCAATTGTTCAAGGGAGTACTTATAAAGATTTGAGAGCACAATCAGCCGAATACATCGCTAATGCAGGAGCAGCAGGGAATGCTATCGGTGGATTATCAGTTGGAGAACCGGCTGAGGAAATGTATGAAATGACTGAGATCGTTACAAATATTTTACCTAAAGACAAACCGCGTTATTTGATGGGTGTCGGAACTCCGATCAATATCTTGGAAAACATTGCTTTGGGAATTGATATGTTTGACTGTGTGATGCCGACGCGTAATGCGAGAAATGGAATGTTATTTACTTCCAAAGGGATCATCAATATTAAAAATAAAAAGTGGGCAGATGATTTTTCTGTTATTGATGAAATGGGACATACTTATGTGGATTTAGAGTACTCTAAGGCATATTTGCGCCATTTGTTTGCTGCCAATGAATATTTGGGTAAACAAATTGCAACCATTCACAATCTTGGATTTTATATGTGGTTGGTTCGCGAGGCACGTAGACAAATCTTAGCGGGCACATTTACTGCGTGGAAAGATAAAATGGTCAAACAATTAGGAGAAAGATTATAGCTGTAAGATCAGACAATTTTATATATTTAAACCTTGGTAATTGATTTGTTGCTGAGCGCGTTTGCTGTGTTGTCGGAATCCAGTGCCATAGAACCATTAAAAGAAAATAAAAACGACCTATGAAAATAATTGATTGGTATATTCTTAAGCGTTATTTGGGAACGTTTACCGTGATGTTGTTGCTATTTATTCCTATCGGAATTGTAGTGGATGTATCAGAAAAAATCAATCGAATATTAGAAAATAAAGTACCTCTTGCTAGTGTATTGGCTTATTATTTGGATTTCACCATTTATTTTGCCAACATGCTTTTTCCGATTTTGTTGTTTTTATCGGTGATTTGGTTCACCTCTAAATTGGCTAATAACACCGAAGTTATTGCTATCTTGAGTTCGGGTATATCCTTTAATCGGTTTTTAAGACCTTATATAGTAGGAGCAACTTTAATCTCTGTTTTTGCCTTGTTGATGGGACTTATTTTGGTTCCAAAAGCCAGTGTAGGATATAATGATTTTAAATACAAATACTTAAAAAGGAATTCTGAGGTTCGTGAAACGCAGAATGTATATAAGCAGATTAGTCCTAATGAGTTTATATATGTCAGCAATTTTAATTTTGAAACCAAAACAGGTTTTAATTTTACACTAGAGAAGTTTAAAGACAATAAACTGTTGTATAAAATTAAATCGAGTAGGATCACTTGGAATCCAGAGAAGAAAGACTATACCTTATCTTCTTACAACAAGCGAACTATAGGTGAGATGGGTGATGTTTTAGAAAAAGCAGAAACAAAAGACCTGAAACTCGATTTTGATATTGAAGATTTAACTCCAGCGGTTTATGCAGCGGAGACCATGACCTTGGGTGAGCTTAATAAGTTTATTGAACGCGAAACCATGCGAGGATCTGCAAATATCAACTCGTATTTGGTCGTGAAGTACAAAAAGTATAGTGTACCGGTGTCTACCTTTATTTTGACGATTATTGCCGTATCGGTTTCTTCGATGAAGAGAAGAGGAGGGATGGGAGTCAATCTGGCAGTAGGAATCTCTTTGGCCTTTACCTATATATTCTTTGATAAAATATTCGGGACTTTGGCAGAAGCCTCTACCATACCCCCTTTATTTGCCGTTTGGTTTTCCAATATTTCCTTTGGAATATTAGCTATAATTTTATTGAGAAATGCTAGGAGATAATTTAAAAAGCTACCTAAATTTACATTTTATTGTTTTTATTTGGGGCTTTACAGCCGTTTTAGGCCAACTGATTTCCTTAGAGGCCTTGCCATTAGTTTGGTATCGTATAGCCATTGCCGTGAGTTGCTTGTTTGTATATTTTATGATTACAAGACGGCAAATGACCAGTTCTACAAAGAGTATTGGACTTTTTTTATTAGCAGGTATTGTCATTGCAGTGCATTGGTTAACTTTTTTTGGAGCTATTAAAGCCTCCAATGTGTCGGTTACCTTAGCTTGTATTTCTACAGGAGCCTTTTTTGCCTCGATCTTGGAACCTATTTTTTACAAACGCAAGGTCGTTTGGTATGAAGTGGTCTTTGGATTGATCGTAATCTTGGGACTAAGTATTATTTTTAGTGTAGAAACCCAATATTTGACCGGTATTGTTTTGGGGTTGATTTCCGCTTTTTTATCGGCTGTTTTTTCGATCATCAACGGTAAGTTTGCACAAAAACACGACCCTGGAATTATAACCTTTTATGAACTCCTCGGTGGTTTGTTAGTACTGACTATATTCCTTGCATTATCTGGAGGTTTTACCAAAGAATTTTTCACCGTACAATCTTCTGATTGGTTGTGGTTGATCTTGTTAGGGTCTTTTTGTACGGCCTATGCTTTTTTGGCTTCGGTTAAAGTGATGAAGTTTTTATCGCCTTATACAGTGATGCTGACCATCAACTTGGAGCCGGTTTATGGTATCTTATTAGCGGTGTTGATTTTTAAGGATAGTGAAAAAATGACTCCTGCATTTTATATCGGTGCTTTGCTGATATTATCAACAGTAATTCTCAACGGAATTGTCAAGAACGCAAAAAAAACCAAAGTAATTAAAAATTAGTCTTTGCAATGAGGAGGAAAACTTTATCTTTGTCGCTTAAACTGAACTAAAAATTTTTCTCTAAGAATGGAATATTTAGATTTTGAACTGCCAATAAAAGAACTCGAAGAGCAATTGGATAAATGTAATTTAATTGGTGAAGAGTCTGACGTTGACGTATCAACTACTTGTAAGCAGATTGAGAAAAAACTGGAAGAAACCAAAAAGAATATCTATAAAAACTTAACGGCTTGGCAAAGAGTACAATTGTCAAGACACCCGAGTCGCCCTTATACACTGGATTATATCCGTGCCTTATGTGGTCCGACTTTTTTAGAGCTTTTCGGAGACAGAAATGTTAAAGATGATAAAGCGATGATTGGTGGTTTAGGTAAAATAGGTGATCAATCTTATATGTTTATCGGTCAACAAAAAGGTTTTAATACCAAAACCCGTCAGTTCCGTAATTTCGGAATGGCTAATCCAGAAGGATATCGTAAAGCTTTGCGTTTAATGCGTATGGCGGAGAAATTTGGAATTCCCGTAGTGACTCTTATCGATACACCTGGTGCATACCCAGGTTTGGAAGCAGAAGAACGCGGACAAGGTGAGGCTATCGCTAGAAATATATTTGAAATGTTTAGACTTCAAGTGCCGATCATCACAATTATTGTCGGTGAAGGTGCTTCAGGTGGAGCTTTGGGAATAGGTGTTGGAGACCGTGTATTTATGTTGGAAAACACTTGGTATTCGGTGATTTCACCAGAATCGTGTTCGTCGATTCTTTGGAGAAGTTGGGAGTTTAAAGAACAAGCTGCGGAAGCTTTGAAATTAACTTCTTTCGATATGAAGAAAAATAAAATGATCGATGATATTATTCCGGAACCTTTAGGCGGAGCGCATTACGATCGAGAAAAAACTTTCGAAACCGTTCAGAAATATATTGTAGAAACTTATGATGAGCTAAAAAAGTTATCAACAGAGAAATTAATTAATCAACGTATGGATAAATACGCTAATATGGGCGAGTTTAAAGAGTAATTGATTAAAACTCATATTTTAAATCCGAAGCTTGCTTCGGATTTTTTTGTTATGAACAATTGCACTAGAGTTTTTAACGGCCATTTGTGCATAAATTCAAATGAATTAATAATGAAAAAAGCCTTACTTTCGTAATATGGAACAAGTCAAAAATTTTACACAGTCTAAACCTGTCAATAAAAATGTTATTTCCTTGGAAAAGGGAAAAATACCTCCCCAAGCCGTCGAGTTAGAAGAAGCGGTTTTAGGAGCCATGATGATTGATAAAAAGGGTATCGATGAAGTAATTGACATTCTTCAGCCGGAAGCTTTTTATAAAGAAGCGCATCGTTATATTTTTGAAGCGATCGATCAATTGTTTGTCGGTAATCAGCCGATCGATTTATTGACCGTGTCGACCCAATTAAGAAAAAATGCTCGACTCGAATTAGTCGGAGGCGATTATTATTTAATTGGATTGACTCAGAAAATTACCTCTTCCGCGCATATTGAATTTCACTCCCGTATTATTTTACAGAAGTTTATTCAACGCAGTTTGATTAAGATTTCCAATGAAATCATTGAGGATTCCTACGATGAAACTACCGATGTTTTTGATCTTTTAGACAAGGCAGAATCGCGTTTGTATGAGGTGACTCAAGGGAATATCAAGAAGAGTTCTGAAACCGCACAATCTTTAGTAGCTCAGGCTAAGAAAAGGATTGAAGAGATTGGAAATAAAGAGGGACTCAGTGGTATTGCCACCGGTTTTCACAAGTTGGATGAACTGACCTCAGGATGGCAACCGAGTGATTTGATTATTATCGCTGCACGTCCGGGTATGGGTAAAACCGCCTTCGTATTATCGATGGCTCGAAATATCGCTATCCAGTCCAATCACGCTGTTGCTTTGTTCTCACTAGAGATGTCTTCAGTACAGTTGATTACGCGTTTGATATCGTCGGAGACCGGATTGTCTTCAGAGAAATTAAGAACCGGAAAGCTTGAAAAACACGAATGGGAGCAATTAAACGTCAAAGTAAAAGATTTAGAACGTGCACCTTTATTTATCGATGATTCACCGTCGTTATCCATTTTTGATTTACGTGCCAAAGCACGGCGTCTAACCTCCCAATACGGAATCAAATTGATTGTTATTGACTATTTGCAGTTGATGACTGCTGGAGGAAACGGAAAAGGTGGTGGAAACCGGGAACAGGAGATCTCAACGATCTCACGTAACTTAAAAGCCTTGGCAAAAGAGTTGAGTGTACCGGTGATTGCACTTTCACAGTTATCGCGTGCGGTGGAAACCCGTGGAACCTCTAAAAGACCGTTACTATCGGATTTAAGGGAGTCTGGAGCGATTGAGCAGGATGCGGATATCGTATCGTTTATCTATCGACCAGAGTACTATAAAATCGAAGAATGGGATGATGAAGAACGCAGTCCTACAGACGGGCAAGCGGAATTTATCATCGCCAAACACAGAAATGGTGGATTGGAAAATATCCGATTAAAATTTATCGGAAAGTTGGGTAAGTTTGACAACTTGGAAGATAACTTTATGTCGTTTGACGAATTACCATCGAGAATGAATGCAGAAGACAGCAACAGTTTTACTCAAGGATTACCTTCGAGTCAAGACGTTTTTGGTTCTGCACCAGATGACGATGATGTGCCGTTTTAATCGTAAGTCGTGATTCGTAAGTCGTGATTCGCGTATGATATTATAAATAAGAGGCTATCTTTTAAGGTAGCCTCTGCTGGTTTTATGAAGTGTTTTTTTATTTAATGAACAGCTGCATTTTGCCTTATTTAGAACAGTTGGCATTATAATCTGTAAAGATTTCTACGGCCATATTTTGAATTTTAGCACTGTCTAATTCAGCTTCATCTTTGATGAGACTACCTAATTTACTGCGTTTTTTTTCTTCTTTTTCTACACGGTAACTAGCATATTCATTTTGTAACATTTTTGCTCGTACATGCTCACAATCCTCGGTCAGTTTTTTAAAGTTTTTACTGCTTAGTGGCTCTACTTTTCCACTGTTTTTAGCAACTAAAATACTGGGATTCATTTTAATGTTTCTAATGTCCTTTTCCATTTGCTGTATTTCATCGGAATTGGCAGCAATTGAAGTGGGTATTCCGTATAGTTTGTAGACAGTGATGGGGCCATTTACAATAGTTTCAGCCATAGAAGTAGAGGCTGTCAGGTTGTTTAAAACTTTTATTTTTCCACCGATACCGCCGCTTTCTCGACCTTTATTAGCTTCCCGAAAATTGGTGTATTTGATAAGTTCAAATTGGCGAAGTACATCATTATCATATGCGGCATAAGCCTGTAAGTCATTAACATCGAGTACTTGCAGTTTTTGGCGTTTTTTGTTCGGATCGATAGCAGACCTAGCAATGAATCTTACTTTCTGTTGATTGATCCAAGGCGTGTCGAAACTCCCCATCAACTTAACAATACCTTCGGTCTTGTGGCCTTGTTTATCGATGATCCAGCCTTCTTTTTCTTGGTGTCTGAGTTCGTATTCATTTTCGTTTTCCTGAGCTAAAGTAGCGATGGGTAGCATCGTTAAAGCTATGAGTAGGGTAAGGATTTCTTTCATTGGTGATGATATTTAGTTGTGTAAAAGTTTTCTTATTTGCTTGAGAAAATGCTGTTTGTACGGTCATTAGGAAGGGACAATCACTGTGGTTTGCATGATCGATGTTCGAGCTAAAAGCGATTTTTACTTAATCAATTGGGCTTCTTTTAGCTTATCCAGTAAAACGGTTTCTATTTTTTTGGATAATTTATTTTTAATAAACAGTTTGTTTGCAACGGAAAACCAAAAATTAGTTACTAAACGGTTTGTTAAGAGTTCAAGGCGTTTTCGAATGTTTTTTTGGTGTTTTTTATAAAAATAAGCTTCAGTAATACTTGGGTATTCTGGAAAATCCAAATGCGCATCGGAACCGAAATTGGCGTGGTCTGCTTCGTTGGTACTCGCTTTTAATACTCTCAAGTCTGGGATTATCGGAAAATGCTTACATTTTTTATCAACGAGATTCTCAAGGCATATTTCAAAGCGATTAAGGGCTTTTGCGGTCGGTAGGTTGTTTAATTTTTCTATTAGGGTTTCTTCGGGCAGGGTAAAGTGATATCTCAAAAATGTTTGGCAATTAAGCCGACCTAATTCAAAGTCGTGTTTTCTAAAAGACTTGTCGATAAAACCGGCAAAACCGCTTAGTGGAGCTGTGGCTAAATCGTTTTCTGCACGGGTCAACACTCCGTCTACTCGGTGCTTGCGTACCGGTTCGATTAAAAACTTGCTGTTGTTTTTTGTGTTTATGGCATCCAAGATACCCGAGCGGTTAAACATCACCTCATTGCGAAGCGATTTAAACATCCGCTTAACGACAGAGATGACATCTGTTGAAGCAACTTCTTTTGAACTGTTGTGATCCTTATTTGGAAAGGGGTCTACCATAATGATAGCGTATTGCTCTTTGACGAATTGGATGGGAGATTTCTCCCTAAAAATTTTTAAAGCCAAAGCAAAGGGTTCGTTATTGATTAATCCGCCGTCGATGGCGTGGTATTGATAATCTGAATCAGAAGGTAGTATGGGCTGAATACCAGTAGTGGTCCCAAAAATATATTTGGGATAACGCGCAATGTATTTTTGAGGTATTGAGACATCTCGCGGTTTTAAAGCAATGGGAAAAGAAGCAGTGCTCAAAGTGGCTTCCCGGAGGTGATTAAGGTGGTCGGGTTGATTCAAATCAAGCACATAGTACAGCTCTTCGCCATTTGGAATCCCTTTTTTAAATTGTTTATTCGCTAGTTTATAACGGAAAAAAGCCGCATGACTAGTAATTACAGAGCCGCTTTGGTCGTTGCCGTTAAAATTGATTTTAAAATTAATACCGTCCAAATTGGTGGTGGTCAATACCAAATCCAGACTGTGGGAAACGTAGGCGGGATAGTTCTTTAAGTTTTCTATACGAATGGCTCGATCGGCTATCAAATCTATGGGGGCTGTATTGAGTAGGGCTTGTGGTTTATCCCCTTTGACGAGCTCTTTTAGATCGCTGGTATCGAGCAACTTTTCAAAAGTGGTTGCGCGTTCATCGTCGCCCATTTCGACCCAGCTCTGGTAAAAGCGGTTGTTCTTACCTGATGGGTTGTCTTGGTTGACGGGTTGATATTCGGCATCGATAAGGTTTAATAAAGCGAGCGATGCAGTGATTCCACCAGCCGATGCACCGCTGATTACATCGAGTTCCACATCGTGCATCGGTACGGAAAAATCGTATTCAGGGTGCTTTTTTCCTAGCATTCTGTTTTTATTTTTAGCTTGTTCCCAAAGCTCTAGAGTTTCTAAGAGGTAATCCATTACTCCGGCTGTATAGGCTCCTGCGGATACAGCTCCAGCCAATGTCAGGCATATTTTAAATTTTTTGTTGTTTGTCATAGTATACGTATAAGTGAAATAATATTTTATAGAATCATGTAAATGTAATTTAGACGGTTTGTATAAAAATAATAGGAGCTAAAGCGATGTCATTCGCTTCTTTATCGGTGAATCAGTCAAATTTTAATTCGTTGTTCGTTCAAAAGTAGCACCCACTGATTGTCCTTTGCAACTACGTAAAACGCGTATTATACAAACGAGTTCTTCAATATGAGGATGTGTTTTATAGGTGAAAGAGCTTTATCAGCAGTCAACCGTAGTCTTATTAAGGCTTAATTCGGGTAAGGACTGTTTTTTAGTCTGATCAATTTGATATTCGTAATCCTTAAGATTAGTAACCGTCAAAGCCGATGCTGTGTTTTATTTTTTAAGCAACATCGTTTAAAAAAAAGTTTGCACATTCACCAGTTGGTGAAAGGAAAAGGAGGAGTTTTTTTGAGGTATTTGTAATACTCTGAATTTTTAAATATAATTAAAAAGCTAAATTTAATACGGACGATAGTGTTAAAGTTTGATTTTTATCTTTTTAATTAGCTTTTTTTGTTGATGTATGTTTGGGGTAAAATGTTTTTTTTTGATTAAAATGTTGTAAACTGTGTTTATTTTGTTTTAAAAGATTAAAAAACATATAATTAAATTTTTAATTCCCTGAATAGAAGTTGATTGAGTTAAAATTTTTATATGAGGTGGTGAATGGGGCTTTACGGATGGTTTTAGACTGTAGTGCTGTGAGTGCTCTGTTTGCGGAGAAACTGACGAGGATGGACTGATGTAGATTAATTGCTTAAGCCGGTTTCTATCCGCTGTAAGGAATGTTGGTCGTGATAGCGCTAAAAAAAAGCCCCTTATCAAATGATAAAGGGCTTCTGCTATATTAATTCGGACTCGTGGTCGTATCGGGTTTAGGGGTTGTTACCGGTTTTGGTCTTGCAACGGGCTTTTTAGGTGCTGCGGTTGCTGTTGTTTCTGTGGTGGGGACCACTTCAACAGGTGGAGCGACTAAACGGCTCATTTCATTCCAATTGATGTGTTCGACAAAACGGTCGATATATTCCTTTCTGTTGTTGTTATGAGTGGGGTAGTAGGCGTGTTCCCACAGGTCAATAGCCAAAATGGGTATACCAGGCACCTTATACATCGGCATTAGAGGATTGTCTTCGTTGGGTGTACTGATCAGTATCAGTTTATCTGTACTAAACATCAGCCAAACCCAACCGGATCCGATTTGCTGATTGGCCAATTGTTTGAATTTTTCTTTAAAACCGTCTAAGGATCCAAAATCACGGTTGATCATCGCGACTAAATCTGGGCTCGGTTTGCTGTCGGTTTCTTTACAGATGCTTTTCCAATAGAGGTTGTGGTTGTAATAACCGCCGCTATAACTCTTTAATAAAGGGTGTTCGACATCTGTACTGCCTAGAACAATTTCTATAGATCTTTTCTCTAAAGGAGTTCCGATCAGGGTTCTATTCAAATTGTTTGCATAAGCCAAATGATGTTTGGCATAATGTAAATAGATGTTCTCAGGTTCCAAAAAATCCTTAAAATCTTCGTACTGATATTTAAGTCCTTCCATTTGAAAAGGACCGCTATTGGTTTTGATCGTTTTTGGATTGGGGAAAGCCGATTTTTTTTCTTTTTTAAAAATGATGGCATCGGGAATCTGTACTTCCTGCAATTCTTTTTTCTCCTGACATGAAGATGACAAGACCATTAAGGAGGTTAATACGAAAAAGGGAATTGCATGTAGCTTCATTTGTTAAAAATTGAATTGGCAAGATCGATATAGGCTTGCTTGGCTTCTTCCTTCGATAAGTGACTTATTTGAGACCAAGCATTAAACTTAAAAGCGTTGATTAAATCATTTTGTAAAGATGGAAAGCGTTTGTGAATCTCTCCTTCTGTCGCTTGTTTGTAGTAGGCATAAATACTCAACATGGTATCGGGGGGCAGATGTGAAGCCTGTTCCGAAATCTTTTGATAAGCCAGTTGAAATTCAGTATCTAAACTATCCATACTACGGTTTTATTTATTTTACAGCAATCACTGTTTTTGCACCTACTGCTTTTTGATTTAAAACTACATTGATATCGGTTCCTAGTGGTAAATAAAGATCAACACGTGATCCGAATTTGATAAAACCAGCATCATCGCCTTGAATCGCCTGTGATCCTACTTTTGCGTAGTTAACAATACGTTTAGCTAAGGCACCGGCAATTTGACGGTACATGACTTCTCCAAAAATAGGGTTGTCAACTACCACGGTAGTACGTTCGTTTTCCAAGCTAGCTTTTGGGTGCCAAGCAACCAAATATTTACCAGGGTGATATTGACTGTATTTAACGATTCCACTTAATGCATATCGCGTTACGTGAACGTTAATAGGAGACATAAAGATGGAAACCATCAATCGTTTATCTTTAAAGTATTCGGGTTCATAAACTTCTTCTATAACCACCACTTTTCCGTCAACAGGCGCTAAGATACTGTGATCGGTCACGGCAACGGGACGCGATGGGTTTCTGAAAAATTGTAAAACAAGAAGTAGTAAAATTAAAATAACAACTTGTACAGCTGTTCTCAACCACGCTAAAGTGACTAAGTAGTCTGATAAAAAGATTAACGCTACTGAAATAACTAGCGCTACTAAAATTATTTTTGATCCTTCTTTGTGAAACATATTATTTTAAAATTTGAAAAATTAAATATAAAAACGGCGATACAAAGATAATACTATCTAAGCGATCGAGTATTCCTCCATGTCCTGGCATGATAGCACCGCTATCCTTAACTCCGGCTAGTCTTTTAAATTTGGATTCGACCAAATCTCCAATTGTGCCAAAAATGCTGACAAAAATAGCACTACTTATCCATATTATGGCATTAAATCCCGTGAAATATTTAGCCAGTATCAGTGAAGCTATTATAGTGAATATCAGTCCGCCTACTAATCCTTCAATGGTTTTCTTAGGAGAAATGCGTTCAAATAGTTTGGTACGACCCCATTTTTTACCGACGATATAGGCAAAGGTATCGTTAGTCCAGATCATAATAAAGATCCCTATGATCACTTGTGGTTCATAGGCTCCGTGATTATAAGGCAAGCTTAAAATCGCGCAGAAAGGTATAATCACATACCCGAGTAGTAAGAGGTATTTTTCAAAAATACTCTTTTCGGGTTTGCTTTTCTTGGAATACAAATCGATCAAAAGATAAGTCAAAACTCCAATACCGATAAAGTTAAGGTAGAAAAAGAAGGCGCTATCTTTTAAGAGATATACCGCCGCGGTAACTATGATGCCAAGGGCAAAGCTAAAAACGAGGGATAAACGCGTTAATTTAGTGAATTCGTAAATTCCAATAAATAAAAACAGCCCAAATAGGATTTGAAAACTAATTTCTGAATATAAAGTAGCTACCAGTAGTAGGATGATGTAAACGGAACCTGATATCGATCTAACGAAACTTTCAGACATATTATAAATCTTCTAATAAAAGTAAATATAAGTTTTTGGGAGTGCTGCCGTAGTTTAAAAAATGGTCTTCCTTAGTAGGTTCAAAACATTTGAATGTCGTGATATTTGTTGGAAAAACCGTTTGATATTTCTTCTTAATCTCGCGTAATCCATCACTTTTACTTCTAGTGATCTGGCTGGTAGTAGCAATGACTACTATATTGTTGGGCAATTCCAACGGTTTTAAGTGGCTGACTTGTTTGGAAGAAAAAAGGATAGATCCTTCATCAGCGATTAGGCTCTCACACGTAGTTAGAAGAAACAACGGATTTTTAGGTTGGTTGTAATGAATTCGATTGTCCCGCAACATCGGGATTAAATTCGATTCAAAAGTAATGGCTTCCGATTCAAACCAATCGTTTTCCATTAAAATGCTAACAAAAGTATCCTGTACTTCTGTTTCGGTTTCACAATAAAGAAATTTCCCTCCATTACTTTTAAAATTAAAAGTGAACTCTTCATCAATCGGTAATTCTTTTTCTGGAAGATATTGGCTTTCATTCGGACCTGATTGTTCCGATGTATTTGCAAATAAACTCCCTAATATCTTTTTAAAAAAACTCATATAGTCAATTCAACCCAGTTAATACGCTAGAAACATTCAAAGATAAAAAAAATCTTAACTTAAAATGGCTTTAAGTTAAGATTTTTCAAGTGTTAAGAGAAAAAACGCTTAGTTGGTTTCTTCTAGAATTATTTCTTCTTTGTCAAACGGTCTTTTTCCAAAGATGTCTTCTAAATCTTGTTTGAAAATTACTTCTTTTTCACACAGTAAATCAGCTAATTGAATCAATTTTGCTCGGTTCACTTCCAATAGTTCTATCGCACGTTGATACTGTTGTTCAATTAGATTTGAAATTTCCTTATCTATTGTCTTGGCAGTTTCTTCTGAATAGGGTTTAGAGAAGTTGTAATCGTTTTGTCCCGACGAATCGTAATAAGTCACGTTTCCGATTTTTTCGTTCAAACCGTAGATGGTAATCATCGCTTTGGCTTGTTTGGTTACTTTCTCTAAATCGCTTAGTGCTCCAGTTGAAATTTGGTCGAAGATGATGCGTTCTGCAGCACGTCCACCCATAGTAGCACACATTTCATCCAGCATTTGGTTGGTGCGAACAATCGAGCGTTCAGCAGGTAAATACCAAGCCGCTCCTAAACTTTGTCCTCTAGGAACAATAGTTACTTTGATTAGCGGAGAAGCGTGTTCCAACATCCAGCTTACTGTTGCGTGTCCTGCTTCGTGTATGGCAATAGCATATTTCTCTTCTGGTGTGATAATTTTGTTTTTCTTTTCCAATCCACCGATGATGCGATCAACAGCATCTAGGAAATCTTGCATATCAACTTGTTTCTTGTCTTTTCTCGCAGCGGTTAACGCTGCTTCGTTACAAACATTAGCAATATCAGCACCAGAGAAGCCCGGGGTTTGTTTTGCTAAGAAATCGATATCTAAATTATCTACCTTTTTAATTTTTCTCAGGTGAACTTCAAAAATAGCTTGACGTTCTCTAACATCTGGAAGATCTACATAAATCTGTCTGTCAAATCGTCCAGCTCTTAATAAGGCTTTGTCTAAAATTTCAGCACGGTTGGTTGCAGCGATAACAATGACATTGGTATTCGATCCAAAACCATCCATTTCAGTTAATAACTGGTTTAATGTATTTTCTCTCTCGTCGTTTGATCCAGACATATTGCTTTTTCCACGAGCTCTACCTACAGCATCGATCTCATCGATAAAGATGATAGCTGGAGATTTTTCTTTAGCTTGTTTGAATAGATCACGTACACGGGATGCCCCAACACCGACAAACATCTCTACGAAATCAGATCCGGATAGTGAAAAGAAAGGAACCTTAGCTTCGCCGGCAACAGCTTTTGCTAAAAGGGTCTTTCCTGTTCCTGGAGGACCTACTAATAAAGCGCCTTTCGGAATTTTACCTCCGATAGAAGTGTATTTTTCAGGGTTTTTAAGAAATTCAACGATCTCAACGATTTCATCTTTCGCGCCTTCTAATCCAGCAACATCCTTAAAGGTGATTTTTACATCGTTTTTCTCGTCAAATAACTTGGCTTTGGATTTTCCAATTGAGAAAATCTGTCCACCACCACCACCAGCACCGCCGCCAGTCATACGTCTCATCATAAAGAACCAAAATCCTATAATGATGATGATCGGTAAGAAATTAAAGAAAATGTCGCCCCAGTTGCTTTCCGGTTCTGACTTATAATCCTTTAACTTACCCTGACTTGCTGCCTCGCCAATTCTCTTTTGGAACAATTCTGAATTTCCGATGTCCGTAATAAATTGCGGCCCGGTATTCTCTTTTCCCAAAATGGTTTTTTTCTGTAAACTTTCAAATTCCTTACTTTCTAAAGCTTCTTTTGTAAGATACACTTTGGCAGAAGTTTTGTTGAATTCAACCTTTTCCACATAAGTTGAATCTAAATACTGATAGAATTTAGATAAACTCAATTGTTTGGAATCGCTAAAGCTACTTCCGTTAGAAAGGAAATTTATTAAAAGTATAATTACTAAAGCTCCTCCGTACAGAATCCACGGGTTAAATTTAGGTTTGTTTGAATTCGATTTAATATCTTTAGACATGAAATATGTTTAAAAAATTACTATTAAGTATTTGTAAATCAGATTAGATAGAGGTAATCTTGGCATCTCCCCAAAGACTCTCTATTCTATAATAATCTCTGATTTGTTTTTGAAATACGTGTACTACAATATTAACGTAATCCATCAATACCCATTCTCCGTTTTCTTGTCCTTCTACATGCCAAGGTTTGTCATGAAGTTCTCTCGATACAAAGCGTTGTACTGAGTTTGAAATAGCGTTTACTTGAGTGTTTGAATTTCCGTCGCAAATTATAAAATAATCACAGGCGGTATTGTCGAGGGCTCTTAGGTCCAAGATGTCAATGTTTTCTCCTTTTACTTCTTCAATTCCCTTAATGATGCTAGCCAATAGCTCATCATTGTTGATTTTTTTATCTGTCATTTATTTTTTTAAAATTTGTGCAAAGTTATAATTTTTGTAAGTAATTTTGACTTCAAATATAATGAAACACTTGCAACATTCCCATAATTATTTCCAATGAATATTATCAAACTCGATGCCACACCTTCTACAAACATCTATTTGAAGGAATTACTTGCGCAATTGCCGTTGGAAAATTACACGGTGGTCGTTGCTGAAAACCAAACTCAGGGTAGGGGGCAACGCGGTTCGAAATGGGTCGCCGAATCGGGTACTAATCTAACTTTTAGTGTTTTAATAAAAGATTTACTGCTCGGTGCGGAAGATATATTTAACTTAAATATCATGGTTTCGGTAAGTATTTTTAAGGCATTAGAGTCTTTTAAAATTAGTTCATTGGCTATTAAATGGCCTAACGACATTTTGTCAGGAAATAAAAAAATTGGCGGTGTTTTGATCGAAAATATCTTCAAATCCAATGGCGATGTCCTTTCTGTTGTCGGAATCGGACTTAATGTCAATCAGAAAAACTTTGTTGATTTTCCTCAAGCCAGTTCGATGGCACTCGTATCGGGTCGCGATTTCGATAAAGAGGCAGTACTTCGTGTGTTGATTGAGCAATTGATGTTTTACAGCAATAAATTGCGAAATAATGGAAGTGTCGAAATTTGGAACGAATACCACCGCTACTTATTTAAAAAAGATGTTCCGAGTATGTTTGAATTGCCCTCCAAAAAGAAATTCTTAGGAATGATTCATTCCGTGAGTCCTATTGGAGAGCTTCAAGTGATTAAAGAAGATCAAACGATGCATCAATACCAATTAAAAGAGATTAAAATGCTGTATTGATTACTTTTTGGCGTCTTCCTCTGGTATAAATTTCATCGATACCGAATTCATACAATAGCGGTTTCCCGTAGTGTCTTTGGGACCATCTTCAAAAACATGCCCCAGATGACCTTTGCAATTCGCGCAAATAACTTCTGTGCGAACCATGCCGTGAGTAACATCGCGCACGTATTCTACGGAACCCTTAATCGCTTGGTCGAAGGATGGCCAACCACAGTGTCCATCAAATTTATTGTCTGATTCAAAAATCTTGCTGTTGCAAGCGGCACAAACGTAGCTTCCCTTTTCGTAAAAATCGTTATACTTTCCAGAAAAAGGACGCTCGGTACCCTTTTGTCTTAATACGTAATATTCTTCAGGAGTTAGTTTTTCCTTCCATTGCTGATCGGTTGTTTTTTCAGAGTTCATAGGGCTTTTTGGTGTTTGTGTATACAGTTTCTGTTTACAGGATAAACAGAGTATTAAAAGTAAAAATACATAGGATTTCATAATCTAAGAATCGATAAAAGTTTTAATTTTTGAAAGAACTATTTTGTCACCGAGTATTTTTCGATGACCTAATTTTTTGGTGATAAACAGTTCTCCGTTTTTTAGGTGTTTAGCAATCTGATGCGCCGCACTTACAGGAACATCTAGATCGTGTTGATCGTGGATGACCAATACCGGTATGTCGATGTGCTGGGCAGCATCGTGTACGCAAAAACTATCCATAGAACGATCAAAGTGTTTCTCAAAACTATTTTTCATCAAATCGGCTATCTGTGGCTTGAGTTGTAATTGGCCAATAAAGTCCTTTATAATGTCTTGAACCACGTCACCGCTTCCAATGATAACGGCCTTTTTAACCTGTAATCCGTCTTTTATCGCGTTTATGGTAGCCATTCCTCCTAAGGAATGCCCGATGATTAAATCAAAGGGACCGTAGTGCTGCTGCAATACAAACGAGGCTTCGATAAACTCAAGCATATTGCTCTTGTTTTTCGGAGACTTACCGTGTCCGGTCGCGTCAAAACTGACCACATGATACCCTTCTTTTAGCAACATATTGGCAATGGTCACCAATTGTGTTCCGCGACCATTCCAGCCGTGAATCAAAAGCGCTTTTTTCTTTTGTGGCGCCCCATAGCGATAGGCGATAAAGTCTTTTTTGGCTTTAGGAAGTCGTTCTCTAGTTTTTTCGCTGTGTTTTTCCATCTCTAGTTCGCGTTTTGGCGCTTTGAACTTAAAAGGCGTGGTAAATAAATTCATAGCAAACCGCGCTCCCAATTTCAAGGATATAAACTGTAAGGTTTTGCCAATGAGTATGATGGGTTTGGGGATTTCTAAGTTTTGACGGTGTTTAGTTGTAGCATTCGGCGCCATAACGTTTTTTTTATAAAAATAAGCAATATTTCAATGCCTTGATTTTTTGCGGTCTTAAAAAATATATAAGAAAATATTTGAAGTATGTCTGAATTCGGTTTATTTTTGGTAGCAAAATAAAATGGGCAGTATGAAGAAAATAATTTTAACAGCCGGTGTGCTACTTGCGGTGTCTTGTGCGACCAATCCTTTTACGGGAGCGAAAACGATGGCCTTAGTAAACGATAGTTCGTTATTCCCAAGTTCATTTCAACAATACGATACTTTTTTAAAGGGGCATAAGGTAATTAAAGGAACCAAAGACGCTCAGCGCGTGGAGAATGTAGGTAAGAAAATCAGAGCTGCAGCTGAAAAATGGTTGGATGCTCACGGTTATAAAGGTTATTTAGCGCAATATCAGTGGGACTATAATCTAGTTGATGATAAGGAAGCCAATGCTTGGTGTATGCCAGGGGGTAAGATTGTCTTTTATACCGGTATATTGCCGATCTGTCAAGACGATGCGGGGATTGCAACGGTAATGGGACATGAGGTTGCTCATGCTTTAGCCAATCATGGACAGCAACGTATGAGTGCTGCAATGTTACAACAAGCAGGGGCCGAAGTGCTTACTGCTGCTACAACCAATAGCAAAGCTTCGACAAAAGATTTATTGCTTTCTGCCTATGGAGGGGGCTCTAACGTATTGGGAATGCTGCCTTTTAGCAGAAGCCATGAAACTGAAGCAGATAAAATAGGATTAACCTTAATGGCAATAGCGGGCTATAATCCCGATACAGCGGTGGCTTTTTGGTCGCGTATGGCTTCACAATCTTCTGGTGGTGAACCGGCTGAATTTATGAGTACACACCCGAGCAACCAAACGAGAATAGATAATTTGAAAAGATTAATACCTGAAGCCAAAGTAGAGGCTGCTAAATACGGGGTTAAGTTTTAAACTGTATTTGTGTTTTTTATTGAAATTAATCGTTCTCACTCCTCAAATATATGGCAAACTTTGTAAAAGGTAGTAAAAAAGTACTCAACGCTTGGGCGTTTTATGATTGGGCAAATTCGGTGTATGCCTTAGTGATCTCTTCTTCTATATTTCCTTTGTATTACGGAGCTTTGTTTCGATTAAAAGGCGTAGAAGCATATCCGATTTTTGGGCATGAAATCCGCAGCGAATCCATCATCAGTTATGTCACGGCTTTAGGTTTTTTTATCATTGCTATCATGTCGCCTTTCCTATCGGGTATTGCGGATTATTTGGGAAATAAAAAATTTTTCTTAAAACTATTCTGTTATATCGGATCTGTTTCGTGTATGTTGCTGTATTTCTTTTCGTTGGACTATCTGATTTTGAGTCTGGTATTTTATTTATTAGCCTTAATCGGTTTCTGGGGGAGTTTGGTTTTTTATAATTCATACTTACCCGATATTGCACATACAGAACAACAAGATAAAATCAGTGCTAAGGGCTATGGATTGGGATATATCGGTAGTGTAATCTTGTTGTTGATTAATTTGGCGATGTTGATGAACTATGAGGTTTTTGGTTTTGAGTCCGAGATGACCGCCATGCGTTTTTCATTTTTATTGGTCGGAATTTGGTGGATGGGCTTTAGTCAGTATACCTACAAGCACTTACCCGATTTTAAAAACGGGAAGCAATTTACCTCCTCTGTATTTTTCTCGGGATATAAAGAACTGAAAACGGTCTGGAAACAGTTGGGGGAATACGCTACTTTAAAACGTTATCTAAAAGCCTTCTTTGTTTACAGTATGGCGGTGCAAACCGTGATGATTATTGCGGCCTACTTTGGAGAAAAAGAAGTGGCATGGGGCGGTGACCAAGAGCGTACGATGGGCTTAATTGTCAGTATTTTATTAATTCAGATCATTGCGGTTGTCGGAGCTTTTTTAACCTCTAGATTATCGGCTTTGATGGGAAATATCAATACCTTGATACTGGTGAATGTCCTTTGGGTTTTCATCTGTGTCTATGCCTATTTTGTAGTTAGTCCGATGGAATTTTATATAGCGGCCTCTGCTGTGGGGTTGGTAATGGGAGGGATACAGTCCTTGTCGCGTTCTACCTATTCTAAATTACTTCCCGAAACTAAAGACACCACATCCTTTTTTAGCTTTTATGATGTGACCGAAAAAATTGGTATAGTAATCGGAATGTTTTTATACGGTTTGATTTCAGATCTTACCGGTAAAATGCAAAATGCCATTCTTTTTTTGATCGTTTTTTTTATTTTAGGTGTTTTCCTGTTGTTTAGAATACCGAAAGAAGGTAAAATTTAATTCTGTTGATTCATCAGCAGTTGTTTCCCGACCGCGATTCCATATCTGTTAAATAGTTTTTAATTTAAAAAATCAGTAATTTTTAGTGTTGATAAAATAAAAATTATATATTTGGAGCATTATGATAATTTAACCAAATATGAAAAAAACTTATTTATTTCACATTTTATTCCTGGCTATAATAGCTGTGACTGGATTCTCTTCTTGTAGTGAGGAGAACATTGAGTCTACGTTATTAGACCAAGAATTAGTTGGGGAATCAATCGTGCGCTTAAACTATCAAGACAGTTTAGTAATTAGAAAAAATGTTATAGCATCTGTAGATGAAAAAGGGAAATTTTCTTTTGCTATCGAGGGAAAGGATAAGGATGTTTTAAGTTTACAAGCATTACGATTTGAAACGGGAGTTTTTCCTGCGAATATAAATATTGCGGCTTATTATTTTTCTGCCTATGGAATGGTAGGTTTCTCAGTTGATGCGGATCGACCAGAATATAATACGGGTTGGGTACGACTGAATAACATTAATAATGTAGGAAAAGTGGTTGATGGGGAGTTTAAAATCAAAATTTATCCACCAGTGAGTCTTAAAGACTCGTTTCCAGACGCAATTGTTAAGCCCTTTGAAGTTCATGGAGAATTTAAAAATTTAAGATTCACACGACAACTCGCAGATTTTTTTAAAACCAATATTGATGGAAAGGATTGGGTTTACCATAGCCGTACTGTGACTACCGATCCATTAACAGCGATGACGGTAATTAAAACGGTAAATACCATTACAGATGAAACCATGGTGTTTTCATTTAGTAGTAAACTAGCTGCAGGAGCTACTTATACTTTAGACGATTTTAGTGCGGAGTATATTTCTGCTACAGGTACAACCTATCGCACAGACAAAGCGCTACAGGGAAGTGCATTGAAAATCATTACAAACAAGGATAAGAAGGTAAATGCTGAATTTCAATTGAAGATGAAGCAGGCTCTTGGCGATCAAGTTTTGGACTTTACAGAAGGTTCTTTTAACATAGCGTATTAATCACCAATCAATACTTACTTATGACTTTTTAAAAAATCCTGTATTTTACAGGATTTTTTTTATGGCATAATGATTGACTATAACTATAATGTAATTGATTAGTAATAATTATGTAACACTGATTTTCAAAAAGTTAGTAAGAATATACTCTTGGTTCTTTTTGAGAGTGGGTGTCTATTAATGACAAAATGACTTAAAAATAATATGGCAAACCAAAAAATAATAACAATAGACAATTTGTCACTTCACGATATGGATACGGATGCAGAATTTATTCCCCTTTTATCCTCGGAGGACGAAGAGGAAATGAATAATGAGCAACTGCCGTTGGAATTACCTATCCTGCCTTTGCGCAATATGGTTTTGTTTCCCGGCGTAGTTATTCCTATTACTGCGGGTCGAGACAAGTCTATTAAACTACTTGATGATGCGTATAATAATGATAAAACCATTGGTGTTGTATCTCAATTAGACGAAGAAGTTGAAGAACCGGGATTTGACGATATCTATACGGTGGGTACGGTGGCTAAAATTTTGCGCGTATTAAAATTGCCTGATGGTAATATCACGGTTATTCTACAAGGAAAAAAGCGTTTTGAGATCGAGGAACGTTTGACTGAGGAACCGTATTTAAAAGCAAGGGTACGTGAAGTATCTGAAACCAGACCAGAAAAAGAGGATACCGAATTCTTGGCAATTATCGAATCGATCAAAGAATCGGCTATAGAAATCATAAAGGAAAGCCCGAATATTCCTTCTGAAGCTACATTTGCTGTTAGGAATATTGAAAGCAATTCGTTTTTAGTCAATTTCGTATCATCGAATATGAATTTGACTGTTGAAGAAAAACAAAGTCTTTTAAAGATCAATGATCTTAAAGACCGTGCCTTGGAGACCTTAAAGATTATGAATATCGAACTTCAGAAATTGGAGTTGAAAAACAATATTCAGTCTAAAGTTCGCTTTGACTTAGATCAACAACAAAAAGAATATTTCCTTCAGCAACAAATGAAAACCATTCAAGAAGAACTGGGTGGTGTTTCCAATGAAGAGGAATTTGAAGAAATGCGTCTACGAGCGCAGTCTAAAAAGTGGACGAATAAAGTTAAGGAGCATTTTGACAAGGAAATGAATAAATTTCAACGAATGAATCCGCAGGTTGCGGAGTTTTCCATTCAGCGAAATTATATAGAATTTATGCTTGATTTACCTTGGAATGAATATTCTAAGGATGTTTTTGACTTAAAAGGTGCCCAAAAGATTTTGGATAAAGATCACTATGGGATTGAAGAGGTGAAAAAACGAGTCTTAGAGCACATGGCCGTTCTGAAATTACGAAATGATTTAAGATCGCCTATCTTGTGTTTATATGGACCTCCTGGTGTTGGTAAAACTTCAATAGGTAAATCTGTTGCACAGGCTTTGGGTAGAGAATATGTAAGGATTTCCTTAGGTGGATTGCGTGATGAGGCTGAAATTCGTGGACATAGAAAAACCTATATTGGTGCTATGCCGGGTAGAATCATGCAAAGCATTAAAAAGGCTAAGACATCGAATCCGGTCTTCTTATTGGATGAGATCGATAAATTATCGACCAGTTATAACGGTGATCCCTCTTCAGCGCTATTGGAAGTATTGGATCCGGAGCAAAACTCAGAGTTCTATGACAACTTTTTGGAGATGGGATATGACCTTTCGAAAGTGATGTTTATTGCGACTTCAAATAGTTTAAGTACGATTCAACCCGCACTTTTAGACCGTATGGAGATTATTGAAATGAACGGATATACCATTGAAGAGAAAGTGGAGATCGCCAAACAACATTTATTGCCAAAACAACTTAAGGAACACGGATTGACAACCAAAAATCTAAGCCTGGGTAAAAAGCAATTGGAATTTGTGGTTTCTAAATATACCAGAGAATCTGGTGTACGTGGTTTGGACAAAAAACTCGCAGATTTGTGTAGAGGTGTTGCCAAAGCGCTGGTTATGGAGGAGGAGTACAAAGTTAAAATGAATGAGGAAGATATCATTAAGATTTTAGGAACACCGCGTTTTGATTCTGACATGTATGAGAACAACGATACTGCTGGAGTAGTTACCGGTTTGGCTTGGACTCGTGTTGGTGGAGATATACTGTATATTGAATCCATTATTTCCAAGGGGAAAGGAAACTTAACCATGACTGGAAACTTGGGTACGGTAATGAAAGAATCTGCAACCATTGCGTTAGAATATATTCGTGCCAACGCAGAAATGTTGGGAATTGATCCTAAAGTATTGGAAACCTATAAAATTCACGTCCATGTACCGGAGGGGGCTACGCCGAAAGATGGCCCTAGCGCTGGAATTACGATGTTGACTTCGATGGTTTCGTCTTTTACTCAGAAGCGAGTAAAGAAAAACTTAGCGATGACAGGCGAAATTACCTTGCGTGGTAAGGTTTTACCGGTAGGTGGGATTAAAGAGAAAATTCTAGCTGCTAAACGAGCAAACATCAAAGAGATCATTCTTTGTAAAGATAATAAAAGAGATATCGATGAAATTAAGGCGGAATATTTAACGGGATTAACTTTTCATTTTGTTGACCGTATGAGTGAAGTTCTTGACATTGCAATCATGGATCAAAAAGTTAAAAATGCAAAGACTTTAATTGACGTCAATTAAATTAAAGTACTGTAAAAGAGAAGCGCAAAGATTATATCTTTGCGCTTCTCTTTTTTTAGAAGCTTTGATAAAAAAATAATATCTTAGCGTTTTGATTATCCATCTATACATCCCCTTTAAAAGATGAAAAAGCTTATTTTTCCATTTCTTTTTATTGCGTTTTCACCCCAGGTTTTTGGACAAGTGGGCGGGGAGTATACTTATCAATTTTTAAACATGACGCCCTCACCGAGGCAAGCCGCTTTAGGTGGTAAGGTGATTACGAACTGGGATGCTGATGTCAATCAGCCTTTTTTTAACCCTGCTTCTATCAATGCGGCGATGGATAATCAGTTATCGCTTAATTTTGGAAAATATTTCGGAGAAGTTACTTACGGTACTGCCGCGTATGCCAAAACCTTTGACAACCAAAAAAACGTTCATATTGGTGTTAATTATGTCAATTATGGCGATTTAGACGGTTATGATGAAAACGGTGTAGCAACTGGAAGTTTCAGTGGAAGTGAAGTGGCATTGTCGGTGGGCTATTCCTATCAAATAGTGTCCTCAGATTGGCACGTTGGGGCTAATGTAAAGATGATTTCGTCTAACTTAGAATCCTACAATTCGTTTGGAGCTGCTTTGGATTTGGGGGTGCTTTATGTTAATCCAGATAACCGATTAAACTTTGCCTTTACCGTTAGAAATCTTGGAGCACAGCTATCAACCTATGCCGATGAACGTGAGAAATTGCCTTTAGACGTGATGATTGGTGTCTCTAAGGAGTTGGAAAATGTGCCGATTCGTTGGCATATCACCTTAGATAATTTGCATAAATGGGATCTATCGTATTCCAATCCATCGCGGTCACAGACCTCGATCGAGGGCGAGGTAACCGAAGAGAAAGTCAGTTTTTTTAATAATGCTTTACGACACCTTATTATTGGCGCGGAACTTTTTCCAGGTAAAAACTTTAATTTGAGATTGGGGTATAACTTTAGGAAAGGAGAGGAGCTCCGAGTAGTTGATCAACGTCACTTTTCGGGAATCTCGGCGGGTTTTGGGTTCCGATTTAATCGATTTCGTTTAGACTATTCTTATTCAAGGCATACTATCGCAGCCAACACCAGTCTATTTGGACTTGCTGTAGATTTACAATAATTAATTCTATTTTTTTGAAAAAAATCACAATTGCAATTGATGGGTATTCATCAACAGGAAAAAGTACTTTAGCAAAACAATTAGCTAAAGAATTAGGTTATGTTTATATCGATACGGGAGCCATGTATCGAGCGGTAACTTTTTTTGCTATGCAAAAGGGACTGATAAAGGCAGATTATTTTGATCAAGAAGGACTCATTGAGGCCTTAGATCAAATTCAATTGGAATTTCAATATAATGCCGTACGCGGTTTTGCTGAAATCCATTTAAACCAAAAAAATGTAGAGGAGGCCATCAGAACTTTGGAAGTATCTAGTTTTGTTAGTCAGGTTGCTCAAATTTCGGAAGTGCGTAAAAAACTGGTTGAACAGCAACAGAGTTTTGGTCGTAGTAAAGGGGTTGTAATGGACGGACGCGATATTGGAACGGTGGTTTTTCCCGATGCGGAACTAAAAATATTCATGACTGCTTCTCCGGAAGTTCGGGCTAGAAGACGCTTTGATGAGCTTGTGGCTAAAAGTCAAAAAGTAACTTTTGAAGAAGTATACCAAAATGTAGTGGAACGCGATCGTATCGATACTTCTAGAGAAGACTCTCCGCTTGTTAAAGCTGTGGATGCGATTGAATTTGACAATACTACCGTAGACAAAGAAGCGCAATTTTTGCAAATCTTGGAGCTGGCTAAACAAGTTTTGGCAAAACAATAAACACAACTTAACAAGCATTTGTTTTGTGAGAAACCGATTAAATGGTATTTTTGCCGGATTGTTACAAATCAAACAACGGATCCTGTAGGCGTTTAAACAACGTTTACAGTAAATTTTATAGCTCTACTACATGATGTCTTCTAAGTTAAAACTAACGATCATGAACTTTATGCAATTCTTTGTATGGGGTGCGTGGTTGATAACGATTGCCAATTATTGGTTTGGAACAAAACACTGGGATGGAACTCAGTTTGGATTAATTTTCGGTACTATGGGTATCGCTTCTGTTTTTATGCCGACTCTTTCTGGGATCATTGCAGACCGTTGGGTAAACGCAGAAAAACTATATGGAATTTTGCATCTGCTCTATGCTGCTACACTTTTCTACTTACCACAAATAGATGATCCTGCCTTGTTTTTTGATGTGATGCTTTTGGCGATGTGTTTTTATATGCCGACCATTTCATTAAACAATTCGATTTCCTATTCGGTTTTAAAGTCGAGTAATCTCGATGTCGTTAAAGATTTTCCACCTATTCGCGTGTGGGGAACCATCGGTTTTATTGCTGCGATGTGGGTGACGAATTTAACAGGAAATAAAGCTACAGAATATCAATTTTATATTGCGGGTATAGGTGCTGTCCTTTTGGGATTATACGGATTTACCATGCCGAAATGCCCACCTAAAAAGGAAGTAGACACCAATGCTTCGTTTTTTAAACTGATGGGCTTAGATGCCTTTAAATTGTTTGCGAACTATAAAATCACGATTTTCTTTGTATTTTCGATGTTTCTTGGTGGTGCATTGCAATTGACGAATGCATACGGTGATGTATTTTTAAGTGAATTTGAGAAGTTTCCGAAATATGCAGATTCTTTTGTCGTCAAGCATTCTACGATCGTTATGTCGATCTCTCAGATTTCAGAAACCTTGTTTATATTGGCAATTCCGTTTTTCTTAAAGCGTTTTGGAATTAAAAAAGTCATGCTGATTTCGATGTTTGCTTGGGTGTTGAGATTTGCACTCTTTGCTTTTGGGGATCCTGTAAATGGACTTTGGATGATTATCATGTCGTGTGTGGTATACGGTATGGCATTTGATTTCTTTAATATTTCTGGATCGCTATTTGTCGAAACATCGACAGATTCTAAAATGCGTTCATCGGCTCAAGGTTTGTTTATGATGATGACCAATGGGTTTGGAGCCATATTGGGTAGTGTGACTTCCGGTTGGATGATTGATAAGTTTTTCACTATGCCGTTTAAAGATATAACTGCTTTGTCTTCTTATTTGGAAACAGATCCTGATAATTCTACTTTGATCTCCTTATTGGCTAACAATAATATTGTTGTATCCGCGCAAGGTGTTTTTAGTCAAGATTTGATGTTGCGTGACTGGCAGTCTATTTGGTTGTCTTTTGCGATCTATTCGCTGATTATAGCCGTCTTCTTTGCCATTATGTTTAAACACAAACACGTGGTCGGAGCGCCTGTAGGGGATATCAAGCATTAAAATAAAGTTATACTATAAAAAAAACGCCGTTTCACTCAGTGAAACGGCGTTTTTTTTTATAGGACTATTTAATTTTTTTGTTCGAAAGTACTAGTGATTCCTTGTATAGTAAGCGCTGCCTTTTCCTTTTCTTCTTCCCAGCTTATACTATCATTGCAGTATTTTATTTTGGGTGGATGGTGTTCACATTGAGCTAGTTTGACATTGGGTAAATCTTTTCGTTCCAATAAAACGTAATTTTTGTCGTTTTCGAAGGTCGCGGTAACCTTGATCTGTTCGGTTTCGTTGGCGTAATTTTTTACGATGGGGCTAATTTGATAAAGTATCTCTTCGGTGTCACCGGAATTGAATCTGATTTGATTGTCTTGTGCCTCCCATATCACCTTGTTTTTTTCATATATAGCTCCTTTTGCCCAAGTTTCCTTTTGTGGAAGTATAAAAATATGTTCGGGTGATTGTATAATGACTTTTTTATCGGCTTGGTCTATTAGATAATAGGCACGGTACATAGCACCGGTTTGCGATCGATATACATAAGCTTTAGGATCCTTTAATTTATCGATTAGAGCAATTTCAGCCTCTTTGGTCGGTTGTAAAGAGTGATATATGTCGACTGCATCGTACACTGTTTTTTTCTGGCAAGCTAAAAGGGATACCGTGATTGCAATTGCTGTGAAAAAGCCTTTATAAGTCATGATATGTTGGTTTTGAAGTCATTAAAATCAAAAACAACGCCAATGTTCACTTTTATAAAAATATTTTGTATCTTATTTGTACAGAAATCAAACAGAAAGTCTTTAGTCGTGATTGGTGATTCGTTAGTCGTGATTGGTGGAAGCCGTAATCAGTGTGACCGTGAATAGGCAATCGCTCGATTTTTTAAATTTATTTCTTCTGACTATACTGATTATTAGTATAAATGCGAACCCTCGACGAACAACGATTTACGAACAACGACTCACGAATAACGACTCACGAACTAAGAAACAATCCAATGCGTCACCACATAAATGATCAACCCCACTAATCCTCCTACGAGTGTTCCGTTGATTCGGATAAATTGCAGGTCTTTACCCACTTCGAGTTCTAACTTTTCGCTGAGTTCTTTTCCGTCCCAATTACCTACGGTATTGCGGATGAGATTGCCGACTTCTTGGGTGTTGTTCAAAATCATTTTATAAACACTGTGTTGTACCCACGTATTGATTTTAGATCGGGTGCTCTCGTCGCTTTTAAGCTGATTGGCCAGTTGTTTAATGTTGTTGTGTATATACTTTGACACGGGAGAATTGGAGTCGCTTAATTGATCTAAAAGCTCTTCTTTTAGCGTGTCGACTAACTCTGATAAATACGTATTGATTTTTTCGGGAGTGATAAATTGTTCGAGTATATCGTCAAACTTGTGCTTCCAAACTTCTGAGCTGTTGATTTCCTGAGTGAGATCGAGCAGGCGAGAGGTCAATTCGATTCGAATTTTGTGATCTTGATTATATAATATTTCGTCAAAGAACGAAACGATTCCGCTGATCAATTGATTGGTCACTGCTTTTCCGCCGATCAATCCCAGTATGGGTTTTTTTTCTGTTACCTTGTGGTAAATTTCGTCTCTATTGGCTTCGACATATTTTTTGGCTTCGGGTAAAATTAAATCGATTAGACGGTTGTGTTCATTGTTTTCAATGGCATAGATCAAGCCTTGTGAAACTAAATTTTGAACGGGTATGGCTTGTATTCCTTGCTGAGCTTTAACTGTTAAAAAATCGAGTACAGTAGCTTGATCGAGATTGATCAGTATGTTTTTTAGTATTTTATTGATTTCCTTTTCTAATAGGTCTTGATTTTTGGAATGATCTAACCAATTGGCAGCAAAGAGTGCCAGGTCGATTTTTTCAACATAAGGTCTGATGTTCTCTGAGGTTAGAAAATTGTCTGTAACAAAACTACCGAGGTTATCACCGATACTATTTTTACTGTTTTCGATCAGATTGGTATGCGGGATTTTGAGTCCCATGGGATACCGAAACAGGGCAGTAACGGCAAACCAGTCTGCTAGAGCTCCCACCATAGCCGCTTCTGAAAATGCTTGAACGTAGTTCATCCACGTTTGCGGTTGGTGCTTCAGTAAAAAAACCATCAAAAAGTAAATCAGCATCATGGCGATAAACAGACCTGTTGCAATGCGTTTGTGTTTTCTGAGTTGTTTTTTCTTATCAGTCATAAAGCTCCTTGTTTGTTATAAAGATAGCTTTTTTTTGCTTATAGGCCTATAGGCTGATGCGCCTATATGTTCATACGTCCATACGCCCATGTGCGTATCAGCGTATCTACGTATTCGCATAAAAAAAAAGCACCTCCGAAAAGGTGCTTTTTTAAAAAAATTATTTAGTTTGGAGGTCAATCCAGTTCTTAGCATTTGTAAACGCTTCCATCCAAGGTGAAACTTCATCTTGACGTCCATCGGGATAATTTGCCCAATGCCATTGGAATAGAGAGCGCTCGATATGTGGCATCATCACTAAATGGCGACCGCTTGTATCACACATCATAGCTGTGTTATAGTCTGATCCGTTTGGATTTGCAGGATAGCTGTCGTAAGCGTATTTAGCAACGATATCATATTGATTTTCGGATTCTGGTAAATTGAATTTACCTTCACCATGAGATACCCAAACTCCTAGAGTACTTCCGGCTAGTGAAGACAACATGATGGATTTGTTTTCTTGTACTTTAACTGAAGTAAAAATACTCTCGTGTTTTTGCGATTGGTTGTGCAGCATTTTTCCGTGAACGGCATGTTCGGGATTGATCAACTCCAATTCCATAAACAACTGGCAACCGTTGCATATTCCGACAGATAAAGTATCTTCTCGTTTAAAGAAGTTTTTAAGAGCGGTATTGGCTTTTTCGTTGTATAAAAAGGCGCCGGCCCATCCTTTGGCTGAACCCAAAACATCGGAATTAGAAAAACCTCCTACTGCTCCGATAAATTGGATATCTTCTAGGGTTTCTCTACCGGATATTAAATCAGTCATGTGGACGTCTTTAACATCAAATCCTGCTAAATACATGGCATTGGCCATTTCTCGTTCAGAATTACTTCCCTTTTCGCGAATGATGGCTGCTTTAGGTCTTGGTTTATTACTGTCAATACTTGGTTTTTTACCAGTGAATTGTACTGGGAAATCGAATTGTAAAGGCAGGTTTTTATAGTTGTCGAAACGAGCCTGAGCCATTCCGTTTTTAGACTGTTTTTGGTCTAAAAGGAATGAGGTTTTAAACCAAGTATCTCTGAGTTCGCTGACGTTAAATTGCCAATTGTCGTTATTGTTTTTAAAGGTAACGGTGGCAGTTTCTTTTACTGTACCGATTTTAAAGGCTTCTATACCATGTCCTTTTAGTGCTTGTTCAAATGCGGTGTCTTCTTTAGCTTGAATTACTAGAGCGATATTTTCGTTGAAAAGCGCTTTGATAGCATCGGGTTCGCCAAGTGCTGTTAGGTCGTAATCTGCACCTAGGTTCACGTCGGCAAAACACATTTCTAAAAGACTTGTGATTAATCCACCGCTACCGATATCATGACCTGCGGCAATGTGTCCGTTTTGAACCAAATCTTGAACGGCGTTAAAGGCTTTCTTAAAGTAGGCACTATCTTGGATGGTTGGAGCTTCTGTTCCAATCTTGTTTAAGATTTGTGCAAAAGATGAACCTCCTAATTTGAATTGATCCTGAGATAGGTTGATATAATAAATTGATCCCGCATTTTTCTTCAATACCGGTTCAACAATTTTTGTGATATTATTACAGTTTCCTGCTGCTGAAATGATAACAGTACCTGGAGCAATAACTTGATCATTAGGGTACTTTTGTTTCATCGACAGGGAATCTTTCCCAGTAGGAATATTGATTCCAAGATCAATAGCAAACTCGGAACAGGCTTCAACGGCACTATATAGTCGAGCGTCTTCACCGGGATTATTACAAGCCCACATCCAGTTGGCGGATAGGGATACACTAGCTAAACCATCTTTTAATGGAGCCCATACCAAGTTGGATAAAGCTTCACCAATAGCATTTCGGCTTCCCGCTTTCGGATCGATTAAGGCAACGATAGGAGCATGGCCAACCGTAGTAGCGATTCCTTCCTTTCCTTTGTAATCCAGAGCCATAGCGCCTAAATTGTTTAAAGGCAATTGTAGTGGTCCCGTACATTGCTGTTTGGCAACACGACCACCAACACAACGGTCAACTTTATTGGTCAACCAGTCTTTACAGGCAACAGCTTCTAATTGTAAAAGATCGTTTAAATACTGTGGAACTAAAGCTGTCGAATAGTCTAGCTCTTGATAAACTCTATTGATGGTTTGATCGGCCATGATGGTTTTCGGAGAACTTCCAAACATGTCTTCCAAAGCAAAATCCATCGGCTTAGCACCGGTTTTTTTAGATTCAAAAGTAAATCGGTGATCGTTGGTTACTTCACCGACTTGATACATAGGAGCGCGTTCGCGTTCTGCAACGCGTTCTAGTATAGCGATGTCCTTTGGAGCAATAACCAGTCCCATTCGCTCTTGCGATTCATTACCGATAATTTCTTTAGCGGATAAAGTAGGATCTCCAACCGGTAGTTTATCTAAGTCGATTAATCCTCCAGTATCCTCTACCAGTTCAGAAAGACAGTTTAAATGCCCACCTGCACCGTGATCGTGTATGGAAACAATTGGATTGATATCGCTTTCTACCATAGCTCTAACGGCATTGGCTGCACGTTTTTGCATTTCTGGGTTGGAACGCTGTATGGCGTTTAATTCAATTCCTGAACCAAAGGCTCCGGTATCTGCAGAAGAAACTGCAGCACCACCCATTCCGATTCTATAATTTTCCCCACCGAGAATAACGATTTTATCGCCTTCTTTGGGTTGGTGTTTTTGTGCTTGTTCTAATTTTCCGTAACCGATTCCTCCTGCTTGCATGATTACTTTGTCGTAACCGAGTTTGCGCGATTCCTCTTCGTGTTCGAAAGTCAAAATCGAACCGGTGATGAGCGGTTGTCCAAATTTATTTCCGAAATCGGAAGCTCCATTGGATGCTTTAATTAGAATATCAATTGGAGTCTGGTAAAGCCAAGGACGTTCCGTCATGCCTTCTTCCCATTGGCGATCTGCAGTCAATCGGGAGTAAGCGGTCATATAAACCGCTGTTCCAGCTAATGGAAGAGAACCTTGTCCACCTGCTAAACGGTCGCGTATCTCTCCACCTGAACCGGTAGCTGCGCCATTAAACGGTTCTACAGTGGTTGGGAAATTATGGGTTTCTGCCTTTAATGAAATAACAGAATCAAAGTCTTTTTCTTCGTAAAAATCAGGTTTATCAGCCGATTTTGGAGCAAATTGTGTTACTCTAGGACCTTTTACAAAAGCCACATTATCTTTATAAGCTGAAACAATCTCGTTGGGATGAGTTTCAGAGGTCTTGCGTATTAACTTAAATAATGATGTCGGTTTTTCTTCACCATCTATAACAAAAGTTCCGTTGAATATCTTGTGGCGGCAATGCTCTGAATTTGCCTGAGAAAATCCAAAAACCTCAGAGTCCGTTAACTTACGACCCAGTTTTATAGCTAGGTTCTCTAAGTATATAACTTCTTCATCGTTTAATGCCAAACCTTCTTGTTTGTTATAGGCGCCTATATCTTCAATATCTAAAATGGCTTCCGGTTGTAAATCGATCGAAAATATATTCTGATTTAATTCCGCAAACGATTGAGACAGCATCGGATCAAATTCTTGCAAATCTTCGGCTTTGTAAAACTCTTCTATCCTTAGAATTCCTTGAATACCCATGTTTTGAGTGATTTCAACGGCATTGGTGCTCCAAGGTGTAATCATAGTGGCACGAGGGCCAACAAACTCTGCTTTAAGTGTAGTTTCTTTTAAAACTTGAGCTTGACCAAAAAGCCAATTGAGCTTAGTAATATCCTCGGATGTCAATTCGTTTTGTACCTGAACGGCAAAGAATTTTTTCGAAGGGTTCTCGAAGAAATGAATCATTTTATTGTAGGTGTTAGTTGTTGTTGTAAGTTGCAAAAATAATTTAAAAAAAGACAATTAAAAAATTAATCTTTAGGCGATGTGATATTCTGATATGCACCCAAATCAGGATTCGAAATACGCGATTTTCCATTGAGATCCAACGGCACTTTTTGCGCGGTTTCCAAATTTCCTTTTCCCAATAAATCAACCGACTTGTCGGTAATCATCAAATGATTTTTATCGATGTTAGAGAAGTAGGGGCGAAAGAGATCCACCGCGGTGCTTAAATAGATTTCACTATATCTATTTGGATTTTTAAAATCATAGGGAAAACGGTATTCGGAACCACTTCCAAATTGAAAATATTTTATCAGGGTGTTCTTAAATAATACCGGGAAATTCTCTGCTGTACTATTGGTTTTTAAAACCAAACTCTCTGCGGCATTGCTGTATAAAATACAATTTTCGAAAACTGCCTTTTTAATCTGAAATTCGGGTGTACCGTCGTAATCGTCGATTAAAACTGCTGTGTGGTTGGGTTTGTTCCAATAATTGGCAAAAGTAGCGTGTAGGAATTCGTATTCTCCTCCAAAGCTACAGGCTAATGATGCAATTCCGGCATTGCCTACCACGACATTGGTTCCGTAGATCTTTGCAGCTCGACCCAATATACCGTACTGCGAAGCATGGTATATCTGTACGTTGTGTAATTGTACGGTTTCTGTGTTCTTATTGATTAAAAGACCTACAGTAGGGTTTTTAATTATGGTGTTTTTCAAGCTGCCTGTACTGCCAACTGTAAACCAGATCGCACCCCATTGACCGGGAATATTGCTAAAGTCGGGTTCTAAACGATCACCTTGAATAACAATCGGTTTCTCCAACGAACCCAAAGCGTTAACTTGAGCCTTATTCGAGACTAATAAACCGGAATTATCGTGAAAATAGATCTGAGCACCTTCATCAATCTGTAAGGTTTTGTTCGTAGGCACGGCGGCATAACCATAAATAACATAGGGTTTGTCGTTTTTCCAATGCAAGGTGTTCTGTTGATTATGATCTCGCTCTGAAAGATAAAAGCCATAAATTTCTTCACCATCAAAGGGTAGTGTTTCCGCTACGCCTGCTGCATTGCGTTGTGGGTAGAGGAAATGTGCATCTTGCACCAAGGTTACTAAAGCTACTTTTTGAGTAGAAATACCTGCTCCAAATTCGATCTGATCGGTGTATAGATAGGTGGTGGATTCATTTTTATACTTGCTGTAGTCGATAGTGGTTTCAATAAAGATATACAAGCTATCTTTAGCGAGTAGTTCGACATTCTGGAACACCTTGCCCGACTGTCCATCAACCAACAAGCGGTATTGTGAATTTTCACCTTGGCTGAGTTTAATGGTAGGTATTTTAATGTTGTTATTCGAACGGTTGTATACCTTAAGCGTATAAGTACTCGAACCAATATTGGTAAATACGGTATCGAGATAGATGGTGTCTTTGGAAAAAGCCAGTTTGCCTTCATGGGGGGTGAAATCAAAATCTTTTCTACACGAAATCAATAAAATCAATACCAGTGACAGAAAGGATAGAGAATAAATGCGCATATACTTCTTTTTTGTAAAAATAAGCAAAAAAATGCAATTAAAGCAGCTTTAAAAATCGATTTTGCGGTATTTCATCCATAGGAAAAGATATTTTTTATAATTGGCAAAGGCTTGTAAATAAGCGAGTATAAAACCTTCTTTACCATCTATAAAACCCATTTGTACAAAATAGCGGTAGATGAATTCGTTTAAGGGACGAACGGTAAAATGAAAAAAATTGGGGCGTATATTTCTACTGTGCATGGCCTCGGCTAGGCGTAGACTGTGTTGATCCAACTTTTTATTGTAATTATCAAAAGTAGTGTAGCTATAATCTAAGGTTAGGTTTTTTAAAAAGGCAATACCGTCGTTGGGTTGGTGATACAGTGGATGCCGTTGTAAGAGTAGGCTTTTTCGCGCATTATAACCGCCAAAACGGGCGATTTTCCCCATAAAAAACATCCCTTTTTTACGAGTATAGAATTCACTGAATCCATGGGAATCTATTAATATAGATTTAATCTCTTGTTGAAGTTCTGAGGTGACGACTTCATTAAAATTCAAAAACAAGATCCATTCATTAGAGGCTTGTTGCGCAGCCTTTTTCTTGGTGGCTTCCTCCTGATCTGGCGTACAAGTTAAAATCCAATCCGATGGCGGTAAAGGGGTGTCGTTGCATGCATTCTGGTCACAAGTATCCACAATAATCACTTCATCAGCTATAGAAATACTGCTTAGAAACAGATCCGACTGCTTGTCTGTGGCGTGTCGGGTAATAATGACAGTTATCTTAGACATTAAAAATAAAGGTATAGCTTGTTTTGGAATCCATTACAAATGTAATAATTTTGTTGGAATTAATTAAAGAAATTATTAGATGAAAAAGTTACCGATATTGATGTACCACAATATTAGTGCAGTAGATACCGTTTCCCGAGATTTGACGATTTCAACGCGAAGGTTAGAAGAACAATTGAGTTATCTCAAGCAACAGGGGTATCACACTTATCATTTTAGGGAACTCGAAGGTCAGGTTGAAATTCAGCCTAAAAGTATTGTTTTAACCTTTGATGATGTTACTGTTAATCAATTGGTTTATGCGGTACCCTTATTAGAAAAATATCAGATGAAGGCTACATTTTTTATCCCCTTTAAATATATTGGACAAGTCGATCAGTGGAATAATGGTGTAGAGCCTTTGATGGATATGGAGCAGCTCAAGAGTTTGCCGGAATGTATTGAATTGGGGTATCATTCTTTTGAACACCGTCCTTATGCCGATATGACGGATCAACAAATTGCCGACGATTTTAAAGCCTGTAATCAGATCATTGATGCAGAGGAGCTAAAAATATATCCAGCTGTAGCTTACCCGTATGGAAATTTCCCTAAAAAAGATCCCAAACGTCAAGAGTTTTTTAAGCTAATGCGTCAAAATGGAATGAAATTCGGATTGAGAATTGGCAATAAAGTCAATCGTTTCCCTTTTGAAAATCCTTATGAAATCAAGAGATTGGATGTTAAAGGTCAAAATTCTTTAAGTGCCTTTAAGTTCAGATTGCGTTTTGGTAAGTTATTTTAAATCGCGCTCGATCAACATCGCTTTGGCATAGCGGGCAAAAACACCGTAGGCATCAATAGTAGCGCCAGCAAAACCGGCTGTCCCATCTAAAAAACCACGCTTGAGAATATAGGTCGAAAAAAACCGATAGAACGGCTTAAATGCCAAATGGTAATAGGTTACTTTCTTTTTCTTTTTATGAAATTCGCCAGCTTGAAACCAAGCATACGATTCCTTTTTACTTAAAAAGTGAAAAATACCTTTATAAGTGTAATGCAATACAAAGTGGTCGAGAACGGCTGTTTTTCCTTTTTTTATGCGAAGTTTTTCATGGACATCTCCTGTGAATCGAATGTTTTCATTTCGCACTAATCGCATTACTTTATCAGCTTTGTGAAAGAGAAATCGATTTAAGAAAAAATGCGGAAAACGCAATTTATAACCACTATATGAGCTCGAATGTGATATTTTGGCGAGTATCTCTGTCTGCAATAAAGTACTGATGCGTTCATCCCCATCCATAAATAAAATCCATTCACCCTTGGCGTACGGAATGGCATGATTTTTCTGACAAGAAAAATTGTCGAATTTGCGCTGTATTACTTTACATCCCAGTGAAGCAGCTAATATTTCGGTTCCATCGGTGCTATACGAGTCAATCACGATAATCTCATCGGCAAAAGATACCGAATGCACCGCATCTTGCAAATAGGAATACTCATTGTATGTCGGAATAATAACGCTTAATTTCATCGAATTATAAAAACCCAAATTTAGCAAAAATTAAGTTATCAAATTCAAAAGCATAATTATTTTTGTGATGTAATCTACAATGTTTTACAAGTGTTTAGCTTAAATTTGGGAATATATTATTTGTATATCAAGTAAATCGGTGTTAAATATGTTGCATTTTGCAGCTAGGTGTAAGGTGTTTTGCTAGGTGAATTTTGCGTGAGTTTTAGTGTATTCTTTGTAATTTATCAAAAAGAAGAAGATGGTTAACAGTGAAGGTTAACTAGTTTAAAAGAAGTATAATGACTATATGATACAAACCTATAACTAAAGATTAGAAGGAAGGAAATAGAAATAGGTAAAAAAACTACTTGAGATCGCGTTCTAATAACATCAATTTAGCATATCGCGCAAAAACGCCATAGGCGTCAACGGCTGATCCGGCAAAGCCAGGAGCGCCATCTAAAAACCCACGCTTGAGTACATAGGTCGAGAAAAAGCGATAAAACGGTTTAAAAGCGAGATGAAAGTAGGATATTTTTTTTCTTTTTTTCAATAACTCACCGGCTTGAAACCAGGCGTACGACTCTTTTTTATTGAGAAAATGAAAAATTCCTTTATAAGTATAGTGAATGATATAATTGTCGAGTATACCGACAGTTCCTGTTGGAACTTGTAATTTTTCATGCACATCTCCGGTAAAGTAAATTTGATTGTTCTTGGCAAGACGGATCACGCGATCGGCTTTGTGATAGAGAAAGTGATTTAGAAAAAAATGGGGGTTACGCAGTTTATAGGCTTGATCTGTACCCTTGTTTATTTTAGATACAATCTCGGCTTGCAATCGGATAGAAATGCGTTCGTCAGCATCGAGAAAAAGTACCCATTCGCCTTTTGCGAAGGGGATAGCGTGATTTCGTTGGTTCGAAAAATTATCAAACTTTCGTTGAAGGACCGTACAATGCAGTGAATTTGCTAACTCCACGGTTCCATCAGTGCTGTACGAATCCATTACAATGATTTCGTCTGCAAAGGCTACAGAATGTACAGCATCTTCCAAATGCGCACGCTCGTTGTAAGTTAAAATAACAACACTTAATTTCATGGGGGACTGAAAATATTCAAGACAAATCTACTGAAAATACATTATATTTGCTCTAATATGCAAAGAAATGTTTCCGTAATTATCAGTCACTATCACTCCCTTGAATGCCTTCAAAAAGTATTGTGGGGATATTGTACGCAAACCTATCGCAATTTTGAATTGATTATTGTGGTGCCTCGTCAATCAGAAATTGGTGTGGTAACCCTAATAGATGAAGTTAAAAATCTAGTGTTTTATCCTATTCACTTAATAGTTTCTGAATTGGAGTTACCGATGAAGGAAGTAAATGCCGTTGTAAACACGGACTACTTAGTTTTTACAAACGCTCAGGCAATCCCGCGACAAGATTTTGTTGCCAAACATTTACAGTATCGCGAACAGGGGTATTGGTTGCAGGGAAGTGCAGATTCGATCCCGAGAAACGTCTTTAACGAGATACAGAAAGAATCCATTTTTACAGGTGTTGCTTTTGAAAACCGATGGTTAAAGAAAAGAGGTGGACGACTGTCCTCGATAAACGATCCCTTGTATAATTGGGGGTGGAAGGCCGCTTTATGGGCTGCATTTACTTTTTCTAAACCGGTATTTAAAATTAATAACGCTTCTTTCTGGAAATCGGATTTGCGGTATTTGGAATCAGAAAGCTCAAACGAACTACAGCAGCATTTAGGCCGTGTAAAAAAGCTCAAAAGTAGAAACTTATCCTACAGAACTACGGTATTAACTTTTTGATAATCTCAGTGTTTATAATACAAAAACCCCATAATTTATTTGAAAATTATGGGGTTTTTTGATGTGTAAAAACAGTGATCTCCAGTCGATTGAATTTATTTTTCTACCGTTAGTTTGTTTTCTCTAACTCTTTTGTTGAAGGACTGTATATAAGCTTTTATGAAAGTTTCCATCTCTTTAAGTTGCTCTGGGTGCGATTCCATCAGGTTGGTTTTTAAAAGCGGGTCTGTCTTCCAATTAAAAAGTCCCAAACTTTTTTTACCATCAAAGGCTAAATAATAATCCCCCTTTTCATAATTGTAGACGTTGTCGAGATAATTAACCACAAAGTCTTTGTTGGATCGGTAGGATTTCCCATAACTAATGATTTTTGTATTCAACTGAAGGTAATCCATCAAACTAGGAAGTATGTCAATCTGTTGAAAGTTTTTCTCGACCACACCAACGAGCTCAGGATCTCCAGGCGCAAAAAATAAAATAGGAATTTTAAATTTTCCAATATTGTTTTTGTATTGTGGTTCCTCACCGAATGAAGAGGTATGATCGGAAGTGATGATAAAAATAGTTTCCTTATACCACGGCATAGTAGATGCGGTTTTAAAAAACTGTTTTAAAGCATAATCCGTATATGCAACCGACTCGTGTATGGGCGTAGTACCTTTGGGAAATTTGTTTTTGTACTTTTCGGGTATCGTAAAAGGTGCGTGCGATGATATCGTAAAGAGTGTAGCAAAAAAAGGCGCTTTAAATTGCTGGAGCTCTTTGGCGAAAAATTGTAAAAAATCTTCATCAAAAACACCCCATTTCCCATCAAATGATTCGGGACCTTTGTATTCATCTTTGCCATAATATTGATCAAAACCCGCTACATCGGCATATTGATCAAAATTTTGACTTCCATTAAAAGCACCGTGAAAGAAAGCAGTTTGATAACCGTGATCCTTTAAAATTTCTGGTAAGGCATATACTTTATTGACCGAATAACTCGATGAAATATAGCTGTTGTTCATCAAACTCGGTATACTTGAAATGGTAGACGGTACAGCGTCGATAGATAGTTTTCCGTTGGCAAAACCATTTTCAAAGAAATAACTTTTTTGAATTAAGGAATCTAGAAAAGGAGTTAATCCGCGTTGAATATTTTCACGCCCATAACTCTCTAAAATCAATAAAACTACATTTTTTTTATTTGGGGTTTCATGATGAAACTCCTGAATCGGATTAAAAATAGCATTACTTTCTTCATCGGAGAAAAAATGAACATCCTCTAACGTTTCTTTTTTACCGATGGTTTTAAGTACGGTAAAGGGCGTGTTCAGCACGAGGGCTGTAGTACCAATTTGACTGTAAGTCGACGCATCTACGATGCGTAAGGGTTTCTTTTGAAATCCACCACGACCGCATACAAACAAAACGGCAACGCTTAACAAGCAAATCCCTAAAGCACCCCACGTAAAGCGACTATTTACACTGCGGTAATTAATAGCCTTTAAAGAGAAACCGATAAGGATAGCAAATACCAACATCAAAACCGGTATTTGCCAGTAGTCGACAACAAACGATTGCAATAAACCCCAGATCTCGTTCTCCATACCACTTGCGGTAATCATCCCATAAGAACTGCGTCGACCTATAAACTTAAAATATTCAAAATCGATAAAGTTCAACGAGATGACAAAAGTATTGACGCAGTAAAAGCTGTATAGCAAAAACTTTTGATAAAACTTGTTCGTTTGAAAGGATCCTGGTACCAAATGCAATAAGGCAAACAGTAAATTGACATAGCCAATCACGGATAAGTCAAATCGCATACCGCCTAACCATACTTTCCAATCGAGCGAATCGACAAAAAAAGAATAATTATAAATGTAAAAGGCGATTCGACAGAGTTGATAAAAAAACAAAATCACCAACAGTCGTTTGGCAAAAAGTTTTAAACTAGATAGGGTTGTTGCATTCATTGCAAAAGTATTTATAAAAAAGAACAGCACGGATTTAAAGTGCTGTTCTTTGTAATTGTATAATATTAAACGGCTACGTTGTATTCTCGTAGTGCGTCGTTTAACGAAGTTTTTAAGTCAGTAGATGCTTTGCGTTGTCCGATGATTAAAGCACAAGGAACTTGAAATTCTCCAGCAGGAAATTTTTTGGTATACGAACCCGGTATTACCACCGCGCGTTCTGGAACATAACCCTTAGTTTCGATCGGCTCGTCACCGGTAACGTCGATGATTTTTGTCGATGCTGTCAAGACCACATTAGCGCCTAAAACGGCTTCTTTACCAACGCGAACGCCTTCAACTACAATACATCTTGAACCGAGAAAAGCGCCTTCTTCGATGATTACTGGAGCAGCTTGTAAGGGCTCTAATACTCCTCCGATGCCAACCCCACCACTAAGGTGAACATTTTTACCAATTTGAGCACAACTTCCTACTGTTGCCCAGGTGTCAACCATAGTACCTGCATCTACATAAGCGCCGATATTGACATACGAAGGCATTAAAATTACGCCTGAAGCTATAAATGCACCGTGTCTAGCAACGGCATTGGGAACAACGCGAATGCCTTTTGCAGCATAATCTCTCTTTAAGGGCATTTTGTCGTGATATTCAAAAATACCAATCTCCCATGTTTCCATTTTTTGAATCGGAAAATAGAGAACCACGGCCTTTTTTACCCATTCATTGATTTGCCAATCCTTACCTACAGGTTCTGCTACACGCAAACTACCTGAATCTACTAAATCAATAACTTGTCTGATGGCATCCTGAGTAGCGGTGTCTTGAAGTAGTTGTCTATCGTTCCAAGCGTTCTCTATGATAATCCTTAAATTTTCCATTTTTTATGTTTTTGCAAATATAAGAATTATAGGCGCATACAAAACCTTTTTTTAAAGCATATCAGGACAAGTATATTCCAAAAACTTCAAAAAAAAACAATCAGGAAATCTAAATTTTATTTTCAATATACCGATTGGTATTTTTATTATATTTGAACGACAAACAAAAACAGATGGATAAGGCTACGAGAACCAAAAACTTTATTGTAGAAAAAACGGCAAAGTTGTTTAATGTACAGGGATATGCCGGTACTTCAATTTCTGATATCACGTCGGCTACCGGCTTGACTAAGGGGAGTGTTTACGGAAATTTCACCAACAAGGAAGAAGTAGCTTTGGCAGCTTTCGATTATAACGTAAATCGCGTGTTTCAAGGCCTGAGGAAAACACAGTTGGCCGATAATTCCGCCCTAGAGAATCTAACGGCGCTGTTTAATTTCCATGTCGACCATTGGGGTGATATTGCGTTAAATGGTGGCTGCCCCTTGCTGAATGCAGCTGTGGAAGCCGACGACAACTTGCCTTTTTTGAGGGGAGTGGTGCAACATAGTTTTATACTTTGGGCCAATCGAATTGCTTTTATTATCGAAGACGGAGTTAAAAAAGGCGAATTTCAAGAGTCGATTAACTCGCAGCATTATGCCTATACCTTTATCATGTTGATACAAGGTGGCGTATTGCTTAACAAAATAACCAACGACCCTCAGCATATCGCCAAAGCTGTCGAGCGGATACAGCAGATTATTAAAGAAGAATTAGCAGTTTAAAATTTTTTTATATTTAAAAATACCGATCGGTATATTAATAATTATCATTATGAAAGAAGTATTTATAGTAGCGGCAAAAAGAACCCCAATCGGAGGATTGCTTGGTAATTTGTCAACATGTAGTGCACCGGAATTGGGAGCTATCGCGATTCGGGGAAGTTTGGCGGCTTTGGAAGTCGATCCTGAAGAGGTGTCAAGCGTTTACTTGGGAAATGGCTTAAGTGCTGGAATAGGGCAATCTCCAGCGCGACAAGCAGCTGTTTTAGCGGGTATTCCGTATGATAAAGATGCTACAACAATTAATAAAGTCTGTGCGTCGGGTTTAAAAGCGGCTGTGATTGGAGCACAACAAATTCAATTGGGTTTAGATCAATTGGTCGTTACTGGTGGTATGGAAAGCATGAGTAATGTGCCGCATTATACCCAGATCAGAAAGGGAAATAAATTAGGCCATTTATCACTGACTGATGGGATGATAAAAGATGGATTATGGGATGCTTATCACGATTTTCACATGGGAAATGCTGCCGAAATCGGTGTCAGACACTTTGGTTTTTCAAGAGAACAACTCGATGATTATGCGTTAAAATCCTATCAAAAAGCACAAAAGGCCACTTTAGAACACCGCTTCGATGACGAATTGATTTCAGTACCGGTCTACAAGGGCAAGGAACGAATTGACATTAGGGTAGATGAAGATATCTATAAAATTATTCCCGAAAAAATGCCCTTATTAAAACCGGCTTTTGAAGCAGATGGATTACTGACTGCGGCCAATTCAAGTAACATCAATGATGGCGCAGCCGTTTTGATACTAGCGAGTGCTGAAGTAGTAGCGGCACAACAATGGAGTCCCTTAGCGAAGATTATTGCGTATGCCGATGGGGCACAAGCACCAGAATGGTTTACCACAGCTCCAGCTATCTCTATAAAAAAAGCGTTATATCAAGCAAATTTAACCCTAAAAGATATTGATTTCTTTGAGATCAATGAAGCATATGCCTCGGTGATTTTGTCGCTTCAAAACCTTTTAAATTTGGATTTAGACCGCGTTAATATTCACGGTGGTGCTGTAGCATTAGGACATCCCATAGGAGCATCGGGAGCACGAATACTCGTTACCTTGACCCAAGTTTTAAAGCAGCAAAAGGCACGTTATGGATTGGCCTCTATCTGTAATGGCGGTGGGGGTTCTACAACGGTCATTATCGAAAACCTGCAACGCTAATGCGACAATTGGTGTAGTAAGGTCTTTATCTCACAGATCCACTGCTGAAAATCATTATCGAGATTATCGCTTCGTATTTAGTAATCGTCATGGCATTTTGTCGAGTTTTAAAATAAAAACTTCCGAATAGAAAATAATTTAAAAAAAGTTGGGTTTTTAGTAAAAAAGGTTTGATTATTGTAACTATTAAATTCAAAATATAAATAAAATGAATTATAAAATAATTGGAGCACTTACTGTAGTAGTTGCGTTGAGTTCTTGCAAACAAGAGGTAAAAGACACAGCTGCACTTTCTACCTCCCCAGCTGCAACGGAGTTATCAGAAGGAAAAACAACGGAATCCCACAAATTATTATATCAGCATATAAAAAACAACAATGAGTTAGTTTTGGATGTGGTCAGAGAAGGAGATTCGGTTCATGGAACTTTTATATACCATATCAGTGAGAAAGATAAAAATACAGGTACTATCAAAGGGGTTTTTGAAGGAGATCTTCTAATTGCGGAATATTTATTTATGTCGGAAGGAGTGACCTCCACTCGTCAGGTTGTTTTTAAAGTTGAAGACAATGCTTTATTAGAAGGGTATGGAGATATTGAAGAAAAAGAGGGAAAAGTCGTTTTTAAGGATGTTAACCAATTGAAATACAATCCACAGTTTAAACTGGAATTGGTTCCTCAAAGCGGTAGATAGGGGAAAGAAAATCATTTTATAATGAATTTAATACCAGCGTTGTAATCCTTTAAAAATACATTCAGATCATGCAAAAATATTTACGAACAGGGGCTTTATTAGGGCTATTGGTAACAACGATCTCGTTGCAGTCATGTGCTGCTCTTTGCAAAAAGAAAACACCGGCTACGGAGACTGAAATAGCCACTCAAAAGCATACCAAAATGAAAATCAATCAACCGCTTACGATTATGGATTTACGGATTTTAGATTCAGAAATGCTAACCGTAATTCCCAATGATTTTGAATCAATTATTCAATTGATGGAAAAAGCTAAATACGATAAAAAATGGAATGAAACGGCGATTATGGTTAAGATGAAAACGCCCGATTATAGTTTGGATTTAAAATCAGAAACCCAAGGCTCTCAAATGATTTCTTTTTGGGTCGACGGTGGTCGAATTAAAGTTGATGAAACCTGGTTTTTGATGAAACCTACGGATTCGAAAAACTTAGCCGATTTTTTGTCAAAATATAAAAACGCATTCAATAAATAACTGGAGTGTTTTAAACATGATCAATTCCTGCCGCTGTGAAATATTTCATGGCGGCATTTTTGTTTAAATTTTTTAAAATCTAAAAATCCCAAAGAGGCATTAAAGATGGAACTGTTGCGAAAAGGGCTATTTATTAAAATATTTATGGGGTGTTTGTCGCTGGTATTTTTTAAAAAATTCTATAAATGCACTATCACTTGAAAATTCCAAATCAAAAGCGGTTTCGCTAACATTCTTGCCTTCTGCTAACCATTCAATAGATTTTTGAAGCCGCCATTGCTGCCGCCAATCTTGATAAGTCATACCGGTTTCTTTTAAAAAGATTCGGCTAATAGTCTTTTCACTTGCGCCGACTTCTTTCGCAAATTCTTTTAGAAAGGACGGCAAGGATTTTCCCTGATTCCAAAGTTCTACATGCTGTTTTATTCGTGCATCTTGTGGCACCAACAGCGTTAAGTTTTGTTTTGGGGCACTATTGAATTCTTCCCAAAAAAGAGATAAGGTGTTTTTCTGTAATTCGATAGGCATATCCCAAGGCCAATATGAGATCCGTTCTATCAATTCCTTTAATAATCCATTGACATGTAATATAGCGAATGCTGAGGCATAGTCTGGAAGTACAGCTTTGTCAAAATAGATAGAACGATAGGCTACGACATTTCTCATCGTGATCCTGTGCGGAAATTGTGGAGGAATCCAAGCTGCCATGGTCGGAGGTAGTATGCTCTGTTGGTTATCGCTGGCAATAGTCATGCATCCGATAGGAGCAAACAAAAGTTGCGCTCTTTGGTGTTGATGCAACCCAGAATCATGACTTGTGAAATCGGAAGCAATTCCAATTACTGCTGCGTCAATCTGATCAGGATTAAAAATACTCTCTTGAGATAGAAATGCCATCTGTCTGTATTTCGATGTTTTATGTCTTAACATCATTACTAAGGTGGTAAATGTAAGTTTTACTTTTGTCAAAAAAAAATTAAAACAGAAATAAAAACGCCATGAAAACCCAACCCAAGTTGCTGTTACTAATTGTTCTAATCATGTTTCCTCAGTTTGTAGAAACTATATATAGCCCAGCCTTAACAAGTATTGCTACGGAATTTACAGTAACCGATGAAGAAGCATCGCAAACCATCTCAGTGTATTTTTTCGCTTTTGCAATTGGCGTGATTTTTTGGGGCATTGCCGCAGATCGAATTGGTAGAAGAAAGGCTATGATATACGGTTTAATAACGTATGGCATCGGATCTAGTCTTGCTTTAGGAGCTTCGCATTTTAGCGTAATCATGCTGGCTCGAATGATAGCTGCTTTTGGAATAGCGGTGGGTTCTGTGGTTACTCAAACTGTATTTAGAGATTTGTATGATAAAAAAGAACTTGGAAAAAAGTTCTCAGTTATAGGTATTGCACTTTCTATAAGTCCGGTAATTGGGCTACTAGTAGGAGGTATCATGGTAAAGGAATATGGCGTATCGGGTGTTTTTTCAACCCTGATTTTTTTGTCGATAGTGCTAGTAAGTGCTACCGTTAAATGGCTGCCAGAAACAAAAAAAGACTTAGGTACTACACCCGATTTAAAAGAGGTAATTGTTGCATTGCTCGGCGATAAATTAATTTGGTTAAGTGCTTTTTTGGTGGCAGTTTTTAATATTATGCTATTTAGTTACTATTCGATAGCGCCGTTTATTTTCAGTAAACTCGGTTATAGTTCCACAGAATTTGGATATAGTGGTGTCTTATTAGCCACGAGCTCATTGATGGGTGGGCTGATCAATAAAAAAATGGTTGACCAGAATATTTCGGCAACTGTCTTGATTGTTTTTGCTGCTGCTATTACGGCTGTCGGGGGTGTACTGACCTGGTTATTGCAAGACAGTTTATTTTTTTTATTGCCGATGATTTTTGTCGTTGTTGGATTTAGCCTTGCAATTCCTAATATTTTAAGCCAAGCTTTGGTTAAGTATACAGCGGTTGCGGGCACGGCGGGAGCTTTATTTGGTCTGATGTACTATTGTATGATAGCAGTGGGGCTCGCCGTGTCCGGATTTACTCAGAATCTCGGTCTCATACTTACCTTTTTGTCTGCTTTTGCTTTGATTCTAGCCCTAACATATAAAAAAGTAAACCGATAGCTCTATTGATATTCACTACGCAGTTAAGGGGGTTAAAGACGATTCTGATTTGCGCTATTTTGATGCTGAAACTCTGAGGGCTTCTTCAAATAGTTTCAGCATTTACGCTTGTCGTTACAACGGATTTTGACACTTTTATTCAGATTTAACACAGCGTTTTAGCGCTGTGTTTTTTTTGAATTATTCATAAAAAAACTGAAGGGCTTCCTCCACTTATTTACTAAGTTTGTACTATGGATAGATCAGCTAATAAAACGGCGGAGTTACTGTACTAATCATAACGTAATCTTTATCGATGGAGTCGACCATTTTTGTAAAAAGATGGTTGGTTAGAGGCTTGTTTGATAGCGATCTTGTTCTTGATAAAAAAGAGACATGGGTATAGGTGTCCAGGGAAGAAAATAGAAGCGTACAGTAAATATGAATACGATGAAACCGAACGGAGAACGGGCTCGCGCCGCAGTAATGATGATTTATGCTGTACTGATACTAGAGCTAATTACGGTAGTTTCTACTTATTTACAATATAACTTATTGGATAATTACGCACATGGCGTGGCATATACGGATGCACAATTGGAAAATAATGACTTGCGCGTACAATTGGTTATGCTTGTTTATTGGGTGTTTTTTGTTATGTCGGGTATCGTCTTTATCATGTGGTTTAGACGAGCGTATCACAATTTGCATCAGTTGGGGCGTCAGCTGCAATTTTCAGATACTTGGGCGGTCTGGTCGTGGTTTGTACCGATTTTAAGCTTTTTTCGCCCATTTGTGATCATGAAGGAACTCTTTAATACGAGCGAACTCGTATTGTACAAATCCGGAGTGAAAACAATTAAAAATTACCCTATGATCTATTTATCGCTATGGTGGGGATTGTGGTTGGTTGATAATTTTATGGTACAATTGCTAAAAAACATGGCTCCACTGGGGGATGAATTTGAACAATTGTATAATGAAAGTATGTTTTATATCGCTCAAAGTATCGTATCGATTTTTGCGGGTCTATTGCTTATCAAAATTATCAGAGCTTATGATAAGAGAGAACAGCTTTTGTATTCCCAAGTAGGGGGTAGACAGGTAGATGAATTATAGCGCATACACTTTAAAAGTTAAACGAATCGACGATTTAAAAATTCCTTTAAGGCTTGGAATCAACTGTTTTAAAAATCAAGCGAATGACGGTTTTGATTTTATGGGCTAGCATTTTAAAAGTGATCGGAACTTTTTGAGCGAAATATTTTTTATTTTTCGGATTAAAGTCCTTATTAATAGTCAGATTTGCAGTATTTTTGGTCCTTATATTGACCTATATTCTTATTTTTTATGAACTTAATTTACAAAGGCAAAACCAAAGATGTTTATAGCCTAGATCATCATCAAGTATTATTGAAATTTAAAGACGACGTTACTGGAGAAGATGGCGTATTTGATCCGGGTGCAAATACAATCGGATTGACGATTGATGGAGCAGGGAAATCAGGTTTGAAAATGACCCAATTTTTCTTCGAACGTTTGTCAGAATTGGGAATTGCTACCCACTATGTAAGTGCCGATTTGGATGAGGTTAGTATGGTCGTTAAAGAGGCTACCCCGTTTGGAAAAGGCTTAGAGGTTATTTGTAGATACCGTGCGGTTGGAAGTTTCTTAAGAAGATACGGAGCTTACTGTCAAGAAGGCGATCAGTTGGATTCTTTGGTTGAGGTTACCATTAAAGACGACGAAAGAGGGGATCCTACGATTTCTGAAGATACCCTTGAAATGTTAGGCATCTTATCGAAATCGGAATACCAAGAATTAAAAAAATTAACCAAACAAATCTGTGATATCATTAAAGCAGAATTGGCCAAAAAAGATTTGGAATTGTATGATATCAAATTGGAGTTTGGCCGCGATAAAGCCACTGGAGATTTGTTGTTAATCGATGAGATTTCAGGAGGTAATATGCGCGTATATAAAAACGGAATCTATATTGCTCCGATGGAGTTAGAAAAAGACTTTTTGGGAGCAAAATAGGCGTTGTCCTGATATTTTCTAAACCGGCTTATAAAATTAAAAAACCGCAGTTTTGATTAATCAAAACTGCGGTTTTTTTGTCGAAATGGTTTCATCATGAAAGGCGTCAGTTACTTCCATCCGCCGCCCAAAGCTCGGTATAGCTTAACCGTGGCTTGTAATTTTTGACCTTGATCATCAAGGTTTTTCAAAGCCGCTTGAAGCAGGTTTTGTTCCGCAGTTAATACATCGGTATAATTGGTGTTTTGGTGATGTAAAAACAATTCTTTATTAAACGCCACTGCTTGCGTTAATGCGGCCAATTGTTTCTTTCGAGTTTGCTCTTTTTGCATAGCGGTATCCAGTTCAAATAAAGCATTGGAAACCTCTCGACTTGCAATTAATAAAGTTTTCTCAAATTGATACAATGCTTGCTTTTGTCTAGACTTTGCGGTGGTTAAACGCGCCTTATTTACGCCTTTGTTAAATAGGGGTTGTGACAGTCCTCCGATAACAGATCCAAATAAACCCGCGCTGCCAAACCAGGGATCCAAAGTTAAACTCGAGAACCCTCCTGAAGCCGTGATGTTTAACGCCGGATAAAAATGAGTCCGCGCCATATTGGTTTCTTCAAATGCAATTCTAAAATGGAGCTCGGATACTTGTATATCGGGTCGGTTAGCTAAGAGCTGACTAGGAATTCCCGGTTTTAAATCATAAATTATCTGTTGACGCTCTAAGGTGTTTCTAATGATGCCCGATGGAGTACGTCCTAATAAGAGACACAGACTGTGTTCGGTCTCCTTTATTTTTTGTTCGATATCCGGTAGATCCAAGGCTACTTCATAATAACTCGCTTGACTTTGCACCACAGCTACGCCATTGAGGAGGGCATTTTGAAACAATAACGCTATACTTTCAGCATCCTCAGATCGATTTTTTGCGGTACGCTGCGTAATTACTAATTGTTCGTCCAACAGCAGTAATTGATAATAATGTGTTGCAATATCAGCAACGAGTTGGGTCTGCACGGCTCTTTTTGCCGCATCGCTAGCCAGCAGTTGAGCCATCGCAGCTCGTTTACTACTGCTTAATTTTCCCCAAATATCGATTTCCCAATTCGTATCCAATCCCCAATCGTATTGAGTGTTATTGCGCGGATTCCCAAAGCTTTGATAGGCGGGTAATTGATGCGGTTTAATACTCAAATTACTCGTTAATGACGGGTAGAAAGCTGATTTTTTTAATCGCAGATCCGCACGGGCTTCTATAATGCGCTCTAAGGCGATTTTAAGGTCTAGGTTGTTTGCTAGACCTTCTTTTATGAAATCTTGAAGTAAGGGGTCTGTAAACATCTCAGTCCAATTCATTGCAGCTGTGTTCACAGTGTCAGTTGGAATTCCCTGCGGTGATCGGAAACTTGCGGTTAAATCGCTTTTAGGACCGGTATATGGTCGGGTAATCTGACAAGAGCTCCAACTTCCCAATCCCACAAGCAGCAATAAGGTCGTTCTATAATATATGGTTTTCATAAATTTCGTTTTTTTGCGGTTTTGAAATATTTAACGGTGAATTATTTCAATATCCGAGGTGGATGAGTCGGTGATTTTACACCTGATATTTTTTCGTGTAATCCTTGAAATACAATGAATAAGATCGGAATCACAAAGATGCCAAATACAGTTCCGATCAACATACCACCAACAGCGGCAGTACCGATTGATCGGTTGCTTAAAGCACCCGCACCGGTGGCTAACATCAGGGGTATCAATCCAAAGATAAAAGCAAAAGAGGTCATCAAAATAGGCCTAAGTCGCGATTTTGCGCCGTAAATAGCAGACTGGGTTAACGTCCTTCCTTGTAGTCGGTGTACTAAGGCAAATTCAACGATTAAAATCGCGTTTTTTGCCAACAAGCCAATCAACATGATCAAGCTGATTTGTAGGAATATATTGTTGTCAACACCAAATAATTGAGCAAAAATAAAAGCACCTGCTAAACCAATCGGTAGTGACAGCAATACGGAAAAAGGCAGTATATAACTTTTGTATTGTGCACTCAAAAGGAAATAAATAAAAATCAGACAAAGTGAAAAAATCAAAATAGCTTGACTGGAACTCGATAGTTCCTCGCGAGTTAATCCAGAAAATTCATACGTATAACCCCGATCCAAGGTTTGTTCGGCAACTTCTTCAATGGCTTTTATAGCATCACCAGAACTATATCCTTCGTTGGGGATACCGGTGATCGTACTTGAAGTAAACAAATTAAAACGCTTGATGAATTCAGGTCCATTAGTTTTCTTTAAGGTGACCAATTCTGAAATGGGAACCATGTCGCCTTTTATCGTGCGAACGAAAATTTTATTGATGTCGTCTATTTTGGCTCTATGTTCAGCCTGGGATTGAATCATTACGCGATATTGTTTACCAAATCTGTTGATATCGGAGGCATAAACACCACCAAAATAACCTTGCATAGTGTTTAAAACGGTATTTACGCGAACGCCTACCGCTTTGCATTGCGCAACATTGACATGGATCTCTAATTCGGGAAAACCGATATTAAACGAACTGGTCGCGTAATTGATTTCTGGACGTTTGCTTAAAGCCGTAATAAATTGATCGATATTTTCGTTGAACGCGCCGTATGTGCCGCCGGTTTTATCTTGTAACTGTACTTCAAAACCGTTGCTGTTTCCAAATCCTTGTAAGGTCGGTGCAGCAAAGAAAATGATGTTTGCTCCTTGAATATGGGCTGTTTTTTGAAACAATTTTTGTACTACAGCTTCGGCATTCTGATCTTTGCCTGTGCGCTCCTTCCACGGTTTTAAACGAATAAATAAAGCGCCATAAGAACCGCCATAACCGTTGAGTAAATCCATTCCTGAAAGGGTGGATACCAGCTCGATCTCGGGAATGCTTTGTGCGATACTATCGATTTGATGTGCGATCTTTTCGGTTCGCTCTAATGTGGATGCCGGTGGTAGAACGACATTGCCTAAGATAGCGCCACTGTCTTCGTTGGGAACAAAGGCTGTTGGTGTTGTTTTTATTAAAACCCAAAACAACACTGCAAAGGCCGCAATACTCGTAAAAGCGATCCATTTTCTACGGATCAAAAAGCGAACGACACCGATATAACGATAGCTAACCACTTCGAAGGCCACATTAAATCCGGTAAAAAAACGCGGTAAAAATCCCGACGGTTTCTGAACTGTTGAATCATGCGGTTTGAGCAACAATGCGCACAATGCAGGGCTTAAAGTCAAGGCGTTTACAGCCGAAATCAATATCGCAACAGCTAGGGTTAATCCAAATTGTTTGTAAAAAACACCTGCTGATCCACTGATAAAGGTTACCGGTATAAAAACCGCCGACATAATTAACGTTATCGACACGATGGCACTACTGATTTCGCTCATAGCATGTAGGGTTGCTTTCTTGGCAGATCGCGCGCCCTGATCGAGTTTGGCATGTACCGCTTCAACCACAACTATAGCATCATCGACCACGATACCGATGGCCAGTACCAATGCGAACAAGGTCAATAAATTGATGGTAAAACCAAAGATTTTTAAAAAAAAGAAAGTACCTATAATGGCAACCGGTACGGCAATTGCCGGTATTAAAGTAGAGCGTAAATCCTGTAAAAAGATAAAAACAACGATAAAAACCAGGATAAAAGCTTCCATGATGGTGTAAACGACCTTTTCTATCGAAGCATCTAAAAAATCATTAGCATTTAGGAATGTGTGATAGGTGACACCAGGAGGGAAGTCCTTAGATGCCTCCTCTAGGATTTTTTCACAAGCAATGATTAATTCGCGCGCATTGGAACCAGAAATTTGACTAACCGCACCACCAGAAGAATGATGCCCTTGAGCAATCAAAGTGGTGGTGTAGTCCAAAGCTCCAAATTCGATATCTGCCACTTCTTTTAATCGTAAATAGTCACCTGCATAGCCCGTTTTTATTATGATGTCTTCAAACTGCACAGCATCTTCTAGTCGTCCCGTATACTTTAAAGCATATTGCAAAGAATTACGGCTGTTTTCACCGATTTTTCCGGGAGCAGCTTCGATGTTTTGTTCGTCTAAAGCCGTGATAATATCCTCTGGTATTAAACCATGTGTAGCCATCACATCGGGCTTGAGCCATATTCGCATCGAATACTCGTGATTGCCGTAAATTTGAGTTCCTCCAACGCCTTCAATACGCTTGATCTGAGGCATGATATTGATCCGCAAATAATTGTCTAAAAACTTTTGGTCGTATTGGCCATCTGTGCTGTACAGTAGAAAACTGAATGCCGTGCTGCTCAATTGCTTACTGGTAGTGATTCCAGCCTTAATAACTTCAGCAGGTAGTAAACTCGTTGCTTTGGTTACTTGATTTTGCACATTAACCGCTGCCATATCGGAATTGGTTCCCTGTTTAAAAAATATTGTTATGGTGGCGCTACCGTCATTACCGGCTGTTGAGGTCATATAGGTCATGTTCTCAACCCCGTTAATTTGTTCTTCCAAGGGCGCTATCACGCTTTTCATAACCACTTCAGCATTGGCCCCTTGGTAATTCGCTGTTACAACCACAGTAGGCGGGGCTATTTCAGGATATTGTGAAATGGGAAGTGAAAACAAACCCAATATACCGAGTAAAACGATTATAATGGATATCACTGTGGATAAGACCGGATTCTCTATAAATTTTCTTAACATATCGTTCGGTTTTTATTGTTCGGAATGAGTAGTAGGGCGAATCGTCATACCAGTTCTAAGTGTTCCTAGACCATCAGTGACAACGATATCACCAACTTTCAACCCCTTTTGGACAATGTATTCTTGTTCAGTTGAAGTAGGTAAAACCTCAATTTCAATTGGAGTGACTTGGTTATTGGGGGCCATTTGATAGACAAAATAATTGCCTTGAATCTCAAAAACCGCTTTCTTAGGAAGTAATAAGGCCGCTTCTAACTGCGTTGGAATTTTTAATACGGCACTTGCGCCACTCCATAAAAATCCTTGAGGATTTGGAAAAAGGGCTCGAAAATTAGCCGACCCGGTTTGTGCATTTAAAACACCGCTCAAACTCTGTATTTTCCCCGTTAACTCATAGTCCGCACCATCAGAAGTAACTAAAGTCACTGCAGGCATGCTTTTTAATTTCTCTGAAAGCGTTGTACCGGGATATGGGGCTAAAAAGCGATTCAGTTGTTGCTGATTGACAGCAAAATGCGCGTAAACTTGCTTGGTGTTGGCTATGGTAGTCAACGCCAGGTCAGAACTACTTTGCACCAAAGCACCTTTCTTAAAAGGTAAGCGACCAACTACACCATCAATGGGGCTGACGATTTGAGTGAATGCCAATTGAGACTGAGCATCTGAAAGTGCGGATTTGGCTTGTATTAATTCGGCTTTTTTAACCCGTTCCAGATTTTTAGCTGTAGTGAGTTCAAAGGAATTGACTATGTTTTTTTCGACCAAAACTTGTGTCCTTTGAACTTGTAAATGAGCGGTTTCCAAGGCCGCTTCAATAGCGGAAATAGCCGCCTTACGTTGGTTGACGTCTTGAATAAATTGATTGGCATCAATCCTAAATAACTTTTGTCCCATCCGGACTTGCTGACCCTCATCTACAAAGACCTGCTCGATATATCCATCAATTTTAGAACGGACCTCTACGGTTTCTAAACCTTCTAAAGTAGTCGGGAATTCGACATACAGCACCGTTTTCTGTGCCGTTAATTGAAGCGTCGGATAAGACGCTGCTACAGGCTCTGTTGACGTTTTGGATTGATCACAAGACAGCCAAGCTAGGGCGACAATTAATAATAAATAAAAGGAGTTTTTTTTCATGGTGTACAGTATTAAAAATATAGGTAAAAGGCTATGAGTGTATTAAACAAAACCCTAAACAATCCGTCATTTTAGTAGTGACTAATAGACATAGGTGTCCTGCTCCCCGCTCAAACCTGTTTTTGGGGTTGGGGATGCTTGCAACAACTGCAGTTGTGAAAATTAAATTTTCAGGATATTAAGAAGATGATCAGCGCTTGAGTATATTCCAATACGGAACAACCACAGTGAAAACAATACTGCTAATGAGATTAGGACTATTGGAATACGCTAATTGAGGGGCTTTTAAAAACATAAAAATAAATCTTAGCATTTTTATATAGTTGGATCAAGTTGAATAATCGGAAGTGCCGACTCCAAATTATAGATTTTGATATCTGAGACAAAAGTAGTACTTTTACATAATAAAACAATCAAATACTTGTTTTATTATTTTATGGCTACAAATCGAATTTTAATGTTACTAAAAATGCGAGGTCCATTAACGGCTCTCGATATCGCCTCTGAATTAAAGATAACCAAAGAAGGAGTTCGTTTACAGTTGGTTAAGTTTTTAGAGGAAGGCTTAATTGAGGTAGAGAAGGAATCAAAAGGTGTGGGGCGGCCGCAGAAGTTTTATACGATTTCAGATTATGGAAACACCAAATTTCCAGATACCCATGCAGAACTAACCGTTAAATTGCTGTCGATTATTAAGGAATCGATGGGGGATGAGGCCATGCAAATGGTGATCAATATCAACGAAGCTAGTGGAAAGAAACGATATCACGAAGAAATCGATCCCTTACCCGATCTGGAGTCCAAAATTCAGAGTTTGGTTAATATACGTTCGAAAGAGGGGTATATGGCGGAATATGCCAAGAATGATGAAGGTTATATGTTGATAGAGAATCACTGTCCAATTTGTGCCGCAGCTACGGTTTGTCAAGGATTCTGCGCTTCGGAACTACAAATTTTCAGGTCGGTTTTAGGGGAGTCTGTATCGATTTACAGAACGGACCACATCATATCTGGGGCTCGACGTTGTGCTTATCAAATCACAGTGGTTTAATACCGTTTTTTGGTCTGTTTACATGGAATTCTGAGATTTTCCGTAATAATGTTTGCGATTTTGGTAAAAACACTACCGTTGTTGGTAAAAAGAGATTACCTTTAAAAAAATATAAAGATGGTATATACTTATAAAACCTCGCAACAATTAAATTGTACACTTGCAGAGGCTTGGAATTTTTTCTCTTCCGCAAATAACCTCTCTGAAATTACTCCACCAGATATGAACTTTACGGTACTGTCTGAATTTGAAAATGATGAGATCTTTAAAGGAATGAAAATTGATTATACCGTCTCGCCTTTATTTCATATTCCTCTTAAATGGCAAACAGAAATTATTCAAGTTGATTTTCAAAAGAGCTTCACGGACTTTCAGAATAAGGGACCTTATAAGTTATGGTCTCATCATCATGTTTTTGAATCCAATGCAGACGGGGTTCTAATGACCGATCATATTGATTATGAGTTGCCCTTGGGTATTTTAGGAACTTGGGCACATTCAATCTTGGTCAAGAAAAAAATCGAACGTATTTTTGAATACCGTCGCATCAAACTCAAACAATTGTTTTCATAATTAAAAAGCAACACACAGCACTGCTCGTTCATTATTGCTTGTTAGATACTTAATTTTTCTTTCTTTCTGATGTGGCAATGGGAGTTGCTGGCATGGGTCTTTTTGATTCCTTTTCTTTGATCTCTATAATGAGATTTCTTTCCTTTTTAAATTTATCCGCTATGAAAGAACCTAACGACTTATTCGTTAAGGTTGTTTTTGTATATATTAACTTTTTGCCTAAAAATTAAGGTAAATAAGTTAATATGTTGTGATTTAGTCAAATCTAACAACATTTTTTTTTTAAAGTACAAAGAGTACTATTTTTTTAGATTTCGCTGCTTTTCCCCTCATCTTATCCATACTAAACCGCGAGACTTTTTATTCGAGATTTATCTTGCTATATAAAGTGATTTCAATGTTTTTTAACTCCTACAGCCTTTTTTCATGGAGATACTTGTCATGGGTACAGCTTGTTAGCATATTTTATATTGTACCATTTTACGAAATGAAAAAGTGTCTTATCGTTTTGTTTTTATACTTTTTTGAAATATAGGGGCACAATATGACGCCGTATATTTGCAAAAGAAATATTTATATAATATAAATGTAGGTTCTTTGATTAATGCGAATTAATAACATTTTATTGTTAAAACACATGGTTAACAGGTGGTTTATGCCTGATGATGTGAGATAACTTTATTTTTTATTGATTTATTGGGTTTAGGTATTTTTTTATTAAAATATTGATAAATCTTTTTTATGTGTTAAATGAGTGTTTTTATTTATTAAAGATCGTTAAAATCTAAATAGCACATAAATAATGGTAACGCGAGTTTATTTTGGCTTAGTGGTCTTAATAAAATTGTTTGATGATGCGGCAAGTTTCGTATTTGCGAATAAATGTTAAACAAAGTGAAAAGTGGTCCTGATGACTGCAAATAAGATCTTGTAAAACATTTATCTAGTTTGAAAATAGATTAAGAATAAATTAAAATCATTTAAAGATGAAAAGAAAATTACTTCCATTAGCGGCTCTTTTTATTAGTGGTGTCACCTACTCTCAAGTTGGTGTTGGTACTTTAACACCAAATAAGTCTGCGCAGATCGAAATCGTGTCCTCCAATCGAGGAATGTTAATTCCACGTGTAGCCTTGCAGAGCCCTGCAGATGTTACAACAATTTCCGCGGGCAATGTTGAAAGTTTATTGGTATACAATACTACTGCTAACACTTTAATTACTCCTGGTTACTATTATTGGTTTGACAAAAAATGGGTGCGTTTAGTTAGTAACGCTGATGCTTCGAACTTAAACAATACAACCAACGTCATGTTGAGTGTGGTAGGTAAAGATCTAGTCCTACGTGATAGCGATGGTAATATAGTTTCTGTGCCTTTAGCAGATATTAATGCTTCTGATATTGTAACTACCTTAATTAATAACGGTGGTGCAACCTATACCTATACATCTGAAGATGGAACTAAAACAGTAATTGATGTACCAGCAGATGTAATCAATAATTTTGAAGAAATTATCCAAGACAATACCGTTTTAGAACAGTTAATCAAATATTTAACCAATACCTATATAGGAGGTAACGTATATTACGACGGAAATAAATTCAGTTATGTGGATATCCACGGGGTTAAACACGATATCACTTTTGCTGACATCGTTCAAATGAACGAAACCCTAACGATTTTGGCTTTCAATCAAGCTACTGGTATCTTAACGTACCAAGATGAGAAGAAAAACATCACGAGTATTGATATTAAAAGTGCGATAGACAGCTTTGAAACGATCACGACTTTGACAGCGGATTACAATGCAGGTACGATCACCTATCTAAACGAAGCGAATAATCCAGTAACGGTTGACATCAAAGCGATGGTTGCAGCTGGAGCGGAAACGATCACTACTTTGATCAACAACGGTAAAGGTAAATATACCTATACTTCTGAAGATGGAACTAAAACAGTAATCGATGTACCAGCAGATGTAATCAACAATTTCGAAGAAATCATCCAAAATACTACGGTCTTAGAACAATTGATTACGTATTTGACCAATACTTATGTAGGAGGTAACGTGTATTACGACGGAACTCAATTTACCTATGTAGACAAACAAGGAAATGTGCATGTAATCAACTTCGCGGATATCGTACAAATGAACGAAACCCTAACGATTTTGGCTTTCAATCAAGCTACTGGTATCTTAACGTACCAAGATGAGAAGAAAAACATCACTGCTTTAGATATTAAAACTGCGATTGTAAATTTCGAAACCATCACTACCTTAACCCCAGATTATAACGCAGGTACGATCACCTATCTAAACGAGGCGGGTAATTCAGTAACGGTTGACATCAAAGCGATGGTTGCAGCCGGAGCGGAAACCATCACTACTTTAATCAACAACGGAGACGGTACTTATACCTATACTTCAGAAAACGGAACGATTACCAAAATTGATATCCCAGCAGATGTGATCAACAATTTTGAAGAAATCATCCAAAATACTACGGTCTTAGAACAATTGATTACGTATTTGACCAATACTTATGTAGGAGGTAACGTGTATTACGACGGAACTCAATTTACCTATGTAGACAAACAAGGAAATGTGCATGTAATCAACTTCGCGGATATCGTACAAATGAACGAAACCCTAACGATTTTGGCTTTCAATCAAGCTACTGGTATCTTAACGTACCAAGATGAGAAGAAAAACATCACTGCTTTAGATATTAAAACTGCGATTGTAAATTTCGAAACCATCACTACCTTAACCCCAGATTATAACGCAGGTACGATCACCTATCTAAACGAGGCGGGTAATTCAGTAACGGTTGACATCAAAGCGATGGTTGCAGCCGGAGCGGAAACGATCACTACTTTAATCAACAACGGAGACGGTACTTATACCTATACTTCAGAAAACGGAACGATTACCAAAATTGATATCCCAGCAGATGTGATCAACAATTTTGAAGAAATCATCCAAAATACTACGGTCTTAGAACAATTGATTACGTATTTGACCAATACCTATGTAGGAGGTAACGTATATTACGACGGAACTCAATTTACTTATGTAGACAAACAAGGAAATACTCATATCATCAATTTCGCAGACATTGTTCAAGCGAATGAAACCTTGACGATTTTAGCTTACAACCAAGCTACGGGTATCTTAACCTATAGCGATGAGAAGAAAAACATCACGGCTTTAGATATTAAAGGTGCGATCAGCAATTTCGAAACCATCACTACCTTAACCCCAGATTATAACGCAGGTACGATCACCTATCTTAACGAAGCGGGTACTTCAGTAACGGTAAACATCAAAGCGATGGTTGCAGCCGGAGCGGAAACCATCACTACTTTAATCAACAACGGAGACGGTACTTATACCTATACTTCAGAAAACGGAACGATTACCAAAATTGATATCCCAGCAGATGTAATCAACAATTTCGAAGAGATCATTCAAAATACTACGGTATTAGAACAATTGATTACGTATTTGACCAATACCTATGTAGGAGGTAACGTATATTACGACGGAACTCAATTTACTTATGTAGACAAACAAGGAAATACTCATATCATCAATTTCGCCGACATCGTTCAAGC
>NZ_JALJZV010000005.1 GCF_024171535.1 Flavobacterium sp. HSC-61S13 | reverse complement strand
TTCGTGATTCGATTTTCGATAGTCGAATCCCGATTTTCGAACATCGACTCACGAGTTTTTAATGTGTTTGTCTTTTTATAGCGATTATACGTTACAGGGTTTGTGATAAACCAAAAGGGTTTCGTTAATGCGATATTTGAAAATGATGTTTTGTTTTCTTAGAACCCCGTAGGGGTGACATAATTGTAGATAATGTATCGTTTTCATGCAACCCCATAGGGGTGACATAATTGTATAAATTGATGTGTTGTTTCGTACAACCCCGCAGGGGTGACATAATTGTAGATGATGTGTTGTTTCGTATAACCCCGCAGGGGTGACATAATTGTATAAATTGATGTGTTGTTTCGTACAACCCCGTAGGGGTGACATAATTGTAGATGATGTGTTGTTTCGTACAACCCCATAGGGGTGACATAATTGTAGATAATGTTTCGTTTTCGTACAACCTCATCGGGGTGACATGATTGTGAAAATTGTTTTGTTGTTTTCGTATAACCCCGTAGGGGTGATATGATTATAAAAAATGAGGTATCATTTTTGTCGAATATCGATTTACGAAAATCGAATAAATAAAAAACCAGACTCAAGGTCTGGTTTTTGTTATTTACTCATCGTGTAAGAAAGCTTGTCTTTGTAATAAGACTTCTTCGCTTTCGACATGATTATCATCAGGAACACAGCAATCGACTGGACAAACAGCTGCACATTGTGGTTCTTCGTGAAATCCTTTACATTCGGTACATTTACCAGGTACTATGTAGTATAAATCATCTGAGATGGGATCTTGGGCAGCATCTGCATCTACTTCGGTTCCATCGGGTAAAACGATTTTTCCAGAAAGACGGGTACCATCTTTATATCTCCAATCATCTGCCCCTTCGTATATCGCTGTATTTGGACACTCTGGTTCGCATGCACCGCAGTTGATGCATTCGTCAGTTATTATGATTGCCATAGCTTATATCTTTTATATTTATTATATGTAACTTTGTTACAAAAATACACCCAAAACAATTCACAAACAAATCAATATGATTTTAGAAGATAAAAAAATTGCGTTTACAGCTTTAGGTCATTTTATTAGACAATTTTCACAGCCTGATTTTATCAAGGAAGAGGATGTTGTGGGAAATGATATCTTTTATACGCGTTTCGCCGAGGCTATGGAATCAGCAGTTCATTACAACGGATGGTTTACCATAGATCAGATGCTGATTGCTATGAAGTCTTGGAGTAGTGCATTGACGATGGAAGAACTGAATCAGTGGACCTCGGTTTACGATTTTAGCAGGGAACCTTTAAAGAATGTAGGATTGATTTTGGCAGGTAATATTCCATTGGTGGGCTTTCACGATTTCTTATCCGTATTGATTTCCGGAAATAAGGTAATGGTTAAGATGTCGTCGAATGATCAAAAATTATTGCCAATCTTAGCTGATTATTTAATTCATATCGAACCGCGATTCAACGATCGTATTCAATTTGTAACTGAACGTTTAGAAAATTTTGATGCTGTGATTGCCACGGGTAGTAATAATACTTCGCGTTACTTTGAATATTATTTTGATAAGGTTCCAAATATTATTCGTAAAAACCGCAATTCAGTTGCCATTTTAGACGGTTTGGAAACCAAAGAAGATTTGATTGCTTTGGGGCACGATATTTTTACCTATTTCGGATTGGGATGTCGCAATGTGTCAAAGTTATGGGTTCCTAAGGGATATAACTTTGACGCCTTTTTTGAAGCGATGTTTGAATTTCAAGATGTGATACATTATGAAAAATACTCTAATAATTACGACTACAATAAAGCGGTTTTTTTGATGAGTAATTTTAAGTTGTTGGACAATGGCTTTCTAACGATTAAGGAAGACAGCTCTTTTGCATCACCTATTTCATCGGTGTTTTATGAATACTATGAGGCTGTTGATGATTTACAAAAGGAATTGGTCCTTCAGCGTGAAAAAATTCAATGTGTGGTATCTAATGGTATAGTTGAAGGTTCTATTTCATTTGGTCAAACGCAATTTCCTAGCTTAGCAGATTATGCAGATGGCGTGGATACTTTGGATTTCTTATTGAAATTATAATTTATAAATTCACTTATAAGGTGATATTTGTCTATAGACGCCGAGAGTATTTCTCTAGGTATTGTGGAATGCTAATGTTAAATAGTAAAGGGATATATGAAAATACATAATTTTAGCGCAGGCCCTTGTGTTTTACCCGCAACGGTATATCAGCAAGCTTCAGAAGCAGTTTTGAATTATCAAAATTCGGGACTCTCTATTTTGGAAATCTCGCACCGCAGTAGTGAATTTATAGCTATTTTGGAAGAAGCGAGACAATTAGTGCTGAAGTTGCTGAGTTTAGATGCAACTCAATACACAGCTTTGTTTTTACAAGGAAGTGCGAGTATGGAGTTTTTGCGAGTTCCCCTTAATCTACTGCAAACAAAAGCGGCCTATATCGATACCGGTACTTGGTCATCGAAAGCGATAAAAGAAGCTAAAGGTCTTGGCGAGGTGGTAGAAGTCGCCTCATCACGCGACAGAAACTATACTTATATTCCGTCTGACTACGAGCTGGGTACTCACCTTGATTATTTACATTTCACTTCAAATAATACGATATATGGAACTCAATTTGTAGAAATTCCACAAGTTGAGATTCCTTTGGTATGCGATATGAGTTCTGATATTTTTTCAAGAAAATTGGATTTTAGCCAGTTTGACTTAATTTATGCAGGGGTTCAAAAAAACATTGGTCCTGCGGGATTGAGTTTGGTAGTTGTTAAGAATGAAATATTGGGAAAGACAACTCGAGCTATTCCGAGTATCATGGATTATCAGCAACATATCAACCACGGTAATTTATACCATACGGCAAATGTGTTTGGAGTATATGCGTGTTTGTTAAATTTGAGATGGTTGAATGACTTAGGCGGTATTGAAGTTATAGAACGCATGAATAATGAAAAGGCATCGTTGTTGTACCGCACAATTGATGGATTGGATTATATTAAGGGTATTGCAGATCAAAAGTACCGTTCTAAGATGAATGTCACATTTGATTTTGAAGCAGCCGGGTTAAAGGAGTTGTTCGATATCTATTGCCGTGATGCAAATATTGTCAACATCCAAGGGCATCGAAGTGTAGGAGGGTATAGAGCATCCTTATACAATGCATTGCCTATTGAAAGTGTCGAGGTTTTGGTTCAGGTACTAGAACAAGTTAAACATAAATCATAATGATGAAAATATTAGTCAATGAAGCGCTCCCTGCTTTTATTGAGAGCGATTTGAAAACACGTGGTTTTGAAATCATTCAAGTTAAGGTAGCACAAGAGCAGTTAGCCAATTATATCAATACGCATAATATTGAAGTTTTAGTAATACAGCAAGCTAGGAAAATCACGAGATCACTGATAGATTCCAGTACGACGTTGAAATACATACTTATAGCGGATACTCGAATTGATTTGGAGTATATCGATTATGCCATCAAAAACGGTATTCAGGTATTATGGGCAGAAAAGGCGTTGGCAAACGCTACCGCAGAAATGGTTTTTGCACATTTGCTAACGGGCAGCAGATTGTTGCAAGAAGCCAATAGAAATATGCCGTTAGAAGGGGAGGTGAATTTTAAATCACTGCAAAAGGCTTATTCTAATGGTGTAGAATTAGCGGGTAAGACCCTTGGGATAATCGGTATGAATATCGCTGGAGAGTTAGTCACTCAAAAGGCGATTGGACTTGGAATGCGCGTGATTTACTATGATGACGTGAAGACCTTGCTATCCAAAAAGGTAGCGCTAATGAATGGAGTGTCTTTTCAATTGAATTTGGAATCACAAAGTTTGGAATCGGTGATTGAGGAAGCACATTTTTTAACGGTGCATACTTCGCAATTCGAACGTTATATTTTAAGAAAGGATCGATTTGAATTAGCTAAAAACCTATTGGGGGTAATCAATTGCGCTTATCCGGAAGCTGTAAATGAAGTTGATTTAGTAGATTTACTGAATGACGAGCAGCTTTTATTTGCCGGTTTAGACCGTTTTGAAGAGGAGCCTAATCCGGCTATTCAGGTATTGATGCAACCTGCTATTTCTTTGTCTCCTAATGTAAATAGTGCATCTGGTGATATTGAGGAGCAAATTTGGAACGAAATACGTGAATTATTCGCCGAATGTAGATGATTTTAACTAACTTAGTTTAGTCTTTAAAACAACAAATTATGTTAGAACAAATTCAACAAATCATTGAGCAAGTAAGTTCAAAGGAAGCTGGTGCACAAGGAATATCTTCCGAGTTGACATCATCAGTTGCGCAAGCAACAGGTTCATCAATCATATCGGGTCTAAAGGATTCGGTGAGCAATGGGAATATTAGTCAACTGACGGACCTGTTTCAGGGTTCTGGGGACATTGCTTCTAATGGAGCGGTGACTTCTATAGTGTCTAATTTAGTGGGAACTCTTTCGGGCAAGTTAGGAATAGACTCTGGAGTTGCCAATAATTTTGCAAGCTCTGTAGTGCCACAGGCCTTGGCGATGTTGGTTTCTAAATTAAAAGATTCCAATTTCTCTATAACGGATTTGTTGGGTGCTTTTTCTGGAGGTTCCGGTTCTGCAGGGGGTATCATGGATGCTTTAGGTGGTATGGGATTGGATCAAAACAAAGATGGTAAAGTAGGGTTAGATGATGCGATGTCTGCTTTAAAAGGGCTGTTTTAGTCGAGAAGTATTTACATTATGGTATTAAAAGTCTTTTAGTGCAAAATTATATAAAAGGAACGGATTTCAAATTTCCGTTCTTTTTTTTTACGCCTATGGTTGGTTTTATTCAAGATGGTTGATAGCTCAAATAAAAAATGACTTAGATTAAATTATCTAAGTCATTTTTATTAAATACAAATTGGCGTTTTAATACCTGGCTTAATTAGAGTCTTTTATCGACTAGGTAGTATTGGATAGTTGCTACGTTAACTAGAATTAAGGTCTAGCTATAGTTATATCTTTATCTATATTGGGGTCCAGGACTTTGTTTATGCACATAGAGACATGGACAGTACTATATCCAGTTAGGTAAATATGTTGGTTGCCATATCCGTCAGTATGGTCAAAGTATTGCATACGTAGGTCATTTTGTCTCGCGATAGCTTCCTGTTCGGTGTAACGTCCATATTCCTCATGAATCTGTACCATAGGCTGACTAGCTCCAGTTGGGAATATTAGTTGTCGCAAAACTCGATGCTTATAGCACTTCTTTTTGACGATTTGGTTGTCGCTTACTTCGTTTACTTTGACGGTACTGTTAATCGGTTCTTTACCTTTTTCTATGTTTCCTGCTAACATAGTCATTGAAATCAGAGCCATTAGGCTCATTGCGATAATTTTTTTCATAATATTATTGTTTTGTTAGTATGTTAAATATATGAAAATTTTGTTAAATACTCAATTTTTGTTTATTAAAATCTGTTTATGTCTTTTGTTAGGTGTGTTATTTGTACTTAATTAGTGTTTGGTTTTTGTTTTAGCTAGGAGTTTGCTGACTTGTTTGTAGATGCACAGTGGGTTTATCTGGGTAAAAAATATTCTACTTTAGATGAGATAAAAAAGATATTGACTGTTTTTTTAGTAACATAAATTAAAAATTTAGTATTGTCAAAGAACTAACGCGCTAACCGTTATTTTATTGGCTTTTAGAAGATCTTCGGCAAGTATATATAAGAAAAAAGCAGTAATAAATCGAAATTTATTACTGCTTTAAGGATTTGAAATTGTTGCTGTCAATCTCTATACACTTATTTCATTACGAGATTTTTTAAATCAGACTTGTATAACGCCTAAGTTGAATTGTCTTTCAATAGGAGCGTGATCTGCCGCTTCGATACCCATTGAAATCCAAGTACGCGTATCAAGCGGATCGATAATCGCATCGGTCCATAATCTTGAAGCTGCGTAGTATGGAGATACTTGTTTGTCGTATCGCGCTTTAATCTTATTAAACATTTCCGTTTCTTTTTCTGCAGTAATTTCTTCACCTTTAGCTTTTAGAGAAGAGGCTTCGATTTGCAAGAGCACTTTGGCTGCTTGTGAACCTCCCATCACCGCTAATTCAGCACTTGGCCAGGCAAAGATTAACCTTGGATCATAAGCTTTTCCACACATCGCATAGTTACCTGCTCCATAAGAGTTACCCACGATAACAGTGAATTTCGGAACAACGGAATTACTAACAGCATTCACCATTTTAGCTCCATCTTTTATGATTCCACCGTGCTCCGATTTAGAGCCTACCATAAATCCAGTAACGTCTTGCACGAATACTAGAGGTATTTTCTTTTGATTGCAATTGGCGATAAAACGCGTTGCTTTGTCTGCGCTGTCGGAATAAATTACTCCTCCAAATTGCATTTCACCTTTTTTGGTTTTAACCACTTTTCTTTGATTCGCTACAATACCTACGGCCCAACCGTCGATTCGGGCATAACCCGTGATGATGCTTTGCCCATAACCGGCTTTATACTCTTCAAAATCAGATTCGTCAACCAAACGTTTGATGATCTCCATCATATCGTATTGTTCCGTTCTTGCTTTTGGTAAGATTCCATAGATGTCGTTCGGATCTAAAGCTGGTTTTACTGATTTTACGCGATTATATCCCGCTTTAGTATAGTCGCCAATTTTTCCGATAATGTTTTTAATGGTATCCAAAGCATCTTTATCATCTTTGGATTTATAATCGGTAACACCAGAAATTTCGCAATGTGTAGTTGCTCCACCTAAGGTTTCGTTATCGATATTTTCACCGATCGCCGCTTTAACCAAGTAACTTCCCGCAAGGAAAATACTTCCGGTTTTATCTACGATTAAGGCTTCATCACTCATAATCGGTAAATAGGCTCCTCCTGCAACACAACTTCCCATCACTGCTGCAATTTGAGTGATTCCCATACTGCTCATTAGGGCATTATTTCTGAAAATCCTACCAAAATGTTCCTTATCTGGGAAAATTTCATCTTGTAAGGGTAGATAAACTCCGGCGCTATCTACTAAATAGATGATAGGTAAGCGATTTTCCATGGCAATTTCTTGCGCACGCAAATTCTTTTTTGCTGTAATTGGAAACCAAGCTCCTGCTTTTACAGTGGCATCGTTGGCAACAACGATACATTGTTTCCCTTGTATATAACCGATTTTAACTACCACACCACCAGAAGGACATCCACCGTGCTCTTCATACATTCCATCTCCTACGAATGCTCCGATCTCAATAGCCTTAGCATCGATATCTAGAAGGTAATCTATTCGTTCTCTTGCTGTTAATTTTCCCTGTTGATGCAGTTTTTCAATTCTCTTCTCACCACCACCTAGTTTTACTTTGGCATACTGACGTTTTAAATCAGATAAAAGTAACTTGTTGTGGTCTTCATTTTTATTGAAGTTAATATCCATATTATATAGGCCTTTTTTTGATTGTTAGTTTCTAATTCTTGAGTGCTAAAATACAAAAACCTTTATAATTAAAAGAGTATCCATTCAGCTTATAATTGCAGAGATAACAGAAATATTTTGAAAAGTTAATCTTAAGGAAACATTAGGTGTGTTTTTTATCCTTACTTTTGCGCGCCTAATAGATGAATATGACACTCAATTCAATTTTTCAATTTTTAGTTCCGAAGGATAAAAAGTTTTATCCCTTGTTTGAACAAGCCACGAATAAGTTAATCCTATTATCAGAAACCCTCCATGAGGCGATCAATTTGCCAAGTAAAGAAAGGGAAGAATATTTTAAGACAGTAGAGACCATAGAAAACGATATTGAAAATATCGTTCAAAACATCCGAATTGAATTAAGTAAGAATTTTATCACTCCATTTGATCGCGAGGATATTCATTCCCTGATCACTGCTATTGATGATGTCGCAGATTTCATGAATGATGCTGCAAGTCGTATGCGTTTGTATCAAGTGGATAAAATCACCAAATCCATTCGTAAGTTGACTGAAGTCAATGTCGAAACTTGTAAGCAAATCGGTATTGCTATTTACGAGTTAAAAGGCATGAAAAATCTGGATACCATTTCAGAGTGTTGTCGTGTGATCAATAAATTGGAAGCAAAAGCGGACAAAATTTTTGATAAAGCGGTCGCAGATCTATTCGAAAATGAAACAGATGCCAAAAACATCATTAAATACAAAGAGGTTTTATCGGCCTTAGAAGCGGCTTCGGATAAATGTAAGCAGGTAGCCAAAGTTTTGGAAACCATTACTGTGAAATACTCTTAATCAAACCAAGGCTTCATGGATTTTACTATATTGATTATTATTATAGGATTGGCTTTGGTATTTGATTATATCAACGGATTTCACGACGCAGCCAATTCCATAGCAACTATTGTTGCAACGAAGGTTTTAACACCTTTTCAAGCGGTACTTTGGGCCGCAGCCTTTAACTTTGTGGCCTATTTTATTTCCAAATATCTTATTGGGGAATTTAAAATTGGAAATACGATTGCCAAATCGGTCAACGAGCACTTTATTACTTTAGAAGTCATATTGGCTGGACTTGTTGCTGCAATTATTTGGAATTTATTGACCTGGAAAATGGGAATTCCATCTTCGTCATCGCATACTTTACTCGGTGGATTTATTGGTGCTGCTTTAGCCCATGCTGGTGCTTTTTCGGCCATTTTTGATGGACAAGAAATCGATGTAATTAACTATGTAAAAGTAATACCTACTTTTCTGTTTATATTCGGTGCTCCTTTTATAGGTATGATCGTTGCCTATTTTATTACGGTTTTGATTATGCATATCTGTAAGCGAGCCAATCCGCATAGAGCTGAAAAATGGTTTAAGAAATTGCAATTGGTTTCTTCTGCCTTGTTCAGTTTGGGACATGGTGGTAATGATGCTCAGAAAGTAATGGGTATTATTGGTGCTGCTGTTATTTGTTACCACATGAATATTCAAGATGTAGCCTATACGAGTTTAGAAAGTGCAGATCGATTTTCTCATTTCGTAGATGATTGGTATTGGGTACCTTTGGCTTCCTTTGTTGTAATTGCTTTGGGAACACTTTCAGGAGGTTGGAAAATTGTAAAAACCATGGGAACTAAAATTACTAAAGTGACACCTTTAGAAGGGGTAGCTGCGGAAACCGCAGGTGCAATTACCTTGTATGTTACCGAGCATTTGGGAATACCAGTTTCAACAACACATACGATTACAGGTTCGATTATCGGTGTAGGAATCACCAAACGAATCTCAGCGGTTCGATGGGGGATAACCATCAGTCTTCTTTGGGCTTGGGTTTTAACCATACCCGTTTCGGCTTTAATAGCTATGGGGGTTTATTATGTATTGACAATCTTCCTATAACAATATAAAAAAAACAACTTCTTTCGGAGTTGTTTTTTTTTTTTGAATGAATAATGCTATTCGTTTGATTTTTGAATGATTAGATTTGGGATAGAACTAAAAAATTTATCCCCTATGAGTACTATTCAAAAACCCCATTTTAAAGCGAAATACGACAATTATATCAATGGAGCTTTCGTTGCTCCTGTTAGTGGTAAATACTTTGATGTCATTTCGCCTGTTGATGGGAAGGTATTTTCTCAAGCGGCTCATTCCGGTAAGGAAGATATAGATAAAGCAGTTGAAGCTGCTGATAAAGCATTTAAAACTTGGAGTAAAGTATCTTCAAAAGATCGTAGCGCACTTTTGCATCAAATAGCCAAGGTTATGGAAGATAACCTGGAGTATTTAGCCGCAGTAGAGACTATAGATAATGGAAAAGCAATACGAGAAACTATGGGTGCCGATGTGCCTTTGGCGATTGATCACTTAAGGTATTTTGCCTCTGTGATCCGTTCGGAAGAAAGTTCAATTACAGAGCTGGATGAAAATACGGTTTCCATTGCACTGGAAGAACCTTTAGGTGTTATCGCGCAGATTATTCCTTGGAACTTTCCTTTATTGATGGCATTTTGGAAGTTAGCTCCGGCCTTAGCCGCAGGTAATACAATCGTATTAAAACCTGCCGAGAGCACGCCAATCTCTATTCTAATTGTTATGGAATTGATCGGATCGTTATTGCCTCCTGGAGTATTAAACGTAATCAATGGTTTTGGAGCAGAGATGGGACGTCATTTAGTGGCGCATCCGAAGGTTTCCAAAGCTGCTTTTACGGGTTCTACCGCTACGGGAAGAATGATTATGCAATATGCTTCTGAGAATGTGATTCCTGTTACTTTGGAATTGGGAGGAAAATCTCCAAATATCTTTTTCCCATCTGTAGCCGATCACGATGATGCATTTTTTGACAAAGCCGTTGAAGGAGCAGTATTATTTGCTTTTAATCAAGGGGAAGTTTGTACCTGTCCTTCGCGATTATTGGTGCACGAATCGATTTATGATAAGTTTATAGCAAAGGTCATTGAACGTACCGAAGCTATTAAATTTGGTAATCCGTTAGATAGTACTACCATGATGGGGGCTCAGGCTTCTAAAGTACAGTACGAAAAAATATTGGCTTATATCAAATTGGGGAAAGAAGAAGGCGCGGAACTCTTAACCGGAGGAGAAGCCAATTCCATTCCGGGATTGGATGGCGGGTATTATATCAAGCCAACCATCTTTAAAGGACATAATAAGATGAGAATTTTCCAAGAGGAAATTTTCGGACCCGTATTGGCTGTAACGACTTTTAAAACCACGGAAGAGGCTATTGAGATTGCCAACGATACCATCTATGGACTTGGAGCTGGTGTGTGGACTCGTGACGCACATGAGATCTATCAAGTTCCTAGAGCGATACAAGCAGGTAGAGTGTGGATTAACCAATATCACTCCTATCCAGCAGGTGCTCCTTTTGGAGGATATAAACAATCTGGATTCGGTCGTGAGAACCACAAAATGATGTTGAATCACTACCGCCAAGTAAAAAATATGTTGATATCCTACGATAAAAACAAACAAGGACTTTTTTAATGTTGATTGTGGAGCTGCTTAATTTTTTAGGCAGCTCTTTTTTTAATCCAATGACACGATGATAAAACGAATTGAAGCGACTGATGCCGCAATGGAATTAATTAAAGAATTACAGGGTTTGCACGGTGATTTGATGTTTTATCAAGCCGGTGGATGCTGTGAAGGAACCCAACCTTTGTGTTTGCATAAAGATGGAATTCTCAAACGACTTGGCGATGTCTGTGTCGGACATGTTGGCGGTGTTGAATTTTGGATGGATAAGGATCTGTTTGAATATTGGAAGCATGCCCATTATACACTCGATGTCGTGGAAGGCTATGGGACAGGTGGTTTTTCTTTAGAAGTACCGTTGGGAAAGACGTTTAAGATAGTATACCGCATCTATACCCCTGAAGAAGAAACTCAGTTGGAACCACTCATTGCAATAGAAAGCTAACACTCCTTCACAAGTGATTGTTGGTATTGTTTTGGTGTGATGCCTTCGTGTTTTTTAAATAAACGAATAAAGTAATTGCTGTCTTCGAACCCACTGAGGTAACTAACCTCTTTGATGGGAATCAAGGATGAAGACAAAATGTTTTTTGCTTTAGATATTTTTTGTTCGATGATAAATTCGATCGGACTGATTCCCAATTCTCTTTTGAAATAACGATATAAAGTCGAAGGACTCATACATGCCTGATTACATAATTGATCTAGATTGCCTGTTTTTTCTGGATTTTCCCTGATAAAAGAAACTAGAGACTGTATGATCGATGGTGTTTTTTGCGATTTGAGATTCGGAAGTTCTCTGTTTTGTTGTTGCATGATCGCGATCAAAAGCGTGTCGAGCTGTGATTCCTCCCAATTTTCTGTAATTATTTTTTTTGGATGGAGTAAGTCGCGTGTGATGCGACGAAAAATTTGATTGATTTTGTTGCTGTTAAGCAAAGATAATTCTTGAATATTGAGATTCCATTCGCTATTTAATTTGGGGGCTTTTTCATTTAAAATTTCTGCCCTTTTCATCAGAAAATCAGGGTTAATCGATATGCTTGTGCACTGTGTGGGCTGTTTTGTAGTGGCTTCGGGAAAATCGATTTTAAGATGGCTGTTCTTTGGCAGTAATAAAGTTTGATTTTTATTGAAGAGAAAAGAGTTTTGTGGATCGATTTCAATGAGCTTTTGTCCGTTGATGATATTGGAAAAGACCGGATTGGAAAAGGCAACGGGTATCTGATACATTGGTTCGTGAATTTCTGTAAAAAAAATCTCACAAGTTTCTGTTTTCCAAATGGAGTGACTCTCAACAAATTCATGATTTATTTTTGAATGTTGAAAAATATTCGAGAATAAAGGGAAGCTATTAAAATTCATCTTAAAATCTTTGGAAGATGAATTTACTAAATGTTTTTTGAAATAGTTTTATAATTATGTTAAAACCAGTATACTAAAAAGAAAAAGCTACTTGTCATTCGACAAGTAGCTTTTGAATTTAATCTTTTTGCCCCATCATCATCAGGTAGGCTTTTAAGAAATTGTCAATTTCGCCGTTCATTACAGCATCAATATCGGTTGATTCGTGTTGTGTGCGAACATCTTTTACTAATTTGTAAGGATGCATGACATAATTTCTAATTTGCGAGCCCCATTCGATTTTTTTCTTATTGGCTTCAATTTCGTCTCGTTTGGCTTGACGTTTCTTTAATTCGATTTCATACAATTGAGATTTCAGCAATTGCATGGCTTTATTTTTATTATCTAATTGAGAACGGGTTTCCGAATTTTCAATGATAATACCAGTAGGGTGGTGACGCAATCGAACAGCGGTCTCGACCTTGTTCACATTTTGTCCTCCAGCTCCACTAGAACGCATGGTTTCCCACGATATGTCCGAGGCACTAATATCAATCTCAATCGTATCGTCTGCTAGCGGATATACATAGACCGATGCAAAGGAAGTATGTCTTTTGGCATTGCTGTCAAAAGGGGAGATACGCACTAATCGATGTACACCATTCTCTCCTTTCAAGTAACCGAAGGCATATTCCCCTTCAAACTCTAAAGTCACTGTTTTAACGCCCGTAACCTCACCTTCTTGAAAGTTGAGCTCTTTGATTTTATAACCGCTTTTTTCTGCCCACATCATATACATTCGCATCAACATAGCAGCCCAGTCACAACTTTCGGTACCACCGGCACCAGCGGTGATTTGGATGACTGCACTAAGGCTGTCACCTTCATCTGAAAGCATGTTTTTAAATTCGAGGTCTTCTATGATGGCTATGGTTTCTTGATAATGTTCCGTAACCTCGGATTCATCGACATCGCCTGAGGCATAAAAATCCAAAAGCACCTGCAATTCCTCTAAGCTGTTTTGAGCTGCCTGATAACCTTCAACCCATTTCTTTTTGGAACGCAAATTTTTTACGAGTATCTCCGCTTCCTTAGGGTGATTCCAAAAATCAGGAGCAAAAGTCTTCTCTTCTTCGTTGGCTATTTCAATTAATTTCTGATCGACGTCAAAGATATCGTCTTAAGGCACCAAGCCGGTCAATAATATTCTTTACATGTTCGGTGTTTATCATAATTTCAGTACTTTTATAGCCACAAAAATAGTTATTCCTTTTTGAAATATGGAAATTAATTTAGTTAGCGATACCATTACCAAACCAAGCCCTGAAATGGTTGAATACATGATGAAGGCAAGAGTGGGTGATGATGTTTATAAATTGGACGAAAGTACCAATGAATTAGAAAAAACGGTTGCGGATTTGTTTGGTATGGAGGCGGCTTTGTTCTTTCCTTCAGGTACTATGGCCAATCAAGTTGCCATCAAGTTGCATACCAATTCTGGCGAGAGATTAATTTGCGATAAAGATTCGCATGTTTACGCTTTTGAATCCGGCGGACCGGCTTTTCACAGTGGAGTTGCCTGTACTTTACTGCCGGGAAATAGAGGTAGAATTACAGCGGAACAAGTTAGAGAAGCCTATACAGACGATTCTAATGTTCATTATGCTGCAACTACCCTGGTTTGTGTGGAAAACACGACCAATAAAGGAGGCGGTGCTTGTTATGATATCAACGAATTGGTTAAAATCAAACAAGTGTGCGACGAAACCGGTATGAAGTTTCATTTAGACGGTGCTCGCTTATGGAATGCATTAGTTGCAAAACAATTGCATCCAAGACAATTCGGTGAACTGTTTGATACGATATCCGTTTGTTTATCTAAGGGATTAGGTGCACCGATGGGATCTGTTCTTCTGGGATCTAAACAAGATATCCAAAAAGCAACTCGTTTGCGTAAGCTTTTTGGTGGTGGTATGCGTCAAACCGGCTTTATGGCTGCGGCAGGATTATTTGCTTTAAAAAACAATGTAAGCCGTTTACAGCGCGATCATTATAGAGCAAAACAATTGGAGTTGCTATTGCTTAAGAAGGGCTGGGTTAAACACGTTGAACCCGTTCAAACCAATATAGTCGTCTTTAATTTAAAAGAGGGATATAGTCCAACGGTTTTAATGGAGCGATTAAAAAATAAAAATATTTTGATCAGTACTATGGGCAACGGTTTGTTGCGAATGGTTACGCATATGGATTATCGAGAAGTCATGCATGAATATGTAATGGAAACCCTCACCAACTTAGATATTTAGAATTAAAAATGCCACTCCCAAGAGTGGCATTTTTATTTAGATTGTATTAAAACACAGAATTAACAATTCTGATTTTTTTGGAATCGGAAATATTTGTAGTTTTGTTTAGAATTAATATAAATATGGAAAAGTTAAAACAACGCTGGGGAATCGATTCTAATTTTCAAATTGTAGTTATTTTTATAGTTTTTGCTATAACCGGCTCTACAGCTTCTTGGGTTACTAAACCCATTCTGGATTTTCTCGGTATCTCTAGAGAAGCGATGAATCCATTTTTATATTGGTTTTTGCGTATCGTTTTAATCCTACCTGTTTATAAACTTCTATTATTGTTCTTTGGAACCGTTTTTGGGCAACGTTTATTCTTTTGGAATTTCGTTAAAAAAATGCTTCAAAGAATGGGCTTTAGTTTTTTATACCGCTAAGTTATTTTTTGTGTATAATGAAAATACACGGTCGCTTGTGTAAATCGACCTTGTGTTTTTTCCACTCTGCGATCGACTTTGTCTTGATATACTCGGTTGGCAAAGTGATGTCGCAAGCAATGCACAGTTGCGTTTGCGGATGTAAGGCTGCAATCATTTCTTCTACAATCTGATTGTTTCTATAAGGTGTTTCAATAAACAGTTGCGATTGGTCTCTTTCAGAAGAGATGCGTTCTAAAGTTTTTAATGTGGCTTTTTTCTCCGATTTATCAATAGGTAGATATCCGTTAAAGGCAAAACTTTGACCATTCATACCCGAAGCCATCAGTGATAATAGTATCGAAGAAGGTCCAACCAAAGGAATTACCGGAATGTTTTTTTCGTGTGCAATTTTGACTATAACAGCACCCGGATCAGCAACTCCTGGACATCCAGCATCACTCATAAGACCTACGTTTTTGCCTTCTAAAAGCGGTTGTATATATTGGTAATGGCTACTTGCCTCAGTGTGTTTGTTTAATGGAAATAAGATTAAGTCCGCTTGCACCTTTGACGGACAAATAGCCTTTATAAATCTACGGGCCACTTTTTCGTTTTCAACAACGAAAATATCGATCAACTCTATGGCGCGTTTAACGGTTTGAGGCAATACCTCGTCTGGTGGAGTATCGTCTCCTAAGGTGATTGGAATTAAGTATAGTTTACCTAATGACGATGAAATGTCCATAAATTATTTTTTTTCAAATTTACTAATTATTTATCAAAACCTTAGAGTCAGTAGGAGTGTAAAATATAAAACGATTACTGGAAACTATCGATGTTGAATCCCTATTAAATGCCGTTGAGAGTTCTTTGTATGTGCTTTGTATATATTTTGTATCAATGGCTGCTGCGCCTTTTGTTTTGTTGTGCTCTGATTAAGTAGGTTTAACAGGTGTTTTGTATACTGTTTGTATGTATTCCTTTTTATCTACTGTATGCAGTCAAGTTGCTTTTAGAATTGCTTATTTAAAGATACTTGATAGTATTCTCAATTGGGTTTGGTAGTATTGATCGCTTAAGCTCGATGGGAATACGTCGAAAACATGGATGGCACCTGGAATTACCAGTAGTTCAACGGCTACCGCTGCCTGCATTAATTTTTGTGCATAATCGATGGCTTCGTCGCGTAGTGGATCCAATTCGCAGGCCATGATAAAGGCGGGAGGGAGATTGGAAAAATCCTTTGCTGAAAGTGGGCTAGCATAAGGTGATACCGGTAGGTTGTGATCCTCGAGATACAGTTTCCAAGAGCTTTTTGCGCTGGAATAGTCCCAAATTGGGCTGTCGGTAAATTCTAACATAGATGGACTGGAGCAGCTGTAGTCAGTTACGGGGTAACTCAATATTTGAAAATGGATCTGAGGTCCTTTTTTATCTCGAGCCATATGTGTCAATGCAGTGGCTAATGCACCACCAGCACTTCTGCCTCCAACAATAATTTTTTGCGGATCAATTCCAATTTCGGTGCCGTGATTGGCTAACCATAATAATGCTGCATAACCGTCTTCTATGGCGGCGGGAAATGGAGATTCTGGAGCCAATCGATAGGCTACGGAAACAACCGTATAGCCACTGTCCGGTACTAAATGGTAAAAAAGTTCGTCGGATTGTTCCGGGTTTCCAAAAATAAAACCTCCTCCGTGAAAGTATAGTAAAACCGGTTTGTTTGTTGAGTCCGTTTCTTTGTAAATGCGCAAGCGCACCAAAGGATCTGCAGTTGTCAATCCTGGGATAAATATATTTTCTACCGTAAGCCCTTCTGGTAATTTTGGAGTGGATTCCTGTTTAGCTAAGCTTGCTTCAAGGTTTCTAATTTGCTGAGGGTTATTTTCTAATAATGTAGCGTAAGGGATTTCCAGCCAAGGATTGTTTTTTAAACTTTGCGCTAACTCAGGATTGATTCTATCGTAATTCATATGCTTTATTTTGTTTTTGTTGCTTGAGTATAAAATTTAGTATAAAAGCATCGTCTGAATTCTCTTAATAACCATGCGTTTTCTTAAGTACTCTATCTCGATGTAAATTTAAGGTATTATTACTATATTCGTTAGCTAGCGCAGTAGCTGTCTGTTGAAAAAAAGCATAGTTTCAATAAGAGTAGGAAGTTTTACCGTAGTAAAATTAAAGGGAGTTTTCGATAAAATAATAATAAGATATGCAAATAGAGTTAGATCGTCTAGATCCAATAAAGAGATTTACTTTAAAAAATAGTTTAAACCTGCTTGTTGCCGTAAATAATGTAGTGTTTCTGGTTTTTTTTGTTGATGGGGAGTTCTAAAGAGTCTGGTCTATATCAGTATGCTGTTGTCGGAGCTCTGTTTGAATTGTTATGGATTCCTATTTTGGCAGTGTTATTTTGTAGTGCAATCGTATGCTTGTATTTTACCTATAAAGACCGGTTTAGATTTAGTCGCTTGTGGTTGTTGTTGGGAATGTCTTTGTTTTGTATAGGGCTGTTGTTTACAGCTTTCTAGTAGTCTATCAAATGAAGTCTACTGCTGAGCCAATAATTTTTTAGCTAGGAGCTCACAAGTTTCGTCTAGCAATTGGTAAACGTGTTCAAAGCCTTCGTCACCACCAAAATATGGGTCCGGTACTTCGGATAATTTACTTTTGGGGTGTTCGTTTAGGATGAGTTGAACTTTATCAATAGCTGCTTGATCGGGGGCCATAGCGATTACGTTTGCGTAATTGGATTGATCCATGACGTAGATGTGATCAAAATTTTCAAAGTCGTTCAAATGAAATTGACGCGCTTTCTGTTTGCTTAAATCAATATGGTATTTTTTACCAATGGCGATAGAGCGATGATCTGGTTTTTGTCCCACATGCCAATCTCCTGTGCCTGCTGAGTCTACTTGAAATAAATCCTGAGGCAGTTTAGCTTGAAGGATTCCCTCTGCAAGAGGAGATCTACAAATATTACCCAAACAAACCATAAGGATCTTCGTACTCATTACATATTAAATTTTTTGTTGATATCGTCGTGATATTTTTTGAACTGTTTGTCGGTTTCCAATAGGTTATCGATGGTTTTGCAAGCGTGTAATACGGTAGCGTGATCGCGATCGCCAATTTGTGAACCAATATTTGCCAAAGAAGCTTTGGTGTATTTTTTAGCGAAAAACATCGCTAATTGACGCGCTTGTACAATATGCCTTTTACGCGTTTTGGAACGTAAGGTTTCGATGTCTAAAGAGAAGTAATCGGAAACGACTTTTTGAATGTAGTCGATAGAAACCTCCTTTTTTACATTTTTTACAAATTTTTCTACAACTTGCTTGGCCAATTCAATGGTTACTTCACGCTTGTTAAACGAAGATTGAGCTATTAAAGAAATAATAGCACCTTCCAGTTCTCTAACGTTGGTTTTTACATTTTTGGCAACATATTCTACAATATCATTAGGCATTTCAACACCATCTCGATACAATATACCTTTTAAGATAGAGGTACGTGTTTCGAAGTCAGGATGTTGTATTTCTGCGGATAGTCCCCATTTAAAACGAGACAACAAGCGTTGTTCAATGTCTTGCATATCTACAGGTGCCTTGTCGGAAGTCAAAATAACTTGTTTTCCGTTTTGGTGTAGATAATTGAAAATATGAAAAAACACATCTTGTGTTCCCGCTTTTCCAGATAAGAATTGAATGTCATCGACAATGAGTACGTCAATAAGCTGATAGAAATAGATGAAATCATTTCTGGTTTGCTTGCGAACAGAGTCAACATATTGTTGTGTAAAAACTTCTGCGGAAATGTATAAGACTGTTTTCTCCGGATGGATTTCTTTAATCTCTACACCAATGGCATGTGCTAAGTGGGTTTTACCCAAACCGACACCACCAAATAACATTAACGGATTAAAAGAGGTTCCTCCAGGTTTGTTAGCTACGGCTAAACCTGCCGATCGCGCTAGACGATTAGAATCACCTTCTAAGAAATTATCAAAGCTATAATTGGCATTTAACTGAGATTCGATTTTTACATTGCGAATACCCGGTATGATAAATGGATTCTTTAATTCTGGATTTTTATTTTGAATTGGAACATCGAGTTCTTGTGTTCGAACAGGAGCTCTTTGTGCACTAGGCAATTGTTCCGTATACGGCTGTTTATTCCCAATAGTGTTCTCCATTTGGATTTTATACAATAACTTTGCACCAGATCCAAGTTCTTTTATTAAGGCAACTTTTAATATTTTGACATAGTGCTCCTCGAGCCATTCGTAAAAGAATTTACTAGGCACTTGAATATACAATGCGCTCTCCGTAAGTTCTATAGCTTTAATGGGTTCAAACCAGGTTTTAAAAGCTTGCTCTTGAATGTTGTCTTTTATAAAAAGAAGACAATTGGTCCATACAGATTGTGCAGTCTTGTTTGTATAATCGAGCATTGTTTAGAATAATTAATAAGTTACTTATAATAGTATTTGGAATAAACACTTCGTCTTTTGGGGATGACAAATATGTGAACAATTTTCTGTAAAAAAAAATGGTTTGCATATTGCATTTTTCAAAATAAAAACGTAAGTATAAAAGTATTTCCATCTAAAACAAATATAATAAATATAATATGAAAAACTTTGAAATTCAGGTTCGAGTTCGCTATGCAGAAACCGATCAAATGGGAGTTGTTTATCACGGTAATTACGCACAGTATTTTGAGATGGGACGCGTGGAATGGCTTAGAAACCTTGGACTTTCTTATAAAAAGCTTGAAGAGACCGGGGTGATGCTTCCCGTGGTATCCCTTAAGATGGATTACAAAAAACCGGCGTTATATGATGACCTCTTAACGGTGCGTACCATCTTTAAAAGTCAGACAACTGTCAAGATCGAATTTGATTATGAAATCACAAACGAGAAAGGACAGTTATTAACATTAGGCAATTCTGTTTTGGTGTTTGTCGATATGAAAACGAAGAAACCCGTTGTTCCTCCAGCCTTTGTAATCGAACGATTAAGTACTTTGTAAAGAGACTTGAAAAACGAAAAAAAAGGCTTATTTTTATAAAAAAATAAAAGCCGTTGTAGTTCTTACAGCGCCCTTACCTTTAAAAATTAACTAATGAAAAATAGCTATAAGTTTTTGGTTTTGTTTACGCTGCTTTGTAGTGCCGTATTTGCTCAAGAAAGAATTCTGATCGATGGTCGTGCCAAGGTTTATAAAAGTGAGCCTCAAGTGATTTATTTGAAGAATATAAACAGTGGAAAGCAAACCCAAAGTGATCTTACGGGGTATTTTTCGATTTTAGTTCAAAAGGGAGATGTATTGTCCTTTTGGGCTAATAATATTAAAATGGAAAACGTCACTGTGACAGACGAGATCATCCAATCCAAGCAATTGGAGTTGATGTTACTGAAAAACGATCAGTTGTTAGAAGAAATTATAATTGATTCAAAGGGAAAGCAAGTAGATCCCCTAGGTTTTAAAATGAAAACGTATTCGAAAGCGGAACGGATCTATAGATCTGAAAGCTATTTTCCTTTGAGCTTCACATCTTTGGGTTTGGGCCCGTTAATCAATGTGTTTAACGGTAAAAGAAAAATGCAACGCAAAATGCTCGATTACGAAAAAGACGATATTAATTTTCAATACTTTAAAAAATTCTACCCAAAAGAGTATTTGGTAAAACGGTTTCATATCCCAGAAGAGTATACCGATGCTTTTTCGTATTTTGTAATTGAACAACCGGGTTATGATATCCTGAATTGGAGTAATAGAGAAGAAAAGGATTTGGAATTAGCAGAACTAGCGGTTCGGTTTAAGGAACTGCATAAAATAAAATAAAAAGGAAAAACGGTATTTTGCATTGACCAGTATTTAGTTGAGGTCCTCGTCGGTGATGATGCGGACTTCATACAGGGGCTCAAAAGCTTCTAGGGCATTTTGATATTCGTTTTTACGGACCGATAAGGTGATCTCACAACTCATTTCCATTTTTTGATCTACGAGATTTAAGTTTTTTTCCTTGATTACACGCATGACTTTATTCATGTCTTTGTACTCAAATTCTATACGGAAAAATTTATCGATGGTCTTTTCTATTATCGACGCATTTTCCAGAGCCATTTGAGCAGCAGTTTTATAGGCTGTGATTAAACCGCCTACGCCGAGTTTAACGCCTCCAAAATAACGAACTACTACAATCAGTACATTGGTCAGATCGAAGGACAGTATCTGCCCATAAATAGGCATTCCGGCACTGTTGTTGGGTTCTCCGTCGTCATTGACGCGAAAATACAGTTTGTCTGTTCCCAATTGGAAGGCGTAACACCAATGTCTGGCAGCATGATGGGATTTTTTTAAATCTTCCAAGTGTTGCTTTACGTCCTCTTCACTTTGAATCGGAAAGGCATATCCAAAAAACTTACTGTTTTTTTCTTTAAATAGAATTTCTTCTGAAGCGTGCTCTAAGGTTCGGTAGGTGTCTTTTTCCAAGGGTCTTTTTTTACGGTTGAATCAATAGGAGCTGATCTTCTAATACAGCTGTTAGCTGTTGTCTACTGAAGTTTATCAAAGGTTTTTTAGTTCCTTGATGAAGTAGTACGCTGCTTTTAAAAATACGGGCTTCATCCCACAAGTTCGCATCGATAAATTGTTGTAGGGTTTTTGCTCCGCCCTCTATGACTACAGAGCAGATTTTATGGCGAAAGAGTATCGCGCATAACTGCATCGGTAGGGATAAAGAGAAATCAACCACTTCGTAAATTAGGTTTTCACGAGAAATTAAATTCGAGTTCTGTGTTAGACAGATAGTTTTGACGTTACCATCGTATACCTTGTGGTTTGGATGGATGGTCCCTTCTCGGTCGATAAAAATTCGAACGGGGTTTTTGCCATACCAATCCCGGGTGGTTAGTGATGGATTGTCGTCTATGACGGTTTGTGCACCCACTAAAAAAGCCATTTCTTCACTGCGCCATTTATGTACCAATTGTCTGGAATAGGAATTGGTTAGCCAAACTGGTTTAGCTTCATCTCGCTTTTTCGGAGCGATAAAACCATCGGCAGATTCGGCCCATTTCAATATAATATAGGGGCGTTTTTGTTGATGAAAGGTAAAGAATCGTTTGTTGCTATCTTGGCATTCTTCCTCTAACACGCCGACGATCACGTCAATACCTGCGTTTTTCATTTTGCTTATACCTTGGCCACAAACCTCTGCAAAGGGGTCGATCGTACCGACCACTACTCGCGGAATTTTTTTGGCTATAATCAAGTCGGAACAAGGAGGTGTTTTGCCAAAATGACTACAAGGTTCTAAACTGACATATAGGGTGGATTCTTTAAGCCACTCGTGATTGTCAACGGAATTTATGGCGTTGACTTCGGCATGCGGTCCGCCGTATTTAGAAGTAAAACCTTCACCAATGATGCGTCCTTGGTGTACGATTACAGCACCAACACTGGGGTTGGGTAAAGCGTCAAATGTGCCTTGTTTGGCCAATTCAAGGCATCTTAAAATAAAAGGTTTGTGTGTCTCCAAAATTATAAAACTGTATCTTTGAACAAAATTAAGCTTTTTCAATTAAAGAAGCTAGTTTGTCTAAAAACGCAATGCGCTATGAAGCTTAAAAATCTTAAAAATCAATTTACAGAAACCCTTAAAGATCTTTTTGAACCAGAAGAAATAGCGGTTTTTTTTTACCGTTCGCTAGAGCGCTTGGAAAATAAAACACGAATTGATTTGATTTTAAGTCCAGAACTCGAGACCTCTGATGAAAACTTGGTGTTGTGGCAGCGTTATTTAAGTGAATTGCAACGGGAACGGCCGCTGCAATACGTGCTTAACCAGGCTTTCTTTTATGATTTGACCTTTTATGTCGAAGAAGGGGTGTTGATTCCCAGACCGGAAACAGAGGAGTTGGTGGAGTGGATTTTAAAAACGGTTCCCAAAGATAAGGCGATTCGTATACTCGATATCGGAACGGGTAGCGGTTGTATTGCTATTACTCTGGCTAAAAAACTTCCCTTAGCACGAGTAACCGCTATGGATGTTTCCGAAAAAGCGCTGAGCATTGCCCGGAAAAATGCAGTCTTGAATGAAGTGGATATACAATGGATGTCTCAAAGTGTTTTAGAGCTTGATGACTTGTCAGCGTCTTTTGATATTATAGTGTCCAATCCACCCTATGTTCGCGAATTGGAAAAGGTAGAAATACACAATAACGTAAAACAATATGAGCCGGAACTGGCCTTGTTTGTGTCGGATGAAGACCCTTTGATCTTTTATCGAAAAATAGCCCAATTGGCAACTCAGTCTTTGGTCCCTGGAGGCTATCTGTTCTTTGAGATCAATCAGTATTTGGGCGCTGAAACCCTTGCAGTAATAGATGCCGTGCAATTTGATACTCCAGAATTAAAAAAGGATTACCGCGACAATGATCGCATGATTCGCGCGCGAAAGAGATAGTTGTTGGCGGTTTATTTTGCGATAACATTGGAGGTTACTCGATAGTAGCGGTATTGGTAAATGCTTATTGAATCAAATAAAGATCGTATCTTCAATTGAGGTAAATGAATCCTCTTAAATCAATTGTTATAGCGGTATTTGCATTATTCGTAACGCAGGGCTTCAACCGGATCTAGGCGTGATGCTTTGATAGCGGGATAGGATCCTGAAACGATAGCTACTACAAAAGTGGTGATAAAAGCGGCGATAATCGCTACCCATGGTATGGTAAAAGCAAAGTGAATAACGGTGGATATTCCGTAACCGGTTGCGATTCCAAGTATAGTGCCTAATAGTCCTCCCAATTGACCAATCACAAGAGTTTCTGTGAAAAATTGCCAAGCAATAGTACTGCGTTTGGCTCCTAATGATTTTCGAATACCAATCTCTCTGGTCCGTTCGGTAACGGAGACCAACATGATATTCATCAGTGCAATAGAAGATCCTAATATGGTGATAATTCCTATCAACCAGGCGCTGGCATTCAGCATATCGACCTGAGACATCAGTGTTTTTACTAAATCATCACTGCGTTCGATACCGAAATTATTTGGTTGACTCGGCGGTAAGTTTCGAATGTTTCTCATGACTACTGTAGCCTGATCAATACCCTGATTTAAGAGCATTTCTTGACGTACAGAAACCTTGATTTCGTAATTGATAGCAGGTTGTGAAAAGATGGATCGAGCTATCGGTAGGGGGATAAAAACCCTTAAATCTTCATTTTTACCAAAAGTACTTCCCTTTTCTTTTAAGATTCCGATCACTTTAAATTTAGTGCCTCGTATCGAAAGTGTTTTGCCGATAGGTGAAACGTTTTTAAACAACCCTTTTGCAAAATCAGACCCCACCACACAGACGTAAATGTTATTACTGATGTCAAAATCAGTAAAACTTCTTCCTGAACTTAATTTGAGACCGCTGTTGAGAAAATGGTTTTCGTCGCAACCAAAAACCTGAATTTCCGGATCTGTTTTTTCCGATTCGTGTTTGACTTCGATATTCGATGCTGCATTAAAAGAAATGGAGGTGACTGCCGATGGAAAATCAAAGGTTTCCTTGAAAGTCTTGGCTTCGGCATAAGTAAATATCGGATTGGGTTTGCTGTCGCTTTTAGTTTTGGTCATTTTTGAAGCGTAGTCGTATTGCTCAATTGAAAAGGTATTGGCACCCATGGTCGCGAAATCTTCTAAAATCGTGTTTTTCAATGCGGATACAACCGATAAAATTCCAACTAAAGCCCAAATACCAATGGCAATGATGAAAACAGTTATCACCGTTCTCAACAATTGGGAGCGAATAGCGCCTAAGGCAATCTTGGTATTTTCTTTTACGAGTCTAAGCATATATCTATAGGTAGCTTTCGGAAGTGTTTTGTTACAGTTAGCGGCAAAATTATCCTTGGCTAGTGGGTAAATTTAAAAATAAGTTATTATATAGGTGGTATGATGTGGTCTTTTAATTAGTAAAGATAGCGGGTATTTGGTTTTAAAAGTAGTTGATAAAAAAAAATTACTCGGGTGTTTGCTTCCATCTATAAAATTATCTATTTGTCGATTCTCGATAATCCTAAAAAAAGGACTATTTTTGTGTAAGTAGTAAAAGATATCAATTAATAAGAGACAATGGCACAAAAACCCAGTATTCCAAAGGGAACCCGAGATTTTTCACCGAGTGAAGTAGCGAGAAGACAGTATATTATTCAGACGATCAGACAGGGGTTTGAAAAATTTGGATTCCATCCCATCGAGACGCCTTCTTTCGAGAATTATGAAACGTTGATGGGTAAGTATGGAGAAGAGGGAGACCGTCTGATCTTTAAGATACTTAATTCAGGTGATTATTTAGCTAAGGCAGACGATGCGGTTTTAGCCAATAAAGACAGCCAGAAATTGACTCCACATATTTCTGAAAAGGCTTTGCGATACGATTTGACGGTGCCTTTTGCGAGATATGTAGTCATGCACCAAAATGAAATTGATTTTCCGTTTAAGCGTTATCAAATTCAACCGGTGTGGAGAGCGGATCGTCCACAGAAAGGGCGTTATAGAGAATTTTTTCAATGTGATGCCGATGTGGTTGGGTCCAATTCACTGTGGCAAGAAGTGGAGTTTATCCTTTTATACGACAGTGTTTTTACTGCTCTTGGAATTCAGGGAACGACTATCAAAATTAATAATAGAAAGATTTTATCAGGTATAGCTGAGGTAATTGGTGCTAAAGATAAACTGATTGACTTTACAGTGGCATTGGATAAGCTGGATAAGATCGGCGAGGATGGTGTTAAGAAGGAAATGATTGAAAAAGGAATTTCGGAAGAAGCGATTCAAGCCGTTGCTCCGTTATTTCAATTGGAGGGTAGTTTTACGGAAAAGTTAGATCAATTGGCTCAGATGTTAGCTACTTCTACCGAGGGAATGAAGGGAATTGATGAATTGAGATTTGTTTGTGAAAAAGCTTTAAAAGCTGGATTGCAATCGGCAAATTTGAATTTAGATGTCACTTTGGCTCGCGGATTGAATTATTATACTGGGGCTATTTTTGAAGTAGCAGCTCCGGAATCCGTGCAACTAGGTTCTATAGGAGGCGGAGGACGCTATGATGATTTAACCGGTATTTTTGGACTTAAAAACGTTAGTGGAGTAGGCATTTCCTTTGGACTAGATCGAATTTATTTGGTCATGGAAGAATTGGGATTGTTTCCCAATGCCGTTAATGCCGCTTCTAAAGTGATGTTTTTAAACTTGGGAGAATCGGAAATGGATTATGCTTTTAATGCCGTTTTAAAATTACGTGATCTAGGAATTAGAACAGAGTTGTATCCCGATGCTGCTAAAATGGGTAAACAATTTCAGTATGCTGATAAAAAAGGGATTCCCTATGCGGTTATCGTTGGTTCGGATGAAATTAGCCAACAAAAATATACTTTAAAACACTTGGGGTCGGGAGATCAGCAAATCGTGAGTTTAGATGAAATGATACAGATATTGGAAGCCTAATAGCAGTCCATGTTTTTTATACAAACAGTTATAAGATTCGTCTTATAACTGTTTTTTTATGAGGTTTTTTGAAAAACAAAAAGCAGTAGTAAAAGTTGATTTACTACTGCTTTTTGTTTTATGAATTTTCACGTAAGTCTATTTACTCTACGGTGTTCTGTCGATAATGTATAATGATTTCCAACAGCAGTTTTCGAGCTCTTAGCAGTTTTATTTTGACATTATTCAGTGGTTCTTCGAGTATTTCTGCAATCTCATTATAACTTAACTCTTGAAAATAACGCAATTGAATCACCTCTTGATAGTGAGGTTTTAATTGTTTGATTAAATTTAAGAGGGTGTTTAGGTTTTGTTTGCGAATCAGTTCGTCTTCAATAGACGGAGTTTCGTCGGCTATGTTTTTGTAATATTGTTCCTCGTCGTCGTTGTTGAGCTCTAGAAAATGAGCGTTTTTTCTCTTTCGAATTAAATCAATATGTACGTTTTTTGCGATAGCGATCAACCAAGTATTGAAAGCGTATTTCTCATTGTATGAAATCAGTTTATCAAAGGCTTTTGCAAAGGTTTCAATAGTGATGTCTTCGGCATCGGCTTCGTTGCTTGTTCTTTTCAATATAAAATTGAATACCTCGTTCCAAAAGTGATTTAGAAGAAAGGTAAACGCGGTCTGATCTCCTTCAATAGCTAAAGAGATATTGTTTTTTAGGGATTCGGAAGTTATTTTCAAATTTTTTTCGGTGAAAACAAATGACTAATATATATAACGCACTGAGTAAATGTATGAATAAACTCTAAAGCGGGAAACCAATAGCTGATATCTTTTTCGTTAAATTTTTTGCAAGCTTTGCTCATATAGATCCAGACGATCAAATATCTAAAGAGTAGAATGGCTAATACGATCATCCATTCAAATTGAAAGGAGAATAATAATGCCGCGCTGATCAATAAGGTGATTTGAGTGAAATTAAAAAAGCGAATTTTTAATTGATCACCAAAGCCTAACAAAGCCAGAGTTTTATTTTGAAAGGATACTGCTGAGGTCCAGGATTTAAAGTTGTTTTTAACAGCAGTTGTTGTAAAGCCCATAGGAGCATCACATATAGTGGTGTTTTTACCATGCGCAACTTGATTGATAAATAGGGAGTCCTCACCATAGGGAAGGCTCATGTGTTCTATGTATCCGTTTACGCTAAAGAACTCATCTTTTTTATAAGCGAGATTACGACCATTTCCCAAAAAGGGTTTGCCCATCAATGTCCAGGAAAAAACGTGTAAGGTTTGCAAAGTGTTTTGAAATCGAAACAATTTATTGGTCCAAGATTTTGCCTTTGGCTCAATACGAGCATGACCAATTACAATGGTTTTGTGCAAAGTAAATTGGGCGCTGAGGTTCATAATCCATTGTGGAGAATCCGGATAGGAATCGGGTTCAATAAAAAGGAGGTATTCGTTTTTTGCCGCTTTAATCCCTAAAGTCAAGGCGTATTTTTTGTTGCCCCAAAAGGCTTCATTATTGACAACATCTACAATTTTGACAAATGGAAACTGTGAAGCACAGTCTTTCATGAGTTCTAAGGAGTCGTCGGTAGAAGCATTGTTGATCAATACGATCTCAAAGTCGGGATACGATTGATTGATCAGTAGTGGAAGGAGCTTTTTTAAGGGCTCAAATTGGTTTTTCACACAAATCAATACCGAAATTGGGATTCTTTTCGGTGTACATTTCTGTGCTTGACGAAAGGTGATTGGTCCAAAAACAGAGATGTAATAGATGATTTGTATTAAAACAATTCCAATGAAAAAATAAAATAGAATCGTTAGCATAATGGTGATTTACGTTTCGAAATAAGGAAAGCAAATGTACGATTTTACTAGGAATTTAAACAATTAAAAAATGTTTACTTCAGCGGATATTTCAATGTGAAATTTCTGTAGTACAGCCTCTTGTATAGTTGCGGCTAATTGAGCAATTTCTGCACCAGTAGCGTTTCCATAATTGACTAGTACTAAGGCTTGTTTGCTGTGTACACCAGCATCACCGAAGCGTTTTCCCTTAAATCCGGTTTGTTCAATAAGCCATCCTGCGGGTATTTTTGTCAATTCCTCGTTGACGGTGTAATGGGGTATTTCCGGGTATTCTCGTTGAAGCTCGTGAAATTGTTGCGTGGAGATTACCGGATTTTTAAAGAAACTGCCGCTATTTCCGATTTCCTTGGGGTTGGGAAGTTTGCTTTCTCGTATGGCAATTACGGCTTTGCTGACATCGTGAATAGTGGGTTCGATGATGTTGTTTTGTTGCAATTCCGACTGTATAGCACCATATCCAATATGCAGCTTGTGGTTTCTTTTAGTTAGTTTAAAAACTACAGATAGTACGATATACTGGTCTTTTAATGCATTTTTGAAGACGCTTTCTCTATAATCAAACGCACATTGTTCGTTGGAGAAAGTTACGAGTTCCAGATCTTTAATTCGCAGGGCTACACATTCGACCATTTGGTCTTTAATTTCCACGCCATAAGCGCCGATATTTTGAATGGGGGTCGTACCTACCTGACCCGGTATTAAGGAAAGATTTTCCAAGCCGCCCAGATTGTGTTTCAAAGTCCATAAAACAAATTCGTGCCAATTTTCGCCTACTTGAGCTTCAACCCAAGCAAAGTCATCGTCTTCACGAAGAATTTTCTTTCCCTTAATGGCCAATTGTATTACTAAAGCCTCGATATCCTTGGTCAGTAACATATTGCTTCCACCGCCTAAGAAAAATAAGGTGTCGTCACGATATTGTTTTAATAGGTTAAGGAGTTGTTCTGTTTGAGTGGTAACGATAAAGCGTTTAGCTTTAACATCAATACCAAAAGTATTCAATTCTTTTAACGAAATGTCGGTGGCTGGAGTCATGTTATTCAGGTCAATTTAACAGCTACAAAGATACGGTTTCCTTTTTCTGAAGCCTTAAAATTGTTTTTCAATTTTAAAAATTTCAAACTCTTGGTGGATACTGTTTAGTAAGCGTTCTGTGCGATCTTCGTGGGTGTCGGAAATAAACAATTGTCCAAAGGTATCTTGATGAACCAATTCAATGATTTGTCGTACGCGATCTTCGTCTAGTTTGTCAAAAATATCGTCAAACAACAATATAGGAGCCACGCCACTTTGTTTTTTTAAAAAATCGAATTGAGCGAGTTTTAATGCAATTAAAAAAGATTTTTGTTGCCCCTGCGATCCGAATTTTTTGATCGGATGTCCGTCTAGTTCAAAAGCGAGGTCGTCTTTGTGGATTCCGGTACTCGTATATTGTAGGATGCGGTCTTTAGATTGGTTTTCTGTAAATAAGTCCAACAAGGATTTGTCAAAGAGTTGACTTTCGTAACGCAGCTGTACCGATTCTTGTTTTTGTGTAATTTGGTTGTGGTAACTATTGAATATAGGAGTGAAAGTATTGATGAAATCCTTCCTTTTTTCAAATATGGGTTGTGCTAACAAAGAAAGGCGTTCGTTATAAACTTCTAGTGTAGCCGATTCAAAAGTGTGATTCAATGCGAAATACTTAAGAAGTGCATTGCGCTGAACAATTAGTTTTTGGTATTGAATCAGTTGTTGAAGGTAGTTGGAGTCCAATTGAGAAATAACGCTATCCATGAATTTTCGGCGCATTTCACTACCTTCAGTGATGAGGTCACTGTCGGAGGGAGAGATAATTACCAACGGAATAAAACCGAAATGATCGGAAAAGCGATCATAGGCTTTGCCGTTTCTTTTAATGGTTTTTTTCTGTCCCTTGCGCAAGCTGCATACCAAATGCTCTTCGCGATCTTGCTTTTCAAAAGTGCCGTCGATCACAAAAAAATCCGTTCCGTGTTGAATGTTTTGTAAAGCTACTGGATTGAAATAACTCTTTCCATAAGCAAGATAATAAATAGCATCGAGGACGTTTGTTTTACCCACGCCGTTCTTGCCGATAAAACAATTGATTTTTTTGTTAAAATCAAAATTTTGGTCGGTTATGTTTTTGTAATTGAGTAGGGTTAACTTTTTTAAATACACGCGAGAAGTGTTCTTTTAGGATTGGAAGTGCTTATTTTTTGAATTTTGGTGCAAATTATATAAAATATCAATAGAAAGCACTTTTATATTACAATAAAAATCCTATTTTTGCCACTCATAAAATTTTTAGTACATGGCAACTTATAATAAAAGAGGTTATAAAGCTCCGAAACCAGAAGAAGAAAAAGAAGCGGGTGAATTCGATCAATTCAGTCAAGTAAATGCTCAACATAGTACTACTGCTGAAGTTTTTAATTCATTAGATAAAGGAGCTTCTAAAATGGAAGGCTGGGTAGCGAGAAACCAAAAATATATTTTTGGTGCTGTTGGTGCGATAGCTTTACTTACTGTAGGATATGTTTTGTACGATAAATTCGTAGTTGAACCTAAGAATGACGAAGCTGCAAACGAAATGTTTCAAGCGCAAACTTATTTTCAAGAAGCAACAACAAGTCCTGTAGCTAGTGATTCATTATATAACTTGGCTTTAAAAGGCGGAGAAGGTAAATTAGGATTTATCGGAATTACGGAAACTTATTCAGGTACAGAATCAGCAAATCTTGCAAACTATTATGCGGGTATGGCTTATTTGAACTTAGGAAAAAATAAAGAAGCGATTGCTCATTTAGAGAAATTTAGCTCTAAAGATATGTTATTAGGTTCTTTAGCTTTAGGAGGAATTGGAGATGCATTTTCAGAATTAAATCAAAAACAAGATGCTTTTGATTTTTACAAAAAAGCAGCTGAAATAAATAAAAATGATTTTACTACACCACGTTTTTTAAATAAAGCAGGTATGGTAGCTTTGGAATTGGGTAAAAAAGACGAAGCACTGAAATTATTTAACGATATTAAAAACAATTATCAGTCATCAAGTGAAGCTACTACGGTAGATATGATGATTGGAATGGCACAATAATATTTTTTATGGCAACGGCAAATAAAAATCTTTCGGAATACAATAAAGCGACTTTGCCTAATGCAAAAGAATTTACGGTTGGTATTGTTGTTTCAGAATGGAATGATAAAGTGACCAACGGTTTGTTTGCAGGAGCTGAAGCAGCCTTGTTAGATTGTGGTTTATTAGCAGAGAATCTAATTCGCTGGGATGTACCGGGAAGTTTTGAATTGATATTCGGAGCTAAAAAAATGATTGAAACCCATGAAGTCGATGCCGTGATCGTAATTGGTTGCGTGATTAAAGGGGAAACGATGCATTTTGAATTTGTATGTGAGGGGGTTACTCAGGGAATTAAAGATTTGAATTTAATTTCTGAGGTTCCGGTTATTTTCTGTGTATTAACAGATAATAATGAGCAACAATCTTTAGACAGAAGTGGTGGAGTCCATGGAAATAAAGGTACAGAAGCTGCTGTAGCGGCTTTGAAAATGATTGCTCTGAATCAGCAATTTTAAATGAAATCAATTTGATCTTAAACTTTTAAAAACCTGTAAGAATTTTTTTTACAGGTTTTCTTTTTTATAGAATATTTAGTAAAAAGCAACTTTAGAAAGCCCATTTTTATTCTTTAACTTTGTGTTTTTAGTATATTTTCTAATCTTATTAGGTGTAAAATCCAAAAACGTTTTAAATGTCAAATGTAATCCGATTACTGCCCGATCATGTCGCTAATCAAATTGCTGCTGGAGAAGTGGTTCAACGCCCGGCTTCGGTAGTGAAGGAGTTGGTAGAGAATGCTGTAGATGCTGGTGCAACTGAAATTAAATTGGTTGTCAAGGAAGCGGGTAAAACGCTTATTCAAGTTATAGATAACGGTAAAGGCATGGGCGAGACCGATGCGCGTATGGCTTTTGAACGTCATGCTACTTCGAAGATTTCGGTGGCGGAGGATTTATTTGCTTTAAGCACTAAGGGATTTCGTGGGGAAGCTCTTGCTTCGATTGCGGCTATTGCTCATGTGGAGTTAAAAACCCGTCAAGTCGATGATGAGTTGGGAACGCATTTAGTGATAGAAGGCAGTAAGATTACTTCGCAGGAAGTAGCTGTAGTTCCGCAAGGAACTTCTTTTGCCGTTAAAAATCTTTTTTTTAATATACCAGCCAGACGCAATTTTTTAAAGTCTAATACGGTCGAATTTCGTCATATTATCGATGAATTTGAACGCATAGCTTTGGCGCATAGTGGCATTCATTTTATATTGATTCACAACGGTAGTGAAATGTTTAATCTACCGGTGTCAAATTTCCGCCAGCGGATTGTCAATATTTTTGGAGCAAAGACCAATGAGAAGTTGGTTCCTGTACAGGAAATTACAGAGATTATAGGGATCAGTGGTTTTGTTGGAAAACCCGAGTTCGCAAAAAGGAGCCGGGGTGAACAATTCTTTTTTGTCAACGAGCGTTTTATCAAAAGTGGTTACCTGCATCATGCGGTACTAGCGGCTTTTGAGGGCTTGTTAAAGGAAGGAACACATCCGAGCTATTTTTTGTACTTAACCTTGCCTCCAAACTCAATTGATATCAATATTCACCCGACTAAAACCGAGGTAAAGTTTGATGACGAACAAGCTTTGTACGCGATTTTACGATCGGCGATTAAACACAGTTTGGGGCAATTTAACGTAGCACCGGTGTTGGATTTTCAGCGCGATGCTACTATGGATACACCTTATGATTTTAAGGAAAAAAAGGCGCCGACTCCAACCATTCAGGTAGATACGAATTTTAATCCTTTTCGTGAGGACGATAGCGATACTAAAAAGAGTAGAACGGCGTTTGAATCTCGTAGCGCTCCTTCAAAATCTTTTGCGAGCAGTAGTGGGGGATCTGCTTTTTCAAAACCTGTTTTTTCACCTAGTTTTGAAAAGCCCGATACCAGTGGTTCGTGGGAAACCTTGTACGAGGGTTTGAAATCATCTGCGGATGATCTGGATTTGTCTGGACTGAACTTGGAAGAGGATGTTAAAACCAGTTCGTTGTTTGAAGGACTGATCGACGATAAGTCGTATAGTCGTTCTTTTCAACTCAATAAAAAATATATCATTAGCCCTATTAAATCGGGCTTGGTAGTTATCGATCAACGCAGAGCTCATCAACGCATTTTATATGAGAAGTTTTTGAGTAATATTACCGTGCAGCAAGCTACGAGCCAGCAATTGTTGTTTCCTTTGCCGCTGTACTATGCGCCTTTTGAAATTGAATTGTTGCGCGAGTTAGAAAGTGCCTTAAAGCAAACCGGATTTATTTTTGAGTCTATAGATTCTGATAAAGTGGTTATTTCAGGACTTCCAGTGCATGTTGCCGAGAGCGAGGCCTCTATCGTATTAGAAGATTTATTAAACGATTTACAGGGAGAATTACCCGAAGTAAGTTTTAGTCAAACCGATCGTATCGCTAAATCGCTAGCCTTGAGTTTGGCCGTAAAATCCGGTTCGTATTTGAATGACGAAGAACAAGAAAACATGGTTAATTCACTTTTTGCTTGTAAAGAGCCCAGTGTTTCCCCATTTTTAAAACCAACATTTATCACGATGCGCGTTGAAGACATCGACAAAAAATTCACTTTATGATGCAAATTACAGAAACAGTAAAACAACTGTTGATAATAAACGTTATATTTTTCTTAGGAGCACAATTCGTGCCTGCTATGGATGGTTATTTAGCCTTATATTATTTTGAAAACCCCAGTTTTCAATATTGGCAACCCCTGACGCATATGTTTATGCACGGTGGATGGATGCATTTGTTTTTCAATATGTTTGCGCTGTACTCTTTTGGGTCAACCCTAGAGCAGTTTTGGGGCAGTAAGAAGTTTTTGTTTTTTTATATTTCATGTGGTTTAGGAGCGGCTATATTGCACAGTGGTGTCAATTATTATTTAGTACACGACGGGGTGAATACTTTAGTAGCAAACGGTTTTCAGAAGGATGAAATATTTGCTGTTTTAAACCAAGGTAGAGGGATGTATAGTCCAGCTTGGGCGCAGTTTCTGTCACCAAGCGCGTTAGAGAATATGATCATGTCCTATAATGTTCCTGCAGTTGGTGCTTCTGGTGCTATCTATGGATTATTGGTGGCTTTTGCCTTTATGTTTCCCAATGCAGAATTAGCTTTGATGTTTATTCCCGTACCGATTAAAGCCAAGTATTTTGTACCGGGTATTTTGGTTATGGATTTGTATATGGGCTTAAATGGAGGTTCTATTTTTGGAGGATCTACCGGCATTGCGCATTTTGCTCATATCGGTGGAGCTGTGGTCGGTTTCTTGATGATGTGGTACTGGAAGAAAAATCAGTTTGAACAAAATCGTTGGGATCATTAATTTTAAATTTGTAAGTAATACTAGTATATCATGGCTCTTTTAGACGATTTTAAAATGCAATACAGAATTGGCGGTGTCGTTCAAAAGTTATTGTTTTGGAACATAGGCGTTTCTGTAGTTTTTTTTATTTTAAATGCTTTTGTTCCTTCGTTTCACCACTTGTTGTTGGGGTGGATAGGCTTGTCGTCTAAGACCACTATTGCTTTAGCTAGGCCGTGGAGCTTTTTTACCTATGCGTTTTTACATGCCAATGTGTTTCACTTGATTTTTAATATGATCGTGTTGAACTTCGTAGGGCGTTTATTTATGACGTATTTTACCCAAAAACAATTTTTGGCTGTTTACTGTCTTGGTGCAGTTTTTGGAGGTATATTTTACGTATTATCGAGTTTTGTGTTTAGTACAGGTATTATATTGGTGGGTGCTTCTGCTGCAATTATGGCTGCATTAGTGGCCTTGGCTACCTATGCTCCGTATATGCCGGTACGTTTGTTGCTGATAGGCGAGGTGAAGATGTGGCATATCGCTTTGGCTTTATTGATCATGGATTTAATTCAAATACCCGTTAGTAATACCGGTGGACATATTGCGCATTTAGGTGGTGCTTTTTTTGGGTTTTTATTTATCAAAGCATTACAAAGCGGTACGGATATCAGCAAACCCTTTACGTTTGTAGTTGATAAAGCAGCGAATTTATTTAATCCAAAACCGGCTAAACACCCATTTAAAAAGGTGCATGTGAATCCTAATAAAACGCAGCATACTACACAGTCTTCACAAGGCGGTTTGATTGGTGTAGGTACAGCGGGGGTTGTTAAAGACCCAGAGCAACAGCGCATTGATCACATACTCGATAAGATTAGTAAATCGGGTTACGACAGCCTTAGCAAAGAAGAAAAGGATTTTTTGTTTAAAATCGGGAAATAGTTTCCAATTAGGCAGGTCATCGAATTAGTTTTAGATTCCGTTGGCTTAGAAAAACAGGAACACTATAAGAATCTTAATGTAAAAGTATTAGTCATATATGAAAAAACTTTCGTGGTTTAATAAAGCAGTATTTTTTTTAAATATCGTGTTGGCAGTCATGACGCTGCTCGGATATTTCCTGCCTTTTTTAGCGCCAAAGTTGTTTCCTTTTCTATCGGTATTAACGCTGATTTTACCGTTGCTTTTAATTGCTAATATTTTTTTTCTGTTGTATTGGGGAGTTCAATTAAAGCGACAGGTCTTCTTATCCGTGGTTATCTTACTGTTGGGGACCACATTTATAACGAAATTTTATAAATTTAGCGGTAGAGACGAGTTGACAGAAGATCAAGACTTCGTGGTGATGACCTATAATGTGCGTTTGTTTAATCTATTCAATTGGATTAAAGACAGTGATGTACCGTTTAAAATCAAAGAGTTTATCGATCATGAAGATCCGGATATCTTATGTGTACAGGAGTATTCTAAAAACGCAAAACTGAAATTTCCACAATATAAATTCAAGTACACCACTTCCCACGGTCAAAACATTCAGACCGGTCAGGCTATCTTTTCCAAATACAGAATTATTGATAAAGGAGAAATCCGTTTTCCAAACTCTAATAATAACGTGATTTACGTTGATATTGTCAAGGATAAGGATACAGTGAGGGTGTACAGTATGCATTTACAATCGGTCAATATCAGTCCAGATATACACGAAAAAATCGATGAGAGAAAATCAAAATTGATCTTTAATCGATTAAGTCTTGCGTTTAGAGAGCAGCAATTGCAGTCGGAGCTGATACAGTCCCATATGGACGATTCTAGGCATCCCAAAATTGTTTGTGGGGATATGAACAACAGCGCCTTTTCTTATGTGTATCGCAATATTAGAGGCGATTTAAAGGATGCTTTTGTTGAGGCCGGAGATGGATTCGGGAAAAGTTATCATTTTATGTATTATCCGGCGCGAATCGACTATATATTTGTAGATCAACAAATCGAGGTGAAGTCTTTTACAACCCACGATGAATTTATCAATTCAGATCATTATCCGATAGTTTCTCGCCTAAAAATGAGTAAAAAGGAAGAGCTGGTGAATTAAAAGCGTGTACTGATGAAGTGTTTTCTGAATCAAGTTTACGGTTTTGATGAAAAATAAAAAGAAATAGTAAAAAAAAACGCTCTAACTTTTAGAGCGTTTTTTTTATTTCATAACTAAGTGCTGATTCTTTAAATAGTCTACTCCATGTCTTCCCTCATTGAAAAGGAGGTCGAGTATGCTTAAATTACTTATAAAACCATATTTGTCATCGAATACTTGTACATAGGATTCGAATTGCGAATCATCTTTTTTTCCATTGACTAAATGGCGTAGATCTAAACTTTGAACAGGATCTTTTAAATACTCCTCTGTTTTGCTATACGTTATTGGTAAAGCCAAACAATCGGTTAGGATTTCTAAAATTTGAAAATTGAGATCCATCAGAAATTGATGTTTCTTTTCAAATATCGGGCGAATATCATCTTCAAAATATTCAAAATACGGAGAGGTTCTATATGATGCCTCTAGGGATTTTAAATGTTGTTTTTGCCAATTGAAGGAATTCTCTATCTGTACGTCTTTAAACTTTTGATGCAGGTCTATAGCGTGTTTAACAGGTATATTGAGCATTTGCATTCCATTGGCACTATAGATATACATTCTATTTCTATTCGTTTGCTTTTGAAAGTTATCATCTACTTCAAAAGTAATGGTATCGGCCTGCGCCATGGCTACGAACTGACTGATCGACGGAAAGTAGGTAGGGTGTAATAAAATATCCATTTAATAAAACTTCATTTACGAATTTCTTTTCGCTTTTCTCTTTTTATAAAAATCATATCCAATCCATCCAATTACTAGGATTACAAAGTATTTGAAATAGGATACCGGTTCGCCATTGCCACCAACGGTAGTAAACATGCGTTCCCAACGGATTTTGTCTATGGCTTTGCTCCACGGTACATTTTGATCCAAACTCATCCAAACGAAAACGGGTTTTCCTACAATATGGTCTTCCGGTACAAATCCCCAGTATCTACTGTCTAGAGAGTTGTGACGGTTGTCTCCCATCATGTAGTAATAGTCTTGTTTAAAGGTGTATTCCGTAACAGGTTGACCGTTTATTTTAATTTCTTCTCCGTTTGTCTCTAGCGTATTGTGTTCGTAGGCAGTTATAACGCGTTTGTAAAACGGCAATGTTTCCGCGTTCAATTTTACAACTTGACCTTTCTTTGGAATTGGAATAGGCCCTAAGTTGTCTTGTGTCCAATTTTTAGTATGTGGAAATATAGCAGTTGTTGCTGTTTTATCAATAATACGTGTGATACTTTTTACATTGGATAGGGTTTTCAAACGCTCTACATTATCGAAGGTCAAAGCATAAAATAACATCGTATCCACGGCGGTATAACCAAACGGTTCAGTGGTTTTTAAATCGCGTAAGATAAAATTTTGATCTATAGGCGTTCCGTCGGTAACAACGGTATACGAATATTGTAATTTGGCACGATCGTTTAAAATCAGTTCTTTTCCGTCGGTATATACAACACCATCTTTGATTTCTAGGCTCTCACCGGGTAAACCAACAGTTCTCTTAACGTAATTGGTCTTTTTGTCAAGGGGTTTGTATACACCTTGGGTATGTTTGCCTGAAAAGTCATAAACAGTATCCGTAGGCCAGTTAAAAACAACGATATCGTTGTGTTGTACTTTTTGGAATCCAGGCAGTCTAAAATAAGGTAGATGCGGTTCAATTAAATACGATTTTGTTTTTGTAAAAGGTATAGAATCATGAACCATCGGTAAGGCTACGGTAGTCATCGGTGTTCGTGGACCATAATTGATTTTACTCACAAACAGGAAATCACCAACCAACAAGGTTTTCTCTAACGAAGAAGTTGGAATGGTAAAGGGTTGTATGATATACGTATGTATTAATGTTGCGACAACCACGGCAAATAAAATGGAGCTTACCGTTTCTCCAGAAGAAGTGGTCGGTTTTAAACTGCGGTTTGGAATATAGGTAACATCAACGGCATAATTGATATAGTAGATATACAAGCCTAGCGTTACTACGCCAAGTATGGTATCTGCAGTTTTGTTTTTCCCAAAGCTTCTGAGGATTTCAACCCATACCACAGGAAACATAATTAAGTTTACTATAGGAATAAAAAGTAAGATCACCCACCATGTTGGTCGGTTGATGATTTTCATTAAAACGATGGCATTATAAACAGGGACTATTGCTTCCCAAGGTTTTCTACCTGCTTTTTGATATAGTTTCCAAGTTCCGGCAAAGTGCACAACTTGGATGATTAAGAAAAATATAAACCATTGTATAAGTGTCATAGCTTAAGAATTAAGTTTTTAAAAAGGCTGTTATTTTTTCAAATTTAAAACATCTTTCATAGAAAAGATGCCTTTTTTATGAAAAATCCATTCTGCAGCTAATACGGCTCCTAAGGCAAATCCATTGCGATTATGAGCGGTGTGTTTGATTTCGATGGTATCGATATCAGAACTATAGTCTACAGTATGTGTACCGGGAACTTGATCTATGCGTTTCGCATAAATTGGAATTGAATCGGCTGCGGTTTTCTCATCGAGAGACCATAGGGTGTAGCTAGAGTTTTTGATGATATCTTGAGCCAAGGTAATCGCTGTTCCACTTGGGGCATCGAGTTTCTGAGTATGATGAATTTCTTCCATAGATACTTGGTATGAATCTAATTGACTCATGATCTGTGCTAGGTATTCATTAAGTTGAAAGAAGATATTCACGCCAACGCTAAAGTTGGAGCCGTATAAAAAAGCGCCATTTTTAAGTTCGCAATATTCGCAGATTTCGTCGTATTGTTCTAGCCAACCGGTGGTACCGGAAATAACTGGGATATTGAGGTCTAAAGCTGCTTTGATATTGGTAACCGCAACATCGGGTATACTGAAGTCAATAGCAACATCGGCTTGGTCTAATTGGTCAAAAGAGGTAGTACTCGTTTTTTTAAGAACGATTTCGTGACCGCGGTCACGAGCGATTTTTTCGATGATTTGGCCCATTTTACCATATCCCAAAAGTGCTATTTTCATAAAGTTGTCTTGTTAAAATTTATACTGTAAACTCAATCCGTATTGGTATTGGTAGTCTACTTCATTGAGTTGAAACGTTGGCTGAAATGTTAATTGATCGCTGACGTTAAATTGCAATAAATGAGCATCGATATTGGCATCAATGATGGTAAGTATATAGATTCCAGCTGTAATTACGGCCGATAAATCACGATTTCGTTGATAGAAACGCTGTCCTGCAATGACTCTATCGCTATCTATTCTGCCAAATTTTGGGTCATCGGGATTATTGGTGTGATTGAGTCGTTTTTTATATTCATTTCTGTATTCCTTATACTTCTTATGGTTGTCGGAATAGAAATAAAGCGAAATTCCCATCCCGATATAAGGGATAGGAACTTTCCAGTATTTTTTATTGTAAAATTGACCCAATCCTGGAACTACGGCCGAGTAAAATGCAGCTCTTGCAGGTGATAATGGATCCATTGGTTTCTCCACAATCACGTCAGGAGTGCTAAATTGTAGCGTATCTGAACTGGATTGACTATAGGATTTTGCAACATTTACTATACAAAATCCGATTAAAATAAGGTACGTTATTTGTTTCACTACTCTTCTAGGAGTTTGATTATTCTATGAAGATCTTCTTCTGAATGGAACGGTATTGAAATCTTCCCTTTTCCATTGGCTGTCGCTTTGATATCCACTTTCGCTCCAAAAAAGGAAGCAAAAGTGTTTTGGTAATTTTCGGGTAATTTATAAGTATTCGGTTTAGCTGGTTTATCGTCTAAGCCCAATAATTTCTGCTGGTAACTCTTTACCAAAGCTTCCGTTTCGCGTACGGATAAGTTTTCACTAATGATTTTGTGGTAAATGTCGGTTTGAGCATCAAGATCATCGATGTTTATAATCGCTCTACCGTGGCCCATCGTGATAAAGCCGTCGCGAATTCCCGTTTGAATAATCGGGTCTAATCTCAATAATCGTAAGTAATTAGCAATGGTAGATCGCTTTTTACCTACACGATCACTCATTTGCTCTTGCGTCAATTGGATTTCATCGATCAAACGTTGGTAGGAGAGGGCAATTTCAATTGGATCTAAGTCGTGACGTTGGATGTTTTCAACCAAGGCCATCACTAGAGAATCGTTATCGTTTGCCAAGCGAATATAGGCTGGGACAGTAGTTAAACCGACCAATTTAGAGGCGCGCAAACGGCGTTCTCCAGAGATTAGTTGGTATTTATTAAATTCTACTTTTCGAACCGTTATCGGTTGAATCACTCCGAGTTCTTTAATACTCGTAGCCAATTCTTTTAAAGAATCTTCGTTGAAGTTGGTTCTAGGTTGAAATGGATTGATTTCAATAGCATCGATATCCAATTCAATAATATTACCGACTACTTTATCAGCATTGGTGTCTGCTGCAGATTTTATATCGTTTTCAGGATCTTTTAGCAAGGCGGATAAACCTCTTCCTAAAGCCTGTTTTTTTATTGCCTTTGCCATAATTATCGTATACGCAACTTATTTGTTCTTTTGAATAATTTCTTCTGCCAAGCTTAAATAATTGGTAGCTCCTTTGCTGGTTGCATCATAATTGATAATACTCTCTCCAAAACTAGGGGCTTCACTGAGTTTTACATTTCGCTGTATGATGGTTTTAAATACCATATTGTTGAAGTGTTTTTGAACTTCTTCGACAACTTGATTGGACAGTCGCAAGCGAGAATCATACATCGTCAATAATAGGCCCTCAATATCTAAATCGGGATTGTGTATTTTTTGAACACTTTTAATGGTGTTTAATAATTTTCCTAGTCCCTCTAAAGCGAAGTATTCACATTGAATCGGAATCACAACAGAGTCAGCAGCTGTTAAAGCATTTAAGGTTAACAGTCCCAAAGAAGGGGCGCAATCAATAATTATATAGTCGTATTGGTCTTTGATGCTTGCCAAAGACTGCTTAAGCATATATTCTCTTTTTTCTTTGTCAACCAATTCAATCTCAATAGCAACCAAATCGATATGAGCTGGAATTAGAGATACGTTAGGAGCAGAACAAGAAATGATGGCTTCCTCTGGGGTATTGCTGTGTTCTAATAATTGATAAGTCCCGATTTCAATGGTTTCAACATCTACTCCTAGTCCAGAAGTAGCGTTGGCTTGTGGATCGGCATCAATTAAAAGCACTCTTTTCTCCAAAGCACCTAAAGACGCTGCGAGATTAACAGAAGTTGTGGTTTTTCCAACGCCTCCTTTTTGGTTGGCAATTGCAATAATTTTACCCATTTTGTATCTAAAATATTTTGAGTCGTAAAAATACAATTTTTTATGGGTTTAGAAAATCTAATTTATCAACAATTTGCAAAAGTATCTATTGCTCAGTGTTTTATATAAAAAAAGAAGTCAAACTAAAAAAATTAAGATTGACTTCTTTATAAATTTAAAAATGAGACTTATTTCTTGTTTCGTACATGGGCTTCGAGCATGTCCCACATTTCCGAAGGTATTTGTTCGAGCATATTGAATTCGCCGGCACCTTGTAGCCATTCTCCTCCATCTATGGTAACTACTTCACCGTTGACAAAAGATGAAAAATCAGAAACCAAATAGGCAGCTAGATTCGCTAATTCCTGATGAACACCGACACGGCGAAGTGGTATTTTCTTCGTTAAATCAAATTTTTCTTGTAAATCTCCAGGCAGTAAGCGATCCCAAGCGCCTTTAGTAGGGAATGGACCAGGAGCAATAGCATTAGATCGGATACCGTATTTTGCCCATTCAACGGCCAAACTACGGGTCATCGCCAATACTCCAGCTTTAGCCGTGGCAGAGGGAACTACATATCCCGATCCTGTCCAGGCATAAGTGGTGGTGATATTTAAAATAACTTTGTTGCGTTCCTTCTGATCGATCCAGTGTTTTCCAAAAGCTAAAGTACAATTCTTAGACCCTTTGAGTACAATGTCGATAATCGTGTCAAAAGCATTGGAAGACAAGCGCTCCGTGGGTGAAATAAAATTACCCGCAGCATTGTTTAATAGCACATCTACTTTTCCAAATTTTTCAAGTACCTCTTTTAGCATGTTCTCCACTTGATCGTAATGACGTACGTCACAAGCAATAGGTAAACATGTTCCTCCTGTTAAGGCTTCCAATTCAGTAGCGGTTGTTTTTAATTTCTCAATATCTCTAGAGGTAATAGCTACTTTTGCTCCCAATTCTAAAAAATAAGTAGACATGGCTTTTCCCAAGCCACTTCCTCCACCAGTTACAACAATTACCTTGTCGTCAAGGGCTCCATCACGAAGCATTTTAGCAGTAAAATCCATAACTTAAAATTTATACGTTACGTAAATATAACAAAAAAGATATATGCATGCATATATCTTTTGAAATTTGTATCGGATTTGAATTTATAGTCGGATGATATTGAATTGATGTTCAAGAGGTTTTAGTTCTTCGAATAAACGGTCGATAAATTGCTCGCCGTATTCCTTATAGAATTCCGAAAAATTGACTACCCGCTCTTGTAAGCTGTTGTTTGGGAACAAACTCAAATGAATATGACTAATCCGTTCAAGAGCTTCACCGTTAAGCTTTTTCTCTGCCTTGTATAGGCGTTGTTCCAAATGGTCTAATCCGTTCAATTGTTTTTTTGCCTGTGCTTTAACGGCTCCGATAAAGGAGGCGTCGGTTTTCAAAGCTATCTTTTCTAGGTCTTCAAATTGGGCTAGCAGAAATTGCCGCTGTTGGTCAAAGTCAAATGTGTTATTTGATAAGGCCTTACTCTTTAAACGAATTAATTCATCGTGTTTTAGAAACAGCTCTTGCCAGCTCAGTTTGAGGCGTTCGATCTTTTTGTTTTGTTTCTCACTAACCAATAGTACCGCATTGCGCAACAACAACATCGGGAATACGATCTGATGGTGTTCAAACACTTTCTTCAATTCCAACCAATATGCTAATTCGCCACCGCCGCCAATATAGCAGAGATTGGGTAAAATGATCTCTTGATATAGGGGACGAAGAATCACGTTTGGACTAAATCGTTCCGGAAATGCTCGAAGTTCTTCCAAAATAGCTTCGCGTGAAAAGACGAGGTTAGTATGGTTGATCCTATATTGGTCTTGTTCAAATAAGATGCGTTCTCTCAATCCATCTTTGATATAGAAGAGATTGATTTCTCGGGGATTTACTTGTATGAAATAATCGTTTAATAAGTCAAAACTCTGTTGAGTTTTTGTGAAAGAACTTTGTTCGTAAAGCTCTGCTTGAACATAAGGGGCAAATATCGTTTTTAGTTCTTTGTCATCGCCGTCCAAAATAATAAGACCGTGTTGACCAAAAAGGGCATTGGCCAAATAACGCGTTGCATCGGCTAGATTGTCGTGCTCTAGGTAAGCTTTTTTAAACCAATCTCTGATTTGGTTGGCATGAATACCAGCACCTAAATGAGAAGAAAACACGGTAAAAACTTTGTCTAAATCTTCGGTAGATAATCTACCTACTGGGCCAGAAGCCGCTCTGTTCCATTGGATTTTTTTATCTTCAAATTGAAAGTGATTGATCTCGTCAAAATCGTGATCCTCTGTGGCCATCCAATAAACCGGTACAAAATTTTGTTTCGGATATTGTTTTTTTAATTGCTGGGTCAAATTGATCGTCGAGATGATTTTATAAAGAAAGTATAAAGGTCCTGTGAACAAATTTAATTGATGGCCAGTGGTTATCGTAAAAGTCTGCTCAGAAAGTAGACTGTCTATGTTTTGTTGGGTTTCTTTACTCGTATGGAACTTTTGATATTGTAACTGTAATGCTTGATGCAATACCTCACGATGGGCTTTTGGAAATTGTTGCTGTTTTTCCTGAAATTGATCTTCGAAATTCTCTAAGGTAGGAAATCGATGATAGAGTTCTTTTATTTTGGGCTCTTGGTTGAGATAGTCTATAATTAACTCGGAAAAATAACCGGAATTTTGATAAGTAATACAGTCCAAAGGCATAGTTTGTTTTTTTGCTAATTTAAAGAAAAAAAGAACCTTAAAGAAAATAAATCGATATTGGGTTTGAAGCATATCGATTTAACATTTTCAATGCATAGTACGATTCTTCCAAGTCTGTTTAGCTGGATACTTTTAAGTATTTCTAACTTTGATAGCAACTTTGTGGTTTTTTAATATGCAGCAACTTCCTCAGTTAAGGCTAAAATCTCACCCTACCATTTTAAAATCATCGCATTATTTGCACCCAGCCTTGCAATTTTCCGTTGAGTGTTTCGAGGCTATACCAATAGGTCCCGTCGGGTAATTCTTTTCCACTGCTCGATTGTCCATACCATTGATTGATATAGTTTCCTGAGAACTGATATACTTCTTGTCCCCATCTATTGAAAATCACTACATCGGTGACACCGAATGGCGTCAAATCCCAAGAGTCGTTTTTGCCATCTCCATTTGGTGATATACCCTTAGGTATTTTACAATCGTTGTTAAAGACGGTAAAGCTGGTTTCAAAGATGCATTCATCGGCATCTGGTTTTTCTTTGTCAACAAGGTCTTTTTCACCTTTAGAACTGGCATAAATATAGATCAGGCGTTTACCGAAAATCGAACTGCTTTCGGGTGCCTTTGGATCGATCCGGGTTCCGGTTCCTCGTGGTCCATGCGGTTGGGTATAATAAGCATAGGCTTCGGGTAGTACCGGAAGCTGATAAGGATCACATTCTTTGTTGTACTGATCTGGAATCGTGATTCGTCTATTGGATTCGAGAGATATATGGGAAATGATATAACAGCCTTTTCCATTTTCAAAGCGAACATAGACGGTTTCTTCGGTGCCATAGGCTACCAGATGAGATTTATAGTTTTCCAGTGCATTGTTCGCGTTTCTGGCATCTTCTTCTTCTCGGTAATAGCTGATTTTATATTTACCCGATTGTTCCCCTTTTAGTAGAGACGTCAATGCGCGAGTTAAATTAAAACGCAATCCATCAGTATGTTCTTCACCGCAAATTTCGGAAATACGAGTCTCGCTAGAGCTTAGAGTTGTGCGACTTGGAATTAAATTTAAGGCTACCAGAATTGGACATTTTTGATTTAAAGTGATTCTGACGTAAACCGTCGTTTTCTTTGAAGTGAATTCTTTGGTATTGCTAATAACAGCCGCGCTGTTATTTTGAGCATCTGTCAGGTTTTTGTAATATTTAAATTCGATACCGGTTGGATCGGATACAATAATAGATTCATAACTTTTTAAATCGAAAGTTTCCATGCCGTCTAAATCATCGTCACAAATTTCATAATCAAATTGTGTGTCGGTTACCCGTGGATTGCTGTCAACTATTAAGTTTAAAGTTGCCGTTAGTGCACATTTTCCCTGTATACTTACTCGAGTATAAACGGTTCTGCTTGTTGCTGTATACGACGTAGGAGTTGAGATAAAATTGGCATTGTCTTGTTCTGCATCAACTAGATTTTCATAATATTTAAAAACGAGATCCTTTTGATTATTTGCGATAAATTTTTCTTGACTGGTCAAGTCGAAAATAGCCTTTTCGGTGTATTCTCTCTCGCACAGTTCGTATTCAATTTCGGTTTCTAGTAGAGTTGGCGGATAAATCAGTATGAGATCGGCTTCGACGATTTTCGCACATTTATCATTGATTGCTACACGTATATACACGGTTTTTAATCCAGAAACATATTTTTGAGGTTGAACGATCGTTTTATTATTGTTGTCTTCAGCGTCGGATAAGTTTTCATAATATTTAAACTGTAAATCCGTTTGCCCGTTTGCTATAGTGGGTTGCATGCTGGTCAAGTCAAAGGAAACCGTTCCGGACCTGTCATAATCACAGCTTTCATAGCTGATTTTTTTCTGCTTGATAACGGGGGATTTGTCAACAATAAGATCGATTTTCATGACCTTTTTTAAAATCCCGTTAGGACGTTTGACGCGAGCGTAAATAGAATTGGGGTTACTAGCGGTATATGCGGTGTGATTTGACGGTAAGGTATTGGTCGCCGTGGCATTGTTGGCATCGATTTCTGAAGCGAAAAAGTCAACTACATAGGTGGGATCACTAGTTTTGATTTCATCAGCGATTTCAGTGAGATCAAAGTTTTCCTTCCCATCGTTGTCAAAGTCACATTTATGGTAAGCTTTATCCAATAAGATACAATTAAGAATCGCATCTCCTTCAAAGGATAGGGTAAATCCGGAATCTTTGGTAGACCATCTATTTACGGCAATCAAGATTGCATCACCGGGTTGAACATCGTAATAACGAACCATACCCGGTATCAGTCCACTGATATTTGCGCTGGGCAATTCGCAGGTTTCTATCGGTTCGTGTAGGGATAGACCTACGGTATATACACCGGTTTGTAGCGGACTGTTTTGTGATCCTCGATCGGCAGGACCTAAATTATTGATGTTGGGGTTTAGCCAAGTAGCAAAATCATAATCCACATCATTGGTGGGAGTAATCGTAAAGGCAAAGGTTGTTCCTGACATGATCTCTACATAGTAAAGTACTAAAGTGTTGGTCAACGGTATGGTGCTACAATGAGTGATCAGGTTGTTGTATTTGGTACCAGTTGGAGTGGGATTGACAATGTTTTGGTTGGAACAAACTCCTATGATATCACTGGGGCTGACAGCCTGACTATAGGAGGTCAGATTGTACAGTAGTGCGATTGTAAAAAGCAGTATATTTTTCATATATCAATAAGATCTTTATATAAAGTTATATGACATCGCTTTATCATCATTGGCGTTTGTTGTATAAACGCGTTGTTTTCGTGGCGATTTCATAATTACTTTTTTAATTTTTGCGTAAAGTCCACGTAGTTTAAATCCTTGGAAATCGCATTCCTTTTAATCTAAAGGTAAGCTATTCAAATATATATAAAAAATTAACAATATATTAAGTATGTGATGTATTTTAATTAATATTGTTGAATATGCGCTGTTTTGATACGGTTTCTGTAATTTCAAGGTATCGTTAAACTAAAGATTAATTGATTACTTTTGTACTTTATTTCAAAGTCTTGGAAACAACAGTTACTTTAATTACACCGCCTTTTACGCAATTAAATACTCCTTATCCCGCTACGGCTTATATCAAAGGTTTTTTTAATACGAAATCCATTGCTTGTTTTCAGTCTGATCTGGGAATCGAAGTTATTTTAGAGCTTTTTTCTAAACGAGGACTGGTGGATTTATTTGAATACATCAAGCTTCATAACGGGGATTTTTCTGAAAATACCCGACGTATAGTAGCTTTGCAACACGAGTATAAGGCTACTATTGACCCGGTTATGGCTTTTTTACAAGGTAAAAACCCTACGTTGGCTCATGCGATTACGCAGGATGTTTTTCTACCGCAAGCTTCTCGATTTAATCAATTGGAAGAATTGGAGTGGGCCTTTGGAGCTATGGGAATCCAAGACAAAGCCAAACATTTAGCTACCTTATATTTGGAAGATCTATCGGATTTAATTGTCGAAACGGTCGATGCTAACTTTGGTTTCAGCCGTTATGCCGAAAGATTGGGGCGTTCGGCTAATAGTTTTGACGAGTTGTATGAAGCTTTACATCAAGAACCCACCTATATTGATCAGATCAGTTTAAAATTGTTAGAGAAAATTATCAGCACTTCTCAACCTTCTATAGTGGGTTTTTCAGTGCCTTTTCCAGGTAATTTGTACAGTTCTTTTCGCTGCGCTCAATGGATTAAGAAAAACCATCCACAGATTAAAATTACGATGGGAGGCGGTTTTCCTAATACGGAATTGCGATCGTTGACCGATGTACGCGTTTTTGAGTTTTTTGACTTTATTACGCTGGATGATGGCGAAGCTCCGTTGGAGAATCTCGTTTTATACGTGGAGGGAAAGATTTTACAAGAAGAGTTAAAGCGCACTTTATTGCTAAAGGAGGATAGGGTTGTATATATTAATAATCCTTTAAAGAGAGATTATAAACAGGCTGAAGTTGGCACTCCTGATTACTCGGGTTTGTTGTTATCGGAATATATATCCGTGATAGAAATCGTCAATCCGATGCATCGAATGTGGAGTGATGGACGTTGGAATAAATTGACTATGGCACACGGTTGCTATTGGGGTAAATGTACCTTTTGCGATATATCCTTAGATTATATAAAAGTATATGAACCCGTAGCGGCAAAGCAGATCGTTGATCGCATGGAGGCCCTAATTGAGCAAACGGGCGAGACCGGTTTTCATTTTGTCGATGAAGCGGCACCACCTGCTTTGATGCGTGAAGTTGCTTTGGAAATTATTCGAAGAAAAATAACCGTATCCTGGTGGACAAACATTCGATTTGAAAAGAGTTTTACCAAAGATTTGTGTTTGCTTTTTAAAGCTTCGGGTTGTATTGCAGTTTCCGGCGGATTAGAAGTAGCGTCTGATCGTTTATTAAAATTAATTGACAAAGGCGTGACCGTAGAGCAAGTTGCTCGGGTCAATAAGAACTTTACTGAAGCGGGCATCTTGGTGCACGCTTATTTGATGTATGGTTTTCCTACACAAACCGCGCAAGAAACCATAGATAGTTTGGAAATGGTTCGTCAAATGTTTGAAATGGGAGTTATGCAATCGGGTTTTTGGCATCAATTTGCCATGACCGCACACAGCCCGGTCGGTATGAATCCCGAATTATTTGATGTGATCAAAATAAACACAGAATTGGGTAGTTTTGCCAATAACGATCTGGTTCATAAAGAAAAGTCAGGTGCACAGCACGATAAGTTTTCCTACGGTTTAAAGAAATCCTTGTTTAACTTTATGCACGGAGTTTGTTTTGATTGGGCTTTACAAGAATGGTTTGATTTTAAAGTGCCTAGAACATCGATATCGCCCAATTATATCGCTGCGGTGTTAGAACAAGATGTGCTTCCAATTTACAAACCAACCAACAAGGTTTTCTGGTTGGGTACTTCGCCTCAATTGGAGTTTTATACCAAAACCAAAAAGGGAAGAACCTTTGAAAAAGCAAGCATGCTTTTTTATACTAAAAAAAACACCTTAGCTATAGATACCGACAAAGTAATAGGAGAGTGGTTTGTCGATTTGGTTGTAAAACTAAACGAAAAAGCCTCAAAAACCCTAACTTATCAAGAGATGAAAGTAGATTTTGAAGCTTATTGTCAGGAGGATTTTGAGCCTTTTTGGTACTCAAAAACCGCTAGAGATTTACGCTCAAACGGCTTGTTGATTTTGTAATGTAAGTACCAATTTATGGAACGGCATTCAAAAAGTCTGTTATTGTCGGAATTAATTCGGGATGTAAAGGCAACTTAGGATTATTGTAGGACTTGAGGTTGTCTTCGTCTTTTTCAATATTTTTAAAAATATGGTTCATTCCTTCTATCAGTACGAGTTTGCTTTTGGGATATGCCTGATGTAATAATTTTGCCTCATTTTCTTCTATCTGTATGTCTTTGGTGCCGTTGATAATTAATATAGGTAGGTTTAATTTAGCGATTTCCAAGGTAGGGTCATATTTCATCCACGACATGATGTAAGGTTGGTTTATCGGTAAAAATAAACTTTGTAGCATCGGAATTACGTCAGTTACTATTTGCCCCTTTCTCAATTGGGCAAAGATCTCATCCATCTTTACTCTTAAAAAAGGCGCCTTCTCCGTTACTTGTTTGGTAAGAATCTTGTCAATACGCTGTCCAGGACCCGCTAGAGATATAAAAGCTTTTGCAGAAGTTTTTTGAGCTGCCAGTGTGCCTACTAGAGCTCCTTCGCTATGTCCTGCAATAATAATATTCGTAAACTGCTCGCGTAAACTATTTGTAATTAGAACAACATCATCTACGGAGTTTTCGAAGGTAATGCCTTCGGGAAGGTGTTTGTTTTTGATTTGAGCAATCACGCGCTTGTCGAATGTAAAAACGTTGTGTCCCTTGGTGGCCAATCCTTCTGCTAGAAATTTTAGGGAATTATTCATCGACATCGGCGGTTGATTACCATTTCTGTCGGTGGGTCCTGACCCTGCAATGATTACTATGACGGTTTCGTTGTTGGGAGATCCTATATATAAATCACCTTGAATTTCCGGGTCTATTTGAAGCATTTTTTTTTCAAATGATTGTGCTAACAACGACGTTGAAAATAGAATTATAAAGGAGAGTAGTATTGCTTTCATTTTTAATAGAGATAAACTAAGAATTTACTGAGTACTTCAGCGATTAAGACAGTAACTACCAAAAGGATAATATGAACGGTTTTTTTTAGATTAGTAGCCGTTTTAAAGCCTTTAAAAACTAGGTATGCAAAGAGTATAAGCGCAAGTATGCTGACTAGGGCAAAGCTTCCGATTAGTATTAAGGTAGTTGGCGTAGCTAAACTTTGAAGTAATAAATCGGGCTCTGCAATATTGGGAAGTAAATCATCCGTAATCGTAGTTATTGCATGGTTGATATTGAATAAGGGGAGTAGGTAAAATGGAATTCTACAAATAAAAGCGGTATTTAAAATATCGATAAATCGCGTTTTTGAATTGACGTATTTGCCAAGCGCAAACAATAAAACAGCCAAGATAATGGTGTTGATAATATTGTCCAAAAACGGTTGTATGGGCTGTACTTCCTTTACCAGATGCATATCCAAAACACCATCAAAGCGTGCATTGGTATTAATAGCGATAAGGGATCCGATTAATAAGGATACCAATCCGATGCTAAGCAGTTTTTTATCTGCGACTTTTTCAAAAAGTTGGGTGAGCCAAATCATTTGTTGAGAGTTTTTAAGTGGTTTATATGCGTGATGATGTCGTCGAGTTTATTGCGCACGGTTGGATAACTGATATTCATATTGGCAGCCATCTCTTTTAAGCTTCCACTATATAGAAAGAACTGTAAAATAAAATCTTGTTCCTCTTGGGGAAGCTGAAGTAATAGGGGGAGCTCAAATTTCCCACTGACCTTGGTCTCACAGTGATCACAGGTCAATTCCGACACCTTTAAAGGATCGTGGCAACTCGGACAACTTATGGGTAGTTTGTTTTTCATATACTGATGATGTATAATCAAAGTTAAAGTATTTTTTAATAATATTTAATGGTTTTTTAATAAAATTTATTTCAACCTTGTTTAAGTAAAAAAACAAGGTATAAAAAAAGCTCCTTTTGAGGAGCTTTTTTAAAATTGTTATTGTTTTTTTAGAAGTAATATTGACCAAAATCAACCAGAGTAGGGTATAAGCTTTCTATGGTGATTGGGATGCTGATCGGTAGCGGGTTGTGTTGCTCTCCTTTATCAATCATCTTGATTGTAGACTCATATAATAAGGTCTCATTTTCGTCACTGTACACTTTTGTAGTGTATTTAGTTCCTTTTTTAGTCACTAAAATATGATTGGATGTTTCGTAATTGTAATCTTGAACTTTTAGTGCAATAGTTCCAGAAATCAATTTCCCATCGCTAAGTTGCGCTTTATTCTGCGCTTTTCCTTTTTCATTATAATAAACGATTTCCCCATCGATGTTATCGTCTCTCATTTTAAAATCGTATCGCAATACGCCGCTAGCTGTGAAGTTTTGTACGTGGTAAAGTAGTTCTTCTTCGTTTAATAAAGTTCTGGTCATTCTTACTTGACCTTCCGAAATGGTTTTACTTTCCACTAAAACGCCTTCTTTATATGTTGAGGTTTCACTGGAATCGGATCCTAAATTAGCTATTAAAACACCGTCATAATATACTCCTTCTTTATAAGTTAAACGCGATGCTTCTTGTCCCTCACTGTCGAAATAAATTGCTTCTCCATGATAGTAGCCATTTTCCATCGGAATTCTCGCTACAACGACATTGTTTTCGTATAGCTCCGTAGATATTTGCTCTCCTAAATGATAGAAGTCTCTAGTAGTAATATCATCAAGATATACCGAATAGGTCACTTCTTCACCCTCTTTTAGTCCATTTTCATAATTAGTGATGACTTTTGAGGAATAATCATCTCGAATAATCGTTTTCCCTTGAAATGGCTTGCCGTCTTTGTATACGGTTTTAGAAACTAAAACACCTTTTTCATAAAAAAGACCCTCTTTGTAATAGTCAATTTCTGACTCTAGATAGGTTTTTGAATTCTCAGCAAAGATAATATCAGCTTTATAAAATGTTTTCTTATACAGTAAGTTAGCATTTTTGTATTTCGATATACTTTGTATTTCGTTGGTGGAATCAAAAAAGGTATAAAGTGTTCCGTCCAATTTGACATGATCAAATTTACCGAGCAGTTTTCCTTTATCATCGTAAAAAGTACTGTGTATTACTTCGTAATTCGCATATCGACTTTCACTTAAAATCTGACCGTTTGAATGATACTTGATCTCAGAAATTTTGTATTCGTTTTCATCGTAATTAATCTCTTGAACCTTCGCAGCTTTTCCTTTGTAGTTTTCAAAGGTTATGGAGCTGATTAGTTTTGCGTTTTTATAGGTGTTGGATTCGTTTATTAAATCCTTGTCATCGATACTAATTAAAACACCGTCAGTTGGAGTAGAATAGTAGTTGTAGTTTTCCTTACTATCAAAAGCTGCCTGACCTATTTGCTTGCCTTTTTTGTCGAAATAAGTCGCTTTAAATGAAGCATACTTTTTAAAGGGTGCACCGTTGCTGTAAAAAAGGGTTTCTGAAACCAAATTACCATTGCTGTAAACGCGATGGATATTTTCCAGTTTTTCAACACCGTCTTGAGGAGAACCCGATTCGTTGTAAATCAGTTCGGATTCTTTATGACCGTTTTTGTCATAATACGTAACTTTAGTAGGATAGTAATCGTTGTATTCCGTCAATTGTTTTAAAGTGCCCTCGCTGGAATACTCGTATAATTCGGATAAACTGCTGTCTTTGTAGACGTACTTGAATTCCATCAAATCCTCTTTGCCAATCTCGCTGTTATATAAGATTTGCGTGCCGTCGTTGATAGTTGTATAACTGTCTGCTTCCGTTTGTTCTTGATATACGGCAATTACTTCCCCATTTCGATTGTATTGAGTAAAAGAATTGACTTGGTCTTTTAAAACTTGCACTTCTTTAATTTCACCAGTTCTATAATATTGAGTCTTTTTAACTAATGAACCGTCTTTGTGTTCGGAATTCGATTTTAATTGTAGGGGACTGTAGTAGAAGTCTATGTGGTTTCCATTATATATTTCGTAACCAGAATAAGTACAAGTAGCTATCAATTGCCCTTTGCCATCGAATGTTTCTTCCTTGACGGGTAAGTTGTTTTCAAAGTAGACAACTTGTCTGTAATTTTGGGGTGTTTTGGCAAACAGTTCTGCTTTAATGATCATTCCGTCTTTGGCTTCCATTGCCGTATAGACATCTTCATATTCGTAGACAACAGTGCCGCTATAGAGTTCATTTTCATTAAATACCGCTTGATAAGTCGTACCGTCATTTAAAGTACTGATAACAGTACCGTTGATGACACCATCTTTGTATTCAAAGGTGTTGAGTAAACTTCCTTTTTGATCAAAAACACGGAGATTACCTTGATAAATAGACGGATTCTCATCCGTAGAAGAAATTCCTTTAGAATACAGTATATGTGTTTTTGTGTATTTACTGACCTCAAAGGTTTTATCTTTTAAGGGGCGAATGGTCTTGTAGTACATCGCATCTGTTTTTCCAACGACTTGATCGCTGTAATTGGTCCAGATTGTATCGTTTTGGGCATGCATAGTGGCTCCGGCAAGGAGTAAGAAAGGAATATAAATATTTTTCTTCATTGGAAAAAAATTAAAAAAAATCTTCAGCGATCAGCTGAAGATTTTAGAATTAATCAAATTTATTTTTGATATAGTATTTACTGTCTAGGTCGTCAAGATCATCATCTTGCACTTTGGGTTTTGGTTTTTTGGCCGCAACCTTTTTTTTCCACAATTCATATTCATGGGGTGGAAATTTTTTTTTCATGATTTCGGTGACTTCTCGTTCACCGATTCCAAACTCATTTTTAATTGCTTCGAAGGGTTTTCTTTCTTCCTTCGCCATGGCAATTATCCGTTCCATTGATTCGCGATCAAACTCCAAGTTCTTATCTTTTTTCATTAGATGAAAAGTTAATCCAGTTTTAATGTTAATATTCTCATGTCAATATTAATAAAAAAAAATAGATAAGCAAAAAATAAATTTAGAATTTAATAAATAAATTTATTTTTAATAAAAACAAATATTAATGCGCGCTTTTAAGTGGTTTTATTGCTTTAATCCTTTGTTTTTTTAAATATTAACTGACTATTCATAAGGACGATAGCCGAAAGTATTAATAAAATTCCGATCCATTGAATGGCGATAACCGGTTCATTGAGAAGTAAATAGGCTACTGTTACTGAAACAGGTAACTCTATCGAAGAAATAATACTTCCGAGTCCAACACCAGCATGTGGGAATCCCATGTTTAAAAAGATAGGTGGGATGATGGTTCCAAATAAAGCGAGGACTAATCCCCAGTTGAGCAATATGCTAAAATCAAAATCGCGAATGCCCGAAGTATCCTGTGTCATAGAGGCTAAAAAGCTGCGCATAAACTCGAAATTATTAGGACCAACTTGGGTAATAAAAGTAAAAATACTGACAATTATAGTGGCTCCAATTAACATATAGAAACTTCTTTTTGGCGCGGCTAAGTGATTGGCGACATAATTAGTCGTAAACATAGTCATCGAAAAGGAACAAGCTGCAAGGAATCCCAAAAAGATACCGCGGTAATCCATTTCAATTTTGTCTCCCATAATATTGGTGGCTAATACGGTTCCGAAGAGGATTAAAGCAACGGCTACCAGTTTGATTTTTGAAGGGAAGGTTTTGGTCATAAAACTTTCGATAACCACTCCAATCCATACCGATTGCATCAACAGCACTACGGCTATAGAAGCGTTGATATAACTGACAGCCATATAGTATAATACGGATGTAAATCCCATAGAAGTACCGGCTAATATAAGTTGACGAATGTCTTTGTTGTTGGCAGCAATTTCGCCCAATTGCTTTTTACGAAATAAGTTGATTAAAAACATACCGAATAACCCCAATATCACTTGTGAAAAAGTTACTTCAGCTGTGGTAAATCCCGCCTGATATGCCAGTTTGACAAAGGATGCCAACATACCAAAACTCGAGGCACCACATGCTATTAATAAAACTCCTTTTGTAATGTTCTTTTCTTTCATACCCAAATAATGTTTAGTTGTAAACTCCCTTAGTGCCGTCGTATCTTTATTGCCGTCGTATCGTCAGAAAAGCGGTATAAGCGAGAATTTTTGTGCTTTTTTTACAGCCTGTAAAGGTACCGTTTTTATATTTCGCAAGTTCTTATAGAAAAGCCAATATTTAACAATTTGTAGAACGCTTGGTGCACAGACTGAAACACAAACCACGACTTAAGAATAACAAAAAAAGTCCGATAAACACTAAAGCTTATCGGACTTTTAATAAATACTTATAAGGTATTACATTTGACTAAAGTTTCTTTTGACAAACGCAGTCAGTTCTTCTCCTTTGAGAAGTCCTTGAGATAATTTTGCTAAATCCAAGGCTTGTTTGATATTGCTATCGCGTTTTGCCGTATCCGTATTGTTTAATAAAGAAGCTGCAAATTCAGAATTGGTATTAACGATCAAGTTGTACATTTCTGGAAAATTACCCATTCCAAACATTCCTCCGCCTCCAGACGCACTCATTTCTTTCATACGGCGCATAAATTCTGGTTGTGTTATCACGAAGGGTTCATCGGTACTGTCTAAAGCTTCCATTTGTACGGTATACTTTTCTTTTGGAACTACAGTCTCCAAAACTTCTTTTAAACTTGTAGTCTCCTCTTCACTTAATTTAGAAATCGGATTGTCGTCTTTCTTAATTAGGTTATTAACGTGATCGGCATCAACACGAGCAAAAGTCAGTTTTTCATTTTCTGATTCCAACTTTTGAATTAAGTGAGAAACAATCGGAGAATCCATTAAAATCACTTCATATCCTTTGTCTTTTGCCGCAGCGATATAACTGTGTTGCGCATCTTTGTTAGACGCGTAAAGCACAACTAAGTTACCGTTTTTGTCGGTTTGCTGATCTTTAGTAGCTTCTTTCAACTCTTCTAAAGTAAAGTATTTACCGTCAACGGTAGGATACAACACAAAGGCACCTGCTTTTTCAAAGAATTTAGGTTCTGACAACATACCGTATTCCAAAACGATTTTTATATCGTTCCATTTCGCTTCGAAATCAGCTCTGTTTTCTGTGAACAAAGATTTGAGTTTGTCGGCTACTTTTCTGGTAATATAATTAGCGATTTTCTTTACGTTACCATCGGATTGTAAATATGATCTCGATACGTTCAATGGAATGTCTGGTGAATCAATAACTCCTTTTAACATCGTTAAAAATTCAGGTACGATCCCTTCGACATTATCCGTTACAAAAACTTGATTTTGATACAATTGAATCTTGTCTTTCTGCATCTGAAGATCAGCACTTAACTTAGGGAAATATAAAATACCCGTCAAATTAAATGGATAGTCAACATTCAAGTGAATATTAAATAAAGGTTCTTCAAATTGCATTGGATACAATTCGTGGTAGAAGTTTTTATAATCTTCGTCTGTTAATTCAGAAGGTTGTTTGGTCCATGCTGGATTTGGATTATTGATGATGTTGTCTACTTCAACTTGATCATCACCTTCACCTTCAGTACGCGTACCAAATTTGATGGCTACAGGCATGAATTTATTGTACTTCACCAACAATTCACTGATTTTATTCTCTTCCAAAAATTCTAGAGAATCCTCAGCTATATGCAAGATGATCTCAGTTCCTCTATCTTGTTTGTCTGATGCTTCTAAAGTATATTCAGGGCTACCATCACAAGTCCAATGTGCTGCAGGTTCATCTTTGTATGATTTAGTGATAATTTCTACTTTACTAGCTACCATAAAGGCAGAGTAGAAACCCAATCCAAAATGACCGATAATTCCAGAATCTTTTGCGGAATCCTTGTATTTCTCTAAAAATTCTTCTGCTCCTGAAAAAGCAACCTGATTGATGTATTTTTCAACCTCCTCACGGGTCATTCCCAGACCTTGGTCAATGATATGAAGTTTTTTTCCTTCCTTGTCAATTTTTACTTCAATAACAGGAGATCCGTATTCTACAGCGGTTTCTCCTATAGTAGTTAGGTGCTTGAGCTTTAAAGTAGCATCAGTAGCATTGGAAATAAGTTCTCTTAAGAATATCTCATGATCGCTATATAAAAACTTTTTAATTAGTGGGAAAATGTTTTCAACGGTCACATTAATTTTTCCTGATGTCATAATTATTTGTATTTTTATAATTAAATTTACTTTTATAACCGAAATATTACAAATTGAGTACCAAATTGTAATTAGCGCCATATTGGCAGTAAAGAAAAAAAACAAAAAAAAGAGTCCTAAAAAAATTGGGCATGTTTATTGTTAACGTAATTTTGTAAAAATAAATTGATCTATGAAATCGGCACTGGGTAAGGGTTTAACATGTGAACCTTTGTTTGAGTAAAAACGATAGCAGATGATCTTAATGTAAAATTTAAAATCTTCATATGAAAAAACTAATTGTTTTGGGCGCTATGGCTCTGTTTGTGGTTTCTTGTAAACCTACAATGGACTCCAAGTCTCAAGTGGGAATTAAGGGGAATTGGACCCTTACCAATGTTAAGCACATTGGGGGAGAATTTGTGAAAATAAATTCTTTTAATATTGCAGATTCTAAATGTTTCATCGGAAGTCAATGGAATTTTGTGTCCAATAACAATTCCGGATCATTAAGCTTGAATGCTGGTGGTGATTGTCCACAATTTGATAGTAAGTTCAAATGGACGATAGCGCCTTCAGGAGAATTTAGCTTTAAATTTGTAGATCAAGGTGAAAAAGCGAAACACGTGACAACGGGCTATGCGCTAAGAGTCGCTAATCAAACTGAATCGTCGTTCCAATTGGTGGATAAAATCAATGCTGGTGGACAATCTTCAGATGTAATTTATCAATTTCAACGCAACTAAAACTTTATATAAACTAAACTAAACTTACAAATGAAAAACTTAAATATCTATTTATTAGCAGGAACGATGTTGGCCACCTCAGTTGGACTGACAAGTTGTAATGCTGTACAGAATTCTAATAAGACACAAAGAGGTGCTGCAATTGGTGCTGCTGGAGGTGCTCTTATTGGAGGAATACTTGGTAATAACGTGGGTAACAAAAAGAATAGTGCTCTTGGAGCAGTATTAGGAGGTGTTATCGGTGGTGCAGCTGGTGGTGTTATTGGAAATAAGATGGACAAACAAGCTCGTCAGATTGAAGAAACAGTACCTGGAGCTGAAGTGGAAAGAATTGGTGAAGGAATTAAATTGATTTTGGGTGAGAGCTCTGTAAACTTCAATCTAAATCAAGCTACCTTAACTCCTACAGCACAAGCGAACTTAGATAAATTAGTAAAAGTATTCAAAGACAATCCAGATACTAATATTGAAATTTATGGTTATACAGATATTACTGGTAAAGAAGAGTATAACTTAAAATTGTCTGGTCAAAGAGCGAACTCTGTGAAACAATATTTAACTAAACAGGGAATTGCTGCTAATAGAATGAAAACAAAAGGAATGGGTATTGCTGATCCAATTGCTTCTAACGATACAGACGCAGGTAGAATCAAAAACCGTAGAGTGGAATTTGGAATTACGGCTAATGAAAAAATGGTACAAGATGCACAACAAGAAGCTGGAAGATAGTTTATTGTAATCAAATCATAAAAGGGTAGCGACCAATTGGTCGCTACCCTTTTTTTTGAACCAAAAAAACCAGAACCAACTGTGTTGTAGTCGATTCTGGTTTTGTAAAGTAAACCCGCTTTTGTAAAAGTAAGTTGCTCTAAAAGATCAACCCGATTATCCAAGTAAGCACTAAATCAATTAATTTTAAGGCAAGGGCTATCATAATTTATGCGTTTTTTGGTAGTATTATATAATAGGTAATTATTTACAATCGATACAACTTAAATCTATATCAGTGATTTTATACACATGAATACCTGGTTGTAAAACAAAATCATCATCCATAAAAGCTTGGAAATCGCTATTTAATCGTGCCGTTGAATTTTCAGATAAATATAGATATAATTTTATATTCTTAACACTATATGGATCATTTTCTTTGTTAATAAAATTATCCGACAAGATCAACGTATTTTCTTTGATCTCAAAGTTGTAAGTTGGTGTTGATTCCGCAACGGTGTCTAGGTGTAAAATGTCGTTTTTTACCGCTTCTAACTGTACCGTGAGGTAGGACTTGTCTTGGTAGGTCTGTAAAACCTCTAATTCGATCATTTTTTGTCCAGCGCTTAAAGCGGTTTTAAATTCATCTACATTTTTAGTTGTTGACTCAAAGTATTTATCATCTACAAATATAACCTCTAACGGTTGATTATTAAGGATTAAATCTGTTGACGACGTAAATAATTCTTCGCCTATATTCAACTCTTTATGGATGGCAGTAGAAAAGAATTTAGAATTGTTTCCCGCTTCCTGCATAGTAACAAATATTAATCCGATGATTGCAAAAAACCACAAGCCAGCTAAGATAATAGAGGTTAAACCTACGTATTTAAGATTTTTGTAGAGCAGTTTTAATCCCAGTAAAAACAAAATGATAAATGGAATAGCGCTAATCAGAAAAATGATTAAACCCATTACCCAAAGTGGGGTGCTTAACGAGAAATCTCCCGGTGTAAATTCAAATGGCCCGCCTTGAGGAAAATGCCATTTATTGTTTGAAATAACAATACCCGCTATGGCACTACCTAAAAAACCGAAAAAAGCAAAAATCAAAAAGCCAATTCCAAATATTCTTCTGAGAACTTGTGCTGCAGTATCTCCAAAGGCACGAGTGTTTTGGCCAATGTTATGACCCACTTTTTGGTAATCGATATTGTTTACTTTATCCGATACATAGTCAATGTTTTCTCGAACTTTTTTTTCGATGGATGAGATATTGATCGGTTCGCCTTTCATTTCTAACTTTTCGCTAGTAGAACTCGCTTTGGGTATCACAATCCATAGGATAATATATACCAAAACACCTGTTCCATAGAAGAATACTAAAATCAACAATAAAATACGCAACCAAACGGGGTCTACTCTAAAATAATGTCCCAATCCCGCCAATACACCACCGAGTACTCTTTTGTCTGTGTCACGATATAGTTTTCGTGAAAAAGTATTTGTGGTATGAGGCTGACTGTATGTCTGAGGTTCCTCATCATCTATTCTATAAGCTTCTGGTTCACCCATAATTGAAATTATAGAATCGACATCCGTCAAAATGATCACTTGGTTATTTTGATCAATACGCTCGCTAAATAATTCGGCAATGCGACTCTCGATATCATGGATGATTTCTTCACGACCTTCTATATTAATCGAATTTCTGATTGCTTGCAAGTAGTGATTTAATTTGGTGTATGCATTTTCATCGATATGAAAAATGATTCCAGCTATATTTACAGTTACGGTCTTATTCATGAGGTTGAGTGTTAGTGGTTATTTTTTCTACTGCTACGGATAGTTCGGTCCATGTTTTACCTAGTTCTACTAAAAATTCTTGCCCCAGGTCGGTTAGACGGTAATACTTTCTCGGTGGACCTGCGTTAGATTCTTCCCAGCGATAACTGAGTAAATCATCATTCTTTAGTCGTGTAAGTAGCGGGTATATCGTTCCCTCAACAACTAATAGTTTCGCTTGTTTAAGCTCGTCTAGTATTTCAGAAGTATAACAGTCCCTTCCTTGCATGATGGAAAGGATGCAGAACTCTAAAATACCCTTGCGCATTTGCGCTTTAGTGTTTTCTATATTCATGGTTATGGAATGTTTCGATGTTTCTTATGCAAAGATATATACAAAGGACTGTACTTTGTATTGCAAGGTACTGTTATTTAACTTTATTTTAACTTTTTAAATAATTTTCCTGCTCTATAAATTTTTTGTATTTTTATGACAAAGCGTTAGTAACCGACCGCTAGCTGAAACTAGATTCGAGAGTAGGGCGCTAAAATGTTTATTATTATAAAAATCTGATTTGCATATGAAATGGTCGCCATCCAAGCTCAATAGTTATTTGTTTTTAAAATTACCTTCCGCTTATTGGACAGGAGTGCGGGTTAAAGAAATATCTGAAGACCGTTGTGTGTCTACAGTCAAACATCGCTGGATCAATCAAAATCCGTTTCGCTCCATGTATTTTGCTGTACAAGCAATGGCTGCGGAATTGTCAACGGGTGCTTTGGTGATGTATCACATTCAAAAAAGTGGTGCTACTATTTCGATGTTAGTTGCACGGAATAACAGTATATTTACCAAGAAAGCTGTAGGACGGATTCGCTTTGAATGTACGGAGGGAGCCAAAGTAAACGCAGCAATTCAAGAGGCCGTTACAACAGGTGAAGGGCAAACCTTCTGGATGAAATCCGTGGGTAAAAACGAAAAAGGAGAAGCCGTTTCGGAGATGAATTTTGAATGGACTATAAAAGTTAAAACCCCAAAAAAATAAAATTTATGAAAATTTTGATAACTGGTGCTACGGGGTTTATTGGTAGTTCTTTAACATCGTATTTATTGAGTAAAGGTTATACGGTAAACTATTTAACAACAGATAGAGACAAGATTAAAGATGCGGTACGTTATCACGGGTTTTATTGGAATCCAGCAAAATCTTCATTTGACTTAAAGGCTTTAGATGGTGTTGATGTTATTGTACATCTGGCAGGGGCTAGTATCTCAAAAAGATGGACACCGAGAAACAAACAACAAATGATTGACAGTAGAATCAATTCTACCAGATTCCTTTATCAGACCTTAAAAGAGCAAAAGCATCAGGTTAAACAGTTAATAGGAGCCTCTGCTATTGGTATCTATGAAGATAGTTTAGATTATATTCATCAAGAGGACTCGCTACGCGTTGACGCTGATTTTTTAGGTGATTTAGTAACCCAATGGGAAGCTGAAAACAAGAAATTCGAAGAATTGGGGATATGGGTTTGCCTGCTTCGAATCGGAATGGTGTTGTCTAAAAATGATGGAGCATTACCAGAGTTGGTAAAACCTATTGAGCGATATTACGGAGCGGTATTGGGATCAGGAGAACAAATCCATTCTTGGATACACAGAGAAGATTTGATTTACTTGTTTGAATATGCCATCAGTCATCAACTTGAAGGCGTATATAATGCCGTTTCTCCACATCCGATTACGCAACGTGAATTGGTCATGGATTTAAAAACTATTTTAAAGAAGCCGGTGTTTTTTCCACGAATCCCTACTGTGTTTCTAAAATTGATTTTGGGCGAACGACACATTTTGGTTACAGGAAGTCAAAACGTCAGCTCCAAAAAGACCTTAAATGCCGGTTTTGAATTTAAGTTTCCAGAAATCAAAATGGCTTTGACGAATCTATTAAAATAAAAAAAGAGTTCTATTTATAGAACTCTTTTTTCGTCATATGTAATTAAGCTAGTTTGTAAGATGAATTATTTAGTAGCTTTTACATGAAGTTTTATTAGGATATCATCGTTGATCGCTTTGTCTCCTAAGTTGTCAAAAACAGAATTAGAATTGAAAGAGATGTTCCATTGTGTTCTGTTGATAGCGAACTCATCAGCGTGAATCATTACTTCCTTGTCAGTAACGGTAATCATTGCTGGGAATTTGATCGCTTTAGTAACATCTTTTAATGTTAAGTTACCAGAAACAATACTTTTTCCATTTTCTTCTGTGATAGAAGTGATTTCAAAAGTTCCTTGTGGATATTTATTTACATTAAAGAAATGATCTGTTGCTTCTTCTTTACCCGTTCCTTTTAAATGTGCTTCTAAGTCTTCTTTTCCGTCTCCAGCTTTAAGATCTTCAACAGCTATCGATTTCATATCAAAAACGATTTTACCATTTTCGATTTTACCGTCTTTCACATTGATTTCACCGTTAGCAATAGTAATGGTTCCGTGGTGTTTACCTCCAGTTAATTTGGATCCAGTCCATTCTACTTTAGATTCAGCAGCAGCAATAGAAAAAGGTGTAGCGTCTTTCGAAGCTTCAGTACTTTCAATAGTATCAGTAGTATCTACCGTGTTTTTAGGATCGTTTTTACATGCTGTCAAACTTAAAGCAGCAAAGGCAAATAAAGTAATTACATTTTTTTTCATAGTTAAATTTGATTTTATTTATAGCAAACATATCAATTAATTATCAATTTTCCTTTAAAAAAAAGCAAAAATCGAGGGCTTAATGTTTTTATAATATACAGTTGGGAGCGGGCATCGTGTCAAAATGGCACGACCAATCAAATTGGCAGTACTTTTGCATAGTAGCAATGTAAATATAATAGAAAAAAATAAAAGTTGATAATATGAGCACTGAAAACAAAGACATGAATAGAGATCAAGAAGAGGTGGTTCAAGAAGTAAATACTGTAGAGAACCTCGATGATAATCAAGATGTTGAAGTAACTGAGTTAATTGTTGAAGAAGAATTAGCAAAGGAGAAAGATAAGTTTTTAAGACTATTTGCAGAATTTGAAAACTATAAAAAACGTACTTCTAGAGAACGTATGGAGCTTTTTAAAACTGCCAATGAGGAAGTTTTGGTTGCCTTATTGCCAGTTTTGGATGATTTTGACAGAGCTTTGATCGAAATGGCAAAAATAGAAAGTCAAGAGAATCTGGTAGGAGTTTCTTTGATCTCCAATAAATTCCGTGATATATTATCTTCAAAAGGCTTAACAGAAGTTCCTTTGGTAATAGGAGATGCTTTTAGCGCAGATCAAGCGGAAGCGATTACTCAGATTCCAGCTGGAGATAAAATGAAAGGTAAAATAGTAGATGTAATTGAAAAGGGATATCAATTGGGTGATAAAATCATTCGATTCCCGAAAGTTGTTATCGGACAATAAAATTTAGATTACATCATAAAATAGTAGATTTCAAATGAAACAAGATTATTACGAAATATTAGGTATTGATAGAAGCGCAGATGCCGCTGCGATTAAAAAAGCTTATCGAAAAAAAGCGATTGATCATCATCCTGATAAAAATCAGGGCGATGCTACAGCTGAGGAGAAATTTAAGCTAGCAGCAGAAGCTTACGAAGTTTTAAGTGATCCAGATAAGAAAGCGCGTTATGACCAATATGGACATGCGGCCTTTGAAGGTGGCGGTGGATACGGCGGCGGCGGCGGTAATCATATGAATATGGATGATATCTTTAGTCAGTTTGGAGATATTTTTGGAGGTGGTGGTTTCGGCGGCTTCGGCGGCGGTGCCCAACAACGAAGAGTTAAAGGTACCAGTTTGCGTATTAAGGTCAAATTGACTTTGGAAGATATCGCTAATGGCGTTGAGAAAAAGGTTAAGGTAAAAAGAAAAGTACAAGCAAAAGGGGTGACTTTTAAAAGCTGTCCAACTTGTAACGGTACTGGGCAAGTTACTAAGATCGCCAATACCATTTTAGGTAGAATGCAAACTTCAGCACCTTGTCATGTTTGTGGTGGAGCTGGTCAAATCTTGGATAGTAAACCAGCAGGTGCTGATGCACAGGGAATGGTGATGGACGAGGAAACCGTTTCAATCAAAATTCCTGCCGGTGTAGTTGATGGTATGCAATTAAAGGTTTCTGGTAAAGGAAACGAAGCTCCAGGTAGCAATAGTGTACCTGGTGATTTAATCGTTGTCATCGAAGAAGTCGAGCATGAGAAATTAAAACGTGAAGGAGAAAATATACATTATGATCTGTACATCAGTTTTGCAGAAGCAGCCTTAGGCGGTTCTAAAGAAATTGAAGCAGTCAATGGACGAGTGCGAATCAAACTCGAAGAGGGGATTCAATCTGGAAAAATCCTTCGATTAAAAGGTAAAGGTTTGCCTAGCGTAAATCGCTACGGTACGGGTGATTTATTAGTCCATGTTAACGTATGGACGCCTAAAACACTAAATAAAGAACAAAAAGAATTTTTCGAAAAGATGAAGGATCACGAAAATTTCGTGCCACATCCCGGAAAGTCTGACAAATCTTTTTTTGAAAAAGTAAAAGAAATGTTTTCGTAATATGGAAAAAAAGTTTTATATTTGGACAACACTTATAAAACGGTGGATTTTCTTTTTCATAGCAATTTTTCCCATCCTTATTTATTTTTAAATAAGGATGGGTTTTTTTTGGACTTTTCGATTTGGTTTACACTACTTATTCTAAATATAGATAAAAAAAACTACTTTTACAAAATAAACTTACGCGCATAATGAATCCCATATTAGAAGTTCAAAATGTTGTTAAACGATATGCCGACAAAACGGCTTTAAATCAGGTATCATTAAGTATACCAAAAGGAAGTATTTACGGGTTACTTGGACCAAATGGTGCAGGTAAAACTTCGTTGATTCGAATCATCAACCAAATCACCCTACCCGATGAAGGACAGATACTGCTAGACGGCGAAATCCTTGCTCCCAAACACATTAAACACATTGGTTATATGCCCGAAGAACGCGGCTTGTATAAGACTATGAAAGTAGGGGAACAAGCTTTGTATTTGGCCCAATTAAAAGGACTTACTAAGGAGGAAGCCAAAAAACAACTCGAATATTGGTTTGAGAAACTAGAGATACAAGGCTGGTGGAACAAAAAAATACAGGAGCTATCGAAAGGGATGGCACAGAAAATTCAATTCGTAGTTACCGTATTACATCAACCTAAATTATTGATTTTTGATGAACCTTTTTCTGGATTTGATCCGGTGAATGCCAACATTATTAAGGATGAGATTCTCGAATTGCAAAGAAAGGGATCCACGATCATTTTCTCAACTCACCGTATGGAAAGCGTGGAAGAAATGTGTGACCATATTGCTTTAATTCATCAGTCCAATAAATTGATTGAAGGGAAATTAGTCGATGTAAAAAAACAATTTAGAACCAATACCTATCAAGTTGGGATAATTTCTAGCCAAGTCGAAAAATTAATGTTTGATTTAACCCAACATTTCACCGTTTCTCAGACGAGCTTTAAATCACTGAACAACGAATTGCAATTGGAAATCGAATTGGGCAAATCAGCGCCAAATGATTTGCTTCAGATTTTAGTACTCAATGGTCAAGTAACCCATTTTGTAGAGAAAATACCTACTGTAAATGACATTTTTATCCAAACTGTAAGTTAATATAATGAGTATTCTAACTTTAATAATAAAAAGAGAATTTATTGCCAAAGTGCGCAATAAATCTTTTATCGTGATGACTTTTTTAAGTCCGGTTATATTTGTGCTATTGTCTTTTTTAATCGCGTACCTCAGTACGATGAAAGCCGATGTTAAAAAGATTGCTATACACGACGAGACTGGATATTTTGTAGATCATTTTGAGAATACAGAACAGTATGAATTCCAAAACTTATCGGCTATTGATATTAAAATCATCAAAGACAGTATCAGTTCAGAGGCCTATGAAGGACTGTTGTATATTCCTAAAACAACTAATATTTCTGATTTAGAGAAAGGAATCCAATATATTTCGAATGAAAGCCCAAGTATTGGTTTTATCACAAAAATAGAAGGGGTAATCGCCAATGAAATCACGACCTATAATGTGATGAAATCAGGCATGGATTTAAAATTAATCGAGTCCACGAAAGCAAAGGTCGATTTGACTTTAGAAAAAGCTTCGGGTGAGGCCACTGTAAAAGGCTTGAATGAAATGAAAATCATTATAGGGGGCTTGTTTGGTTACCTTATTATGATGTTTATAATTATCTACGGCAATTTGGTGATGCGAAGTGTTATCGAAGAAAAAACCAATAGAATTATAGAGATTATCATTTCGTCCGTTAAGCCGTTTCAGTTGATGATGGGGAAAATTATTGGGACTTCGATGGCCGGTATTTTGCAGTTTTCGATTTGGGCCATCATTGGAGGTTTCTTATTGTTTGTCATATCAGCAGTATTTGGCATTAATGCAACGACTAATGTAGCTAATGTTCCTCTGGATGGGGTGGTGTCTGAAAGTGCCATCTTAAATGCGCAAAACTATCTGACAGAATTTATGAACCTTCCGATTTTTTCGATGGTTTGTTATTTCTTTTTGTTTTTTATAGGTGGGTATTTCTTGTATAGTTCACTGTATGCCGCAATTGGGGCCGCTGTGGATAGTGAAACCGATACCCAACAGTTTTTACTGCCGATTATGTTACCTTTGATGTTGGGAGTTTATGTGGGATTCTTTACGGTAATCAACAATCCTCATGGAACGGTGGCTACGGTTTTTTCGATGATACCATTTACCTCGCCGATCGTTATGTTGATGCGTATTCCATTTGGAGTGCCGTGGTGGCAGATCGCTATTTCCTTACTAATTTTGTTTGGAACTTTCTTTTTGGTAGTTTGGTTTGCTGCTAAGGTTTATAGAATTGGTATTTTGATGTACGGAAAACGTCCATCGTGGAAAGAATTGTATAAATGGTTGAAATATTAAGTTGACCACTTAAAAAAAATATATTTTCTAATACAACAAAGAATGATGTCAAAAATATCTAAAATATTAATTATAGAAGATGAGGCCTCGATAAGACGTGTGTTAACACGTATCCTTACGGAGGAGAATGAAAACTATAAAGTTGATGAAGCGGAAGATGGACTAATTGGACTGGAGAAAATTCAAGCAGAAGATTACGATTTGGTCATTTGTGATATTAAAATGCCGAAAATGGACGGTGAGGAAGTCTTGATCGAAGTCAAAAAAATCAAACCTGAGATTTCGATGATTATGATTTCTGGACACGGTGATTTGGAAACCGCGGTCAATACGATGCGCCTCGGTGCCTTTGATTATATTTCAAAACCACCGGACTTAAATCGCTTGCTCAATACGGTACGGAATGCTTTAGACAATAAACATCTGGTTGTAGAAAATAAAATTCTAAAAAAGAAGGTCAGTAAAAACTACGAGATTATCGGAGAGAGTAAAGTCCTTGGTCAGATCAAAGAGATGATTGAGAAGGTAGCTCCTACTGATGCGAGGGTTTTGATTACTGGTGCCAATGGTACGGGAAAAGAACTAGTAGCGCACCAATTGCATGAAAAAAGCGAGCGAGCTGCTTTTCCATTAATCGAAGTGAATTGTGCTGCGATACCATCGGAATTGATCGAAAGTGAGTTGTTTGGACACGTCAAAGGCGCTTTTACCTCAGCGGTAAAGGATAGGGCTGGTAAATTTGAGGCAGCAAACAAGGGCACGATCTTTTTGGATGAGATTGGAGATATGAGTCTTTCAGCTCAGGCAAAGGTTTTAAGAGCTTTGCAGGAAAACGTAATTAGTAGAGTAGGCGCAGATAAAGATGTTAAGATAGATGTTCGGGTTATCGCTGCCACGAACAAAGATTTAAAACGTGAGATTGAAGAAGGAAGATTCCGAGAGGATTTATACCATCGATTAGCGGTTATCTTAATCAAGGTTCCGGCTCTAAACGACAGGAGAGAGGATATTCCGTTGTTGATAGAACATTTCTCTGAAAAAATTGCTGTAGAATACGGTACTTCGGCAAAGTATTTTCAGCCTGAAGCCATCGCTTTATTACAGGAATACGATTGGACCGGAAACATAAGAGAACTGCGCAATGTCGTAGAACGATTGATTATTTTAGGTGGAAAAGAAATTTCCAAAGAAGACGTACAGTTATTTGCAAGTAAATAGATAAAATGAAATTAAAAAAGATTAATATAGAGTTAGAGGAGGCGTTGGTTGGTCTTTCTTTAGTAGAACCTACGGCTTTGCAAAAGGAAAGCTTTAGCGTGATTAAAAGTGGTGTAGATGTGATGGTTGTGGCACCTACGAGAGAGGGTAAATCACTGGCCTTGGCTATCAGCGTTATTCAGAAATTGGATAAAGCACATTTAATAGCTACTCGCGCTTTAGTCGTTGTTAAAGATAAAGAGCAAGTTCTGGAAATGACTGCGCTTTTCGAAAAGTTAACCAAACGCATGGATTTAAGGGTCTATGGGGTACACAACAATACCGATTTGGACAACGACAAAAATATGCTTTCGGAAGGGAATGATATTTTGATTGGTACCATGGAAAAATTAAACAGTATGTTTAGTTCGGCAGGATTCGATGTCAATCAATTGAAAATGTTTGTGGTGGATGATGTGGATGAACAGTTGAAAATGCGATTGGAGCCTAAATTCTTAAGAGTCTCAGAAAGTATTGGTAAAACACAGAGAATCTATTTCTCGACGATTGTTGATGAGCGCGTAGAATCTTTTGTTGACAAAACCTTGACAGAGGATGCTGTATGGCTTCAATATGAATAAAGCATAAAAAAACCGGTCTTCATTGAAGACCGGTTTTTTTATGTGTTAATACTATGTAGTAACTGGTGGACCAGGTACTGGTCCAGTTGGTGGTGTCACTGGTGGAACCTTTGGTTTGGTATTTTCCATTGGAATTTCAGTCTCCAGAATTTCTGGATCTGCATTGGGAATAATCCAATAGATCAAATAGTTTCCATTGAGATCTTCTTCTCCCTTTCTAAACTTATAGGTAACTACGGATTTATGTAGTTTTATCGTAACATTGTAAATCTCTGCACTCTTAGTCTCCTCAACGATATTGGTCAAATGAGCAAAATTATGGTTGATAATTTTTTCTTGATAACAAGAAGACGTATCGTCTTTTAAAACCTGACATAGATTGAAACTAGAAAATGTAAAACCTTTGATACTGCTTGGGACGGTAATGTTCCATGTACCGTGTGTCCATGCAGGAGGAGTCATTGTAGCGGCTATAGTGGGTACAATTGTATCTGAATCATCGTCACTACTACAGGATATAAATAGAAGCGACATTAAAAGAGTAAGTGTAAGAATTTTTTTCATAATTTATTTTTGAATGGTATGCAAACATATATAAAAATAATGTAAAAAATAATATTTTTTTTAAGGAATTTTTGGGATTTGGGCCAAATGCCGTAAAACGCTTCCTGTGAAAAATAATATTTTATACGGTTTTGTTGAAATTATCTTCTTTTTATGTTGTAAATAAATGAAATATTCGATTTTTTACTTGGCGGATAACTGTTGTTCTTATTGCAATTGTACGGGCTTTAAAAAATTGAAGTTCGATGAGCTAGAACCTATTTGGATGGTATTGAATTTTTATACTGTTTGGGTGAAATCAAGATGGATCCGAAATAAGAAGTCAATTAGAGCATCACTTAGGAGTAATTTCATTAATAGAAGATGATAAAAGGAGGATAATAGGTCGTTTCCATGGAGTAGTAATTGGAATTGGAAAACACGTATACAAAAAAGCGACTGGTTAAGGTCGCTTGGTATTCAGCTTTCTCTTGTCGAAACTAGAAAGGTGTAGGAGGATTTAAAATTGGTACATGCGGTTTGCAATTATTTAAATTGTATCGCTCTATAAATGTTGGAGTTCTTTTATGCTTCATCATAAAGATTTGATCAAAGGTTAGCGGGTTTCTCGCGCCAGGAGGAGAACAATAACGGTTTTCTGTACAATACCATTTTTCGCGTTCAGCTTTTAGTGCTTGAAAATCTCCAGTCGCTGTTTCGCTTCCATAAAGAACTTCTTCTACTCCACAACTGTATATTGCAAGGTACATGTCATTGGCAGGATTGGTAATTTGTGCAAAAGCCCCAAAGGAGAAGCATAACATTCCCAGTAAAAATAATTTTTTCATAATTTGAATATTTGGTTAGCAGTAAATATATAGATTAAAAATAAAAACAGGTTTTTTCTTGTTTATATTTTGATGTTTAACACTAAAATTAACAAAAATTACCGTAAAACTACCTCGTTCTGTTTTTGTGTATATGAATTGATTTTAAATAGAACTTCGCTTAGCGCTAGGTGTGTTAGAAAGGGATTTTTGAGAAGCTAGTCCATGATGTAACGGTAAAAGCGACCGTTTGAGGTCGCTTTTAAAGGGGAATAAATTTTTGTTATTAAATAGTTATAGTAATAAATCCTGACAAACTGTGTCTGATTTCCCGTCTTTTGAAGTTCTAAGCTTAAGCTGTGATTCTTTAATGAATTATTACGACTATGTTCGTTAACCTCGAATAGTATTAAAAGTCGTATTGGGCGCATACTTTAAAAGTGATAGTTCAATATCTTTGCTTTGTACCTGTTCTTTAGTATCTAACCACGAGACATAGGCCATTTTCATTTCCAAGTCAATTTCTTTGATAATCATTTTTGGTCCTCCAGTTTTTAATTGAACCACTTCTCCGGATTTAAAATTATTTTCCATAATATTTCGTTTTTAAGATAATTGTTTTAAATATAGATAAATAATTATGTTTTACTTACGGAAATCCACAATTATGAATTCGAGAAGTGAGTGAAGGGTATCTGGGCTAATTGGGAGAAACAATCATTTTGCTGCTGCAACCTGTAACGTTTAAATCACTTTAACGTCTGTAACAGAAAATGTATGGAAGGAGTCGACAGTAGATAATTTGACCATTGTATACGAATGATTTTATTAAGCGCAGCAGATGAATCAAAGAAAATAGAGGGACTAATGGAGTGATAATTGAATTATTAATGAAATAAATAAAAGCGACCAATTAAGGTCGCTTTTTATTATTAGCGAGGACAGTCATTATCGACTACTCCGGTTTCACAATATATTCGCTGCTTTTCGGCTTTACCTGCGGCATTATAGTTGGCATTATAAATAGTAACAAGAGGTCCGAGCATATCTCCAGTAGAGTTGCCGTTCTCATCACAATTTGATAGTGGATAGATATAGCACTGAGTTACTGGATTGATCGGTTCAGTAGGCTTAATTTGATTGGATTCGGTCTGAGCAAAAGCTCCCATGGAGAATGCAAAAGCTCCCACTAACATTAATTTTTTCATAATTTGACTATTTGGTTAGTCATAAATGTATATAAAAAACACTTCACGAAATTATAGTTTTTGGGTTTTCAGCAAATTTGTGATTGAAATTAACAAAAAATACCGTAAAACTGTTTTTGGTACTTGAATGCAAATAGAATTAATATTAGGGTGTTAAGTAATGAAAAGAGGGGGGGAGACTAGTGGAATGCTACGAATAAAGACCTTAAAAGAATAATTTTAGCGCAAACTGTTTCCCTGAGGTATTGCGGTCTTTTTACGGATGTATGAACTCGTGTTTTTTTGTCAAAAGCAAAAAAAGCGAATGAGTCGGATTTTTGTTAAAATAAAAACACAAATGGAGAATTTACTCTATAAAAAAAGCGGTTTAAGTTTCCTTAAACCGCTTGATGTCCACACTTGGAGTTTGTAGCGAGGACGGGAGTTGAACCCGTGACCTCAGGGTTATGAATCCTGCGCTCTAACCGACTGAGCTACCTCGCCATTTGTGAAGTAAATTACTTCCTTAATGCGGGTGCAAATATAGAACTTATTTTATTACTTCCAAAAAAAATGTTCAAAATTAAATAAAATATTAAAGTTTTTTATTTCTCTTAAAATTGTTTATATTTCCAAAAAAAATTGTACGAATATGAAAATTAAATATGAATTAGAGTTTTCTATAACATCTTCCCCTCAATTACTATATCAATACATCTCTGATCCATCGGGTCTTTCTGAGTGGTTCGCTGATAATGTGAACTCTAGAGGAGAGTATTTCACATTTATTTGGAATGATTCGGAAGAAAAAGCCAAATTAGTCACTAAAAAAACGGATGAAAGAGTCAAATTTAGATGGTTGGATGAAGACGGAAATGATACGGAGTATTATTTTGAAATAAAGATTATCCGCGATGAGATCACTAAAGATGTTTCTTTAGCGATCACTGACTTTTCTGATGAAGATGATGTAGATCAATCCAAGTTATTGTGGGAGAATCAAATTTCAGATTTAAAGCAGGTTTTGGGTTCTGTATAAATAATATTAAACTTATCTTTGTCGAATATTATAGGAGACAATAAATATGATTAATAGTAACGGACAGATTCTTACAGAATCTAATATTACCATAGAAAATAATAGGGCATTTCTTTACGGGGATGCCATTTTTGAAACTATTAAAGTGCTCGATCAAAAAGTACTTTTCTTAGAAGATCATTATTTTCGATTGATGTCTTCCATGCGTATCGTGCGCATGGAGATTCCAATGAATTTTACTATGGAGTACTTCGAAGAGCAAATCTTAGCTATAGTGAATGCACTAGAAGTTAAGGCGGCATCATATAGAGTGCGTTTTACGGTGTTTAGAGATGCGGATGGGCTTTATCTACCTTTATCTAATAAAACGAGTTATATCGCACAAGCCACGCCCTTAGATCAAGCTGTTTATTCTTGGAACAGTGCAGCCTATGAGGTAGAGTTGTATAAAGACTTTTATGTAACCAAACACTTGCTTTCCACCTTAAAAACCAATAACCGCATGATTCAGATCACCGGTAGTATCTTTGCTGCTGAAAATGGTTATGATAATTGTTTGTTGCTGAATGATGAAAAGAATATTGTAGAAGCACTAAACGCGAATGTCTTTGTGATTAAAGACAAGGTGGTTAAAACACCACCGATTTCGGATGGTTGTATTAAAGGGGTTATGCGAAAACAACTCATGGAACTGATTGCAAAAACCGAAGGTTACCAGTTGGTGGAAGAATCCGTATCTCCTTTTGAACTTCAAAAAGCAGATGAAATTTTCTTGTCGAATTGCATAATCGGAATTCAAGCCGTTACCAAATATAGAAAAAAAGAGTTTACCACTGAATTTAGTCAGGAGTTACTGAAAAAACTCAATGCTAAAATTCGATTTTCTTAATTGAGCTCCGGACTTTCCGCAGCATTTGCCCAAATAGCATATTCCTCACCCAGCTCCAACAAGTGGTTTCTCCATAATTCTGTTTGGAGCTGATTGAAAATCTTAGCTTGAAATTTACGATTGTCAACAATCCAATATTCATCTTCGATTTCGTTGTTTAATTGGTCGCAATCCCAACCGCTATAGCCTAAAAAGAAAGTAACGTTATTTTCATTGATCAATCCATCATTGAGTACGCGAACCAGGTCTTCAAAATCCCCGCCCCAAAACAAGTCCTCAGTGATTGGAGTGCTGTCTTGAATCAAATGAGGTACATTGTGTATAAAAAACACCTTATCGGTCTCCACAGGCCCTCCTTTGTATATGCGGAAATCCATGTTGATATACGGGATTAAATCGCTTATTCGAATATTTAAAGGCTTGTTTAGAATAAATCCAACAGCGCCTTCTTTATTGAACTCTGTGATTAAAATCACGGATCTTGAAAAAATGGTATCACCGCTGTTTGTAGAGGGGTACGAGATAAGTACGGTGCCTTTTCGAGGTTCACTTGCTTTCATGTGATAGGGGATTGTCCTATAAAATTAAGAATTTTATGTTCAAAAAACCTTAAAGATTTGTTATAAAAAAAGCCCTACTACTGCAGGGCTTCAAAATATTTTTTAAAGTAAAAATTATTTTTTTCCGTTTACAGAATTTTCAAGTTCTGAACCTGCTTTAAATTTAACTACTTTTTTAGCAGCAATTTTAATTGTATTTCCCGTTTGAGGATTTCTTCCATCTCTTGCTGCTCTGTCAGATATAGACCAAGATCCAAATCCTACTAAAGAAACTTTATCTCCTTTTTTTAATGTGTTCTCAACATTAGATAAAAAAGACTCTAAAGCTTTTTTTGCAGCAGCTTTAGTGATTCCTGCATCTTCTGCTATTGCATCAATTAATTCTGTTTTGTTCATAATAATTTTTTTTAAAAGGTTAATTTTAACTTATCCTACACAAATTTATACGTATTCAGTTACTACGCAAGTATTTTCAAATAATTTATTGCAAATTGTTGATAACTTTTCCCCAATGTTCATAAAAACACTTGCGAGTTTGGGATTTAGTGTAAATATAGTAAAGTTTTATTTAACTTCTGCATTCAAAGTCAATTGAATGCCATTTAATAAATCGGCTGTGAGCATGGGCTTTTTACCGGGAAATTGCAATTTATTTATTTTAATGTACCCATTATCAACGGCAATACGCATTTCTTTTTTTGTACAGACCACACGACCTGTTTTTTCTTGATGCTCTTCCAGTTCAATAGTTGTTTCAAATATTTTGATGTTCCACTCGTCGTTTCCATCTGTTAAAAAACACCAGGCCGCCGGGTAAGGACTCAAACCCCTTACAAGATTATGAATGGTTTCGGCAGATTGATTCCAATCAATTTTACAGTTTTCTTTGTTGAGCTTATAGGCTGTTTTGGTTTCCTCCAGCGTTTGTTTGGTCAATTTTACGTTATCGGAACTGATTAAGTGAAGGGTTTCTATTACCGCTTCACTACCTAAATTCATCAAACGATCGTGCAATTGTCCTGCTGTTTCGTCTGTTTCAATTTCAATTTCCTTTTTTAAAATAATAGCGCCTGTATCTATTTTATCATCGATAAAGAAGGTGGTGACTCCAGTTTTGGTTTCGCCGTTGATAATTGCCCAGTTAATAGGTGCCGCACCGCGATAGTCTGGTAAAAGGGAAGCATGTAGATTGAAAGTTCCCAACGCGGGCATTTTCCATACTACTTCTGGTAACATTCGAAATGCAACAACGATCTGTAAATTAGCATCTAAAGACTGTAATTCTTCTAAAAATGCTTCGGATTTTAAGTTGGTCGGTTGTAAAACGGGTATACCCTTAGAAGTGGCATATTCTTTAACTGCGGAGAGTTTTAATTTTTGACCACGTCCCGCTGGTCGATCAGGAGCTGTGACTACACCTACAATATTATAGTTCTCGCTATAGATGGTATCTAGAATTCCGACAGCAAATTCAGGTGTTCCCATAAAGACGATCCGTAATTTTTTCATTTTATATATGTGTATTTAGTGTTTGGGGTTGGTTTTATTTTGTTTTGCTCGAGCAAATGATTGAGAGACTCTATTAAAAGTGCGGTGTCTATCTGAAGTTGCTCTTCCAATTCTAAGGAAGAATAGTCTTGTTTAGTCAGCAAAGTTAGTATTCTTTCTTCAGTAAGCCTCCGTGTCGCTATCGATCGTTCACTTGCGTTTTTAGACAAACAAGTAGAACACGAGTTGCAATCTTTGGCTAGAATCTCGTCAAAGTAATGAAGTAAAATCTTGTTTTTGCAAACATCCTTGTTTTCCAAATAGAAAATCATCGATTTAAACTGCTTTTCTTTAGTATTGTTTTGTTGTTTTAAATAGTAAAAGGTTCTGTTTAGTGTTTTTTCGTCTTCGCGAGCCTCATTGAAGGTTAAGGTGATATCATTGCTTGCATTTTCGAAGATACAAAGTTCTTTTTTGGTCCAATCTGTTAAGTATTGGTTGATTTTTTCGGAGCTTAAATCCGTCTTTTGAGCCAATTGCTCCAAATTAATCGTCATCATTTGATGGTGAATCCCGGGGTAATTTCTCAAAATGCTCAACAACAAACCTTCTTCTTCATCATGAACCGATAGGAAGTCCAGCAGTTCACTAGTGGAACCTAAGAGTTGTAGTTTGGACTGTTGCCCAAAATCTTGCGATAGGTTAATGATACCTTGACGGTCTAAAAATTGCAACGCATTATAGGTTTGTTTTGCTTTTAACTGGTAGGCATTACAAAATTGATTTAAATTCAAAGAATGTTGGGTGTTGAACCCGTCACCGTAAGCAATTTGGAAATAGTTATTGAGTTTTTTATAGACGAGTTTAAGAAAATCTTTATCAAAGAGGGTTTCTTTAAAGCTGTTTTTGGCATTGTTGATGTCGTTAGGAGCCAAGAGTATACTGGCAAAGGCTTTCTGTCCATTTCTGCCCGCACGGCCAGCTTCTTGATAATAACTCTCTAGGTTTTCAGGAAAATGATAATGGATTACTGTTTTGACGTTGCTTTTGTCAATACCCATTCCAAAGGCGTTGGTGGCAACCATGACTTTGACTTTTTCGTCTAGCCATAGTTTGAGTCTTTTTTTCTTGTCAGAAGTAGCTATGCCACCGTGGAAAAAGTTTGCAGAGAAGTTTTTTTGGTTCAGTTTTTTAGACAGTTCAAAGCAGTCTTTTCTGTTGCGAACATACACGATCGAAGAATACGGGTTTTTGGTTAGAATCCGTTCAAGAGTTACTTCTTTGTTTTCAACTTCATATACTCCATAAATTAGGTTTTCTCGTAAAAAGCTTTTTTTAAAAGTATTGGGATTCTTTAATCCCAGATGTGTGCAAATATCTTCTTGAACGCTTTGATTAGCGGTAGCTGTTAAGGCGATAAAGGGAATGTTTGGAAAAAACTCTTTGAGTCCAGCTAATTTTAAATAAGCAGGACGAAAATCGTGTCCCCATTGCGATACGCAATGGGCTTCGTCAATAGCGATGCTGTTTAATGGTAATTTTTTAATGCGATCAATCACCCAGTCCTGTTGTAGTCGTTCTGGGGAGAGATACAGCAGTTTGGTGCCTCCAAATTCGCAATTGTCTAAGGTTGCGATAATCTCATCTGTGTGCATACCACCAATAATAGCCGCTGCCTTAATACCTTTGTTACGGAGATTTTTAACTTGATCATCCATCAAGGCCACTAAAGGCGAAATAACCAAACAGAGGCCTGGTTTGACTAATGCTGGAATTTGAAAGCATATACTTTTTCCGCCTCCTGTAGGTAAAAGCACAAAAGTATCGTTATTATCTAAAATCGACTGAATTGCCAAGTCTTGTGGGCTACGAAAAGTATCGTGGTTCCAATATTTTTTTAGAATCTCAAGAGCTTGTTGCATGGGGTGGAGGACATGTTTGGATTGTTGTTATAAAAATACTAAAAATAATAAGGGTTGCAAAATTTTAGTTGCAACCCTTATTCGTGTTATATTTTATTTATTATAAAATCAATTCGATCATTAACCGTGGCTCGGGGTACTTCGATCAATTGGTAGCCATAACTTTCGTAAGTGGAGACCAAATGATGGTGAATGAGTTGAGCTTGTTCAAAATTTTCATATCGAGCCTCATCACTTTCGTAGATGCTTTCCCACGGTGGAAGTAGGAAAATTCGATTGTAGGTGTGTTGCTTACACGCCAAATCAAAGTCGGTTGGATAGCTGTCGCCGATATAATGCATATAGGCTAATACATCAGGTATGCCACGATCGATAAAGACAATTTCATCGGTTTCTTTTGCAGCATTTTCAAATTGCTTGACTCTGCCGTTCAGTAACATTTGACTAAACAATAGAGGGTCTGTTAAGAACAATTGTTCGATGCCTTGCTGTTGTGCTTCAAGGGTTACTTCTCTTGAAATTTCTGGATAACAGATGTATCCTTTCTCAGCTAAACCATTTATTAATGTCGTTTTACCTGATCCGGGACCTCCTATAATTAATACGATTTCTTTGCTCACGTTTTTGAAAATAAGGTGCAAATTTACGACAAATACTTTAGCCGTTAAAATTGTTTTTCAATTAGTGATTTTTTATTTCTTTTTATATCTTTGATTATATATGCGTATATTTGCCTAATATATTTACTATGGATAATAATACAGAAGAGTTCTACAAAAGACTACAAGACGAATTGGATAAAGATACCAGCTGGCCTTCGGAGTATTTGTTTAAATTTATTGTACCATCAAGTTTAGAGAGTGTTGCGATTATTGAAGCATCTTTTGATGGTCAAGATGCGGTTATACTTACCAAAGAATCCAGTACAGGTAAATTTACCAGTGTATCTATACGTGTGGTGATGACTAGTCCACAGCATGTGGTGGATAAATATGTTGAATTCTCTTGTATTGAAGGAATTCTTTCCTTGTAAAATCTTAACATTATATAGATTTCTTGAGCGGTTACATCGAAGGGAGTATAAATGCTTTCGACACAACTTTTCTTTATATAAAATCTATTAATATTTTCTTATAAATAATTTTAGAATGAAATTTAACTCTCAAGCTGCAGTTGCCGAATTGGAATACAATGCAGAAAGAAATCACTTGTTGATCCCTGAATATGGACGTCATTTGCAGAAATTAATTGACCATGTGGTTAAAATTGCAAGCAAAGAAGAGCGTAATAAAGCAGCTCATTATGTAATTGGTATTATGGGGAGTCTTAATCCGCATTTACGTGATGTGCCTGATTTTCAACACAAGCTTTGGGATCAGCTTTTTATGATGTCTGACTTTCGTTTGGATGTGGACTCACCATACCCAATAGCTAGTAGAGAAACAGTTACAATTAAACCGGATCATTTAGAATATCCCCAGAATTTTCCAAAATATCGCTTTTATGGTAACAACATAAAATATATGATTGACGAGGCTAATAAGTGGGATGACGGTGAGATGAAAGATGCTTTAATCATGGTGATTGCCAATCACATGAAAAAAAGTTATTTGAGTTGGAATAAGGATACGGTAAAAGACGAAGTGATATTTGAACATTTATACGAGCTATCCAAGGGGAAGATTAACTTGGTCAAATCGGAAGAAGAATTATCTACAACCTCTGATTTAATTCGTGTAAATAAAAAACAATCCAATAAGACGGTTCATACAAATCCGGCCAAGCCTAAAGCAAAATTTGTTAAAACAAACAACAATACAGTAAATAAAGCCAAAAAAGCTTAAAACCCATTGCATGAGTACATTTGAAATTGAAGGAGGAATTTCTCTTCAAGGAGAGGTAATACCTCAAGGAGCTAAAAATGAAGCATTACAAATTTTATGTGCAGTATTATTAACACCTGAAAAAGTAATAATATCCAATATACCGGATATTATAGATATCAATAAATTGATCAGTTTATTGAAAAAATTGGGTGTGAAAATCGAAAAACTGTCTCCTAATAAAATGTCGTTTCAAGCGGATGAGTTAAAACTCGATTATTTAGAGTCGGAAGATTTTAAAGAAGAAGGCAAATCATTGCGTGGTTCGATCATGTTGGTGGGGCCATTATTAGCGCGTTTTGGTAAAGGATTCATTCCTAAACCAGGTGGTGATAAAATCGGTAGACGCAGATTGGATACGCACTTTGAAGGCTTTATTAGCTTAGGTGCGCGTTTTAGATATAATAAAGAAGAGCATTTTTACGGTGTAGAGGCAGACGAACTTATAGGGACCTATATGTTGTTGGATGAAGCTTCCGTAACGGGAACTGCAAATATACTGATGGCTGCAGTGATGGCTACCGGAAAAACAACAATCTACAATGCGGCTTGTGAACCTTATATTCAACAATTGTGTAAAATGTTGATTAGCATGGGAGCTAAGATATCGGGTGTAGGGTCTAATCTTTTAGAGATTGAAGGTGTTCGATCACTTAATGGATGTGAGCACACTATATTGCCCGATATGATCGAAATCGGTTCTTGGATTGGTTTAGCAGCGATGACGCGAAGTGAAATTACCATTAAAAATGTTGGATGGGATTATTTAGGTGTAATTCCAAGTTCTTTTAGAAAACTGGGTATAACTCTAGAACGTAGAGGAGATGATATCTACATTCCTGCGCATAAAGACGGTTATGAAATTCAAAATTTTATTGACGGATCCATACTTACTGTTTCTGATGCTCCATGGCCTGGATTAACACCCGATTTATTGAGCGTTATTTTAGTAGTCGCGACCCAAGCAAGAGGAGAGATTTTATTGCATCAAAAAATGTTTGAAAGCCGGTTGTTCTTTGTCGATAAGTTAATTGACATGGGCGCTAAGATCATCTTGTGTGACCCGCATAGAGCTGTTATTATTGGGCATGATTTTAAATCGCAATTAAAGGCGACAAAAATGTCATCGCCGGATATCCGAGCAGGTATTTCGTTGTTGATTGCAGCATTATCTGCCAAGGGGACGAGTGTGATCCAGAATATCGATCAGATCGACCGCGGATACGAACGTATTGATGAAAGATTAAGAGCTTTAGGTGCTCGAATTGAACGCGTTTAGCAAATAAAAATATATAGAATAACAAAGGCTATCTGTTTAGATAGCCTTTTTTGTTGGTTGCATTCAACTCAGTTGAATGGATTTTCTTAATTAGAATTTATAACCAGTCGAGAGTTGAAAAACTCTATTGTACGCCTTGTTTTCCAAAGTGAATAAACCTGAGTTTTTATAAATATTAGCCAATCCTAGATTATAGCGGGCGCCAAAGAAAAATCCAGCAGTGTTAAGTTCCAATCCAAAATTCACTCCATAATCGAGTTTGTTAAATAGATCATTCACCTTTGAATTATCAATAATAGCTTGAGGCTGATAACTAGGACTGTCAATGGTAAACTTTGACTTCACTAAGAAACCAATTTGTGGACCAGCCGTGATACTTAGATTTTCTATAGGATAGTATTTAAACATTATGGGGATGTTAATGTAATCTAATTTAAGTGTAGATTCTCCTGAAAAATTGTACCCCATATTTTTTGGTACTTCTTCTTTAGCTCCTTGACTCGAATAAAGCAATTCGGGTTGTATCGAGAATTTTTCATTTAAAGCCGCTTCGATAAAAACGCCACCGTGGAAGCCTACCTTGCCTTTTGTACTGCTTCCATCTTCTTTTAGATTGGCAAAATTTAAACCGAATTTAAAACCAGTATAAACATCTTGTGCAATGGTACTTTGGTGAAATAATCCCGTTGTAAGTAAAATTATAGTAAGGGTAATTTTTTTCATTTGATCGTTGTAAAAGTGATATCAAAAATATTTTATTCCTGTTCGCTAGGAGCAGTATTTGTATTAAAACTTATAACCTAGTGAAATTTGAATAACCTGGTTTTTATAGTTGTTTTCTATACCAATACTTTCTTTGGGAACTTTAGATAAACCCAAGTTGTATCGGGCATCGATAAACATTCCTGACATAAATTCATATCCGACACCGAAGTTGATACCAAAATCGATAGGGTTTAGCTGACTTTTTACATCTGCACTGCTAGCCTTATAAATTTCTAGCTGATCGCTAAAATGGGGATTGGTTGTTGTACCGACATAATCCATTTCAGCCTTGACTAAAAAACCAACTTGCGGACCAGCTTGAATACTAAGACCTTCTAATACGTAGTATTTGGCCATAATAGGTATGTTGATATAGCTTAATTTGAGTTTTGAATCGCCTTTTCCAGACATTGTGACCCCAAAAGCAGTTGTGCTCGCGCTGGAGGATGATTCGGAACCTTGGGCTGAATAGAGCAGTTCCGGTTGTATGGAGAATTTTTCATTGATATAAATTTCAGCTAATCCACCAAGGTGAAAACCGGTATGCAGATCACCATCGGTAAGTTTAGCAAAGTTCGCTCCAGCTTTAAAGCCTATTTTAACATCTGGAGTTTGTGCATAGATAGCACCACTAAATAGTGTACACGCCAGTAGCGTGAAAGTAATTTTTTTCATGTTTTTATTGGGGAAACAATGTGGCTAATGAATAGTTAGCCACATGATATTTTTGTTAGAATTTGTAACCTACAGAGATCTGAAAAACAGCGTTTTTAACTTTATCGCCGTAATTGTCCTCAGGGAGTTTGCTCAATCCTAAATTGTATCTAGCATCAACGAAGATTCCCATTGGTAGTTCGTAGCCTATTCCAAAGTTTAGACCAAAATCAACAGATTTAACTTCGTCTTTTAAATCTTCAGTTTCATTGTATTCTGCAGGTAAGGGTATGTCAACACCATTTAAAGACGCACTTGTTTTTAGGACACTCTCTGCCTTTACTAAAAAACCAAGCTGCGGTCCTGCTTGAATAGAAAAGCCTTCAGCTACATAATATTTTGCCATAATAGGCACGTTGATGTAGTCTAGCGTCATCTTTTGATCAACCTTACCAATCAGTTGATCTAGTCCCTCAAACATCTCTATTCTTTGAGTTTCTAGTTTTGCTCCTTGGGAGGAATACAAAAGTTCTGGTTGAATTGAGAATTTTTCATTGATAAAGATTTCAACAAGTCCTCCAACGTGGAATCCTGTTTTCATTTTTGTATCGGCTTCTCCTCCTGAAAAATTGGCAAAGTTAAGTCCTGCTTTAGCACCGATTTTAACATCAGGTGTTTGTGCATAAATAGCTCCGCTAAATAGCGTACAAGCCATTAGTGTAAAAGTAATTTTTTTCATGTATTGCGTAAAAAATGGAAAGAGGCTAGTTTTTCTAGCCTCTTTAAAGATTATTTAATTAGAATTTATAACCAACAGATACTTGAATTACAGAGTTTTTATAATCACCGAATTCTTTTTCTTTTGGAACCTTAGTCAAACCAAGATTGTATCTCGCTTCAGCGAATACTCCCATTGGAAGCTCGTATCCCAGTCCGAAGTTTAATCCAAAGTCAATAGAATTCATTTGATCCTTGATGTCACCGCTTCCACTAATGCCTCCTAAGCCTGTTACACTTGCGTCAATATCTGCTTCTGCTTTCATCAAGAAACCAATTTGTGGTCCTGCTTGAACGTTAAAACCTTCAGCTACATAATATTTAGCCATAATTGGCACATTGATGTAATCTAAATTCGTTTTGGTTTTAGACGAGGTTGTCACCAATCCTGGAATACTAGTACTCGACGATGTTTTGGATCCTTGAGTAGAATAAAGTACCTCCGGTTGAACAGAGAATTTTTCGCTGATAAAAATTTCAGCCAAACCACCAACGTGGAATCCTGTTTTCATATCACCATCTGTTAGGTTGGCAAAGTTAACACCGGCTTTTACACCAATTTTAACGTCGGGAGTCTGTGCATAAATACCGCTGCTAAAAGCGGTAATTGCCATTAAAGTAAAAATAGTTTTTTTCATAATTTGGTTTTTTAATTAATCTCAAATCTAACTAAATTATTTTTCAAATAAAAACAAAATTTAGTCATATTGCTGAATTTTCGGCTTTTTTTTTGTTTTTATTTTATCAAATAGTAAAATTTATTACATATTTTTTGAATTTCAGTTTTATCTGTGGTACTAAGTCGAATAGTCTTTCAATCGGACTACAATATATTTCTAAGCATCGTATTTGAGTTGTAAAACCTAAGGTGTTGCTGTCTTATACTTCGTGCCATCTAAATAGTATTCGATTGCTTTTTATTATCGGTGCTAAAAATAGTTAAATATTTTAATTAATCGTTGTTTTTAATTCTTTCTGGTGTATTTTTTTTGATTAATAATTTTTTTTATTAAAATTTAGTACATGGAAAAAAGACTTTTGAAACTCTTTAAAAAAAGTAAAGCATATTTATAAAAATATATAAATATGCTTTAATGAAGGGAGTTTATGAGTGTTTATTTTTGAATGAGGTCTAGGAATTTTATGCCTATAACTACACCTTGATCTTGAAAACCGCCTTGATAGGATCTGAAATAATCGATTCTGAATACGCGAAACTTTCCAAAGCCAAAATTGTTTAGACCGATACTTATTTCATGGTAAGGTTTTTTGTCTGGTATATACAGCTGATGCGAACCGATGACGATCGAATATTTTAATTGATTGAGTAGGGGAATTTTATTTAATATATATCCTTTAAAATCGTGTTCAATATGGGCTTGAAAATAAGAAGTGTTTGTGCTGTTGTCGTAATAGGGCAATAAGTTAAATTGATTGTCATAAATGGTGTTGGAACCGACGAAACTTTGATTGGCGTTGAAGTGTTTGTAGTCCATAAAGGCTACTTCATTGCCGTCGAAAAACTTTCCAGCATCCATTCCGATATTCAGGCGGCCGAAATTGGATATAGTGCGACTGTATTTGGTGGAAGCCGATAAAAAGTCAAAATCGTATTTAGATAAACTCGATGAAAATCCCTTTTCATAGTTTAACGACAATACAGGATAGTCTGAACTCGGGATATAAATTCGTTTATTGGGGTAACTGACAATTTTTTTGTCGAAAACAATATCCATGCCCAGCTTTACTTTTAATATGTTATTTTGTTCGAATCCGGGATCGATAAAATCGGATCCATCCATCGGATTGTTGGATTCAAAATATTTGTCTTTGATAAAAGGCGAACGCAACATGGAATTAAACAAGGGAATACGATTGGCATATTCTAAGGAAGTATTGATTTTAATTCCAGTGAAAGCATATTGTTCATATTCAAATTTAATATAATCTTTTTGATAGAATCGAGCAAAATTTTCTCCAAACCAGGAAGAGCCAATAGAATTGATGAGGTTTTTGATCGGTGCTTTGTCTTGACCAAATTGCTCTACGGTCATTCCCCCAGACAGGTTAAATTTATTAAAATTGACTTTGTTAAATAAATGGGATACATAGGCTGAGAAACGCGGTTTGTTTTCCGCAATTCCATAATTCAGTAAAATACCAGCTTCGGTTTTTTCGGTATCGCTAGCTTCTGTGATATAAGCGACCCCTGTAGTGACATTAAAGCCTTGTACGGCGTTAAAGGCAAAGGTAGACAATAGTCCTCGGTACGACCACTTAGTGCCTTTAAAGGAGTTCTTGTGTTCATAACCCTTAATTAATTTTAAAAGCGTAAAGCGGTTGCTCAATTGATCGGTGGAGTCTAAATAGACCTTCGTGCTTTTGTTTTCTAAGAGGCTCTCTTTATATTCGTAATTGTATTTCTCATCCATTGTAAGCGGTATTGGACGGATGGATTCCCAATATGCATTATCTCTTTTATTCGATTCCTTATCAAATAGAATTAACTCTTGGTTAAAAGTGTTTTTTGGAAAGGTGTCTACGGCATGGTAATTCGAATAGACGTAGTTGAATTTACTTGAAAAGTCGAAAACTAAAATTTTACCTTTAAAAAAAAGGGATTGATTGTTTTTGCTCCAACTGTTGGATGAGTCGTTGTAGATAAAATTTTGCTGCAATTCAAAACTGTCGACCATCGGATAGTTGATACTACTACCGCTAATCTTTGCGTCTACAGCATAAATGGCCCAGCTCTTATCTACGATATAGATGTGCCCATCGATAACGGGCTCGCTACTGCGTTTGGGTGTAGCGCTAATTTTATAAATGATATGATCATTGGCATCTTTGAAACTGCCTTCTAAAACAAAGTTATAATAACTAGGTGCTATAGGTGCTAATGGCGATATTAAGCGGATTAATGAATTGGCTTCACTTTTATAAAAATCAAAATGAACGGCGATGCCAGAATTAAAAGAAAAACCTTTGTTGTTACCGCTGACTTTAGAGGCGGTAATTTCTTCTTTCATTTTACTGGGCTTTTGAACAGAAATTTTAGAAACGGTTTCAGATAGGTAAATCAGGTTGCGTTTTAAGGAATCTGAAAATAACTGCGGGTCGATATCCTTTAATTTCTGACCCAAAAAGGTGTCTTTATTGGTGTCTAGACGGATATAGCCTTTGGAATAGAAGTCCAAAGTGTGTTGTTTCATTATGCTACCATTGAGCTCCCTGTTCTTACTGGCCATTTTGATGATGGCTACAGCCGGATTTATGGGTTTTTTGCTGCGAGTTAAAACATCAGGTATCTCAGTGGTTTCTGTTAGAAGTTGAATGTTTAGTTTTTGAATCTCTTTGGTGATTTTGATCTTGGCTGATTTGGATTGGTAACCCAGTGCCTGAAAAATGATGGTGAAATTACCTTTTTTTAGCGTATTGAGTTCGTATTTACCCTCCTCATTTGTAGAAGTACCTATGGTCGAATCCTCAATATAAACGGAAACTTCCGCTAAAGGCGTGCCATCTAGAGCAGTTACTTTACCTTTAATTTGTGCGTTAGCGTAAATAGTGAAAAATAAGAGAAATAAGGGGAGTGTTTTTCTCATAAATTCATTAGCGTATTAGAAATGATGAGAGGGCTAATTCGTATCCACGAATACCAAATCCGACGAGAACTCCTTGGCAGACTGGTGATATATAAGAATGATGTCTAAACTGTTCACGGGCGAAGGTGTTGGATATATGGACCTCAATTACAGGTGTTGTAATGGCTCTAATGGTATCGGCTAAAGCTATAGAAGTGTGAGTATAGGCTCCTGCGTTTAAAACGATCCCATCGTACTCAAAACCATATTCCTGAAGTTTGTCAATTAATTCCCCTTCTATATTGCTTTGAAAAGTGATTAAGGATAGCTGTGGAAAACGCGCTTGCAATTGTTCAAAATAACTATCAAAGCTCGTATTCCCATATATAGTAGGTTCTCTTTTTCCTAACAAATTCAAATTAGGACCATTAAGGATTAGTATTTTCATATTTTTTGAAGTGTATTGGTGGAAAAGACACCTAATTGGTAAGCGTATTTGTTTTTAGATATATCTAAGATGTGAAACTACAATAAAAACCCTAGAGATAACTGTCCAACAGCATTTTTAACATTACTGCTTTCGGCTACTTTACTTAATCCAAAACCATATCTGGCTTGAATAAATACGCTATTGGTTAATTGCAAACCCAATCCAGCTACTATAGCGGTTTCATAAGAATTGGTGTCTCCGGGTTTGAATTCGTTTTTTTTACTCATTAAAAAAGAGAATTGTGGTCCAGCCTCTAAAGTGATACTGCGGTTTAAATTAATTTTGGCTAATACCGGTATCGCTATATATCCCAATTTGCTTTTTATCTCCTTGGTAATGTCTCCTAGGGTATTGTCATAGTTAGCACCAACGGTAGAATACAATAATTCCGGTTGAATAGCTAGCTTTTCGCTTAGGCGCAATTCTGCAGTAGCGCCAAAATGAAAACTGGTTATCGCATCGGATGAAATATCTTTTCCTGTAAAATTAGCGTAGTTAACGCCGCCTTTGATTCCGAATTTTAAAATTTGAGCCTGAATTTGCCATCCACTAAGGAAGATAAGTATAAATAAAACTGTTTTTTGAGCCATTTTAACTGTTTTTTAAGAATATTAATTAAAGTTATAAGATATTGTTTGATAATATGTTAATGTAAAAATAAGCTGTTTTGTGTTATCCAAATGTTATTTTTAAGTAAAAAAAAAACCTTTACACCTGCAAGATAGGTAAATTTGTCTTGTTAATAATTCAAAAATCACTAACAATGAAAAAAATTGTATTATCAGTTGCAGCTGTATTCGCATTCGGATTTGCTGCTCAAGCGCAAGAAGTAGGAGAAGGATTTGGATATTCTAAAGGAGATGTTTTCCTTTCAGGTTCAATTGGATTTGGTTCTAATAAATTTGTAGGAGACAATTATAAACAAAATAGTTTCTCATTTGCTCCTCAAGCTGGTTATTTTGTAAATGACAATATCGCAGTAGGTTTGAGATTGGGAGTTGCCAATTCAAAAGTAACGGCTAATGAAGGTGACAAAGCTTTCAAAGTAAATGAATTAGCAATCGGAGCATTTGGTAGATATTACTTTACTCCAAGTAGCAAATTCTCTTTATTCGGTCAATTAGCTGCAGATTATGCATCAGTTGATTACAAATCAAACGATTATAAAGTTAATGCATTTTCAGTTGAATTAGCTCCAGGTGTTAGTTATTTCCTAAACAGTAACTTCGCTTTAGAAGCAACTTGGGGATTGATCAACTACACGAACTCAAAACCTGATTTCGACGGTGCTGAAACAGCTTCAAGCTTTAATGCTGCTGTTGACTTAACAAATATTAAATTAGGTTTAGTTTATAAATTCTAATAAAATTACTTATTTGTAAAAAGGCTTCTCTATTGAGAAGCCTTTTTTTGTATAACTGTTTTTTTTAGTTGAAATTTACAGTGAATCTTATTTAACAGCGTTTATGGAATTCGATCAGCAAAAAGAGCCAGATCATTGGGGGAAGTATATAAGACTGTATAAAAACTATTTAAAGCTCGAGCGGGGCTTATCCGAAAATTCGATGATCAGTTATGAATTGGATGTTTTAAAATTTTATCGTTATTTACATACACATGATTTGATGGTGGATCTTGAGATTCTCAGTGAGGAGGAGGTTCAGCATTTTTTATACGCGATATCATCTGTGATTGCTCCAGCGACTCAATCTCGGATTATTTCGGGCTTAAAAGGCTTTTTTAATTTTTTGGTTTTAGAGCGGTATATCCAACAATCTCCGATGGATTTGATAGAAATTCCCAAGTTGGGAAGGTCGCTTCCGGAAGTACTCTCTTTAGAGGAAATTGATTTGTTGGTAGAGCAAATCGATCAGGCCACTGATGAGGGGTATCGAAATCGCGTGATTATTGAAACGCTTTATGGTTGTGGTCTTCGGGTTACAGAATTGGTGACTTTGCGCTTGTCTGATTTGTTTTTTGATGAAGGATTTATCCGTATAATAGGCAAGGGGAGTAAACATCGTTTAGTTCCTATCGCTCCGGATACCATCGGCTATTTAAGTCGTTATATCGATGAAATTCGGACCCATCAGTCAATAAAGAAAGAGGCTTCTGATATTGTTTTTTTAAACAGACGTGGCGGGCAGTTGAGTCGAGCGATGATTTTTACTATCATTAAAAGATTAGCTGTAAAAGCTTCCATAGACAAAAACATTAGTCCGCATACTTTTCGACATTCGTTCGCTACCCATCTTTTGGAGCACGGAGCTGATATTAGGGCAATACAGCTGATGTTAGGGCATGAGTCGATTACAACTACTGAAATCTATACCCATGTCAATAGAGAACATCTGCGTAAGGTGTTGGTTGATTGTCACCCAAGGAATTCTAAGGAGTTTTAGGTCGTGATTCGTAATTCGTAATTCGTAAATCGATTCTCGAACATCGACTTACGATTTACGACATTCGTTCGCTACCCATCTTTTGGAGCGCGGAGCTGATATTAGAGCAATACAGCTGATGTTGGGACACGAGTCGATTACAACTACTGTAATCTATACCCATGACAATAGAGAACAGCTGCGTAAGGTGTTGGTTGATTGCTATCCGAGGAATCCAAAGGAGTTTTAAATCGTGATTCGTAAATCGTGATTCGTAAATCGTGATTCGTAAATCGATTCTCGAACATCGACTTACGACTTTCGAAAAAAAAAGCCTCATGAAAATGAGGCTTTTTTTTATTTAGCGATATTTACAGCTCGAGTTTCTCGAATTACTGTTATTTTAACTTGACCCGGATAGGTCATTTCTGTCTGTATTTTTTGTGAGATGTCGAATGAAAGTGTTGAAGCCATTTCATCAGAAACTTTTTCACTTTCAACAATAACTCTTAGTTCACGTCCAGCTTGGATGGCATAAGCATTTTTAACACCATTGAATTCTTGAGCAATTCCTTCAAGATCTTTTAATCTCTGAATATACGAATCCAATACTTGGCGTCTTGCTCCTGGTCTTGCTCCTGAAATAGCATCACAAACTTGGATGATTGGAGAGATCAGGGAAGTCATTTCAATTTCATCGTGGTGAGCTCCAATCGCGTTGCACACTTCTTCTTTTTCTCCGAATTTCTCCGCCCACTGCATTCCTAAAATCGCGTGAGGAAGTTCGCTTTCCGTTTCTGGAACCTTTCCAATATCGTGTAAAAGACCGGCTCTTTTAGCTAGTTTTACGTTTAGTCCCAATTCTGCAGCCATTAAACCACAAAGTTTAGCTACTTCTCTAGAGTGTTGTAGTAGGTTTTGCCCGTAAGATGATCTGTATTTCATACGTCCGATAATCTTGATCAATTCTGGGTGTAATCCGTGAATTCCCAAATCGATTACCGTGCGTTTTCCAATTTCGATGATTTCCTCATCGATTTGTTTAGCGGTTTTAGCAACCACTTCTTCAATACGCGCTGGGTGAATACGGCCATCTGTTACCAAACGGTGTAAGGACAAACGAGCAATTTCTCTTCGAACCGGATCGAAACAAGAAAGAATAATCGCTTCTGGTGTGTCATCGACAATGATTTCTACTCCAGTTGCAGCTTCAATAGCACGGATATTTCTTCCTTCTCTACCGATAATACGACCTTTGACGTCATCGGATTCGATGTTGAATACCGAAACACAGTTCTCAACGGCCTCTTCAGTACCTACACGTTGAATGGTGTTGATGATGATTTTTTTGGCTTCTTGTTGAGCGGTCATTTTGGCTTCTTCAATAGTGTCTTGAATAAAAGACATCGCATTGGCTTTGGCCTCTGTTTTTAAACTGTCAATGATTTGGTTTTTGGCCTCATCAGCAGAAAGTCCCGAAATGATTTCTAGTTGTTCTACTTGACTTTTATGTAACTTTTCAACTTCTTCTTGTTTCTTCTCAACAAGCTCTAGTTTGGTCTCGTAATCCTTTATCTTTTTTTCTCCTTCTTCATTCGATTTTTTGGCCTTAGCCAATTCGCTTGAAATTTGAGATTCTTTGTCTCTAGTTCTTTTTTCTGCTTCTGCAATTTTTTTATCTCTCGATAGAATCACTTGCTCGTGTTCTGCTTTAAGCTCTATGAATTTCTCTTTTGCTTGGAGCATCTTCTCCTTCTTTAACGTCTCCCCATCGGCTCTGGCATCTTTTAAAAGCGTTTTAGCTTCGTTTTTCGCATTCTTTAAAATGGAAGATGCGTTGTTTTTTTCCAAGTACTTTGCAACGGCAAAGCCTATTCCTGTTCCAAGTATTAATCCCCCGATAATTAATATTATTGTATCCATATTTGTTTGTGTAATTATATAAAAAAAGCCCACATTAGGGGTGGTTGTATAAACTCGTAATATGACAAGTTTTGAGCTATCTTGCTGTTCAAGGATCTGCGCAAGGCAGCATGCTTTAGAAGCAACGATTCACTCATTTGAATTTGTTAGCGTTGAGTTTATCAAACAGGTACTAATGTGGGCAGTATCTTAGTTTTATGTTAAAGAACGTGTTTATTTTGAAAGAATCTTATCCAATTTTGAATTCATTTCTTGTAAGCGATCAATAGCTTGTGTATAGTTGTCTGAAATATCAATTTTCTTCTGCTCGGTCTGTGCCGCAAATTGCAAGGCACACATCGCTAGAACATCTTGTTTGTCGCGAACAGCATAGTTTTCTTCAAACTGATGGATCATCGTCTCAATTTTTTTTGAAGCCGTTCTTAGCCCTTCCTCTTGTGAATAATCTACAGTAAGGGGGTATATTCGATCGGCAATCGAAACTTTAATCTTTAATTTCTGATCCATAATAACTCTTTATTATTCAGAGAGTTGTGCTATACAATTGTCTATTTCTCGTATTAATGAATTTATCTTGAGTTTCGTATCTCTTTTGTTTTCTTCGTTGCCCAGTAATGAATTGGCTAACTTGAGTGAATCGTATCGGGTTTCCAAACCGCTATGCGTATCTCTCAAATTATGAATTTCCGCTCTAGACTTATTCAGTTCTTGCAATAATGTTGCATTCTCAACTTCCAAAGCTTCAAGCTTTTGTACAAGTTTTGTAAACTTACTTTCCAGAGAATCTATGATTTCGTTAAGCTCACTCATTATACTATTGTTCATTACATGATTTTACAAAGTTAATATTACTATTTCTAAATAAAAAAAAAATATGATAAAAAATCGAAAATTCTTTATTGTTAAATATATTGTAGATCTTTAAGTTTAATTTATTTTTAAATAATCCGCTTATAACTCATTAGTTATTTTTATAAATTAGCACAAATTGCCAAGATGAAATCACTATTCTTATTTTTACTTTCAACCAGTTGTATTTTTGCACAGAGTTTTCCTAAAGATCAGTTTCTTAGTCCTTTGAAAATCGATCTAATTCCCTCGGGTACTTTCGGAGAATTGAGGGGCAATCACTTTCACGCGGGTCTGGATATACGCACAGAGCAGCGAATTGGATTACCCGTTTATGCGCCAGCCGATGGTACTGTTTCGCGTATCAAGGTTTCGACCTTTGGTTACGGTAAAGCTTTGTATATCAATCACGCCGGTGGTTATACTACAGTCTATGGACATTTGAACGCCTATAATGACAAAATCGGTGCATTTGTTAAAAATCAACAATACAAATCAAATAAATTTGAAATAGAACTTTTTCCGAAAGCAGGTGAGTTGCTGGTGAAAAAAGGGGACCTCATTGCTTTTACCGGTAATACAGGTGGGTCGGGTGGCCCACATTTGCATTTTGAATTTCGAGACACTAAAACCGAAAAGATTATTAATCCGTTGCATTTCGGAACTCAAATAAAAGTAAAAGATACGAAAGCTCCTGTTTTAAACGGTTTGTTGGCTTATCCATTAGGTGATGCTGCGGTGGTCAATCAATCTGAAAAACCCATAGAGGTGCCACTGACAAAACAAAAAGATGGAACTTACATCGCTGATCGCGTCCGTGCCAAGGGAAAGATTGGCTTTTCGGTCAATACCCACGATGTTTCTGATAATAATTATGCTAAAAACGGAATCTATTACATAAAAACATATTTGAATGGTACGCCTTTTTATAGTTTTCAGTTCGATACTTTTGCCTTTGATGAATCGAGGTATGTGAATGCTTTGATTGACTATGAGCATTTTGTAAAGACGAAGCAGCGTTTTCAAAAATTGTTTTATAAAAAACCTTACGGTTTGTCTTTGATCAACTCCTATAAAAACAACGGCCAAATCGACGTAGACACGTTGATGAATTTTAATTATATGATTGAAATTTGTGACTTTAACGGCAATAAAACCGTTGTTCATGTTCCGATCGACTATGCGGAGGAGGCTTTGGTAATCCGTGCGGAGAAAGAAATAACACCGAGGTTTATTCAAACGGATCGCGAGTATATTTTTGAGAAAGACCAAGTGGTTGTGGAGTTTCCTTCCGGAGTTTTTTACGACGATTTTTATCTCAAGATGGAAGTAAAAGACCGCGTTTTGTATCTGCATGATGAAACCGTAGCCTTGCATAAAAATATTACCATCAAATTTGACGTTAGTCAGTTAGAGGGGGTTAATCTCGAAAAAGCTTTTATCGGTAGAGTTAGTAATGGGAAAAAAGAATATTTTAGTACACAGAAAAAAAACAAGACGTTTTCCATTAGAACACGCGATTTTGGCGAATATCAAATTTTTGAGGATAATATCGCTCCGTTGATTGCTAAACCGAACTTTGTTGCTGGAGCGGAATTGGATAAAACCAAGCGCTTGAGCTTTGTGGTGACCGATGATTTGTCCGGTCTTAATACGATAGAGGGATATATCAATGGGTGCTGGATTTTATTGGATTATGACTATAAAACCAATCTAATAGTACATGATATTAGTGATGATGTCGCTGTGGTTGGACGAAACGAGATTAAGATTATAGCAACGGATCGAATCGGAAATAGCACTGTATTTGAAAGCCACTTTTTTATAAAATAAACCAGATCAACTTGAAAAAATTCAAAGCGTTTTCTATCGTAATAGGGCTGTTTTTTAGCGTTCATTTTTACGCGCAACAAGCAAGGGTAAAAGGAGTTGTTTTGAATGAAAAGCAACTACCTGTAGTGGGAGTGACCGTTGTTGCTGGAGCTTTTCAGACAACGACCAACGACAATGGTTTTTATGTGCTGCATATCGAATCAGAACAGGATTATCAAGTAAATTACACTCATATCGGATTCAAAACAGCTAGGGTGATGGTTCGTTTGAAAAACAAGGAGGATTTTGAATTGAATTTGGTATTGAATAGCGATTCTCAAACTCTGAGTGAAATTGTAATTGATAAAACTGATGATCGCGTTGTTGGTGCAACTGTGATTTCGCCTGTATTGTTGCGGCGGATTCCCGGCGCCAATGCGGGTATAGAAAATATCTTAAAAACCTTGCCGGGAGTGTATTCTAATAATGAACTAAGTACGCAATATGCGGTTCGTGGAGGAAATTATGATGAAAATCTGGTCTATGTCAATGAAATTGAGATATACAAACCGTTTTTGATTCGTTCTGGACAGCAAGAGGGTTTGAGTTTTACCAATACCGATATGGTTGAGAAAGTTAATTTTTCAGCTGGGGGATTTCAAGCGAAATACGGAGATAAGTTGGCATCTGTGTTGGATATAACCTATCGTACTCCAACCTCTTTTAAAGCGGCTGTAGAAGCTAGTTTTTTAGGTGTTGCAGCTACGGTTGATTGGGTTTCTAAAAATCAAAAATGGAGTGCCATTTCAGGTGTTCGTTATCGCGATAATAAGTTGTTGGTTAACAGTCAGGAGACGGAAACCAATTTCAATCCAGCTTTTGTGGATTTTCAAACCTTGATTAATTTTAATGCTTCGACCAAATGGCAATGGAGTTTTTTGGGAAATATATCTCAGAACAAATATCACTATAAACCCTTAACTCGACAAACAAATTTTGGTACTATCGATAATCCTACGGCTTTATTGGTGTATTATCAAGGGCAGGAAAAAGATGAGTATTTAACTTTGTTTGGTGCGTTAAAAGGGGTGTATCAATGGAATGATTACACGAAGTTGAAGTTTATTGCTTCGGGTTATCAAACCCGAGAGAAAGAGCATTTTGACATATTAGCTTCATACCGTTTGGGGGAGGTAGATACTAATTTGGGGTCTGAAAATTTTGGAGGAGTCAGTTATAGTAGAGGTGTGGGTTCGCAGCTAAATCACGCTAGAAATGATTATGATGCCGTTATTTTTAATGCTGAAGTCAAGGGGTTTCACGATAAAGATCAACAACAATTTGAATGGGGATTAAAGTTTAGCCGAGAGGATGTTAAAGACAGACTGTCTGAATGGGAAGTGGTTGATTCTGCGGGTTTTTCCTTGCCGTCGCCTCTAGTTGATTTGCGTAATGATCAGCCTTACCAACCCTATTATGGGCCATTATTGCCCTTCCAAAATGTGCGCTCTAGAAATGATGTAGTCATAGATCGTTTGTCGGGATATGTACAATGGAATTATAGAACTGAAATTGGTCAAAACGAACTTTGGTTAAATGCTGGTGTGCGTGGACATTGGTGGCAGGCTGGTTCCGACGATCAAAAGTCGGATGCAAAGATGATTGTTAGTCCGCGTGCGCAAATTGCCATTAAGCCAAACTGGACAGCGGATATGGTGTTCCGTGTTTCGGGTGGTTGGTATGCGCAACCGCCATCATATAGAGAGATGAGGGCTATGGATGGGACGGTAAATCTAAATTTAAAAGCGCAACAATCCATACATTTGGTATTGGGTAATGACTATAGCTTTAAGTTGGGTCAGCGCCCTTTTAAATTGACAACGGAGGTGTATTATAAAAACCTAACGGATGTCAATACCTATACCTTAGAGAATGTGCGAATTCGTTATCATGCCGATAATGATGCAAAGGCCTATGTTTTTGGAGCAGATGTGCGTTTGAACGGTGAGATTTTACCGGGAACCGAATCGTGGTTAAGTGTGGGGTATCTCAAAACGGAAGAGAATTATAGAGAACAAGGTTATATTGCAAGACCTACCGATCAACGTTTAAAATTCGGATTGTTGTTTCAGGATTATATGCCTCAGATTCCCAATTTAAAAATGTATTTGAATTTGGTTTACAACACAGGATTGCCGGGAGGGTCGCCTTCTTATGCTGATCCGTATCAATATCAGCTGCGATTAAAGGATTATCGCAGAGCCGATGCGGGTTTTTCTTATGTGTTTAAAGATGCGAAAATAGGATTGCATAAAAAGTGGTTGTCACCTTTTGATGAGTTAGCCATAGGTGTTGAAATATATAATCTCTTTGATAATCAGAATGCCATAACCAATACTTGGGTACGCGATGTGTATACTAAAGTGCAGTATGGTATACCAAATTATATGACGACTAGGACTTTTAATTTAAAAGTAAATATGCGCTTATAATTTTTTTGAAAGCTAGCGTAATTATTTTTATATTTGATAGGATAAAAAGTAAATGATGAAAAAATTAAAAGGTGCTGTGGTGATCTTGGTATTGATGAGTTTGTATTCATGTAAAAATGAAGAAGAGCAACCCAAAGTGATTTATGAAGCGAAAAAGATTTCCGTACGCGAACCTCAAAAAATAGATAGTACTCAGATTAAAATAGCTGATTTACCGATTTTGATGGAGGGGACCAATTATTTGATTCATCCCATAGGAGATGTGCGTGTTTATGATGTTTCTTCAAAATACGGCTCGACTAAGGTTAATCAAGTTTCTTATACGATTTCGAATTATAACCGCTTCGAATTGACGGGCTATTTTCAGAATCTGATGTTTCAACATATAGACTCTACCGCTTTGCGACCTTTAACCGATCAGGTTATGCAGATCCAAACGGTTACGTATTTGAATACCATAGCCGATAAAACGAAAAAGAAAATTTTGGTATACAGTATTGCAGATCTCGATACGAATCAAGACGGGAAAATCGACTCCAATGATATTAAGTCTTTGTATATCAGTATGAATGATGGGACGAAATTCACTAAGCTATCAGAGGACTTGCACGAACTTTTGGATTGGAGTGTGATTGAAACTCAAAATAGATTGTATTTTAGAACCATAGAAGACATCAATAAAAATGGGGCTTTTGATAAGAATGATGCCATCGATTACTTCTATGTAGATTTGAGTAAGAATCAATGGAAAATAGAAAGCTATAATCCGATGAAAAATTGATAATTGAAACGAAATATATAAAGGGGCCTTCAAGAGAATGGCCCTTTTTTATGCTTTAGAATATTTAACTCAAACTCTTTAGTGTTGGCTTAGTTTGTACCTAGTTTGTACCTAGTTTGTACCTAGTTTGTACCTAGTTTGTACCTAGTTTGTATCTAGTTTGTATCTAGTTTGTATCTAGTTTGTATCTAGTTTGTATCTAGTTTGTATCTAGTTTGTACCTAGTTTGTATCTGGTTTGTTTTAAGAGGTATTAGGTGTTTCTATGAGGTGTCAATGTGTTGGATTACAATCTCGGGCAGGTATAAAGCAAAAAAGGTTGCATCCCTCGATGCAACCTTTTTTAAGTGGTATGGTATTATCTACTTAAGTACATTTTACGTCTGGAGTAGATTTCGTAGAATTGATCGTCTTTTAAGTCGTCAATAAACAAGATGCTTTCACCAGTCGATTTCATCTCAGGACCTAATGCTTTATTGACATTTCTGAATTTGTCAAAAGAGAATACAGGACTTTTGATAGCGTATCCTTTTAATTGCGGGTTAAAGTCGAAGTCCGTGACTTTTTTATCGCCAAGCATGACTTTGGTCGCGTAATTCACGTACGGTTCGCCATAAGCTTTTGCGATAAACGGCACTGTTCTAGAGGCTCTTGGATTGGCTTCGATTATGTAAACGATATCGTCTTTAATAGCAAACTGTATGTTGATAAGACCTACTGTTTTTAATGCGATAGCAATTTTATGAGTATGGTCTTTGATTTGTTGTAAAACAAATTCTCCAAGGTTAAAAGGAGGTAACATGGCATGGCTGTCACCAGAGTGAACACCACATGGCTCGATGTGCTCCATGATACCGATGATGTATACATTTTCACCGTCACAGATAGCATCTGCTTCCGCTTCTATTGCTCCATCCAAATAATGATCTAACAACAACTTGTTTCCAGGGATGGAGTTGAGTAGGTCAATTACGTGTTCTTCTAATTCTTTTTTGTTGATGACAATTTTCATTCCTTGACCGCCCAATACATAAGATGGACGAACCAACAATGGAAAGTCTAAGCTATCAGCAAGTTCTAAAGCTTGGTCGGCAGTCTGAGCGATACCAAATTGAGGAAAAGGAATCTTCAATTCTTCAAGTAGGGCAGAGAATCTCCCGCGATCTTCCGCTAAATCTAATGCGTCAAAGCTGGTTCCGATAATTTTGATACCGTTGCGTTCTAACTTTTCTGCTAGTTTTAAAGCGGTTTGACCTCCGAGTTGAACGATAACTCCTTCTGGTTTTTCATGGCGGATGATATCATAGATATGTTCCCAGAAAACCGGTTCGAAGTACAATTTATTTGATGTGTCAAAATCGGTAGAAACCGTTTCTGGATTACAATTGATCATGATGGTTTCGTAACCACATTCTTCTGCAGCTAAAACACCGTGAACACAAGAGTAGTCAAACTCGATTCCTTGGCCAATTCTATTTGGACCCGATCCCAGAACGATGATTTTCTTTTTGTCTGATACAATACTTTCATTAGAAACATATCTGGTACCGTCTGGTTTTTCGATTTCCGCTTCAAAAGTGGAGTAGTAATAAGGTGTTTTTGCAGGGAATTCAGCTGCACAAGTGTCTACTAATTTGAAGATACGGTTTACTTTCATCTCATCTCTCAAAGTGTGTACTTTACTCTCTAAGGTGTTGAGCATATGTGCAATCTGACGATCGGCAAAACCTTTTTGTTTGGCTTCTAAGAGCAATTCTTTTGGAAGTGTTTCTATAGTGTATTTAGAAACCTCTTTCTCCAATAGGTATAACTCTTCGTATTGTTTTAAGAACCACATATCAATTTTCGTGATTTCGTGGATTCTGCTCAACGGTATACCGTGTTGGATGGCATCGTAGATGACGAATACGCGATCCCAGCTAGCGTGAGTTAATTTGTCGATGATTTGATCGTAGTTGGTATAGCCTTTTCCGTCTGCGCCCAATCCGTTTCTTTTGATTTCTAAGGATTGTGTAGCTTTGTGAAGGGCTTCTTGGAATGAACGTCCGATTCCCATAACTTCTCCTACGGATTTCATTTGAAGGCCTAAGGTACGGTCTGCGCCCTCGAACTTATCAAAATTCCAACGAGGTATTTTTACAATCACATAATCCAAAGTTGGCTCAAATAAAGCGGAAGTGGATTTGGTGATTTGGTTTTGTAATTCGTCAAGAGAATATCCCAGTGCTAATTTAGTTGCAACTTTCGCAATTGGATATCCAGTGGCTTTAGAAGCTAAGGCTGATGAACGAGAAACGCGAGGGTTGATCTCGATGGCAACAATATCTTCTTTTTCGTCTGGTGATACGGCAAATTGCACATTACATCCTCCGGCGAAATTTCCGATACTGCGCATCATCTTGATCGATAAATCACGCATTCTTTGAAAAGTTCTATCAGATAAAGTCATGGCAGGAGCTACGGTTATACTATCTCCAGTGTGGATTCCCATAGGATCCATATTTTCAATAGTACAGATAATAACGACGTTGTCGTTTTTATCGCGTAACAATTCCAATTCGTACTCTTTCCATCCTAACAAGGCTTTGTCGATCAGTACTTCATGTATTGGAGATGCTTCCAATCCACGAGTAAGTAAGTCGTCAAAATCTTCTGCTTTATGAACGAAAGCAGCACCGGTTCCTCCTAAGGTAAACGACGGGCGTATTACTAAGGGAAAACCAAATTCCTGAGCGATTTCTTTTCCTTCTAAAAAGGAAGTAGCGGTTTTGGCAGGAGCTGTAGGAACGTCGATTCTTTGAAGCAATTGTTTGAATTGCTCGCGATCTTCAGTGATGTTTATCGCATTGATGTCAACACCGATTAAACGCACGTCAAAATCTTTCCAAATTCCTTTTTCGTCGGCCTCTAAGCATAGGTTTAACGCGGTTTGACCTCCCATTGTTGGAAGTACAGCGTCAATCTCCGGATGCTCTTTCAAGATCTCGATTAATGATTTTGTAGTTAAAGGTTTTAGGTAAATATGGTCCGCCATGGAGGGGTCGGTCATAATCGTAGCTGGATTCGAATTGATCAAAATAACTTTGATTCCCTCTTCTCTTAAAGAGCGAGCAGATTGAGATCCAGAATAGTCAAACTCACAAGCTTGACCAATAACAATTGGTCCGGAACCAATTATTAAAACGGTTTTGATAGTTGTATCTTTAGGCATTTCAATGATGTGTGTTGCGTTGGTTGTTGTAAAAATACCCTTTAAACTAGTATAAGATCAATGTAGGGCAAAAAAATGTATAAAAAAAGGCGTTACGAATAAATAGTAACACCTTTAGGTATGTTTTAGAAAAACATTATTTTTTATGTCTTGGTTCGCAAGAAACAGTCAATTTGTGTCTTCCTTTGGCTCTTCTACGAGCTAACACTTTTCTTCCGTTAGCACTAGCCATTCTGTCCATGAAACCATGTTTGTTTCTTCTTTTTCTTTTCGATGGTTGAAACGTTCTCTTACTCATTGCTTTTATTTTTAAATCTTAGAATTTTACAAAATTTCAGCTTTGAAAGTCAGTCACCTCAAAACCGAGTGCAAATATACAAAGTCTTTTGTCTCTTACAAATCCTTTTGCATAAATATTTGATTTTATTTTGATCATACCGTCATTAACGACACATACCACGAACGAAATAACTTTTAAAGCGCTTAAGTCCTAACGATATAGCTTTTAAGGGCTCGGCTTTTTGCTGTTTAAAAAAGATTTTTTTTAAATGTTGAATACTGTAAAGCTACCCGTGATTATACGTAATTATAGTAATTCTATGCCGAAACAGATAAGGATTAGTACTTTTTAGACCAACTTCTTGAATAATTGTTTTTCACTAAATATTTGAATTATGTAAAATAAGTGATTATATAATGATTCTATTTAAAGGTAATTAGTAGTTTTGCAAATTGTTAAAATCGTTATCATTAGTATAATCTCATGTTGAGGGCTGTTTTTGGTAAATAAAAAAATATGGTACACATGAATATCAAGCTGTTTAAGAATTTAATACAAATTTTAGCTAAAAACTTTATGTTTTTTTTAGTGCTGTTTTTTGTTAGTAGATTGCTATTTGTTTGGTCTTATGGGAACTCGGAAGAATTATCGGCTAATTACTTAGACGTGATTGTAGCATTTATAATGGGAGGGAGGTTTGATATTTCTGTTATTTGTTATGGTTTCCTACCTGTTTTGTTGACAGCTTTGATAGGATTGTTTATACCGCAACAACGAAGCTTGGGCTATTTGCGTTTTTTTGCATCGTTCTGTAAATACTATTTGCTTATACCGCTATTGGTTTTTTTATCTTTGTTGTTGATTGATTATTTCTTTTACCAGTTTTTTCAATCTCATATCAATGTGCTGTTTTTCGGTATTTTTAAAGACGATACTACAGCGGTGTTGGATTCGGTTTGGAAGGATTATCCGATTTTTAGTATACTGCTGATTTATATCGTAACCCTTGGACTTTTCCTTTTAGTGTCTAGTAAAATTGTCAATAACAGCTTACAACGTTTTTCAAATAGTAAAGTATCGAAGGTTTCTTGGTTGTACCTATTAATATTGCCTTTGTTTTTTATAGGGTTACGTGGAAGTGTTGGCCTTTTTACCTTAAGAAGGGATCATACCAACGTTTCTACGGTTGCCTTTATTAATGCTTTGAGTTATAACGGGATTTATGCGTTGAAATTTGCTAAATCTGAATTAAATACCAATAGTTTTGCGGCCGATTTAAAGGAGGAATTAGTAGCGAATCAGTTTAATAGTTTAGAGGAAGCTTATATTGATTACCGCCCTCAAGCGATTGACAGTTTTGATAATGAGTTTATTTCTAAAACAGCGCAGAATGACTTTTTAGAAAAGAATCCTCCTAATGTGGTGTTTGTATTGATGGAAAGTATGAGTTATCATTATTTTCAATTGCACTCTAAAGAATTGAACTTGCTGGGTGATTTAGAAAAGGAATTGCCTTATTTGTATCAATTTAATCATGCGCTATCGTCTTTTAATGGTACAATCTATTCTTTGGAGAATTTAACAATCAATACACCTAAGAATATTATTTCACAGTCCGAATATTTTGATGTGAATTATTCAGGCGCGGTGGCAAAGCCTTTTAAGGAGCAGGGGTATCAAACCTATTTTTTGTCTGGTGCCAATACGTCTTGGCGAAATGTGGACAATTTTTTGCTGAATCAGTATTTTGATATCGTACAAGGAAAAGCCCATATCTTAAAACGATATCCGGATGCGGAAGAGTTTGCATGGGGTGCTCATGACGAATATTTATTTGATTATATCGAAGATAAACTAAAGGAAAATACTAAAAAACCAAAATTTATTTTTGCATTGACCATTAGTAATCACACCCCTTATGAAATTCCAAAACATCATAAGAGCTATCCGATTCACCTTAGTGATTCCTTGAAAAACGCGATTCGTATTGATGAACAATTGGCATCTGATAACTTTGCAGCTCACCAATATGCTGCCTCTCAATTGGCTAAATTGATTCGAGATGTGCGCAATTCTCCATTGGGAAAAAATACGATTATTGTAGCTACAGGAGATCATAACATCAGGCAGGTTTTTGAATATAACGAAGAAACGTCTTTTTTAAAGCGAAGTGTGCCGATTTTAATGTATATACCTGAGGCTTATAAGCCAGCAGTTTATGATAAAAATATCCTGGCAGCTCACAAAGATATCTTTCCGACCCTTTTTAATTTGAGTTTGTCTAATCAAAAATATGTGTATTCTGGAGATAATTTGTTTTCTCCTAAAAAAGGATATCGCTTTGCGGTGAATGAATATAACTATATGGCCGATTCCGTAGGAGCAATTTCTTATGATAATGATAAAATGTATTATTATCAATGGACAGATGCTAAGCGGCAGAAGTTAAAAGTGGCTGATGCGGCTAGCGAACATGCTTTGTATATGAATAAGAAATTCAAATCCTATAAAATGCTTCAAACAGCCAAGATTTATCAGGATATAGAACGGCAGAAGAAAAAATAAGTCGGTTAAAGCGTTGTTGCCTTGGGGTATAGGACGAATACATTTAGGGCTTGAAGAATTGGATATAAAATAAAAATCTAATTTTTTTGTATTTCCTTCGTCCATAGATTTTTGTTACCTTTGTATTCTTAAAATAATTTTATAATTATGTTTCATAGAAATATCAAGTTAATTATTGCAGGTTTGATCTTTGCAGTAGCTATTTGGCAATTTACAGAGAGCAATATTGGAAACGGTATTTTCTTAATTTTTATCAGTTTAATTTTTATCTTGTTGTACTTTAAAAACGAGTTCATTTTATTGGCTTTTTTAAAGTTGCGTAAACAAGATTTTGAAGGGGCTCAGAAATGGTTGAGTTATATTAAAAATCCCGATACGGCCTTGATAAGAAAGCAAAACGGTTATTATAATTATTTGCAGGGAATCATGATTTCTCAAACCAATTTAAACGCAGCGGAAAAATTCTTAAAACGCGCTTTGGAATTGGGGTTAAACATGGATCAGGATATCGCAATGACCAAGCTTCAATTGGCCGGTATTGCCATGACTAGAAGAAGAAAGGTTGAGGCGACAAAATTGCTGAACGAAGCAAAGAAATTAGACAAACAAAACATGTTGAAAGATCAAATCAAAATGATGAAAGATCAGTTGAAGAAAATTTAGTTTCTTTAACCATTTACCATAAAAATTCAGTACGAAAATAGTATAGATAAACAGCAGTAAGCAAGAGCTTACTGCTGTTTTTTTTTGTTTTTTATTTCGGGGTTGCACGCTTTGTGATTTAGACCTTCTGTGTTTTGCTTGTTTTTGAACGTAATTTTATGAGAAGAAAACCGCTACGGGGAAAAAGATATCAAGAATTTATTAAAAAGTGATATTATATGATTTATCAGTGGTTATTTTTTGGCTTTTTAACTTTTGATTGTGTGTTTTTTTTAAAAATCAATTGCTATAATATTGGTTTATATTCTTTATAATCTATTTTTTATTGAATAAAATTCTTTTTTTACTTAATTTTTTTGCAAAATAGTTATATCTATATGGTTTGTTTTGTGCTTAAAAATGTAAATTTGGGCGGTAACTAAAATAATTCGTGAGGTATGAAGAAAGTAGCTTTGGTTTTGTTTGTAATGTTGTTTGTTTTTAATCAGGCAACATTTGCATCTGCACAAAAAGAAAGTGTAAAATCAAATTCTGGATGGAAGGCGAAAGCTTATTCGCCAGAATTGTATTTACAACCCTATTTTAAGTTTAAGGCTGTAGCGGCTTGTGGAATATATTCCGTTCCTTTTACAGAAGGTTTTAATTCGAGCTCGACCTCTCTTAATTGTTGGACAACTGTGGACAATAATGGAGATGATATGGGGTTTATGAATGTTTGGCAAACTGCCGGATATGGTATGTATGAAGGCGATCAGACCTATTCTTTTATGGGTGGGCCGGATAATGATGATTGGCTCATTTCTCCTACCATTAAATTCGATGCGACTAAGGTTTATAGATTAAAATATTATGTGCAAACCAATGCAATGTATCCGGCTGACTATGATGTTTTATTGTCAACTAAAGGTACTAAATTAACTGATTTCACTAAAGTACTTCAAACCAAAAGAAGTGCAAATGAGGGACTGTGGATTGCAGAAACGCTCTTTATATCTGGGGTTGGTGGGGATGTGAATATAGCTTGGCGTATAAATGCTGCCGGTTTGACAATTATGAATTTGGATTTTGTCGTTATTGATGAAGTTGTAAACTGTCCGGAGCCTCTTTCGTTAAGTGTTAAAGAAATAGGAGTGAATCAAGCCAAAATCAGTTGGAAAGATGATCTTGGTGCTACAGGATGGGAATATGTTGTGCAACAGCAAGGCAAAGGCGTTCCTCAGGTTAAAGGTGTTGCAACTTCGACCAAAGATAATGTAATAACCAAAGACAATACAGCAAATAATTTAGCCTCAAATACAGCGTATGAATTTTATGTACGCACGGTCTGTGCGGATAAAACGGCGAGTATATGGTCAGGACCTTTTGTTTTTTCGACGATCTGTGATGCTCTGCCTTTGCCTTTTACGGAAGGATTCAATACGGGATCTCCGACGCTAAATTGTTGGACAGTAATCGATAATAATAACGATGGATTTATAGCGCCCTTTCAAGATTTGGGTCTTAATTTTTGGAATATCAGTCCTAATGATAGTTATGAAGGAGATCAATCGATGTTTTTTTATGCCTATGATGATACGGAAGTTTTACAACATGATGATTATCTGATATCACCTACTTTTGATTTGGATGGAGGGGTTTATGCATTGCGTTATTATTATAAAGCAGATAATGCGAACAACAATAAGTTCGAAGTGTTGTTGTCAACCGCTGGAACGGAAGTTAGTAAATTCACCACTACTTTATTGGCTCCGGTACTTTACCAAAACAATAATTATAAGGAGGAAATAATTTATATCAACAACATTACTGGTCCAGTTAATATTGCATGGCACGCTACTACTGTAGGATCTACCAGCTTGAATATCGATAAAGTGTCTTTGGTCAAAATGGATTGCGTGGACCCGACAAATATTCAGGCGACAAGGATTAAGTCTGATGAGGTTACTTTATCGTGGATGGATCAGTTTAATTCTGAATGGGAATATGTATTACAAAAAGCGGGAACTCCTATGCCGGTTACCGGTAAGGTAACCACTTCAAAAAATCTAGTATTAAATACCGATGTGGCCGGTGCTCCGTTAGTTGATAACGCGGATTATGAGTTTTATGTACGTGCTCGTTGTAAAGACGGTGCGGTTTTTAGCGAATGGATTGGACCATTTGATTTTGTAACGGCCTGTAAACCTATTGCTTTACCGTTTAAGGAAGGTTTTAATTCCAGTTCGGAACTTCTGCATTGCTGGAGGGTTATTGATGTTAACAACGATAAGGAGGCGATGTATGGAGGGAATATATGGGATCTTAAAGGTAAAAGTCCTCAAGAAGGAGATGGTAATGCTACGTTTTCAGGAAATTTCGGCATCAAGCACGATGATTACTTGATTTCGCCAGCACTTCGTTTTACTGGTGGTGTTTACGCGATTTCATATTATTACGCCACAGGTGGCGACTTAACGGGTGAATCTACTTTTGATATCTTACTTTCAAAAGACGGTGTCGATATCAATGATTTTACTCATGTAGTACAACCAAGTCAAACCTATTTCACTTTTGGTAAATACGTCAAAAAAACGGTTTATGTGCAAGGGGTTACGGGCGATGTCAATATTGCTTGGCGCGTGACTTCGAACACGAAGTTAAATTCGATTCTAAATATTGATAATATACTCATTGAAGCGGTGGACTGTATTCCTCCAGATGATTTAGTGATATCCAATGTAAAGGATAATGCGGTGGATATATCTTGGAAAGACGATGTCAATACCAGATGGGAATATTATGTTTCAAATGGTGGTGCTCCGGTGGGAAGTGGACAATTGGCTACGACTACAAAAGCTACAATTACCAAAGATGCAGCGGGTAATAATTTACTGCCTAATACCGAATACCACTTATATATCCGATCAAATTGTGCGGTAGGCAAGTACAGTAAGTGGATTGGTCCTTTAACGATCCTTACACAGTGTAAGGAATATACATTGCCTTTTTGGGAAGGATTTAATTCGAATTCCCCTTCTGTGGATTGCTGGAGAAAAATTGATGTAGCCCAAGATGGTCATACTTGGTTTTTACCTCCGCGAAATATGAATTTTTGGGGATCGTATATTTATGATCGCTATGAGGGAGATAAGGTGGCTACCTTTTTTGGAACGGATACCCAGCATGACGATTGGTACATCAGTCCAGCCTTGAAATTTGAGGGTAAAAAATATGCACTGACTTACTATTATAAAACCGGAACAACCAGCGCTCTGGTTGGATTTCCCAAAGAGATCAAAGACAGTGAATTCGAAATTTTGCTGTCGACTAAAGGAATCGATATAAAGAGTTTTACTACGGTGCTTCAGACGAAGAAAGTCCATAGAGAGCAAGAATATGTTAGGAAAACCATTTATATTGAAAATATTACGGGCAGTGTAAATATTGCTTGGCATGCCACAACAAAAGGGGAGACGATTTTATTTATAGATAATATTACTGTCGAAGAGGTTGATTGTATTCCTCCAAAAGAAGAATTGGTTCTTTCGGATATTAAAACCAATGAGGTGAAGGCAACTTGGGCTAATGTGCCAAATGGTTGGGAATATGTTATACAGCCAGCTTGGGGAAGTATACCAACTGGTGCAGGAACTGTTGTTAAAACTAAAGATGTAACGATTAGCAGTCTTAACGCAGGAGGAAGCTTACAGCCGAATACGGAATATGAGATTTATGTTAGGTCGAGTTGTGATGTGGGTAAAAAGAGCCTTTGGCTCGGCCCGTACCGATTCAGAACCTTGTGCAATATATTTCAAGTACCGTTCTGGGAGGGCTTTAATAGTGATTATTGGAAATATAAATCAGAGTCCTTGTCTTGTTGGACGTTTACAGATCAAAACAAGGATAATGTCACTTGGCAAATCAATAAGTATGGTCCTTATGAAGGAGATCAAGAGGTGCGTTATGTAGCGCATGATCGCGATAATAAAGTTACTCATGACGATTATTTGATTTCACCAACCATAGAAATGGATGGCGGGACATACATCTTGAAATACCACTATAAGGGAGATTCGTTTTATAGCAATGACTTTGAGGTGTTAGTGTCTTCTACCGGAGTAGAAACCAATAAATTCACTACAGTTGTAGTGCCTAAAAAGACTTATACCAATGACAAATACATACAGGAAGTTGCTTATATCAAAGGAATAAAAGGCCAAGTAAATATCGCTTGGCATGTTGTAGCAACCGGGTCGGTTAGTCTGCAACTCGATAATGTTTTTGTTGTAAAGGCATCGGATTGTTTGGAACCGACAGCGATAAAGATATCCAAACAAACCACTGATGGTTTTGATGTGCAGTGGACACAACCGGGTGCGGTTACAGATTGGGAAGTAGTTGTTGTCGAAAAAGGACAAGCAGTAACTAGTGCCTCAGCTGTAGTAAAACCGGTAAGTGGCAACCCGAATACCACAATTACCGGATTAAAACCGGCAGTGTATTATGAGGTATATGTGCGTGCAATTTGTGCCAAGCAAAATGAAAGCACTTGGGTAGGTCCGGTTCGGACTTCGACGCGTATGGAAGCTAATAAGGAATGTGCTGGTGCTATAACCGTACCGGTAAATGATGGATTGGAATGTACGCAAATCGTGTCCTCATCCTTTTTAGGTGCGGCCCTATCTGCTGCGCCGATACCTCCTTGTTGGACATTTGTAACGGTAGAAGGCTCAGATGCTTGGTTTGAATTTACGGCAAAATCAAAAACACATATGATTAGTATCAGTGATATTTATAGCGATAATACGCATATCACCTGGCCTATAGAACTGGCCTTGTATGAAGTGGGTTGTGAGCAAATTACAGCAGCTACAGTACCGTTATGTGCGTCATTTCAAAACGGATTTAATCCATATTCTGTAGTTAATGATTTGATTGTTGGTCAAAAATATTATATGCGTTTGGGGATTCCGAAGAGAAATTCTGATTTGGCTTTTAGTATTTGTATTACGACACCAGCATCGGGTATTGAAGTTATTCCAAGTGGAACTGGGCAGAGTGTTGAGCAATTGACGCGAGATTTTCTAATCCAATCGAATTGCGATTTGATTTCGAATATCACTCATCAATTTGGCGATGATAATCTGGTCAATGCTATGGGTGGATTTAAAAAGAACAATTCACTAATGCCTTTTGAACAGGGAATTGTATTGGCTACTCATGATGTTAAGAATAGTCATGGACCGAGAGATTTAAGTGGGCAGGACCGAACAAAAGTTAAAAGTGCTGTTGGAGACGTTCAGATGAATCAGATATTAAAAGAAATGGGAAGTAATCGAACGACGAGTATGAAACAGACTTCAATCTTGGAGTTTGATTATATTCCAATAACGGATACGCTACAATTTAATTATCTATTTGCTTCTGATATTTATAATTCTTACTGTTCTTATCAATGTAGTGAAGGTGGTGGTTTAACAGCTATTTTGGTAACCGACTTAACCACGGGTCAAACAACCAATGTAGCTTTGGTTCCCGGTACAAATAGTCCGGTTTCTACGTCAACAATTAGAAAAGCAGGAAACTTTGCGATGTCGTGTCAAAGTGAAAACCCGGATTATTTTTGGAAGAATTACTACTATGATATCGATAACCCGATGGAAGCAGCGGTAAACTATATAGGATTATCTGTGCCTTTATCCACTGTTCCTTTTGAAACGGTACCGGGTAGAAAGTATCATATTAAAGTTGGAGTTTTAGATTTATGTGCAGATCATGGTCACGGTACGGCTGTATTTGTTGATCGTTCTGTATTTGATTTGCCCGTGATTGAAATCGAAGGTGGTGATCGACTGATTGAAGATAATAACGCGCTTTGCGCCGGTGAAAAACATATTATTAAATCGGGCTTAGATAAAGTTGTCGCTTTAGGAGAATTGAAAGCACAGATCCAATGGTATAAAAATGGTGTTTTGATTTCAGGCGCAACAGCGGCTGATTTAGAGGTCAATGCTGCCGGTGATTATAAAGTGATTTTAAAATATCAAGATTTGAGTTGTGAATCTAGTGGTACAATCAAAATAGAATATTACCAGCCGATTTCACAAATTATTGATGCGCCATTACCTTTAGATGTTTGTAGAAAATCTCTGAATGCTGTTAAGGTAGATTTAACCTTAGTAAGAGAGCAGATGTTGTCTAAAGTAGAGCAAAAGACTTATGATTTTACCTATTATAAGACGAAGGAAGATGCACAACAAGGAATCGGTGCAATTGATAAACCAAAGGAGTACGAGATAGAGCCTAAGGGGGTGGATCTAAAATTATATATTTTAGTGAAAGATCAATTGAGTGGTTGTACGGAGATTTTTGAATGGACTTTTAAAGTTGTAAAAGGGGCGGAACCTGCTCAGAAATTTGAAAATATTGAAATTTGTGGTGTTTATCAATTCCCAGAACTGGAACTCAATCAGTACTACTATGAAAAAGCGGCAGGACAAGGAGTTAATTATCAAGTTGGCTCGGCTTTAGATCAGCCGGGTACTTACACTATTTTTGTATTGCAAAATAATGGTGGAGGCTGTTATGAGGAGGTTTCTTACAAGGTTACCGTATTGGAAGCGGTAGTTGCAGATGTCTTTGAGGATCAGGAGTTGGAATGTGAGGTTTATGTTTTAAAACCGCTATCCAATCACAATCATTATTTTACTGAAGCTGGAGGTAAAGGGGTGGAATTATTCGCAGGGACGGCTATATCCCGAGATCAAACGATTTACATCTATGCCGCAGCGCAACACGGTGTATGTCCTAGTGAAAGCTCCTTTAAAGTTACTTATAGAGATTGTCCGATACCAAAGGGGATTTCGCCAAATGGTGATGGAATTAATGACAAGCTGGATTTAAGCAAGCATACCGTATCAAGTTTAAAGATATACAATCGCTATGGTATTGAAGTATATACAGCTGGTGATGACTATAAAGACCAATGGGTGGGGCAAGACAAAGCAGGGAAAGCTTTACCAGATGGTACTTATTATTACGTGATCATGGCAAATGGCAAGTCTAGAACGGGATGGATACAAATAAATAAATAAATAAATAAATAAATAAATAAATAAGCATTAAAAGAAAAGGGATTCATAAAATGAATCCCTTTTTTTATATGGTTAATATCCTTCTGTCGGTATTTCTACCAGATAATTTTTTAATGGTGTCACGATTAGTTTGGTGTCACGCATCCAAGGATTGTGCAGTTTTAAAATCTTGTAATTAATACCTTGTTCTTTGGCGAATGCAGCTAAATCTTCGATGTCTGTATTAACAACGAGGTTTTTGGTTTTAATCGGTTGATAAAGGGTTGACTGCGGTAAGGCATAACCGTATTTATCTGGATTTTGCATGATTTCCTTTAAAGCCAAGATTCTAAATACATAGCGTGATGTTTCTTCTGTCAAGAGTAAATCGTAATAATCCGAAACCTGTTGAGCTGTTAATTGATTGCTGACTCCAGCCATGCCGCGATTGTAAGAAGCCGCTGCTAAAGTCCAAGTACCGAAACGGTTTTTAGCTCTTTTAAAATACTCACAGGCTGCCTCAGTTGCTTTAACAACATCATAACGCTCGTCTACCGTATCGGTGACTTCCATACTGAATTCTTTGGCCGTTGCGGGCATAAACTGCCAAAACCCTCTAGCCCCTGCTGACGATACCACATTGGCCAGTCCACTCTCAATGACTGCTAAATACTTGAAATCGTCTGGAATACCATTTTTCTTTAAAATGGGTTCGATGATCGGGAAATAGCGATTGGCTCTCTTGATGGCCAAGGTTGTAGAAGAATGTAAGTTCACATTAACAATCATTTCGCGATCGAGACGCTCTTTGACATCCACAATATTTAGCGGGGCTTTTTCTCCTGCAAAATTGATGGTGTTGGGCAGATAAACGTGATTTGAAACGTCGACACTGTTGGTGTTGGTTCCAGTGGAAGTTGCGTAAATAAACGTACTGCCGACCACAGCTACTGCTCCAATTAGCAAGGAATTTTTAATCCAGTTGTTCGTATGTATCATATAGTATAATATTACTTAGGTTTTTATTAAACCAATGGTGTTTATAAATAATCATGGCGTGTGTACCTCCTTTTACTATAATGGCTTGATGGATGTTTTGTATGGGAAAAACTTCATCTTGATCTCCGTGTATGTGAATGATCGAGGGGTCCGCTTGATTTCGATTCCATTTGATGACATTCTCAAAAGCCCAATCCAGATATTTAGGATCGCGAATAGACAGGTATTGTTGGTATAGGTTAATTTTCTTTTTTTGCTTTTCACTGCCAAATTTAACCAGTGTACCCTCGATTTGGGAAAGCCAATTCGTTGGAAACAACTTGTAAATCTTAGTGGTTTTTGCCCATTTCATTTTTAACGGATACTCTTGGTTTGAACGAACACTAGAAATGATAATCGTTTTGCGAGTAGTCATGATCTTCATTAATTCTTGAACGATAATACCACCGAAAGATACACCAATTAATACGGGGTTTTCATGATGGATGTTTTTTGCGATTCGTGCGGTATAATCTGTTAAATTCTCCTGATCTATCGGTGTTAGCCATTCCAAATAGTAAAACTCAAAAAGCTCTTCTGACAGATGAATCTTCTCGAAAATTCGGGAACTAGCAGCCATGCCCGGCATGAAATAAATGGGTATTTTGTTCATTCTAAATAAATTAACTTTAAAAAGGGAGGGATTGTCAAATAAAATTCCGAAATTTGCTTTAAATATAAGCTAATAAAACAGCTATTTACACTTCTCAAGGATTAAATTTATCTTAAATATCGGTGAGTTTGTTTGGAATATATTAAGGTTTATGATTAAAAATGATCAGCTTTTATTATTCATCCTATAATGAACTCGTGATAAAGTTGTTGAAAACACAAAAACTATTAATAATGGAAATTAAGAACAATGAGCTCTTACGCCAATTTGAGCTGCAAACTGAAAACGGGATGCTGAGTGTAGAGTATTCGCTTCAGGAAAGAAAAATTTTCCTAACCAAACTTAAAGGCTGGGAAGATGATGTACAAGAACAATCGATCGATTTAATAAAGGGTGTTTTATCGCTGGCCGAGAAAAACAAGTGGCGTGTAGTGCCTACTCATCCGAAGATTGTGTCTTTTTTTAGAAAAAATCCTGCTTATAAGGAACTATTACCTCCAGGGATAAGAATTTAATTTTTAGTCAAAACACAACAATAACATTACAAAAACGGGTTACCTAAATGGTAACCCGTTTTTTAGTTTATTATAATAACGATGGTTTGTATATTGTTGATTCATAAATCCTGTTGATAACTGGATTTATCGATCGATTTTTTCTTAATGTAAATAAACGGGTTGTTCAACAAAATTCATGCGTACCAAACCGTCGTCGTCGATTTTGGTCAACTCGATTTGATGTAAGGTATTGACCAACTCCGGATTCCAAGGGGTTTTTACTTTGACATAGTTTTCTGTAAATCCTTGAATATATCCCTCTCTATTTTCGCTTTCAAAAAGTACCGTTTTGACTTGGCCTAATTGACTTTCGTAAAAAGCGCGACGTTTTTTAACCGATAAACCGCGAAGCATTTTACTTCTCTTATGTCTGATATTCATGGGAACCGGATTCTCCATCAGTACAGCCTCAGTATTATCGCGTTCCGAATACGTGAATACGTGTAAATAGGAAATGTTTAATTCGTTTAAAAAATTAAAAGTTTCCAAAAACAATTCTTCCGATTCTCCAGGGAATCCGACAATAACATCGACACCTATACAGGCTTCTGGCATAACCTCTCGGATTTTATTGACGCGTTCCGTATAGAGTTCGCGCATATAACGGCGTTTCATCTTTTTCAGAATTTCGTTACTTCCCGATTGTAATGGAATGTGAAAATGAGGGACGAATGTGCGGCTTTTTGAAACAAAATCGATGGTCTCATTTTTTAATAAGTTGGGCTCAATCGAAGAAATTCTCAAGCGCTCAATCCCTTCAACTTGATCCAAGGCTTGTACCAATTCTAAAAAGGTGTGTTCGTGCTTTTTGTTTCCAAATTCCCCTTTACCGTAATCGCCAATATTGACACCGGTCAAAACGATTTCCTTGATGTTTTGTTCCGAGATCTCTTTGGCGTTTTTCAAGACACTTTCCATAGTATCACTTCTTGAAATACCACGTGCCAAGGGAATCGTACAATAGGTACACTTATAGTCACAACCGTCTTGCACCTTTAAAAAAGCTCTAGTACGGTCACCAATAGAATAACTACCTACATAGAAATCGGCCTCTTCGATTTCACACGAATGGATCTCGCCTAAATCATTTTTGGTTAAATCGTGTAAGTAATCGGTGATCTTAAATTTTTCTGTAGCCCCCAAAACCAAATCAACACCATCTACGGCAACGAGTTCTTCGGGTTTTAATTGGGCATAACAGCCCACTGCAGCAATAAAGGCTTTGTCGTTTTTCTTTAAAGCCTTTTTGACTATTTGCTTAAACTGCTTGTCGGCGTTTTCTGTTACGGAACAGGTATTGATGACATAAATATCGGCTTCCTCTTCAAAATCAACACGATCGAAACCTTCTGTAGTGAAGTTTCTAGCAATCGTTGAGGTTTCGGAGAAGTTGAGTTTGCAACCCAAAGTATAAAAAGCTACTTTTTTTCTGTTTTCCATAGTTGTAAGCTACTCGTTAAATGGTAACTTTGAATTATATTTACTTTTTTAAAAATAAAAAGGTCTGCAAATTTACATACAAAATTCCATTTGATGAAATCATTAACGCATTATATATCAATAATTTGTATACTTTTGACGCTGTATTCCTGCCGGAAAAACGCCAATTCAAATAGCGAACAGCAGGTTTTTAGATATAATGAAAGTGCTAATATACAGACTTTAGACCCCGCTTTTTCGAGAAACCAAGCGATCTTATGGCCCTGTAATCAACTTTTTAATGGCTTGGTTCAATTGGACGATTCCTTGAAAATCCAACCCGACATTGCTCATTCTTGGAGCGTGGATAATACAGGGAAAAACTATACTTTTTATTTGCGTAAAGACGTTTATTTTCACCCCCACATCAATTTTGGTAAAGACAGTACTCGAACCGTTGTCGCTAGTGATTTTACCTACAGTTTCGACCGTTTGATCGATGCCAAGACGGCCTCACCTGGAGCGTGGATTTTACAGAAAGTAGCCCGTTATAAAGCGATTAATGATACGGTATTTCAATTGGAATTAAAAGAGGCCTTTCCCGCTTTTATGGGACTGCTCACTATGAAGTATGCTTCGGTGCTGCCCAAAGAAGTTGCAGACGATTTATCACATGATTTTAGATCACATCCCATTGGTACGGGACCGTTTTATTTTAAATATTGGGAGGAGAACATCAAGTTAGTGTTGCGTAAAAATCCTCGATATTTTGAAAAAGATGAGCAAGGGAAAGCATTGCCCTATTTAGAATCGATCGCCATCACTTTTTTACCAGACAAACAAAGTGCGTTTTTGCAATTTATACAAGGTAAATTAGATTTTATTTCGGGTCTAGATCCCTCTTATACCGATGAAATTATTACTGAAGAAGGGCAATTGCGTGCTAAGTATGCCGATCGCATTCAATTGGTTACCGGTCCTTACCTCAATACGGAGTATTTGGGTTTTAATCTAGAATCCAATAATACAGCCGTTAATGATATTCGAATTCGACGCGCTTTAAACATCGGATTTGATCGACAAAAGATGTTGTTGTACTTGAGAAATGGTATGGGTACTTCCAAGGTGAACGGTATTATTCCGCAAGGATTAGCGGGATTTACGGCTGACAATACAGTGGATTTCGATGCGCTGGAAGCTAAGAAATTAGTCAGTGAATTTACACGAGATACGGCAATAAAGCCACAGTTGACCTTGTCGACCAATGCGTCCTATATCGATATTGCAGAATATCTACAACGGGAATGGCAAAAAATCGGAATTGATGTACAGGTCGATGTTTCACCTCCGGCCACGTTGCGACAGGGAATTGCAACGGGTAAAGTTGATTTTTTTCGTGCCAGTTGGATTGCCGATTACCCCGATGCTGAAAATTATCTCTCGTTGTTTTATTCGAACAATAAAGCGCCAAATGGCCCTAATTATACCCGATACGGCAATGCGGATTTTGATCGAGTTTACAATGCCTCCTTTTCGGAAATCGATTCAAATAAGCGAGTGAAATTATACCAACAGCTGGATAATTGGATTTATAGAGATGTACCCGTGATTGTTTTGTTTTATGATAGGGTTGCTCGTTTTTCTCAAAAGAATGTGCACGGACTCGGAATCAACCCGATGAACGCCCTACAATTAAAAAGGGTAAAAAAAGACTAAGCTTATACGGTTACTTTTTAAGAGGTATGGCAAAATTAGCTGGGGAATGGTAGATTCTCTATATTTTAATTCACTGATTAACAGTTTAGAGGGCTAAATAAAAGCTGCGATTCTCTTTATGAGAAATAAAAGCCTATTTTTGTAAAAAAAGAAATTACCCGTGAATTATTTATCAGTAGAAAACTTATCCAAATCTTACGGAGCAAGAACCTTGTTCGAAGATTTGTCTTTTGGAATAAACAAAGATCAAAAAATTGCTTTTGTAGCTAAAAATGGTTCTGGAAAAACCTCCATTTTAAAAATTATTACTGGTGAAGATACTCCCGACACAGGGCAAGTAGTTATCAGAAAGGGAATTCGTATGGCATTTTTGTCTCAGGAGCCCTCATTGCAAGATGATTTAACCATTGAGGAAAGCATCTTTGCATCGGACAATGAAATCCTAACGGTAATTTCGGCTTATGAAAAAGCTTTGGAAAACCCGGAAGATGCAGATGCTTATCAAAAAGCCTTTGAGCAAATGGATATGCATAATGCATGGGATTTTGAAACCCAATACAAACAGATACTGTTTAAACTAAAACTAGAGGACTTCAAACTCAAGGTTAAAACGCTTTCTGGAGGTCAGAAAAAACGTTTGGCCTTGGCTATTATATTAATCAATAGACCTGATTTATTGATATTGGATGAGCCTACCAACCACTTGGATTTAGAAATGATCGAATGGTTGGAGAATTATTTCGCCAAAGAGAATATTACTTTATTTATGGTTACTCACGACCGTTTTTTCTTGGAACGAGTTTGTAATGAAATCATTGAATTAGAAAACGGAAAGTTATACCAATACAAAGGAAACTACTCGTATTATTTAGAGAAGAAAGAAGAGCGTATTGCGGCCGAAAATGCCAGTATAGACAAAGCACAAAATCTATTTGTAAAAGAATTGGATTGGATGCGTCGTCAGCCTAAAGCGAGAACTACTAAGTCCAAATCGCGTCAAGACGATTTTTATGTGATAAAAGAAAAGGCCAGTAGCCGAAGAAAAGAACATAAGGTGGAGTTGGAAATCGATATGGGACGTATCGGTAGTAACGTCATTGAGTTGATCAAGGTATCTAAGAGTTTTGGAGATAAGGTCATACTAGATAATTTTTCGTACAATTTTAACAAAGGAGAACGCATTGGTATCATCGGTAAAAATGGAACTGGAAAGTCAACTTTTTTAAATATGATTACCCAAACTATTTTGCCAGACAAAGGGAAGATCACAGTTGGGGAGACCATCAAAATAGGTTACTATACCCAAAGTGGTATTCAACCAAAAGAAGGGCAGAAAGTAATTGATATCATTAAGGAATTCGGAGAATATATTCCATTGTCCAAAGGGCGTATGATTTCGGCAGCACAATTGTTGGAACGCTTTTTATTCGATAGAAAAAGACAGTACGATTTCGTAGAGAAATTAAGCGGAGGTGAATTAAAACGTTTGTACCTGTGTACGGTTTTGATTCAGAATCCTAATTTCTTGATTCTCGATGAGCCTACCAACGATTTAGATATTGTTACTTTAAACGTATTGGAAAGTTTCTTATTGGATTATCCGGGATGTTTATTAGTGGTTTCTCACGACCGTTATTTTATGGATAAAATCGTCGATCACTTGTTTGTCTTTAGAGGAAAAGGTGAAGTAGAAGATTTTCCAGGTAACTACTCTGACTTTAGAAGTTATGAAGATAGTGCGGAACCGGTAAAAGAAGAGCCTAAAGAAAAAGTCAATTGGAAAGAAGCTCAGAAAAAAGTGGGATTGACATTTCAAGAGCAAAAAGAATTTCAAAAAATTGAACGCGAAATCAAAGATTTAGAGTTGAAGAAAATAGAAATTGAGACCATGTTTGCCGAAGGTAAAGTTGCTGATGAGGCTTCGATTGCCAAGAAAGCAAGTGAATTAAAAAGCATTTTAAAGAAAATGGAGGATAAGGAAGAACGTTGGTTTGAGCTTTCAGCTAAAAATGAATCATAGTTTATTTTAGACCGATTAAATTCTTTTGAAATAATAAAATCCGCATCTAAACTTTTGGTTTATTTGCGGATTTTTTGTATATTAATATAGAGAAGTTGATTCATCTAAGTTAAGGTTTAAGCTATAAGGATTGCTTGGTTACTTCCAACCTCCTCCGAGTGATTTGTAAAGTTTTACACGGGCTAGTAATTTGTTTTGTTTGAGTTTGTTGAGGTTTAATTCGTTGTCCAATGCAACTCTTTGTGCATTGATAATTTCTAAATAAGTGGCAAAACCACTGTTGAATAATAGATTAGATTGTTTGATTCCCAATTGAGAAGTCGTTACTTGTTCTTCGGCAATCTCGAGTTGCTTGTCTAATTGATCCAAAGTGATCAAGGCATCTGTGACGTCATTAATCGCGGTGTAAACCGTCATTTGAAAATCAATTTCCGATTTTTTTCGCTCGAGTTTCGCTACTTCAAAATCGGTTTTTAGTTTTCGTTTCTGAAAGATCGGTTGTGTTAGAGTCCCAATAAGACTCCCGAATAGGGATCCGGGAATATTAAACCAGTTTTCGGCAAGCATACTGTTAAGACCTCCACTTACATCTATTTTTAAAGAGGGGTATCGATTGGCTTGAGAGACCCCTACTAAGGCATTTTTAGCTTTTAATTCTAATTCTGCAGCTCGAACATCGGGTCTTCTACTAACCATATACAAGGGAATCCCTGCACTTAGAGTTTCTTCATAAGTCAGGTCGCCTAATTTAGCTTGTCGTGGTAATCCTTTGGGAAATTGCCCCATCAAAAGCATTAAGGCATTTTCTTGTAAGGCAATTTGTTGATTTAAAGACGGAATTAAAGCTTTGGCTACTAACATTTGTGAACGGGTTTGTTGGATCGCTAAAGAAGTAATCTGACCCGCATCACGCTGCAATTGTACGATCTTTAACGTATTGTTACTCAATTCAAAATTGGTTTGAGCGACCTCTAGTTGGGCGTCAAGCAGTAATAAATTGTAATATCCTTCGGCTATGCTCGAAATGATTTCGGTTTGTACTGTTTTTTGAGCTTCATAAGTTTGTAAGTAACGCGCTAGTGCTTCTGCTTTTTGACTTTTTATCTTTCCCCAAATATCAATTTCCCAACTAACTTGTAAGGCTGATATATGTTGCGCAGCATTGACATACATCGATTGAGGTGCGGTTTCTCCTTTGTCGGCATACCAATTCGAGGCCGCTGAACCGTAATAATTTTCCGAGCGGTATTGATAGGCGACATTTCCCGCGTCAACATTAACCGAAGGGAGCCAACCCATTTTAGCTTGGCGCACCTTTTGGTTGGCAATTTCTATATTTTGTATGGCTTTCTGCATATCAAAATTGTGTGCTAACCCCATATCAATCCATTCAATTAACTGCGGATCGACAAAGAAAGATTTCCAATCAATATCGGCAATTCCGACAGAATCCTGAACGTTGTTTATCGAATCTAATGTTCGATATACCGTTGGGACCTCAAATTGAGGTGGAGTGTATTTGGACTTGGTCACACAAGAGCTAACGACTATGGCGACAAAGCTGATTACTATAAGGGACTGGAACGAGATGATTTGTTTTTTCATAAGTTTTGGTCTTAAAATATTTACTGTAGTGTAGCTTGGTGTTACATCCAGACTATAACAGCTTGTTGATTGGCTGGCGACTAACGGATTATTCGTTGGTAAATCGGCTTTTTAATGTTTCATCTAAACTCTGAAAGACATAAAACAAAAGCGGGATAAACAGTAAACCCAGTCCGACGCCAAATAACATACCACCAGCTGCACTAAAACTAATCGAGTGGTTTCCTTGAGCCGATGGGCCAACAGTCCACATCAATGGCGTGAGGCCCGCAACGAATGCTAAAGAAGTCATCAAGATAGGGCGAAGCCTCATCTTTGCGCCTTGTATGGAAGCATCGAGTATAGAAGCACCTTGCTTGCGCTGTTGAAGTGCAAATTCAACGATTAATATCGCATTTTTAGCTAAGAGACCAATCAGCATAATTAAACCCACTTGTACATAAATATTATTCTGTAATCCCACCATATTAATCAATAGGAAAACGCCGAATAATCCAGTTGGAACCGATAGTAATATCGCCAACGGCAATAAATAACTTTCGTATTGTGCTGCCAGTAAAAAATAAATAAACAGCAGACTTAATCCGAAAATCATGATGGCTTGATTGCCCGAGGTTTTTTCCTCTGCACTCATACCGGTAAATTCGTACGAATAATTTCCAGGTAAGTTTGCGGCAACTTCCTCTATGGCTTTAATCGCATCACCAGTACTATAACCCGGTGCTGGATTGGCGTTGATCGAAATCGCGTTGTATAAGTTATATCGCGTAACGGTTTCGGGTCCCAATACTTTTCTCAGTTTAACTAGGGTATTTGCCGGTAACATTTCGCCCTTATTATTTTTTACATATATAGATTTAAAGGATTGCGGGTCGTTTCTATAGTCGACATCGGCTTGCATATAGACGCGATATTGACGTCCAAAACGACTAAAATCACCAGCTTGTACACGACCGTAATACGATCTTATGGTAGTCATCAATTCCTTGACACTGACGCCCAATGCCTTGGCTTTAACGTTGTCAATATCCAATACATATTGGGGGAAATTGGCTTTAAAAGACGTAAAGGAATTAGCGATTTCAGGACGTTGATTGATTTCTTTAATAAACGAATCGGCTGTACTGCTAAATTTGTCAAACCCTCCGCCTAAACGATCTTGTAACACAAATTCGACACCGCTGAAATCACCAAAACCCTGCATGGTCGGTCGTGGAAATACGTTGAAAGTAGCCTCGTTTAATACCGATAAATCGCGGTGGATGTTTTCAATAATTACGTTGATGTTTTTAACTTTTCCTCGCTCCTTGTACGGTTTGAGGTTGATATAACCTACAGCAAATGAAGGGCTACTACTACCGTCAATGGTATTATAACCAGAAATATTGGTCATTCCTTGAATTTCAGGTCTCTTTTGCAAGATACTGTCTGCTTTGGCCAAAACGACTTTGGTTCTCGCTAGTGAAGCTCCCGGAGGTAAGGCTAAGGAATAGGTGATAAAACTATCGTCTTCTGTCGGAATAAAAGCCGCAGGTGTTTTTAGCATGATGACCACTCCTAAGCCGATTACAAGGGCTAGGGCTATTAGGGAAATTTTCTTTCTTTCAATGATTTTTTGAAGCAGCAACACGTATTTTCCGGTAAAGCGGTCAAAGGCGACATTAAAGGCAAAGAAAAAACGACCTTTAACGCGTTCAAATTTATTGCGGTGATCGATAACTTCGGGTTTTTCAAGCTCGGTAGGGGGTTTTAAAAACAACGCACATAAAGCAGGACTTAAGGTCAACGCATTTACGGCTGAAATTAAAATCGCAATCGCTAGGGTATAGGCAAACTGTTTATAAAACAAACCCGACGGACCTTCCTTAAAACCAACAGGCAAGAAAACTGCTGCCATCACCATAGTAATGGAAAGGATGGCTCGAGTAATTTCACTCATGGTCGACACCGTTGCTGCCTTGGCTTTCATACCGGTTTGGTGCATTTTTTCGTGTATAGCCTCGACCACTACAATCGCATCATCGACGACGATACCAATGGCCAGTACAAGCGCAAACATCGTTAATACATTAATCGAGAAACCCAACAAGTAGATAAAAAACAAGGTACCCAATAGGGATACGGGAATCGATAAAACCGGAATAATAGTTGATCGCATATCTTGTAAAAACAGGAAAACGATGATAAACACCAAGAAGAAAGCTTCGAAAAGCGTACTTCGAACTTGACTGATGGATTCGTCAATTTGATCTTTTACAGAATAACTGATTTCATATTTAATTCCTTTTGGAAAGGTTTTCGATACTTTTTCCAATACTTCTCGAACACCGATATCGATATCTCGGGCATTAGAACCACTGGTTTGAGTGATATTCATCGTCAATCCGGGAAAACCATTTACTCGGTTATCACTCCCAACATTTGACGCGCCAAATTCGACTCTGGCAATGTCTTTTAAAAATAAAATAGATCCGTCTTCATTGGTTTTTATGACTAAATTTTCAAATTCCTCGGGTAGGCTAAATCTCCCTTTGTGCTTTAAGGCCGTTTCAAAGACTTCATCGGAAGTTTCTCCGAATTTTCCGGGAGCAATCTCAAAGTTCTGATCTTTAATAGCCGCGATAACATCTTGAGGAATCAGGTTGTATGAGGCGAGTTTGTCTGGATTTAACCAAGTACGCATCGAGTAATCTCTCGAGCCAATTCGGCTGACTGATGCCACGCCGGGAACGCGTAACAGCTCGCGGTTGAGATTGATTTGTGAATAGGCTTGTAAAAAGGTTTCATCGTATATTCCCTGTGGATGGTCGCTGAAGAAATTGATCGTCATGATGTTTCCATTTTGACGGGGAGTTACAGAAATTCCCGCTTCAGTAACTTCAGCTGGAACTTGACTGGAAGCTTTGGAAACGCGATTCTGTACATTGACTGCCGCTTGATCTGGATCCGTACCGGCTTCAAAATAGATATTAACCGATCCCGAACCACTGTTACTGGCTTTTGACGAAATGTAGGTCATGTTGTCTACACCGTTGATGGCTTCTTCAATGGGCAATAAGACACTTTGAGCCATGGTTTCCGCATTCGCGCCGGGATAGGACATTGAAACGGTAACACTAGGGGGAGCGATGTCAGGAAATCGAGTTATGGGTAACATTTTGAGCCCAACTAAACCTAATAAGATAAACATCATCGAAATGACTGTCGCTAGGATGGGACGATTTATAATGGCTTTTAGCATAGTTTCTCTGTTGATTGAAAAAAGGAGTTTTTTAGCGCTTATTCCGCTATAATTGAGGTTTGATATACATACCCTCAGTAAGTTTGTCAAAGCCTGTTTGTATGACGATGTCGCCTCTAACAAGTCCTTGAGTTACGATGTAGTTGTCTCCAGAACTGCCCTCGATGGTAATGGCTTGTAATTTTACTTTACTTTCAGCATCCAAGAGATAGACGAAAGTTTTATCTTGTATCGCAGTAGTTGCAACCTGAGGTACTAAAATGACGTGATTGCGAGATTCCTGTAGTTTTACAGTACCGGTATTACCCGATCTCATAACGTCTTTTGAATTGGGAAAGGTGGCGCGTAAGGATATGGCACCCGTGCTGCGGTTCACTTGACCGTCAATGGCGTCTACTACACCTTTTTCACCGTATTCATGACCGTCTGCGAGGATCAATGAAACCTCGGGTAAAATTTGTCCCGATGAGGTTATCCGTGCTGTATCAGCCTTTTGAGCATCTTTGGTGAAATATAAAAAATCGGATTCACTCATACCAAAATACACATAGACATCACTTACATCAGATAAAACCGTTAGCGGTTGACTGTCATTTTTGGCTACTAAATTCCCAATGCGCTTTGGGATTCTACCGATATATCCACTAACTGTGGCTTTGATTAAGGTATATTCGAGATTGATTTTTGCACTGCCCACCGCTGCTGTTGCTTTCGCTAAATTGGCTTTGGCAATTTCATAATTGGATTTTGCCGTTTCCAATTGCACTTCTGCGATGACCTCATTGTCGATAAGCGGTTTTAATCGGTCAATCTCTAATCGCGCATTTTTTAACTTGGCTTTCTCAACGTTTTCATTGGCGATAGCGTTGTTTAAAATCTCTTGATACGGCATGGGATTGATTTGAAATAAAGCTTGCCCTTCCTTGACAAAGGCGCCCTCGTCAACAAATATTTTATCGAGTGATCCCTCAACCTGTGGACGAATCTCCACATTGATTTTTCCCTCTATATTTCCTATATAGTTCTTTACGGTTATGGCCGTAGTCGTATCGATTTTAAGCACCGGTAAGGTTAATGCATTCTCTTTTGGATCTACCGGTTTTGGGGTAATCATATTACACCTACTTAAACTAATAAGTGTGCCGATCAATAAAAGTGAAGAAAGACCAACGATGATGTTTTTGCTTTTTGTAATCATATGTATGCAATTGAAATTCTAGTATATAAAAGTGAGTCGATACCGCATGGGCTTCGTACTACTGCATAGTCAATGACAATGCCATTTGAAATGGAGAGGAAAATAAGGCGAGAATTTAACCGATCTCACTTCAAATTATATGTACAACTATTTGTTTAATAGCTTTTTATGTTTATTTTTAAAATTATGAAAAGCGATTACACTTGTTTTTTTGTCTCTCACATTTTTATGTGAACAATGTTCTCGATTCGTGGAGTCATTCTACAAGATTTAGCGTGTTTTAGCTATTTCTAATATCAAATACGAGGCTTTTCACGGAAATAGTATATTTTATTCTCTTTAAAATAGATAAAATTATGATTACAAAAATATTTGGAAGTGCTGTATTTGGAATTGAAGCATCTACGATCACTATTGAAGTGAGTATGGATACGGGCATTGGCTATCACTTGGTGGGCTTGCCTGATAATGCGATCAAGGAAAGCAGTTATAGAATTGCTGCGGCATTAAAGAACAACGGTTATAAATGGCCGGGACGAAAGATTATTGTCAATATGGCTCCAGCCGATCTTCGAAAAGAGGGTTCTGCCTATGATCTGACCTTGGCCATAGGCGTATTGATGGATTCCAAGCAAATTAAAACGACCACGCAATCCCAGTATGTCATCATGGGAGAACTGTCTTTAGATGGGGGGTTACAGCCGATAAAAGGAGCCTTACCCATTGCAATTCAAGCGAAAGCTGAAGGTTTTAAAGGATTGGTTTTACCGATTCAAAATGCTCAAGAAGCGGCTATTGTGGAGGGATTAGAGGTATATGGAGTACAGAATATACAGGAGGTTATTGATTTTTTTGAAGAAAAATTGGTTTTAAAAGCGACCGCTGTTGACTTAAAAGCCGAGTTTGATCAGGTGCAACACCATTATGAAGGCATGGATTTTAAAGAGGTTAAAGGACAAGAGAGTATTAAGCGATGTATGGAAATTGCTGCTGCTGGGGGACATAATATTATTTTGATAGGGCCTCCCGGTTCTGGAAAAACCATGTTGGCAAAAAGATTACCCAGTATATTACCACCCATGACGATGGATGAGGCTCTGGAAACCACAAAAATACACAGTGTAGTTGGAAAAGTCAAAGACCTTGGTCTGATGCGGCATCGCCCGTTTCGAAACCCACACCATACTGCTTCATCGGTTTCTCTAGTAGGAGGGGGGAGTTACCCACAACCGGGAGAAATATCTCTCGCACACAACGGTGTATTGTTTTTGGATGAATTACCCGAATTTAAAAGAGAGGTTTTGGAAGTGATGCGACAACCTTTGGAAGATCGCGAAGTGACGATTGCTCGGGCAAAATTTACGATAACCTATCCGTCATCATTTATGTTGGTGGCGAGTATGAATCCAAGTCCCAGTGGTTTTTTTAAAGATCCCGATGCTGCAATACAATCTACGCCCTTAGAAATACAACGCTATTTGAACAAAATATCTGGGCCCCTTTTAGATCGAATTGACATTCATATCGAAGTAAATCCAGTGCCCTTTGAAAAATTAGCGGAAACCGATTTAGCCGAAGACAGTAATGCCATTCGAAAGAGAGTGGTTAAAGCACGTGAAATTCAATCGCAAAGATATAAGGATGTGCCCGGTATACATTATAATGCACAAATGTCAACCCCATTGATTCGAACGCATTGTGTGCTAAACGATACTTCATTGTCTTTATTAAAAGAGGCGATGGAGCGACTAAATTTATCAGCTAGGGCTTACGATCGCATTTTAAAAGTAGCCAGAACTATTGCAGACTTAGAAGGGAAAACGGATGTAGCATCCCATCACATTGCAGAAGCAATACAATACCGTAGTCTCGATCGAGAAGGTTGGATGTAACTATTCTTGTTCTTGTTCTTGTTCTTCCTTTTCTTCGATGTAACCAATTGTTGTTTGATATAACATAAAATAAACACAGTATATAAACGGTAAAGTAAAAATGACACCGACTATAAAAAGTAATAAACCAGCACCGGCTAAGAGACTACCAAACAACAATAAGGCAATGATTTGGAAGGGTTGTTTGTTAACGATATTCACACTGTGTTTAATCGCGTCAAAAGCGGATAGATTTCCAAAAATAATCAGCGGGGTAACCAATACAGTTAATGAACTGACGATCCAGTTGATTGCCAAGGCGACATACTGCAAATTTTCCATCTGAAGATAGAGAGACAATACGGTGAAGACGAGCGTAATTACGAAATGCGCTGTAAATAATTGTAAGCACGCTTTGTTTTTAAGGTAGGTAAATGCTGTTCCCAATACAATGGGTTTGTCTTGATAAGCATCAGCGGCCATTTTAATAAAGCCAGCACTAAAAATTACGGAGATACCCGTACCAATACTAGTAACTAAAGTGTAGGTAATCAGTCCATCGATCGGTAAGAAAAGAGGATCGAAATTGGTCATAAAAGTAAATATAACCTTAGGATCTTGGGTGTATATCAGCAGGCCAACGCTTGCAATGGTAGAAAAGATGATGGCTAAAAGTATCGTAGTTAATCCAGCAACTATAGCTATTTTTGGATAAATTTTACTCGCATCACTTAATAGGTTGAAAACCGAGATGTTTATTCCTTCCGTTTGTATAGTCTTTAATCGTTGCTGTATATCTTTCATGAATTAGAGTTTTGAGGCTTGGTTGAAATCAAGCGACAAAAATACTAATTTAAAAGTAAAGAATCAGCGTAAACAAAGGCATTTGCATACGCTGATTTTTTAAATAGTACCGAGTTATTTCAAATCTTTAAACGTATCACCCTGAGTGATATCGCCGGTATTATAACCTTTCATAAACCATTCTTTTCGCTGTGCCGATGTACCGTGAGTAAAAGAATCAGGTGTAACATGTCCTTGAGTGCGTTTTTGAATAGCATCATCGCCAACGGCTTGAGCTGCACTAAGCGCAATTTCTATATCGCCAGCATCGAGGTATTTTTGATTGTGTTTCGCCCATACACCGGCATAAAAGTCGGCTTGTAACTCAAGGGCTACAGACAATTTATTGGCGCCCTTAGCATCGGTCTGACTCTGTAATTTTCTAACTTGATTCGAGGTGCCGAGCAAAGTTTGTATATGATGGCCCACTTCATGTGCTATAACATAGGCAATCGCAAAGTCACCCTCCTTAGCACCAAATCGACTGTGTAATTCCTTAAAGAAATTCAGATCCATATAGACCGTTTCATCGGCTGGACAATAGAATGGACCAACATCAGCTGTAGCAGCTCCACATTTGGTATTGATGTTGTTTTCAAAAAGTTCCATCTTAGGTTCTCTATACGTTTGATTGTGTTGCTTAAAAACTTCAGACCAAGTGTTTTCTGTATAGCGAAATATTACCTTAACCATTTGACCCATTTCAACTTCTTCGGGCGTTAATGTTCGCGTACGCGTTTCTTCGGTTGTTGACGATGCATTTTGATTAAATTGCTCTAAAATGGGTGTCAATTGCTGTACGGATTCACCTCCAAAAAGATTGAGTAATAAAATTACAACCCCGATAATTCCACCGCCTAACACCGCTTTACCACCGCCAGACATACCACGACGATCCGTGACGTTTTTACTTTCTTCTGAACCTCTCCATTTCATAGCTTTACTTTTTTTAATAAATTTAATGAAATAATAAATTGGTTGCGCTGAATGAGGTGTTTTTTTAATGAAACTTATATATTAGGTAACACTAGTGCGAAATTATTGCAGTATTGATAGCGTATTTCGATTGTGGAATTGGATCATTAGCAGTGTTTTAGATGCCTAAAAGTATAATTTAAAAATCTTTTTTGTTGGAAATGTATTTGATGCGTAGTATCGGGATCAGTATCCACAAAAGTAGGCAAGCTAGGGATAGGAGAAATCCGAGAGTACTGCCGAAGAATTTTTTAAATAAAGCTCCTGTATAGCCAAATAGGGCAGAGATGTCTAATTGGAGTAAAATTAATATGCGTGAAAGGTCGATTGGATTAAAAAGTGTCCCGACTAACGAAAGGTTTTCGAGCGGATAATCGTCGAATACCATTAGCGAAATTAGAAAAATACCGTCGTAAATTATTGCGAGAAAGAGCCACATTAAAATCGAAAGCCCAAACCCCCTTATTTTGTTTTCGTTGGATAGCGCAATATTATAAGATAGCGCGGTAAAAATAAACGTTAGGAATACGGCCACCACTATTAATAAAGTAAAATTCCATATAGCAGAAGATTCTAGTAAACCGTATAATATAAAAGGAATTCCCAAACCGAGAAGTACACTCAACGAAAGTGATAAAGAAACACCGAGATATTGCCCTAAAAATATCGACGATCTCTTTAGCGGCTGTGCCAATAGCAGTTCTGTAAATTCCTTGGAATCGTAATAATACATCACACCAAATAAAGTACCGATTAACGGCACTAAAATGATGACGACATTCAACAATGTGATAACCGCTTTGGACAGGTCATTATTTAAAAACAACAGTACAAACCCCAATAGTAAGTAAAAGGTTAGATAGATATAACTCCAACGGCTGCGGATCAAGTCGTAAAAACTGTATTTGAGTATTTTAAGCATGATTTTTAATAATTTGTTAGAATCGAGGCAATGGCATGTTCAAAATCGGACTGTTTGGTCGTTTCTTTTAGTACGGCTATACGGCCTCTAAAGTATATGCGTCCCTCCAGTATATAGATGATTTCTTCTGTAATTTCTTCGACAAAGCTCATGATATGGGAAGTAATTAAGATGGTTTTGTTTGCCGATTTGGCATCATTAATCAATTTTTTTAAAACAATTAAGGCACTCGGATCCAATCCCGTAGTCGGTTCATCAAGGATCAGGACTGGGCTGTCAAACATAAAGGTGAGCAGTAGGTTAACCTTTTGTTTCGTACCTCCAGAGAGCTTGTTCAGTTTTTTATTTAAAAAGGGATGCAGCTTAAAAACTTCAATGAGTTCTTGTTCTTTTATTGCCTTACAATTCCGAAGGTCTTTGATCATCTTAATTAGTTCCTGAACAGTGAGGTTATTTGGAAAATTGGCAATTTGCGGTAAATAATCGATCTGATTGCGGTATTCCCATTGTTTTTCAATCGATTGCCCCTTAAAGTAAACTTGGCCCGAATCGGGGAAAACCATTCCTAAAATGCACTTGGTCAGAGTGGTTTTACCAGAACCATTAGGTCCAAGTAGTGCTAAAACACTTCCTTCGCTGATGTCCAAATCAATGCCTCTTAGAACGGAATTATGGCCGAATTTTTTATACAGTTGTTCAATTTTTATCATGTTTTATTTTCTTCATAAGTGGTGCGTTATCCATCAAGTGATCCGGGGTGAAAATCGGAGATACCTTTTCTGAAAAATCAATGATATCTACAAATAGACTTCGTAAAAACAGGATGGCTTCGGGGGTTTTATTTACGATATATGAAAATAGTTTTACGGGCCGATAGGGTATATCTCCAATGCCATCTTTATCTAAATCATATCCGGTATAACTACTCCAGTAATTGGAGTGGAAATCGTTGTGATTCACACCGCCGTGATATACAAGGTCGAACGAGTTGTGCATAAAATTATTGTAATTGATCGTATTGTAATAATTTGCTCCTCTCGAATTAATGGCCCAGCCGTTGCTGATAAAATCATTGTGAAGGTATTCGATGCGATTGGATCCCTCAATGTTGATCCCAGTGGTATTTCTAAAAAAAGTATTGTTGTTGATCTTGGTGTCATTAACTTCTTTAAGCAGTACTCCATAGGCAGCGGAACCCCAGTTGTTTTTAAAAATATTGTGATGCATCTGCATGTTTTTTGAAAACATAATAGCCACTCCTGCTCCGTTATTATCATAGGTGTTATCCGATACTAAATCGTCGTTAGAAAACATAAAGTGTAGCCCATAACGAACGTTATGGGCACTTTCATTGCGCGTAATTACACAAAAGTTGGAGAATTCTAAATAGATACCGTCTCGAACTTGCCATACTACATTATTATCAATGCTTATTTCATTGCTGTACCACAGTTGAATTCCGTTGCCAGAATTAAACTCATTGATGGCTTTGCCATATATTTTATTACCGCTGATAACACCTTTTTTTGACTTTTCTATATAGATTCCAAAGAATAAGTTTTTTATGGTGTTGTTTGCAATTGTAAAATGTCTACTTGATCGTACCCTTATGGCGGCAAAATCCTTGATATAGCTAGTTCCAACATTGATGATTGTAAAGCCGTCTACCGTTACCCAGTCCGATTTAATTACGATGATTTCACCTTTTTCTTCTCCATCGATTACAGCGCCTTTTTCAGCTATTAAGGTCAACGGTTTATCAACGGTAATTTCAATTTCCTTATAAATGCCTTTTTTAACCAAAATAGTATCGAAATTCTGGGATTCTCGTATGGCGTCTTTAATCGAAGTATACGGACAATTTGAGCATACAATTAAAGTATCTGCAGAACTAACTAAGGGAGAGAGGAAAAAGAATAGCGCAAATAAAAAAATAGAATGTACTTTCAAATGTTTGAGATGTTTAAGGATTATTAAGCTTATAAATTTTTGTTTAACTCGGTCTTGATCGCTCGCCAATTATAAATTTCGCCCCCACTGTCTTTGATAATTTCCGCCGCTTCATTCCGATCTGAAACCGCAGATAGAAATGCACCCATGGGGCTTGGTATTTTAGGAGAAATGATAAATGTAGCCTCCGTTGAAGAAATCATCGTTCCGGGTTGCGTTAGGGAGGCACAGAGTATATGCGAGTATTGTGACTCATCTTTCTCGTCTAAAAAATAAATCATACACTCGATGGCGTCAAACTTATAGTTTTTCCCCTTGACCGTGACTACTTGGGCCGCATGCGCCTGATCAACGATGGTCATGCGACAAAAATCACAACCGTCACTTCCATAAGTGATCGGTTGCGGATTTTTATTACAAGCGCTAAAAATACAAGCGCTAATTAGAAATATGGATATATTTTTTTTCATGATATTTGGCTCGTTGTCCGATAAAAAAGGATGCTAATGTCATTCCCATCCCCAATAACATGAGGTAGGCCCCCAATTGAGGATAGGAATAAGCATCAAAATTTAATATTTTTCGATGTCCCAATAAGGGCGGTTGATAACTCAATGGTTTTCCATGGACATCAACCATTTTCATTATGGCTTGTGGATCCAGATTGGTACCGTAATCCACCAGCCATAAATAAAAGTCGTACATTCCCAATAGACCTAAACTCGTCATTACAACAAACCAAGTCAAGAAAAGCGACGGTTGTACTTTCTTGAACAGTCCTCCTATACCCAATGCAATTCCAATTGCGCTCATTGAGCCAATAACCAGTGGAAACACTTTAAATTCCCACATGTCTTCTGTTTTAGGTATGGTTTTCATGCCGATATAGTGATTTAATCCATCGATATTTTGGAGATCAAATTCAGAAACTCCAACGATACCTTGAATATAAATATTCATGCCTAAGGGCACCGGGTATTGCGGAGCACCTAACATGATGTTCCACAAAGGAAAAGCAAACAGTCCCAGCAATGCCGTGGATCCTAGAATCATTAATATACTTGCTTTCTGCATATTTGTAGATTTTAACTATTCGTCATCTAAAGACCAAGACAACCCAATGTTGGAATTGGCGGGTGATACTCGAGCATATCCTTGCATTTCTTGATGCAATGCCGAACAAAAATCCGTACAATAGAATGGCCAGACTCCAACTTCCTTAGGTTCCCAAACAAAGGTTTCTGTTTTTCCTGGGGATACCAAAAGCTCGGTTGTATTAGCTCCCAACATACTGATGCCATGTGGGACGTCAAAATCTTGTTCTAAATTGGTGACATGGAAGAACACTTTATCCCCAACTTTGATGCCTTCTATATTGTCGGGTGTGAAGTGACTTCGTATCATAGTCATATAAACATGTACATTTTTACCATCTCGTACGACCTTGGCATCGTTGGGTGATTTGGCTACATAGGCGTGTTTGTTTTCGGAAAGTTTATAAATCTGGCGCGATTTAGACATAATTTTATCCGCTTTTATGGCTGCGGCATAATGCGGCTCACCCACTGTAGGGAAATCAAGTAACAATTCCATCTTATCTCCTGTAATATCATATAATTGAGCGGAATGGTTCATGTCTGGTCCAACAGGCAAGTATCTGTCTTTGGTAATTTTGTTCATAGCAACCAGATATTTACCGTCGGGATTTCTCGAATTACCGCCGGGAATCATTAAGTGACCTACGGAGTAGTAGGTAGGTTTTCTATCGATGATTTTCCAGGTTCCGATTTTCCATTTGACCACTTCTGAAGAAATAAAGAAGGTTGTATAAGCATTTCCTTTGCCGTCAAATTCCGTATGTAAAGGCCCCAGACCAGGCTGCTCTACAACTCCCGCTAAGACATCATCAAATTTAAGGATCGGAATACCGTATGATTCCCCATCAAACTTTTTATCCTCTATGGCTTTCAGCATTTTTGTGAACGAATGAACCGTCAAGTTGGCCGATAATTTACCGTTTCCAATGATGTATTCACCACTGGGGTCAACATCGCAACCGTGAGGCGATTTTGGTGTAGGGAGCAAATATACTAAACCCGGTAACTCACTAGCGTCTAGAATTAATACCTCGTCTTTTATGGTAGAAGTGGCAGTGTGCGTTTCAGTATTGTGTCTGTTATGGGCATATTTAACAGCTTGTTTTTTACCCTTTCCTGCCTTAATGTATTCTTCGGCTTTTTTCCAATTGATGGCAGCTATAAAATCTTTGTCGTTTTGAGAAGCATTGACTTCTAACAAACTATGGGCTTCTTCGGTATTGTAGGTGGTAAAGAAAAACCAACCGTGTGACTTTCCGCGTCCGGGATGCGCTAAATCATAATTAAATCCGGGCATCATAATTTGAAAAGCCAAATCCATATTTCCCGATGTTTTATCTACACTGATAAAACTTAACGAGCCTTTGAAGTTTCCTTTATAATCTTTTATAGGCATATCGCGTTGTGGAATAGGTACAGAAAATCGAGTTCCAGCTACTACATACTCCGTGTTTTCTGTTACAAAAGAAGAACTGTGATTACCGGCACTGTTGGGAATTTCTATAATTTCGGCAGTACTGAAATCTTGTAAGTCGATTCGAGCAATTCTCGGAGTATTATTTCCATTGATAAAAATCCACCGACCATCTAATTCTCCCTCTGTTTGAGAAATATCAGGATGGTGGGAATCATCCCAAGGGATAAATCCATGTGAAGTCATTAACATCGGTTTGCTTTCCTCACTATAACCATAGGCGGACTCAGGATCTTGAGAAAAAACGGGAATTACCTTAAAGAGTCTTCCTGAAGGCAGTCCGTAAACCGAAAGTTGCCCACTGAATCCCCCAGAGAAAAAACCGTAATATTCATCATATTCACCCGGAGCGACATAAACCCGCTCTGCGGCATTGGAACTTAAAGCTCCTTGTGATGAACTGCTAGATTTCTGTTTGCTACAACTAGTGAGAATAACTCCCAGCATAGCGAACATAAGAAATGTTCTTAAAACTTTTTTCATAATATATATATTAAAAATTAAGACGTAGCGCTAACGCAATGCAACTGAAGTGGGCCTATAAACTTCGAAAGTATTCAAGAACCGCACGGGCCTCTTCTTCAGTTAAATTTTGATTTGCCATGGGAGCACCATTAAACTCTATTAAAAGTTCTTTAGCTAACGAATCGTTTTTAATCATATTTTCAGGGTTTAAAATCATGTTCATCACCCATTCTGGACTTCGTCGTTTTAAAATACCTTTTGGTGCAGGTCCGATAAATTTCTTTTCAGGCTTATGACAAGCCGTGCACATTACTTTAAAGACCTCCATTCCCTTGGTTACTAAAACAGGATTGATTTCTTCAAGGGTGATCGTTTTTATGGGGCCAACACCTTTGTTTTTTAGATCGATCCTTTCGGATGCATTTACGGTTACTACAGTTGTCGTTTCTAAATTTTCTTGATCATCTTCCTCTTCCTCGTCGACGATTATAGTAGGATAGATGTCTGGCTTTATTTCTTCTTTTTCGACACAGCCAACACCCAGTATCAAACAAGTTATCAGTATGCTTAAAAAATATTTTCCTTCTGTAGTAATAGACATAAATGCTGATTTTATAAAACAAAGTTAGTTTTTAAAAAGAGTATCAAATATGATAAATATCAGATAATAAGGTAGTTATGAATTGGTTTGTCGGCTGATAAAATTTTAAAAAAGAGAAATTTAAATTACACAAAACTTAAATTTAAACGGAATTAGTGCGCTTTTTATCGAATTTTATAGGAGTGAGGTAGAATTACAATAAAGTGCAACCTAGAGCTGTTTGGAAATAGTTAAGTTCATTCAAAGCAATTCGGGTAAAAAATCAGGGGTTTAAAAACCAGGGCATATCGGATAGGCGTGGAAGGGATGGTGTGATCTGGATGGGCAAATTTGCTTATCAGCGCGGCGGGTTAACTCGGTTTTAGTTGGTCTGCATGATTGCTATTGTGGTGACATTATCGCAAAGAAAAAGCCTTGATCATATCAAGGCTTCAGCTTCTTTTTTATTTGACCAAATTCCACAATACTTCTTTCGGGGGATTGGCAATAATTTTAATGATTTCTTTGGTAACTGGATGTTCAAATTGCAGTTTTCTAGCATGTAGATGTATACCTCCGTCTGGATTACTGCGATCAAAACCGTATTTAAGATCTCCTTTAATTGATGAACCAATCAAGGAAAGTTGGGCGCGAATTTGATGATGCCTACCGGTGTGTAGATCAATTTCCAACACTCCATATCGATCGAGTTTTTGAATTAACTTATAAGTTAAACTCGCTTTTTTACTTTCAGGAACTTCTTTAATATGTGCTTTTGACGTATTGTTTTTGGGATTTCGAACCAGATAATGGTCTAAGGTATCTGTGGTTTTTTCGGGAATATTTTTGACGATAGCCCAATAGGTTTTTTGCGTTTCGCGTTTTTTAAACGATTCGTTTAAACGGCTAAGGGCTTTGGAGGTTTTTGCGAAAACAATAATACCCGAAGTAGGACGGTCAAGACGATGCACTACTCCTAGAAAAACAGCACCGGGTTTGTTGTACTTTTTTTTGATATAAAGCTTAACGACTTCGCTAAGTGGTAAATCTCCAGTTTGATCTCCTTGAGAGATATCACCAACTCTTTTGTTAATCACAATAAGGTGATTGTCTTCAAAAAGTATTTGTAAATTATCAGGTGTAGAAAGGATTTTCATAATAGGATTTGTTAAGGGGTATGTACAAATAAGTATGTACATAGATATCAGTTTCTTATCTTGGCGATTAACGGGAAAAGAAATTTTTTAATGATCTTAATTCGTATTTAAACCAAAATATCCTTAGCGAACTAAGGATATAGGTATATAGCTGTAACAGCTTTTTAATATTGCTCGTTTTCGTTTGGAAAATCTACTGCTTTGACATCGGCTACGTATTGTTGTACGGCTTCTTTCATTTGGTCGTAAACGTTGAGGTATCTTCTGAGGAAACGCGGATTAAACTCATGAGTCAATCCGATCATGTCGTGAGTTACTAAAACTTGCCCATCTACGCCGTTTCCAGCGCCAATTCCAATAACGGGAATAGAAATACTTTCGGCAACTTTTTTAGCTAAGCTTGCGGGTATTTTCTCTAAAACCAAACTGAAACATCCAATTTTTTCGAGCATTTTAGCATCTTCAATCAATTGATCAGCCTCTTCATCACCTTTGGCGCGAACGGTATAGGTTCCGAATTTATAAATGGACTGTGGTGTTAAACCCAAATGCCCCATAACTGGAATACCGGCACCTAAAATGCGTTTGATTCCCTCTTTTATTTCTTGTCCACCTTCCATTTTGACTCCGTGAGCACCGCTCTCTTTCATAATTCGAATCGCAGAGCGCAGGGCTTCTTTGGGATCGGATTGATATGAACCAAAAGGCAAATCAACTATGACTAAAGCTCTTTCTACACCACGGACAACCGATGAAGCGTGATAGATCATTTGATCTAAAGTAATGGGTAAGGTCGTTTCGTGACCAGCCATTACATTACTTGCAGAATCTCCAACCAACATGACATCAACACCTCCTGCTTCTAATGCACGAGCCATCGAGTAGTCATAACAAGTAAGCATAGAGATTTTTTCTCCATTCGCTTTCATGTCTATAAGTGATTTAGTGGTCACTCTTTTATAGTCTTTTTTTGCAATTGACATATTGTGTTGCTTTTATAATGAAATGTAAATGTAGTTATTTTTATTTTTAAAAGTCGACTTTAAGCTGATTTAACAGTCCGCTAAATTTACCGCTACAGCCAAGCCTCCTTCTGAGGTTTCCTTATATTTGTTGTTCATGTCTTTAGCGGTTTCCCACATGGTTTTAACCACTTTGTCCAACGGAACTTTTACGTTTTTAGGATCGGTTTCCAAGGCTAATTCTGCCGCATTTATCGCTTTGATGGCTCCCATGGTGTTGCGTTCAATACACGGTATCTGAACCAATCCACCGATAGGATCACAAGTCATTCCTAAATGATGCTCCATGGCGATTTCTGCAGCAATTTGTACCTGCTCTGGAGAGCCGCCCATCAATTCACAAAGAGCAGCTGCTGCCATAGCTGACGAAACGCCAATCTCGGCTTGGCACCCGCCCATAGCAGCAGAGATGGTAGCGCCTTTTTTAAAGATACTGCCAATTTCTCCAGCAACTAATAAAAATTGTTTGATTTCCTTAGGACCTGCCTTATGGTTTTCTATAACGAGATAATACATTAAAACAGCCGGTATAACTCCCGCGCTACCATTGGTAGGTGCCGTTACTACTCGTCCTAATGAAGCATTAACCTCATTAACGGCTAAAGCAAAACAACTAACCCATTTTAGGATTTCTCTAAAGTATACTTTGGTCTTTCGAATCGCTGTGATCCATTCCTGATGATTGTTATAAATACTATCGCCTATAAGCTTTTTGTGCATATCAAAAGCACGTCTTCTCACGTTTAAGCCTCCCGGTAAGATGCCTTCGCTATGACAGCCAATATACATACATTCGAGCATGGTATCCCAAATACGCAATAGTTGATAATCGATTTCTTCTTCGGAGCGCATGGACTTCTCGTTTTCATAAACGATCTCAGAGGTGCTCATTTGGTGTTCAGCACAATAAGCTAACAATTCCGTAGCTAAATCTATAGGATAGGGGAAGTTACCTTTTACGGCCTCTTTCTCGGTATTTTCTTCTTGCTCTTCTTTGATGATAAAACCACCTCCAATAGAATAATAGGTGGTGCTGTATTGTTGGTTGGCGTAATATGCAGTGAAAGTCATACCGTTGGCATGAAAAGGAAGAAACTCTTTATTGAATAAGATGTCTTTTAAAAGGTCAAATCCGATTTCTCGCTGGCCATCTAATAAAAGTATCCGGTTGTTTTTGATACTGGCAATAGTAGGATCCAAGCTTTGAATAGGAACGGTTTCTGGATCAGCACCAGTTAGACCTAACATGACGGCCAAATCGGTAGCATGTCCGATTCCAGTAAGTGATAACGAACCATATAGGTCAATTTGAATTCGATTGATCTGAGCAAAAATTTGCTGCTGGTGCAATTCTTTTAAAAAAGATTCTGCAGCTCGCCATGGACCCAAGGTATGTGAACTCGAGGGACCTACGCCAATTTTAAGCATATCAAAGACTGAAATACATTCCATAAGATAATTGGGGGATATTTTTATCACGAAGATAGTCAAAAACTGTAAAGACACAAGAATATGCCTTGTATAATGTAGCGAATTTTTATGACATTTATGGAGTGCTTATTTATTTGAATTCTAAATAAAGCGGAAATGTGATGACAGTTTGTCATTTTGAAACGCGAAATAATTAAAATAAATGACAAGATTATCATAAAAAGCTAATGGCATAAAGATTGACTACTAGAAATTGAGTTTAAAAAAGTAAAAATAATTTAACTAATATAATATGAGTAAAATAATTGGAATCGATTTAGGAACAACGAATTCATGTGTTTCTGTAATGGAAGGTAATGAGGCAGTTGTAATCCCAAATGCAGAAGGAAAAAGAACAACGCCATCTGTGATTGCATTTGTAGAAGGTGGAGAAATCAAAGTTGGTGATCCTGCAAAAAGACAAGCAGTTACGAATCCAACAAAAACCATAGCTTCTATCAAAAGGTTTATGGGGGATAAATTCAGTGAAATTTCTCAAGAAATCTCTCATGTTCCTTATAAAGTTGTAAAAGGAGATAATGATACGCCACGTGTGGATATTGACGGACGTTTATATACGCCTCAAGAATTGTCTGCAATGACGCTTCAAAAAATGAAAAAAACAGCTGAGGATTACTTAGGTCAAGAAGTAACTGAAGCGGTAATTACAGTTCCTGCTTATTTCAACGATGCACAACGTCAAGCGACTAAAGAAGCTGGTGAAATTGCTGGATTGAAAGTTAGACGTATTATCAACGAGCCTACAGCAGCAGCTTTGGCTTATGGATTAGACAAAGCAGGTACAGATCAAAAAATCGTTGTATACGATTTAGGTGGTGGTACTTTTGATATTTCGATCTTGGAATTAGGAGATGGAGTTTTCGAGGTATTGTCTACTAATGGTGATACTCACTTAGGTGGAGATGATTTTGACCAAGTAATTATCAATTGGTTGGCTTCTGAGTTTGAATCTGAAGAAGGTTTAGACTTACGTAAAGATCCTATGGCTCTTCAACGTTTGAAAGAAGCGGCTGAAAAAGCAAAAGTAGAATTGTCATCTTCTACACAAACAGAAATCAACTTGCCGTATGTTACTGCAACTGCTTCTGGACCAAAACACTTAGTGAAAACATTGACAAGAGCTAAATTTGAGCAATTGGCAGACGAATTGATCCGTAGATCAATGATTCCTTGTGAGAAAGCTTTAAAAGATGCTGGTTTATCTAAATCAGATATCGACGAAGTTATCTTGGTAGGAGGTTCAACTCGTATCCCAAGAATTCAAGAGGAAGTTGAGAAATTCTTCGGAAAAAAACCATCTAAAGGAGTTAATCCTGATGAGGTAGTTGCTATTGGTGCAGCTATTCAAGGTGGAGTACTTACAGGAGAGGTAAAAGACGTTTTATTGTTAGACGTTACACCACTTTCTTTAGGTATCGAAACTATGGGTGGAGTATTGACTAAATTAATCGAGTCTAATACTACTATTCCAACTAAGAAATCTCAGGTTTTCTCTACGGCTTCTGATAACCAGCCTTCTGTGGAAATCCACGTATTGCAAGGAGAAAGACCAATGGCGACAGATAATAAAACTATCGGACGTTTCCATTTAGATGGAATTCCACCTGCACAAAGAGGTGTGCCTCAAATTGAAGTAACCTTCGATATTGATGCTAACGGTATTATCAAAGTATCTGCTACTGATAAAGGAACAGGTAAATCACATGATATCCGTATCGAGGCTTCTTCAGGATTGACTGAGGCTGAAATCGAAAGAATGAAAAAAGAAGCTGAAGCTAATGCTGATGCAGATAAAATTATAAGAGAAAAAGTAGAAAAGCTTAACGAAGCGGATGCTATGATTTTCCAAACAGAAAAACAATTATCAGAATTTGGTGATAAGTTATCTGCAGACAACAAATCTAATGTTGAAACAGCTTTAGAAGAGTTGAAAAAAGCTTACGAATTGAAAGATGCTGATACCGTTCAAACGGCATTAGATAAAATCAACGAAGCTTGGAAAGCAGCGTCTGAAGAAATGTACAAAGCACAAGCCGACGGTCAAGCTGGAGGTGCTCAAGAAGCACAACCAAACCAAGGTGGTGACGGTACGCAAGATGTAGACTACGAAGAAGTTAAGTAATTCTAGCTTTAAATGATCTTTAAAAGCCGAACTGGAAACAGTTCGGCTTTTTTGTTTTGTCAATCCTGTAGCTAGGATGTAATAATTTTTATAACTTTAATGGTTTGCTAATTCCTCAAAAATTACCCTATGAAACAATCGTTTCCGCCGTTGATAAATCCAAATTCTCGTATCTTGATATTGGGAACCATGCCCGGTGAAAAGTCATTGGCATGCCAGCAGTATTATGGCAATAAGCAAAATCAATTTTGGAGGATATTATACCGTGTTTTTCAACGAGAATATAGTGAAGACTATGAAACACGCAAAAGCTTGTTAATGGAGTTTGATATCGCTTTATGGGATGTCTTACGCAGCTGTGAACGAGAGGGGAGCCTTGATAGTAAGATAAAGCAAGCCACAGCCAACGATATCATGGATTTGATTCAGAAATACCCAAAATTGAAAACCATCGTTTTTTCTAGTAAAAACGCAGAAAAATTCTTTTATAAATACCTGAGCGAAATACCTGATGTAGAATACGTAACTTTACCTTCTCCCAGTGGAGCGCATGCGAGTATGCGTTTGGAGGAAAAGATAGAACATTGGAAAAAAATATCTCAATTATGAATAAGGTAAACCCGGAGGCTTTGTCCTTTTTGAAGAACTTAAGTCAGAATAACAACAAACCTTGGTTTGTAGAACATAAAGTCGAATTTGACCGTGTTTTTGGTGAGCTTAAAAGTTTTTTTAAAACAATATATGAGGACATGAAAGCACAGGACTCTATAGAGCGGTTTCACGTACATCGAATTTATAGGGATGTTCGTTTTGCCAAAGACAAAACACCTTATAAAGATTATTTTGGCTTGCATCTCGGAAGAACAAAACCGTTGTTAAGAGGTGGTTATTATTTGAATATCGAACCGGGAAATTCTTTTATCGGCGGTGGTTTTTGGGAGCCGGACAAAAATGATTTATTGCGTATCCGAAAAGATATCGAACAAGATGACAGTGAATTTAGAGCTATAATACAGGAGCCAAAATTTGTTGAATACTTTGGAACAGTTACCGGTGAAGAATTGAAGACAGCGCCTAAGGGCTTCGATAAGGAGCATAAAGCCATTGATTTACTGCGTAAGAAACAGTTTTTAGTCATGCGTTCCATCACGGATCAAGAAGTTATGAGCCCAGAATTTCAATCCGAAGTTATAAAAACGTTTGTTGCGATGCGACCGTGGTTTGATTATATGTCGGATGTATTAACTACCGATGCAAACGGAGTGAGTTTATATCCTTAATGCAGTTATATAAAACAAAAAAGGATTAACCCACGGGTTAATCCTTTTTTTATAGGGTTGAAAAATACTAGTAACTAAAGATGTGAGAATACTCTTTATCTTTATTTACCGTAATGTTGTTGTCTTCCTTAACAACTTTACCATTCACCTCTGCTTTATAGCTTACGGTATAAGATCTTTTCTCGGAAGCACTGAATTGGATGCCAACTTGAGCTATTGCTAATGGATTTGCAGATTCAATAACATAAGTTTTAACGCCACCAGTAAAATCTTTTGCCTCAAGGCTGATTATGGGCTCGTTGCTCTTAACAGTACCATTTAATTTCCAAATAGTTCCTTCCAATGGATTTTTAGCAACACTTCCAGTAGCTGTGAATATTGCAAAGTCTTCTTCAATTACTCCATTTGTAGTAATGGTTAATTTGATGTTTTTTTCGTTTGGATTACCTCCAGATTCTCCGTCGTCACTTTTACAAGAAAAACTAAGTAGGGTAACAAGTAATAAACTAGTTAATACAGTTGCTCTCTTTAAAAACGATGATAATGCAATTTTTGTACTCATAATTTTGGTTGATTTTTGATTTTTTTTAATAGCTTTTTAACTTGAGCGAATTTCTCTATTTGTTTATTCTCTTACAATACCTGTTTTTAGGTATTTATTTTGTATTTTGGCATCGATATTTTGAATTTTATTAAAATTTATTTTTTATATTTAATAAGCTGGTGCTTTTTAAAGCATTTTTTAACTTTTGATTTTAGATGTAGTGCAATTTGTGTTTTTTTTACACGTACGACTATTGTGCTGGATGAATAGTAGATTTTTATAAAGATAGAGCTACTCTATTATCAAAATCAGCAATTGTAATTTCTAAGTAAAATTAAAATACATTGTGAATCGTTTAATGTAACGCATACAAATTTTGAACTATGGTAAATCGCATGTCCGAAATAAAAGTGGTTATTGTAGATAATCACCCGATTGTAGTGGAGGGATTAAAAAAAGTATTGGAAAGTCAAAGTGATATTAAGATTATCGGCTGCTTTAACAACGGTACAGAAACCTTGTCTTTCTTAACTAAGAATGCTGTAGACCTGTTGCTGCTAGATAGAAATGTTTCAGATTATTCTGGAATGGAATTGTGTAAAGCTATACGTGCTTTACAGCCGAATATGGCCCTATTAATGCTAACGAATTGTTCAGAAAAAGGAGTTATTTTACAAACCTTAGAGCAGGGGGTTAATGGTTATTTATTGAAGAGTATATCAGTAGATTCATTGATTTGTTCGGTCAGAGAGGCGCTTGGTGGACGACTTACTTTTTGTAGAGAAGTAACAAGAATATTAAAGGAACCTAGTGATAGTGCAACAGTGGGAATTTCAAAATTGACCAAGAGAGAAAAACAGATATTAAAGATGGTCAGTGAAGGTAAAACCAGTAATATGATAGCGCAGGAATTAAATTTAAGTTCACTGACTGTAGATACGCATCGCAAAAATATTCTGAATAAGTGTAAGGCAAAAAATGTTGCGGAACTAACCAAGATGGCTATGCATCAAGGTATGCTGTTGTAATTAGGAAGGTTTAGTAGGGGGAGAGAAGTAGTAAGAGCACCTTGATGTAAACCGTTACCGCAATATAGACTGCGGTAATGGTTTAGTAATATTTTCACTGTTTGAACTTAGTTTTGCAAGATTTCAATCTCAAACATTTTATCCCAGTTTTTTCCTGTTACAAAAAATGTTTTTGTTTTGGGGTTGTATGCAATACCGTTTAATACATCGATATCCGGGTGATAAGTGACCATCGTTCTTAGAGTAGAAAGATCAATCGCTGCCTCTACAGCACCGTTTTTAGGATTGATGATGGCTATGCCATTTTCTCCGTATATATTAGCATAAATTTTTCCGTCAACCCATTCCATTTCGTTGATAGCTCCAATTTTAACATTGTTGGTGTAGATATTAATATAGTCTACTTGTTTAAAGGTTTCTGGATCTACGATATAAACCCTTTCTGATCCGTCACTCATATACAAATGCGTTCCATCATTGGTTAATCCCCAACCTTCCATCGCTTTAAAATAGGGAATCGTTTTTTCTCGAACTAGGGTTTCTGTATTGTAAACATAGGCCTCGTTGTTTTTATAGGTCAACTGATAGATTTTGTTGTTCAATACAGTCGCTCCTTCGGCAAACACGCTTTCGGGAAGCTCTACAATTTTTAATACTTTACCTGTTTTATAATCTACTTTTCGGATACTGGAAATGCCTTTAATCCCCGTGCTGTTCCCAGCACCATTTCCTGTACTCTCGATGAGTACGCCATCTAGGAATTCCAAACCTTGGGTATAGGCTTTAATGTCATGCGGAAAAGTATTGACAATCTTGTACTGCAATACTTTTGGTGCTACTGCTGAAGCTAATTCTATTCGAGTAGTCGCCTCAACAGGGGTGTTGGATTGATAGATCAGGGCTTTAATTAAAATAGAACCTAACTTTTCATTCTCCAAAGGGAAATTTAGTATTTCATTCTTTGGTGAGGAACCGATTTTTTTGTCGTTTAAAAAGTAAGCTACAGAATCAATAGAAGATTCATTTTCATTGACGATTGTCAGTTTTAGCGCATCATTGGAGTGGTAAACCTGTTTTAAATGGCTCGTATCTATGCTAAATAAATTTTCTTCAGATTTTTTTTTGTCTTCACACGAAAAAAATGCAGCACTTAAGGATAAGGCAATAAGAAGGTTATGTTTTTTCATTTCAATTTTATATTTTGTACAAGATACAAATCTACTTTAAATCTTACAAATCACTTGCAAAAATATAAAAAGATTGTATCTTTGCACTGGCAAGTCCTACACGACCAGCTCCTATAGAATCCTCCAGGGTGGGAACGCAGCAAAGGTATGTGGTTGTAGCGGTGCGATGTAGGTCGCTTGCCATCTTTTAATCTTCCTCTTAGGGAGATTTTTTGCTTTAAAACAGTTCGGTTTTTTAAACACAAACATCTTGTTGATTCCCCTAGTCGGTAATGAGTACCGACTACAATTAAAGCAGCCTTTTTTAGGATAAGCTGGACTACCGCTGTTCAGGACCTATTTTCTAGAAATATTTTCGCTGTACGGGCTGTCATTTTATAAAAATGGCGACTCACAATTCCTTACTTAAAAATTAATTAAATCAATAATTTGGTTGGCTACCAGTTCTTTTTTGTTATTTTTGTTCATAAAAAGCAGCTATTTTGAAGAAAATATTCGTAAAATCAGCCAAGATAATAGCGGGAATTCTTCTTTCTATTCTCTTGTTGTTTGTGGTGCTCGTCATTTTAATACAAATTCCTTCTGTACAGAATAAAATTAAAGATCAAGCGATACAGTACTTAGAGGGAAAAATCGGAACCAAAGTAGCGCTTCAGCGCATAGAAATCGGCTTTCCCAAAAAAATCGTAGTCAAAGGGCTTTATTTAGAATCTCAACAGCAAGATACTTTGCTCTATGCCGAAAATTTAGCGGTAGATATTAGCCTATTCAAATTGCTAAACAATACAGTTGAAGTGAACTCCATCGCTTTGGATCAGTTCGTAGCACACGTCACTAGAGATAAAAATCAACGATTTAATTTTGATTATATCATCGATGCCTTTGCGACTGAAGAAGAACCAGAAAAAGAGTCTAAACCCTTTGCTATTTCATTAGATCGTATCGAATTAAATAAAATATTAGTGACCTTTGACGACCAGTATGGAGGTAATGACTTGTATTTAAAACTGAATAGATTTTCAACTAGAGTCAAACGCTTCGATTTGGAGCAATTCATTTTTAGTGTACCAAAGATTAACCTAGACGGTGTCGATGTTCGTTTTAAACGAACTGTCGTAGATCCGTTAGAAAGTGTTGTTGTCCAAAAAACAGATTCCATATCAGAAGGTAAAGTTTTAGATTTGCAACTTCGCGATATTAACCTGAACAATATCAAAGTAGAGTATGATGATGCCGTGTCGGAGATCTATTCCAAACTCGATTTAAAAAACTTAGAACTGAACGTTGATAAATTAGATTTTGCTAATCAAAATGTGGTGATTGATGCGTTGAGTGTTGATGATACTAAGGCCGTTGTACGTTTATTAAAAAACAAGAAGCAACAGCAAGCTGTAGTGGCTAGTGATGATGCAAATAAAACAGCTGAAGTCAGTAATCCTTGGAATCTAACTTTAGGTCAATTAAAGTTGCAGGGTCTTGCTGTCCAATTTGACGACGAGAATGCACCCAAGCAAAAGGTCGGCATGGACTACAAGCATTTGGATTTCCCCGTTTTAAATTTAGAATTAGACGATTTCCATTTTGCGCCCAATAATATTTCAGGGGCTATAAAAAGTGCGTTAATACAGGAGAAGAGTGGTTTAGATATTCAAGAATTGAGAACGTATTTCATGTATGGAGCACAAACGGCATTTTTAAAGGATTTGTATTTAAAAACGCCACAAACTCTATTGCAACGTGAGGTCGTTTTGATGTATGAAAATGCGGATGAGTTGACGAGTCACTTAGAAGATCTTGTTGTCGATGCCTCTTTAGTAGATAGCAAAATAGGTTTTAAAGATATATTACTTTTTGTGCCGGATTTAATCAAGCAGCCCCTTTTTAAAAATGACCCCAATGGTGTGTTGACCGTAGATGCGCAGGTTAAAGGACCGCTTAAAGATTTGGAGATCACCAAGTTTTTTATAAAGGGACTCGGTTCTACTTTCGCACAAGTTTCGGGACATATCAAAGGATTGCCGAATATGGATAAAGCGGTATTTGATCTGGAAATCAAAGATTTTCAGACGACTGCTAAGGATATATTGAACATCGTTCCTAAGGGCACCGTTCCTGCAAATATCCAACTCCCGGCATTGTTGTCCCTAAGAGGAACTTTTAAAGGCGGTATCAGTAATTTTAATACCAATTTAAAATTGAATTCGAGTTATGGAGCAGTTTCTTTAATTGCTCAATTGGATCAGCGTCTAAAAAACAAGGAAAAGTATCGCGTAGATGCAGTGGTTAACAAGTTTGATGTAGGCCGATTGATTAAAAATGATTCTTTAGGTAAAATTAGCTTGACAGCGGTAGTGTCTGGTGAAAGTTTTAATCCGAAAACCGCCAATGCAACCTTGTCAGGACATTTGTTAGAAGCGCAATTCAATGGATATAATTACAAGGATTTATTGATTTCTGGACAAGTGAAAAGTGGTGCTTATCAATTGCAAACAGAAATGAATGATCCAAATATTCAATTTGCCGTGAAGGCGAATGGACAGCTCGATGAAAAGAATATGAGTTTGGTGATGGATGGTGATTTCGTAAAGGTCGATTTGTGGAAACTAAATCTTACCGATCAGCCTCTGGCCGTTAAAGCTTTGGTTACTGCCAATTTTTCAGATTTGAATCCGGATTATTTGAATGGTGACTTAAATGTTGACGATTTTGCTTTGGCAAATGGTAAAGATGTTTATAAATTAAACAAGATGTCACTGAAGGCGATATCAAATGAATCTTCTAATTCAATAGTGTTTAATTCTCAATTGATAGATGCTTCAATAACTGGGAAATACCAGCTAACGAAACTTCCAGAAGCACTGAAAAAAACCTTTTCTACGTATTTTGACCTCGAAAAAAACAAGAAAAAGTCTGTTTCAGAGTCAAAGAGTAGTACAAAAAAGAAAGAAGTTCTCGTACAGGAACAAGATCAGGAAGTCAACCTTAAATTAACCGTAAAAAACGATCCGATATTGGCGAAATTTTTGCCAGATTTAAAGAGTTTTGGAAATATACAAGCGGACGGAAAATATTTGTCTGCTCAAGACTATATTGCTTTTACGGCTAATGTTCCCGATATAGAATATGGTAAAAACAAGGTTTCTAATATCAGTTTTGAATTGCTGCCTAAAAATCAAACTCTAAAATACAATTTTGCGGTAGATCAGGTGCAAAGTGAAAGCTTTGTAATCAATCAAGTTATTTTAGATGGGGATATGCATAATAATATACTGAACTACGATTTAGAAATCAAAGACGCTGAAAATGAAGTTCAATATGGTTTGGAGGGGAGTCTGGAAACCTTAGCTGACTATATGCAGGTGAAATTAAACCCTAATGCGCTAAAATTAAACTATCAAAACTGGACAGTTAAACCGGAGAATCAAATTCGATTTACAAGCGAGGGGGTTAATGCTCAGGATTTTGTATTATCCAAGGAGGGAAGTAAGATCGCTTTACAATCTACTGCAACTACTTTTGATTCGCCCTTGCAAATCAATTTCATCGATTTTGATATTCAGACCATCACGGAAATGTTTAAGAAAGACGTGACTTTTGCTAAGGGGTTTATAAATGGTCAGGCGGAGTTGCGCAATATCATGAAAGACCTTGTTTTTGTGTCGGATATCAAAGTGACTGATTTGGAAGTCATGCAAGCGAAGGTTGGTAATTTGTCGATTGAAGTTAGCAATGAGATGGAAAATCAATATGATGCGCAAATAGCGTTATCCGGTCATGGCAATCAAATGACGATGAAAGGATTTTATAAAGCATTGGATAAAACTTTTGATTTGCAGATGAATGTTGAAAAGTTGCAGATGGAAACTATCGAGGGTTTTTCAATGGGGAATATTTCCAATGCTGAAGGTTTTTTATCGGGTAATCTGGATATAAAAGGAAGTGCGGATAAACCATCTATATTGGGTAAATTTTTATTTAATAAAGTGGGTATACATGTTGTTCCCTTAAATGCGGATTATAAGGATATCAATGAAACGATTGATTTTACACCAACGGGTATCGTTTTACATCGCTTCCAAATAAAAGACGCTGACGATAATAAGTTGACGATAGATGGACGAGTGAATACAAAGAACTATGCGGACTTTAAATTTGATTTGAGTGTGGTGACCAGCAATTTTAAAGCGATAAATTCAACCGAGAAAGACAACGACTTTTTTTATGGAGATCTGTATTTAGATGCGAATTTAAAAATTACAGGCGATTTGAATAAGCCAGAAGTCAACGGTAAAATAGCCATTGATAAAAACACCAAGTTTACGGTAGTGATGCCGCAACAAGATCCTTCTATTGCCGATAGGGAAGGTATCGTAGAGTTTATTGATCAACGCGATCAAAAATTGTTGGAAACGGTACAAATCGAAAATAAAGTCAACGAATCCAATTTAAAAGGTATGGAGGTTTTTGTCGATATTCAAATCGACAAAGAAGCGGAATTAATTTTGGTCATAGACAAAGTTAATGGCGATATGTTAAAACTGAAAGGAGAAGCGGATTTGACAGGAGGAATAGATCCATCTGGGAAAACGACTTTGACGGGGAAATATGAATTTTCAGAGGGGTCTTACGAGATGTCATTTAATTTTATCAAAAGAAAATTTGATATTCAAAAGGGCAGCAGTATCGTTTGGACGGGTGAGCCTACTATGGCGACCTTGGACTTAACTGCGATTTATACCGTTAAGACAGCTCCAATTGATCTGTTGGAAGCGCAGCTTTCTGGACTAACGCCCATGATTAAAAACACTTATAAGCAAAAAATACCTTTCCAAACGCTTTTGATGATGAAGGGGGAATTGCTTAAGCCGGAAATTAGTTTTGATATTACTTTGCCAGAAAACAACAATTCGGTTTCATCGGAAGTTTTGGCTAATACAAAAGCAAAGTTAGAGCAATTGCGTCTACAGCCTTCAGAGATGAATAAGCAGGTTTTTGCCTTATTATTATTGAGCCGTTTTGTTGGAGAAAATCCTTTTGAAAGCGAAGCTGGAGGTATGAGTGCAGAATCGATGGCTAGACAAAGTGTCAGTAAAATATTGTCGGATCAGTTGAATAACCTAGCAGGAGATTTGATTGCCGGTGTCGAAATGGACTTTGATTTACAGTCGACTGAAGATTATAGTTCGGGAGAGAAGGAAAATCGTACTGATCTTAATGTTGGTGTGTCTAAGCGTATGTTAGATGATCGACTAAAGGTTACTATCGGAAGTAGTTTTGGTTTAGAGGGGTCGGAACGTCAGAACGAACAGTCGACCAATATTGCTGGAGATTTGTCTGCGGAATACATGTTGTCAAAAGACGGGCGTTATATGCTGCGGGCATATCGAAAAAATCAATATCAAGTTGCTTTACAAGGTCAGGTCATCGAAACGGGTGTCGGATTTATCATCACGATGAATTACGAGCATTTTAGAGAGCTGTTTGAACGCAGTAAAGAGAGAAAAACATTGAGACGTCAATCAAAAAAGGAAACAAATGAATAAGGTGTATAAGCTGATCGGAGGATTGATGTTATTGGCTATGGGTTTAAATTCATGTAGCAATACACGCTATTTAAAATCGGGTGAATTACTCTATGTTGGTGCTGATATAAAGATTGAAGATGATTCGCTATCCAAGAGTCAAAAGAAAGAACTAAAATCAAGTTTGGAGGAATTGGTTCGACCTAAGCCCAATGCAAAAATATTGGGGTTACGCCCCAAGTTGTATTTCTATAACTTAGCAGGAGAGCCGAAAAAAGAGAAGGGAATTCGCCATTGGATGCGCAACAAATTGGGCGAGGCTCCAGTGTTATTTGGTAAGGTCGATTTAGAGTATAATGAGTCCATTATGTCTAACTATGCCGAAAATCAAGGTTATTTTAATACTATAGTATCCTCTGATACAGTGGTTAAAAATAAGAAAGTAGAAGCGGTATATACCGTTAAAACTAAAAATGCTTTCTTGATCCGTAATATTACTTTTGTATCGGATTCTACGGCACTTCAGAATGAAATTCTCAAGATGAAAAGGCGCAGTTTATTAAAGAAAGGGCAGGCTTTCAATTTGGATGTAGTTAAAAATGAGCGCGTGCGCATCGATAGTCGTTTAAAAGAAAAGGGATACTATTTTTTTAATCCAGACTATTTAATCGTGCAAATTGATAGTACAATAGGCAAAAATCAAGTAGACCTGTTTGTCAAAGTAAAAGAAACGGCACCTACTTTAGCCAAATCTCCCTATACCATCGATCAGGTCGTCGTGTTTACAGACTACTCTCTAAACGAAAGTAATGTCGAAAAGAGCTCGTGGGACACAATCAAGCCATACAACGACTTTATTATTGTCGATCCCAATCAGCGCTTTCGGCCGCAAATTTACGATCGAACCCTATATTTTAAGAAAGGTGATTTGTATAACCGTACCAACCACAATTTGACCTTGAATCGCTTGGTCAATTTGGGGACATTCAAGTTTGTGAAAAATCAATTTACCGTTGCGGATTCGGCTAAACATACCTTAAATTCATTCTACTATTTAACACCAGAAGAGCCCAAGTCCATTCGACTAGAATTGTTGGGTAAAACCAATTCAGCTAGTTATACGGGATCTGAGATCAATGTCAATTGGAGAAACCGAAATTTCTTTAAGGGAGCAGAGTTATTTACCGTTTCCGCCTATGGTGGTATGGATTTTCAGATGTCTTCCACTAATAAAGGTTATGACGTCTATAAATTTGGTACCGAAGCCAATTTAATATGGCCTAGAATTATATCACCTTTTAAATTTCATTCTGCCAGTGGGTTTGTGCCGAGAACCAAAGCAACTTTGGGGTATGAATATCAAAACAGAACAAAGTTATATGCCTTACATTCCTTTAAGGGATCCTTCGGGTATTTGTGGAAAGAGGATATCAAAAAAGAGCACGAACTCAACATCATTGATATTAATTATGTCAGTCCAGAGAAGGTCAGTGAACTATACCTACAAGAAATTGAAGGCAATGCTTCCCTTCAAAGGGTTTTGGACAAACAGCTGATATTTGGGCCTAAGTACACCTATACGTATACCAATACCATGCAGAAATTCAAGAAAAACACCATTTACTATAAAGGGGTTTTAGATTTATCTGCCAACCTTACGGGCTTATTGATGAAAGCCAATGAAGAAGAGGGAGAACAAAAATCGATTTTAGGCGTTCCATTTAGCCAGTATGTCAAAGTGGAAAATGATTTTAGATATTACAGGCGTTTGACAAAAAATTCTCAGTTGGCTACTAGAGTTGTTGCAGGTATCGGGATTCCTTATGGAAATTCGGATCAAATGCCCTATATCAAACAATTTTTTGTTGGGGGAACCAACAGTATACGCGCCTTTAGATCACGAACATTAGGACCTGGTAGCTTTAATCCTACTCTGAATACTTCAGGCGGTTTTGTACCGGATCAATCGGGTGATATTACTTTGGAGCTCAACGTAGAATATCGCGCAAAATTATTTAGTATCGTTCATGGTGCCTTATTTGTAGACGCTGGAAATATTTGGCTCTTACATGATGATGCAGACAAGCCAGGGGGTAAAATTTCAAAAGATTTTTATAAGGAAATGGCAGTAGGAGCTGGTTTCGGTTTGCGTTTCGATATTTCTTTCTTAGTGGTTCGAACCGATTTGGCTTTTCCGATTCGCGTTCCCTATTTACCAGAGGGCGATCGCTGGACCTTGGATAAGGTTGATTTCGGCGACAGTCGATGGAGAAAAGACAATCTGATTTTTAATTTAGCTATCGGTTACCCATTTTAGGGAGTGCGACTGTGTAGTTTTTCTACAACTTGGGAAAAATCTCACTTTAGGGATTGTGGGATATTAAATCTGATTTTAACCTAAATTATTAAAAATCAATATTTTGTATTTTTACTGCCTAAGTTTTTTTTGATGGCACGATTTTGATACTATAGTTAAGTGTAAAAGTGTTATGAAAAATAGTTTTTTATTAGTCGTTGTAAATGCATCGCATTAATCTAAAAACGTTGCTTTGAAAAAGAAAATAGAATAAAGTTTGTTATCAACTTAAAAGATAACACAAAATCGTTAGTAAGGTGATGAAGAGAAATCTTCACGCAAAGGGAGGCTATATGCCTCCTTTTGTGGTTACTAAGGTTTTTATCGAATTGCAGTGGGTCTTGTCCAATAAAAACACTAAATTTGTAGCTAAAGACACTAAAATCAGTTTTTATATGAGCCATAAAATTCTTGTGATTGATGACGACATATCCTTTTGTATCATGCTTAAAACTTTTCTCGAAAAAAAGGGTTATATAGTCACCAATGCATTTAACTCCAAAGAGGCAGAAGTATGCTTTAATAAAGAGAATTATGACGTTGTATTGACCGATGTACGTTTACCCGATAGTGATGGTATTGAGGTCTTAAAAGCCGTTAAAGCAAAGTCTGCTACGACCCAGGTCATTCTAATGACGGGGTATACTGAAATTAAAACGGCAGTAAATGCCATGAAATTAGGGGCTTTCGATTATGTTGGGAAACCGATTAATCCAGATGAAATACTGCTGACCATACATCAGGCTTTAGAGAAAAAAACAGCTAAAAAAAGTACTGCGACAACAACTGTTACAGCTGATGTTAATGACGCTGATGGGGCAAATACTTTAGAGTTTGTAAAAGGCCAGAGTAAGGCTTCGCACCAATTGCACGAATATATTGATCTCGTTGCTCCGACTAATATGTCTGTATTAATTATGGGAGAGAGTGGAACGGGAAAAGAGAATATCGCACATTCCATTCACTTAAAAAGCAAGAGATCACAAAAACCTTATATAGCGGTAGACTGTGGAGCTATTCCGAAGGATTTGGCTTCAAGTGAGTTTTTCGGACATATCAAAGGTTCTTTTACCGGAGCTATAAATGATAAAATCGGACATTTCGAAGCGGCCAACGGCGGTACTATTTTCTTGGATGAGGTCGGTAACTTATCCTATGAGGTACAGGTTCAGTTGTTAAGAGCGCTGCAAGAAAGAAAAGTCAAACCCGTTGGAAGTAATAATGAAGTCAATGTGGATATACGTGTTATTGCAGCGACGAATGAAGACTTACAACGTGCTGTAAAGGACGGTGAGTTTAGAGAGGATTTATTTCATCGATTAAATGAATTTGGTATACAAGCACCGCGTTTAGTCGAGAGAAGACAAGATATCATGATGTTTGCCGACCATTTCTTAAACGAGTCCAACAAGGATTTGGAAAAAAGAGTCTTGGGATTCAGTCCGGAAGTTGAAGAATTGTTTTTGAGTTATGATTGGCCGGGAAATCTTCGTGAGATGAAAAATATAATCAAGAGATCGGTGCTGTTGACCAAAGACGAGTGGATTTCTAAGGATGTATTGCCTGCAGAAATGTTTGAAGCTTCTAAAGACCCTAGTCGACCAATCCAAACGGAAGAGGAAGAGGATGAAGATCTAAAACTGTTTTCATCTAAAAATGAGGAGCATGCCATTCGCACAGCACTTGAAAAGGTGAAATTCAATAAAACCAAGGCTGCCCAGTTATTGGGGATAGATCGGAAAACCTTATACAATAAAATAAAATTATACGATATCGAGCTCTAGTAGAGCTCGATTTTTTTTAGTACCTCAAAAACCTTTTCGATCGTTTGTTCTAAATGCTTGATATATGTTTCCAAGTCAGCGGCAGTGATATAATCTAACTGATAATCTTCCATAGGTTCTAATAAGGGAATAACGGAAATAATATCTAATTGACGAAACATAGGAAGCATCTTATGGGCAATATCACTCAGTATTTCCTCGTCTTTCTTAGCTGCGGCTTCATACATTTCTTTGATGTTTTCGGCTGTACTATCCACAAAAATTTGTAAAATATTGCGCATGGCTGCAGCGTCATCTTGTAGAAAAGGACGCAAACCAGACAAATTATAGTCCTGTTGAATGTCGTTGGCATATAAAGTTGTCGGCTTCACTGCAATGGGGTTCGAGGGCTGTTCCCATAAGGACTGTATCATTTTCAGCAATACCGTTATTTGAATCGGTTTCGGATGCGCATTGGTAAAACCCAGTTCAATAAAATCTTCAATACTCAAATCGCGTTTACCGGATAAGGCAATAATCGGTATGGATGCAAAGACAGCGTGGTTCTGTAGTAAGCTGATCAATTCAAAACCATCTACCTTAGGCATTTGTATATCTGTCAATATCACGTCGTAGGCACTTTGCTCCAAGACTTCGATAATCAGAGAAGCGTCATTTAATAGCGTGACTTCTTGTACTAAAGGTTCAAAAACTTCCTTCATCAATTGCAGCTGTAGCGCATCGTCATCGATGATTAAAATGCGTTTGTCTTTTAAAACACTTAAATCGTCTATCGAAATTTCGTCTTCTAAATCGGTTGCTTTTTTATTGGAGATCATTATGGGTAAGCGCAGGGTGAAGGTTGAGCCTTTGCCGAGTTCACTGCTCACGCTGATATTTCCATAGAGCAATTCCGCAATCCGCTTTGAAATATTTAATCCCAATCCCGTTCCGCCAAATTTTTTCTCTATACCTGCATGAGCCTGTTTAAACTCTTTAAAGATATTATCCAATTGATCTGGCGCAATTCCGATACCCGAGTCGCTAACCTTGATCTCAATCCATTCGTCCTGTCGCGTTACGGCTATAGAAACCATGCCTTCCTGCGTAAACTTGATGGCATTGGTGATTAAGTTCGTTAATGCTTGCTTGATGCGATAAGGATCTGAAATATAATTCTGATTTAAAGATTCTTCGGCAGTCCATTTTAATTCGATATTCTTATTAATCGCATTTTGCTGTAGTGGTAGGCAAGTGGACTCTATCAGTTCCTTGAAATTAAATATCTTCTTTTCGATGCTGATTTTGTTGTTTTCCAATTTTGAAAAATCAATTAAGTCATTGACTAAATTTACTATATATTGAGAGGAGTATCGAATATTCTTAATATAGGTTTGCTGCTTGTCGTTTAAGTCGGTTTTTGACAGTAGTTCTGTAAATCCCAGAACACTACCTAGTGGTGTTTGAATATCGTGGGTAACCGTAGCTAAAAGCATGGTTTTACTGCGCAGTAAAACCTCTTTCTCGGCATTGAGTTTTTCGAGTTCTTTACGGTAACGTTGGGTTTGATTCAAATCATTTAAAATAATCCATCCAAGTAAAACTACGGTGATGAGTGCAGAGGTTCCAATCCAAGCAATATTTGTAGTGGCATTACCTATCAAAGTTCGGGAATCACTGATTTTTTGGTAAGATGCCGTCAATATATTGTGTTCTACACTTTCGAGTATATACCGCAGTTGATCCGTCAGATTTTTGTTTTCCTGTAACAGAGAGTGTTCTTTCTTAAGCAACTCTTGCTGTACCTTCGTTTCTTTTTTGGCAGCTTCTTCAAATATGCGTTCCACAGCTAGGGCAAGGGAATCCGTCAATCCAGGCTGATTGATCGTTGTTTTGATGGTATCGGATTCTGCTTTCCATGCCTTGACCATACGCCCCCAAAGTGAGCGCTTTTGTTTTTCAGTAGTGTGAACAACGGGTTTGCTATCCTTTTCTATTTGCTCTTTCGCTTGATGAATTTGATTGATCGCAGAATCGTAATTCTCAGAACTATTCATTTTTTTTCTAAAAACCACAATCTCATCAAAACTAGACTTCTTTTTATGCAATAATTGTTGAATAGTATCTAATTTAAAAATCAATTCCGGAGTTTCTACATCGAGTTTGATCAACTCAATCTGATGATTGACGCTATCTAGTTGCTGGTGGTACTTTTTTATTTCAGAAGTTTTGCCCGTCAAAATAGCACTTCGACTCGAGGCTTCCGACGAATACAAATTATTGATAGCACTGCTGATCATAAAGATCTTATTGCTCTCCTCAATCACGCTTTGTTCCGGTAGCGTAATCAATTTCATCTGCCTAAAAATATAAGCCCCACAAAATAATGCCGCACCAAATAATACGATATAAACGATAAGGATTTTAAACTTAATGGACTTCGGATTTTTCATAGCATAAAGATATTATTTCTTTTGTAAGAGAATCTATAAACGATTTAAAATATAAAAATCATCAGTCAATTTACGTTGGCAATGCCTTCGGCCCGGGCTGTCTGCTCTATCTTTTGTTTTTGTAAAAAAACAAAAGGATACCGCGTCCATCCCTATTGCGAATGGTGTCATATTGAGGTTTTGTGTCAAATCGAGCGCTTTTTTAGTGTTTAAAACCTTATATGCTGTTTTTTTGCCGTTTACGAGCTGTTTTTACTTTGAAAATGTACTTTTTTTGTAATGAATAAATTGTTGAGGTTATCGTTGTGATCAGCCTAACCGACGGGATCAACGTATTGTACAATCAGTCAGAGCTATAAGGGTTTGCCAATATAATATCTAGGTTTGTTTTTTGTTTAGTGAACTGAGTCATATCTACTAGGCCGATATGGCTCAGTTATCTTTTAACTAAAACGAGAGGCTTGTGATTTTTTTAATCGTTTTCAAGTACTTTTTACTAGCAACATAACATAATTGATAAATGTAAATAATGAGTAAAATTAAAAAATTTATAGTTCTTTTTCTAATAGTGTTTGCTTTAGGATGTTCAAGTGACGATAATATTCAAGCGGTGCCAGAAAATTTTTTGGTTGGGGAATGGAACTTAAAGAGTGCTACTTATTTAGATAGTAATGACAGCGTTGTTTTTGTTGATACTAAAGTAGAAGGGGGAATTTGTCCTATGGATATTATAGCGTTTTTGGCTGATAATACTACAAAAGTAACCGACTACGAATTGGATGTTACGGAAACCAGTTGTGTGCTTTATGATGAAGGAATCGGAAGTTGGTTAATAAAAGATCAGTTTTTGTATTTGTCTAATAAAGACTTTACAAATCGTAAATTGAGAATAAATTTATTAGAACGGGATGTTTTGATTGTAGAGCATGAAGTGCCGCAAGATGAAGCGTATGATTATGACTCAAATGTTACGCATGTAAAAATGGAATATACTAAGATAAAGTAGTTATAAAAGATGTTTTTTTTGTTTTTAAACTGAGCCGTATTCTGTGATTTGATACGGCTCAGTTTTCTTTGTGTTAGCACGATTTATTTTTTAGAATAAACCTCGGTCAAGTAATTGGTTACACTGAGTGGTTCTCTTTGCAATATCTGCGCTAAGCTAGTGGTGGTTTTTCTAAATTCTCCAGCGTTTATACTCGCCATAATTCCCGAAAACAAACCAACTACGACCTCGGGTAGTCCAGCTTCGCTTAGAGACTTTTGGTATTCTGGAATGGTAGGGGATACATAATGAATTTCTTCCTTAAAGATGGTGGACAGCTGTTGGGCGATCTCTGGAAAAGTAATGGCTTGATTGGCGGTCAGGTCTAAAGTTTGGTTAACATAGTCTGTTCCTGCTAAAACCAAGGCGCTAGCTTCAGCTAACTCCGCTCTTAGTGTAAATGCAACTTCCGTAGTTCCCGCAGGCGCATATAAGGTTTTCTGTTGTCCTATGGCAGGACCAATAATATTTGGTAGCATATCCATATATAAGCCATCTCGTAGAATGGTGTAATCCATACCGCTCGATTTTAATAGATTCTCCGTTGCTACATAAACCTTCATCAATGGCGCATTAGGTGAATCATTGGCAGTGGATACAAACTGAAAACTAGTGAAAACCAAATGCTTAACTCCTGCTTCTTTAGCGGCTTGAATGACGTTCGTATGGTGTGACATTCTGTTTTCCATGTCGTTAGAGGAAACGAATAATAAACGCTCCACGCCGGCAAACGCACTAAGTAAAGAGTTGTAATCGCCGTAATCACCGATGCGAACCTCCGCTCCAGAGACTTCTAAGTCGGCAACCTTAGTGGCATCACGTACCAATATAGCTAAGGATTGATCATTATTGTTTTTTAAGAAGGTTTGGGCGGCTGTGCGACCAAAGTGTCCGGTTACTCCTGTTATTAAATACATATTTTTTTGTTTTATTAAATTAATGATTACTTTTGGTAAGTCAAAGATAAAAAGTAAGTTTTTAATAAACAATAAGTTAACTTTAGGTAATGGACTTACCTCAAAGTAACTAATGTTGAATAGCAGTTATTTAGGATGGAAAAAAAATCCACAGAATTTTCAAATACCGACCAATGTCCTGTTCGCAATGTATTAGATCGATTTGGCGATAAGTGGTCGATGTTGATTATTTTATTACTAGGACAGCAAGAGGTGATGCGATTTAATGAGATGCATAAGGCAATTGGTGATATCTCTCAAAAAATGTTGACGGTGTCTGTGCGAAAGCTCGAGGCGGATGGTTTGCTGTCAAGACAGATTTTTCCGGTTATTCCACCGCGAGTAGAATATCAATTAACACCATTGGGTAAAAGTTTATTACCGCTTATGGCAACAATATCCGATTGGGCCAATCAAAATATGACGGAGATTTTAGAAAACCGATCGAAGTTTCAGTAATTGCTGTGGTGCCTAAGTTAGGGTAGGATGATTGTGCCAATTAGGGCAAGGAGTAAAAAAAAAGCGGTATCAAAATGATACCGCTGATATAAGTGAGAAAAGTATTATTTAGCGATACCTCTCGAAATTACGATTCTTTGAATCTCTGAAGTTCCTTCATAGATTTGTGTGATTTTTGCATCACGCATCATGCGTTCTACGTGATATTCTCTAACATATCCGTTTCCACCGTGAATTTGAACCGCTTCTACAGCAGTATCCATTGCGGTTTGAGATGCGAATAACTTAGCCATGGCTCCAGAGATAGAAATGTCTTGGCCGTTGTCTTTTTCGTAAGCAGCTTTAAAACAAAGCATTCTTGCTGCGGAGATATTGGTAGCCATATCAGCTAATTTAAAAGCAATAGCCTGGTGGTTAATGATCTCTGTACCGAAAGCTTTACGTTCTTTGGCGTATTTTAGAGACAATTCATAAGCACCTTGAGCTATTCCAAGCGCTTGTGAAGCAATACCGATACGTCCTCCGTTTAACACGTTCATTGCAAAAGCAAATCCAAATCCGTCTTCACCGATTCTATTTTCTTTAGGTACTTTTACATCGGTAAACATCAAAGAATGTGTATCCGACCCGCGAATTCCCATTTTTTGTTCTTTTGCTCCAATTTCAAATCCTGCCCATCCTTTTTCAACGATAAAAGCATTGATTCCCTTATGTTTTTTTTCTGGATGAGTATGAGCGATAACAATATATGTCGACGCTGTTCCTCCGTTGGTAATCCAGTTTTTAGTTCCGTTTAAGATGTAGTGATCTCCCATGTCTACTGCTGTAGTTTTTTGAGAGGTTGCATCGGATCCCGCTTCTGGTTCAGACAAACAAAAAGCACCAATCACTTGACCGGAAGCCAAAGGAGTTAAATACTTTTGTTTTTGTTCTTCATTACAATATTTTTCAAGTCCAGCACAAACTAAAGAGTTGTTTACAGACATAACTACCGCTGCAGAGGCATCTACTTTAGCGATTTCTTCCATGGCTAAAATATAGGCAACGCTATCTAATCCGCTACCCCCGTATTTAGGGTCAACCATCATTCCTAGGAAACCCAGTTCCCCCATTTTTTTAACTTGTTCAGTCGGAAAGATTTGATTTTCATCTCTTTCGATCACACCTGGCAACAATTCTGTTTGAGCAAAATCACGCGCAGCTTGCTGAATCATCAAATGCTCTTCTGATAATTTAAAATCCATTTAATTTGTTTTTTATTGAAAGTATTATTGAGTGTCTTTTATAAGCTTTCAAATATACTTTATAATTATCAAATCTTCAAAAGGAATTGCTAATTTTAACCATTCAAATTGCAATTATAACCAGAGCTGTTGTAAATAAACATGCTTGTGGATCTTGTGGTTAGCCAACACTTATTAAAAAAAGAAATTATTGTTTTGAACCGGCGGATGACCGTTTGTTTTTAGTATAACAAATAACTAAATAAGAAGGCTTTACGTTGTCAATCTAATGCTATTATATATGATTAAAAACACTTATACCGTAATCGGCATGATGTCGGGTACTTCTCTGGATGGTATCGATTTGTGTCATGTTCGTTTGGATTTTGAACACAATAAGTGGAAACCCGAATTGTTGCATTGTGAAACAGTGCCGTATTCGGTAGTTTGGGAAGAAAGATTGCGCAAGGCTGTTTATAGTCCGAAGCAACTGGTTGATGAGCTCAATGTGGAGTATACAGCTTTGTTGGTTACGGTATTTAATGATTTTATGAAACGCAATCACATTGATAAAATCGATGCAATATGTTCCCATGGACATACGGTGTTCCACCGTCCCGAATTGGGTTATACCCTGCAAATAGGTAATTTACCGCAATTGGCAACCGGTACAAAGCAGCGCGTTGTTTGTGATTTTCGGGTACAGGATGTGGCATTGGGTGGTCAAGGTGCTCCATTAGTCCCCCTGGGCGATCTGTTGTTGTTTTCGGATTATGAGGCTTGTTTAAATCTAGGAGGTTTTGCTAATATGTCTTATAGTGACGCTAATGACAACCGATTGGCTTTTGATATTGTTGCGGTCAACACCGTTTTAAATCATTATGCAAATACTTTGGGTATGGCGTATGACGACCGCGGAGTGTTAGCTCGTCGGGGAGTGGTTAATCGCGACTTATTAACCGTGTTAAACCAGTTGGATTTTTATGGACTTCCCGCTCCAAAATCCTTGGGGATCGAAATGGTCAATGCGGTGATTTTACCAATAATTGAAAAGGCTTCATTATCAGTAGAAGATGTATTGAACACTTTTGTAGAACACATTGCTTTTCAGATAGCGGCCGCTATTCCGGATGCTTGTAAAAATGTATTGGTCACTGGAGGAGGGGCTTATCACGACTATTTGATGGAGCGACTGCGTTTTTATCGACCTGATCTCGATATCGTTGTTCCGTCTGCGCAACAAATCAACTATAAAGAGGCTTTGGTTTTTGCTTTATTAGGTGTATTGAAACTAGAAAATCAGATCAATGTTTTAGCGAGTGTAACTGGAGCATCGAGAAATCATTCATCGGGTAACGTATTTAATCCATAAAAAGGAATTATTCGCACATTTGGATTGGAATGTATTTGGTTTTGGGGTTATATTTGTGCAGACTAATCAAAAAATAAAGTTTTTTAAATGAAAGATTTATTAAAGAAATTCGAGGAAAAAGAACCAGAAATTGTATTTCATTGGCAAGATTCAGAAACGGAAGCAGAAGGCTGGGCCGTTATCAATTCTTTGCGTGGTGGTGCAGCTGGTGGAGGTACTCGTATGAGAAAAGGTTTAGATAAAAATGAAGTGTTGTCTTTGGCAAAAACAATGGAGGTTAAATTCTCTGTTTCTGGACCAGCTATCGGTGGTGCGAAGTCAGGGATTAACTTTGATCCCAATGATCCACGTAAAAAAGGCGTTTTAGAACGTTGGTATAAAGCGGTTTTCCCGTTGTTGAAAAATTATTATGGAACGGGTGGTGATATGAATGTGGATGAAATTCACGAAGTTATTCCAATGACAGAGGCTTGTGGTCTTTGGCATCCGCAAGAAGGTGTTTTTAACGGACATTTCAAACCGACTGAAGCTGAGAAAATTACGAGAATTGGACAGTTGCGTCAGGGAGTTGTTAAAGATGTAGAAAGTGACGTTTACTCTCCGCAAGTAAACAAAAGATATAAAGTAGCTGATTTGATTACTGGATTTGGTGTTGCAGAAGCGGTTTTGCATTATTACAACATTTACGGCGGATCTGTTGTTGGAAAACGCGCTATCATCCAAGGATTTGGAAATGTAGGTTCGGCAGCGGCTTATTATTTGTCTAAGATGGGAGCTAAAGTAGTGGGTATTATCGACCGTGATGGTGGTATCATCAATGAAAATGGATTCTCATTTGAAGAGATTCAAGCTTTGTATGTCAATAAAAAGGGAAATACTTTAGTAGCGGATAATATGATTCCTTTTGAAGAAATCAATGCTAAAATTTGGAGTATTGGTGCGGAAATTTTCACTCCATGTGCTGCATCGAGATTGGTGACTAAAGACCAATTGGATCAAATGATAACTGCGGGATTGGAAGTGATTTCATGCGGCGCTAATGTACCATTTGCTGACAAAGAGATTTTCTTTGGACCGATTATGGAAATGGTGGACAGTAAAATCAGTTTGATTCCAGATTTTATTTCGAACTGTGGTATGGCTCGTGTATTTGCTTACTTGATGAGTAATAAAGTAGACTTAACAGATGAAACTATATTTGAAGATGCATCAGCAATTATTGGTAATGCTTTAAAAGCGGCTCATCAATTGAATAGTTCTAAGCAAAACATCAGTGCTACTGCTTTCGAAATCGCTTTAAAACAATTGGTATAATTTTAGTGGTATATACTTAACTTATTTTCAGTATTTTTGTTGTAATTATATTGTATAGCTATTCTTTATATGAACATTAAACTAACATCAGAAGAAAAAAAATCAATGGGGATCACATTTGCGATCTGTACTTTGTTGTTTTTGATTTTATTTTTCATTCGTTTTATTTCTCCCACGGCTGTTGAAAATTTCGCAGGTGGTGGCGGAGGTGGAGGTGTTACGGTAAATTTTGGGGATAGTGAAGTGGGGTCTGGAGCTGATTTTACCAGTGAAGTTCTTCAGGTTACGGACAACAATAAACCTCAGGAGGCTGTTGTTGTTCCAGATGAAGAAAATATCATTACTCGCGAGAATTCTTTAGAGGAAACGGCTGTTATTCCCAAAAGGGAAGCGGTTGTAAAACCGAAAGTAAAAGAAGAAGTCAAGAAGCCAGTTGTGGTTAAGCCGGTGGTGGAGAAACCCAAGGTGTCACAAACTACTAATGATGCTTTGGCAAACTTGCTGAATGGATCTAAAAAAGGTGGTGATGGTGATGATAAGACAGCGGGTAATAAAGGTAAGGCTAATGGAAGTCTAGGTTCTGGTGATTACTATGGATCTGGAGTGTCTGGCGGCGGCACTGGTGGTGGAAATGGAACGGGTTCAGGTACTGGAACGGGAAGTGGAACCGGTAGTGGTTCGGGTGGCGGTTCTGGTAGTGGTTCAGGCGGAGGAATTGGTTATTCTTTAGGGGGTAGAAAAGCCTTGGTTAAACCACAACCTAAATATGCTTGTAATGAAGTAGGCAAGGTAGTCGTGGAAGTGGTTGTTGATAAAAACGGCGTAACCACGTCAGCTGTTGCTGGAGTTAAAGGAACTACTAATAATTCCAAATGCTTGCTAGATGGTGCTAGAAATGCAGCTCTTAATACCAAATGGGAGGCTAGTGCTAATGCACCAGATAAACAGATTGGTAATATAATTTACAATTTTAGTCTGAATTAAACAACGTATTTAACTGATAGATATAAAAAAGCGGAAGTCCATATGGACTTCCGCTTTTTTATTATTAACCCGCCTATATACCTATATGCCTATTCGCCTATGTGCCTATCAGCGTATCAGCGTATCAGCAAAAAAAAAGAGGCCATTAGGCCTCTTTTTTTTAATCTATTTACCGCTGGTAGCGATAACGAATTTGAGATTGTTTTTAACGCCTATTTGCAGGACATCTACGAGGTCTTGCACTTGTAGGTTGTATGGAATGCGAACGACGACTGTTTGGTCTGCTTCGCTTCCTATTTTGGTTAATAAGGTGGCTTCAAGTTCTTCGAAGGCCACTTCTTGTTTGTCTAAATAAAACTTTTTGTCTTCTGTGACGGATAAGCTGATTAATTGCTTATTGGTTTTTTCATTAGCTGCCGCTTTGGGCAAGGTCATTTTGATAACATTAGGATTGGCTAATGTAGAAATGATTAAGAAGAACAACAACAAGAAGAACATGATATCGCTCAAAGATGAGGTTGCTACTTCTGCTTGAAATCGTTTATTTCTTTTGATCGCCATTGGGTCTTTGAATTATGTTAACAAATTCTAATACATTTTTTTGAACGTTTAGTGAGAAGTTATCGATCATTCCGTTTAGCAAGTGATATCCTGCGTAGGCGATAATACCGACTATTAATCCGGCTCCACTACTGATCATCTTTTCATACAATCCTCCAGAAATGTTTCCGATACTGATATTTTCAGTTACAGAGATGCTGTAGAAAATTTTAATTACTCCAGAAATGGTTCCAACGAATCCTAAGGTAGGTGCGATACCTGCGATTAATCCCAGGTGACCTAATTTCTTTTCCATTTGACCGATTTCGATATTAGCTACTTTTTCCATGTTTGATTCTATCTCAGAAATTGGTCTACCAATAGTCAAAACACCTTCTTTTAATACGCGACCTGCTGCAGCTCCATCGCGTTGAGAGGATGCAACGGCCAAGTCTAGATTGCCGGAATTTAGATGTGTACGCACATCTTGAATCAGATGAGTATCGGTTTTAGCAGTCTTTCTGATGTATAAATAACGTTCAATGATTAGGTAGACTGTGTAAATTAATAAAAAGATAATCGGGATTAGAAAAACCCCTCCTTTTAAAATAAAGTCCAAAACAGAAATTTCTTTTTCACCGGAGATCCCTTGGATCATTGCACCAGTTGCCTGGGTAATAGTGTCGTTTTGAGCTTGTAAAAAAAATACCATCATAAATAATGTCGTTCTAGTGTTTATTGTGAAAAATGTCTCAATTTTGCAATAAAGATAATTTTCTATATTTTAATATACTAAGAAAAATAAGGAAATATTTTATAAAGCTGAGCGTGAAGTGTATAACTAAATAAAATGATTGATGAACTATCGTGAAACCTTAGATTGGATGTTTTCTCAACTGCCTATGTATCAGAGGCAAGGTGCGTCTGCCTATAAAAAAGATTTGACCAATACCATAAAATTGATCGAACATCTGAATCATCCCGAAAGTCAATTAAAAATGATTCATGTTGCGGGAACTAATGGAAAGGGATCTACTTCCTCTATGATTGCGTCGGTTTTGCAAGAGGCAGGCTATAAAGTAGGGCTTTATACCTCGCCCCATTTAAAAGATTTTAGAGAACGTATAAGAATCGATGGACAGGAAATTTCCGAATCTTTTGTGTGTGATTTTATTGCTGTTAATAAGCTTTTTTTTGAAGAAAATGATTTGAGTTTCTTTGAGATGACGGTGGGTATGGCTTTGGAGTATTTTGCACAACAAGAGGTTGATGTAGCGGTGATTGAAGTGGGGATGGGTGGACGTTTGGATTCGACGAATATCATTACGCCTTTGGTTTCGGTTATTACCAATATTGGGATGGATCATACGGCTTTTTTAGGTCATTCGTTATCGGAGATTGCCTTTGAAAAAGCAGGAATTATCAAAGCAGGGGTTCCTGTTGTAATTGGTGAATATAATGCCGAGACCCAGCCTGTGTTTTTAAAACGAGCTTTAGAATTGCATGCGCCTATATACTTTGCTTCCGATTTGATGAAAAGCAATACACATACATCGGATTTGGCTGGGTCTTATCAATTGCATAACATTCGTACGGTTAGACAGGCCGTTGCAATTTTACGAGACCACTTTGAGATTACTGCAGAACAGGAGTACAAGGGGTTGTTGAATACAACTGCAAATACTCATTTAGAAGGACGTTGGCAGATTTTAAAGCAGCAACCTAAGGTCATTGCTGATACGGCTCATAATAGTCATGCCTTAAAGCTTGTTTTGGAACAATTGGAAAAAGAGGATAAAGAGCAAATGTTTTTTGTTTTGGGGGTAGTAGATGATAAAGATCTCGATAGTGTTTTGCCTTTATTTCCAAAAACCGCAAAATATTTTTTCTGCCGACCAAATGTTCCTCGCGGATTGGATGCGGCGGTTTTGTCTGAAAAAGCAGCCGAATTTGGTTTGAATGGGGAGGTTTGTGATTCTGTATCAGTTGCTTATCAAAAAGCTTTGGAAGTGGCGCAGCCACTCGATTTGATCTATATTGGAGGCAGTACTTTTGTCGTTGCAGAAATTTTGTAAAAAAAATCAATAAAAGCTTTCAGAATCCAAATACAGTTGTATATTTGCACCCGTAATCAAGTAACGGATTACAGCTTTTAAAGGGCGATTAGCTCAGTTGGTTCAGAGCATCTCGTTTACACCGAGAGGGTCGGGGGTTCGAATCCCTCATCGCCCACAACCTTTAAAAGATAATAACTCACGTTGGTTATTATAGAATATTATTCCGAAGAATACTTTTAAAGTACTTCGGGCGATTAGCTCAGTTGGTTCAGAGCATCTCGTTTACACCGAGAGGGTCGGGGGTTCGAATCCCTCATCGCCCACATATTGAAATGCTTTTTAACGATAGACCTCGTTAAAATTATAACCGAATACTGATACAGTAATCGGGCGATTAGCTCAGTTGGTTCAGAGCATCTCGTTTACACCGAGAGGGTCGGGGGTTCGAATCCCTCATCGCCCACCATTAAGGACAAAGAAATTAATTTCTTTGTCCTTTTTTTGTGTCGAAATTTTCAAGTTCCCATTTCCAATTTATTTCTGGGGTAATTGCGGTCAGAACTTCTCCGTTCGATTTCGTAAATTCTACGGTGAAGATGTGTTTGGCGGCGGTGGGCGTCAGGTCAAGATACAAAAAGTTCTTGTTTGCTCTTTTGAAATCTATCTCACTTAAATACACCAAGTCCGTTGTGTTATAATCTATGTGATTATAGGTTTTAAGAAGGTCTCGTAATTCTGTGCCTGCTGGATGTTGATCATCGATATCTGCATTGCTTTTTATAGATATTTTTTCTACAAGATATTTCTCGCCATCATACCCTTTTTCGCAACCTGACATGGCATAAGCGCTAGTGCCAAATGTAAACTGAGGTTTAGATTGTGCTAGATGGTAGGTATCTTTATAAGTTGTAGTGATCAGTAGAATTGGGCGTTCGTCACTACTGCTTCTTAACAGTGCTGAAGATTCAATGCCTTTGTAGTCGAAATAGCGTTCAGTTGCGCAGTGACAGGAGTTTAATAAAGAAATTATATTGAAAACCAATGCTAGTGTAATTGCTTTCTTAGTCATGATTGGGTTCATTATTTAAAATTTGACTTTAGATAGGTTTTAGATTTTATTTGAAAACTGCTGATTATTTAATAAAAAAGATCAATATATGATTTTATGTTGTATTAATCGGAATAATAAAGAGCTATCTCTTGTGTTTCTTTGGTTGTCTTTCAATTTCTTTTAAGTTTATCAATATAATCTCATTATGAGATTATATTGGCTCTTTTGCTTTTTATTCTAGAAATGAGTAAAAAATAATTCGACCCTATTTTTACGATATTGATTCTTTTGCTGATTTTTGTTGCCTATTTTTTTTAAAATTATCTTTATTGATTGTGTTTATTTGTTTTTAGTTTAAAAAAAGTGAATTAAATATAATTTTATGTATTATTAAAAACTCTCTCATTGTGGTTTTTGTTAAAAAAAATTTTAAAAAAATGCAAATTATGCAGGTAAAAATTGTAATTTTGAAAGGCAACCTGGCTATGTTATCAAAGATAAGGGGCTTTTATATAACATATTGCCGTTTTTAGAGCAGGATAAGATCGGGTTGTAATAACTTCAAAATGTCATTATTTTGAATTTTTAAATAAATTAATCTCTTTTTGCGATTTTTAAAAAGAGCATTCAGAATTACAAAGAAGTTTCTCAAGTTGTTGCAGCTGTATCAGGTATGATGACTGCTACTTGTATTAAAGACGGTGTAAGACTAGGTGATAATGGAAGATGTCGATAAACAAGAGCAGGCGGTTGGCATAGTTACAGTATAAAGAAATAAAAATATCATCACTCACGGGTTTACCCGTGATTTTAAAGCAGTTGACTTTCATTTAAAGCATAACTAAAAGACTAGCACATGAAAACATTTACAATCAGCAAGGGAATTATTATAGGGGCCTTATCGATGTTGAGCTTTTTTGAGGTTCAAGCACAGCAAGATCCTCAGTATACACAATATATGTATAACACTATAAATGTAAATCCGGCTTATGCAGGTTCTCGGGGTGTCATGAGTATTTTTGGATTGCATCGTACTCAGTGGGTTGGCTTGGATGGTGCACCGAAGACTATGGCTTTTTCCGTCAATACGCCTTTAGGTGATTCTAAATTGGGTTTAGGTGTTTCTGTTGTGAACGACCGTTTAGGGGCGATGGAAGAGAATAATATTTCGGTAGATCTTTCGTATACAATTGATTTGAATCGCAATTATAAATTGTCATTTGGTGTTAAAGGAACGGCTAATCTATTAGATGTTGATTATGGGAAACTGAATATTTACAATCCTAATGATGTGATGTTTCAAGATAATATTCGCAATCAATTTTCTCCTAATGTGGGTGCAGGATTGTATTTGCATTCCGAAAAAACCTATTTCGGACTATCTGTTCCTAACTTTTTGGAAACAGATCGTTACGACGATAATGTGTATGCTACGATGAAGCAACGCATGAACTTTTATTTAATAGGAGGTCATGTATTTGACTTAAGTCCCAATTTAAAGTTTAAACCGGCTTTCCTGGCGAAAGCGGTTTCTGGAGCTCCACTACAAGTAGATCTAACAGCGAACTTTATGATAGCCGATAAATTTGTTATCGGTGGTGCCTATCGTTGGGATGCAGCATTTAGTGGTTTGGTTGGTTTCCAAGTTACCGATGGTTTGTTTGTCGGATATAGTTATGATGCTGAAACCACGAAATTAGCACACTACAATTCGGGTTCTCATGAGATATTTTTGCGTTTTGAATTGTTCAATCGCTTTAACCGAATCACTTCACCGCGATTCTTCTAATATTTGAGCTAATTATGAAAAAAACATTACTTAAATGGGTTTTCTTTGCGCTTGCTTTGACTTCTTGGGCAGCTATGGCTCAAGATAAAAAAGCGGTAAAGGGCGACAAACAATATGATCGATATGAATATATCGATGCTATTAAAATATACGAACACGTGGCTAAAAAGGGGCATTCCAGTCCTGAATTATTTCAGCATTTGGGAAATGCTTATTATTTTAACGGCGAATTGACTCAGGCAAATACCTGGTATAAAGCTTTGTTTGAATTGACTCAAGAAGTGCCTGCTGAGTATTATTATCGCTATGCACAAACCTTAAAAGCCACTCAAAATTATGAAGCTGCAGACCGCTATTTAAAGGAATTTGCAAAGAGAGATCAGGCGGATCAACGTGCTAAACTGGTGGTAGAAAATCCAGACTATCTCAAGCAAATCGAGGCGAACTCCAATCGTTATGAATTGAATAATCTACTGATTAACTCGATGTATTCCGATTATGGAAGTTCGATTTACAATCAGCATTTGATTTTTACCTCTGCTCGGGATACGGGTAGCGTATCTAAAAAAATACATACTTGGACCAATGAATCGTTTACGAGTCTTTATCAAGCTCCAATTTTAGAAGACGGGACAGTCGGTGAAGTGACTAAATTCGCCAAAACGGTTAATTCGAAATTTAATGAGTCAACCCCTGTTTTTAGTAAAGACGGTAATACCATGTATTTTACACGTAATAATTATAATAATGGTAGACGCGGAATTGACAGTAATAAAGTAACGCTATTAAAAATTTACCGCTCCCAATTCATTGATGAAAAATGGAGTGATGCTGAGGAGTTATCGATCAACAGCGATAATTTTAGTACGGCTCATCCTGCTCTGAGCACAGACGGTATGTGGCTTTACTTTGCTTCTGATCGCGCTGGTGGTCAAGGTCAATCGGATTTGTATAAAGTGGCTATTTTGGCTAATGGCAGTTTAGGAGCAGTTCAGAATCTAAGTGAAATCAATACAGGTGGGCGCGAGAGTTTTCCGTTTATCAGTGCGGAGAATGAACTGTATTTTGCTTCAGATGGTCGTCCGGGTTTAGGTGGCTTAGATATCTTTGTAACGAAGATTAATGCCGACGGATCACTGGGGAAAGTTCATAATATCGGAGCTCCAGCAAATAGCCCGTATGATGATTTTGCCTTTCAAATCAATACCGTAAATCAACGGGGTTTCTTGAGTTCAAACCGTGTAAACGGTCAAGGTAAAGACGATATCTATGCCTTGTTGGAAACGAAAAAACTCGCATTGGAATGTATTCAGCTGATTCAAGGTGTGGTTTACGATAAGTCGAGCCAAGCAAAGTTGAGTCATGCTAAAGTAGTGCTGTATGATAGCAATTTTAAAATATTGTCCGAGACACATACAGATATCAAAGGGTATTATGAATTTCCAGCTTTAAGCTGTGGAACACGTTACCGAGTGAATGCGGTTATTCAAGACTTTAATACGGCTGAAGTATCGGTTGATTTACCCTTACAAAGTGGGGTGACCCAGGTTGATTTTGGATTGGAAAAAACCAGAGTGAAAGTGGAAAAAGGAGATGATTTGTTTAAAGTTTTAAAACTTCAACCGATTTATTTCGATTTTGATAAGTCCAATATACGACCTGACGCTGCTGTAGAGTTGGCTAAGGTAGTGGAAGTATTAAGAGAATATCCAACGATGAAAATCGATGTGCGCTCACATACCGATAGTAGAGGTAAAGATGCTTACAACTTGAAATTATCTGATCGTAGAGCGAAATCTACTATAGCGTGGATCGTGGATCAAGGTATTGATAAAAGCCGTATAAGTGGTAAAGGATATGGGGAGACTCAATTGATTAATCAGTGTGCGAATGGTGTTAAATGTAGCGATGAGGAGCACGAGCAAAATAGAAGAAGTGAGTTTATAGTATTGGAATTATAATTGGAATATAGATACAGAGGTTTTAAAAACAGGGATTTACTAAAGGTAAATCCCTGTTTTTTTTAGCTGCGTTGCGACTAAAAGGGCTTGTTTAAGCTTGGACACTATTCGATTTATCGATGTATTATTACAGTTATAAGTGATTGATAAAAGGATTTATATTTTAACTGTAAAAAGGCGAATCCAAAAAGTGTTCCTACTACCTTTGCGTTTTTAAGTTTTAGTCTATCTATGAAAAAAAATATCAAGCGTACAGCTCGTATTACACGATATGTAATTTATAAAGAAACCTTAATTGACTCTAAAGAGCATTTTTGGTCTTTTGTCGGTGCTTTTGTCGGTATCGGGATTATTGCTTATATCCAGAGTTTTTGGTTTACGCAATTGGAAAATGTTTTCTTAATCGGATCCTTTGGCGCCTCATCGGTGTTGATTTACGGCGCAATTGATAGCCCTTTAGCACAACCTCGCAATCTGATTGGAGGTCATGTCGTTTCGGCTTTAATTGGAGTGACAGTAGCCAAGATTTTTCCGGATATCATTTATATAGCTGCACCCTTAGCGGTGGCCCTATCTATAGTGGGGATGCAAATAACAAAAACCATACATCCTCCTGGAGGAGCAACCGCATTAATTGCTGTCGCGGATACTGGGATAGTAAAAAGCTTGGGGTATTACTACGTATTATCACCGGTTCTTTCCGGAGCACTTATTCTGTTTTTAGTAGCACTGATTTTTAATAATATCACCTCAAATAGGAGTTATCCCAAGAACTCCAAATTCTTTAGCAAAAGAAAAAAGCACAGTATTTTCCGCAAGGCTTAAACATTTTTTTTTAATTATTACATTGGTTTAATAGTTGTAAAATGGTAAATTTGAAAATAGGATAATTTCAAGACTTAAGGCACTATGGGATATTATATTTTTTCATGTGGAATAAAAAAGATTCAAATAGATCGTGCTTTCGGAAGTGAAAGTGCCGAGATCTTGGAAAAAGTAATTCAAAACAACTTGTTTGAAGGCTATAGTCATTTTGAAGTCCAAGGTTTGGATAAAACACCACTTCAAGCATTAAATGATATTATTTACGGCAGAAGCTGTGATGAGAAATCGAATTATGCTTATGGTTATGCACTGATTGGAATTTGTACAACATTGGGTGTGGAGTTGCCCTATATACAAGAAATTAAATTGGGCTATGAAACCGATTTGATTAATAAATTTCTGCTGGATGATTATGCTGTAGAGAACTTCTTGATTGAACACGCTTTGTTTGGCGATAACAGTAATCCCTTTCCAATTCCTACTATAAAAGACTGGCCTTTAATCGGATTGCTTACCCTAGCGCAACTCAAAGAAATTAAAGCACGGTTAAAACACGTGGTGATTTCCGATGTCATGATCGAGAACTTTTTAGATGCTGAGGAGGAAGAGGAAGAGGAAAAGGGATTCGCAAGCGAACACATTCAAGGACTATTGGCTAATATCGATTTCTGTATTGAAAATGAATTGGATATGATTTCTTTCTGTCATTAGGAATTAACTAAGAAGCTATCTTAAAATGCATCTTATTGTCTGGTAATTAAAAGGTTTTATGCTTGTTTTTATTGCATTATATTAATTCGTGGCTGTAAATCGCTTTTATTGCTTATATTTGTACTCTAATCTAAATACAATTTCATGTTGTAAATCATTTCTTTCGAAAAATAAACGGCACTAGCGACTTCGCTGGATACTGTTATTATTCATTCTTTACAAGAGAGAAATCATGATTATTCTACAAGATATCACTTATATACATTCCGATAAAAACGTCTTATTTTCGGCTATCAGTTTTAATATTCATCCCGGCGACAAAGTCAGTTTGGTAGGAAATAACGGTGCTGGGAAATCCACTTTATTACAAATCTTAGCAGGTAAGTTACAGCCCTCTAAGGGAAGCGTGATTGCGCGTTCCCAGCCGTATTATGTGCCCCAACACTTTGGTCAATTCAATGGGGATTCCGTTGCGAAAGCTTTGTGTATAGATGGCAAGTTAGCTGCTTTACAAGCTATACTCGCTGGTGAGGCAACTGAAGAGAATTTAGGCAGACTTGACGATGACTGGACTATAGAACAGCGTGCTAAAGAAGCGCTGAGCCATTGGCAATTGGAAGATGTAGACTTACATCAAAAAATGCAAACCTTAAGCGGTGGACAAAAAACACGAGTTTTCTTGGCGGGGATACGCATACATCAACCCGAAATAGTATTGCTAGATGAACCCAGTAATCATTTGGATATAACGAGTAGAGCGATTCTATACAGCTATGTAGAAACGACTCGGCAAACATTAATTGTGGTAAGCCATGATCGGGTATTGCTGAATAAAATTCATAAAGTTTGTGAATTGAGTATTAAGGGAATCGCTATGTATGGTGGTAACTATGATTTTTATGTCGCTCAAAAACAAGTGCAGAGCCATGCTTTGTGTCAAGATATCAACAACAAAGAAAAAGCTTTACGGAAAGCTAAAGTTGTCGAACACGAGACTCTGGAACGGCAACAAAAATTAGATGCCCGCGGTAAGAAGAAACAAGAAAAAGCGGGTATCTCAACAATCATGATGAATACGCTTAGGAATAAGGCAGAGAAAACTGCATCGAAGTTAAAAGGAGTTCACACGGATAAAGGAGATGCAATTGTAGACGAATTACGAGCACTGAGAAAGGAGCAGCCAGACTTGGCAGCGATGAAAATAGATTTTGATGATTCTGATTTGCATCGCGGTAAAGTGATGATCACCGCAGAGGCTGTAAATTTCGAATATGAGGCTGGTCAACTATGGCAAAATGCTTTGACTTTTGAAGTGCGAAGTGGTGAGCGCTGGGCTATCACAGGGGCAAACGGATCGGGTAAAACCACCTTGATAAAAATGATGTTGGGTACATGGATTCCCACTTCTGGAAGCTTATTTCGCGCGGCTGTTCAAACGATTTATATCGATCAGGACTATTCTTTGATCAGCAACCACCTAACTGTTTTTGAACAAGCGCAAATATTTAATGAAGGTCTTTGGCCAGAGCATGAAGTCAAGATGCGACTGAACCGCTTTTTGTTTGGTAGTGTAGACTGGGGTAAGTCGTGCAGTGCTTTAAGTGGAGGTGAAAAAATGCGACTGATGCTGTGTTCTTTAACCTTGAGTGCTAGACCGCCAGATATGATCGTTTTGGATGAACCGACAAACAATTTAGATATTCAGAATCTGGAAATTTTGACCCGTGCGATTGGCGACTATAAAGGGACTTTATTGGTTGTTTCACATGATGTTTCATTTTTACAGGAAATAGGGGTAGCACACTTTATAGCGCTATAAAGTGTTGTTGTTTTTTGTTTTTCATTGTAAAAAATGTAGAAAAAGAATTGAATTATGAACACGATCAGCGCTGATTCAGGAAATGATGGTCTGTACTCGAATCTGGTCATTATGATCAAATTATCTTGATTGTTTTAGAGGTTATTCTTAACAGACTTGAAGAGCATTCTAACCGGATAATGTCCAAATTTTTCACTCTTGCTTAGGGTGATGGAATCTAGTATATTGATGAATTAATAGCAGGCCTTATATACTGAGGAGAGGATAATATATGTTTATTTGTCGATCTGGCTAGTAAGTGTTTTTGTCTTTAAAATTTTAATTGATTAATAAATCATCTGTGCTTTTCGATGTCGTAGAGATCAATTTAAAGGATTCTAGATAGTTGTGGTCTAATAAAAAATTCTTGGTCGTTGATTTAAAAGCAAGAATTGGATTTTTTATTTGTCAAACTAATAGCATCTTTACGCTTTAAATACTGAGCTTATGAAAGAGGGGGAAGTACATCAATTTACGCGTATTGCCAAAGCGATTGATTATATCAATCGTCATTTTAAGGAACAACCGAGTTTGGAGCAGATTGCTGCGGCGGTACATTTAAGTCCGTTTCACTTTCAGAGACTGTTTACTGAATGGGCGGGAACCAGTCCTAAGAAATTTTTGCAATACATCAGTATCGGTTACGCAAAACAATTGCTGCAAGAAAATCGTGATATAAGTCTTTCTGAGATGGCTTTTCAAACCGGCTTATCAAGCAGTAGTAGATTACATGATTTGTTTGTGAAAATGGAAGGAATGACACCGGCTGAATTTAAAAATGGAGGAGAAAACCTGATGATTAATTATGATATAGTGGATAGCCTTTTTGGAATATTGATTTTAGCATCAACCGCTAAGGGGATTTGTCACATGGCTTTTGAAACTGATAAAAATCAAGCTGTAGCTCATTTAATTAATCGGTTTCCCAATGCTGTTTTGGAGCAAAAATCCGATGAGATACAGCAAACCGCATTAAAATTTTTTCAAAGTGATTCTAGCCAATTATCCGAGGTCAAATTGCATTTAAAAGGCACGGATTTTCAATTGAAAGTTTGGGAGAGTTTGTTGAAAATTCCGATGGGACAACTGACAACTTACGGTGATATAGCGAAGGAAATTGGAAAACCTTCTGCTTCTAGAACAGTGGGCACGGCGATTGGTAAAAACCCTATTGCTTTTTTAATTCCCTGTCATCGCGTTATTCAAGCTTCGGGACAATTAGGTGGTTATATGTGGGGGACTACTCGTAAAGCCGCTATTATTGGTTGGGAAGGAGTGCAAAATGCCTCACAAGACGAATGAACTAGAAAGAATTAAAGCGATGCTGTTTTTGGTGGTTTAATTTAAAATCACTAACTTATAGTAGAGACCTATAATGTTAAAAACCTAAAAAATGGATCTTTTTGATAACCGACTTGACGAAAACATCAACCTGCTGCCCGCTGATGGAGAAGTTTACTATTATGGAATGTTGTTCGATAAGCAGCAAGCGGATTCGTATTTGCATAAATTGTTGAATGGTATCGAATGGCGCCATGATGAGGCTGTTATCTTTGGTAAGAAAATTACCACCAAACGCAAAGTGGCCTGGTACGGTGATTTGCCTTTTGAATATACGTATTCGAATACCACTAAACGTGCTTTAGGTTGGAATCGTGAATTACTAGAATTAAAAGCTATCGTTGAAGAGAGAACGGGAGAAACTTACAATTCCTGTCTATTAAATCTGTATCACAACGGTGATGAGGGTATGGCGTGGCATAGTGATGGGGAAAAGGATCTCAAAAAGAATGGAGCTATAGCGTCCTTAAGTTTTGGTGCAGTACGAAAATTTGCGTTTAAACATAAACGAAGCTTGGAAAAGGTGGAGCGTATTTTAGAACACGGCAGTCTTTTAGTGATGAAGGGGACTACGCAAGCACATTGGTTGCATCGTTTGCCTCCAACAAAATTAATACATACAGCTCGGGTAAATCTTACGTTTAGAACTATTGAATCGTTAGTCGAAAATCGAGTTACGAATAAAAACTAATATAAAAAAAAACACCTAATCATGGATTAGGTGTTAATTTACGTTGTATCTATATAGTATGTTAAGCTAAGACTACGTTTACTGCGTTAAGACCTCTACGACCTTCTTCTACGTCATAACGAACTGCATCGTTCTCACGAATATTATCCATTAGACCTGTAGCGTGAACAAATATTTCGCTATCACCATTGTTTGGTGTAATAAATCCGAAACCTTTGTCTTCATTGAAAAATTTTACTGTACCTTCTTGCATTACTTTTGTGTTATTTAATTCCTGCAAATATAGAATGAATATTTAATATCTACAAGTAAATGGGGGATTATTTTTATTAATATTTTATATTTTTTTGTATTTACGCTTCTGAGCCCAGTAAAAATGCGTGTTTTTATAATAATTATTTTTTTTCTAAAATAGGTGTGTTTTAGTTTTTTGCCATACAGTTGATGTAATACATAGGGAGAATCGTTGCTATTAGTTTAACAATATACAATAAAGTATTGCCTATAATGAAAGCTCTAAAACTATAAGAACAGTTTTTAAAATAGATAATCAGTTAACGTTATATAAAATGTTTTTGCTAAATTAGCAGCTTTAATAAGTAATCACTAAAAAATATCTATTTATGTGGGGGATCGGTAAGATAAAATTCAGTAACGTTTTCTTTTTGTCTTTTTTGTTTTTTGGACTAGCAACTTCTAGTCAGGCGCAAACTTCGAAAAGCAATGAGAAAGCAATAATAAAAACGGCTATATATTGTGAACATTGTAAAGAATGTGAAACTTGTGGGCAAACTTTTAAAAGCACCTTATATAAACTAAGTGGTGTGAGACAATTCGATATTGATCAAGAAGCCAATACGATCACGGTTTATTATAGTCCAAAGAAAGTAAGTTTAGATCAAATCAGACAGGCGATCTCTAAAATGGGTTATGATGCAGATGATGTTAAAGCAGATCCGGAAGTATATGCTAAATTGGATGGCTGTTGTAAAGATAAAGGAACAGAAAAAGTGTAGTTAATAGAAATTTAATAACACAGTGCTAAAAGAAAAATCCCCTTGTATCAATTTGATGCAAGGGGATTTTTTATTTGATGCACACCTAATTGGTTTTAGGTAAAATATGTTCTATTAGTAAGGACTGAATTTTATCGGGTTCGGTATTGAAGATCGTATGACCGGATTTGGTAAACCAGAAAAAATCTTTTTTAGGTGCTTTGATCCAATTATAATAATCTTCTACTATATAATGTGATTGTTGTTGATCGCCATTGCCTTCAAAAAAATAAATGGGGCATTGAAATTCTTGTTGCTGATTAAATCGATTGTTTTGTACTGAGGCTAACCAAGTCGGAAACCAAACATCTAACCAACGGTAATAGGTGGGTTTGAAATCGTCTTCTTTGGCAAATTCAACGCCATTGTGTATAAAAAGCCATTTTTGGGCGTAAAATAAATCATCAGGAGTTTGATAGGGTACCTTAACACGGGCTAGCTCTGTTTGAGCTTCGGCAATTGTATTTTCTGTAGCCCATTTGTTCAGCATGTCTATAGTGAGTTGAGCATTTTTATTTTGGTCAATTAGGGCGCTAATACAAATATAAGCGTATAAGGATTCGGGCTGTTTACTAGCAATGTCAAAGCCCAATATAGATCCCCAAGAGTGTGAAACCAAATACAATTTCGGCTTGTTAAAGTGTTTTAATAAATAAGTTACCATTTCATTGGCGTCAGCTTGCAATAAGGCTGTTGATAAAGGAACGGGTGACGCATTGGTTTTAAGGGTACTTCCCGTCTGACGTTGATCCCATTGTACTACTACAAAATGTTTTTGTAAATCTTGAGTAAACGACTCAGAAACAGGGATCAGTGAGGTGCCTGGGCCGCCGTGGAGAAATAATAATATTGGATTATTGAAATCTGTACCCTTGATTTCGATCGTTTGTACTATTCCGCCGATAAGCACTTGTTCTTGTTTGTCGATGTTTTTTCCTTTTTGAGTTTGAGCGCCTGCTGTAAACATCAGAAAAGACTGTAGAATTAAAAATAGTGACTTAATTTGCATATAAAGTAGTTGATTAGTAGATTACAATATTAACGGATTAAAATTTAAAATTGACTTGAGACTACTTTTATTTAAAGTTTTTTTAGCTATCTATTTTGAATTTTAATACTATTCCAATGAACTTGAATTAATTTTTCAACAACTATCTACCTGTTCATGTTACAGTCTATGTTCTACATATTTTATCGATACCAACCTGGCTCGTGTTAAAAATATATCAAACAATTTACAAAGACTGACGCTATTTTAGTAAGAGCCAGTAGTAAATAGGCTGTTGTCCAAACGGGGTTTTTGTATTCGGATGCTGGAAATAAGGATTGATTGGAAATGTGGAAAGTTATAACAGCCGATTAAACGCCGAATTGAAGGTAGAAGGGACGATGTGTAAAAGTGAATTAGAAAAAAAAACCAGATGTTTAATCCGATAGTACATTAAAATTCGTGTTTAAAAGATAATTATCTTTGCTGTTTTTTAAATACTCACAGATGAATTATTTTATAGTTGGCGATATACACGGCTGTTATTTTACCTTTTTAGAAATTTTAAAGCACTGGAATCGGGATACAGAAATATTGATCTGTGTTGGTGACTTTATTGATAGAGGAAATCACGGTGTTCGCGTCGTTGAGGAATGTAGAAAGCTTTCGAGCGATTTTCCTCATAACACGGTTTTTCTAAAAGGAAATCATGAAGCCGAGATTATAGAACACGTTGAAGTGGCTTTTAATGATAATTGGGTTCGGCAATGCGGTCAAAAAACTTTAGATGAAATCAAATCGCATCAGCTCGATATCGTTTCGTGGATTACATGGTTAAAAGAGCGTCCCTTAGTTTTTGAAACAGATTTTTTGGTTGTGACTCATGCTGGGATATCTCATACGCCTTTGCCGTTTGAAGAGGCACATCCTTCTAGTGTTTTGTGGAATAGGGAGCCGTTGAAAAATATTGGGAAACTACAGATTCATGGACATACTCCTCTAAAAGTGAATCAAGCGTATTATACCCCTGTGTCGAATTCTTGGAATATAGATACCGCTGCATGCTATGGGTATGGTTTAACGGGTTTAAAGGTTTCGCAAACGGCAAAAATTCTTGAAGAAGTTCATATCAAAACCGATTGTCGAGATATCGAGTAACTACAATATTATTTTACGGATAGCTTGCATTTGATTTTTCAGGGTGTTTACTTATTTTAATCGTTTTTGAAATAGAAACAGTTGATCTACTCCTTGTTAAAAACTAAAAATTTTAACGCTACCTTTCTTTTAAAACCTTCCTTTTTCTTGGATTAATAGGTATACTGAGCCGACTGTAATTATATCCCTATAAAAGTAAAAAAATACTGAAATAACAATTATCTTTGTTCCTTAAAATTAATAAGCAATGACATTAAATCAGATTCTAATTCCTCAAATCGAAAATGCAGTACAATCTCTATATGGGGTTACTATTGATAAAATTGAATTTCAAGGTACGAGAAAGGAGTTTGAGGGAGATACAACAGTGGTGATTTTTCCATTCTTAAAAGTGATTAAAGGGAATCCTGTTGAAATTGGAACTAAGATTGGCGAGTATTTAGTAGAAAACGCAAAGGAAATTGAGCGTTTTAATGTGGTTTCAGGTTTCTTAAATTTAGTAGTCACAGATGCTTTTTACTTGAATTTTTTCAATGAGATTAAAGACGAAGAGCGTTTTGGTTTTCAATCGACCTTAGTAGATGAAAAAGCGGTATTGGTAGAATATTGTTCGCCAAATACCAATAAACCTTTGCACTTAGGTCATGTTAGAAATAATCTATTGGGATATTCTGTTGCTCAAATATTAAAGGCATCAGGTAGAAAAGTTTATAAGACTCAAATCATAAATGATAGGGGAATACATATTTGTAAGTCGATGTTGGCTTGGCAGAAATTCGGAAACGGACAAACTCCTGCTAGCACTGGGTTGAAAGGCGACAAATTGGTGGGTAATTTCTATGTAACCTTTGATAAGGTTTATAAGGAACAGATCGCTGAATTGATGCAATCAGGTCGTTCAGAAGACGAAGCAAAAAAAGAGGCACCGATTATTTTGGAGGCACAACAAATGTTATTGGATTGGGAAGCTGGCAAACCAGAAGTTATAGCCTTGTGGAAGGAAATGAACCAATGGGTATATGATGGTTTTGCGATAACCTTTAAAAATTTGGGTGTTGATTTCGATAAAAACTATTACGAAAGCGATACGTATTTGTTGGGTAAGGATGTGGTGGAAAACGGTTTAAAAGATGGTGTATTCTTTCAAAAAGAAGACGGGTCGGTTTGGATTGATTTAACCGCTGAAGGTTTAGACGAAAAATTAGTCTTGCGTGGTGATGGTACTTCGGTTTATATGACCCAAGATATCGGAACAGCTATCCAACGTGTTAAAGATTTTAATGATATTGGAGGAATGGTTTACACTGTTGGTAATGAGCAAGATTACCACTTTAAAGTGTTGTTTTTGATTCTTAAAAAGCTGGGATTCGAATGGGCTGACAGCTTGTTCCATTTATCTTATGGTATGGTTGATTTGCCATCTGGTAAAATGAAGAGTAGAGAGGGAACTGTTGTTGATGCCGACGATTTGATGCAAGAAATGACGGATACCGCTCAACAAATATCTGAGGAATTGGGTAAATTAGAAGGATATTCTGAAGAGGAAAAACAAAGCTTATACAAGACCATAGGGCTAGGAGCTTTAAAATATTATATATTAAAGGTAGATCCAAAAAAACGAATATTGTTTAATCCAGAGGAATCTGTCGATTTTGCTGGAAATACAGGTCCGTTTATCCAATATACCTACGCGCGTATCCAATCTATTTTAAGAAAATCAAACTTTGATTATTCTTATAAAGTAGAAAATATTGCTTTAGATAGTAAAGAAAAAGAGCTTTTGAAATTGATAGAATCTTTTACAGAAGTCATTCAAAATGCAGGAAAATCTCACAGTCCAGCTTTACTAGCTAATTATATCTATGAGTTGGTTAGAGAATACAATTCTTTTTACCAAACCATTCCTATCTTGGGTGAAGAAGACCAAGATTTAAAAGTTTTCCGAGTACAATTGTCTCAGAAAGTAGGAACAATTATAAAAAATGGTTTTTCTCTATTGGGAATTGCCGTTCCAGATCGCATGTAACTTTTATTAGTGTGAAGATATCTAAATCGTATGCATTTCAATCATTCGCCATTGCAATAATGGCGACTGGTTTTTTCTTGGTTTTTAAAACTTATCTACCAAAGAAAATCTTCAAAGAATCCGAAGTTAAAAACAAATATATCGTAGTGGATAGTTTGCTTTTAGAGGCAATTCAAGAAGAAAAAGACGCTCACAACAAAAAAATAGCTCATCCTGAAATTGACTCTTTGGCAGTGGATAGTCTGGGGGGATTTTCGATGATCGAATCCGACGAACCAGCATCTACGTTTAGAGGATTTGCATATATGAAAACCTTTTACGAAAAGTTGTATCAATTAGAGATGGAACAAAAAGGAAAGGTTAGAATAGCGTATTATGGCGATTCGATGACCGATGGAGATATGATTGTTCAAGACTTACGTAAGAATTTCCAAAATAAATATGGCGGTGAAGGAGTTGGTTTTGTATCGATTACTTCGGAGTCCGCAGGATCTAGAAGCTCTGTATCTCATCAATTTTCGCCAAATTGGAAAACCCAATCCTATTTGAATGTAAAAAAGCCAATAAAACCTTTTGGTGTTAATGGACATGTGTTTTTTACTAAAGACACCATAAATAGCACTTGGGTGCGTTATAAGTCGTCCGCATTGATGCATCTTGGTTCCTTAAATCGTCCGACCTTGTTTTATGGAAGATCTAATAATGGTAGAGGACAATTGCGTATGATTGTTGGCAAGGATACTATATATAAAAAGTTGAATCCGGTTAATGAACTCAATACACTCGTATTGTCTGAAGGGAACCTAAAAGCGTTTAAAGCAGATTTTATACATACCGATTCTATACCGTTTTACGGATTTAATTTTGATGATCAACAAGGAATACATATAGATAATTTTTCGAATCGCGGAAATTCCGGTTTGCCTTTATCTACTTTTAAACCGAGTTTAATGAATCAGTTTCAGCAAAAGATACCGTATCAATTGATTATTTTGCATTACGGAACGAACGTATTAAACTACGGTTCTTATAATTATTCTTGGTACGAACGTCAGATGAGTAGGGTAGTTGAAAACCTGAGAAATTGCTTTCCAGCGGCAACTATATTAGTGATTTCGACCGCGGATAAGGCAACAAAGTATGATTTAACGATGCAAACGGATTCGGCTGTAGTGCCCTTGGTGAATGCGCAACGTAAATACGCGATTTCAAACCAAGCGGGATTTGTCAATTTATATCAATTGATGGGTGGGGATGGTTCTATGGTCAAATGGGCCGATGAAGTACCAGCCAAAGCCAATAAAGACTATACGCATTTTAATCATAGAGGAGCTAAAGAAATCTCTAATTTGATTTTTAAACAGTTAGAAGAAGGGTATGAGGCTTATAAAAAGGCTAGAACTGAAGTTGTGCACTCAGAACAACCTGCTGCAGTTAAAGCCAAACCTAAAGCCAAGGATACGATTAAAATAAAAAGAAAAGATAGTGTAAATGTTCATTAAAAAATTAGTTGTCCTATGCATGTTACTAAGCGGTCTGTTGAGTTGGTCTCAAGAGCAAGTGCTTAGTGCCGTGAAGGAAGAGTCAGATAGCTTGAATTCGGTCAAACATGCCGAAAACATAATTTTGAATGAAACCGTTTTAAAATCGTTCTTCAAAAAGCTTTCCGAATTAGAAACGAGCAAAAAAGGTAAAATCAATATTGTTCATATCGGGGATTCTCATATTCAAGCGGATTTATTTACGGGTAAAATCAGGGAAATACTCCAAGGTGAATTTGGAAATGGTGGTTTGGGCTTTTCTTTTCCGTATAAGTTAGCAAAGACTAATGGCAATGCATTTGTTCAGTATTCGTCGAATGTTGATTGGACCAGTTATCGCAATATTTATCCGTTAAACGGATCGTCAGTAGGATTAAGTGGAATTGCATTATCGTCTAAGAAGGATGATTTTGTTCTCGAGATTAATGTGCGCGATTCGAAGTATCAATTTACCAAGATGAAAATATTTACGCCCGGTAATGACGATATTTTTGACGTAGCCACCGCTTCAAAAACGATTATGGTAGAGCAAAAGGTGCCTCAGAAAATTAATCACAGAATTAAAAAAGGGGAAGCCATTGGAACGATTGCTAAAAAATATGGAGTAACCTTAGAGCAAATCAAAAAAGCCAACAGCTTAAAAGGAAATCTGATTCACGCGGGAAAAGTATTGTATATTCCGTCAAATCTCGTTGAAACAAAAGCTATCGCTAGGTCGGAATTTATTCCACTTGAAACAGTGGATAAAAATTTGTATCGCGAATACACCAATTCCTCAGCCTTGTCTAAAATTTATTTGTTGCCTAATAAAAAGGCGGAAAATTATAATTTAAACGGATTGGTTTTTGAAAATGATCAAGCGGGGATTTTATATCATAGCATTGGAGTGAATGGTGCCAAATTTTCCGATTATAATAAGTATACCTTATTTTTTAATCAAGTAAAGGGATTGAAACCGGATTTGGTGGTGATCTCTTTAGGTACTAATGAAGCTTTTGATAAAATGGGAACGGCAAATTATCAAGAGCAAATGAACTTTTTTATCGACGAGATCAAAAAAGATAACCCGCGGGCGACTATTTTAATCACAACGCCGCCACCTTCTTTGTTTCAGAAGAAAATACCTAACAGTTTTTCTGAAGGCTATGCCGATTCCATTATAGAGGATGCCGTAGCCCAGCAATATGCTGTTTGGGATGTGTTTCACATATTGGGAGGAATCAATAGTGTAAACGAAAATTATGATAAAGGTTTGGTTTCTAGAGATTATGTTCACTATTCCAAATCGGGTTACGAATACAAAGGTGAATTATTTGCAAATGCACTACTTGAAGCTTTTAAAAATTTTAAAATTTCTCATAAGAATTAATGTCCATACTCGATTTTAGTTTGCCTGTCCTCACGATGGCTGATGTCATCAAATGGTTTTCTTTTAACCCAAAGGAACCACTATTGTTTAATTCGGGTTTATTCCTCGGAATGTTTCTTGTATTCTATTTGTTTTATATAGGTATCAGAAAAACCTTTCATCTGCGGTTGATATATGTAGTTATATTCTCACTCTTTTTCTATTACAAATCGAGTGGTATGTTTTTCTTACTTCTAGTAGGTTCGTCTATTATAGATTATTATTTAGCAAATATCATTTATCGAGAAAAGAGTCTGGTTAAGAAAAAAACCTTATTGACAATCAGTGTTTTAGTTAATTTGGGGATGCTGGGGTATTTTAAATACACCAATTTTATTTTAGACGGTTTTAATCTTGCCTCGGGAAGTAGTTATCATCTCAATGATATTATCTTACCAGTGGGAATTTCTTTTTTTACTTTCCAATCGATCAGCTATATCATCGAGGTGTATAGAAAGGAAATCGAACCGACAAAGAGTTTTGTTGACTATTTGTTCTTTATATCTTTTTTTCCGCAATTAGTAGCAGGACCCATTGTACGTGCCAAGGACTTTATTCCTCAGATCTATCAACGCCTACATATTTCAAGAGAGTATGTCAATGAAGGACTGTTTTTAATCATTGGTGGTTTACTTAAAAAGGCTGTAATTTCAGATTATATCTCTGTAAATTTTGTCGATCGTGTTTTTGACTCGCCAAACAGTTATACCGCATTTGAGAATTTGATGGCTACTTACGGTTATGCGATCCAGATTTATTGTGATTTCTCGGGTTATTCCGACATGGCCATTGGTATCGCCTTGTTGTTAGGGTATCGTTTACCGATTAACTTTGACGTGCCCTACCAATCAGCATCGATTACGGAGTTTTGGAGACGTTGGCATATCTCGTTGTCAACTTGGTTAAAAGACTTCTTGTATATTTCAATAGGAGGTAATAGAAAGGGAACTTTTGCAGGTTTCTTATTCCCTGGATTGTTTTTCGTTGGAATACTTGGATGGGGGATCTATTATTATGATGAAACCGTCGTTCCTTTAGCTATCGCTATAACTTCCGTCGTTGTTTTTCTATTGACTATTTTATTGTCCAAGAACAAGGAACGAACCTTATTTACCAATTTCAACCTTTTTACGACTATGTTGTTGGGAGGACTATGGCATGGAGCTAGTATGCGTTTTATCATCTGGGGTGCTCTTCACGGAATTGCTCTAGCGATACATAAAACGATTGATGAGTTGTTTCCATCTAAAAAAGGGACTAGAGTGGTGAATAGCTTAGGGGTATGGAATATCGTATCGGTAATTTTGACCTTTCATTTTGTAGCTTTTTGTTGGATTTTCTTTAGAGCAAAAGATTTTGACACAGCTTTAAATGTTATCTATAATATTGGAAACCTAACTTGGGATTTAGAACAATGGCAAACCATCATCATCAGTTATAAAAACGTGTTCTTACTAATTGCGATTGGTTTTGTATGGCATTTTATACCTAAAAGTTGGATGGGTGGTGTTCGTTCATTATTTGACAAAATGCCAATGTTGATAAAGGCCGCGATATTAGGATTTATTTTCTGGGTTGTTTTCGCAACAGCCGCGGCGGGTCCACAACCGTTTATATATTTCCAGTTTTAAATCGAATTTAAAATATTTTATTCTATATCAAAACGATTCGTTATTGGCGTAAGTCAACAACGAATCGTTTTGGTTTTAACAGCTTCCTAACCTTGAGGTACTTTTGATCAGCTGAAGTCGTTTTTGATTTATTTATCTTAAGGGCATTGGTCAATATTTTTATAGATTTAGGGAAGGTAAATGTATGAAGATATGTTTTTTTTGTATATTTTATTTATGTTTGTCCCAATGTATTTTGTGTATACTTATATCAATTAACTTATTTAAGTGTTTTTTATGAAAAACAATATTTTTATCACTGTACTATTACTTGTATCGTCGTTTTGTACAACTTATGGACAAAAATTGCAAGCGGGAAGTTTCGAATTTCTAAAAGATCAGACAGAGGTCAATGTGACTTTTGATTATTCGAATCTTAAAGTAACTAAACATAAGATATCCGAAAATGCTTACCTTAAGAAAAGAGACGAAGATGTGCGAAAGAAAAATCCTGATGAGGATTTTTACAAAACGTGGCAGCAACAGAAAGACGAGAATTTTCCCAATAAGTTTTTTGCTAGTATCAATAAAAACAGCAAAATTAATTTTTCCAATAACCCCCAAGCAAAATACACTCTAGTTGTTGAATCGGAATGGTTGGATCCGGGAACTCCAGGTGTGAAAATGGCTCTCTTAAGTTCTAAATTAGTCTTTATTGAAACGGAGAATCCTAAAAATGTTGTGTTGGTTATCGGTATGGATAAAGCGGAGGGAAAAACCATGGCTATGCATCGGAATATTATGATTTCTGAATGTTATGCTATGACAGCTAAGAAATTAGGGGAGTTTTTAGAAAAAAAAATATAATAACAACCTTTTAAAATAAAAAAAGCGAGCAGAAAATTTTCTGCTCGCTTTTTGATTTGTTCAAATACCGTTTAAACCCGGTCGGTCAATTGATTTGGGGTGTTGCCATCTGATCCAGCAGGACCAACATAAACGGCATCGCCAAAACCTAAAATAGGGTAGAAAATAAAAGGTAGGAAAATCATTCCAATCGTAAAACCTTCTGTTTTTCCAAAACTCTTAGCGAGCAAGTTCATAGTCCAAATTCCAATGACAAGGTTTACTCCAGGAATAAAGAACAAGAATATCCACCACAATGGTTTTCCTATGATTTCCAATAAAATTACGGTATTGTAGATAGGTACTATAGCAGCCCAGCCCGGTTTACCGGCTTTTACGAAAATCTTCCATAAAGAAGCAATCAACAGAATGATAATTGCAAAATAAATAATAAAAAACAACATTCCTCCGGCTGCCGCCGCTGTACTCATCTCCGAGTTAGTGTAAATTTGGTCGTCCATAATATGAATTTAAATTATTGAATAAAATTTAATTATAAAATTAATGCAAAAATATATTAAGTGCTCTTAAAATATTAAAAAAAAATGTATATAAACAGCATAATAGGATGAAATAGGGCTTTTTTAAAAATTGGATGCTATTTCAAAGTGCAGTTTTTCACCTGTTACGGGATGTATGAGTTCTAGAGATTCAGCATGCAAATAAAGGCGATCAGATTTTTGTCCATAAAGGTCATCGCCTAAAATCGCACAATTCAGTCCTAAAGAATGAGCGGCATGCACCCGTAATTGATGCGTTCTGCCTGTAATGGGCCAAAAGTGAATAAGCGTGTGTGTCGCCCTGCTTTCGATAATCTGATATTTGGTCAGGGCAGGTTTTCCATAATCATAACAGACCAATTGCCGCGGCCGATCATCGAGATCTACACGCAACGGTAAATCAATCAGTCCTTCTTCATTGGATATGGAGCCGTTTAATAATGCCGCATAGCGTTTTTTTACCGTTCGTTTGATAAATTGGCACTGTAAATGTTGGTGAGCTTCTTTATTTTTGGCTAGGACTAACAAGCCGGAAGTAGACATGTCTAATCGATGAACGATAAGTGGACCGGTCGCTTTGGGATATCGCGCTCTCATGCGTTGATAAACCGAGTCTTGAATGTAAATACCGGGAACCGATAAGAATTCTGCGGGCTTGTTTACAACCACCATGACGTCATCTTCGTAAATGATGTCCAAAGACACGCCTAGTGCTGGGTTAACCAACAACGGATTGTCTTCAACATCTAATCCCTGAAGCATGTGCGATAATATCGGTTCACATTTTCCACGACAAGCCGGGTAGAAGTAACCGTGTTTACGAATTTCAGATTTCGGAGCAGTTCCCCACCAAAATTCCGCTAAGGCAATGGGTTGTAAATCGTTTTGATAAGCATATTGCAACAATCTCGGTGCTGCACAATCACCAGCAGCTGCGGGAGGCTGAAGTAAAGCGGTTTCTTTAAAAACATCTACCACATTTTTTAATTCTCCGCGCGCATTTAAAAAGTTGTATTGATCAAATAGACGCTGTTGTAAAGCATTAGACCGGTGTTTTCGAAGCTCCTTTAATTGATTGATCGGGTATTCCAATTCTACAATTTGATCTGAAAGAACAGATAATTGTAAAGCTAAATCAGCATTTAAGACATTCAAATCGTGCTTGTCTCGCAAACTTTGCTTGATCAAGTCATCATTGTAGATCAAGTATTCCTCCGCAGAAAGCAATACCTCTTGTTCCAAACGTTGTAACTTCCGTTTGGCTTTTAAATCGCGCAATTGTGCTTTTTTAGCCTCTATGATTTTAGTCGCCTTTTGTTGTTCGAAGGCGTAATCTTTCTTTAAAAATAGAAAATCTGCGTTTTGTTGTAAATTTTCTATGTCTTTATTGATTTGATTGAGCTCTCGCTCTCCATTTAAAAAGAAGCTGTCGGGCGCAAATAAATCAAAAATGGGGGGAACGAATTGCAGCTGGTTTTTCCCCTTCGGCAATTTGCCGGAATAGGCGGTAAGATACCCCAATTTATTGTCGCGATTTCGAACGACTAATACTCCAAACATTTTGCCCGTGGATATTTCGTTAGCAGATGAATCACTGACTGTTCCCTGATTCCATTCCGCCATCAAAAACCGCTGCAATTCGGATGCTGCCAATTTTGCTATAGGATGGGGTTCGTAATAAAACGGAAAAGTAAATTGGCTCGGTAGATCATAACTAGTGAGGTCTGTGTGAAAGTCATGCCATATAGCGGATGGATCAAGTGAAGTCACATTCATAATAAAGTTTTTGAAAAGACAAAAATACGACGAAATATGTGAATACGTCTATATGCAGATACGTCTATACGCAGATACGTCTATACGTCTATACGCTGATAGGCTGATAGGCGCATGGGCTTAGAAGATACGTGCAAGGGCGAATAGGCTTAAAAGTAGGTACTGATCCTTTTATACGAGTAAAGGCGAATACGCGTATGTGCGAATAGGCATATAGGCTTTAGAAGCAGATAAGTTGAAAGGTTGATCCGTTTTTACGTGATAAAGCGAATACGCGTATGTGCGAATGGGCATATATGCTTTTTGGTGCTAATGTGCAGATACGCGCATGGGCGCATGGGCTGATAGGTGCATGGGTTTAGAAGATACGTGTAAGGGCGAATACGCGTATGTGCGAATGGGCATATAGGCTTTTTGATGCATATATGCTTTAAAGTAAATAGTTGAATTAGCCATAATTTGATACAAAACGGATAATTTTATCGAAACTCCCTAATTCCGAATCCCGAATCCCGAAACTGATTACCGATTACTGGTTACTGTTTACTGAAATTCAAGTGAAATTAAAAAATAAAGTGATTTTAGTCTAAACTTTAATGATAGAGCCGTTTGCGCCTTTAGTAGTTTATATTATCTTTGTCGATTCAGTATTAAACGATACACTCATGTTTGACAATTTAAGCGATAAATTAGATAAAGCCTTTCATATACTTAAAGGGCACGGAAAGATTACAGAAGTAAACGTTGCCGATACCTTAAAAGAAGTGCGTAGAGCATTATTGGATGCCGATGTCAATTTTAAAATTGCCAAGGATTTTACCAGTAGAGTTAAGGACAAAGCCTTAGGACAAGATGTATTAACGACCCTACAACCGGGGCAGTTAATGATTAAAATCGTAAAGGACGAGTTAATTGAATTGATGGGTGGTGATGTTGCGGGAATCAACCTGTCGGCTACTCCTTCTATTATTTTAATGTCGGGTTTACAAGGTTCAGGAAAGACTACTTTCTCTGGAAAATTAGCCAATTTCTTAAAAACTAAGAAGAATAAAAAACCTTTATTGGTGGCTTGTGATATCTACCGACCAGCGGCGATTAATCAGTTGCAGGTTGTAGGAGAACAAATCGGTGTAGAAGTATATACCGAAGAGGGAAATATGAATCCGGTTGAGATTGCTCAAAACGCTATCAAATACGCGAAATCAAATGGTTTTAATGTTGTTATTGTCGATACGGCAGGACGTTTGGCTGTTGATGAGCAAATGATGACCGAGATTGCCAATGTACACAAGGCCATTCAACCGCAAGAAACCTTGTTTGTAGTAGATGCTATGACAGGTCAAGATGCTGTAAATACGGCAAAAGCATTTAACGATCGTTTGAATTTTGATGGGGTTATCCTAACGAAATTAGATGGAGATACCCGTGGTGGTGCTGCAATATCAATTAAGTCGGTGGTCAACAAACCGATTAAATTTATCGGTACAGGCGAGAAGATGGATGCTATTGATGTATTCTATCCAGATCGTATGGCTGATCGTATTTTGGGAATGGGAGACGTTATTTCCTTGGTAGAACGTGCACAAGCACAATATGACGAGGAAGAAGCAAGAAAAATCCAAAAGAAAATCGCTAAAAACGAATTCGGTTTTGACGATTTCCTTTCTCAAATCCAGCAAGTCAAAAAGATGGGTAATATGAAGGACTTGGTTGGAATGATTCCCGGTGTGGGAAAAGCATTAAAAGATGTAGACATCGAAGACGATGCTTTTAAACATATCGAGGCGATTATCCACTCGATGACTCCAGAAGAACGTACTAAACCCGTTTTATTAGACGCTAAGAGAAAAGCGCGTATTGCCAAAGGATCAGGAACAGATATTCAACAAGTCAATCAATTGTTAAAACAATTCGACCAAATGAGTAAAATGATGAAGATGATGCAAGGGGCAAAAGGCAAAAATCTGATGAGAATGATGGGGAATTTAAAAGGAATGCAATAATATATACTAAATAAGGTTTAAGGTTCAACACGAAGTTTAAACCTTATTTATTTTAGACAACAACACATAACATTTTATATCAATGCAACTACTAGACGGTAATAAGGTATCTAACGATATCAAAGATGAAATTGCAGCCGAAGTTTCTAAGATGGTCGAAAAAGGGGAGAAAGTGCCTCATTTAGCCGCAGTAATCGTAGGAAACGATGGAGCTAGTTTAACTTATGTAGGAAGTAAAGTTAAGGCGTGTGAACGGGTCGGTTTTGAATCGACTATGGTTCGTATGTCGGGAACTACTTCTGAGGTAGAACTGTTGGCGAAAATTCAAGAATTAAATGAAAACGACGATATAGACGGTTTTATTATTCAATTGCCTTTGCCACCACAAATCGATACCCAAAAAGTTTTGATGGCAGTCGATCCAAGTAAAGACGTCGATGGTTTTCATCCAGAAAATTTCGGAAAAATGGCTTTGGATATGACGACTTTTATTCCCGCTACTCCATTTGGAATTTTGGAACTATTAGAACGATATAATGTAGATACCCAAGGTAAACATACGGTAGTTATCGGTAGATCTCATATAGTGGGTCGTCCGATGAGTATCTTAATGGGAAGAAAAGGTTTTCCTGGAAACTCGACAGTGACCTTAACGCATAGTCATACTAAAAACATCACTCAGATAACCTCACAAGCAGATATTATTATTTCAGCATTGGGAGTACCTAATTTCTTAAAAGCCGAAATGGTAAAAGACGATGTTGTCATTATTGATGTGGGTATTACTCGTGTTCCCGATGAAACTGCTCCACGTGGATACAGAATCACGGGTGATGTCGACTTTGAGAACGTCAGTAAAAAAGCGTCGTTTATTACACCAGTTCCCGGTGGAGTAGGACCGATGACCATCTCAATGCTGTTGAAAAATACGCTTTTGGCCAGAGAAAGACGTGCGTTGATGAAACAATAAACACAAAATCAAATCCAATATATGAAAAACCATCCTTAATTCTTTGAGGATGGTTTTTTTTAGATGTAATTTGTAGTTGTTAACCAAGAGTATATCCATGGATTTATATCAAAAATTTTTCGATCAGTTTGCTGCTCAATTTCACCTTTTAAGAAAAAAGTATCGTATTGTTGGTACTGTTAGACTCGTCGTGGTACTCGCGATAATCTATTTGTTTTATAAATTTCTAAGCACAGAACAATCAAGTTATCTATGGGTGGTGTTAGGTTTGGTCGTGTTTTTTATTATACTGATGCGCATACACATGAGTATGTCGTGGAAGATGAGGTATCATCAAGCTTTGATGGAACTCAATGAAGAGGAAATCGGCTTTTTAAGAGATAAAAAGAAACCATTTGACGACGGCAAGGAGTTTTTACAACAACAACATCCCTATGCCTATGATCTGGATATTTTTGGAGCGCAATCGCTATTTCAGTTTTTAAATAGAACGGCATCTTATGTTGGGAAATTTCAGTTGGCAGGCTTGCTAAATCAGGTATTAACACCTAAAGAGATACTTGAAAATCAGGAAGCGGTTAAAGAACTTTCGACACAAATTGAATGGCGTCAAAATATCAGTGCACTATCTAAAATGGCACCTATTCATGCTAATGAATACGAGAAAATTAAGCATTGGGCAAGTAATAGTGCCGAAACGCTATCAACTGTTCGTCTTATCGCATCATTTGCTGTGCCTGCCTTATTGCTTATTGCTATACTTGGCACTTGGTTACTCGAACATACATTTTGGGGATATTTGGTTTCGCTGTTGTTTACAGCCAATCTGATTTTAGCGACTTCTAAAACGCGAGATATTCAGAAAGAAATAGTTGGAGCCGATAAAATACATGAAACAATTCAAAACTACAGTTTGATCATTCGTAAAATTGAAAAAAGTGAATTTAAGGGTGCTAAGTTGCAGCGGTTTGTGGCTCTTTTTACGGAAGGTGAACGCAGTGTTAGTCAAGAATTAAAAGAACTTTCGGCTTACTTTGAAAAAATCAATACCATTGCTAATGTTTTTGTGATGGTTGTGTTTAACGGATTTTTTCAATATCATATTCACGTCTTAAACGGATTGCTGAAATGGAAAAAACAACATGCCCCTGCTGTTCCCAAGTGGCTCGATGCTATAGGAGAACTGGAAGCTTTAAATGCTTTAGCCAATTATTCGTACAACAATAGAGGATATTGTTTTCCAGTATTGAATACGGAAGGTAAAATGAATTTTAAAGATCTGGGGCATCCGTTGATTGATGCTTCTAAGCGAGTTTCAAACGATATTGATTTTACGAATCAGCGTTTTGTGATACTAACGGGATCAAATATGTCGGGTAAAAGTACTTTTTTAAGAACGGTAGGGGTCAATCTGATTTTAGCTGGAATCGGTGCGCCGATCTGTAGTTCAAAAGCCAGTTTTTTTCCGATGCCGTTGTTTGTTTCCATGCGCTTAGAAGATTCTCTCAGCGATAGTGAATCGTATTTCTATGCAGAGGTTAAAAGATTGAAATTGATCGTGGAATCGGTCAAAGAAGAGCCTTGTTTTGTGCTTTTGGACGAAATCTTACGCGGTACCAATTCTGATGACAAACAATCGGGTACTATAGGGGTGATCCTAAAATTGATCCAAGATCAAACCTTTGGTATGATCGCGACTCACGATCTCGAAGTCTGTGAAATTACTAAAGATCATCCGACGATTTTGACCAACAAATGTTTTGAAGTCGAAATGCACGACGACGAATTGTTTTTCGATTATAAGATTTACGACGGTATATGCAAAAATAAAAATGCAACCTTTATCATGAAAAAAATGGGAATTATTTAATTCCCATTTTTTTTTGTCCTTAAATTATTATCTAAATAGTTGTGTATTTAAAATTTTCAAATAACTTTGCCGTACAAAGTACAGCTATCACAGTTTTTAACCTTAATTGCTATTTAATATGAAAAACAACACTATGGATGATTTGGCGCACATCCGCGAGATGATGGAACGCTCCTCTCGATTTATCTCGCTCAGTGGTTTGTCTGGAATTGTTGCGGGTTGTTTAGGTTTAATAGGTGCATTCGGGGCTTATCTCTTAATGCAACGGTCGGGATTGGACTATTTTGAAAAAGTCGGACAAACATATAGCAGTAGTTTGACAGTAGAATTGTTGATTTTAGCGATTTCAGTATTGTTGCTTGCCGTTTTATTTGGGATTTATTTCACCGTGAAAAAAAGTCGGCGTTTGGATTTACCCATTTGGACTGCTACCACCAAGAAAATGATCTTTAGTTTGGGAGTTCCCTTGGTAGCAGGTGCTGTTTTTTGTGGAGCCATGCTCTTTCAGAATCATTTTGATCTAATCGCACCTTCTTTGTTGATTTTCTATGGACTTGCTTTGATTAACGTAGAAAAGTATACTTATGCGGATGTACGATTGTTGGGTATTCTAGAATTGAGTTTGGGTTTAATTGCCCTGTTTAATCTGGGGTTAGGTTTACTCTTTTGGGCTATAGGTTTTGGAGTTTTACACGTATTATACGGTATTATTCTCTATAAAAAGTACAATTAGTCATGGGAATTATCGACGGTTTAAATAAAGATTTTGAGAGCAGGGTTCGACTCGGTATGCTATCTATTTTGATGGTCAACGACTGGGTGGATTTTAACGAAATGAAACAACTCTTAAAAGTAACTGACGGTAATTTGGCTAGCCATTCCAGTGCCCTAGAGAAAAAGGAGTATCTGGAAGTTAAAAAAGAGTTTATTGGAAAAAAACCGAGAACTTCTTACAAAGCAACTGCACTGGGAAAGCAAGTATTTAAAAAGCATTTAGAGGCTTTGGAAAAATTAATGAGACCTTAATAGGCTTATTTTTTTACCTATTCGCTTTGTAGTACAAAGTACTTTTAAAGTAATTATTTAAAATTTTAAGAAATGAAAAAACAAATTTTGATCGGATTGTCTGTATTGTTGTTTATCTTTTTGTTCTACAAACAGGGTTTGGGAATTAATGTTGCGGTATTTGCTATCGCCCTGTTGGGGTTTACAGTAAATAAGTTCCCTGCAATTTATCAATCCTCTAAGGGAAAATTTTTAATAAGTGCTGTAGTATTGACATCATTGTCTTTTGCCTGGTTACCTGATTTCAGTAGCTTTTTCGCATTGATGGTGTCGTTGATTCTATTGCGTATGTATGCAGTGGACGCTCGGTTAAATTGGATGTTTGCACCTGCTGTTTTTATGGTCAATAGTTTTTCGGTTGTATATAGGGTTTTTCTGCGAAACCGCTGGATAGAGGGAGATTTTAAACTCAAAAATCAATATGCTTTGAAGTTGTTGATGTATGTGGTAATTCCGTTAATTTTCATAAGTGGTTTTGTGGTTATTTATACGAGTAATAGCGATTATTTATCTCATATAGTTTCGTCGATTCACTGGGAATTTGATATTTGGTCTTTGTTGGTTTATGTAGTATTGGGAATTTGCATTTCATTTGTGTATTGGGACTGTTGGATTTTAGAGACGATTCAGTACAATAACTCCAAGTGGCAGCCAACATTTGATAGGGAAAGTAAAAGTGAATTTCAAAATATGTTCTCGTCAGTTGATTTGGATTTACAGCGTAGGAGTGGCGAAATAACCTTGTTATTGCTAAACGTTTTTCTTGCAGTTTTCTTAGTGTTTTATAATTACGAACAATTTTTTGATCCACTTGTTGAGGGTAATTTAAGTGCTCAGACACATCAACGTGTCAATTCGCTTATTTTGTCAATTGTTATGGCGATAGGTTTGTTGTTGTTGTATTTTAAGGGTGGTTTTAATTTTGATGTAAAAGCAAAACGGTTGAGAAGGCTTGCCTTTACTTGGATTATATTGAACACCATCATGGTAGTGAGCACGTGCATTAAAAATTTAGAGTACGTTGTAGCTTGGGGGTTGACGTATAAACGATTAGGCGTTTTTGTGTTTTTAGTACTGTGTGTGATAGGCCTCCTTTTTACTTATCGGAAAATAAAAGATAAGAAGACTAATTTTTATTTAGTGGATCGGATGTGTGTCGTATTTTACGCTTGCTTACTAGTTTGCGGAGTATTCAATTGGAGTGCACTTATTACGCGTTACAATTTGATGACCGATAAAATTGATTGGAATTATTTAAAAGGAATTGATTCGGGCAATGAATTATTATTGTTGAAATATGCAGAAAAACAAAATGACGAAGCTGGCGCGTTTGATCAGGATATCAGGAATTTAAACTATCGTATCAGTCGGGAACAGCGAAAAGATGTGAGATCGATGGGTTTGTATTATCAAGTCATTAAATTGCCTAAACTTGTTGAGGAATAGACTCGTACGCTTTATCTAGATTGCAAAAGTACTATGGCTCAGTAAAAATAGTTTATAAATAAATAGCCCCCTATTTCAGGGGGCTTAGTTGATGTTGGTTATGATTTTTCTGAAGTTATTGTTTGAGATTTACGCAATCCGCTGTGTTTATAACCATAAAAGATATAAACGACCATACCAATGGCAAACCATACCAAAAACCAAAACCAGTTGTTGTGTGTCATTCCCGTCAGTAGATACATACAAGAAGCCAATCCTAAAAGGGGAATAAGCGATAGTTTTTTATAGAAAGTTAGTATAGCTAATCCAAATAATAACACCAAATAGATACTCATCGAGAGTCGGAATTCGCCCTCTTTTGGATCTCCCCATTGGGTAATGGTCTTAAAAAATTCTGGATATAAATAGTAAAAAGATCCCACAGCGACTATACACAACCACGGAAATACGTATTTGGCATTGACAAATGGAATTTTAAATTGTCCTTTTTCCTTTTTGGGTTGTGGATAAAATAAAATCCCACCGCAAACAATACAAAAGGCAAAGATGGTTCCTATACTGGTAAAGTCGAGAATAAACGATTTCTCCGTAAAAAAAATGGGGATGGCTACGATAATACCGGTTACTATTGTCGCAAACGATGGCGTTTTGTATTTGGGATGTATGGTTTGAAATTTTTTAGGCAACAAACCGTCTTTACTCATCACATACCAAATACGTGGCTGACCCATTTGATAAACGAGTAAAACCGTGGTTATCGCAATGACACCAACGATGGAAATGATGAATTCCATCCAGATTAAATTGGCGTTGCTGCTATTAAAAATAAAAGAAAGGGGATCGCCAATTCCGTCAAAAGCGCGGTAGTCTACCATACCGGTTAATACCAATACCAAAAGCACATATACCGTGGTACAAACCACCAAGGTAATCATCATGGCTCGCGGTAGATCTCGTTTGGGGTCTTTACATTCTTCGGAGAGCACGCTAAGTGCATCAAAGCCCACATAGGCAAAGAAAACACCACTTACGGCTGCCATCACACCGGAAAATCCATTAGGCATCATCGAACGCACATTGGTTTCGGCATTGAGTGGCGTCCAATTGGAAAAGTCGATATAAAAAGAACCGACGATGATAATCAATACGATAGCGATTAGTTTGATCAGTACAAAAACATTGTTTAGATTTCTACTTTCCTTGATACCGATATAACAAACATAGGTGATAAACAAATTGATGCAAAGGGCGGGAACATCGACGATTATTTTGAGATCTCCCAACATGGGTGCGTGTTCCCATGCATTGATCAATCGCTCGTTTAAGGTGCCACTTAAAATACCTTTTTTAGCTTCAAAGTAACTCGTTGACAAAAATTCGGGTATATGGATACCGAGGTTCTTCATCAATGACGTAAAATAATTGGACCAAGAGAAGGAAACAAAAACATTTCCAAAACTGTATTCCATGATCAGTGTCCAACCGATTATCCAAGCAACTATCTCTCCAAAGGAAGCGTAAGCATAGGTATAGGCACTACCAGCGGTAGGAATTCTACTGGCAAATTCGGCATAACACATAGCGGTAAAACAACAGGCAAACCCACAAATGATGTAAAGAAATATAACTCCAGGTCCACCGGCAAAGATGGCTTCGCCCAAACTGCTAAAACTTCCAGCACCAATGATCGAAGCAATTCCGAGAAAAACAATATCACCCAAACCCAACACTTTCTTTAATTCACTAGGTGCGGCTGCGGCATTATAATCTTTTCTTGTTAGTAAATTTCTAATTAGACTCATGAGTTTATTTTAGTGTAAGTAAATTGTTGTAGTGAAAAAATGGATAAGCAAGTTGCAAATATAGTCATGCAATGAAAGATATAAAACTATTTTTAATTTTATAAAGACGCGAAGTCCAAAACATTTGGATAAAAAAAATAAGTACAAAAAAAACCTCCCCATTTGGGGAGGTTTTATGAAATAAAGTTTTTTTAAAAAAGAACCGTTATAATAAACCGCTCGCTTATTGATATAAATTAGAATTTATAAGTCAACTGTGCAGCAAAGTTTCTAGGATCAATTTCGTTGATGTTACCACCTCTAAAATAAGAGGTATAACCCAATCTATCTGCTAGGTTGTTACCAAATACGCGTAAAGTAGCATTTTTGTATGTATAACTAACTTGAGCGTTTAACGTTAAGTAAGAAGGCATATCAAAAGGTTTTACACCCGGTTTAGTATTGTGTCCATCTCTTACCATTGAATATTCGTTTACCGGTCTTTCACCTACGTAATAGGCTCCAAAACCTACTGATAAGCCTTTAAGAGCTCCTTCTGAAACTTGGTAATTTGCCCAAGCATTTACCGTATGGTTTGGCGCATTCATCGGTGCAGAACCGTCTACATAACTTGGACTATTTTTGTATTGAGCATCCAAATAAGCATAGCCCAAAATCACTTGTAAGTCGTTGGTGATTTTACCGGTAATATCTACTTCAAACCCCGTTCTCTTTAAGTCTCCCGCTAGAATATACTTTCCTTTTACTTCATTAAAGTTTTCATCGTAATAAGGTGCAGCTAAGTTTTCGTTGTTTAAGATAAAATACGTGAAATTAAAGTTTAAACGTTCGTTTAACCAATCCGATTTAAATCCGAATTCAATCTGCTTTGTTCTTGAAGTTCCAACTGTACCGCCTTCATATAATTCGTTATTAGAACTACGATTACTACTGGTAGTGGTATATGATCCAAATACATTGATGTTTTTGGTAGGAGATAAGATTAATCCGTATAAAGGATCCCAAGCATCGATAGTTCTGTCTTTAGTAGTATTTCCGTTTAAACGACTGTATCTAAGTCCCAGTACCGCTTTGATATATGGATTGATTTCAATGAAATCTTGTGCCATAAAACCAATCGTTGGCGTAGTTACTTTAGTTTCACCCTTTCTTACAAATTTATCTGTTTTGTCAGCGGGTAGTACATTAGAAATAGGACCAACTACATTGATAGTATCTACTACAAATGAATTGTAATTCCTACTAATTACTGAATTTTGTCTATAATCAAATCCGATTTGAAAAGTGTGTTTTAAAACCCCAGTTTGGATTTCTTTTCCAACTAAATCGATTTGTACAACGGAGTTTTTATCGTTGGTATATGATTTAGAAAGCGTTCTTTCTCTTTCATTTACTGGTAATAACGCGTTTAGACTGTTGTAACCAGCAACAGAAGAACCAATATTATCAGTTTTGCTTATCGAGTTGATTGCAGCAATACGAATACTTAAATTATCGGTCAATTCTCTTTGAAAACGAGCCGAATAATTGAAGGCGTCTAAATTGTTTTGATCGCTTTTAAAACCTAAAAACTTGTTATGAGGCATATCATACAATTTGTTCTCATTGATATCGCCTAAGTTAACCGTTCCTTTATCTGGTGTCACTGAAGCGCCCAAATAATCCATTTCTACGTTTAAAGTACTTTTACTATCTACTTTCCATTCCAAGGCTGGATTGAAATAGATTCTTTCTCTTTCCGTATTTACTCTAAAACCGTCGGCTTTTTCATAAGCCGCGTTTACACGTAGTGAAACGGTCTCTTTTTTGTCTAATATTTGTTCGAAATCAACCGTTGGACGAATTTGATTCCAGCTTCCAGCTCTAAATCCAACTTCGGTTTGGTTACGGAAGTTTGGGGTTTTAGTTACCACGTTGATCACACCACCTGCACTACCTAAACCATCTCCAAAACCTTGTGTAACTGCTGCAGATCCTTTGATGACCTGTACACTTTCAACTCCTTGCATATCCGAAACAGCAGCGGCTGTTCTAAAATCAGAATCCATCATCACACCGTTTCTCAAAACTGGCGTTCCTCTAAATCCACGAATACTCATACTTTCTTTTACACCACCGTAAGTGTTAAACAAGGTTACCCCAGCTACGTTTCTCGCTGCATCTGTAATTGTTAAGGCTCCTTGTTCCTTGATAATAGCATCAGATACAACACTTATTGATTGTACTTGGTCTTTTATCTTTAACGGCAAACGGGTTAGGTTTTGTACTTTTCTTTGATTTTTATTGTCGTTCGTATAAAGTTCAATTGTTCCTAATTCATTGTCAGAAGTTTTTAACGAAAAGTTTATAGTCTGATCTTCTTTGGTAATAGAAATATTTTGTGAGTTGATCACATAACCTATCAACTGAACCTTGATAATTTGCATTCCAGGTTTAAGATTTCTCAAAGTATACTCGCCGCGCTCATTGGTTTGAGTAGATTGTTTGGTAGCTTCTATAAAAACCGTGGCATAGGCTACGGGTTTATTATTTTCGTCATTAACACGACCTTTTAACTTCGAATTTTGGGCATATCCAAAACTTAAAGAAAACAACATTAAAAAAGTTAATACAGCTTTCATAGCAATTATTTATTTAGACTTAATTTAAACTACTGCAAAAGTAGCTAAAAAATATTATAAATAATCAACTCTATAAGCTCTAACTAAAAAAATGTAATTGTTTCTTGTTCTTTATGATAAAACTGATGTTTTTGTTTATTTGATAATTTAAAATTGATGAATAATTATTTTTTTGTTAAAATCGAAGTAGCTTTTAAGTGGTGTTTGAAGCGTTTTGGACTAGTGCGACTTCATAATTTAAGCATTTTTGTCTTTATTTAGACTGATTCGGCCTTAGTGTTATTTATGATGAAAAAGGTCGTACGAATACCTTTGGCTTGCTAGGTGTTTTTAGATAGAAAAAACCTCATGTCAAAAGTTCGTTTGGTATGAGGTCAAGTTTATAATAACACTGTTAAAAGTTAAATAGAGCACCTAATTGGTATCTTCTTCCGTCCAATCGAAATGTATATTCCTCCTGGGTCACCTCTTTATTGAGCAGGTTATAGGCCCCAGCTGTAATCGATAATTGGTTGTTTATTTTCCAGACACTGCCTAAATCCAGTAATATATAACTCGGAATAATACTATTTGTGCTGGATCTACCCCAGGAAACTGCGGTTTTATCTTGAAAGTTCATTCTCGTCCACAATTGCACAACTTTTGTAGGATCCCATTCTAAGGTCGATATGATTATGTGCTTGGGAATATTGGTTACCGCATATCCTTTTCCCGGTCCGGAAGTGATTTCGCTTTGTGTAAAAGTATAAGAATTTTTAATTCTGAAGTTTGTAGTGAAATTCCAATTGAGGGTTAATTCCATACCGAGCATTTTGGCTCCATCCAAATTGATACGCTCCTCAATAAATCGATAGGGATTTCCTTGAAATTCTAAATTTCCATCGGGCAAAACGGGGTATTTGTTGCCGTGTTCAGCTACGTTTTTTGAATCGATTCTAAAGGTCGATAGTTTATCGCTAAAACGCGTGTGGTAAAAGGTGACACTTGTTGATATTCCCTTGCCGTTTTCCCACATAGCGGTTATTTCTTGGTTAAAAGATGTTTCGGGTTTTAGATCGGAGTTACCGATAATTACGGCAGGTGTCGTTTGACCACCACCACCGGTAATCTGACCCCAAGCTTCGCTGCTTTGACGCAATCCAGGAGCTTTATAACCCGAAGCGACTCCTCCCTTTAAAGTAAATTGCTCGTTGATATTCCAGATCAAATATCCTCTAGGCGTTATTCGTGTACCATAGTTTTCATCTTTTTCAAAACGTCCCGCCGTTACGCCGTTAAAACGCGGGAGCAAATTCCAGTTGCCCTCGAGGAAAAGCGACAAATTCCAACGATCCAATTCACTAAGGGTGCCGGTAGGGCTCGTGAATAAATTTCCTAGATCCTCAAGTTTTTCCTGTCTAAATTCCCCACCAACGGTAATGCGATGGGTATATAGGCTAAAGTTGGTGTTGGAATTTATGATCAGACTCTTGTATTTCATATCGCGACCCGGATTTTTCGATTGATCTAATTGTATGTAATTTAAGGTTTTGGTTTTACTGTAATCTCCTTCATGTGTCAAAGCCCAACTGTCGCGTTCATAGTTGCTGATGCTGGGTTTGCTTTTTTCAGAAGCGGATAATCCCGGTGTGCTTATACGGTCTTGTCGACTGTAATTGTATCCCAAATTAAGGTTGTCTTTGTCGGTCAGTTGACCATTAAATTCCAAATTACCGCTTTTCATTTTTTGTTCATTGTAACCTCCAAGAATTTTGTCCTCTTCTCTTTCGGAATACAATCCGCTTGCCTTTATACCGAGTTTACCGGGGATAATAGGGCCGGAGATATTGGCATTAGCTTGATATAAATTACCCGAGTCGCTGTTTTCTTGCACGGTAATGTCAGAAGCTATTGTTCCATACCAACCTCTAGTTGACGGTTTATGCGTGATGATGTTAATAACCCCGCCCATAGCATCAGATCCGTATAACGAGGACATCGGGCCTTTAATGACCTCAATTCTTTTGATACTTGAGATAGGAGGCATCCAACCTTGTTCTATACCCGAATTATCAGAATTGGGCCGAGTCTCTCGCGAATTGACACGCTTACCGTCGATCAGGATCAAAGTATAACTCGGATTGGCGCCACGAATCGAAATATCGGAAGTACTGCCACCGCCTGTTATCATAACGCCTGGAACATCTCGAAGCGCATCAGTGATATCGCGATAGGCTTTCTTTTGTATTTCCTTTTGTGTAAGCACCGAAATGGTGGCTGGAGTATTCTTGATTTTTTGCTCGTATCCGGCTCCAGTGATGGTGATTTCGTTTAGGATACTGTGATCCTTTGAATGGTGTATCGTATCCTGTGATTGGTTTTGCGCCTGTATACTCGTATGAGTTATAACCAGTATACAACAATAATAAAAGTGCTTCATCTTATTTAATTTTATTTAGACTTAATTAAAACAAAGTAAAAATATTATAATTTTGTTCAGAAAAAAAATTTGTGGTTACAGGATTGGTTTAACCGTTAATTGTTGGGTAATCAATTGTTTAAAGCTGTTCTTAAATTTTTAAAAAGATTGATAGAATAATGGGTTTTTATTGGGGAGCTATAGGAAAAAGGTGTTTTAATTTTGTTAAAAATTTATTTTATTTTTTCTTTATAAATAATTCTTAGATGAGTAGATTAGTAGAGATTTACGGGTGCTATGTAAAAAAAAACACCCCGACAAAACGATGGTTTTATCGGGGTTTATGATATAGATGGAGTAGGGGCTTAGTTGCCTCGTCTCGAAGATCTTCTTTCGTTTTTTGGAGCGCGATCCCGATCTCTAAACGTGGTTTTTTCGCGATCAAATTTTTTGCGAGGTCTTGTTGTTGTGGAATCGTTGTCCGTTGCAGCAGTTGCTGTGACATCTAAACTCGCTTCTTCGGTTTTTAATGACGGTTCTACCAATCGGTTCAGTTCAGCCAATTCCTCGGCTGTAATGTCGCGATATTGACCAACAGGCACATCTAAAGAGATGTTGATGATACGAACCCTTTTAAGGGCGACTACTTCATAATCTAAATAGTCACACATACGACGAATTTGTCGGTTTAAACCTTGGGTTAAAAACATTCTAAAGACAAACTTACTGACGCGCTCTACTTTACACGGTTTGGTAATGGTATCTAGAATTGGAATACCGCCAGACATGCGTTTGATAAAGTCATCGGTAATCGGTTGATCAACCGTTACTATATATTCTTTTTCGTGATTGTTTTTTTGGCGTAAAATCTTGTTTACAATATCGCCGTCATTGGTCATGAAAATCAAACCCTCACTGGCTTTGTCTAAGCGACCAACCGGAAATATTCGCTTTGGGTAATTGATGTAATCGACTATATTGTGCCTAACGGTTTGATTGGTCGTACATTCAATACCCACGGGTTTGTTAAATGCCAAATAAATTGGCTTATCGTTAGATTCCTGTATGCGTTTACCATCGACGATAATTTCATCGTCAGCACAAACCTTCATCCCCATTTCTGGCAAGATGCCATTAACAGTGATTTTTCCCTGTTCGATTAATCGATCGGCCTCTCTGCGAGAGCAATATCCTACTTCTGACAGATATTTATTGAGCCTAGTGAATTTGTTTTCCATTTCCATACTGCAAAAATAACTATTTTAAACTGGATTATAAGCAAAGTTTTACACTCGTTAACACCATAGCTTGCTCAGGGGGTTATAAAATGTGCAATACTCTGATAGACTTTGTCATTTTGAAGGCTATGACCGAGATTGTCCGTAGCGATTATCGTGGTTTTTTCGGAAGCATTTAAAATGGATATCGCTTCGGAAAAAGGTATGGTTTCGTCATGTCTATCGTGTATAATTAAGGTTGGTAAACTTATTTTTTGTATAAAACGATCGCTGTTGTAGTCCTCTAAGGGCATATTGATCATTTGTTCCATAAGCTTAACCAGGGCTTGATAGTTCCTGTCGGAAAAGGAAAGGAGATTTTGGAAGTTGTTTACGATGTTTTTAAAAGTGTTTGGGCAGCCTAAAATAATGTTTTTTTCCAGTTCTGGATAAGTGCTGTTCGCCAGTTGATACAGTGTTGAAAAAGAACCCAACGAATGGGAGATCAATATTTTTGGGCGGAATTCTTTCAGTGCTGTATCTATAAAAGCGCTGTAGATCGGCGGACTAAATTCCTTGCCATTACTCAAGCCCTGACCTGGTGCGTCTAAAGTGATGATGTTGTAGTTGAAAGTTTGTAAATACTCGATAAGTTGTTGCCACCGACTGGAATTGCTCTGCCATCCATGTACCAATAATATAGTAGATCCGGATCCCGACCAGCGATAGGTTTGAATTTGATGTTCTTTAAATCGAAGTCTTTTAAATTGGGCTAGTTGTAAGAATTTAGGTAGGGTATCAGCAGTCAATTTTCCACTTTGAGGCGTGGAAAATAGGGCGTAGGCCAGTGAAGTGCTTTTTTGAGCGTTAATAAAATACAAGAGATTTAGAAAAAAACCAAGGGTTTTTGAAACGACTAAATCTGCGGTTCTCCTAAAAAATGTTGTCATAAAAAAAGCCTCTAGGTTAGTAGAGGCTCAATTTAATTATATTTTTGCGATTAACGCTTCGATTTTTTCTCTTTCTTCTTCTGCAAGAGCGCTGTCAACTAAAATACGTCCACTATGCTCATCAGTAATGATTTTTTTACGTCCAGCTATTTCCATTTGGATCTGTGGAGGAATTGTGAAATATGATCCCCCAGAAGCACCTCTTTCTATAGATACTACTGCTAAACCATTTCTAACTCCATTACGGATTCTAGTATAAGCCATCAACAAACGCTCTTCGATGTTTTCTTGAAATTCAATTGATTTCTCCAAAAGCAATTTCTCTTCGCGTTCTGTTTCAGCCATAATGCTGTTTAACTCCGATTCTTTGTGCTCTAAATGCGTTTGTTTCGCTCCTAAACGCTCCAAAGTCTCTGTAATGTTTGTTTTTTTGAATTCGATACTGGCTTTCATCTCTTTGATGTGCTTTTCAGCAAGCTCAATCTCTAGATTTTGAAACTCAATTTCTTTAGTCAAAGAATTGAATTCTCTATTGTTACGAACATCCGTTTGTTGTTCGGTATATCTCTTTATAGAATCTTTGAAATTGTCAATCGCAGTTTTCTTTTCTTTGATTCCAGTTTCAATGTTGCTTAAATCAGATTGTAGTTTTTCTGAGCGTTTGCTTAATCCAGCAACTTCATCTTTTAAATCTTCTACTTCTAGAGGCAATTCCCCTCTCATATTTTTGATTTCGTCAATTCTAGAGTCAATTAATTGCAAATCGAATAGCGCTCTTAATTTCTCCTCAACGGTTAATTCTTTTTTCTTTGTCATATCTATAAGTAGTTAACTGGATTTGTATTTATACTCGATAAAATAATTGCAAAATTAGGCATTTTTTTTGTAAGATAATCAACTATATAGTTTTTTGTATATCGTTCACTCTCAAAATGACCGATATCCGCTAAAAGTATTTGATTTTCAGCCTCGTAAAATTGATGATATTTTAAATCTGCCGTAATAAATGCATCTGCCCCTTGCTGAATTGCTGCTTTAATGGCAAAACTTCCCGATCCTCCGAGCACTGCAACGCGTTTAATAGGCCTATTTAGAAATGGACTATGGCGGATTCCTCCGGTTTGTGTGCGAATTTTAACGTGTTCTAAAAATTCGGTTTCGCTCATCGCTATGTCCAATTCTCCGATCATACCCATACCTATATGCTGGTAAGCATTTTCTAAAGTATAAATCTCATAAGCCACTTCTTCATAAGAATGCTGGTCAAAAAGAGTTTTGAGGATTTTGGTCTCTAAGTGTTTTTCAAAAGTCACTTCAATTTTGGATTCCGTAACAGTTTGTAATTCTCGTTTGGTACCGATTGTGGGAGAGCTATCCTCATTACCTCTAAAGCTACCCGTACCTGTCGACACAAAACTGCAATCCTGATAATTGCCGATCTGACCCGCTCCAGCATCAAAAAGGGCTTGCTTAATAGTTGCGGTTTCTTCGATAGGGGCATAGGTAACCAATTTTTTAATATAACTGCTTTTCGGTAATAGAATTTTGGTCTGTGTCAAGCCCAGAGCTTCGCAGAAAATTTTATTAACCCCTTCTTTGTGGTTGTCTAAGGCAGTATGCACGGCATAAATAGCGATATCGTGACGAATCGCTTTGATCACCGCTCTTTCTACATAATTTTTCCCGGTTATTTTCTTTAAACCAGTAAAGAGAATCGGGTGAAAACAAACCACCATATTGCAATCCTTCTCTATAGCTTCTTCAATTACCGTGTCTAGTGCGTCATGGCAAACTAAAATTCCGTTGATGTCTTGCTGCGGATTTCCGACTAATAAACCAACATTATCAAAGTCTTCGGCATAAGATAAAGGAGCCATTTCTTCGAGTATGTCGATAATTTGCTTGATTTTCATAACTGTAAGGTAAAACGTTGTCTTCTCTAATGAGATATTTCTCAAAGATAAAAAAAAATGCTACTTTCGTGTTACCAAATCGCGAATAAGAACGCGTTCATCGCAAGGATCATGCTCCAGGTAAAAGTGACACTGTGTTGCTCTTGTAAATAAGAATATTTAAGTTAAATTATTCTGACTCATGTATTCTTGCCTTGCTATGGGGAATCAGTCTGTTTCCGATCTTAAAAAACACTACTATCTATAAATGAATTTAATTCGAAAAATATTATTTCCCTTTGCTGTTCTTTACGGATGGATTACTGAAGTCAGAAATGTTTTATACCACTACAATATTTTAAAAAGGCATACTTTTTCGATACCGTTGATTGTTGTAGGCAACCTTAGTGTTGGTGGAACCGGAAAAACGCCTATGGTGGAATATCTGATTCGATTATTGTCGGACAAGGTTCGATTGGCTACATTAAGTAGGGGATATAAAAGAACTAGTCAAGGTTTTATCTTAGCGGATCAACACACTAAAATGACGGATATTGGGGATGAACCCTTTCAATATCATCAAAAATTTAGCGGTATATCCGTGGCTGTTGATGCCAATCGCGTCAACGGTATTGAGCAGTTACAACTTCTTAAGCCCGATTTGGAATTGATTGTCTTAGACGATGCCTTTCAGCATCTACCGGTTAAGGCAGCTATGAATATACTGCTGACTACCTATTCGGAATTGTATTGTGATGATTGGCTTTTGCCGACGGGTAATTTGCGAGAAAGTCGAAAAGGCGCACAACGTGCGCAAATTGTTGTGGTGACCAAATGCCCTAAGAATCTAAGTGTTTTAGAACAAAAACGCATTGAACAACGACTAAAACTCACAGGTGATCAAAAAATATTTTTCACCTATATTGAATTTGCTGCGGAAGTTTTTTCGCAAAAAGAAAAAATTTCGGTATCTTTAATAGATAGGTCTCAGTTAGTTTTGGTTGCGGGTATAGCCAAACCCAAAACTTTCTTCGAACAATTAAAAACCGAAGATACCGTTTGTATGAGTTTTCCGGATCATCATGCTTTCAACGATCGCGATTTACAATTGATCTTAAAAAATGCAGCTGGTAAAAAGATCGTTACGACTGAAAAAGACTATATGCGATTGCAAGGGCTTTTACCCGATGAGCAACTATATTATTTACCGATTCAAACCGCTTTCCTTGCCAATGCAGATCGGTTTGATCAAATTCTTTTAAATTATGTGGAACAAGATTCAAGAAACCGTTCAATACCTCAAGGATAAAACCGGTTTTCAACCCGAAATAGGTATTGTATTGGGGTCGGGCTTAGGAAATTTTACCAAAGAAATACAGATAGAGCACAGCATTTCTTATGCCGATATTCCAAATTTCCCAACATCAACGGTGGAGGGACATCAGGGGAAATTAATTTTGGGTACTATAGGTGATAAAAGAGTCATGGCGATGCAGGGGCGTTTTCATTATTATGAAGGTTATGACTTACAACAAGTGACTTTTCCCATTCGTGTGATGAAATATATGGGAGCGGATAAGTTGATCGTTTCCAATGCTTCTGGAGGAGTCAACCCAAATTTTAAGGTTGGTGATGTCATGATGATATTGGATCACATCAATTTTATGCCGGAGCATCCTTTGAGGGGAAAGAATGATGAACGCATGGGACCTCGTTTTTTAAATATGCATCACGCTTATAGTCCGAATTTAATTGCTAATGCTCGAGAAATAGCTAAAGAATATCAAATTGACTTAAAAGAAGGTGTTTATTTTGGATTGCAAGGGCCTACTTTTGAAACCTTGGCAGAATATAAAATGGTCCGTATTCTTGGCGGAGATTGTGTGGGTATGTCAACGGTTTCTGAAATTATCGTAGCGCGACATTTGGATATGGAATGTTTTGGTATTTCGATTATCTCCGATATGGGTGATGAAACGGGAATAACACAACTAAGTCATCAAGAAGTTTTAAAAGCAGTCCAAGGTGCCGAACCTCATGCGCGCAAATTAATTAGGGAATTGATTTTGAGTATGTAGCTTATTCGCAGCTTTGTGAATGTGCGAATAAGCTTATCAAGACGTTAGTTGAGTTGTTGTATCAATAGACAGATCTTATGATAGTTTTTTGATTAAATCAATAATGCGTGAGGAATATCCGACTTCATTATCGTACCATCCTACGACCTTAACCATTTTGCCTAAGGCAGAAGTCAATTGCGCATCAAATAAACAAGAATGTGGGTTTCCGATAATGTCTACCGATACGATAGGATCTTCGGTATAGTCTAGAATACCTTTTAGGGTGGTCTCTGATGCTTTTTTAAACGCCGCATTAATTTCGTCTATACTGACTTCTCTTTGTACATAACAGGTGATGTCGGTTAGCGACCCATCAGGCACGGGAACGCGGATACCTCCACCGCCGATTTTACCATCGTATTCCGGGAATATTTTCGTTAGCGCTTTGGCTGCACCAGTAGTAGTTGGAACTATAGATTGGGCTGCGCCTCTAGCACGTCTGAGGTCTTTGTGAGGCTGATCGTGTAAACTTTGATCGGTAGTATAGGAATGTATCGTTGTGATATACGCTTGTTCGATACCGCAGAGTTCTTGGAGTACTTTAATCATTGGAGCAGCATTGTTGGTGGTGCAACTCGCATTGGAGATGATCAGCTCATCACCTTGGAGGATATTTTCATTAACCCCCAATACTACGGTTTTGATACTGTTGTCATCTGGGGGAACAGAAAGTATGACGCGTTTAGCACCCTGCTTTAAATGTGGTTCTAGTGAAGCGTAGGTTTTGCGTTTACCGGTGGCTTCAATGACAAAATCAATATTTAGAGATTTCCAATCAATATTTTCTATTTCTGCCTGCTGCAAATAACGTATGCTATCGCTACCGACTAAAAGGTGGTCGTCGTCGTGACCGACTTTCTCCGGAAGTATGCCGTGTATGCTGTCGTATTTTAATAAGTGAGCCATAGTGTGTATGTCAGCTAAATCATTAACTGCTACAACTTCAATGGAAGGATGTTGGCGCAATAGTCTAAAGAGTGTTCGACCGATACGTCCAAAACCGTTGATTGCTATATGTATTTTTTGCATAAAAAAACTAAAAAAGCAAGGTCGCTTTTACAAGCGACCCATGAGATTATAAAAGGTGTTTTTGAGCTTTATAAGAGGAGCGTACCAAAGCACCGCTTTCCACATGTCTAAAGCCTAAGTCCAAACCGATTTCTTCGTATTTTTTGAATTGGTCGGGTGTGATAAATTGTTTTACCGGTAGGTGTTTTTTACTCGGTTGTAAATACTGTCCGATGGTTAATACATCTAAATTAACACTTCTCAAATCGTTCATTGTTTGAATGACTTCAGCTTCAGTTTCGCCCAATCCCAACATGATTCCCGATTTGGTTCTATTGATACCGCTGGCTTTTAAATATCGCAATACTTCTAAACTACGATCGTATTTGGCTTGGATACGCACTTCACGAGTCAATCGACGCACGGTTTCCATATTGTGAGAAACCACTTCCGGGTGTACCTCGATAATGCGGTCAATATTTCTTTCGATCCCTTGAAAGTCGGGTATCAAGGTTTCCATAGTTGTCTCCAAATTCATTCGGCGTACCGCCTGAACCGTTTCTGCCCAAATAATAGATCCTCCGTCTTTTAAATCATCGCGATCAACACTGGTTAATACCGCGTGTTTGATGTTCATCAATTTGATCGAACGCGCTACTTTCTCCGGCTCATCCCAATCCACCGTTTCCGGGCGACCGGTTTTAACACCGCAAAAACCACATGATCTCGTGCATACATTTCCGAGTATCATAAACGTAGCAGTACCTTCTCCCCAGCATTCTCCCATATTAGGACAACTACCAGATGTACAAATCGTATTTAATTTATATTTGTCAACCAAACCTCTAAGTTCCGTGTATTTTTGACCAGTAGGCAATTTTACTCGAAGCCACTTTGGTTTCCCTTGTGGGAGTATATTTGATTCTAAAACAGTTTCCATAATAAAGAAGTTCTTTCTTAGGCAAAGATAATTAATTTTATTCTTCTATACGTCTATTCTTCCTTTCGTTTATTCTTTTATACGCCTATATGTCTATACGCCCATGTGTCCATACGCCCATATGCCTATCAGCCTATCCGCGTATCTGCGTATCTGCGTATGAGCGTATGAGCGTATGAGCGTATCCGCTCTAAATCAAATATCCTCCTTTATTCTGTTGGACAAAGCATTTAATTGATTGGTTATGATTTCAAGTTTTTCCCTTAAATGGATGTATTGATCTTTACTGATGAGTTCTAGGTCGTATGATAAAATCAAAAAGTTTAATACTTCTATAGCTGAACTAAAACTTTGATTGATGAATTTAGCTTTGTCCTTAGGTGTATTTCTAGCTGTTCCCTCTGCAATGTTTGCTGAAATGCTCACGGTAGCCCTTCTGATTTGTGAGGTAAGACCAAATTTTTCGTATTCAGGAAATTGGGAGGTTAGGATATAGATGTCTTTCGTATACTCCTTGGCGTTTTGCCAAACCCTTAATTTTTCAAAATAAAATTCTCTCATTTTTTATTGTTTTTATAGGTTAATGTCCATCGATTACTTGTTCGAAACGACTGTTATACTGGTAAAAACAATTTCACGGAATTCTTACTGATTAGCGTAGCCGATTTCGAAAGGTTTTTTTGATATTTAATTCTAAAAGTAGGTTTTTTTTTATAAATGCTTATGCGCCTATATGTTTATACGCCCATATGCCCATGTGTCTATACGCTCATATGTCTATACGCTCATATGTCTATACGCTCATATGTCTATACGCCCATCAGCCTATCCGCGTATCCGCGTATAGACGTATCAGCAAATCCAAGAATACATTTGTCTAAAAAACTTAAAAAAAGTATCTTCGTTGCAAATAATAAAATAAAAATCATGGAGCAGCAAATTAAGAGTACCCCTATAGAAAGATGGATTACCAATCCTTTAAATCGATGGGCCAGTAAATCTACTTCAGGTGGTATCGTTTTATTTCTTGCGGCATTGATCGCTATTTTTATGGCCAATTCGCCTTGGGCAGAGTGGTATCACCATTTATGGGAACATAAAATAGGATTTGGCTTTGACAATGAATTGTTTTTGAATTTAAGCCTTCATCATTGGGTTAATGATGGTTTGATGGCTGTTTTCTTTTTTGTTGTTGGATTGGAATTAAAGCGCGAATTAACTTCGGGAGAACTCTCTTCGCCGAAGAAAGCGATGTTGCCTATTATTGCAGCAATTGGAGGAATGGTTGTTCCGGCATTGATTTATACTTTTTTTGCTTTTGGAACTGATGCAGCACACGGTTGGGGAATTCCGATGGCGACGGATATTGCGTTTGCATTGGGGGTTTTACATCTCTTAGGCGATCGTGTTCCTGTATCGCTAAAGGTGTTTTTAACTGCTTTAGCCATTGCAGATGATTTGGGTGCGGTATTGGTTATTGCAATTTTTTATACTTCTGAGTTATCGATGATGCATTTGGGTATTGGACTGGGATTCTTCTTGGTTTTGGTAATCAGCAATATTATTGGAATTAAAAATGTATTGTACTATGCGATAATAGGTATAGTAGGTGTTTGGTTGGCTTTTTTGCTTTCGGGTGTTCACGCAACCATAGCTGCGGTATTGGTTGCTTTTGCTATACCATCAACTGCACGAGTTGGTGAAAGTTATTTCGTTCAAAAAATGAATCTTTTGCGAGACCGTTTTAGAGGATTGGATCCTAAAGAAAAAATATCAAATTTAACCACGGAACAGGTATATATCGTCGAAGAAATGGATACCTTATGTACAGATGTGATTCCTTTATCGTATCGTTTGGAGCACGGTATGCATGGATTTGTAAGTTTTGTAGTTATGCCGGTTTTTGCTTTGGCCAATGCGGCTATTCCAATCTCAATGGGTGAAGGAGGAGGACTGAGTTATGTGACTATGGGTGTAGCCTTAGGACTGCTATTAGGTAAGGTAATAGGGGTATCGGGCTTAACGGCTTTATTGATTAAAACCAAACTGGTGAAAATGCCGGAGGGCATGACTTATACCAATTTATTTGGATTGGGATTCTTGGCAGCTATTGGGTTTACGATGTCGTTGTTTGTAACCGAGTTGGCTTTTGATGCACAATTACATCCCGAATATCCTGGTCAAGCTAAATTGGGAATCTTGATTGCTTCTGGATTGGGAGGACTCATAGGTTTCTTACTGTTAAATAGAAAAGCTAAATAATTTTTGGATTTTGGGCGTTACCCTTCGGGTCAGGCCTTCCATTCTATCTTTGACTTCGCTACCGCTGTGTCAAAGGATGCCATTTCAGTCCTTAACGCAAGGATTGAGTAGGGAGAAATACGGTTAAAATCAAAACTAAAACAACCGCATTTATACTAGATACAAAAAGCTATATTTGCAAAATAGATAAAAAACAATTCGATGATTACAGTAAATGATGTAGCTGTTCAATTTGGAGGAACAACCCTTTTTAGTGGGGTAAGTTTTTCGATTAATGAAAATGATAAAATTGCCTTGATGGGTAAAAACGGAGCGGGTAAGTCCACTTTGTTAAAAATAGTTGCTAATCAGAGCAAACCCTCTTTGGGGTCGGTTTCCGCACCTAGAGATGCGGTAATAGCATATTTGCCACAACATTTATTGACTCAGGATGATTGTACGGTGATGGAAGAAACTTCCAAAGCCTTTGCTACTGTTTTCAATATGAAAAAGGAAATCGATGAAATCAATGAACAGCTAACCATACGTACGGATTACGAAAGTGATGCTTATATGAAGTTGATCGAACGCGTTTCTGAATTGAGCGAAAAATTTTACGCGATAGATGAGGTAAATTACGAGGCGGAAGTTGAAAAAATATTGAAGGGACTAGGATTTGAACGTTCAGACTTTACGCGTCCAACTTCGGAATTTAGTGGAGGATGGAGAATGCGCATTGAGCTGGCTAAAATCTTGCTTCAAAAACCGGATTTGATCTTATTGGATGAGCCAACCAACCACATGGATATCGAAAGTATTCAATGGTTAGAGGAGTTTTTGATCACCTCTGCCAAAGCGGTTATGGTTATTTCTCACGATAGGGCTTTTGTCGATAATATCACCAATAGAACCATTGAGGTAACTATGGGAAGAATCTACGATTATAAGGCTAAATATTCCGATTATTTAGTGTTGCGTCAAGACCGTCGTTTGCATCAGATCAAGGCCTATGAGGAGCAACAAAAAATGATTGCGGAAAATACTGAATTTATCGAGCGTTTTAAAGGAACTTATTCCAAAACCCTACAGGTTCAATCTCGAGTAAAAATGTTAGAGAAACTCGATATCATTCAGGTTGATGAGGTTGATAATTCGGCCTTACGCCTAAAATTTCCACCAGCAGCCCGCTCAGGACAATATCCGGTAGTGGTAGAAGAGCTAACAAAAGTATATGGTGATCACGTGGTATTTCAAAAAGCCAATATGGTGATTGAGCGCGGACAGAAAGTAGCTTTTGTCGGTAAAAATGGAGAGGGAAAATCGACGATGATCAAAGCGATCATGAACGAAATTGACTTTGATGGAAAACTTGAGGTGGGGCATAACGTACAGATTGGTTACTTTGCACAAAATCAAGCCTCGTTGTTGGATGAAAACTTAACGATATTCGATACCATTGACCGCATTGCCGAGGGAGATATTCGAACGCAAATCAAAAACATATTGGGTGCATTTATGTTTTCGGGAGACGATATTCAGAAAAAAGTAAAGGTACTTTCAGGAGGTGAAAAAACGCGTTTAGCAATGATTAAATTGCTGTTGGAACCCGTGAATGTATTGATACTCGATGAGCCGACCAACCATTTGGACATGAAGACCAAAGATATTATCAAGGAAGCTTTAAAAGATTTTGAGGGAACCGTGATTTTGGTATCTCACGATAGGGACTTTTTGGATGGTTTAGCAGAAAAAGTATTTGAATTTGGAAACAAACGAGTACGGGAGCATTTTGAAGATATTAAAGGTTTCTTGGCACATAAGAAAATGGAGAACTTAAGAGAAATCGAAAAGAAATAAATGAAACTAAGGTTTGAAAAAAAAAGGGACTGTCGTCATTGGCAGTCCCTATTTTTATGGATTATAATTACTTTTTAAGGTGTAAGTAGTAGGTATTATTATCTTCTTCTTCTTTGTATTCCAATTGTAATTCTGTTGCGGTTATTAGAACTATTTTAACATCTGCTGTTTCTGTTATTGTAGGAATTTCTTGAGAAGAAAAAGTTAATAGTAGTGATTTTTCGTTCTTAAGTAACCAAGTTCCTTGCTCATTATGAGTAGTGCAGTCTTGATTTTGTTGTTTCTCATGGTATTCGTTGATGTATTGGAAGTCTTTGGTAAAGTCATAAGTATCTTTGGCTGAACAGTCGTCCATTTCATACGCTTTTTTGATACCATTTGTAATTTCTCCTTCTTCTTGAATATTCCATTTTCCAATCAACAATTCTTGAGTTGTAGGTTCTGGAGGAGGAGGAGGAGGAGGAGGTGTGCTACTATCGTCACTACTACACCCAATAGCTAGAAATAAAAGACTTGTAAATGTTAATGCTGTAATAATTTTTTTCATTTTTTCTTAGTTTTTTTAATAAGGTGCGAAAGTAAATATTTAAAAGAAGTTAATCGGTACAATTTTAAGGTGTTTTATTGTGTTAAAAAGATAGTTTTGTCGTATAAAAAGCGCTATATCTCAAGGAAATATAGCGCTGATATATAGATATGCAAACGATTTATTGGTTAGGTGATTTCAGGATTATTTTTTAAATAGGCTTTCTTCTTGTAATATAAACCGAGATAACTGCAAAAACCGCAAACGACTATGATAATTAGTAAGGCACCTATAAAGGAATAAGTTTGATCGAGTCTACCTTCTTCAATAATCAAAACTCTAAAGGCTTTTAAGAAATGCGTTAGCGGTATCACATCGGCTAGATATTGCACCCATAACGGCATTTGACTCAGTGGCCAGGTAAAACCACTTAAGATAAAGCTTGGCGTTGCAATAACCATGAGAATTTCTGTCGCTTTTAGTTGGTTCGGAACCATAATACTGACCAGTACTCCGATAAAACTGACCGCAACTACAAATACTCCAGCAACCAGTGTTAAGGCACCGAGGTTTTCGTAAAAAGGTACTCTAAACCAAAAAGTGAACAACCAATACATCAGCCAAACGCCAAAACTCATTATCAGATAAGGAATGATTTTTACGGCTAACATCTTATTGATCGATGGGGCTCTTTTTATTAAATCCCCAAAAGTGCCGTTTTCATATTCGGAGGCAAAGGACAGAGCCAATCCTAGAAGTAGTACCTGTTGCAGTACAGCGGCTAATACACCAGGCCATAAAAAATACATATAATTCGTACTGCGGTTGTTCTTTTTGATAAAGGTCGCCTTAAAAGGTTCATATTGTGTAGCGGCTATAGCAGGCGGCATTCCTTGTTTCATTAAGGTTTGAATTTGAATTCCCGCTTTTAAAGTTCCCAAACACAATTGAACGGCACTTGATGCATAGTTCGCAGTCAATATATTTGCGGTATTGACTATGGTTACTATTTCAGGATATTTCTTTGTGGAAATTTCATTTTGAAACCCCTTTGGTATCACAACCACTGCAGAAGCATCATATTTTATGGTGGCATCAGATAAGCCGCGTTCGTCATGAAGTAGTTGTGCAACATATAAAACCTCATTGTCTTCAAACATCTGTATGGCTTTGGCGCTCATTTCGGTGCGGTCTTCATCGATGACGATGATCGGAATATCCGTTGCTTTTCCCTTTCCATATACATAGCCCAACAGTATACCATACATTAACGGGGCTCCTATAAAGAGTAGGCGGAGAATTTTATTTCCCCAAAACATGCGAAATTCTCGTTTTAAGAGCGAAAAAAAGTTCTTCATGGTTTATAGGGTTAAGGTTACTGTGGTTTTGGTCAGTAATTCATTGGCTTGATTGACGTCTACCGGGATTATTTTTATTTCGAAAAGCGTTTCTTGCATCTCGTAATCTGGATAGGCTGTCGCAATATTAGCATAAGCACCCAATTGTTTGATATTGATGACCTTTGCTTTTATCTGGCTGTTGTTGTACGGAACGTTTACCGTGATTTCTTGCCCTTTTTGTACTTGGTTGAGCTTGCTTTCAGGTATGGTAAATCTGAAATAAACACTATTAGAAAGATAACCGCTAAATAAAGCATAACCCGGTAAGGCCAGTTCACCGACTTTTAAAGAGATATTATCGATACTCATGTCTTGTGGCGCGATGATATAGCGATCATTTTCAGCCGATTGAACTTCCTGTAGTGCTCCTAAGGCACGCTCTTTCTGACCTAATGCCATGGTTTGTTGTTCGATACGCACACCGTGCTGTACATCGGCAATTTCGGCTTGAACGGCTAGTAACTGCGCTTGAGCTCCTTGATATTTAGTAAATGCCTCGTCATAGGTTTGTTGAGAAATCAGGGAGTCCTTAATCATCCCATCCAAACGCTGAATCGATTTCTGTGCAAAATTAAATTGCTCTCGTATCGCTTTCTCTTTGGCGTGTAATTGCTTTAGTTGATTGTCGGTTGCTCCCTTAGTGGCCATTTGATATTGGGCATTCGCAGAGGTTAATGCGCCTTCGGCCTGACTTTTCTTGGCATCAACTTCCGGAGCATCTAAAAACGCCAAAGTATCCCCTTTTTTGACAATGTCTCCTTCGTGTACATATATTTTTAAGATGCGTCCCGGTATTTTACCCACAACAGCAATTTGATCTCTTTCGATCTTTCCTTGATTTAGTTGATTATCTAAGGGTTGCTTACAAGATACCACCAAGGTTAAAATAGCAAATATTGAAAATAGATTTTTCATCTGTAGTATGGTTTAGTTGTTTTTAGAAAGATAATTAGTTAATTGCCCAGTCGTAGTAATGGTCTCTATGGCTGACATACGTTGTTCAATCAAAGTATTGACCTTGTTTAAGGCCGCTTTGTAGATATCATTTTCAGCTTCTAGTCGCTCAGATACCGTTATCAACCCTTGTTGGTATTGCTTGATAGCCATCGTTAGATTGTTGTTTGCAATTTTTTCTTGTTGTTCGGCTATGGCAATTTTTTCCAGTAAAACCTCGTATTTTGAAAAGTTATGATTCAACAGCAGATCCAACTTCTCTTTGGTATCGTCGATTTTAGTTTGCATTTGCGCTATATTGATTTGGGCTTCTTCCACTTTGTGTTTGCGTTCTAAGCCGCTGAAAATCTCCCATTTTAAGGCTACGCCAAACATCCAATTCGGACTGATCGTCAATTCGTTTAACTTCAGGTCAATTTCTTTTTGCACTCCCAAAACAGTGGCGTTAGACGAGGCGTTGATATCGAAAAGACTGGTGTAGGATAGTCCCGCAAAAGCGCCTACAGTAGGTAAAAATGTTCCCTTTTCTTTTTTAAGTAGATAATCCAGTGCCGTTTTAAAAGATTCCAATGCTTTCAATTCTTGTTTTTCACTTGAGCTAAGTCCGGATTCCTGAATTAAATAAGGGGTCAGTTCATAGTGAACGCTTTCAATCTCTTGGTCTGAATAATCCGTTAAATAGCGTATTTTTTGATAGAGTACCTTTCGGTTTCCACGGCTTTCCACTTTTTTGGAGTTGAGCTCTAAGCTGGCGTATTTGATTTTGTCGCGATCATAGGGAATCGCTAATCCCAAAGAAATCGCTTTTTCTACCCGTTGCGTTTCTTTGTCAAGGCGTATTTCGCTCTCTTTAATTAATTTATCGGCTTGATTTAAAAGTGAGATCTGATCAAAACTGCTGATGACTTCTTTGATGATATCATCTTTTTGAGAGGCTAATAGGTACTCAGTTCCTTCAATTTTTTGCTGTAATGCTTTAGCGCCATTGGGAACTTGCATACCCGTGAATAAAGGAACTTTAGCGGTTAGTCCCGCGTGAAAAGCCTGAGCTGAGTTGTCAAAAGAGCTCTTTCCCTCAAATAATTCAGCTCCCCAAAAGGTTGAATACGTAGGTACATCTACGGTTAACCTATTATCTAAATAAGCATACATAGCAGTTCCCTCTACTCGAGGTAGATAAGTGTTTAAAACTCCTTTGCGTTGCAATTCGAGTTTTTTGATGTCGTAATGCTGATTTTTGACAACGGCACTTTTTTCAAGTGCTTTGTCAATAGCTTGTTCCAAACTGTTACTAAGACCTATCTGTGCTTGTGCAGGCACGAACGTTAAAGCCCATAGACAACCGCATAATAAAGTTTTTTTCATCTGTAGATCATATTTGTTTTGGTAATAGGCAGTTGTTACTGGTTTTAAACTATTGCAGTGTTTAATACTTTACCGCTTGGTTTGTCCAAGATTAAATGCCGATTTCATTATTTTTATAAGTAAGAGTTGTTGCGAGCGTTTTTTTAATAGCTAAATGATGACAAACAACTGCGTATTATATCTTTTCAATATTGAGGTAAATCGTTTTTATCGTCTGCTTTAAAAGATTCATCTGGTCGTCACTGAGGTTTGATGTGGCCTTAGCAACGGTTTCATTAACCGCTTGTAAAGTAGGTGCTTCAAAAGATTTTCCCTTTTCAGTTAAAAAAATTAAATTCAATCTGCGATCGTTAGCATCCGCTTGACGCACGATTAAATTATCAACCTCCATTTTGTCGAGCAGTCGCGTCACACTCGGCTTATCGCGGTGAGTTTGATCGGCGAGATGCTGTTGAGAACAACCGTCTTGTTTCCACAATACCGCTAGTATTGACCATTGCTCCTTGCTTAATGTAATGTTCTTGGAGCGAAAATTGTGAACCAAAGCGCGATTCATAGCTAAAACAATTCTACCGGTCAATAAATTGTAAATTTCTTCGTGAGTTAATTTAGTTTCCATAACAACAGTTGTTTAAACAACTACAAAGGTATTTTTAATAATTGACACATCCAAATTTCTTTGATTTTTTATTAAAATTCACTATATTTATAATATATAGATGTTGTAATTGGTATATATCTTATATTTTTAAGTGAAGCTTGTAAATATCAGCCTCCTTTGAATCATTATCCGCATCTTCACAAAGTAGAAAGCTTAGGTCTTTTTTGTTTTTCGAATAAAGCGCTAATCCTTCGAATTTATGTGTTTTACTGATTATTTGGGTTGATTTGACTTTCATCTTTTCCAAGTCAATACTACCGATTAAACTGCCTTTTACGGTTCCGTCTAGGTAAGTGGAGGAGCTGTCTTCTGCGGCGGCTAGAAAATACAATTGCCCGTCAACGACACAGGCATCGGTAAATCCAGCTCGTACTCCATCGATTTTTGGCAATTTGATTGGGTTATAGACGATGTTAAAACTTTCTAGTATATTTTCACCGCTAATCGTAAAGATGCCGTTTTGTTCTTTTGGACCGTTACCGCGATTTAAAAAGTACCATTTATCTTGGTAAAGGCTCACGCCTTCTATATTAAAATTCTCGGAATCTATACCTGAAAAACTCTTCATTGATTCATACAAAACGGTTAAATCATTGATGCTGATGACTTCTTTGCTCTCGCGATTAATTTCGACTAAGGTGTTTCGCATTTCTCCAGAGCCCGATCCAAAAATATAATAATTGATACCGTCTGTGGTCATTGATTCAAAATCGGATTTCCCTACTTTACCGAGGTTTTCTGCCAGTGTACCACTTTCATTTAAGGCAGTTTTACTCAGTTTTTCATTTGGGATTTGATATTCATACAATACATCGGCTGTGTCAGCAATTAAGTGAATCACATCTTGTTGATAACCGATGCCTGATGCGGCACTAATTCCAAAAATTTTTATAAAGAGTTCTAATGTGAATTTTTTCATGGTTTTTTATTATCAATGTTAAATATAAGGTAATTTTTTGGCATAAATAAGCGATTTGGGAATAACTAATCATTATTTTTTTTATACTTTTAAATAAAAAAGATGAAAGAAACCCATTTCACATCCCGCTGTAAAGTTCAGGATAAAATAACACTAAAAGAACTCCCGACTGAAGTAGATTTGGGGATGACCGATGAAAAAGCGATCAAACAACTTGCTAAACTTCGAGAAAAACTCAGTAAATTTCAGGATAAGATGTATGCGCATAACCGTTATAGTGTTTTGATCTGTATACAGGGAATGGATACCTCGGGTAAGGACAGTTTGATTCGCGAGGTTTTTAAGGAATTTAATCCTCGTGGAGTAGTTGTTCAGAGTTTTAAAACTCCCAATTCAGCGGAGTTGGAGCACGACTATCTCTGGCGACATTATATCGCTTTACCCGAAAGAGGTAAGTTTACGGTATTCAACCGGACCCATTACGAAAATGTGTTGGTAACGAGAGTGCATCCAGAATACTTATTAAACGAAAACCTGCCCGGTATTGAAAAGGTAGATGATGTTCCTGCGGATTTTTGGGATAAACGCATGCAGCAAATCAATAATTTTGAACAGCATATTTCTGAAAACGGCATGATTGTTTTTAAGTTTTTCCTGCACCTGAGTAAAGCCGAACAAAAAAAACGATTGTTTCGCCGACTGAATAAAGACGAGCACAATTGGAAGTTTTCTGCGGCGGATTTGAAGGAACGCGAATTATGGGATCAATATGAAGAATATTATGAAGAAGCGATCAATAAAACATCGACAGAAAAAAATCCTTGGTATGTGATACCGTCAGATAACAAAGCTTTATCGCGGTTGATGTTGGCGGGTATATTGTGGGAGGAACTACAGAAATATACCGATATTAAACAAGGAGAACTCGAAGCGGGAATGGAAGAAAATATCGAATTGTATAAAGAGCAGTTGAGGAATGATTAGTTTTCTTTTTTGTTGTAATAATTATTGCTATTAAGATGGAAGGCATAGACAATAAGGTCAAGTTTTTTCTTTATTTTATGATGTTTTTTCCTCTTGTTGGGCTTTTCGGATATGTGTTTTGGGAAAGTATAACCGATGAAAGAACCAGTAGTGAAATCTATCTAAGTTATAAAGTAAAAATAGCTTGTTTCGGGAAAGTCAACTCCATGTATAGAGGAGATCGCCAAGTTTTAGTTTTAAAAACTTCTGACGGTCTTTTTGAAGTACCTTTTGAATGGGAAGATAAGTTCAAATTGGACGATTCTATTTCAAAGAAAAAGGGGACATTGTTGGTATATCACTATCGTAGTGGAACACTGATTGAGATGTTAGATTATAACGAAATAGCAAAAAACATTAAGTATTAATATCGGTGATTGCAACATTTTTTCCTAGCTACCGCACCCAGCGGTTGCGCGAGTATTAAAAATGTTCGGATACGCTACCGAGCGAGTCCTCTTGCGTGGTCTATTTTAAAAACTAAAACGCTCAATTATGTTGAGGGTTTTATGTTTACATAGGCAGTATATCGATAGAAGTAAGTCTTCTGATTGTGTCAAAATAGAATGAGGTTTCTTTGTATATTACATACGTTTTGAGATGGATCTGTTAATATAGATAGCTTTGTCACACGAAAGAATTGACTCTGTCGAATTTCATTTCGTGCAGCAGCAGCGGGGAAACAATACTACAAGGCAAGTATTTGTTGTAAAAACTAAGTATAACTATTGGCATCAAAAAGCATTTAAAAATTTAGGACAATGAGTTTATTAGTGAATTATCTTGAAAAGGTTCAAGAATCGGAAAAATTAACAGGAACTATAAAGGAAGTAATAAGCATACTTCTTGTTGCAATTAATGATTGGCCAACTCCAATAATCAGTTTAGGAGATTATGAAAAAGATGTTTATAAATTAATAGGAGAAGAAGTTAGTAGAAAAACAATGAAGGAATCTATTTCAAACATTGATAACTCCAAAAATGCGTGGGAGGGAGAATCTCTAAGTCAACTTATAGAAATTTTTAATTACTATGAAGAAGAAAAACAATTGAAAGAAATATTGAAAGACATACAAGGAAAAATAGAGAACTAATAGAAACTCCCACTGCTGCGCGAGTATTAAAAATATCGGGCTACGCTACCGCGCGAGTCCTCTCGCGTGGTCTATAATACATACAAAACTCTCCATCACATTGGGGAGTTTTGTGTTTAAAAAGGCAGTTTATCTATAAAAGTATGTGGTTCAACTTTGTCAAAATAGAATAATGTTTCTCGTAATAATACTCCTCTTTTGATGAAAATAGATTAATATAGTTAGTTTTGTCACACTAAAGATTGGCTTATCAAGCGCGATTTTGTGATAAAAAGAAATGGATATGAAAATAAATGAAAAATGTTACTTTATAGCTTGTTTCATACTATTGTTTTGTATGAGTTGTAAAGTTGAAAAAACTAATGAACGTTATTACAATATGGATTTAACGGTAATTTATAACGAATACACAAAATCTTACAAAATAGACACTGAGGGGAATGTGTTGTTGTTAATCAATAAAGTGAACGAAAACGGTAGATTATATGAAAGTTTTTTGGAGCAAGAAGAGTTGGATAGTATTCAGGAAAAACTTTATAAAATAGTGAAGTTAGAATGTGATTCTATTGACGATGATTTTGATGATGGTACACGATACATTATGATTGTACAGAATAAAAACAATAAAAAAAGAATATTTGTTAATAATTCCTGTAAACAGTTTCAAGAATTAGATTCAGTAGTTTTTGCAATTATCAAAAAAGTTCAAATACAGGAAATTGGAGGCTACTTTGAAAGTTTAGAAAAAGCGTGTCCGGTGGTGTTGCGCGAGTATTAAAAATAGGGAGACTATAAATATTAATTTTAAAATGATGAGTAAAGTAGAATTAGGCGATATATTTGAACTTACTACAGAAAAGGGGAATAAGATATATTTTCAATGTGTTGAAGTTCCATTTGACACGAAAAATGAAGTAGAATTAATAAAAGTCTTTTATAATTTGTGGAGTGATACCCCGACCGAATTGAAATCGATTATTAAAAGTGATTACTTTTTTAATCGATTTCCATTAAAATCTGCAGTGAGAAAAAAGATAGTTACTAAGATTGGTAATTATGCATTACCTGAATATTTTGAGGTTCCTAGGTATTATAGAACAATAAATTTTACTGGTGATGCTTGGCAAATAGTTGATTCGAAAACTTTGAAACGTGAAACTGTTTCTAAATTATCTGAAGAGCATAGAAAGCTATCTCCATGGGGAATGATGAATGATACGCTTATAATTGAATTATTGGAACAAGGGTGGAAATTAGAAACTTGGACTTTTGATAGTATGTATTAATGTTCTAAAATTAGTTATAGAATAAAACCCCCCTCGTTGGTGCGCAAGTATTAAAAATGTCCGGATACGCTACCGCGCGAGTCCTCTCGCGTAGTCTATATAAAATAGAAAAACTCTCAATCATGTTGGGAGTTTTGTGTTTAAAAAGGCAGTTTATCGATAGAAGTAAGTCTTCTGGTTTTGTCAAAATAAAATGAGGTTTCTTTGTATATTACATGCGTTTTGAGATAGATGTGTTAATATAGATAGCTTTGCCACATGAAAGGATTGACTCTGTCGAATTTCATTTCGTGCGGCAGCGTGGGATTACATCCGAACTTTAGATAGTTTTAATTCAAACTTTAGTAAAATATTTAAAAGTATAATAGCATGAAATTAGATGTTTTAATATTGTATTTAGCAGTGCTTACATCATGTTCTGATAAAAAACGTGATTGTGAAGTTGATAAAGTAAGTTTAATTCAAGAGTACAGTACAGCGAATAAAACGATAACTCTCAATAAAATAGAACAAGGAGCCTTTGGAGAAAGTATTAACCTTAAAATATGCGACGAGAATAATAGTATAATAGAAGAAATAAATATAAGGGGAGAGGATTCTCAACCTAAATTAGACAGTGTTTTTGGGAAAAATTTGTATATAAGTTATAGGTACCCAAGTTCAATACATGAAGAGGGAGTGATTTTTGAAATTCCTTTTAATAATGTTGTATTAGGAGATGGATTATTTAATAAAGATGTTCTGAAATTTAAATATTTTTTTTCTGGCAGATATGTTAAAGAAATGTAACGTTAATTGCCCCCGCTGATGCTCGAGTATTAAAAATATCCCACTACGCTACCGCGCGAGTCCTCTCGCGTAGTCTATATAAAATAGAAAAACTCTCAATCATGTTGGGAGTTTTGTGTTTAAAAAGGCAGTTTATCGATAAAAGCGGGTCTACTGACTTTGTCAAAATAGAATGAGGTTTCTTCGTATATTACATGCTTTTTGAGATAGATCCGTTAATATAGATTGCTTTGCCACACGAAGGGATTGACTCTGTCGAATTTCATTTCGTGCGGCAGTGGAGGAGCTTCATTAAAAGCGACAGGAGCTCAAAGAGTAATTAATGAACAAAATAAAAAATGATGAGAGATATATTTTTGGCAATAATCTTAGTGGTGGGAGGTATTTTGTTGTTTTTAATGACTCTTAAAGATGAAAAGAATAAAAATAAAACCGTAACAACGAGTTATGTAATGCACTTAAAGGGATATGCTGGAGGAACTGGTCTTTTTCTATTGGGATTGGTAATGTTTTATAGAATTTTGTTTTAGCTGAATTTGATTACCCCCATTGGTGCGCGAGTATTAAAAATGTTCGGATACGCTACCGCGCGAGTCCTCTCGCGTGGTCTATAATACATACAAAACTCTCCATCACATTGGGGAGTTTTGTGTTTAAAAAGGCAGTTTATCGATAGAAGTAAGTCTTCTGGTTTTGTCAAAATAAAATGAGGTTTCTTTGTATATTACATGCGTTTTGAGATAGATGTGTTAATATAGTTAGTTTTGCCACACGAAAGGATTCGTGCGGCAGCGGGGTAGAACACACACATAAAGTTGATGCTGGAGATAAAGTGATTTTGACTAAAAATATTTATGACAATATTAATACCTTGGTTGGTAAAGAGGTTGGCGCTCTACACGGTACATCAACTTTTTTGCAAAGAGTAATTTTTACCTACAACATTCGGGGATGGCTGACACAAATAAATGATGTCGATAATAGTCAGTTAGTAAATCCCAATTTGTTTTCCTTAAAGCTTAATTATAATAAATTTGGAACAGACAACAGTGTGCCGGGAAGTAATCCGACACCTACGGACGAAATTAAGCCATTGTTTAATGGTAATATTAGGCAACAAATTTGGCGTACCGCCAAAAGCAATATTAAAAGCGTTTATAAATATGATTACGACGATTTAAATCGATTAAAAAATGCCACTTTTCAGTATCCAGGTATGATTACGGGGATGGCTAATGCCTATAATGAAAAGTTGACCTACGATAAAAATGGGAATATAATAACCTTAAAACGCAACGGTGCACCGGTATTAAATAACGTTATAGAAATTGATGACTTGCAGTACTCCTATGAAGGCAATCAATTGCAAACTGTTACCGATGCAACTGCTAATGCCGCTGGCTTTAGAAAGGGGAGTCACAGTGGAATCGATTATACCTATGACGGTTTTGGAAATATGATTACCGACAAAAACAAAGGGATTACCGACATCAAATACAACCACCTAAATTTACCTACAGAAATCACCATCACTGGTGGAAAAATTAATTATATTTACAATGCTGTAGGGGCTAAAGTGCAAAAGATCGTTACTCCAACTAGTGGTGTTAGTACCACTACAGATTATCTGGGAGGTTTTCAGTATGAAAACGGTCAATTGCAGTTTTTTCCAACTGCAGAGGGTTATTACAATGCGCAAACCAATAAATACGTTTATCAGTACAAAGATCATCTCGGAAACGTTCGATTGAGTTACTCGGATACCAATGGCGATGGATTAGTGTCTCAGGACGAGGTTTTAAGTGAAAATAACTATTATCCATTTGGACTGCAACATCAAGGAGACAATGCCGCAGTTGCGCAATCGGCAAATAAAGCCGCGGAGCAGTATAAGTACAACGGCAAGGAGTTCCAAGACGAGCTGGGGCTTGGGTTATATGATTACGGTGCTCGGAATTATGATGCGGCACTAGGGAGATGGATGAACGTGGATCCCTTAGCGGAGGTTTCGAGAAGGTTCAGTCCATATACATATGTCCTAAATAACCCTGTCAGATTTATTGATCCTGATGGAATGATGGCAGTTGAGAATGATGACATTATAATTCGGGGAAAAAATCTTTCTACAGGCGAATTGAAACCTATTGTTGTCGTTAAAACTGAATTAATAGATGTGATGATTGACACTCAAATACCGATTATTCCTACTCATGATCCAATAACAAATAGAGAAAATGAATTCAAGCCAATAGAAATAAATGGAATAGATAAGCAAATCCAAATATTTGAAACTATTTTGGGAAAAGCAGATGCTATTTCAATTAGTTTAGGAGGGAGTATTGTTGCAGGAGGAGGTATTAGTGGAAATACTAGTATGGTGGCTTTTTTGACAGGGAAAGATGCCGAGGGAATTTTTCAGTATAGTACTGATGGGCCTTCTCCATCTCTAGGAATTTCTATTGGTGGAGGTGTTGAAATAGGAGCAATTTTTGCTTCGCCGACAGAGAAAAATAAATTTAACCGAAATAGTGTAACTGGATATTCCATAAATCTTTCAGGGGGGTATGGACCTATTAATGGTTCACTTAGTATGGGAGTCAAAAATATGTTTGATTGGACACCAACAATGTATGGTGTTTCACTAGGTACTGGTTATTCTTCTTTTAAGGCTGGAGCAAGTGCTTCAATTACAAGTACAATCCTCCAATCTACTCTTAAAAACCCTAAAAAATAATATCATGAAAAACGTAATATATATATATATAATAATTTGCTTATATTCTTGTGCAGAGCGGAATTCAAAAGCATCAAAAATAGAAGTCACAAAAGTTGATGAGATTGAGATTATTAATAAAGTTGATTGTAGTTATGATAAACTGAGTAAAGGAAACATAGTAATAAAGGATACGAAACAAATTGAAGAAATAATTAATACGTTTAGCTACATGGAACCAATATTAGATAGGGGTGCCGTGAATCTGAAAGTAAGTTATGGTTTTTTTGATGTGATTTTTAGTGAAGGACAAAAGCATCATTTTTACACAATAAACTATACAGTTTATGATGGTGTTATTATATGGAGCAATGACGGTGGAAGATTATACAAGAATGATCGATTAGAAGTAGCAGTTTATAGGCAGTTTGTAAAATGAAATTGGTACTAAGTAATATGGTAATTTCCCCGCTATCGCGTGAGTCCGCTCGCGTGGTCTATATTAAATACACAAACTCTCAATAATATTGGGAGTTTTGTGTTTACAAAGGCAGTTTATCGATAAAAGCATGAGTTTCAAAATTGTCAAAATAGAATTAGGTTTCTTTGTATATTACTTGCGTTTTATGAGAGGAATATTAGTATGTTGAATTTTGCCACACGAAAGGATCCGTGCGGCAACGGGGAAAACACGTCAAAACGATAGAAAAAGCTATTGATGGTGCTAAGTCGGCTGATAACGCAAAAGCATTATTAAAGCAAGGAAGATCTGGTAAACAAGAACGATTAGCTGAGTTAATGACTGAGCCTAAGCTTGGTAAATCTGATAAGGGGTGGTTAAAGCAAGAGAAAAATCAAATTGATAGAGGAAAAAGAACATCTATGAGGAATCGTCCTGGTAGAGATCTAGCTCATGAAAGAGGTCGAGAAGCAGCTAAAGGATATTCCTATAAACATTCTAATTTACAGAATAGGAAGGATCATAGAAATCAGCACAAATATGATAACAACGGAAAGAGAAATAAAGAAAGACCTATACAATAAATATAAATTATGCATACAAAAGAAATAGAAGCTGTATCATCTTTACAGCCTTTTGAAAGATATAAATATTTTATAAAAAAGATTGCCGATAGTGAGCTGGTTTATACACTTGTAGACACTAACAATAGATATATTACTTCTACGGTTGATAATCAAGAGTTATTTCCGATGTGGTCATCTAAAGAGTTTGTGAATTTATGTAAGACTAGTGGATGGGAGTCGTTCCTTATAAAGGAACTAAATTTTGATGATTTAGAAAATGAAATATTTGATATAATAGCTAACTCTAATTATCTGATAAATGTATTTCCTGTATACGATAGGACAGGTTTTGTAGTAAATTTAGATGAATTTGCAAATGATTTGAAGGAAGAATTAGAGAATTATTCATAGTTAAACCCCCGCTGGTGCGCGAGTATTAAAAATGTCTGGATACGCTACCACGCCAGTCCTCTCGCGTAGTCTATAATACATACAAAACTCTCCATCACATTGGGGAGTTTTGTGTTTACAAAGGCGGTTTGTCGATAAAAGCATGTGTTTCAAGTTTGTCAAAATAGAATTAGGTTTCTTTGTATATTACTTGCGTTTTATGAGAGGAATATTAGTATGTTGAATTTTGCCACACGAAAGGATTCGTGCGGCAGCGGGGATTCGTGCGGTAGCGGGGCAACTCCTCTTTTTCGGATGGGACTATATCCATTAAAATATAACCATAGTTATCCACCTTTCAGTCCTAAAAGTAAATAAAGAATCATATGTTATATAAAAGAAAAGGAATATGTATACTGTTGTTTATTACATTTTTACTAAATGTTAAGTGTAAAGGACAGGAGACAGAAGAGAAATTATGTAAGGAATCATTTTCAAATGCTGTAAAAAAAATAAATAGTTCATATTTACTAGAAGAAAGTAGAGAGGGAAATCTATTAGAAGCTTTGGAATATTTAGAAATTTCAATTAAATGTTTAGATAGAAGGATTCAATCCGTTGATTTAAAAATTGAAATTTTATTAGGATTAGGAAAATATAAGGAATTATTTCTTTTTGTAAATAGTCTAGAAGAAAAGGATTTTAAAATGACTTATACAAAAGAAATGTATTTAAACTTGGCTCAAGGTTTTTTATGTCATAACGATGTTAATTGTAGAGAGAAATACTTTTCAAAAAGTTTAGAAGCGATTGAAAAGTATCAAGAGCAAGAAAATGTTTTTAAAGAAGAGGTTTTCTATGATTTGTTTTTTATTAAATCTAAAGTGCTTTCTAAAGAAGAGTTTTTGAAACAGGGAGCTATATATATGAAGAAATATCCACAGCATAAGGAGTTTTTCGAAATATTAGGCAATTCTTTTTTTGAAGATGAGCAGACAAGTTTTTCAATGTAAAAATAGTACTCCCCCGCTGGTGTGTGAGTATTAAAAATATCCGGCTACGCTACCGCGCGAGTCCGCTCGCGTGGTCTATTTTAAAAACTAAAACGCTCAATTATGTTGAGCGTTTTGTGTTTACAAAGACAGTTTATTGATAGAAGCATGTGTTTCAATTTTGGTAAAATAGAAATAGGTTTCTTTGTATATTAGATGAATTTTAAAAGAGGAATATTAGTATTTTGATTTGCCACACGAAAGGATTGACTCTGTCGAATTTCATTTCGTGCGGCAGCGGGGGAGTCCTCTCGCGTAGTCTATATAAAATAGAAAAACTCTCAATCATGTTGGGGAGTTTTTGTGTTTACAAAGGCAGTTTATCGATAAAAGTAGGTCTTCCAACTTTGTCAAAATAGAATGAGGTCTTTGTGGTTTAAGAGTAGAATATTAGTATATTGAAATTTGCCACACGGAAGGATTGACTCTGTCAAATTTTATTTCGTGTGGCAGCGGGGGGGGTAAATTTTAAAACTTCAATAGATGGAATGGATAAAAGAATTGGTTTTCAATACAAAAAACTTGATAACCCAAGTGAATAGCAGATTTAGCTTTATGTTATTTCTCTGTTTCTTCGTTTCTTGTAAGGAAAAAAGGGAATTTGACTTATTTATTAATGATTTGACTAATAATAATGCAGAGATGTGGAATCATTTTTCTGTAGATAATTCAATGGGAATAGTGAATAAACTTTCTTATTTGTTTTATAAAGACGGACGTTGTGAAATTTACTCAATTAGTATAAGGAATGGGGAGAGACTGGCACAATATTCAGATAGACCAATCTGGAAAATGGAAAGTGATAGTATCATTGAGATGTTGTGCTATAATAAATACAAAATAGTTTCTTACGGGCGAGATTCAATAGTACTTCGAAAAACAGAAAACCCTGGTGTCAATGAAGTAATGACACTATATAGAGTTAATGCAGAATGGAATATAAATCAGAAGAGTGTTATTCGTAGAGATTCATTAGAGGTCGCATTGAAAGGAAGAGATAATCCTTGTGTTATTTATTAATACGATTTAAAGTATTACGATTCGAGTATCAGTATATTTTTGAGCGTATACCCGTTAGCGGATCCCCCGCTGGTGTGCGAGTATTAAAAATATCCGGCTACGCTACCGCGCGAGTCCTCTCGCGTAGTCTATATAAAATAGAAAAACTCTCAATCATGTTGGGAGTTTTGTGTTTAAAAAGGCAGTTTATCGATAGAAGTAAGTCTTCTGGTTTTGTCAAAATAAAATGAGGTTTCTTTGTATATTACATGCGTTTTGAGATAGATGTGTTAATATAGATTGCTTTGCCACACGAAGGGATTGACTCTGTCGAATTTCATTTCGTGCGGCAGCGTGGGATTACATCCGAACTTTAGATAGTTTTAATTCAAACTTTAGTAAAATATTTAAAAGTATAATAGCATGAAGTTAGATGTTTTAATATTGTATTTAGCAGTGCTTACATCATGTTCTGATAAAAAACGTGATTGTGAAGTTGATAAAATAAGTTTAATTCAAGAGTACAGTACAGCGAATAAAACTATAACTCTCAATAAAATAGAACAAGGAGCCTTTGGAGAAAGTATTAACCTTAAAATATGCGACGAGAATAATAGTATAATAGAAGAAATAAATATAAGGGGAGAGGATTCTCAACCTAAATTAGACAGTGTTTTTGGGAAAAATTTGTATATAAGTTATAGGTACCCAAGTTCAATACATGAAGAGGGAGTGATTTTTGAAATTCCTTTTAATAATGTTGTATTAGGAGATGGATTATTTAATAAAGATGTTCTGAAATTTAAATATTTTTTTTCTGGCATATATGTTAAAGAAATGTAACGTTAATTGCCCCCGCCGGTGCGCGAGTATTTAATATATCCGTCTAGGCTACCGCGTGAGTCCTCTCGCGTGGTCTATATTATACAAAAACTCTCAATTATGTTGGGATTTTTGTGTTTAAAAAGGCAGTTTATCTATAAAAGTATGTGGTTCAACTTTGTCAAAATATAATAAGGTTTCTTCTTAATAATACTCCTCTTTTGATGAAAATAGATTAATATAGTTAGTTTTGCCACATGAGGGATTGATTTCGTCGAATTTCAGTTGGTATGGTAAAGTCTTTAATTACCAGACGAAAGGATTGACTTCGTCGAATTACATTTCGTGCGGTAGCGGTGTAGCAGGGGAAATCTTCTACAGTTGTTCCTGTTCATCCAAGTTCAACAACGTTTAAATAATTGAATATGACAGAAGAACAAAAAAAATTCGATTTATACTTAATTGTTTTAAGGTTTTTAGTTTTTAAAATAACTAATAATTTAAATAGAATTTACCTCGAAATTGATTTAAAGAAAAATAAAATGTTATTGACAGCATTTTATTTCGCTCCACCATCAGAATTAGAATTGGAACTACTAGATGATATTGTTACAAATAGTAATGCTCATATTCCGAATTTATTTATTGTTAGTCAAGTTAAATTGGTGGCTGATTATGATCAAAATGATATTTATGATTTTATAGTATTTGCAGTATACAGCGACATTAACGAAGGATCTCTATAACTATAGTTAGAGTTATGCTGACCCCGCTGGTGCACGAGTATTAAAAATATCCGGCTAGGCTACCTCCTCGCTGGTGCGCGATTGTTAAAGATGTCTGGATACGCTACCGCGCGAGTCCTCTCGCGTGGTTTATATTAAACACAAAAACTCTCAACTATGTTGAGAGTTTTTGTGTTTCTAAATAATGGTTTATTTAGAATTATGATTAGTAAGTATTCTGCTTTTTTCAAAATAGGATAGGTCTCTTCGCACGTTACTATGATTCTTAAAGAATGTTAGGAGTGAACTAGTAGTTTTACCTTCTATAGATATACTCTCGTTCGACGATTTGATTTTTTGCAATTCTTTCAGCTTGTAATGCCCGGAGTTCTACTCTTCGGATTTTCCCACTGATGGTTTTGGGTAGTTCGCTGACGAATTCGATCAGTCGCGGCATTTTGTATGGAGCTATATGCGTTCTGGAATAGGCAAACAATTCATCGGCCAGTTCTTTCGAACCCAAACTAAAATCTTGTAGCACGACAAAGGCTTTAACTTCAAAACCCTTTGCTTCGTGCGGACTTGCTACTACTGCCGATTCCAAAACTTTTGTGTGTTCCAATAAAACACTTTCAACCTCAAAGGGGCCAATTCGATAATCGGAAGACTTAATAACATCATCATCTCTACCGACAAACCATATATACCCATCTTCATCTTGATAGGCCTTATCTCCGGTGAAATATACACCGTTGCGAAATACTTGTCTTTCGCGTTCTTTATCGTATAAATACCCTTTAAATAGTCCATTAAGGCGCTCCGTGCTAGTTTTTACGCAGATATTTCCTTCTTCATTATTCGGTATTGGATTTCCTTCATCGTCTGCGATGATGATTTCATATAAAAACGTCGGTTTTCCCATCGATCCCATTTTTAACTTTTTACCGGGAAGATTGGCAATCATACAAGTGCTTTCCGTTTGTCCAAACCCATCGCGTATCAAAATTCCTGTTCCCTTTTTCCATTGTTCGATAATTTCGGGATTTAACGGTTCTCCTGCGGCGACACATTGTCTAAATTTAAAAGTATAAGACGTGAGGTCTTCCTGTATAAATAATCGTAAAACCGTTGGAGGGGCGCAAAGGGTTGTGATTTGATGTTTTTCGATCAGTTGTAGTGTTTTTGCTGCATTAAAACGTTCGGTTGTATGGTGTGCAAATACAGTTGCACCAACATTCCATGGAGCAAAAACACTACTCCATGCAAATTTTGCCCAACCGGGTTGTGAAATGTTATAATGTATATCATCGGCAGTAAGCCCAATCCAAGAAGCTGTTGTCAAATGACCGATGGGATGACTCCAATGGGTGTGACACACAATCTTCGGTAAACCTGTAGTTCCAGATGTAAAGAATAAAAAAAGATTATCATCAGCTTGAGTTTTCGCAGCCTCTGCAGTGCTTGCTTCCAGTTCGATTTCGTCTAGTGATACCCAACCTTCTCGCGTTCCTTCTGCAATGATTTTTACGGTGATTTTATGATTACCTAGACGTTCTGCCTCGTCTATTTTAGCCGCATTGTCCAAATCGGATATGATAACTTTTGGGGTGGTTTTTTCGATGCGATATACCAAATCCTGAACACCGAGTATACTAGCGGCAGGAACCAGTTGCAAACCGCCTTTTATCGTAGCCAAAATGGCAATCCAATTGATGGGCTGAAACATCATTTGGGTTAATACGACATCACCCTGAACGATGCCCTTGTTTCTTAAAAAACTAAGCAATTGATTATATCGTTGTTGTAAGTTCTTAAAAGTAAAGTGGAGTGTTTCGGTTTCATTGGTCCACAATAAAGCCGTTTTATCAGGATGGTTTTTGACGTGAATCGCTTCAAAAACTTCGGTAACCCAATTGAAATACAAGGGTTTTTTTAATTCTACATGATTTAATGCTTCGTAATCTTGTAAGGAAATCAATTCGCTGATTTTTTTAAAATAATCCGTCATGATCAAAATGAAATAAGGGGTTGATACTGTGTTTTATAAATATATTGAAATATTTGGTATATCCCTAGAGCTAAATGTTAATTTGCCTATACGTCCATCAGCGTATCAGCGTATTAGCATCTAATGCCTATATGTCCATTCGCATATACGCCCATTCGCCCTTACTCGTAAAAATGGAACAGCCTTCAACTTATTCGCGTATCAGCGTATTCGCCCATCAGCGTATCAGCATCTAAAGCCTATATGTCCATTCGCAGATACGCCCATTCGCCCTTACTCGTAAAAATGGAACAGCATTTAGCTTATTCTCGTATCAGCGTATCAGCATCTAAAGCCTATATGTCCATTCGCATATACGCCCATTCACCCTTACTCATAAAAAAGGAACAGCATCTAGCTTATTCTCGTATCAGCGTATTCGCCCATCTGCGTATCAGCATCTAAAGCCTATATGTCCATTCGCACATACGCCCATTCGTTCTTACTCGTAAAAATGGAACAGCCTTCAACTTATTCGCGTATCAGCGTATCAGCGTATCAGCATCTAAAGCCTATATGTCCATACGCCCATTCGCCCTTACTCGTAAAAATGGAACAGCCTTCAACTTATTCGCGTATCTGCGAATTCGCCCATCAGCGTATCAGCATCTAAAGCCTATGTGTCCATACGCCCATTCGCCCTTACTCGTAAAAATGGAACAGCCTTCAACTTACTCGCGTATCAGCGTATTCGCCCATCTGCGTATCAGCCTATAAAAGTATCCGCTAAAAAAAACGTATTTTTGTTCAAAATTCTTATATATGTTTTCCTTGTCTATTAAAAACCGCATTGCTTTCTATTACATTTTGGGAACGGCTTTTTTAATTTTGATTTTGTTTATTGTGGTACATCAAATTGTATCTATAACTCTCAATAAGCACATAGACGATAATATACAAACAGAAGTGCAGAAGCACCTATCGGAATACCAATATGTCGATGGTAGAATAGAGCTTTTGTATGAGGACGAGTGGATGGAACGTGAGCACAATGCCATTGATGTCAACCCGGTCTTTGTCGAATTTGTATCGGAACAGGGAATTTTATTTGAAAAATCACCTAACCTAAAGGACAAGGAATTGCTTTTTGACAAAGGGTTTACAGATGGAGATTTATTTGATACTACTTTAGAGCATAAACTAATTCGTCAAATCCAGGTACCTATTTATGAGAAAGGCGACAAGGTGGGTTATCTGTTGGTAGCCATGTCTCGTGAAAATGCGGTTATGGTCATTTTAAATCTCGAACGAATACTGTTGTTTGCCTATCCATTTGTATTGGTGGTTTTATTTTTTCTGGCTCGGATCATTGCTGGAAAAAGCATACGACCGGTACAAAGTATTATAAAAACGTCGCGTCGAATTTCCGAGCGAAACTTGTCTGAGCGCGTTCCTTTACCTCAAAATAAGGATGAGTTATATGAGTTGACTTTGACGATTAACAGTCTGTTGGAGCGCATTGAAAAAGCTTTGGAACGCGAGAAAGAGTTTACTTCACATGCTTCTCATGAATTACGCACACCATTAGCTGTCCTTCAGGGTACCTTAGAGGTATTGATCCGAAAACCAAGGGAGCAAGGCGAATACCGAGAAAAAATTGATTTTTGTATAGCGGAAATCAAACGGATGAATACTTTAGTCGATGACTTGCTTTTATTGGCACGCATAGAAAATACTCAAAGCGAGATCAACAAAGAGCCATTGTACTTACGTCAATTGATGGAGGAAGTGATACCGCGCTTTGGCTGGGCTATACAACAAAAAAACATTGAGATACAGGTCTTTTTAGATCATGCACCTGCGGTTTATACCGACAAACATTTGTTTGTGATGATGTTAAATAATTTAATATCCAATGCGATTAAATACAATGTCGACAACGGAAGCTTGTTGATTACTTTTACTGACAAAGCAGATCGGGTTGAATTGATCATTTCCGATAGTGGAATTGGTTTTCAACAATCGGCACAGGAGGTTTTTAATCAATTTTTCCGTGCTCAAAATGCGATTGATTCTCAGGTGAAAGGCACGGGTTTAGGACTTTCCATCGTCAAAAAACTCGGTGAAATACTACAAATCCAGATTGATATAAGTAGTGTATTGAATAAAGGAACTGAAGTAAGACTTATTCTAAATAAACCGATCTAATCCATTTCTAATTGTTTCTTAAGTCTAGCTTAAGGAAACTGTCCAATATCGAGGGTAATTTTGTAAAAAAATAAACAATCATGTTGGAAGGAATGATCAAATTTAGCTTGAAAAACAAGCTTATAATTCTGCTTTTTACATTTGGACTAATTGGTTTTGGACTTTATTCCGTGACGCAACTTTCTATAGGTGCTGTTCCCGATATTACCAACAACCAACTTCAGGTGATTACCACTTCGAGTACCTTATCCACGCAAGATATAGAGCAGTTTGTGACCTATCCGATTGAGATTCAAATGGCGAACTTACCGGGCATAAAAGAAGTTCGATCGATTTCTAAATTCGGTTTATCGGTGGTGACCTTAGTTTTTGAGGAAAGTATGGGGACCTATTTGCCGAGGCAATTGGTAGCGGAGAAGATCAAAATTGCCGCAGAAGAAATTCCAGAGGGGTTTGGGAGTCCAGAAATTGGTCCGATAACAACGGGTTTGGGAGAAATTTATCAATATACCTTAGAGGTTAAACCCGAATTCAAAGACCGTTATACGACTACCGATTTAAGAACCATTCAGGATTGGATCGTTCGCAGACAATTATCGGGAATTCCCGGAGTCGTGGAGGTCAACACTTGGGGGGGACATCTAAAACAATATGAGGTAGCGATCAATACGGCTCAACTCAAAGCGATGAACGTTTCGGTGCAAGAACTTTTTACGGCATTGGAAAGCAATAACAGTATTGCTGGAGGGGCGTATATAGAAAAGGAAAATCAAAGTTTCTTTATTCGAGGGGAGGGAAAAATCACTTCTCTAGATGATATTCGTGCTATAGTGGTAAAAAACCACAACAACCTACCCATTTTAGTAAATGATGTAGCTCAAGTGCGTTTAGGTAGTGCCAATCGTTTTGGAGCGATAACAGGGAATGGTGAAGGGGAAAAAGTTTTGGGTCAAATCATGATGATTAAAAACGGTAACTCCAAACAGGTTCTAAGCGCGGTAAAAGACCGTGTTGCTGAGGTGCAAAACCGACTTCCGGAAGGAGTTTATATCAATCCGTTTTTAGAGCGTAGTGAATTGGTAGGTAAAACCACTTTTACCATAGCAGAAAATCTAATCTTGGGTTGTTTGATTGTAATTTTCGTCGTGGTTTTACTGTTGGGTAATCTTCGATCGGGCTTGGTCGTTGCATCGGTTATTCCGTTGTGTTTGTTGTTTGCCATATCGATGATGAATCTCTTTGATATCGATGCCAATTTGATGAGTATGGGGGCGATTGACTTTGGAATCATCATCGATGGAGCGGTTATTATCGTCGAATTTGTCGCTTTTAAGATTGTGCGTAGTGGAGCCGATTTACGATTGTTACCCAAGGCAGATCGACAGGCAGCTATTGACGAAATCACGTTTAATAGCACCAATAAAATGATGAATTCCGCCTTTTTTGGGCAGTTAATTATATTGATAGTCTTTATTCCGATTTTGTCGTTAACCGGAGTAGAGGGGGAAATGTTTAAACCAATGGCCATGACCTTTAGTTTTGCGCTGATCGGTGCCATGATTTTGTGTCTGACCTATGTACCTGTTATTTCATCCTTAGTTTTAAAACCAACCGTTGAAAAAGAAAACTCTTTTTCAAAAAGGCTTATCAATCGTTTAAATCGTTGGTATCAACCGCTAATTGAATGGGCTTTAAAGCGCACTAAGGCGGTGTTGATCAGTGCTGGTGTATTACTGATTGTTGCTATAGGATTATTTATGAAGATGGGAGGAGAATTTATTCCAAAACTAGACGAGGGAGATTTTGTAATTCAACCGGTACTAAAGACGGGAACATCGCTTTCCAAAACCATAGAAATCATGACTAAAATCGAAAATATACTCTTAGATCGTTTTCCGGAAGTAGATCAAGTGGTCACGCGTATTGGTGCCGCTGAGGTTCCAACAGATCCGATGTCTATGGAGGAAACCGATGTGATTATTAAGCTGCATCCTAAAGGCGAGTGGACTTCTGCCAGCACTAAAGATCAGTTGGCCGATAAGATGAAAATGGAAATAGAAAAATTCATTCCAAATATGGAAATTGAATTTACACAGCCGATCGAAATGCGTTTTAATGAATTGATTTCTGGATCTAGGGCAGACATCGCTATTAAATTATTTGGAGAAGATTTGGACGTATTGAGTAAGATGGCGCATCAGATTCGTAACGCGATTGAGAATATTCCAGGTGCATCGGACATCATCGTTGAAAAGCAAGCGGGTTTAAAACAAATGAGCGTGGTCTTCGACCGTCAGAAAATAGCGCGATATGGATTGAGAATTGCCGATGTCAATGAAACGATTGCTTTGGCATTTGCGGGAAAGCAAGTCGGAAATGTATTTGAGGGAGAGCGAAAGTTTGATTTGGTGGTCAGATTAGATGAACAATATAAAACGGGTCTCGACGATTTAAAGGGATTGTATATAACAACGCCATCCGGCCAACAAATACCTTTAGAGGAGGTGGCGATGGTCAGTTATACCGAAGGACCGGCTCAAATTTCACGGGAAGACACCAAAAGGCGAATTGTAGTAGGTGTGAATGTGAGAAATCGCGATTTGCAAAGTGTTATTCTTGATATACAGAAAAAATTGGGGACGGAATTGCAAATGCCTGCGGGTTACTCGATTGAATATGGAGGACAATTTAAAAATCTACAAAGTGCTAAAGATCGCTTAATGATTGCTGTACCTGTCGCCTTGTTGTTGATATTTTTACTGTTGTATTTTGCATTTAATTCGATTCAAGAAGCGCTGATGGTCTATACAGCCATACCGCTTTCCGCAGTTGGAGGAGTGCTGTTTTTATGGATGCGGGATTTGCCCTTTAGTATCTCGGCAGGGGTTGGATTTATCGCCTTATTCGGAATAGCGGTTTTAAATGGAATTGTATTGGTGGAACACTTTAATGAATTGACCAAGTCGGGAATGAAAAATATAGATGAATTGATTATCAAAGGAACAACAGATCGACTAAGACCGGTATTATTAACGGCTTCGGCAGCGGCTTTAGGGTTTTTACCGATGGCTATTTCGAGTAATGCGGGGGCAGAAGTACAACGACCTTTAGCAACCGTAGTGATTGGAGGTTTGTTTACAGCTACCATCTTAACCATGTTGGTCTTACCGGTGTTGTACAAATTGTTGCGACTCAAACAACTTAAAAAGCAAAAGAAAAGTGCCTTGCCGGCCTTGATTGTAATTGGTTTATTGGGAATGAGTACCACAACTTATGCACAAGGTCCAAGTGAATTAGAACACTTAATTGCGACTGCTCAAAAAAACAATAAAGGTGTGTTGGCTTTGGATAAGAAAACCGCTCGTGCAAAAGCAGAAATAAAAACGGCCTATTCGATTGAAAAAACCAATGTTTATTACAGTTTTGACGAAAACAATAAAGCGGATAACGACAAGGCACTTCGGGTTTTTGGAGTAGAACAAAAAATCAGTTTCCCAACGGTTTATCAGGCTAAAAAGAAATTAGCTCAGGCGAATTATACCGTTGAAGATGCACAGTCCACTTGGGATAAGACGCGATTGTCCTATGGAGTTGCGGGCTCGTACTATCAGGTGGTTTACCTAAAGAATAAATTGGAACTTTTAGAACAACTGGATAGTTTGTATCACAACTTCTCCTACGCCAGTCAACGCAAATTTGAATTGGGGGAAACCAATTATCTTGAGAAGATTACCTCTCAAGCCAAGTACCAGCAGGTAAAAGTACAGCTCAATCAATTAAAAAAAGAATTGCAAATTGAGAATCAGAAGTTACAAGCTTTGGTGCAAGGGCCAGATAGTATTGTGGTTTTGCAAAAGCGTTTGGAATGGGAATTTGGTTTGGAAGAGCCGTTGGTAAGAGATAGCTACGAACAACTACTAGAAGCAAAGTCGGGACAATTTTCAGCAGCGATTAAACAGCAAAAACAAGCTTATATGCCCGATTTGACCTTTGAATATTTTCAGGGGACCAACAAGCATTTGCCTCAAGCGATGTATGGTTTCCAGGTAGGTGTTGCGATACCCTTGTTTTTTGGAGAAACCAAAGCGCAGGTTAAGGCTTCCAAACTCGCTGCAGAAGGTTGGGAATTCGAACGCGAAAATTTAGAAATCACGATGAACCAATTTGTGAAAAATCAACAATCTGAAATTGCAAAAGCAAAGGAGGGTATGGATTATTTCAAATCATTTGGGAAACAAATGGCCGATGAACTCTTTAAAGTAGGAGCGATGAGTTATCAAAACGGTGCAATTGATTTCTTTCAATACATCAGCAGTATTGAAAATGCCCTAGCTTTAAGACAAGAATACCTCGAAAATCAATTGCTTTATATACAAGCCAATCTTAATCTTTACTATTTAAACTACTAATATGACCACTAAAAACATACTATTATTCGGATTTCTGGCTTTGTTTTTATCGTGTAACAAAACGACAAATACAACGGAAGATCAACAGCAATCAACACTTGCTGCAGACGAACGCCTCATTACGCAAGAGCAGTTTCAATCTATTGGAATGAGTTTCGATACACTGACTAATTACACCTTTAGAGATGAAATCGCTGCAACGGGACAAATTGATGTAGCACCACAGTTTAAGGCTAAGGTCAATGCCATGTTAGGCGGGTACATCAAAGCAATTTTAGTTGCAGAGGGGCAATATGTAAAACAAGGGCAGGTCGTTGTTCAGATGGAAAACCCGGACTTAATTGACATCCAAAAAGATTATCTAGAGACCTATGAGCAAATCGGGTATTTAAAATCGGAATTCGAAAGACAAAAAATGCTGTTTGAAGAACGGATTGCTTCTCAGAAGAATTTTTTGCAAGCACAAAGCGAATATAGAACTGCACAGGCGAAATTAAAGAGTATCACCGCAAAATTAAACTTGCTTAATGTCGACTTAAAAGCGGTGGCTCGAGGACAGTTTTCCTCTCGTGTAGCTTTGGTAGCTCCGATTTCAGGAACGGTAAACCAAGTTACGGCGGCCATAGGGATGTTTGTATCTCCTGAACAATCCATGATCGAGATTGTCGATACGCGGGCTATGCAGTTAAACTTAAAAGTCTTTGAAAAGGATATTGATAAAATTAAAGGGAATCAAGATTTGACTTTTCAGATCTCGGAGACATCTTTAAAGAGTATTCCAGCAACGATTTTTTCGATCGGTAAAACCATTGATGAAACCAATAGAACGGTTTCTGTGGTAGCACATTTTCCAAAAGAATATCAGGAGGGGGTGTTTTGTGGCATGTTTGCAGAGGCAAAAATTGCTACTTCAGAGCGAATTGCTTTGGGAGTTCCCACTAAAGCCGTGGTGACAGAGGGCGATTTAAGCTATGTTTTTATTTTGGATCGCAAAAGTGAAAATAATATGATATTGAAAAAAATCAATGTGCAAATTTTACTAAAAAATGAAAAATATGCTGAAATATTCGCTAAAGAGTTGAAAAAAAACACAAAAATATTAGTTAATGGTGTTTATGACATAAATGCGGTGTAGGTTAAAAATGACCCAAATTGGCAGAAAAGTATTAATTAATTCTTAAAAAAACAATTAAATCTTTTTTTGGTATATTCTTTGAATCTTACAATTGTGAAAAGAAAATTTGAGTAATATGATATTAGCACTTACTATATCTTTGTTTCCGAGCTCTGGAATTGAGCCGAACAACGAAAAACGCTCTAAGGATTCTAGAAAGAATGCGAAAGATAATGGTTCAAAGAAAAAGAATGAAGATGAGTCTTTTTTTAAAGCAGTGGGCAATGAACCTTTTTGGAATATTTCCATTAGTAAAAAGGGAATAATTTATTCTGCATCAAAAGCAGATGAGACAATAGTGTTTCCGTATGTTGATTCGATACAGGTTGGAGAAACCAAAGTGTATAGAGCACAAACGAAAAGAGAGGAAATTGAGATCGTGATTTATGAAGAGTTGACTTCTGATATTTTCACTGGAATTGAATATGATCATTCGATAGCGGTACATCTGAAGAGAAATACACACAGCAATGAAGTGGTTTCCGATTTTGCTGGATACGGTTATTATATTTTTGAACCTAAATTATCAGGTAGTTGGATTTTGCAATCTTTCGAGGATAAGAAAGTAGAGGATTTAAATATTGATCAAATTCCATTGATTAATATTGATGTGAGCACCAAGAGTTTTTCAGGTAGTGGTGGTAATCATATTATTTATGGTGACCTGGCTTGTGAAGGCGACGGTATACAATTTAAGAATATTATGGCTCCCGAAAAATCAGTTGATGAATTTGTTCGTGAAAAAGAGCTTTTAAATGTATTAGAACATTCTAATAAATTTAAATTGGTTGAAGACGAATTGCACTTGTTTATCGATCACGAGCGCAAGATGGTTTTTAGAAGAGATACTTATGTCTCTCTATAATTAAGTTAGATTTTACAAAAAGTAACCGGGGCTATCTCAAAGAGATAGCCCCGGTTTTTTATAAGATTAAGTTGCTGGTTGCTGTTTCCGGTTTGAGCTATGATTTTTGTATTTCAATCTGCTCTTCCATGGTTTTATAGGCGGCAACGATTTTTTTAACCAAACGGTGTCTCACGATATCCTTGTCGTCTAAATAGATCATTCCGATTCCCTCAACATCTTTTAGAATATGCAGGGCTTCTTTAAGTCCTGAACTAACTTTTCTCGGTAAATCGATCTGTCCAGGGTCACCGGTGATAATAAACTTTGCATCTTTTCCCATACGGGTTAGAAACATTTTCATCTGAGAGTGTGTGGTATTTTGAGCTTCATCTAAAATGACAAAGGCATGGTCTAATGTACGTCCTCTCATAAATGCCAGCGGAGCGATTTGAATAACTCCTTTAGCCAGATAATCTTCTAGGGTTTGCGGAGGTAACATATCCCGTAAGGCATCATAAAGCGGCTGCATATACGGATCGAGCTTTTCCTTCATATCTCCGGGTAAGAAACCGAGGTTTTCACCTGCTTCAACCGCGGGACGGGTCAAAATAATGCGTTTTACTTGCTTTTCCTTTAAAGCTCGTACGGCTAAAGCAACACCGGTATAGGTTTTTCCTGTTCCTGCGGGACCTATGGCAAAAACCATATCGTTGTTTTCAACGAAATGTACCAAGCGTTGTTGATTCGGTGTTAGTGCTTTGATTAGTTTTCCTCCAACTCCATGGACCAGTATTTTATCACTGGGGTTCATCTGTTGTGGTCCATCATCCATAACGATCCGTTCCATCGAATTTTCATCCATACGGTTGTATTTCGAAAAAAACTTCACCAAGCGATGAAATCTCAATTCAAATTCATCGAGGATTTCATCCTCCCCATATATTTTTAACAAAGAGCCTCTCGCTATTAGTTTTAATTTGGGATAGAGGCGTTTAAGAGTTTCTAAATGGGTATCTTGTGGTCCCCAAAATTCTTTAGCTGTAATTTCTGTTAGTTCTATAGTTCTTTCGTTCAAATGGGGTGAGATTTAATTAAAAAATAAACTAATTTTGCAATTACTCAAAGCTAATACAAAAATTCTATACTATCGATCAAATAGTAAAAAATATATAATGGAAACTATCATTACTTTAACAACAGATTACGGAACGAAAGACTATTTTGTCGGTGCGATTAAAGGAAAAATAATTTCCTATATTCGTGATTGTCAGATTGTTGATATTTCTCATTGTATTGATTATTTCAACATCAGTCAAGCGGGTTATGTTATTTCAGGAGCCTATCAGAATTTTTCTAAAGGCACCATACACATCATTGGTGTAGATGCTGAATTGACTGAAATTAGTCGACCATTAGCCATGTTTTTAGACGGTCATTATTTTATTTCTGCAGACAACGGTATTATGAGTTTTCTGACCACGGACAAACAAGCGGATCAAGTGGTTTATCTCGATTTTGAAATCGGAACGCCATCTATGGATGTGTTTATTGCAAGCGCAGCTAAAATTGCCGAGGGAACACCGCTAGCTGAATTAGGGCAACCCGCTGAGACCATAGTTGGAGTTAGTGAACTAAAAGCGGTAGTGGCGAAAGATAATGACAGCATTAGAGGTAATATCATTTATGAAGATCACTTTGGTAACGCAGTCAGTAATATAACCCAGAAAATGTTCGATGAGATTAAAGGGGAAAGAAACTTTATAATAAATGTAAAAAACCGACCGATTAAGAGAATAAATAAGTATTTTTCCGACTTTAAAATTACGGATTCCGCATCTTTAAAATCTAGAGAAGGGGAGTTACTCGCTATCTTCAATGAATTGGGCTATTTGCAGTTTTCACTCTATCGCGCTAATCCATTGACTACCGGTTCTCCTAAGATCTTGTTGGGACTGGAATATCGAGATACTATTACCATTGAGTTTGATGAATAACAAAAAGAGATATTATGTTTGTTAGAATTGTGAAAATGAGTTTTCATGAAGAAAAAATACCGGTTTTTTTAGCGCATTTCGATACGGTAAAAGAAGTTGTGCGTCATTATCCAGGCAACCAGTTTTTAGAATTGTATCAGGACAAAGAAAATCCTTCGATCTTTTTTACCTACAGTTATTGGGGGCAGGAGAGTGACCTTGAAGACTACCGAAAATCCGAAACCTTTAGAGAAATTTGGTCGTTCGTTAAAACGCTTTTCAATGATAAGCCACAGGCTTGGAGTGTAGATAAAATAGTTACTTTACCCTAAAATTTAAAGATGAACGCACTTTTATTTCGCGAAATCAAATCCTTTTTTGGCTCCTTAATGGGCTATCTTGTTATGGCTGTCTTTTTGGTGTTAAACGGACTCTTCCTATGGGTTTTCGACGGTAATTACAATATTTTACAAAGCGGTTATGCCGATATCAATCCGTTTTTTAGCTTGGCACCCTGGATTTTAATTTTCTTGATTCCAGCTGTCACGATGAAGAGTTTTTCTGAAGAGATAAAACAAGGTACTATGGAGCTGTTGTTGACCAAACCACTGCGTATCTGGGAAATTGTTATGGGTAAGTTTTTAGGTGCTTTTGTGCTGATCGTAATGGCGGTAATTCCTACATTGATTTATGTGTGGGTTGTATCAGATCTGTCGTTGGCAGGTACCCATTTTGATTGGGGAAGTACATGGGGATCTTATTTTGGATTGTTATTCTTAATCGGTGCTTATACGGCAATCGGAATATTTGCTTCTACCTTATCAGAAAATCAAATCGTATCCTTTATAATCGCTGTGTTGCTGTGTTTTTTGTTTTTTGTAGGTATCGATGAATGGAGCAAAATAGGAGGCAGCTGGAGTGGTATTATAGCTAACTTCGGAATAAATTCTCATTTTAAGAGTATGGGGCGCGGTGTGTTAGACACTCGAGATATACTGTATTTTGTTAGTTTCGCTATATTCTTTTTGAGTGCGACTATTTTTAAAATTAAATCCATGAAAAAGTAATGAATACAAAACGCAAACAGCGCATTATATCGTTATTGGGAGTTGTTGTACTGCTGGTTTTAGTCAATGTATTGGGATCTTATGTCTTCAAGCGTTGGGATTTAACTCAGGATAATCGTTATACCTTGTCGGAAACTTCGTTAGAAGTGATTAAAGGGGTTAAGGAGCCTTTGTTTGTCGATGTATTTTTGGAAGGACAATTTCCTCAAGAATTCAAGAGGTTGCAAACGGAAACCAGGCAATTGCTCGAAGAGTTCAAAGCCTATAATTCCAATATTAATTTTCAGTTTATCAATCCGATTGAATCGGAGGATGAAAAGATGGAAACCGCTCGAGCTTTGTTTGAAGCGGGCATGAAGCCGATTAATATCACGGTAGCTGATAAGGGAAAACAGGTACAGGAAATGGTTTTTCCTTGGGCTGTTGCCACTTACGGTACAAAAACAACACAAATCCCATTGTTGAAAAACATGATGGGGGCGAATACTGAAGAAAAAGTAATTAGTTCTGTACAGCATTTGGAATATGCGATTACCGATGCGATTCATCGAGTTATCTCGGAAAAACAAAAGAAAATTGCCATTATCAAAGGTAATGGGGAATTGGATGATCATTATATAGCTGATTTCTTGAAGTCAGTACGTGAGAATTATTTTATCGGACCGTTTACTTTGGATTCTGTAGCGACAAATCCGGTGCGTAGTTTAGAGGAATTGCAGAAGTATGACCTGGCGATAATTGCGAAACCGAGCAAGCAATTTTCTGAAGAGAAAATTGAAGTTTTGGATCAGTTTATTATGAATGGCGGAAAAACGATTTGGCTGATTGATCAGGTTCAGGCAGATATGGATAGTTTAAACCAAACTGGAGTGATGATGGCGTATCCGAAAGATCAAAGTCTGGGAGAAATGTTATTTAAGTATGGCGTACGCGTGAATCCGGTGTTGGTTAAAGACGAACAAGCAACTCCGATTAAACTGGCGGTGGGACGTCAGGGCAGTGAAACGCAATACGAGGAATTTCTATGGAAATTCGCTCCTTTTGCGTATCCTCAGGGAGATCATCCTATAGTTAAGAATATCGAAGGGGTTAAGTTTGATTTTGCCAATGCCATCGATACTTTAAAGAATGGAATTCATAAAACGATCTTATTACAGTCATCTCGTAATTCTGCAGCGGTTGGTACTCCGGCACAGATATCGTTGGATATGGTAAATGAAGAAGTGACTCCGGCGGATTATCAAGACAAAGGGTTTTATAATTTGGCCGTATTACTAGAGGGTAATTTTAAATCGGTCTATCAAAATCGGATTTTGCCATTTAAGCCAAAAAACTATAAAGAACAGAGTCCTGCGAATCAAATGGTGGTTATTGCAGATGGCGATGTAATTAGAAACCAATTGGATCAAAATTTTCAACCCTTAGAGTTGGGCTATGATAAATGGACTAATAAACTCTATGGAAATAAAGAGTTTTTACTGAACACGGTGAATTATCTCCTGGATGACTCGGGACTTATTAACATCCGTTCAAAAAATGTCAGCTTGCCCTTGTTGGACAAACAAAAAGTATATGAACGTTATAGCTATATTCAAATAATAACTGTCGGATTACCACTGTTTTTCCTTTTAATTTTCGGTTTGGGCTTCACTTTTTATAGAAAGAAACGATTTGCGCGTAAGTGTTAATAAAAATTCTTTTATAATTGGTTATAATCCGATATATTTGTAAAATGTAAAAGTAATTTTACACCTAAAAAAGCAAAATAACATGAAGTTTATTGTATCGAGTTCCTATTTGTTAAAACAATTGCAGATTCTTGGAAGTGTTATCAATAGTAGTAATACTTTACACATTTTAGATAATTTCTTATTCGAATTGGATAATAGCGAATTAAAAGTTTCGTCTTCCGATTTAGAAACAACCATGTCTGCTAAGCTAGAAATAGAATCTACCAGTCAAGGAAGTATCGCAGTTCCGGCGAAGTTATTATTGGAAACATTAAAAACTTTCCCAGAACAACCTTTGACTTTTACCGTTAAAGAAAATAATACCATAGAGATCAGTTCTGATTTAGGGAAATATGTTTTGGCTTATGCGCAAGGAGATGAGTTTCCGAAGGCAGAGACTTTGGAAGATCCTTCTACGACAGGAGTTCCGGCTGAGGTTTTGGCAACAGCGATCAGTAAAACGATTTTTGCAGCAGGAAATGACGATTTACGTCCAGTGATGTCTGGAGTGTTTTTTCAGTTCTCTCCAGAGGGTTTGATTTTTGTAGCTACAGATGCTCATAAATTAGTGAAGTACTCGCGTGCTGATATCAGTTCTTCGAGTCAAGCTAATTTTATCATGCCTAAAAAGCCGTTGAATATTTTAAAGAATATCTTGATGACTTCGGATGCAGAAGTGAAAATTGAATACAACGATTCCAATGCACAGTTTTCTTTTGAAAACTATACGTTGACTTGTCGTTTGATCGATGGTAAATATCCAAACTACGAAGCGGTTATTCCAAAGGAGAATCCGAATAAATTATTGATCAATCGTGCGCAATTTTTAAGTTCAGTACGTCGTGTAGCTATTTATGCTAATAAGACTACGCATCAGATTCGTTTGAAGATTGCGGGTACTGAGTTAAATATTTCTGCGGAAGATATCGATTATTCGAACAAAGCAGATGAGCGTTTGACTTGTGACTACCAAGGAGACGATATGCAAATCGGATTTAACTCTCGTTTTTTGACAGAGATGTTAAACAATCTACAATCAGATGAAATCATGTTGGAAATGTCTTTGCCAAATCGCGCGGGGATTTTAACTCCAGTTGATGGATTGGATGAAGGAGAAACCGTAACCATGTTGGTTATGCCGGTAATGCTAAACAATTAAGGTTTTACCTGTTTAAATATAATAAAAAGTCCGATGATCGATCATCGGACTTTTTTGCGTAAATCGAGAATCGTAAATCGAGAATCGTCGGTTAGTGTGAATCTCTTACTCCTCATATACAGATAGCTTTTTATAAACTTGAACCCTCTAGTTGCTCGTTGCTAATTCGTGATTCGTTAGTCGAAAATCGTGATTCGTCGGCTATCGTTAATTTCTCACTCCACATATATAGATACTTTTTATAAACTTGAACCCTCTAGTCACTCTTTGCTAATTCGTTATTCGAAAATCGTGATTCGTCGGCTGTCGTTAATTTCTCACTCCTCATATATAGATACTTTTTATAAACTTGAAGCCTCTAGTCACTCTTTGCTAATTCGTTATTCGAAAATCGAGATTCGTCGGCTATTGTTAATTTCTCACTCCTCATATATAGATAGCTTTTTCACAAACGAGAACCCTCGACTCCCAAATCCCGACTTTCGATTCACGTGCTAGTTACTGATCACCGATTACTGATCACCGATTACTGATCACCGATTACTGATCACTAGAACAATCGGCTTTTCACTAACGATAACCTTCGAATCACAAATTCCGACTTTCGATTCACGTGACTCCTCTAGTCACTGATCACTGTTTACTGATTACTATAGTAATTCGCTTTTCATAAACGAGAACCTTCGAATCACCAATCCCGACTTTCGATTCAAGAAATAATAAAAGAGGTAAAACAACGGATACTAGTCAGTTAAGAAAAGAGCGTGAGAAATACCAAAAATAAAAGAATAAAAGATTAGGAATGCTGGTAAAAAGGCCTACTTTTGCACTCGCATTACCGCAGAAGTTCTTTGAGAAACGGAGTTAAAAAATAAGAAACAAGAATAAAGAGTTCGCTCTTTAAAATTTTATAAAAATTAAATTTGTTTCTTAAATAATTAAAGTTGTATCTTTGCCATCCGCAAGGAAACAACGCTCTGACACATTATTGACAAGTAAATAAAAAGAAATTTTTTTCTAACAAAAAGCTTGCCATTTAAAAAAGAAGTTGTAGTTTTGCATCCGCTTTGAGAGACAAGCGAAAGACAAGAAGACACGTTCATAGACATATTGAATTGACAGCAAATAAGAGAGAGTAAGGAAATCGCAAGATTTCAAGAATTAGCGCAAACTATCTAAACATATTAAAAAAATACGATGAAGAGTTTGATCCTGGCTCAGGATGAACGCTAGCGGCAGGCTTAACACATGCAAGTCGAGGGGTAGAGGAAGCTTGCTTCCTTGAGACCGGCGCACGGGTGCGTAACGCGTATGCAATCTACCTTTTACAAAGGAATAGCCCAGAGAAATTTGGATTAATGCCTT
>NZ_JALJZV010000004.1 GCF_024171535.1 Flavobacterium sp. HSC-61S13 | reverse complement strand
CCTGGAACTCTAGTTCCTTTAGCTACCACCATTTACGTATATGCTTCCTCTGAAGATGGCTTATGTGTAGACCAAAGTAGTTATACGGTAACTTACGAGGAATGTCCAATACCAAAGGGAATTTCTCCTAATGGCGACGGATTAAACGATCGTTTTGACTTATCCAATCACGGGGTTAGCAGTATCAAAATCTACAACCGTTACGGTTCAGAGGTATACAGCTTTGACGGAAACTATACCAATCAGTGGCAAGGACAAGGTAAAGGAGATAAAATCCTTCCTGATGGAACTTACTATTACGTGGTGATTTCTCGTGGTAAAACCAGAACGGGATGGGTACAAATCAATAAGTAGTATCGACGTGTAAGCGTTAAATAAGATCACTACTGGAGGCTACTCTTTTAGTAGCCTCCATACTTTTTAAGGTTTTATCGTTAAAAAAAGACCAAAAAAAAGGGCTGTCTCCTAAATGGAAACAGCCCTTTTTCGTTTTTTTTATTTACTTCTTATGCAGTTACTTTAATTGTTCTGTACAATTCCAAGGCCTTTCCATCCGTAAGCATTGATATAAAATGGCAGATACTCATCAATCGTTCATACAAACTATCATTTTCACTAAGATATTTTTCTGGTAAAAGTTTTAACATCAACGAATCATAATGGGTTTCCTCTCCATAAAAAGAATTGTTATAGGCCGTACAAAAATGATCCAACAAGGTATGAATCACCTGATATCCGACTACTTCTTTTTCAATAACTCCTTTGCTTTGATAAACTTTATTTACACTTAATGAAATCACATCTTTCATCTGAGCAACATAAGCGCATTTATCCATTAAAGCGTACGGGAAATCGCCTGCTAAGATGCGCTCTTCATGCTCTACAAAAATCCGTACTGCATCTTGAATCAAACTTCCAATTGCCAAAGCCCTTAAATAACTTACGCGATCTTCCGTACAAGATAATTGGGCATATTTCTGTGCATTGATACTCTTCTGTACAATTTTAATTAAAAATTCCAAGGCGTGTTCTTCTGGAATTAGCCCCAGATTAATCCCGTCTTCAAAATCGATAATAGTATAACAGATATCATCTGCTGCCTCTACCAAATACGACAAGGGATGTCTGCGAAATGCCAATTCATCTCTTTGCTTTCGAAGCAAGCCTAAATCGTCAGCTACTGCTACAAACGCCTCTTTATCGGACTGAAAAAAACCGTATTTTTTATCACAAATATCACGGGTTGGTTTTTTGGGTAAACTCTCTTTAGGATATTTCATAAATGCTCCTAAGGTAGCATACGAAATACGCACACCGCCTTCTATACCTGGACGAGATTTTGTCAAAACCGAAAATCCGTTCGCATTTCCTTCGAAGTCAATCAAATCCTGCCATTCTTTATCGGTGAGTTCGTCCCGATATATCTTGCCTTTACCTCGACTAAAGAAATCTCCAATCGCTTTTTCACCTGAATGTCCAAAAGGAGGATTTCCAATATCATGTGCCAACGAAGCTGCTGCTACTATAGCTCCAAAATCATTGACGGTATAACCCAAATCCTGATCCAAATGCGGATACTTTTGCAAGATCTGCTGCCCCACTAGACGTCCTAAGGAACGACCAACCACAGAAACCTCCAAACTATGCGTTAAACGCGTATGAACAAAATCTGTTTTTGACAAGGGAATTACCTGTGTTTTGTCTTGTAAACTTCTAAAAGCCGACGAGAAAATGATTCGGTCGTAATCAACCTCAAAACCGATACGGGTTTCATTTTCATCTTTTCGCTTTCTTTCTATACGATCACCGTGCTTTTTTAAAGACAACAGCTTTTCCCATTTCATCATATTTTATTTTTTATCTCTTGTAAAATTATCGTTTTTTAAACTTAAACACACTGCTAAGATCAGACTACTAACTGACTGTTAATGATATTATTTTTAACCGACTTGAATATTTGATTTTTGGCTTCAGCAAAAGACACATTATACAAACGCGACACTGCACGAAACTCTTCAGGATACTTTGAAAGCATTTTATCATAATATTGGTCCAAGACTTCATCAGAAGGTGATGTATACTCCAAATGCATCTCAAAACGACGCACGAGGGCTGGATCTATCATTTGTATTTGATTGGTCGCCGCCATCAAAATGGATTTTTGAGGAAAACCATCTATCAGCTGTAAAATAGCATTGACCACTCTTTTCATCTCACTATTATCTTTATTGTCGTAATCGCGAATTTGCCCTAAAGAATCAAATTCATCAAAAAACAAAACCGCACTTTCATATTGAATCTCTCGAAACAGACCTTCAATATTTTTAGCTGTTTCACCTAATTTAGACGAAACAATAGTACCCAAATTAACAATGATCAATTTTTTATCCAAATGTTTCGCAATGGCTTTTGCGGTCATTGTTTTACCACAACCCGTTTGTCCATAGAGCAGTATCTTGTTCGATACTGGCAATTCATATTGAAGTAAAATTTCTCGAAATTGATATTCCTTGAGGAATTGATCGATCTGATCGGATACGGCGGCATTAAAAACTACCTCATTCAGTTCTATATTACTTCGATCGATAAAAAAAAGAGCACTCATAACTTAACTGGTTTTAATATACACAAATATAATCAGAAATCACCTGATTACAAACTCACTTTATTGGGATTCCACAACGGAAATTCAGCATCGTGGTACAGCAAAAATGTCCAATCTTCCGCCACGGCTTCTTGCAAAAAATCAGCACGATACTGCATGGTTTTTTTTCCATCATAATCGTATTTGCCGATCATTTTATGTTTTAAAAAAAATAATTGAGGCGTGACATCAGCGCCATAGAAAAAGGTTTCGGCATCGTCTTTAATCCAAAACACTTGATGATATGGGGTATGTCCACCCGTCACTTTATAGGTAAGCTGATCGTGCAACTTTCCGCTATCAGCTGTCAAAAATTGAAACTGACTCGACGCGGCAATCTTTTGCAACACTTCTAAATTATAAGAAGCATGTGTTTGCTTTAAGCCATACTCCAACTCCCGTTGTTGAACATAATAGGTTGCCTTAGGAAAAGTCAAAGTAGCATCAACGGCAGCTGATACAAATATGCCGCCAACGTGATCCCGATGCAAATGCGAAAGCAATACTTTGGTCACTTGTTCCACCTGATACCCGACTTTATTAATATTATTAACCAACTGCAAAACACCTCCTTCAGATAAACCCAATCCCGTGTCCAACAAAATAACCTCGTCATCCAAAACAATTAGAAACGGTTGTACAGCCAATAAAAAGCTCCCACGCTCGCGATCAGACAACTTATCCACGCCCGTTTTAAAAGGTTGAAACGTTTTGGAATTCCCCACAGAGAACAGCCCTTCTTTAAGTGCAAATATTTTCAATATAAATGATTTAATAGCCCATTATCAAACAAAAAAACAGCTCAAAAAGCTGTTTTTTTTATCTTTACTAAGAGAACATTTCTCGGTCTTCGTCTCTAACCAAGAAAAATTTCATCGATTTCTTTGGATAGGTTTCATAACTTTTATCGCTAGGATTAGCGATAACGGTTTTTATACTGATTTTATCTCCTAATTTAAATTCGGATTCGACTTGTTTATAATCTAATAGATAAGGACCACAGAAATAATTTCCATTTTCATCTTTTTCAATGATTCCTTGAAAAATTCCTTTTTTAGTGTCTTTTTGCATTTTTTAATAATTTAAAGTACAAAGATACAAAGAATTTGATTTGATACGGAACGCATTTCGGAAATAGTTGCTTGCGAATCGGAAATCAAAACTCGGAGTCTTTGGCAGGAAATTGCAGCACTACAAGAACAAAAAAATAGAGGCCATCTTAAAAGACAGCCTCTATGGTATATAACAAATTAAAATTCATTTTTAAGAACCACACATTTCGCAATCATCTAATTCTGCAGATTGTGCATTTAAAATCATGGCTCTATAATCTTCCACACTTATGGCTTCAACATCATTGGATTTCACTTCTGCTTTAGGAGCGGCAATAACAGGTGTTTCGATTTTTTTATCATTATTTAAAGTAAACTTAATCGCGTCAACTGCTGATTTGGTTCTCAAATAATACATACCCGTTTTCAAACCTGACTTCCATGCATAGAAATGCATTGACGTTAATTTGGCGTAATTTGCTCCTTCCATAAATAGGTTTAACGACTGAGATTGATCGATAAAATACCCTCTTTGACGAGACATATCAATAATATCTTTCATACTCAACTCCCAAACAGTTTTATATAAATCGCGTATCTCTTGTGGCAAATAATCCAAATGTTGAATCGATCCATTTGATCGCATGATTTCTTGTTTCAGATCTTCATTCCACAATCCCAAGTCAACTAAGTCATGTAATAAATGTTTATTCACAACAATAAATTCACCTGAAAGTACTCTTCTCGTATAGATATTTGAAGTATACGGTTCAAAAGCCTCATTATTTCCCAAGATTTGAGAAGTCGAAGCTGTTGGCATTGGAGCTAGCAACAAGGAGTTTCTAACACCGTGTTCCATCACTTCTTTTCTTAAAGATGCCCAATCCCAGCGTCCACTTAAGTCTTCGTCTTTCATCCCCCAAAGGTTATACTGAAATTCTCCTTGTGAAATTGGTGATCCAACAAAAGTAGAATACGGTCCTTCTATCTTAGCTATTTCCATCGATGATGTCACCGCAGCAAAATAAATCGTCTCAAAAATTTCTTGATTCAGTGCTTTTGCTTCATCACTTGTAAATGCCATACGCATTAAGATAAAAGCATCTGCCAATCCTTGTACTCCCAAACCAACTGGCCTGTGACGCATATTTGAATTTTCAGCCTCCTTAACTGGGTAATAATTTCTATCGATAACTTTATTCAAGTTACGTGTAACTCTTTTAACTACATCGTATAAAGCTTGGTGGTTGAATTGGCGGTTTTCAACAAACATCGGCAATGAAATAGAAGCCAGATTACATACAGCAACTTCATCTTTAGAAGTAAACTCCATGATTTCTGTACACAAGTTTGACGAGCGAATAGTACCTAAATTCTTTTGATTGGACTTGCGGTTCGCTGCATCCTTATACAACATATACGGAGTACCCGTTTCCACTTGCGCTTCTAGAATTTTCTCCCACAACTCTCTTGCTTTGATCTTTCTTCTTCCCTTTCCTGCCGCTTCGTAAGACACATACAAGGCATCAAACTCATCACCATACACATCTGCAAGACCCGGACATTCGTTTGGACACATCAACGTCCATTCTGCATCTTCTTCAACGCGTTTCATAAACAAATCGTTGATCCACAGGGCTAAAAACAAATCACGAGCACGCATTTCCTCTTTACCGTGATTTTTTCTTAAATCGATAAAATCGTAAACATCGGCATGCCATGGCTCAATATAAATGGCAAAACTTCCTTTTCGCTTTCCTCCACCTTGATCGACATAACGAGCCGTATCGTTAAAAACACGTAACATCGGAACGATTCCGTTAGAAGTTCCATTAGTTCCGCGAATATAAGATCCCGTCGCTCTCACATTATGAATAGAAAGACCGATTCCCCCTGCCGATTGTGAGATCTGAGCAGTTTGTTTTAAAGTATCGTAAATTCCTTCAATACTATCGTCTTGCATCGTCAATAGAAAGCAAGAAGACATTTGAGGTTTTGGAGTTCCTGAATTAAATAGGGTTGGTGTAGCGTGAGTAAAAAACTTCTTGGACATCAACTCATAGGTTTCTATAACCGAATCGATATCGTCTAAGTGGATTCCCACCGAAACACGCATCAACATATGTTGCGGACGTTCAACGATTTTTCCGTCGATTTTCAACAAATACGAGCGCTCTAAAGTTTTGAAACCAAAGAAATCGTAATTGAAATCGCGTTGGTATATGATAGTTGAATCCAAACGCTCTGCGTTCTTCATAATCACCTCAAAAACATCATCGGCAATTAATGGAGAGGCTTGGTTGGTTCTCGGATTGATATAGTTATACATATCCACTATCGTTTCCGAGAATGATTTTTTAGTGTTCTTATGAAGGTTAGAAACGGCAATACGCGCTGCCAACAAAGCATAATCTGGATGCGAAACCGTCATTGATGCAGCGGTCTCAGCGGCAAGATTATCTAATTCAGAAGTCGTAACTCCATCATACAGTCCTTCAATTACACGCATGGCCACCTTAACAGGATCAACCAATTCATTCAATTCATAACACAATATTCTAATTCGGTCTGTGATTTTATCAAACATAACCGGCTCTCTTCTTCCGTCTCTTTTTACTACAAACATGGGCTTATTTTTTTATGTTTGTGACCGAAGTCACTACCGTATCTTGTTCTCTCGACTAAAAATCAGCGTCAAAGCTAATTTTTCCATCATTATCGTCTTTACTACTAATCACTCCCGCTTTCTGATATTCAGAAACGCGTTTTTCAAAGAAATTGGTTTTCCCTTGTAAAGAAATCATATCCATGAAATCAAATGGATTCGTCACATTATACTCTCTTTCACAACCCAATTCCACCAATAATCTATCGGCAACAAATTCTAAATATTGCGTCATCAACACCGCATTCATACCAATCAAACTCGCTGGCAACGATTCTGTAATAAACTCTCTTTCAATATTTAAAGCATCTACCAAAATTTCTCTGATACGTGCCTTCGGAACCTTATTTACCAAATGGTGATTATGTAAATGCACCGCAAAATCACAGTGAACTCCCTCGTCACGAGAAATCAACTCATTCGAAAAGGTTAATCCCGGCATTAATCCTCTTTTCTTTAACCAGAAAATAGAGCAAAAAGCACCCGAAAAGAAAATTCCTTCTACTGCGGCAAAAGCGATTAAACGCTCTGCAAAAGAATCAGAGTCTATCCATTTTAGAGCCCAGTCTGCCTTTTTCTTGATTGCAGGAAAAACGTCTATCGCTCTAAAAAGATGGTCTTTTTCTTCTTCATTTTTCACATAAGTATCAATCAACAAAGAATAAGTCTCACTGTGGATATTTTCCATCATGATTTGAAAACCATAGAAAAATTTAGCTTCCGGATACTGTACTTCATTGACGAAATTTTCGGCCAAATTTTCATTGACAATACCATCCGAAGCGGCAAAAAACGCTAAAATATGTTTGATAAAATAACGTTCATCGTCATTTAATTTGTTGTTCCAATCACTAAGGTCTTGATGCAAATCAATTTCTTCTGCAGTCCAAAAACTAGCCTCCATTTTCTTATACCACTCCCAAATATCATGGTGTTTGATTGGAAAAATGACGAATCGGTTTTTATTCTCAGTTAAAATGGGTTCTTGAAAAGACATACTATATTGATTATGAAGATTAAATAACATTGTGAATCGAAGAATCGATCTCTTACAAAGATTGTCATTTTTATTGTCAATCCGAAGTTTAAAATCCTAAAACTTATTCACAAAAAAGGCAAGTTGTTAACAATGTAAATAAATGCTATATCGAAACAAACAAAAACCTAATCAGCTGTAAAACAGAAAATTAAGTTTTACGACTTTTAAGTAGAAAAATCGAAAAACCATAGTAAACACGGCTTACCAAGGCATTTTTTTTCATAAAAAAAGACCTTCTTTTCAGAAGGTCTTTTTTGCTATTTTCACATTAGAAACTAAAGTTCTAAGGCTTTTTTAATATCGTTACCCATCAATAACTCCACTGGATTTTCCAAGGCTTCTTTTACAGCCACTAAGAATCCAACTGACTCACGTCCGTCAATGATTCTGTGGTCATAAGAAAGCGCCACAAACATCATTGGGTGGATTTCAACTTTTCCGTTTACTGCAATTGGTCGCTCAATAATATTGTGCATACCTAAAATTCCAGATTGGGGTGGGTTGATGATAGGCGTAGATAACATCGATCCGAATACACCTCCGTTAGAGATTGTAAACGTACCACCTGTCATTTCGTCTACAGTAATTTGTCCGTCACGAGCTCTAATAGCCAAACGTTTGATTTCATTCTCAACACCTCTGAACGACAACAGTTCTGCACTGCGCACTACTGGCACCATCAATCCTTTAGGACCTGATACGGCAACAGAGATATCGCAAAAATCAAAACTGATTTGCTCTTGTCCATCGATCATTGAGTTTACATCTGGATACAATTGAAGCGCACGAGTAACCGCTTTGGTAAAAAAGGACATATATCCTAATCCAACACCGTGTTTTGCTTTAAAAGCATCCTTATATTCGTTTCTCAACTTGTTTACAGGCGTCAAGTTTACTTCGTTAAAAGTAGTCAACATCGCTGTAGTATTTTTAGCATGAACCAAACGCTCTGCTACTTTACGACGCAACATCGACATTTTTTTACGCTCCGTACCTCTAGCTCCACCTGTTGGTGTTCCCATTGAAGGTACTGCATTTACAGCATCTTCTTTAGTTATACGACCATCTTTACCCGTTCCTTGAATAGAAGTGGTATCGATGTTTTTTTCGTCTAATATTTTTTTAGCTGCCGGAGAAGCCGTACCCGATGCATACGTAGTTGTAGCCACTGGCGCTTCTACCTTTGCAGGTGCAGGCGTCGGTTTAGATTCTTCTGCTGGTTTTGATGCTTCTGAAGCTCCACCTTCTGGTTTAGCAGCACTAGTATCAATTAAACAAACTACTTGACCTACAGCCACAGCGTCACCTTCTTCTGCCTTAAGGGTAATAATACCACTAGCTTCAGCTGGCAACTCCAAGGTTGCTTTGTCAGAATCAACCTCAGCAATAGCTTGGTCTTTTTCTACGTAATCACCATCTTTTACTAACCAAGTAGCGATTTCAACTTCTGTGATTGACTCCCCTGGCGAAGGAACTTTCATTTCTAAGATACTCATCAGTATATTCTTTTAGATATTGTTATTTATGTAAAAATACGAAATTATTATTATAAGTTTTTATCAAAAACTTTAGCGATAGCATAGGCATAACGTTTTTTAGAACGCGTCGAACTACCCGATGCTGGCGCACTATATGCTTTGGTTGCTGCCAAACGCAAAGGCACTTCATGGAAATTCATCAACATAAAACTATATGCACCCATGTTTCTAGGCTCTTCCTGCGCCCAAACATAGTCGTTCACATTAGGATACTTGGCTATTACCGCTTTCATTTTATCAATTGGAAGTGGAAACAACTGCTCGATTCTCACCAAAGCCACATCATTTCTTCCCAGTTTTTCGCGTTCTGCCAATAAATCATAATAAAATTTACCCGTACAGAAAACCAAAGAGGTTACCTCCGTTGCTGTTACGACTTGGTCATCAATCACCTCTTGGAAACTACCTTCAGTAAAATCACTAATAGAAGATACGGCCAAAGGATGTCTCAACAAACTCTTTGGAGTAAACACGATTAACGGTTTTCTGAAATTAGCCACCATTTGTCTTCTCAACAAGTGAAAGAAGTTAGCCGGCGTTGTACAGTCTGCAACATACATATTATCCTCTGCACACAACTGCAAATAACGCTCCATACGTGCCGACGAATGTTCTGCACCCTGATTTTCATATCCGTGAGGCAACAACATCACCAATCCGTTTTGCGTATTCCACTTCGCTTCTGCGGCTGAAATATATTGATCCAACATGATTTGAGCTCCATTGGAGAAATCTCCAAACTGCGCTTCCCAAATCGTCAATGTTTTTGGATTTGTCAAGGCATAACCATACTCATAACCCACTACCGCATATTCCGATAACAAGGAGTTATAGATACTAAATTGCCCTTTTTTATCTTTTAATTTATCCAACAAGATAATTGATTCTTCCGTATCCTCTGTTTTAATAACAGCATGACGGTGAGAAAACGTTCCTCTTTCGACATCTTGTCCAGAGATTCTCACCCCAAAACCTTCTGTCAACAAAGAACCGTAAGCCAACATCTCTCCCATAGCCCAGTCTAATTTATCAGACTCAAAGAACATGGTTTTACGATCGTTGATCAATTTCTTAATCTTGCTTATGAATTTTTTGTCCGTTGGTAACTCAGTAACCACTGAAGCGACATCCGTCAAAACCTCTTTAGACACCTTAGTATCATAAGTCAATAACATCTTCTCTTCACTCGCTTTTTCATATCCCTTCCACTCTTCTTCCATGAAAGTTTTAATCTCCGCGAATTCGTGTTTACGAGACTCTTCCAAAGACGACTCTAAAGCATCTTTGTATTTTTGTTCTAAAGCAGACACATAGTCATTATCAATAACTTTGTCTTCCAACAATCTTCCACTATAGATATTTCTTGAATTCGGGTGTTTTGAAATCAATTTATACAACAAAGGTTGTGTAAATTTAGGTTCATCACCTTCATTATGTCCGTATTTTCTGTATCCTACCAAGTCGATAAAGATATCTGTTCCAAACTCCATACGATAATCCAAAGCAAACAACATGGCTCTAACTGCCGCCTCCGTATCATCGGCATTAACATGCAATACCGGTGCGTTAGTAACCTTAGCCACATCTGTTGAATAGATCGAAGATCTACCGTCTGTAAAGTTTGTAGTAAACCCAACTTGATTGTTTAAAATCAAATGGATGGTTCCACCTGTTTTATACCCTCTAAGTTTAGCCATTTGGATAATCTCATATACAATACCTTGTCCTGCAACTGCAGCATCACCATGCAAAGCAATCGGCAACACTTTAGAAGGATCGTTAGCATACAAACGATCTTGTTTTGCACGTGCAATACCTTCGATAACCGCTCCTACCGTTTCTAAATGCGATGGATTTGGAGCCAAGTTTAAATGAATTTCATTACCTGATTTGGTTTGTCTCATAGAGCTCAATCCCAAATGGTATTTTACATCACCATCAAAGCCTTCAACTTCATTATAGTCTTTCCCATCAAATTCTGAAAAAATCTCTCCTGCTGGTTTTTTGAATACATTCGCCAAAACGTTTAAACGTCCTCTATGAGACATTCCCATGACCAATTCTTCAACACCTCTAGCAGCAGCAGCCTCAATCAACATATCCAAAGCTGGAATAGCCGCCTCAAGACCCTCTAATGAGAAACGCTTTTGTCCTACATATTTAGTATTTAAAAAGTTCTCAAAAGAAACCGCTTCAATTAGTTTACCTAGAATTTCTTTTTTCTGATTGGCATCAAAAACGGCTTCTGGTGCTTCAAAATGATTTTGAATCCACTGAATTTCCTTTTCATTAATAATGTATTTAAACTCCAAACCAAGTGTATGACAATATACTTGCTCTAGATGTTTAATGATTTCAGACAAAGTTGAAACAGGAAGTTGAACCGATTTTGCCGCTTCAAACTTGATATTCAAATCAGCAGTAGTTAAACCAAAATTCTGTATACTCAAATCTGGAGCTTCAACATTTCTATCGCGCAACGGATTCGTCTTGGTCAGTAAATGCCCATAGGTTCTGTATTGATCGATAAGTTTTAAAACTGCAAACTCTTTCTGAAATTGCTCCAACTGTTTGGTGTCACCCGAATCAGTGTAAGCTTTTGATAACTGTTCTACCGGGCCATCACTATATTCATTTGCAAAATCGAAACCTTGAAAAAAGCTCCTCCAACTAGGCTCAATGCTGTCGGGATTTTGTAAATACTCATCATATAACTCTGCAAAGAATGCTGTATGTGCCGCGTTTAAAAAGGAATACCTGTCCATAATTTTGTCTAAAGACCTTTGGTTAAAATAATTTACACAAAAATACAATACTTTGTAATAAATCTCTAATATTTTTGTTACTTTTATCTCACAAATATTTTATAAAACTAAGATGGAAAGAATTAACATTACTTATTTAACACGTTTTTTGTTTATTCCGTTTTTTTTCCTAGTATGCAATTCTATAATCGCACAAGATTTAAACAATATTAATAAAAAGAGTGATTTTTTTAAACATGTGAAATTTGGGGGAGCTTTCGGTCTTGGTATCAGTAATAATTACACCGATATCCTATTAGCACCAAGTGCTATCTATGAGTTTAACTCCACTTTTGCGATGGGAGTGGCTCTACAAGGGAGTTATATACAAAGTAAAGATTTCTATAAATCATGGATTTACGGACCAACTTTAATTGCTTTAGTCAATCCTATAGATCAAATTCAACTCTCTATGGAGCTCGAACAATTGCGAGTTAACAACACCTACACCTATACCATACCTAATTATAGCGATGATTTTTGGAATACCGCGTTGTTTTTAGGAGCAGGTTATCGCTCGCAAAACGTAGCGGCAGGACTAAAGTATAACGTGCTCTATAAAAAGAAAGACAACGTCTACAATACAGGTCTTATGCCTTTTATTAGAGTTTATTTCTAAAACACACCTTTTGCCATTCTCTTTTTAGAATTATAAAGGTCAATTCCCACAGATACTGTTCCAGATTAAGTCCCCGAAGCTGCAATTCATCAATAGCAGCTTCGGAAACATCTATCCTATATAATAAGCTGGAAAATTTAGAAGCATCGGTTTCTACCAATCGAAGCAGTTGTCTCTCCAATTCAGCAACCAAGTCTTCAGCACTACCGATATTTAGAAAAACTTCTAATTGCACAGCCATTTGAAAATCTTTCTGCAATTGCGCGACCAATTGAACAAACAAGGCCTCATTTGCCACGTTTTTCTGTAAATACTGTACTGCTTCTAACATAACTTAAACTTGACGTCCCATCAGATTTTTGCTAAACTGATGCAAAACTTCTTTTTTATCTTCTTCAATATCCATTAAGTCTAAAATACTCAATGCTTTTTGAGTGTAACTTTCGATCAAATCCTTAGAATCTCCTACTGACCCAGTAGAAACAAACAAGGCTTTAACCAAAGCTATTTTATCTTCTTCATCTTTAGCTTCCGTTGTAAAAGCATCAATCAACTGCTTTTTCTCAACTTCAGAAGCGCGTTGTACGGCACGAAGATATAAATAGGTCTTTTTATTCTCCAAAATATCCCCACCGATGCGTTTACCGAAGGATTCTACATCGCCAAAGGCATCTAGAAAATCATCTTGCAATTGGAAAGCGATACCTAAATTTAATCCAAAATCGTAAATCAAGTTGGCATTCTCCTCAGAAGCACGAGCTACTATAGCCCCCATCTTTAAAGCTGCTCCAACTAAAACCGCGGTTTTATACTCAATCATTTTGAGGTAACCCGATATTTCTACATCGTGACGATCTTCAAAATTAACATCCCATTGCTGCCCTTCACAAACTTCAATTGCGGTTTTGCTAAACAACTTTGCCAATTCCTTAAACACCACCGGTTCGTAATTTTCAAAATATTGATAAGCCAAAATCAACATGGCATCACCAGATAAAATTCCGGTGTTGATATCCCATTTTTTATGTACGGTCTGATGCCCTCTTCTCAAGTTCGCCTGATCCATAATATCATCATGAATCAACGAAAAATTATGAAAAAGCTCAATAGCCGTTGCTGCCGCTAAAGCCTCTTTTGCTGTTGAACCAAAAATTTCAGCAGCCATTAAGGTCAAAACTGGCCTGATTTGTTTTCCTCCTAAAGATAAAATATAAGTGATTGGAGCGTACAATTCTATGGGTTTACCCGTTAAATCAATAGCATCTATATGTTGTGCAATTTGATTCTTATAATCGATTATGGATTGCATTTATTAAAATTTTTTGTAAAAGTAACCGTTTTTTTTTACTCCGCCTAACGACAAAGATATGTTAAATTTATTTAAAAACTATGGAAACTATATTCGTTTTTAAAGTTTCCGACATATATTTGCGCCAAATAAAAAAGCCAATGAAAGAGGAAATTTTAGATAGAGCTATGAATATGTTTTTAAATCTTGGATTTAAAAATGTTACTATGGATGATATCGCTAACGAGATGGGTATATCCAAAAAAACAATTTATCAATATTATACTTCAAAGCCGGATTTGATCAAGGCAACGATCGATTACTTCAACGATAAAATCAATGAAAAAATCTGTGCAGTTAGTCAATTGAATTTGAATCCAATAGACGAATTATTTGTTGCTCATAGCAAAATTGACGAAATGTTTCACATCAAAAACTCCTCGCCTTTATTACAATTGATCAAATATTACCCCAAAATAGCTGCCGATATCAAAACGCGTCAATTGGAACGTTTCGAACATCTGATCACCAGAAATTTACAAAAGGGAATTGCTACAGGACTCTTTAGAGAAAACATCAACATCCACTTCACCTCCCGTTTATTTTTTGGTGGATGTGTATCCTTGGATGACGAAGAGGTGTTTCCGCGTGAAGCTTTCTCTTATGATCGCCTACAAAAAATGCATTTAGAATATCATATACGCAGCATTGCAACCCAAAAAGGAATTGAAATATTAGAAACAATCATTGAAAATCACTCCCCAAATGAATAATTACAAACTGACCTTATCCTTCCTATTATTTGGAATTATGGTCCAAGCTCAAGAGCTCAAGCTGACTCTTAAGGAAGCGATTAATTTTGCTTTAGAAAACAAAGCCGACGCTAAAAAGGCCAAGTTAGACATTGAGAACAGCAACTATCAAATTCAAGAAGTCCGCGCCTTAGCACTACCCAACATCAGTGTAGAGGCAGGACTAAATAACAGTCCATTGTTACAGCAAAGCGCTTTACCGGGAGAGTTTTTTGGACAACCTGGAGAAACGGTATTGGTACCCTTCGGTCAAAAATGGAATAGTAGTGCTTCAGCAACTTTGACACAAACCATTTTTAATCAATCGGTTTTCACCGGTTTAAAAGCGGCCAAAACAACTCGGGAATTCTACATTATCAATAGAGAATTGACCGAAGAACAGTTGATTGAAAAAGTGGCCAACAGCTACTATCAAATCTACCAGTCCAAAGAGATGTTGAAGACTATTACGAGTAATCTAAACAGCACGGAACGCATCAAAGGCATTATCGAAGGTCTTTACAATAACGGATTGGCAACTAAAATTGACCTGGACCGAACCAAAGTAAGTCTGAGCAATATCAAATCAAAGAGACAACAGAGTATCAATGCGATTCAATTACAAGAAAATTCTTTAAAATTTCTGATCGGAATGGATTTAAACACCTCCATTACTTTCCCTGAAGATACTTTTGAAATCACTGGTGACGCCTTGTCAAACGAGATCAATATCGATGAGAGAACCGAACTACAGTTACTCAAGAAACAAGAGGAATTATTGACCTATAAAAAGAAATCTATCGTTGCCGAATACTATCCGTCATTAGCCTTGTTTGGTAATTTTGCGTATCAAGGTTTAGGCAATGAACTTCCTTGGTTTAAGAAACCGAGCGATGGGGTGTTTTGGACTAGCTATGCTACGGTAGGACTTACTTTAAAAGTGCCGATTTTCAGTGGTTTTGCTACGCGTTCGAAAGTTCGTCAGGCAGAAATCGATCTTAAGAAAACCGCATTGGATATTGCAGATACGCGCGAGGCCATGGATTTGTCACATAAAAATGCTGTAACACAGATTCAAAATTCTTTGATCACAATCAGTTCTCAAAAAGAGAATGTCGATCTAGCTAAAGATGTTCAAGAGAACATTCACAACAATTATCAAAATGGTTTGGCGACACTAACGGATTTACTCGATGCAGAAAATGCGTTTACCGAAGCAGAAAACAATTACACCAACGCCTTGTTAGAATACAAACTAGCAGAAATCGAATTAATAAAAGCTCAAGGAGCATTAAAATCTTTAACCAAATAATTAAGCCTCCCAAATGAAAAATAAAATAATTACTGGAATTGTATTGATCGCTGTTTTAGCGGGGATTGTTTTTATGTTAAACAAAAACAAAGCTCAAAACGAAGCGGAAACCGCCATAGTTGCAGAAAAAAACGCATCCGTTGCCGTACGAGTTGAAAGCGTAAAAAGCGAAATCGTCAATGCTGAGTATATTGCTAATGGAAATTTCATACCCGAGCAAGAGTTAACCCTGTCAGCAGAAACTCCGGGTCGCGTTGTAAAAGTTTTGGTACAAGAAGGATCCGTTGTAAAAGCAGGACAAACTCTTGCCGTTATCAATGGAGATCAATTGAATGTCAACGTACAAAATGCACAGGCCACTTACGCTACCGCACAAGCCGATGCAGCGCGTTTTGAAAGTGCCTATAAAACAGGTGGGGTTACTAAACAGCAATTGGATCAAATCAAACTTCAATTGGAAAATGCCAAAGCCAATTTAAGATCGGCACAAATCACTGCAGGAGATGCCAATATCAAGGCCTCTATTAGCGGTATCATCAATAAAAAACACATAGAACCGGGAACTTTCGTTTCACCGGGAACACCCTTGTTTGAGTTGGTTAATGTCAGCAAATTAAAACTCAAGGTAAACGTTGATGAAAACCACGTTGCCGTGTTAAAAATAGGTGATGTCATCAAAGTAAAAGCCAGCGTTTTTCCAGACAAAGAATTTGAAGGTAAAATTACGTTCATCGCACCAAAAGCGGATGCATCTTTAAACTTTCCAGTTGAAATGGTTATTCAAAATAACGCGAACAACGAATTAAAAGCCGGTATGTATGGTTCAGCCATATTCAATCCAAATGCCGACAGAACGACACCAATACTTACCGTTTCGAGAAATGCGTTTGTGGGTAGTGTTAGTTCCAACGAAATTTTCGTAGTACAAGACAGCACAGCCCAACTGAGAAAAGTAATCTCAGGAAGAAACTTTGGTGACAAAGTAGAAATCTTAGAAGGCCTAAAAGCTGGTGAAACCGTTATTATCAGTGGACAAATCAACCTGATTGACAAAACTCCAGTAAACATCATTAAATAAGATCCAACAGCTGACAAAATGAAAATATCCGAAATATCCATAAAACGCCCGAGTATCATTATTGTACTCTTTATCATCTTGATACTGGGCGGTATATTTAGTTACAAAAATCTGAGCTACGAATTGATTCCTAAATTCGAAGTAAACGTGGTAACTATTTCAACCGTTTATCCGGGAGCTTCGCCTTCCGAGATAGAAAATACGGTAACCAAAAAAATTGAAGATGCGGTATCTTCTCTGGAGAACGTAAAAAAAATTGAGGCAAAATCATACGAAAGTTTATCTGTTGTGATTATTACCTTAATCCCCGAAGCAGATGTGGATTACTCTTTAAACGACGCTCAAAGAAAGATCAATGCTATCTTAAAAGATTTACCAGACGATGTGGATCCTCCATCATTAAATAAATTCTCTTTGAGTGATTTACCTGTAATGACCTTAGGTGTTACTAGTAATCTCGATGAAAAGGAACTCTATGATTTATTAGACAAAAAAATCCAGCCGATCTTCTCTCGAATAAACGGTGTTGCTCAGGTCAATCTAATCGGTGGACAAGAGCGCGAAATTCAGGTAAGCCTCGACCCTAAGAAAATCGAAGGTTACGGACTAAGTGTTCCTGCAATTCAACAAATCATTTTGGCTTCTAACTTAGATTTCCCAACGGGGAACGTCAAAACTAGAGACAAGCAAACCTTGATTCGTCTATCGGGTAAATACAAAAATGTTGAAGAATTAAGAAACTTAGTCATCAGCTCTCAAAACGGCATTCAGGTTCGCTTGGCAGATGTAGCCGATGTACAAGACGGTCAGAAAGAAGTTGAAAAGATTGCGCGTTTAAATCAAAAGAACACCATCTTACTTCAAGTTATCAAACAATCGGATGCCAATGCGGTATCGGTAAGTCAATTGGTTAAAAACACTATTGAAACCGTACAAAACGATTATAAAGATCAAAAAATCGAAGTAACCATTGCCAACGATTCGAGTGATTTTACCTTAGAAGCGGCAAACTCGGTTATGTTTGACTTGTTCTTGGCTATTGTTTTGGTGGCTTTTGTAATGTTGTTTTTCTTACATAGTTTGCGAAATGCCGTAATTGTAATGATTGCGATTCCGCTTTCTTTGATCGCTACTTTTATCGGTATTTACCTGATGGGATATACCTTAAACTTAATGAGTTTATTGGGACTTTCATTGGTAGTAGGTATTTTGGTCGATGATGCGATTGTAGTTATCGAAAACATTCACCGTCATATGGAGATGGGAAAAAACAAAGTCCGCGCAGCCTATGATGGAGCTTCGGAAATTGGATTTACCGTAACGGCGATTACTTTGGTAATTGTAGTAGTATTCTTACCAATTGCGATGAGTACCGGTTTAGTTGCTAATATCATCACACAATTTTGTGTGACGGTTATCATCGCTACCCTATTGTCTTTATTAGTATCCTTTACCATAGTGCCTTGGTTGTTTTCAAGATTCGGAAAAATCGAACACATCAATTCACACAGTTTTATCGGTAAAGTATTAAACGGTTTTGAGCGTGGTCTGGAAAAATTCACTCATTTTATTTCCAACCTTTTGGTTTGGGGGTTAAAGAGCCGAACCAATAAAATCCTTACGATAGTAATTGTTATTGTTATGTTCGTTGCCTCCGCCTCATTATTGCCTTTAGGATTTGTCGGAGATGAATTTTTCCCTAAGACCGATAAAGGAGAGTTTTTGGTACAAATCGAAATGGAAAAAGACGCTTCTGTAGAAAACACCAACTTTATGACTCAAAAGGCGGAAGACTTTTTGCGTACTAAAAAAGAGGTGGTAACGATGATTACCACAGTGGGGCAAACTAGTGAAGGCATGGGAGGAACTCTAGCTACCAAATACAAATCGGAAATTTCGGTTACCTTAACCGATAAATCGGAGCGTAGTGAAAGTTCATTTATCTATGCTGCTCGTCTAAAGAGAGAGCTGGAAAGAGAATTGGTTGGAGCCAAAGTAAAAACCGTTCCGGTAGGATTAATGGGTGCAGAAGATGCTCCATTGGCTTTAACTGTTACAGGTGCTAATATGGAAGACGCTATGGAATTTGCTATAAAGGTGGCAGACCAATTGAGAAAAATTCCAGGATCTTCAGATGTTAAGTTGACTTCAGAAGATGGAAACCCAGAAATAAACGTATTGGTAGACCGTGATAAAATGGCAGCTTTGGGATTAAACCTACAAACCGTAGGTATGACTATGCAGACTGCTTTTAGTGGAAATACCGACGGTAAATTTAGAGCTGGAGAATATGAGTACGATATCAACATCCGTTTTCAAGAGTTCTCTAGAACGAATATTGACGATGTAAAAGCGATCAAATTCACCAACGCAGCTGGTCAAAACATCAAATTAGAACAGTTTGCTGATATTACTTATGGATCAGGACCAACCTTGTTGGAACGTTTGGACAAGAGTCCATCGGTGACCATACAAGCGCAAACCATCGGTCGTCCGACGGGTACTATCGCTGCAGATTGGGAAGAACAATTTTCTAAGTTAGAGAAAAAAGCCGGTGTTGGTTATAAGTGGGGAGGCGAAATGGAAAACCAATCTGAAGGATTTGGTACTTTGGGAATTGCTTTACTGGCGGCTATTATCTTGGTTTATTTAGTAATGGTTGCGCTATACGACAGTTTTGCAACACCGTTTATCGTAATCTTTTCGGTACCGCTTTCGTTTATTGGAGCATTGCTGGCCATGGGGCTCACCAATACTTCCTTAAATATATTTACCATTTTAGGTATTATCATGTTGATCGGTTTGGTTTGTAAGAATGCCATTTTATTGGTCGATTTTGCCAATCACCGTAAGGAAGCGGGGGACAATACTCACGATGCCTTAGTAGCGGCGAACCACGCTCGTTTACGTCCGATTTTGATGACAACTATTGCGATGGTCATCGGTATGATTCCGATTGCTCTAGCCAAAGGAGCCGGTGCTGAGATGAACAACGGATTGGCGATCGTTATTATCGGTGGTCTATTGTCATCCCTTTTCTTAACTTTGGTAATCGTACCTGTAATCTACTCGATATTTGATAGTATTGCACGACGTCTTGGTAAACACGAAAAAGTAAAATACGACGAATTGATGTCTGCCGATTATGTGCCAGACGAAACCTTTGTCGATGAATTTGCTGCCAAAAAATAATAAGATTTAAGGTTAATTGTTATTGTCCGAAAACGGGCGACCCATGTGAGTCGCCCGTTTTTTATTTGGTATATCCCTCAAACAGATCAACCATTTACACAAATATCCAACAAAATACAAACATAAACCTACCAACACAAACAATATGACAAATAATAAATGATTTTTAACTTTATAATGATCATAATTTGTATTATTTTTCAACTTTTCTTCTGAAGCTAGCTATGAGTTTCAAAACTTTAACCGCTACAGTCAAAAAATAGCCGTACAATACATTTTATACCATCACTTTTATAAAAACCAGCTAAATTAACATGAAAAAAATCACCTTACTTATAGCTATCCTAACTGGCATTACTTCCACGTACTCGCAAGAAACAGTTAACAAATTAAACTCGAGAGCAGAAATCACTCCTTACCTAATCGGTTTGGGTGCCAATTACGAATGGGCTATTATCAATCAATTTTCGATTCAAGCACATGCCAATTATGGATTTACCTTTTATTTTAATTCTGATGATGTTAAATCCGTTTCTTCTCTATCATTTGGTGTGGAGCCTCGTTATTATTACAATTTTAATAAGCGAAACAGAGATGGTAAAAACACCAAACACAACAGCGCTAATTTTATATCGTTACAAGCCTCTTACAGTCCCGATCTACTAACCCATAGCAATATGAAAAATAACAGCTCCATTAACAAACAAAGCTCCATAACTCCAAGTTGGAATATGCGCAGAAATATTGCCTCTTCCAATTTTAATTATGAGTTGGGTGCTGGACTTGGTTTTAACACGGTTTATTACGATAACAGAAGTAATGAAAACTCCACAACACTTAACCTAAATATAAAAATCGGTTATACTTTATAACGGTAGTTCGATTTCACAATAAGAACTTAAACTGATCAGGGAATACCTATTCAATACCCTACTCATATAGTTGCTATTTAAAAGGTCCTTAGAAATTATATATTAATTTCTAGGGACCTTTCTTTTATAACACCGATAAAACGATCTGAAATTCTAACTCACCATTGCTGTTAAACGTCGGGTTTTATGATTATCAGTAGGAACCTCCTGCTCCACCTCCACTAAAACCACCTCCGCCAAACTTCATTGGTGCTTCTTGATTTACTTCGGGTTTCATTCCCAATTGTGCCGTAACAAGTAGTGCTTCGGCATCAATAAAACTTGGATCATCACGGAGTCGATCTACTTCAAAAGTCAATCCGCTTTGACGGTGTCTTATTTTGGCAATCGCCCATAGACACCCACTAAACAATAAAGCTCCACTCAAAGTCAACCACCAATCTGTACTTAAAAAGGCTGTTAAACCAATAAGGTTGTAAAAGGAATAAAACAAAGCTGCAATTCCAATCCATAACCAACCCTTATCACGTGTTTTAATAGATCTAAATATATAAATCAGCGGTATTATAAAGGTAAATGTCCAGTAAAAATACGATAGAAAAAGCTGTGATAAACCAGGAGCCGTATTTTCAGCATCACTGAAATAATAAGAAAAATGACTGATTACCCAGATATTTCCGGACAGATAAAACAGTATGTAACTGTAATATATTACGGTTTGTATCGGTTTTAAATAATATACGGTCTTTAAACTCTTTTTTAAGTAATTAAAGCTTACAGCAATCAAAACAGCAAACAGCATCATTAACAAAGGTGTTATTGATACTTTCGTTTCTACCAGCCAATAACCAACTCCAAAAGTCAAACTAACGCAAGCCCCTAGGGTTGACAACACATTGAGATAACGAATGGCACAAAATGCAGTGATTGCGGCGCAACCCATAATCACGCACCAAATCAACCAAATTTCTCTTAATTCCAATCCATCCAATACGACAAACAGACCCCATGCAAAGGCGATTTGCCCACTAAAGAGAAAAGCATCGTCCAGTCCGTATCCATAATACTTTTTTACCGCAATCATCCACTCTAAAATTGCGAAACAAAGCCCACTAAACACAAAAGCCAAGAGACTTATCGCAGTGGCTGAATGGATCGAAAAGGTAGAAAGTGAAAGAACGCCACATATCGAACCACATAATATCAAACCAACCAAAAACAAGCCGATTCGAATTAAAAAGCTCTTTTGAGTTTTTAGTCCTGTTAATTGGTTTTCAATAAGTCGATATTGATCGGTATTGATAAAACCTCCTTGATTTAAATTTTGAGCCTCTTCCAACAAAAAAGTTTGTTCCAGACGGGTTTTATTATAAGCGAACATCAGCTGTTTTTTTATTAAAATTCTTAATTAATTTGATAAACAAAACGATCAATCCAATAAAATAGATCGGTGAAATCGTCAGCAAACCTTCAAATACATCATCTAAGATATCGGAGGAATCAATTACTCTTACGGCAAAAACCGTAAAACCAATATAGGCATATAATACCGTGCATACAAAAAGTGTAATTGAAGTATTCTGATAAGAAGCCTTATAAAAAAACCAGGAAGACAGCATCAATGGAATGATATACCAAAGTCCGTCTTCTTGAAACAAGTTACTTAAAACCGCCAAACTAATCAGGTGTAAAGCGAAAGTCAGATAGACAAAATTAAAATGTTTTTTTAACGCTACTTTTGACGCATACAAGGTCCAAACCGCCAACAGTATACCCAATAAAATTGCCGAGTAACTCAGTATGGTATTGTCGTAAATGTTATTGCGCAATAGGGCTTGTGGAGAAGTGGTCAAACCAACATAGGCTGCCAGTCCAGTGATTCCTATCGACAGCACACTTTTATTATCGAAATAATAAGCAGTGGCAAAACAGATCACCGTCGGTATGATGGTCGCTAATCCGTAATGAGTTCCGAATGTCTCATATTGAAATTGCAAATAACCTATAAAAATACAGCTTAAGGATACCCCTCCCAAGACGATATAGTCGTAAACCGGATTTTCAAATGTGGTCTCAGCCCGACTAAATTTCGGACTTTTTTTAAACGAAAAATAAAAACACAACGCTGTCACTACCAATAATAATCCCAATACGGTAACATGCCCAATGCTATCAATATGATCGTAAATCAACATTCCAATACCCGTGGTAAAAAGCAATACTCCTATATAAAGCAAAGTTCTCAATTCGGAATGTACCGAGAAAACATCTCTTTTGCGATAAGCCTCTATACGGTCAAACTGCTTGTCTGTAAGTAGGTTTAAATCTAATAATTTTCGACTGTAGTTGCTTTTGTAGTTCTCCATAAAGATTTTTAATATCAATCAAATGTAAACTTTTATTCCTAATACCTTATTACGAGCCCAATTTTATAAATTCTTTGCTTTAAAGATCACCTTATTAACTAATATACAAAAAAAATATTAAAACAAAAAGCCCAAATGATTTCATTTGGGCTCTAGGTTAATTAACAATTCAATACTAACTAATTATTCGTCATACACATTGGAATAGGTATTTCCAGAAACATCAAAAAACTTCGCATCGACATATCTATAATGTCTATCCAAACCATTTATTTTTTTGATATCCTCTTCGCTCAACCTACATAGTGCGCTTTCTAAGTTTTGTTTTAAACGGTCTGCATTAGTTGATTTTGGAATCACTGCAGTACCTCTTTGAACCTGCCAAGCAATCAATACTTGAGCCGTAGTACAACCGTTAGCTTTTGCTACCTCCGCAATGACTTCATTGTTCAATAAACTCGGCTCGTCGGCTTTTTTCATACCTACCGAACGATCGCCTGATCCCAATGGGGAGTAGCCCGTTAGTATAATCTGATTTTCCTTCGCAAATTGAACTAATTCATTTTGCTGTAAAAAAGGATGTAATTCCACTTGATTTACTTCGGGTTTGATCGTCGCTTTACTTAATAAGTCTTTTAATTTCTTTATACTAAAGTTAGATACCCCAATATGTTTGGTCAATCCCAATTTCACTGCCTCCTCCATTTTTGTCCAAGTCTCTATAATAGGCACCTCTTCAAGAGATAAAAAATCCTCGCTCGACTGCGGTTGAACGCCATGTTTAAAAGCAACAGGCCAATGTATTAGATACAAGTCTAAATACTCCAGTTGAAGATCGCTAAGTGTTTTCTTTAAAGCATCAATCACATATTGCGATTGATGGGAATCATTCCACAATTTACTGGTTATCCACAAATCCTCTCTTTTTACAACACCCTCTTGGAACAATTCTGCTAATGCAACACCTATTTCGGTTTCATTACCATAAACCGCTGCACAATCAATATGTCTGTAACCATTTATTATCGCTGTCTTTACAGCTTGTCCAACTTCGCCCGGATTTGATTTCCACGTTCCTAACCCAATAGCCGGCATCAAATCTCCATTATTAAATTTTAATTGCTTCATTTTAATCGTATTAAGGTTTAAAAAACATCCTCCCTAAATTACAAAATTTCTGCCGATACTCGCTATTATTTAAATAATCCTTAACTATCAGCAGTCTGATAATCGACTAATCATGTTAGAACCTCTATAGAATTTGTAGGCTTTTTTTACATTAACCTCAATAAATTTTAATCTCTATCAATCAGCGCAAGTTGGACATAAACCCGCAAGGGTAAAGCTCATCTCCGTTACCTGATAATGAGCTGGCAATTTATATACCGGAATGACCTGTTCTAAACAAGTTACTTCTAAACATTTCTGACAACTGAAATGCATATGATCGTGATGATGAACTTCATCACAATTATGACATTTTGCATATTTTACCACGCCATCCATATTGACGATTTTATGGACCAGGTCTTCGGCAAGCAATCGTTCTAATACCCGGTAAATAGTTACTCGATCGCATAGATCTCCGACTTTAGATTGGATTTCAGCGTGAGACAAAGCAATGTCAGACTCATTGATCAACTCTAAAATAGTTGTACGTGCCAGAGTATTTCTTGTTTTTTTCATTTTCCTTAAAAATTATTAATGCAGCCATACTGGTTGATACAAAAATTCTATACTGCAATTAATTTACGCAAAATTATTGAAAATTATGGTACAAATACAAAACATCGTAAACACTTAAAACTGTTCATTTCTATAAAATCGTTGTTCGATATTGAACAGTCTAATCCAACTTATACAACATAATAAATTCAACACCAATCACTTAAATCCAAATAACTTCATGGCATAAAAATTTCACTACTAAGTACGAACCCATAAGCATGTTATGAAATACTTTATGATACTTTTTAATCTGATGCTACTTGGAAGTGTAACAGCAGTAAGCGCACAAAACCAAGTGTATGGAACTTTACAAGACATCGATCAGCAACCGATTGATTTTGGAGAAGTTCGCTTGACGCTTAAAGATTCTGAAAATCCCATACAAACTTATTCCGATACCTTAGGTTATTTTAGTTTTAATGAGATACCCAATGGACTATATATTTTAGAAATACTACAATTGGGCCGTCTCCAAGATCAACGCGAGTTTTATATTGACAAAACTATTGATCTGGGTACCCTGAGCATCAACACCAGTTCGCAACTTTCAGAAATTGTTATTGAAGGTAAAAAGAAGATTTTTGAGACCAAAATCGATAGAACTGTTTTTAATGTTGAAAATTCAATTGCAGCGTCCACGGGTGATGCCCTCGATGCCATTAAAGCAACTCCGGGAATTGCCGTATCCAATGCTGATATCAAAATAGTTGGAAAAAACAGTGTTTCCGTGATGATTAACGACAAGCTCGTTCAACTTAGTGGTGAGGATTTGAACAATTACTTAAAAACCTTATCGGCTAGTGATATTCAAAAGATTGAAGTCATTACTACACCTCCTGCTAAGTATGAAGCGCAAGGCAATGGTGGTATTATAAACATTGTTCTAAAACCCAAACGTGAAAATGCTTGGAACAACAACAGCCGTTTTAACTACTATCAAGCCAGTTATTCCAATTTTAGAATTGGTAATACCTTCACCTATTCCAAAGATAAGTTTAGCGTACAAGCCCATGTAGACGCATCCAGTGGTAATCACAGCAGAACCGAACGCATGACCAATATCTATCCCGATGAAACTTGGATATCTATTGATCCCGATAAAACCAGAACCAAGCGTTTATCTGCTAAGATTAATCTCGATTATCAACTTACTTCGAAATCAAATATCGGCATTCAATATTTAAACAATGGTTATAAAAAGAAAACCATTTGGAATAGCGCAATTACCGATATTTATGACAATAAGCAACAATTGACCTCGGGAATTTTAACCAATGGACATACCGAGTCGGAGGAACAATTCAATAATCTGAATTTGAATTACGATTTTAAGATCGATAGTTTAGGAAAGAAAATCAGCTTAAATTTAGATTACTTTAGCAGTGATAAAAACAACGAGCGTCCGTTTGACAGTGAACGCCTCTATTACACTTCTTCAACGATTCCAACATCCATAAAAGCTCGAAGCACGGGCGATATAATCATCGACATCTATAGCGCAAAGTTGGATTTTGAAATGCCGCTAAAAGCTTTTAAATTGGATTACGGGGCAAAAGTATCGTGGATCAAAAACGGTTCTGATTCGAAATATTTTGATCAGATTAGTGGTACTCCGATTCTTGACCCCAGTAAAAGTGATCATTTTGACTATAGCGAACAAGGACAAGCATTGTATATAAGCATGAACAAGGAATGGTCCCCAAAATGGAACAGCCAAGTGGGTTTAAGAATGGAAGCCACCCAAACCAAAGGAATTTCCTATACAGCAGAACAAACCGAAAAAAAGAACTTCTTAGACTTTTTCCCCACGGCGTATATACAGTACAAACCCTCCGAGTACCATGCCTTTAATCTAAACTATAACAAACGCATCTCGCGTCCTCCTTTTTGGGCATTGAATCCGTTTCGATGGTATATAGATGCGTATAGTTACACTCAAGGTAATCCTTTCCTCCAACCATATAACACCCATAAACTAGAGTTATCTTATACGTATAAAAACAATTGGAATTCGAAATTAGAATATTCTCGTGTATCCAATGCCATAACTCAAATTCAAAACGTCAATGAATCAGACAAAACGCGTATTTTTACTCAAGAAAATTTTTACAACATCGATATTTATTCCATTAGCCAAGCCTACACTTTCTCTAAATATCCCTGGTGGCAAAGCGTTAATACCTTAAACATAAGTTGGACAAGAACAACATTTAACGACGACAACAAACAAATCTACGAGGCACAAAACGGATTAAATGTATATATATCTAGTAACAACTCTTTTAAAATAACGAATAAACTAACTGCGGAAGTTAACGGGTATATCAATTCAAAATCTCATTATATGATTTATGTGACCGACCCCAGCGCAACCTTAGATTTTGGTGTTAGTTATAAAATGATCGACGACAATTTAAAGATGACCTTCAATATCTATGACATCTTTAGAACAAGTACCTCAAAATCCTATACTCAATCGGGTACTAATAAAATCATTTACAAAAATTACTACGCCAATCGCTACGCCAACTTAGCCATCAGTTATAGTTTTGGGAACAAAAACATTCAGTCTAAAACCACCAAAAGCGGTAATGAAGAGGAACGCAATAGATTGTAGGTGACTTTAAAATCTAGCACTAAAAGACAACAGCTGACACCAAAAGACTGTTCGACCGTGTTCGCTATTGTATTTTAAATGTGCGGTAATGGACATAAAAGATTTAAAAACAAACGCAATGCCCTAGATACAAACCGTTTAAATAATTAAAAATCTTCGGCACGAAAATCTCTTTATATATAATAACTATTTATCATACTATTATGAAACTTCTACACTTATTCGTTTGCTTAATTTTTGCTTGTTTTGCATCGGGAAATGCACTTGCTCAAAATCAAGTTTTCGGAATCCTAAAAGACCAACAAAATCAACCCATTGATTTTGGAGAAATTCATTTGACCAACGAAAATTCCAAGGTAGTGGTCAGTACTTATAGTAATGACGAAGGAAATTTCAAATTGGAAAACATCACAGTAGGAACTTATAAAATCCAATTTTTATATTTGGGTGTTGTCTATGACACACGCCAACTTGAAATTGAAGGTAATCTCAATTTGGGTTTAGTAACTATCGATAATCAGGCACAACTTTCAGAGATTGTCATCGAAGGCAAGAAAAAAGTTTTCGAAACCAAAATTGATCGTACCGTTTTTAACGTAGAGAACTCTATAGTAGCCTCTGGAGGTGATGCCTTAGAGGCCATTAAAGCCACTCCTGGTATTATAGTGACCAACGACGACATCAAAATCATCGGAAAAACCAGTATATCGGTCATGATTGACGATAAAATTGTACAACTCAGCGGAGAAGACTTAAACAATTATCTAAAAACCTTATCAGCGGAAAACATTCAGAAAATCGAGGTGATCACCACTCCTCCCGCCAAGTATGATGCCCAAGGAAACAGTGGTTTATTAAACATCGTCCTCAAAACTAAAAGAGAAAATGCTTGGAATAATTCGGTGCGTTTTAACTACTTTCAAGCGACAGATGCTTACTATAAATTTAGCGATACCTTTACCTATGCCAAAGATAAATTTAGCGCACAAGCTAGCATTGACTTAAGCAAAGGAAAAACTCGAGGAATTGAGCGCCTAAACAACTATTATCCCGATGAAACCTGGGCAGCTGAAGATTTATCTAAAAACAAAATGGACAACTTATCTGCAAAAGTTGCCCTAGATTACCAACTCACACCTAAATCTAAAATAGGTATGCAGTATATGCACGGCATCTATCAAAACGAAGCTGTATCCGATATCACACACACCAATATCTATGATAGTCATCAAATACAGACTTCACAAATTGTGACTACTGGTGGCGCTGATCGAAAAGATTTGTTCGACAATCTCAATTTCAATTACGAATATAAAATGGATACTCTAGGTAAGAAAGCAACGGCCAATCTGGATTATTTTGACAGTAATAAATCAAATTACCGCCCGTTTGAGAGCGAACAAAGTTTTTACAAAAACAACCTTGCTCCATCAATGATGAAAGCAACCAGTAGTAGTGATATGGATATCCAAATCTACAGTGCAAAGCTTGATTTTGAACATCCGACAAAGTTTGCCAAACTGGAATATGGTGCCAAAGCCAACTTTATCACCAACACCTCTGACTCGAGGTATTACGATCGTATAACGGGAATTCCCGTTGAAGATTTAACTAAAGGGGATCACTTTGAATACAAAGAAAACACCCAGTCACTTTATATAAGCGGCTCAAAAGACTGGAATTCTAAATGGACTGCCCAATTGGGTTTACGAATGGAAACAACACAAACTCAAGGAAATTCCTTAACTATGGAAAGAACGGATAAACGCGACTTTACCGACTTTTTCCCAACGGCTTACCTACAATATAAACCCAGCGAAAATCACTCCATAAATATCAACTACAGCAAGCGAATCAACCGTCAATCATTCTGGGAACTCAATCCGTTCAGATGGTATGTTGACGCATACAGCTATTCGGAAGGAAATCCATTTCTAAAACCGTATAATACACACAATGCGGAACTGTCCTTTACTTATAAAAGCAATTGGGCAACCAAAGTGGCCTTTTCGAAAACGATCAATGGATCTAGTCAAATTCAGAATATCGATGAACAAACCAAACTCAGAACTTTTACCCGTGAAAATTTTTACGATCTAACTTCGTATTCAATTAGCCAAACCTATACTTTCTCCAAATACAATTGGTGGCAAAGTGTCAATGTATTTACAGCTATGTACGCAGAGACTTCCAATAGAGATGCCTCCAAATCCATGCACCATATGCTCGACGACACGGGATTTTATTTTTCCACGAACAATTCGTTCAAAATCAATACCCAATTGTCTATGGAATTAAATGCTTATTTCAGTTCTAAGACCAGCTATCTCGTTTATGAAATTGACCCGCAAGCGGATGTGAGTTTTGGAGCGAGCTATAAGATGATGGACGGTAAGTTGCGTTGGAATTTAAGCTTAAGTGATATTTTTAAATCCAGTGAGTCTAAACTATACACCTCCACGACTACAACCAAAACCATGATCAACAACAGAAATCAAACCCGAGAACTTCGCATCGGCCTTACCTATAACTTTGGCAATAAAAACATCAAAGCAAAAACTACTCAAACCGGTAATGAAGAAGAGCGCAATAGAAGTTAATAAGGAAGGTTTTTCCATGTGGACCTTTTTTTAGAGGATCGTTTAAATTGCAGCAAGTTGCTGTTGATATTCATAAAAACAGCCGCTGTTCCTAGTAAAACAGCGGCTGTATGATTAACTAACTCAATATATTATTTTTTAATTATTCGGATTATTTCTCTAGCATTAGCTGTATGTAAATCGACTAAATAAACACCTGCCGGATAAATACTAAAATCAATTTTAAAATGCGATGAGTCCATCAACTCCCTTTTTAATTGTCTGCCCTGGAGGTCAAACACTACATAAGAAATAATTTTCTCACTGTAATCCACCGTGACAAACTCCTTCGTTGGGTTTGGATAATAGGCAAAGGACTCTTTATTAAAATCGTCGGTTTTCAAAGTTAAGGTCACTACTACTTGGCTTATCTCACTAAAACATCCCACGGCTGATTGATTCACCACATAGTAAGTAGCCGCCGATGTTAAACTGCTTTGGTCAGTTAAACGATTGCGGTCTGCAATCGCATCTTCTTCAGTAGCGTACCACACTGGATTTATCGCTCCGACAATTTCAATATCTTTAATAAAACTTCCCGTAGGTAGTACCTGTGGTGTTTTTACGGTAGGTTGCTGTGGTAAATCGTTTATAGTCACCAATACTGTTTTGGGTTCCGATCCACATTGATCAACGACTTGTATGACGTGATATGTTCCAGAAACCAAAGTGTTAGAACCGCCTAAAATCTCGGTAGGATTAAGGCTATTATACCAGTTAAAGCTTGCCGTTGTGAGTCCTGAAACCTCTAAATCAGCCACCGTCTTGACGCCACAGAAAACTTGATCTGCCGCAGTCGGAACTGGAATCGTTTCGCATAAAGTACTAAAAGTTAGCCCGGGAGCCCAATCACTAATATCTCCGGCACCACAATTGGATCGGATGTAAATCGTGTAAGTAGTATTGGGAAGTAATACTTTTAAATCCAGAGCAACCGTTGTTATACTTCCAGAACTGTATAAACCCACTGCACCACTGCCTCCTGCCCCTGAAGTTCTCACTTCGTAGTCGAATGCTGTCGCCGTGGAATTCCAAGTTAAATCAGCGCTGTTGGACGTTATATTGTCAATTTTGATTACTGTTGGTGTCTCACAGTTTGCTAGCTGAGCGATTGTGATTTCTAATTCGCCAAAAACCTTATGGTCTTCTACGGATATCGCTCTGACAACCACCTTTCCATCTGTTATAGCTTGCACCCTTCCCTTAGAATCTACACTCGCTACGGAAAAACCGCTAACCACCTTCCAGTAAACGCTCTGATTTCCTGTAGAAGGAAGCACTGTCGCTTCTAAATCCAAGGTTCCCTTGGGTACTGTAATCAGGGGAGCCAAGTTATTTTTAACTTCGACCTGTACAGAAGTAACGACTTGTTGTAAATTAAAAATACAACGAACCGATTGTCCCTGTTCACGCGGATAACCCGCAGAAGGATTTACGATAAAATTACTGTAATACAGCGATTTTCCAAAGCTTAAACTATTCGCTGCAGTTTTGCTCCAATAGAAACCACGTACGCCTTCAAAAGAAAGCGTGTTTCCACTGCGGATTCCTGCAATCGTCAATTTTAAATTGCTATCAAAGGCAGTTAAGATATTGGTCATTTTCTCTGTCAATACCACCTCTTTCCATTGATCTTCTGTCGGAATTGCCCAGCCAGCTCCCAATGCTTTACACGGATCACAACCGTTGGTATTGTCTAGATTTGAAATATCAGCGGCATTCCATTGATCCGTTTGAACACCCGTATTCCACCAATTGGTTAAAAACTCTGAATTACCCGAGCCTATTGCCGTAGGATCACTTGCTGGAGGTGCCACTCCTAAAGGAGATTTTCTAAACTGGTGCCCATCATCCCAGCGTCCCCACTGAAATAAGTCCCCATAAGATTCCTCATCTTTCTCCGTTGTTCCAACGGCGTTACTTCCTAAATTTTGTTGCAGCCAAACCTCACCATCAGCGGCTCTTACCGTCGTATATTGCACTGTTTCTCCATTATAAGTAAAAGTTACGCAACCCGTGTCACCAGCATTTTCACCTGGCATCTTATTACAAGGAGGAATCTGATTGGTGATTGGTATACTAATCTCCGCAAATACGGTTGGATTTTCAACTGAAGTCGCTCGAACCGTAACCTGACCAGCAGCTATCGCTGTTACCACTCCCTGAGCATCGACGGATGCCAATGAAGTTCCACTGCTGATACTCCATATTACATCTTGACTTTGGTTCAGTTGATAAACAGTAGATTCCAAAGCCAAAGTTCCCTGATAGACATTAATCTTAGCCGGTTGATTATTTTTCACACCTACTTCCAGATGCGTTATTGCTTCATTGATTTTTAAAATACAACGCACCGCTGCACCTTGGCTGCGCAAAGCTCCAGATGAAGCATTCATCACCGCATTACTATAATAGAGGTATTTAGCCAAGTTTAAACTTGAACTTGGAGTACTACTCCAATAATACCCTCTTTGACCAACGAAATTAAAGCTCCCATTACCGCCTCTACTACCTCCAACGGTCAATTTGAGAAAGGTATCAAAAGCCGTTTGAATATCTTTCATCTTAGTAGCACTTACCACGTTTTTCCAGTCGGTCTCCGTAGGTAAAGCCCATCCAGCACCTAGCGCTTTACACGGATCACAACCGTCGTTTGCAGTTACTAAATCAGTGGTTTCGGCAGACCAAGAATCAGCAGTGGTTCCCAAATTCCACCAACTCGGCGTGGAACTGATAAAGTTGGACTTTGCACCTCCTAATCCCGTAGGATCATTTGGTATTATAGCCGTTGTTTGAATTGGTGAATTGGCCAATTGGTGTCCGTCATCCCAACGCCCCCATTGAAAATAATCCCCATAGCCGTTAACATCAGTCTCAGAAACCGCTACAGCATTACTACCGAGATTTTGCTGTAACCAGACATATCCATCTGTCCCTCGAACAGTGGTATATGTAACCTTTTGTCCCTGATACACAAAAGTTATACAACCCGTATCACCGACATTTAGTCCCGGTATGGGATTGCAAGGCGGATCTGTCTCAAGTACCGTTTGAGCCAAATTATTTGTCTTGGTATCATCAATCGCTCTAGCGCTATGGACTCCAAAGAGCATTAATATCAAAAAAAGTAGTTTTGTTTTATACATCATCTTTTAAATGGTTAAATATTTGTTTCGCTGTTTTCCATTGCAAAGTTATTTTATTTAGATTAAATAAAAATAATACACTTCGTTTTTATTAAATACAAAACACAAAAGCGAAACCACCGATTAATCGCTAAATTATTAGCTAAAAAAAAACAGTACAGCAAATAAATAAGCCACTTGTCTTCGATACCGAAAAATATAAAACATATAAATCTTTATTGAAATCAGAAAAATATCCGATTTTGATTCCAAAAAGCATCATGCTCCACAGTTTTCTAAACGAGAGCAGTAGTAAAAAGACCTGATAAAAAAAATGCTCACCTAAAAAAGGCAAGCATTTGTAAAATATATCGTTGTTATATTATGTAAAATTACTCTTGTTCAAATCCAGCCAATCTGTTTGCAAAATGATTATTGCCATTACGTCTATCAAAACGATCTGCAAGATCTTTAGCTTGTTGGTAGTAATGCTCACGCAAAAGACCTAAATCATAAACACCGTCCACCTGATAATAAGACACCTTCGGTGATAAATTTAATTTTTTACTACCTCCTTCACGCAAAATCGGCAACATATGCAAGGCAAAACTAAAGCGATGCACATCTTCTGACCCGACTTCCCATTCTGAAATTTTCTCAAAGTACTCCCACATTTCATCACGTTGGGTTTTATACATAAAATACATCAAAATCGTCATGGCAAAAAACACAGAGGTATCATAAGTATCGCTTTTATGGTATTCTTCCATCGCTTTATCAAAATACAATTGTGCCCGATCATCACCAACGCGAACGAGGTAGTAACACAAACAGCAAAACGTTTGAAAAGGCATCGAATAACAGGTCAGTTTATGATGGATCAAATCATAAGCCAAGGTGATGGCAAGATCCATATTTCCTTCTAATAATTCTATTTCCACTTTAGTGTCTAGCTCACAAGCCGGACAATTGGCCATATCATCAACCATTTCTGCATCTGCTAAAGCAACACTCTCCCGAGCTTGAGCATACTCTCCACGATGTAAAAACCACGAAGTCATCACGTTGTGATAAGCTCTTAATGTATAACCGTTGCGCTCCAAACGCAACTTCAGATCTTGGCTAATCTGCTCGATTTGCTCTCTTGATATATGGGTATTCCTACTCGCCGAATTGACCATCCACTTGTATTCCCACAGAAATTCCGACTCTTCAAACAAATCGGGTTCTGTATCACGAGCATTTAACAACCACGCAAATGCGGGGAAACTTTCTTCGCATTTGGAGGTATTGCGCTCTTGACGAATTAAATTCAGCCTCAAATCAAAGCCCCACTCCACATCATTATGAGTATCGGCAATTTGGATAGCCTCTTTTAAAACTCGAATCTTATCCTCGAAATTTTTTAAATCCTCTACTTTTAATAGGATTTTCTGTATCTGTAAATTGTGATTCATCTCCAGTTATATTTTTGGTAAAAAATGCGACATCCCCATAACCAACAATTGATATAGGGAATCATTAAATACATCCATTTCTTTTTTATTAATGGTATATCCACCTAACATAAGTGCTTGTATATACATAATCTGTACTACTGCTTCGAACAGCAATTCATCGTCTATATAAACCAATTGATTAATCAATTCATTACTTTGATTAAAACACAGTGTCGGCAATACCTTTTCATCTTTGATAAAATGCTGAAGGGTCGATGCAAACGGATTGGATGCACCTGTTAATCCTTGTATGTTTTTGTTGCTCAAGGCCTGTTCATTAGCGATATAAATCGTCGGGGTATCCCGTGGCTGGAATTTCTTAATTTCGACTTTACAAAAATGTTTTTGTAGTACGAGATCAGCACGCAACTTAAATTGCTCAAACTCTGCTGTCAAATCCAAAGCAACCTCCAATTCATCCAACAAATCTTGCGGAATGATGCGATTGATCTGCAATTGCGCATCAGCCCTTTTTATGCGTTCGATCAAATCGGCTTCATAACTGTATGCCGCATTGATCACCATCTTATCTTGTGAGCCCGCAATACGACGAATCTGTCTAAAATCATCTAACGACGGGGTATAGTAGATCTTTTGTCCATACTGCTTAATATCTTGAAACGACAGTAGTCCCTTATTGGTTTCAAAAGGCAGATAATCCAAAAACAGCGTCATAATTTCCGTATCCGATGCAGCTAATGCCTTGATATATAAATGATGTACCGTAATGATTTGTTGTATTTTCTTAACATCGGTCACCGACAACACCTTCAGATAATCTTTAAAACAATCGCTTAATTCCTTTTTGGTTTGTTTTAAAATCGCGTTATTCATCAATGATTCACGAGAGGCGGTTGGTTGCAAAGCATTGGTATTGATAATACAGCGAACAAACGACGACCACTCGGGCAACAGATTCGGTGCCTGATCACATAAATACATTCGTTTTAGAAAAATCTTGTGTTCTTTGGTTGAAGAAAAGGAAACTTTATTGGGAATGACATAGGCTACACCCTGCAATTCTCCCGAATCGGATTCCAGTCTAAAAACATCTAGGAAACGCGTTTTAAAAACGGTTTTTCCATATTCCATTAAATCTTCTTTAGAGGCTTCGCTATCCATCCAAATTGGATTACCATCGAGTACCTCTTCTTCTTCCTGCCCCTCTACAAACAGCACCCGTATCGGTAATGCGCTACCGTAAAACACCACGTTTTTGCGAATTTCCCCCTTTAGAAATAGGGATTTCCAATCGGGTTTAGCCAATAGAATAACGCGGGTTCCCACTTTTGGCAAGGCCTCGATTGACTCCACCGTATAGGTTCCGTCTGCTCTACCCTTCCATCGAACCGACTCGTTTTTTAACAACGAGCGCGATTCCACTTCTATCTCTTCACTGACTACCAAACACGATAATAAACCGATTCCAAATTTGCCGATCAAATCCTTATCGACCAAAGCTCCCTTTTTAGAGCTCTGCCCAATCACCGATAAAAACTGATGCATATCGGCTTCGGTCAAACCAATACCGTTGTCTTCAAAAATGATTTTACCCTCTTGAAAAGTAACGGTAATTTGCCCTTGTACATCGGGATCAATCCCTTTGCGCATCGTAACAGCATCCATACCGTTCTGAAGCAATTCTCGAATAAATACCGTGGGAGAACTGTAAATATGTTCGGATAATAACTCGATCATCCCCTTCATATTTACCTGAAACTGAAATTGATTGTTTTCTTCCATCTTTAATTATACTATCTACGTCTTCTTGAGGAATTACCCGTTATTTTCAAAGCTTGTTCATTGCCGTTTTCCGCTGCTTTCTGATACCATTGCATCGCCAATTCATCGTTTTCCGGTACACCCTCGCCCTTTAAATAACAGTTCCCCAACTCATATTGAGCAGCATCATTACCTGCCTCTGCCGCACGAATCAAATAGTTGATCCCCTCTTCAATATCCTGTTCAATACCTTCCGCTTTTAATAACATCATCGCTACAAAATGCTGCGAATCAACATGATTCTGATCGGCAATTTGCTTGAAATAAAAGAAGGCTTCTGGTTTGTCTTCATCCGTTCCCTTTCCATAGTAATGACACATTCCAAGTCGGTAAGTAGCATCTTGATAACCTCTTTCTGAAGCTAATTTGTAATACTTAAACGCCTCAGTTAAACTCTTTTCAACTCCCAATTCATATTCATAACAGATTCCAATTCCCTCAGAAATGTATCCATGTTGCTCAGCAAAACTATAAAACTCAATCGCTCTATCGTATTCCTGAGTATTTTCGTATCCATATAAGTAATAATCTCCCAAAGCCAAACCAGACAGTGCCGATCCATTTTCATAGCCCTTTTCAAACCACGATTTACCAAGACCTAAATCCTGTGTGTCCAAGTAACCGTAGGAATAATAACACCCCAGTTTGTATTGTGCATAGGCAATTTCTTGTTCTGCCGCGCTGGTCATGTGCATCAAGGCTTTTTGAAGATCTTTAGGTAAAGAGCCATAACCTTCTTCATAGGCCAATCCCATATCAACATGTGCATCGATATACCCCAATTCCAAAGCTTCTTCAAAGTGTTGTATAGCCAAGTCTGGATTTTGATCCATACCTACGCCATAACGGTAAAATCGCCCGACGTGATATTTGGCTTCAGCTATTCCCGCTTCGGAAGCCCGATTAAAATATTCAAAAGCTAAAGTCGGATTCGGCTCACCGATATATCCGTCCTCATACAAATACGCAAGCCTAATCGCTGCATATATATAATTATTATTTAAGGCTTCTTCATAATAGCTTTTCGCCGTTTCAAAATTCTGCTGTACACCAAATCCCTGTTCATAACACATCGCCAATTCAATACGCGCATAGTCTGAATTAAATTGTTCGACCGCTTTTCGATAGTAACTCAATGCTTTCTCCGCATCGGGTTCAGCTGTATAACCGTAACGGTAATATCTCCCCACCATTTCAACAGCTGCAAGGTTGTTGCGTTCCGCACCAATTTCAAAATATTCCAAAGCCGTTTTATAATCCTGCTCTTCTGAAAACTCTCCGTTTTGATAGCCGATACCTATGCGATACGGTGCATAATCACTGCCCAAATCCATCGCCTTATCCAATAATGTTCGAGCTGCAGGTATGTCTTTCTCAACAGCCGTATTTTCCAATAATATATAGGCTTTTTCAGCCAAAGCTCTCGGATAATCTTTTGCTACCAATTGGTTCAAAAGCTCCATCCCTCGCTCGAAATCCTTTTTATCTGGATGATAGATATAGATCAATGCCAATTCAAATATTGAATCTGGCAATCCATATTGCATCGTACGTTCAAAATAATAAATCGCCTTATCTATATCTTGATCTACTCCACGACTGTACGAATAATGGAAACCCAAAGCGTGACCCGCAATCAGTAATCCGTAATCAAACGCCTCTTTTAAAAGTTGAATACCACGGACGGTATCCATTTCGTGAAAACGTTGAATTACGATGTTATTTCCCAACAAATATTTACAATAAGCACTACCTTCAAGTATACCTTTTTCCAAATATGCAATCGCCTTCTCATCTTCCCCTTTTCGCAAATAGAAATCAGCGTAGATATACGATCCCTTATGATCTTTTTCAATCACATCCAAATGATCTTTAATGGCTTGCAGACCCTCTTCTTCCGAATCCGCATTGTAATATTGCAAGTTTAATGAAACCAATCTTACATTCTCGTATCCCAAGGCTTTTGAACGGGCGATCATTTCCCATGCTCCCTCAGGATCTGCATTTTCAAATCCCTTGATACCGTAATAAAGATTGTAACCCGCAGTAGCCAAACAAGCCGAATCGTTTAAAGCAACTCCCTTCATTAAATAATCAGTAGCAACCGCTACGTCCTTAAATTCCGCTCGGGCATTATCAATCAAATCATATTGTTCACAGTAACCGCGGACATAACCAGCCGCTATAACCTGATCGTTTAACTCCTTACAACACGCAAACCATACTGCATAATCCTCGTCGTTTAACGTCATCGCACAGTGGTAGTTCCAAGAATCGCTGTAAATTTGCTTGTATAAAGTTTTGATGGTATCATCAAACTCACGCTCTTCCAGCGCCACCTGACACAGTGCATGTGCTGAGTACCAATCGGTAACCTCGCTGTAATTATGCTGTTGGATAAATTGAGATGCCTGCGCTGTTAGACTGTTTTTATTTGTTCTAGTTGTATTCAGTAATTCTTGATAAAACGCTTTAAAAGATTGCTCCATAATTGATATTTTTTCTTTCGACAGTTGGAAAGGGGATTTTATATTGACAAACAGTCCGCACTATAATATGCTGTTTAACAAAAATATCAATTCTTTACATAAAGGCTCTTAAAAAGAAATTAAAGTTTGAGCATTTAAAGTCGAAAATGCAAAATAAATCGATGCGCAGATACGCATTTAGGAAGGCAGTGAAAGAGACCCAGCGCAACTCAAAAGTTGCACAAAAATTAGTTTGAAGTTAAGTACCTTTTATTGACTCTGGATGCCGCTATATACGAAGCGATAAAACCCAAAACCAATATGGTCACACAAACCAATAAGATATTATTAAAGGTGATTTTAACGGGATAACCCAAATCTGGGGTGATTTTTAATAATTCATAACGCTGTTGTATCAACACGATAATGATACCCAAAACCACGCCTATAAATCCTCCTAAAAAAGTAAGGATCAAACCTTGAAGCAAGAAAACCTTTCGCAACAGACTTTCGCGTACCCCCAAATTGTGAAGGGTTTTCATGTTGTTTTGCTTTTCAAGTATAATCATGATCAATGCTCCAACTAAATTAAACAAGGTGATGATGACCACTAAGGTAAAAATCAAGTACACCACTATGTTTTCGGTATTCAGCATCTTATACAAACTATCGTTGAGTTGCATGCGGTTTTTAATTTCCACTTGATCACCCAAAATATTTTGAATTTCGGCAGTTGCTTTGTTGGGATTGATATTTGGTGCCAATTTAAATTCTAAATTGGTCACTTCGTTGGGTTTCAATTCCAACATTTCACGAGCGACACCTATCGAAGTAAATACGTATTTCTCGTCGAGATCATCATTTTTAAGGCTGTATACGCCAACCGGAACCAAATGCTTTTCATTGAAAGCGCTTTCGACGTTGTCAATCGCTCCAGTGCCTGGTTTCATGGCATAAACCATAAAGCTGTTTTCGGTGTCGAATAACCCCATCGAGAGCTTATAAGAAATACCGAGTCCTACGACAACTTCATCCGAATCGTCTTCCAACCAATGTCCGTATAGGACATTGTTTTCCATATTAGTCACCTGGATAAACTCGGCATCTACGCCTTTCATATTGGCGACGACTTGTTTTTCCTTAAACAAAAACAAAACGCGGTCTTCCACTACTTTGGAATAACCCGCCAAGGAAGTACTCGCTTTTAATTTCGCTTCCTGCTCTGGACTAACCGCAAAGGTTTTTCCCTTAATGCTAAAAGCTTTTAACTCGGGGTCGAGTTCGTTGGTAAAGGAAGTACTAAAATCTCTCAATCCGCTAAATACCGACATCACCACCAGCATAGCCATCGCACTAACCACAATTCCCACAGCGGCTATGGCTGTAATCACATTGATGGCTTTGCTTTTGCTTCTGCTAAAGGCGTATCTTTTGGCGATATAAAACGGAAAGTTCAAATCTTATTTTTTCTTTCTTTTGATTAGTAATTCACGGTCTGCAATTGGGTTTTCCTCTCCTTGCAAAGCTTTGTCAATTTGATCGATATACTCCAAACTGTCGTCTATATAAAATACCAAATTCGGAACTTTACGCAACTGTTGTTTTACTCTTTGTGCCAAGTTATGTTTGATTAGCGGTGCATTCGAACGAATTCCCTCCAACAACTCCTGTCCTCTTTCAATTGGAAAAATGCTTAAATACACTTTTGCAATCGATAAATCGGTTGTTACATTTACTTTAGATACGGAGATAATCAGGTTGCTGATTCCGTTGCTACGCACTTCTCCCTGCAAAATATCTACTAGATCTTTTTGCAACAAAGCGCCCATTTTTTTCTGTCTATTCGTTTCCATGTTGCAAAAATACAATTTTTTGGATTGAAATCTTTTTATATTTGCTATTACGAACAACTGCAAACACAAAATGAAAAAAATTGAACACATCGGCATCGCCGTAAAAGACCTTCAACAATCCAATTTAATCTTCGAAAAACTTTTCGGAGCTCCAGCTTATAAAGAGGAATCCGTAGAAAGTGAAGGAGTCAACACCTCGTTTTTTATGAACGGTCCCAACAAGATTGAACTGCTAGAGGCCACGTCACCCGACAGTCCTATCGCCAAATTCCTCGAAAAAAAGGGAGAAGGCATCCATCATATCGCTTTTGAGGTCGAAGATATCGTTTCTGAAATAGCGCGTTTAAAAAGTGAGGGATTCATCGTCTTGAATGAGATTCCGAAAAAAGGCGCTGACAACAAGCTCGTTAGCTTCTTACATCCGAAAAGCACCAACGGGGTACTGATCGAGCTGTGTCAGGAAATAAAAAAATAATCAAAAATATTTTCCAAAACCTTTGATTTATTTAGAAAATGCCGTAATATTGCAATCTCGAAACCGGTCCTATAGCTCAGCTGGTTAGAGCACCTGACTCATAATCAGGTGGTCCCTGGTTCGAGCCCAGGTGGGACCACATAAGGTTTGAAAGCTTCACAGCAATGTGGAGCTTTTTTTTTACTTATTTGTAAAGCGATTGCTAGTTAGTAAACAAAAAAATTTGCGATAGAAATGGAGATATTATATATTGGATTTTTTATAATCCTAGATTTTTTAATTTTCAATTATCTTACAAAAACAGTTCAGTACCGTCGCAACATATGCGTACTGCTAGTTACTTTGCTGTGTTTATTTACAGCACTTCATTTTGCAAATCCTTTAGGACTCGCAATTCCCAACCATCTTTTCTTTATACTAACAACATTCAGTCTTGTGTTATTTGTTTTTCATGTTGGAAAAAAAATAAGCTTATGGCTCCTAGTTCGTATCAACAACGAACGCAACAAAAACATGGATATGCTCACTAAGTCGTTTAGTTATTTAATCGATTATGCCACGCCTATACTGATTCTTATCTTCCAATTGTATTCAATAATCGACAACTACTAAAATCTCCGCCACCACACGAAATGAAATTAGACAGAGTCAATACTTTCGTAGATCAAATTCAATATCCTAATACGCAAGTGAAATTCAAAGAAAACCAATTCTATCTTAAAGCTGTTTAAAACATTATTTCTAAATACAAAAAAAACACTTTATTGAGCTACTTTGTATTTTACAGTAAACGAAACAGGACTCACTTAGTCGAATAGGTACTAAATAAGTTTAAAACTTCACAGCAATGTGGAGCTTTTTTTTAATAGTCCTTGGAACTTACCACAATACCCTTCCCAATAAAAATTCGCGGAAACTACATGATATACGTTATTCTATAGATCTTTATCCCATAAAGAACAATGGACCTAAACCTCCCCGTTTCTCTCTTTCTCGTTTTGAAAACTCAACGAAGGATAGGTCTCTAGAATTTCTTGCTTTAGATTTAAAATCTCTGCAAGTACGTTAGCATCTTCATTGTTGACCAAAACGCTTTTGATACGCTCCATCAAACTGTCTTTATGCACTTCATTTTTTAGATTTCGCGCCATTAAATTGCTAATCACTTCTAAATCATGCAAAACTTCCGCCATCAATAAGTCATAAATAGCAGCGAAATACCGCTCTTCATTTTCAAATTCTTTCTCGTCCAATTTGTCGGAATAAAAACCCAAAAAAGCTTTTTTCTTACCGTTTCCACTGACTTCAAAAAACGCCTTAAACGAATCCACATCGATGTTGTGAACAAATTTATTCCTCAGTTGGTACAACATCGAAATTTTGTCTTTTAGGCCTGATGGCAAATATTTTAAATCGGATAACAAAGACGTCTTCGCATGAAAATTCAAAACATTTCCTGTGGTTTGAAACGAGTTGCTGTTTTCTATATCAGCAATTTCAAAAACATCACTTAACAGCAAGGTAACCACCCTTTCCAACCTGACACTATCTTCAATAATTTGCCCACGGAGCGTTTGACTATTTGATTCCATATTTATTTTTAGTTTATCTCAAATATAAATAAAAAACAATCAAAACATCCTTGCATAAACAAACTTCAAAGATTGCTATACCCCACTTAAATCAAAAACCACCTAAAGATGACTCTCACACCCTATCGCTTTATAAAAAAGGAAACATACTGCTATTTTAGCATTAAAAATTTAAAAAAAACAAAGCAGACACCAATCATAATAGAAGTACAATCTATTTTAATTAAAAAAATTATCAAAATTTAAACTTAAAATTAGAAAAAGAATATGTTTCTGTGTACTTTCGCAATTCCTGAAAAAAAACACTTTTACCGCAATTAGTATTTCACAGTAAAAGCTCAAAATATTTTTATGAAATCCTTTTACCTCATCATATCCCTTTTTTTATCAACGCTGATATTTGCCCAACAACCTATTTTATTGGACACCTTAAAACCTCACCAAAAAAGAGTATTACAGGCAAAATACAACAAGCGCAAAACGATTTTCTTCAATCAAATTGACCGAAATCATACCGAAAAAGAAGCCAAAGAAATCAAAACCATCTTTGACGAGAATTTTAAAGAAATCCACGATAAGATCGATCAAAATGTGATTGTTTATGATTCTCCTCTTAACGTTTATTTGGAAGAACTCACCACAACAATCCAAAAGGCCAATGTTGAAATTCCCAAAAATCTATCTATACTCGTTTCTCGCGAGTACAAAGCCAATGCATCCAATCGTGGTGAAGGAACCATTGTAGTGAACAACTACCTGCTGAACGCCTTAGACCACGAAGATCAATTGGTCTATATACTGTGTCATGAAATGGCTCATCAAACTTTAGATCACGTGCTTGAGTCGGTAAAAAGTTACGTTAAAGCGAATAATTCTGAAGACTTAAAGTCCAAAACCAAGGCGTTAAAAAAACAGAAATACAAACAAAAAACCACTGCCGAAAATCTATTAAAGCAAATAGCCTATCAAAACTCGGCTGAAAATCGAAAAAAAGAAATTGAAGCGGATTCGCTGGGGTATATTTTTTATTCTCGACTAAATCGCGATCCACAACAAGTGGCTAGAGCTTTAGAGAAATTAAGGGATTCCGATAAAGAACCCGACTCTTTAACCGTGAAAGACTACGCCAAAATATTTGAATCCTTTGGTCTTACCACCAAAGAAAAGTGGTTTAAAATGGAACTTTTCGACCTATATCATTATCAGAAAAGCAATAAATTCAATACCGATTCGCTACGAACACATCCCAATTGCGACGTTAGAATTGAACACTTAACCGCTATAGATCCAGAAATTAAAACTTCAAAATCGCCACTTACATCCGCGCCATCAACAGCTTTTTCACAGTGGCAATACAGCGCCATTTATCAAAACATTCAAAATGAATATTTCTTGAAACACTACGGCAATAGTTTGTATGCAGCCCTAAAACTCTACAACAGAAAACCCGATGAACTACTGAAAAAATGGATCGGTTTAAATTTTAAAAAGTTATATGAAGCCAAAAAAGCTTACGAACTCAACCGATATGTCAGTCAGGTAAATGTGTCCAAATACACCGACAGCTACAACCTATTTAGCACTTTCATATTCAATCTCGACCTCGCAGATCTCGAGACCATCAATAAATCATTTTAATCAACAACCACCTTACAAAACAACACGATAATGAAAAAAACACTTTTATTTTTACTGTTACTACTCACAACTTCCCTGTATAGCCAGGTCGTTGAATTGCAGAAATTGTCAAACGGAGAACTCATACACAGTCAGCACTTATACAACCGTGCCCAAGACGATATCTATGGATACTTTTTCGTTTTTAAAAAGGACAAACTCGACAAAAAAGAATTTTTGTATGAATACGTGCTTTTAGACAAAAATCTAAACCAAGTACTTTCTGGTGACTTCATTGAAAAACTGGGAAACCTAGGTCGAAAAATTGACCTGACTTGCTATTATCGCGAGGGATTTATATCGTTTAAGATCGACGAGATATACAACGATTACTCCATAGTGATACGAAGCCGATATCGAGTATTAGATATCAAATCCAATTCGATATCAGACTCATTTGTCTTAACAGCAGACTTAGAAAAAGAATACAATGCCGAATCCAAATCGTTGAGAAAAAGTACGGTGTTTTCTTTTGAACCCAATTCATTTGGATACGATTTGACCACACCACTTCAAAGCAATGCCGATAATTTCAAGATTACTACAGACAACAACCGATCAAACGCAGTTACTTACAAAACCAATGGCATCCATTATTTCAACGAGCAATTAGATGAAGTTTGGGATTACGAATACAACGACAAGGCTTCGAAAAAACAATATGATGTTGTTAACTTCTTAAACAACAAAAATCATTCTGATTTTATCGTAGGTAGAAGATTTTTCGCTGGATCTAAAAACGAAAAATTACGTGATAAAGGACAACTATTCAACACCTTTATGTTTTTCAACAAAGACAGCGGACAGTTGATCAAGGAATTCACGCCTTTCGGACTTAAAACGGCAAACGGAACACAAGCTAAAGATGTTTCAAACATCAATATTTACCTCAATTCCAATGAGAAAATAACCTTTTTAAATCGTATTATGAGCGATAAAAACAAGGACTTTATATTAGATGAAAAGAAGATTACGGGTTTCTCAAAATCAGAATATGAAATCGCTACGGGAAAAGAACTCAGTAGAAACTTCTTTACCTGGGACAAACTTTCCAAGCACTTATCCATTGACAAAAACGGCTATATCAGTGAAAAGGGTGAACCCGACAGTTTTTTATATTTCCATGATGCGATCTTAAAATCGAATGGTAATCTTATATTTATTACAGAGCAATATAAAACACTAAAAGGCAATGCTTTTATCGAAGGTATGGAAGGAGTAAAAATAAACGACATGATTCTTTTTGAAGTGGATAAAGACATGAAGTTAGTCGAATATAAACGAATTGCTAAAGAAGCTAAAAACATTAGAAATGGTGTTAAAATGCAAGGAGCTACAGCTAGTTATTTCGGAGCCTTTGACTATTCGGGATACCAAGATTTAGGAGAAGACAATTACTTATTCTTTTATTTCAACAAGCAAAGACCAGAAGGTGGAGGCAAGAAAAAATGGGTATTAGGCATTATATCCAATGCTGATGGCAAGTTAAAAGAACAAAAACTGAATTTAAAATCTAAGGATGGTAGTGACCTCTCTATCATACCAGCAAAAAAAGGGTATATCCTAATTGCCGAAGAATTTAAAGACAAGAAAAAAGGCGTTGAAATTCGCTTGGAAAAAATCAATTAGAACTTTAAAAATTCTCACTATAAAACCATCATACAAAAGGCTGTCCCCTAATCGGGGCAGCCTTTTGTAGTATTTATCAATCATCCAGCATAACTGTTTTTTTAAAACGTATCATCTTCATATTCTTAGACGAATTAAACAGGAAAATACCGTACACCCATAACTAAGTTCCATTTACTCACTAAGAAGACCGCTGATCCGTAGCAAGCCAAAAGCCAACTCCATCCAAAAACGAACGAACCATACCAAACCACATCATCACTTGATAATACTCTTTTGGATGGGTCACTGAAGCTAAAGCGCTGTTGTTTCCATCCGACAATTGATCGACAAAAGTCTTATAATAGCCCGCACCGACAACAAAACACAGCAGTTGCTCCAAGCTCTTTAGCAAATCGGCCAACGGCACAGATCGCACCACAAACCGCAGCATTCTGACATCAATGTGATCGTTGTCTATAACAGCACATTGGAGCTGCCCTGAACTATAGAGCTGTTGACCACAGAGAATTAACGATTGTAAGGCTCCCAACAAAGCTGCGCGTTGCACTTCTTCAATATCGGTGTATTCGATGGGAACCTTGCCGGATAGCAATTCGTCTAATTCGTATTTTTCCAACAGTTGCGGATACTGATCAAACAAATCCGATATCACCGGATCATTCATAATATCCAACAACTGAAAAATGCCGTGGTGTAAGTAATTTATATCTTCAAAGACCCAATTGAAGATGGCTTTGAGTTGTTCGACAGTTTGAATTAAACGGCGATTTGGCTTATTTTTTCTATCATCATCCATATCATAAAATTTTAGTTTTCTAAAAATAAAAAGTCCTGATTGGATAGTTTATGCCGAATCGTATAAATCACCAAATTGAATATTGATTTTCAACTCATTAAAAGGAAAAAAACTTCTGATAAAAAAAACACCACCTCAATCAACTACCCATAAAAGTAAAAATTTTCTCATAAAAAACAACAATCAACTCGATTTTTGATAAAATCTCTTATACCAAGCTCCTCTCGAAGAGAAAGGGATAATTTATGCTTAAAATCGGATAATTTATCAGATATTTTTTTAACTTTATCCGTATACTTGTCAACCAATGGCTTTATCTTTGAGCCTTTCTAAACCAATTCACTGTTATGGAACACAAAATACATCAAGGAAGAAACGTTAAGCGATTTAGAGAAATGCTCGGCATCAAACAAGAAGTATTGGCCTTTGATTTGGGTGACGATTGGAACCAAAAGAAAATTTCGCTACTCGAACAAAAAGAGCATATCGAGGTGCCGTTGTTACAACAAATATCAGCCGTTTTAAAAATTCCGGTAGAAGCGTTTCAAAACTTTGATGAGGAACAGGCTATTTACAACATCTCTTGTAATTTTTCTGACAATGCCGTGAACAACAACGGTTTTAATATACAAAACATCAATCCCGTTGAAAAGATCATCGAATTACACGATCAGAAAATCGCGTTATACGAGCGGATGTTAGCGGAAAAAGAAACGATGATGGCGCGACTGGAAAAATTATTGGAGAACAAATAGTTTTTTGCGACAAACACCTACTATAATAAATTAAAAGCTAAGCCCCGAACCAATTCGAAGCTTAGCTTTTTACCTTTTTAAGATTTATCGAACTATAGTTTTACTACCCAAATAAATCACTAGTTACGATGCCTTTTGTTCCAATTGTTGCACGGACGGAATAAAAATCAGCCCTATTCCGATTATTGCAAGAACCAGCCCTCCAAAAAGAAACAATTTTTCCACACCTATATCATCGGCTATAAAACCAGCAAAAAGCAATCCAATCATAGCAGGCAATTGGCTTACACTACCAAACAGCGCAAAAACCCGTCCTAGGTATTCACTTTTAAATTGTGTTTGAATAAGCACGGTAAATGGACCCGTAAAAAGGGGTACCGCCAAGCCTTGAAAAATCGTTAAGACCACAAAAACCGTAAAATAGGTTGACGGCAATACACCACAGACAGCCAATACAATACCCAATCCAAACAATCCGCAGATAATTAGAGTACTTTTTCTTATTTTCGGATTCCAGATACTTAGTAAAACACCACCGATAAGCAATCCTATTCCGTAAACTCCTTCGACCAAACTGACCTGATAGGCCGACCCCTTAAAGTACTGCAAAGTCATCAGTGGCATTACGGCTACTATAGGCATAACGAAAAAATTGACCACCACTTCAGAAAGCATCAACCACCTCATGCCCCTATTTCTCCAAATCACCAAGGCACCTTCTTTCATATCATACAACACACTCTTGGTGGATTTACTTGCTTTGACGACACTGGGTATACTTACAAACAATAAGGACGTACTGGCTATAAGAGCACCTAAAACGTCCAATAACATCACTGTACTCATGCCAAAGTTCAAAAGAAAAACAGCGCCCAATATGGGTCCGCAAATCATCGATATCGACTGTATAATTTCATTGATTCCAGCCACACGTACCAAGGCAGATTGGGGCGCTAATAGAGGGATAGCCGATTTCATGGCGGGCGCATGAAAAGCGCTCCCCACAGATCTAAACATCAAGAGTATATACAGCGACCACATTTCTACCACATTCAAATAAAAACAAAATGCGATCACGGCAGAGCAAAATGCTACAAATAAGTCGGCTCCAATCATGGTCCATTTACGACTCCATCGATCGATGAATACCCCTGCAAAAGGACCTAATAGTATTTGAGGTAATAAACCGGCTATGGCTGCGTATGCTAATGCTGTAGCAGAACCGGTTTCCATACCAATCCATAAAACCACCGAAAATTGAGCTATATAGCTGCTCAAAATAGAAAATAGCTGCCCTGTCCAAATAACTGCAAATTTTGATTTCCAGTTGTTCATTCCCATACTTGTTTCCATCATTTTTAGTCCTTAATACATTTATCTTGCAAAAATAAACGCTCAAAAAAATAAATTGATGAACAATTGGTAACTTCGATAATTACTTGACGATTTGTCGGCGAATACGACTTAAAGATTGTGGAGTCATTCCAAGGCAGGATGCAATATATTTTTGAGGAACCATTTGAAAGACTTCAGGATCACTTTGCAATACCGTTAAATATCTTTGTCTGGCTGTAGGTTGACACAACATGATTAACCAGCGCGTGATTTCAAAATAGTATTGCTCTAAAACCCGGCGAATTACATTGGATATTTCGTGAGATTCCACACAAAAGGCATCCAACTCTACTTTGGAAATTACGTAAGCCGAACTATCCGAAATGGATTCAATGATATAGTCTTTGGACACCTCCGAATAAAGGATATCTCCATAACGCTCAAACCATAAGGTTCTTTCCTCTCCATCCAAAATACTATAGCCCCGCCAAACTCCTTCAACAATGATATAATAATTCTGTTGCCGCTCTTGAACTCCCACAACCATTTCGTGACGACCAAAGGTTCTCTTCTCCATCCTCGACAGCAGTAGGCTGACCAAATCAGGAGAAACGCCATATTTATCACAGAAAATCGACAAGAATGATTGCATAATTTGGAATTGTATCGGCTCAGGTTTCATAAGAAAAACCGAAATTACCATCTCAAAGAAATGAAATTAAGGTTGATTAGATGTACATATAGGGTAAATATAAATAATTTCGGTCTATTCCTTTCTAGGAATCTATTAAATCGTATCATTTACGCCCCAAACCTACTACTACAAATTTTCTCTTTGTGAATAATCTTTCTTCCATTTGCCCAGTATGATGATCCACAAAAAGACGGAAACCCCCAAAACGATTAATTTTTGAGTGCCATCAAGTCCATTTTTGATTAGCGAATTAAACATCATGATTTGCACCACTAAGTGAAAACAGGCACTAGCTAATATGGATTTGGTAGAGACCGCTACCTGCCCTATCCCCCAACTTCCGATCAGCAACATCAGCAAAAAAAACAGATTTTCATATACGGTTGCTGTTGTGAGAAACGACAAATGCCAAACATACCAAAGGAAACCGATTAATAAATAGCGTTTTAGCGGTTGTAGTTCTTTTAATTCTTCCTGCAAATAACCGCGCCAACCATATTCCTCCATGACACAGTATATTAAACTGGCCACAACAGCCAGCAATCCATAGGCATTTTCCTGAATCCCGTATTCGTTTTTCACTCCAATCACTCCCAATAAAACAACGGGAATCACCGACATCAACAACGCTTTTGATCGGGAGGTTCCAAAAAAAGAAAACTCCGTTTTTCGCTCTTTGCGCAATAGATACAGTCCGATTAAAGCGCCTATAAACACACCGCTACCCTCTAGAAACACCCAAAGCGGTAAGTAAATCCAAACCGGCAGTTTTTCCAAAAGCACTTTGATTCCTAACCAATCAAACCTAAAGATGTTTGACAATATGACTGCGGTGATCAGAAAAACCCCTAATCGAATCCAATGTCCGTTTTTTTCTTTTATTTCCAATACTTTAAACTTTAGAGTTGTATCTAATTTATATTTATAAATCTCTTAAATACGCTGTCTAAGATATAGTTAAACAGTATACAATTCCATTACGGAATTTTGGTTTTACAAGAACACTAAACTACTAGAATGAATTCAAATGGCTAAAATTGACTCCTTTAAAATTTCTATCTATAAAATTATACCCCAAATCATAAGTAATTGTTTTCCCTTCCTCAAAATCAAATTTATACAATTTACCATCTGTTGTAATTGATTTTATAGTGTATTTATGTACGCGATTCTCATTGGGATCAGCCCCCCAATACGTGTTATTTGGATTAAAAGATAAATCGTATAACGGTACAAATTGTTGCGTCGTTTCTCTTGATTTTTTAAGCTCTGTCCATAAATAAAAACTTTCAGATTTTTCTAAGGGTAAAGAATAATCGGATTTTTTAAATACGAAATAATGTAATTTCGGATAAAATGGTTCATCTGCTGGAATACTACTCAATGCAATCTGACTATAAATGTGCGCTATTGTAGTATAGGCCCAAATCAATTCTTTAGGCCCCTCCTTCCCATAATCATTCACCGTCTTTACAATTTTCCCACTTTTGACAAATGTAGTCGTTATGGTTTCCGCATCTGTGTGATTAGCGAAATACTCGTCTTGAAGGTCCAGAACTGTTGCCTGCTTAAACTTATTAAAAATATAATTTTTGGTTTCTACGTCCAGCTTTGAACTAAAGAATCCCAAATTTTCTACATAGCCTTCACCTTGAAAAAGTACATTACCCTTATTATCAATAGAGATATCTAGTATGGGACATGATCCATAACAGCCCGAGCTCGAATAAATCACTTGATCAAATGCTATACTACTATCAGCAATTACTTTTCTTCTCTTATAACTCAGAACTTCATCACCCCCGATTGCCAAGTGTAAAGTATCGTGCTTTAAATCAACAAATTTCCACTTAAAAATCCTATTTCCATCAATTGGATTTCGCACAAAAATACTATCCTGAATTGTTTTATAAGGCAATTTACTGCCCAGATATTTCCTTCTAAACCGTTGACCAACTGTATCCAAATGTTCTCCAAAAAAACCTAGATACAAATCGATACTATCCAAGGTAATACTCATTCCGTCAGGTACACGAGAATATAAAGGTGGAGGAATATCAGTTGAGGCATTCTCCTCCTCAATAATAAGTTCCCAATCACCAACAAGTATATTCCGCAATTTATTATCTGTCCAATTTCTAGTAAACGCGAAATCGCAACCAGAAATTAAAATCAGCATAAGTACTAGAATGGTGCCTTTTGATTTCATACTAAATGTAGTTCACTTTTGTATTTATTATTTTCTTATCAATAAAATATTATCTACCAATCTTTTGATCACCAAAGCAATTCCGCGACAATCGAAACCAACTTAAGTCAAAAAGAAACTCCGACTTTCTGTTAACTTATGAGTTAGAATCTTTTCCGTCTTGTTTTACCTCAACCAATGTAAACAATTTTTATGACACTAAGCCGCTCCAAAAAAAACAGTTGACACCTTTAAAACGACAACATAAATAACCCCCAATTCCTTATAAATGTTAAATTTAAAAAACTTCAAAAAAAACATTTGTATTTTAAAAAAAAGTAGTTTATTTTTATTTCAAGAAAAAACATTTAAGTCCAAATAGCTTTTTTTAGGTCTGGATATGAGCCTTTTATAATTCAAATCCTACTATGGCAACTTCTACACTATAGCCATTTCGCTGTTTGGTCAACCTCTTGTAAATAACTCGCCGATTTTAGTAATTAACTGTAAAAAAGCTATATTATGAACAAGGAGCAGATCAATTCCGAAGGGAATTCAAATCCAATGAATCAACCGTTAGAACAACTCAAAGAACAAACGGCCAACACACATCTATTTTTAATATTATGGGGAATTATCCTATTTGTGTTTTACGGATTTCTTTATCTCGCTAAACAATTCCCCATACTGGAAGACGTACAATATTATTTAGTTTTACTATTCCCGATAGGAGCTGTATTGTCGATTCTATTTAGTCGAAAAACCGACAAAACAGATCAACCCACCACAACCAATCAAAGGCTTTTTATGTATAGTTGGGGTGGTGCCATACTTGGAGTCATTAGTTGGCTAGCCAACAATGTAATCTATCAAGCGGATTTATATTTGGCCCTTACTGTATTATTATTCGGATTAGCGTCCTTTATCACTGGAGGTACCGTCAAATTTACCCCATTGATGATCGGAGGACTGCTCACTATAATACTATCGGCCATAATCCCAGCGATGGAATTATCCCTCCAATATCTATTATCCGCGGTCGGAATACTGTGTAGTTGCCTAATTCCAGGACTCATGATTGGATTTCAAATTCGAAAGAAAAAGAATAGCTGTAACGTTCTCAACGTCTGATTCTCAAAAATAAAACCGCATTTTGGGAACTCAGACTAACCACCATTTTTGGAACTCTTACGAATTGACATTGTAGAACTCTTACTAACTGAAGTAAAAAATAAGACGATATAAAAAACCAGAAATACCCTATAAAAACTATTGAGATTATGAACCCTTAAAATGATTGTAAAACAAATGAAACACAAAAAAATAGATAAAAAAGATCCCCTTAAAAACCCGGAGTTACAGCATACCCCCACGACTTTTAACGCGGTTTCCTGAGTTTATATCGAACTTTTACGTATATTCATTGCTCAATAATATAAATATTTTGAGATGAAGTTAAGTCATGCACTATTAGCTGAATACACGCAGGAAGCAGCTACTACTAGATCGTTATTAGCGGTGATTCCGTTTGAACAAAACGATTTTAAACCCCATGAAAAGTCAATGACACTAAAACAATTGTATAGTCATGTTGCTGATATTTCGGGTTGGTGGGATCAATGTTTGATTCAAGATGAATTAGACTTTTCTAAAAGCGATTTTACACCTAAAGATTTTAAGGATAATGCGGCATTATTAGCCTATTTTGATCAAAATGTTATGGATACCACCAAGATTCTAAATGAAGTGGATGAAGCTGAATTTGGAAAGGACTGGACCATGCGCAGTGGTGAGCAAATTTTCGGCGTCATGCCCAAATCGGTAGTCGCTCGTAGCTGGTGCTTAAATCATTGGTACCACCACCGTGGACAGCTGTCTGTGTATTTACGTATGCTAAATGTGCCTTTACCTTCTATCTACGGTCCAACCGCAGATACCGAAGGGAAATAGTTTTTAAAACCATGCCATACCCAATAAAAAAGGCTAGTTTCTACATAGAAACTAGCCTTTAATTTATGGATCACTTCGATTTATGGAGTTCCAAAAATCGATCTTAGATCGTTATTTTATATATTGAGTTACTTTTTGACGAATCTTTCCAAAAATAGTTTGCCCCGCTGGATCTTTCATCTCTATTTCAATCGTGTCACCAAAACTCATAAAAGGTGTTGATGGTTTTCCGTCTCTGATGATCTCCAAACATCTTACCTCAGCCAAACAACTAGATCCGTCTACACTGCCTTGATTGGCTACAGTTCCCGATCCGATTACCGTACCCGCCATTAAAGACCTTGTTTTTGCCGCATGCGCAATTAACTGACCAAAGTTAAAAGTCATATCAACTCCCGCATTTGGCGAGCCAATTAATTGATCGTTTAAAGTAGAATGCAGTGGTAAATGCAACTTCCCTTCTTTCCACTGTCCTTCTAATTCATCTGGAGTTACTACTACTGGAGCAAAAGAAGTCCAAGGTTTAGATTGGTAAAACCCGAACTGCTTAGACAATTCGTTGGGAATTAAATTACGTAAAGAAACGTCGTTGATGATCGTGATTAACTTGATGTGCGTCAGCGCCTCTTCTGCATTTACTCCTGCAGGAACATCATCTGTAATAACCGCTACCTCCGATTCAAAATCAATTCCCCAAGCTTCATCGGCAATTAATATATCATCTTGAGCTCCGATAAAAGCATCAGAAGCCCCCATATACATTAAAGGATCTGTCCAAAAAGATTCCGGCAATTCAGCATTTCTCGCTTTTCTTACCAATTCCACGTGAGTGACATAAGCACTTCCATCCGCCCAATGATACGCTCTTGGAATCGGAGCCATTACTACAGTAGTATCAAAATCAAAGGCGTCACTTAATTTATTATCGTTCAAATCGCGATAAACGCTTTGCAAAAGAGATTCCGTCGTTTTCCAATTGTCGATGGCTATTTGCATTGTATGGGCTATTTGCGGAACCGCTACTGCTTTAGTTAATTCTTTATTGACTACGACCAACTGTCCGTCACGAGTTTGGTTTTGTATCGTTGCTAATTTCATTTAAAATTTTTCGTTTTTTATAATTTATTGTTGTTGCCTTTGGTTAAAGCTCAGAAATACTTCCGTATTCGATGCGTAAATGTACAAAAGTTTAAGGGCTTTGCAAAAATCAAACCCCAACTAAGCATCGTATCAATAGAGTTGAGAATCGACTAAAGCCGCTAGATCACTGCTTTTCAGCGATCCACAAACTCCAAATCCGACTCCCCTTTGCTTAAAAAATAGATTAAGACTGTCTTGGACAACGAATCACATATTTACTATTCTTCAGGCATAACGTGATAAGTCGGATCCTCTTCCATATTGATTTCTACCACCGCATGCGCATTTGTCAATAACTGCATACAATCTTTACTCAGGTGTCTTAAGGTCAATTTCTTATTGTGATTGGCGTATTTTTCGGTCAATTTATTTAAAGCATCTATAGCCGACATATCCGCTACTCTCGATTCTTTAAAATCGACAATAACTTCATTAGGATCGTTTAATACATCAAATTTTTCTGTAAAATGCGCAGTAGAGCCAAAAAACAACGGACCGTAGATTTCATAAATCTTACGCCCATTTTCGTCTATGGATTTGCGAGCACGTATTCGCTTAGCATTGTCCCAAGCAAATACCAAGGCAGAAATAATCACCCCCGCCAAAACAGCTACTGCTAAATTGTGAAATACAACGGTTATTGCAGCTACGACTATGCCTATAAATATATCGCTTTTGGGCATTTTATTGATGATTCGAAAAGAAGCCCATTGAAAGGTGCTGATCGCTACAATCATCATTACGCCCACTAATGCAACCATCGGTATTTGTCCGATTACTGGAGCACCTACTAAAATGATTATTAAGATCGTCAGCGCTCCCACCACAGCAGATATACGCGTGCGTCCTCCGGCATTGAGATTGACGAAGGTTTGTGCAATCATGGCACAACCACCCATACCTCCAAAAAAACCATTCACCACATTCGCAGTTCCCTGAGCCATCGCTTCTCTGTTGGAATTTCCTTTGGTATTGGTTATTTCGTCGACTAAATTTAAAGTCAAAAGCGATTCAACCAATCCGACACCTGCCATAACTAAAGCATAGGGCGCAATGATCTGTAAGGTTTCAAGAGTAAAGGGAACCATCGGAATATGAAATTGCGGTAGGGTTCCGCTTATTGAAGCGATATCCATCACCCGCTTGGTTTCTATATCTCCAAAATAGACCACTAGTAAAACGACTAAGATAGCGACTAAGGAAGCGGGAACCACTTTGGTTAACTTCGGTAATAAGGTAACAATTCCGATTGTCAGCAACAGCAAAGCCAACATAATGTAAAGTGCTGAACCCTGTAACCAGGTATAATCGCTGCCGTTATAAACCTTAAATTGCTCCAGCTGAGCAACAAAAATAATAATGGCCAAACCGTTTAAAAAACCGTACATAACCGGTTGCGGAATTAATCGCACAAATTTACCCCACTTAAGAGCTCCAACCAAAAATTGAAAAAGCCCAGCTAATAATAAACTAGCAAATAAGTATTCCACACCATGAGATGAAGCCAATGCAATCAATACCACGACCGTTGCTCCCGCTCCTCCTGAAACCATACCGGGACGTCCACCCAAAACAGCAGTGACAATCCCCATTAAAAAAGCAGCATATAAACCCGTGAGTGGAGACAATCCAGCCAGAATTGCAAACGACAACGACTCTGGAATCATCGTCATCGCTACGGTTAATCCCGCTAATAATTCGTTTTTGACGTTTATTTTTTGATTGAATTGAAACAGCGCTCTAGTCATAAAGAATTGAAATGATAACCTATTTTTATTTAGCTCGTACTCGGATAAAAGTTTAAAACCATTAGAACATAAAAACCTTCGCGCTATAAAAACCTAAAATTTTGTCGTTTTACAACTTGTGAAATGTCGCGATAAGACACTTATCCGACTGTCTCTATTTATGCCGACAAAGGTATTCTTTTTCCAAATAAAATCGCTGTGCTATTTAGAACCTCTTTAGTGCGAAAACCTCGGTTGCGATATTAAATTAGGAATTGCATCACTAACCGACCAATGAATAAATTAGATCCTCACGACTAGTTATAATAACTGTGATTTTTCAAACTGACCTCGATACAATTTTAAAATAGATGTCAAAAAAATAGGGTTTGACTTTATAGTCAAACCCTATTTAATAATATAGGCTTACAATCTATATTGTTATCCTTTTACACCTTTTAACCAATCTTTAAATCGGTTCATTTGATCCATTATAAAAGAATCCTGTTCTTCATTATCTTCGTTCAATACCGGTAAGATATGTTCGTAATAAGTGCCGGTTAATACTCGGCGCAATAGCCCTTCTCCAACAAAGGATTTATCGTCGTTTAAGGTTCTTGCTGCTTTTAATAGGTGACGCACATCATATTGCAACGGATTAATATCCGGCACTTGTTTGTTGAGATTCAACAATTCATATACCGCTATTCTACCCGTTCTAATAGCGCTCTCCATAGTAAAAACCACATCGTTGTTGGTTTCAACAAACTGACCGATCAATCCGAGATTGGTACAGCCTTTTGGTACTATTTTTGGGCGATCCCCTTGTGCTCTTGGCATAAACATCGAAGTTATATAAGGCATAAATGTGATGTGTACGATAGTGTTTTCCACCACATCATCGAGTTGATCGAGAATCCCTAAATGATAACATAGTTCAGCGAGTATTTCATCTCCTGTACAAGCAGGCATGGTTTTTTTAATGTAGTTCCCCTCTTTGTCCATAAATAAGGAATATACCCACAACACCAAAATATCATCGGGTTGCTCTGGAAAGTGGGGTTGTCTATTACAAGTAAAACTCATTAGCCAATCCGAATCCGTTATTGTGATAATACCACCCGTAACCGTTTTGCCGGAATACGGATCGTTTACAGCATAATCTTTTAATCGATCGATTAAAGCCGAAGGTTTACAAGTTAACGTTGCCGATTCCCAAGAGGACTTTTCGATGTTGGTACAGAATTTTTCGGGTTTCCCAAAAACTTCTGATTTGGCCGCCAAATTTTTCCATAACATCCAACCCGGACTTTTTCCACTTGTTGCATTATCAATGGCAATCAACGGTGCTTTTTTATTGGTTCCATAAAAAGTATCCTCTGTCATGGATCCCGTAGTCACCACAACAAAATCATCGGAGCTTACCGGTATAACAACTTTTTTACCGTTTTGCTCGGTTATCAGTCCCTTAACCGTTTTTCCGTCTATATTTATTTGCATATCGAGATCTTCTACCAAGACATCCAACTCAATTTTCACTCCTTTTTCTTGTAAAAAACGGCGTAAAGGTGTCACAAAGGTGTCGTATTGATTGTATTTTGGAAACACCAAAGCCGATAAGTCGTTCAGACCATCAATCGCGTGTAAAAAACGGTGCATATACAATTTGAACTCCAATAAACTATGCCAATTTTCAAAGGCAAACATTGTACGCCAAAACGTCCAAAAATTACTACTCAAAAAAGATTCTTGAAAATAGTCTTCAATAGCAATATCATCTAACTCTTCTTTGTTTTTTAGCAAGAGTTTTACCACGGCTAATTGATCTTTTTTACCCAGTCCAAACTTGCTAAAATCTTTAATTTCTCCACAGTTATGAATCAATCTCGCTTTGGAATAATTAGAATCGTTGTCGTTAATAAGTCTATACTCATCTAAAACACTATAGGGAGCAGGCATTTCCAAAGCGGGAATATCCTGAAAAATATCCCATAAATTTTCGTAGGTCATATCCATTTCACGTCCACCTCGTATGATGTAGCCGTCTTTGGCATTTCCAGATCCGTCTAGCGAACCACCGTCAATGTTTAATTGCTCTAAAAAAATAATGTTTTTGCCGGGAACATGTCCATCGCGAATCAGGTAGTAAGCCGCAGACATTCCTGCGATACCACTACCGACAATATAAAATTTACTGTTGTCAAACGATTTTGGAGGAATTCCCTTATTGCGTTGATAATTTCCAATCTGATCTGAAAAGGGCATCGCTTTATCGGGTGTGTTCCGTTGTTGTTCTTTACTCGAATCGGGTTGGTGGTTAACCTTTCCGTACTCTGTAGACGCATTCAAGATCTTCTCGAATTTTGAAGTGATTTTTTTCATAACAGTGATTTTTGATTAATGTAATAAAGTTAGTTACATCCTCTAATTCCATTACACTCTCAAACTCGCCAAAATGCTACTGATTTTCACTTATTTATAAATTTTGATTTTTTCTGTATGCAGACAACGAAGAAATGGCGTGTTTTTTAAAAAAACGCCCGAAGGCAGAAACACTACTGAAATTGAGTTGATAGGCAATCTCCGTTAAATTCAGTTGCGGATTACTCAGCAAAACACAAGCTTCTTTGAGTAGTTGCTCATCGATGACCTCATGGGGTGTTTTACCCGATGCGTTTCTGACTACTTTAATCAAATATTTGTTGGTAATAGCCATTTGATCTGCAAAAAACTGCACCTCCTTTCTTCCCGCTATTTGTTGCTGCACCAGGTCCTTAAATTTTACAAACAGCATATTATCATTGCTACAAACTCGGTTTTCGTCCTGATTTGCACCGATGATTTGCGCTATTTCCAACAATACATTAAAGATAATTGAGCGGATAATATCATCGATAAATTGCCCTTGACGCTGGGTGGTTTCCAACAAATACTTCAGCAAACCCGACAATTTCCGAGAATTGATCTCCGTTGAATTGACCACGCTAAAAGAACCATTCTGAAACAAAGACAACTTTTCGATAAAAAAGGGATTTGATATGTTTTTCAGCAAAAATGTTTTATCAAAAAACAGCAATTGCATTCGAAAATCAGCCGTAGTACTTAGAAATTTTATAATCGTTGAAGGCGCAGATATCAAAAAACCATTTTGGGTAATTTGGTATTGTTTCATATCTATTTCCACCTCTATTTCACCTTGTATACATAGACAAATTGCGTAAAAATCAATGCGGAAAGGCGCCTTGGGGAATTTAAAGATAGGATTACCAGACGATATATAATACGGTTGATGGCAATGGACCCCATAAAAAGACAAGGTTTCCTGTAAATTTTCGTAATTTTTCATAGTAAAGTCGGCAAATAATGGTCCGTAAAATCGATGTTCGCACGGTCTACCTTTTGACCTATTCATTCTCTAGCTAAGGTACCGAAAAAAATTGGCGATTTGCACAAAAACACATTTAATAGTGCATTCGAAAACATGAAAAACAACCACAATAAGCTAAAAAACACTACTTTACATAACTAAAAACAATATTTAAAAACATCAAAAAGAACAACAAGATGTCCGAATAAAACCAAAGTCAAGCACTTTAAATACCATAATAATTCGATGTCCCATTTGGTATTTAAAGCCCTTTTCACCTACTTTAGCGGCATAAAGAACTCTTGCTTAAACTACAGAGTCGTAGTTTAGATTTACCATTCTATATTAATTGGTAAAAAAACAACCCTCTTGTTAAATTTATTGAAGTTTAATTCCGGTCTAAATGTCATAAAAAGCCATAAACAAAAAAAGTAACCGCGCCATAGTTCTGCGCTTAGAAGCAAAAAAAACGCTTTAATATCCCAGTATCAAGTACATCCGATTTCTTTTGCCTTTATTTCAAAACAGGTATTCTTTTTAAAATGTCCGAATAAGACCAAAGTGTGCAACATTAAATACTAGCTATATCCATAATAATTATCGAAATTTGCATAAAAAATACACTATGTCATATTTAACTAAAGTAATCAGCGGGACTTGTCCTAATTGCGGTAAAACAAAATTGTTTGATGAAAAAGGAAATCCATTCCTATTCAAAATGCCCAAAATGAAACCTAAATGTGAAAATTGTGGATATTCTTTTCATAGAGAAACCGGCTTTTATGTGGGCGCCATGTATATGAGCTACGCTTTAACCGTTGCAGAAATGGTTTCCGTAATTGTCTTAGGACTAATATTTAAACTGACTTTTATTCAGATTTTCATTACCATTGCTGTAGTAGCATTCTTGCTCTCTGCCTTTAATTACAAGATGTCGCGCATCATGTGGCTCAATGTCTTTTACAAAGAAGAGTAGGAAATGTCATATTAAATATATTATATTTGCGCCACTGAACAACAAACTACGGGTGTAGTTCAAGGGTAGAATAGCGGTCTCCAAAACCGTTGATGGGGGTTCGAATCCCTCCACCCGTGCATTCAAAAAAAGCTATCTCATCGAGATAGCTTTTTTTCGTAAATCGTAAATCGTGATTCGACAATCGACCGATCACTGATTACTGATTACCGATCACTAATCACTCGTAACGCTTAAGAAACTCCCGCGGGGTTTCACCAGAGCGTTTTTTAAACAGCTTAGAAAAGTACGAATAGTCTTCATATCCCAACAAACTGGCTATTTCATTAAAACTCTTCCCCGTGTAAATCAGCATGCGTTTGGCTTCTAATACAACGCGTTCCAATATAATATCGGTAGTTGTTTTATTGACGAGACTGCGTGTGATTCGATTGAGGTGTTTCGGAGTAATATGCAACCAATCGGCATATTGTGCTGGCGATTTTATGGTCAGAAAGTGTTCTTCAACCAAATCTTCAAATTCGAGAAATCGAAAATTATATTGACTGAAATGAGCGGTTGGAAAATCGTCTTCAGCTATCGCATATCGATTGAGCTCGATATACAATTGTGAGGCTATATTTAAGATCAATTGATGCTTTTTCCACAAGCTACTTTTATACTCCAGTAGAATTTGTTCAAATAAATGAGACATGTGTTCTAAAAATTCGCCACCGATATAAATAGCACTAGAATGATAAATGGAGGTATAAATGGGATATTCTCGAATGCGTTCACGAACAAAAACCATATCAAAAAATTCCTGAGTGTGAAAGAAAATAAAACCATCGATATCCTCAGACAGTTCCCAGCTATGAGTTTGTCCGGGAGCTAGTAAAAAAACACTTCCAGGTCTAACGTCATAAGAATTAAAGTCAATTTCATGTACTCCCGATCCTTTGGTAAAAAGGATGGTTGCATAAAAATTGTGTTTATGTGGTTTCTCAATTCGCTTGTGATTACTGATTAAATGATTGGGGATGGTATTGGCATAAAAATCATTGCCAAAGCTATTTTCATTTAATTCGTCAATTTTCAAAATCGCAATCCGATCCATAACAGCAGCTTTGCTTCAAAAATACGCTTATTTCAATGAGGTTGAAAATTTTAAGAATTATTTGGGCGTAAAAAAGGCGCGCTTCCACGCATTTTTTGTTGGAATCCACAAAAAAAAATTCAAACTTTGTTCCAGTTTTTATAAAAACACTTTTTACTTACCACACAATGAAGAATATAAGCGCCTTTTTCCTATTTGGATTAATACTAACAGCCTGTAGCAATACAGCAGATAACAAATTGGAGTCTTTAGACAAAACCTCGGCTCGTGAAGTCGTTTTAAAAACCGTAGTTGCAGGTGACACTACTTTGCACATCAGCAGTCAAAAAATCTGGGCTAATAATGAAATCATCGCTACCAAGGTAGACACGATTAAAACGGCCACCAAAGTAATGAGCTGGAGCACTGATACCAAGGATAGCGGTATCGATATGACCAAAACCCCAATCTACGTAACTGTCGAATAATGAGTACGAGAAAAAGCAGTAAAATGGTTTCGCTAATCCTGATTTCATCAGCCTTAGCCTCTTGCTCCAAACCGCAGCAAGAAGAGAAACAAAAAGTATATATGAGAGCGGATAGTTCAGCTCCATACACCGAAGTAACCCAGGAATACTCCAGAAATAACGGTATGGGTATGGGTAGTGCTTTATTGTGGTATATGGCATTTCGCCCGATGATGGGTGGAAATGGTTATATGAGCAACGGTATAGCTACCAAGTCGAACGTAGGTACGAATCAAGCTAAAAACAACGCCATGAAAGCACAAACCGCCCGAGGTGGATTTGGATCTTCGGCTAAACCTTCGGCTTCTTCATAACCTAATTCGCTACCCTACTTTATAAAAAAGGCCTTGTTCCCCCCTTATGTGCATTTTTCAATGTCTAATAAGTATAAACCAACATTAGCCTTCAAATAAATTACCACAGGCATTGCGTTTCGCTAACACGTATGTGTTTGGCAAACCTACTATGGTGATTGAAAACGAGAACACCTACATGAGAATAAAACATATTAATGCCGATAACCAATGGCAAGAGCGCTTAGAAAAAACGGGCTTTGGTTATCATACCGATGGGGATCAAACCTATTGGGTAGAAAACTATTATTACTCGATCAGTCCAGGGCTCGCCGATGAAATTGCTGAGGCAACTTCTACGCTGTGGAATATGTGCTTAAAAGCCGTTGATCACGTCATCACCAACCGCAAATACAACGCCTTTCACATTCCTATCTTTATGCACGAGCACATCGAACAAAGTTGGGAGAATGATGCACCGAGTATCTACGGTCGTTTTGATTTTGCGTACGACGATATCAAAAAACAACTCAAGGTTTTAGAATTTAATGCCGATACGCCGACTTCCTTATTTGAAACTGGCGTAATTCAATGGCAGTGGATGCAACACCACTTTGGAAAAAAAGCCGACCAATTCAATTCGGTTCACGATAGACTGATTGCTACTTGGAAAGAATTAAAACCTTATCTGAAAGGGTCTGTTTTGCATTTCGCATGCTTACGCGAAACGCTAGAAGATTTGACCAATGTTGAATATTTACGGGACTGTGCGATGCAAGCCGGTATCAAAACCAAACTTATTTTTATTGATGATCTGGGTTGGAACGGTCTAAATTTTGTCGATTTAGAAGAAGAAACCATCACGGACATCTTTAAATTATACCCTTGGGAATGGATGGTACAAGAAGCTTTTTCACTGCATATTCCAAACGACGTCGATCAAGCCAATTGGATTGAACCGTCGTGGAAAATGATTTTATCCAACAAAGCCATATTAGCCGTGCTGTGGGAACTATTCCCAAATCACCCGCTCTTATTAGAAACTTATCTCGACGAGCCTAAAACCCTTGTCAATTACGTTAAAAAGCCCCTGTTATCCAGAGAAGGCGCCAATGTCACACTGTATATTAACGGAAAAATCATTGAAGCTACACCGGGAGATTATGGCGAAGAAGGTTATATCTGTCAAGAATTAGCATCACTTCACAAAGAGCACTCGGGATATTCGATAATCGGCAGTTGGATTATCGGTCAGGAACCTTGTGGAATTACTTTCCGAGAAAGCGATCGCATGATTACGACTGATAAAAGTCGCTTTATTCCCCATATTCTAGAATAACCTATAAGTAAAACGATCAAATTAGTATTTGATCGTTTTTTTTTATCCGTTTATGCGGAACTACCCTGACAATACGGATTATGGTTTTGCTTGGTCAACCGGACTGCCTTCTCTTCTACTCCCTCGCAATGCACCTATCGCGTAAGACCTGCGCCCAATCTATCGGTTTGATTCATTAAATAATTGTTAATTTTTAAGACTTCGATTATCATAAATTCTTTTTTTTATTAAATTAGATAAAAATTAACCAAAAAGAAAACCCTATGAATGCAAGAAAATTAAGTATCGGACTATTATTGGTTGCTGCCATAGCCACCTCATGTAAATCGTCAACAGAGAAAGATGCTGCGGCAAAACTATCTATTGAAAAAACTTTAGATCCGGGAATCAGTGTCCAGGTAAAAGATGGTGTTGCTACGGTAACTGGGGTATTTATAGATGAAGCAAGTCGCGAGAAAGCTCTAAAAGACATCAAGGCTACTTCGGGAATCAAATCGGTTGTGGATCAATCTGAAATCTCACAAGCTCCGGCTATTCCATCACCAGAGGCTGTTACCATACACGCTGACGACCAGTTAAACAACGATTTAAAAACCGTATTAAGTGCTTTTCCAAATGTACAATCGTCCGTAAAAGACGGTGTAGTCACTTTGACCGGTTCGGTTGAACGAAATGTTTTACCTCAATTGATGCAAGCGGTTAATGCCACTCATCCGAAAAAGGTTGAAAATCAATTACAAATCAAATAGTACTATTCATCTTCAATCCAAAACTCATGAGTCTACAAGAAAAATATGCCAAATTAATCCAGACTGCTCAATCAGAATCCGTTCGCAACTTGCAAGTGCGCGAACAAGATGCGGTGTTATACATCGATGGAGAAGCGAGCACTGGTGCGACTAAAGATAAATTATGGAACATCTATAATGAAATCGATCCTGATTTTCGTTCTGGAGATCTTATTTTAAACATCAATGTTGGAGTTGATCCGAATGCGACAAAATTAAAGGTAACTACGGTAAATTCCAATCTCAATATCCGAAAAGGACCGGGCAAAGACCAGCCACTATTAGGCAAATCTGCTCACAATTCTATAGTAACCCTGTTGAGTAAATACAACAACGACTGGTTTCTGATCCGAAACGAACAAGGCGTTGAAGGCTATTCCTCATCACAATACTTAACACAAGTCTAGTTTATGTTTATTGCAAAACCGCCTCTACCTATAGAGGCGGTTTTTTATTTTTATAAACTTATCTTTGTCAAAAAAAATGGTAGCGGATTTCATTTACGATCAAAATTATAAAAATCATATTTTTACCGAAAACGAAATACAATTCAAAGAATTTGAGAATTGTACTTTTGAAAACTGCAACCTCAGCCGTTGTGAATATCTCGGAGTTGTATTTAGTGATTGTACTTTTATTCGCTGTGATTTTACAGAGGCTAAAATCAATTATGTTGCACTTAGAAATTGCGAATTTATCGGTTGCCAATTGACCAGTGTTAACTTCGCTATGACAGACCAAGTTTTATACGACTACCGTTTTACCGACTGCAATATGGATTTTACGCAATTCTACGGTCTTAAAATGAAACGCATGACGTTTATCAATTGCAGCTTAATCAGTGCTGATTTTATGAAAACAGATCTGACCGAAGTATTGTTTGACCATTGTGACCTACACCTAGCCGTTTTTACCGAGTCCATCGCCAATAAAGCCGATTTTTTTAGCAGCTATAACTATACCATCGATCCCGAGAAAACAAAACTAGAGAAGGCGATATTCTCACAAAACGGTCTTCAAGGACTGTTGCAAAAATACAAACTGGTTATTCGTTAATTCGACGCCGATCAAATCGGCAATAAAACACCTTATATATTAAAAATTATCCCGATATTTAAGTACATTTAATGAAACATTAATTACCCTCTCCCTAATCGTCGCACCTTATGAAGATGTCAAACAGGTTCAAAAAAACAGTGTATATAGTTGGTGGTATATTCGGGTTTATTTTACTGATCCACTTTGGTGTCAATGTATTTATAAAAACACAATTACCCCGAATTATAGAGTCACGAAATGATACGGCTTATGACTTTAAATACGGCAGCCTCAGTTTTTCGATTTTCAACAACAGCCTTAGCATCGAGGATATTGAAGTCACTCCCAAGCCTGGAGTAAGCATCAAAAAAGACATTGATTTCTTGGGCACTGTCGACAAAATCAGTTTGATTGGCGTAAATTTTAAGGAGCTCTTTAAAAACCGCAATCTCAAAGCATCGACAATCGCTATCATTGGACCGGACATCACCGTATTCAAACCCGAACAACGCGATACCACCAAAACCAAATCAAAGTTAGGAAGCGTGATCGACATCAGTAGAATCAGCTTAAAAAACGCTCACCTAAAAATGATGACGACCGACGGCAAAGAGCGGCTTCAAGAACTCTATAACATCAATCTTGAAGTTGATGGCGTACATCTCGGCAAATACACTCAAGATAAAGACATACCCTTTACTTATACCAACTTTAAAATCCGCTGTGATTCGGTATTTAGCAAACTCAATGAATTTCAACACATCAAAACCGAAGCAATCACGGTTGATCCAACTCATCTAGATCTCGATCAATTTCGAATCATACCCGATATTGATCGAACAACGTTTAAAAACCAAACTACTTCATCAAACACCCGTATGGACGTAGTGGTACCAAAATTGCGATTAACCGGCACAGACTGGGGTTATATAGACAATAATTTCTTTTTAAAAATCGGCAGCATCAACATCGATTCCATCAATTTTAAAATCTTAGATCAAAAAAAGCAAACGGTTTTTCAGGCTGCTAAAAAACAGGCTGAGCAAGTGATACAACCGTTGATTCCCTTTCGAGTGGATATCGATCAAATCCAGATCGAAAAATCGTCGTTTAACTCTCTTAAGATTCTAGATGTACAAAATGTCAATATTCGTATTTCAAAAATATCTAATCGCGAATTTCAACATCTACACATCGAAGAAGTTCTTTTAAAGAATCCTATTTTTACTCATTTTCCCAAGAAAGGTAGTAACCAACCCTCACAGGAAAATCGATTGGGGATTTTGGATGACGTTATAGAAATTGAATCGTTTAAGATCGAAAATGCACAGTATGCGATGAAAGACCTACAAGGTAAAAAAAACACCTTGGAAGTGGCCGACTTCAATATGTCTTTAAGTCAAATTCGCATTGACGATAAAACCGTAAAAAACAAGGTCCCATTTACCTATCAATCACCTCGATTATCAACGGGTAAAATCCATTACAATACAGGACGCTTCTACGATGTGTTTTCCAATGGGATCAAGGTCGTAGACCAAAATCTCGAAATAGCTAATATCGAGATGAAATCGAAATTTTCGAGAGCACAACACGTAAAAATGTTTAAACTAGCCGACGATATTTATACGATACACACCAAAAAAATCTTACTTCAAAACTTTGACTGGGGATTTGATGCCAAGGAAACCTTTTATTTAAAAACTCAAAAGGTAGTTTTAAATCAGGTATACGCCAATATTTTTCGCAATACCACACCTCCTCCAGATATGAGTCCGAGTAAAATGTACAGCAAAAAACTGCGCGATTTAAAATTTGGTTTGGAGATTCCCCATGTTCAAATAGTCGGTGCTCAAATAGAATATGAAGAGGTTGATGACAAAGCAATTGCACCGGGAAAATTAACTTTCAGCAATTTTAATGCGAATATTAAAAACGTCTATAGCGGATATGGACGAACTAAAACTCCAACAACGGAAATTGTCGTTGATGCTACATTTATGAAAGCCGCGCCTTTGCATGTGGTTTGGACTTTTAACATTATGAATACCCGGGAACGATTTAATATTCAGGGTAAAATAACGAACTTCCCCGCTGTATCGATGAATGCCTTTTTGAAACCTTATGTCAAAGCTTCTGCTTCGGGAACGCTGGAATTGGTTACTTTTAATTTTAGTGGAAACGACGATTATGCCGTGGGTACTTTCGGTATGCAATACCAAGACTTGAAGATGACCCTCTATCGAAAAGACGGAGAACAAAAACGGAAACTATTATCTGCGGTGGGAAACCTATTTATACGAAACGACACCAAGGGTAAAACTTTAGAAACCGAGATTAAACGCGTCGATAGAATGAAAGAATCGTCTTTTTTCAATTATCTTTGGTTGTGTTTGCTACAAGGTTTAAGACAAACCGTATTGTAGCATTACAAAACGAGAATTACTTTAAAAAACAATAATTCAACAAGACATGAAAACCGCATTGATCACCGGCGCAACATCAGGAATTGGCGCAGCAACTGCAAGAATACTTGCTCAAGACCACCGTCTCATTTTATGTGGCCGCAGAACCCAACAACTACAAGCCATACAACAAGAATTACAAAACATCACTGAAGTGACGACCTTGTCTTTTGACGTTAGCGACAGACAGGCTGTTTTTAGCGCGATTGGATCCTTACCCAAAGATTGGTCAACGATCGATGTTTTGATTAATAATGCGGGAAATGCGCATGGACTAGATCGTTTTCAAGATGCAGACTTGGATGACTTCGATGCAATGATCGACATCAATGTTAAAGGCTTGATCTATGTAACCAAAGCCGTGCTTCCCCTGATGGAAAGTAGTTCGAATGCCCACATCGTCAATCTATCCTCTATAGCCGGTAAAGAAACCTACCTCAACGGCACGGTCTACTGCGCATCTAAAGCAGCCGTTGAAGCGATCAGCAAGGGATTGAGAATGGATTTACAAGAGCGAGGAATTAAGGTAACCAACGTGGCACCAGGTGCTGTAGAAACGGAATTTTCTGCCGTACGCTTTAAAGGAGATCACGATCGTGCTGCTCAAGTTTATCAAGGATATATACCGCTAACACCGGAAGATATTGCTCGGGCAATATATTTTGCGATAGCACAACCAGAACATATGCAACTTGCTGATATCACCCTTTTTCCAAAAGCTCAAGCCAGTGCAACTATGATTAAAAAAAATTAAGATCAGCTGGTATTTGTATCTAATTATCAACTACATTTGCCAGCTGAAACTCACTCTTACAACTCGCTTATTTCGAATGAATTTACGTGTAATATTATTGCTCGTTTGTATCCCCCTTTGGGCCGTGGCAACACCATCAGATCCCAAAGAAAAAGTCTTTAAAATAGACTATACTTTTTATCGAAATACAACAGCTACTTCCAGCATGGAGCCGGGTGACCATAGCAATTTAGATCTTCTCATCAAGACGCTAAGCAGCGATGAAAACCACGTTTTAATGACGGTCTATGCCAACAAGAACTATTTACGCGTGGAAGAAAACAGTTTCCTGAAGCGAATTTATGTTTCCAATTACCTCGAAAACACGGCTTATATTATCGATAGTGTGGCACAAAATGCCTATCCGAGCTATCCGAGCAAATCCAACAGCACCCATGCACTCGAAGAAACGCAAACCAATAACGATTATTTAAAGATTGCTTTTTTACCGGAAACCAAAATTGTAGCAGGCCGTATGTGCAAACGGGCCTCAATCACTTTTGACGACACCCAAACCGTGGGAATCAACATTTGGTATGACGAATCCTTACCGAATATCGTATGGGGACAATATTCGTACTTAGACCGCATTCCAGGAGCAGCTTTAGAAATCACGTCAAACTTTGAACAAGAAGTTGGTATTCAAGCTAAAAACATCACAGAAATGCTGGTGCCTTTAAGCATCTTTAAAATTCCACTTAATTTTCAAATACTAGAATACAATGAAGAGGAGTTCCTCGACGAACAAGAGGTGATTGATGTTCAGAATGATCCCGCCTTTGCTTTTACAAATGGCTACCACTGGTATCAAGATCAAAATTTGGGTTTATTCGGTATTCGTGATGATGCTGGTAAAACGGTACTAACACCTTCTTTTTTCCAAATTGAATCGTTTACAGATGGGGTTGCGATAGTCAGTTATAAGGAACAGCAAGGAGCCATTAACGACAAAGGCGTTTTGATTATACCCTATATCTATGATGAACTTCACACGAGCAATGAGGGTATGATTCCATTTATGGAACTTCATAAATGGGGCTTTTTCAATACGCTTGGTGAAAAAATAATCCCGGCAATCTATAATTATGTCGGTGATTTTTCTGAAGGCCTCGCATTGGTTTCTAACGGTGATAAATTTGGATATATCAACGACAAAGGAAAAATCATTATTCCTTTGCAATTCGATTACGCCAGTAGTTTCGAAGATGGCGAAGCACAGGTAGAAATTGAATATAAAAACTTTTCAATCAACAAACGCGGCATCCGAATTCGAGAATAACATTTTTATCCCACACCGCTGCGTGAGGGATCGAAGTGAAAATCCTTTTTGGAGCCTGCGTAAAAAAGATTGTAACAAAGAGCCCGACCGTATAAATGGGCTGTTGAAGTCCATTCATACGGTCACGCCCAATTACTATAAGGTATTGAATTTTACTCCTAATGTAAACCATCGTCCGGGCATCGGCACCGCTCCTGCCTCTACGTAAGTAACGTTAAAGATGTTTTGAGCATCCAAGTATACATTGTATTTCTTTAAGTCATATCCAATTCGAGCATCGGTTAAAAAATAACTTTTGTATGAAAGACGTTCATTATAACGGTTTGCCAACATCGCAGACCATTGTTTATTTCTATAATTAATAGTGCTTACGATTTGATGTTTAAAACTCTCTACCGTGTATTTTGACAAGCCCTTTGGGGCTTCTATTTTTGGAGAAAGATAGGTATAGCTGACACCAAAATCCCAAAAGGCTGTAGGTCGGTTCCAACGGTATTTCACTGAGGTATTAAATCCTGTGGTTCTGTTAGAAGCGGCATTATCGGTTTGCCAAGACAGGGTTTCGTCTGCGCGTACCCAATCGATAAATTGGTCGATATCTCGGTAAAATAAAAATGCATTTGCCGACAAATTTTCGGTCTTAAAACGAATTCCCCCTTCGATCTGATAGGCAGATTCGGGTTTTAAATGTGGGTTTCCCAAATTGGGTTTTTGATTTAAGTATAAATCTGTAAAAGACGGAATGCGCTGACTACTTCCTACGCTAAACAACGCCTGCCATTGATCTGTTACGCGATAACTCGCATCGACTCCCGGAAAAACCTGCCAACCATAAAAGGAGTTATAGTTAACATACGCACCGGCATTCACGTCTAGACGGTTAAAGAATTCGCGTTTAAATTCAGCAAACAAACCGTAATTTGAACGGCTGTGCTCGCCGATATTACTCGAATTAATTTCCTCGTACCGCATCTCTGCCCCCATCGAAAGTACACCGTAATTGGTTTGATAATGAGCCTTGATATCCGAAGTCAATGCGTTAGAATAATGCTGACTACGCGCTTTGCTCAGATCAAAGCGATAAAAGCGATAATCGTCGTAATTATAGCGATAGGCAATGCTTGGAGCTATGGTTAACGCATCTGAAACCAAATGTTTAGAACTCAACGACAACAAATAGGTATTGACAATTTCTTTAGCCTCCTTATCGATAGGTGAAGCATAAAAACCATTTGCACCAAATGAACTGCGAACCAATCCCCCTAAAACCATTACGGTATTTCGGTCGTTGGGTTGAATATTTCCTTGATAAAACAACTTGCTGTTGTGAAAATCCGTATTGTATCGATAACCATTACCCGATTCTTGGCTACCAAAAATCAGGTGATTGTGTTTTTTTTCGACCCAAGATCCTCCGAGTTGGAAGCCACGACCGTTAAACCACTGATCGTGCCCCGTTTCCGTATCTTTCTCAAAACTACTTCCCCCATATACATGAGCAAAAACCCCATTCTTCTGCGGATTCTTAGTCACTATATTAACCACTCCAGTTAAACTATTAACGCCATACAAACGCGCAGATGGTCCGCGAACTACCTCAATACGTTCAATGGCCTCCATCGGTACGGGTATATTTAAACTATTATGTCCAGTTTGGGGATCACTGATTTTTTGCCCATTTAGCAAAACCAAGTTTTGCTCAAAACTACCGCCATCGATACTCAAATCCGCCTGAGTACCAAAGGGACCGCGTTGGCGAACATCGACTCCCGATACATAAGCCAACAACTCATTAACCGACCGAACCGGCAATTGTTTGATCTGCTCTTTATCTAAAATTTGCAGGTTTCTATTTTTCAAAGAACCCGGTAACTGAAGTCGGGTTTCATAAATGACAATCTCCGATATATCTGTGGGTTTACTCTCGATTAAAGCGGGTTTCTCTTGACCATAACCAAGACCAAAACTCCATAAGCTCAAAATTAATATAGTATTCTTCCGCATGGGATCCTAAAATTTAGTTGTGCAAAACTAAGCGATTCTCAACAGCTGACAAACACTATATATAATTTAACAACTCTAAGCGGTTTTTATCGATTAAAACCGTAAAAATCAGTCAGTAACTAACCCGCTCACTTCAAGGTCAAAACGCGAAAACAAAAGGAAATCTACAAAAGATCCCTTAACAAATGATGTATTATTCATTTTTTTTAATTATTTTAGATAAAAATACAAATTGGATATGAAATATTTTATGCTGCTCACTTTTGCCTGTTTTGGTCTTATCAGTTGTCAAAAAATAAAACATCCCGTAAGTGTAGTCACTAACGACACTATTGAGCTATCTCCTATCGACGCTGTTTCGGCAGTTGCGTTTGACAGTCTGTTGCTCAAAGATAAATCACCGGAGTTGTTACGCTTTTATCGATACAATCAATTTAAAACCGTTTGGGCCTTAGACTCCAACAGAAGTGCTTTGATCGAATCCATTGAAAAAATACACGAAGACGGATTGGATGACTCGCCTTATGATCTGGCAGGTTTAAAGAAAAATAACGACGCCTATGCAAAGATTGCAGATAGCGAAAAAGTACTTACCGATATTTTGTTTTCGGAGAGTTTCTTTAAGGTTTCCAATGATTTATATAACGGTCGTTTAAATCCTAAAAAGTTATATAATGATTGGGATCTGGATCCAAAGAAAATAAACACCGGAGCAACGATGCACTTGGCATTGGAGAACAACGCCATCGAACAATCCTTAGATAGCTTGCGCCCCAAAAATGCGATTTACAACGGTTTGAGAAGTGCTTTAAAGGAGTTGAGAAAATTACCCGATGATTCTTTTGATGAATTTGGAACGGGTCGTAAAATAAAGATTAACGATTCCCTACCTGAAATTGCGGAATTAAAAAAGCGCTTGATCTATTGGGGGGATTTACCAGCCGAAGAGAACAGTGCCCGATTTAACAAGGCAACCGAAGCGGGTTTAAAACATTTTCAGGTTAGAAATGGTCTTGATGAAACCGGTTTATTGGACAAGGAGACTGTAATGGTTTTAAATCACAACAAAGCTCAAAAAATCAGCCAGGTACTAGCCAACTTAGAGCGCTGGAGATGGTATCCTCGCGACCTCGGAACCCAATATGTATTGGTTAATATTCCCGATTATAGCTTGGTTGTCGTATCCAATGGCGACACCATACAAAGACATAAAGTTATAGTGGGAAAACCCGCTAGAAGAACACCGATATTATCATCTAAATTTAGTGGTTTAGTGATCAATCCAACATGGACTGTACCACCAACCATACTTAAAAACGACTTAACACCAGCAGCAACCAAGAACAGAGGGTATTTTGCCAGTCGCGGTTTTACTATATACGACAACAAAGGCAATGTAGTCAGTGCACAGGATTGGAATCCAGAGCGTGCTTCCAGCTATCGTTATGTGCAAAAACCTGGGAAGTCAAACTCCTTAGGTAGAATCAAATTTGATTTTAAAAACAACCATATGGTCTATTTACACGACACCAATAATACCAACAATTTCAACAAGGACGATCGCGACCTGAGCTCGGGTTGTATTCGTGTACAGAATCCTTTTGACTTAGCAGATTATATTCTTAAGACAGAAAATAATCCCTACAACAAATCAAAACTGGAAGAAATTGTCAAGACCGAAAAGACCCAACATATTCCATTAAAGAAAAGCATTGAAATCCATCAATTCTATTGGACAGCATGGAACAGCAAAGACGGTATACAGTTTCGTCAAGACATTTACAAACTCGACGACGATTTAGCTGCCAAACTAAATTAATATAAAAAAAACATCCTTTTGCTAGAAACAAAAGGATGTTTTTTTTTAGTGTTAAAACCAATTTTACACCATTGGTTTATCTATAAAATCAGCAAACAATATACTGGCTTCTTAAACAAATGAGGCCTGCAATTCAGCAATTGCCAAACCCCTTATGAACTATATCAAAAAGGACGATTTATTCAAATACTCTTGATTGGGGTAATAGATAAACAAACAAGATTCTTCTTTAATCATATTGATGATCTCGGTTCTCAATTCTAAAGGGACTGCTGGACATCCCAAACTTCTCCCCAATCGTCCTTGTTGTTTAGCGAGATTTTCTGAAGCGTAATCCGCGCCATGAATAACAACAGCTCTATTGCGTGCATTGTCATTAAAGCCTTTATCCAGTCCGTCCAATCGCAATGAAAACCCATGTTTTCCAGTATAAGATTCACCCGTTTTGTAAAAACCGATACTACTCATAAATGAATTTGTTGCATTCGAAAACTTCTGAGCGAATTCGGAACCGCTATTTCTTCCATGAGAAACCACGGTCTGCAACATCACCTCATTGGTTACCATATTGATAATCCACATGCGTTTTTGTGTCGAAGACAAGCTAAAATCAATTATGGTTAATACATCTTTTTTAATGATGCCTTCTTTTTTCATTTTTTTAAACCCTCTTAAAGCTTCTTTAAAACTGACTAACGAAGGTGCCGAAAAGGTTTTGACATTTAAAGTTTCATAGGCAGTCAAAGCCACTTCGTCAAAAGTTGCTTCTTTATTTTCTATATGTTCAACATGGTTTTTTGTAATGTTTTCAGCGCTTGCACTGTTTTTTAGTTCATCGGTATCGATCCATTTGAATGCGAAAATACCCACCAGAACCACCGGTAAAAGTTTGTAATACATTGTCATTCTCTCCTTTACATTTTATTTTTAAAACGTAAATGTAAAAACAAATTCATACCAAGCACTATAAATAACAGAAAAATTTGTTTTTTTAACATTCTAATTTTTAATGAAGTATAATTACATCAGGATGCGTATTTTTGTAATCACTAACTACAAGAAGACCATAAACATGAACAAAAAAGTTATATTAATGATTCTCGATGGCTGGGGAAAGTCTCCAGACCCAAAGGTTTCTGCCATAGAAAAAGCACATACACCCTTTATAGATAGCCTTTATACTAAATATGCCAATGCCTCTATTTTGACCGATGGTTTAAACGTAGGTTTACCGATAGGTCAGATGGGAAATTCAGAAGTAGGTCATATGAACTTAGGCGCTGGTCGCATAGTCTATCAAGATTTGGTTAAAATTAATCTGGCTGTCGAAAGCGGATCCATCGCAAAAGAACCCGCCTTACAAGAGGCTTTTAAATACGCTAAAGAGCAGCATAAAAAGGTACACTTACTGGGATTGGTTTCTGATGGAGGTGTTCACTCACACGAAAAACACCTATATGGTTTATTGGATGCTGCACATCAGGCCGGATTAGAAGATGTATTTGTACATGCTTTCACCGATGGAAGAGATGTCGACCCAAAATCAGGTGCACATCACATAGCCGAATTATTGCGTCATATGGACAAATCCACTGGAAAATTAGCATCCGTTATAGGACGTTATTATGCCATGGATAGAGACAAAAGGTGGGAAAGAGTAAAAAAAGCTTATGATCTCTTAACTTTAGGCATCGGAATGCCGTGTAAAAATGCCGTTTTAAGCATCCAAGACAGTTATGCCAACAACGTTACCGATGAGTTTTTAGAACCCCTCATCATGACGAATGAGTTCGACAAGCCCGTTGCTACCATACAGGAAGGAGATGTGGTTTTGTTTTTTAATTTTAGAACTGATCGCGGTAGAGAGCTAACCAGTGTCTTATCGCAGCAAGATTATACCGAATTCGGAATGACCAAATTGCCCTTGTACTTTGTCACCTTAACCAATTACGACGATAGTTTTAAAAACATACACGTGATCTACGACAAAGACAACCTGACGGAAACCCTAGGTGAGGTTTTAGAACGCAATCACAAAAAACAAATCCGCATTGCTGAAACAGAAAAATATCCACACGTTACTTTTTTCTTTTCAGGTGGACGAGAAATTCCTTTTGAAGGGGAACAGCGCATTTTGTGTCCTTCACCCAAAGTAGCTACTTATGATCTACAACCCGAGATGAGTGCATATGATCTTAAAAATGCTTTAATCCCAGAATTGGATAAAGGAGAAGTTGATTTTGTATGCCTTAATTTCGCCAATGGCGATATGGTTGGACACACGGGAATCATGGAAGCGGCAATTAAAGCCTGTGAGGCCGTTGATAAATGCGTAGAAGGCGTTGTCGAAGCAGCAATAAGAAACGGATACACAACCATTATCTTAGCCGATCACGGAAATTGCGAAACCATGTACAATGCAGACGGAAGTCCAAACACCGCTCATACCACCAACCCCGTTCCGATTATTTTAGTTGATAACGATATCAAACACATTCACGATGGTGTTTTGGGTGACCTCGCTCCTACAATACTGGATTTGATGGGATTGGAAAAACCAGCGGTCATGACAAGAAATACGTTGATAAGCGTATAGGCACATACGCCTATACGCCCATTTGCGTAGCTGCAACTTAAAGCCTATATGTCCATTCGCACATACGCGAATACGCACACTCAAGTATAGGTACATCAGCAACTAAAAGCCTATATGCCCATTCGCACATACGCGTATTCGCCCTGACACGTAAAAAGGAACAATCCTATATGTCATTTGCACATACGCGAATATGTACACTCAAGTATAGGTACATCAGCAACTAAAAGCCTATATGCCCATTCGCACATTCGCCTATCAGCGTATAGACGTATAGACGTATAGGCGTATAGGCGTATAGGCGTATAGGCGTATAGGCAAAAAAACCTATTTTACTTGATCAAAATAGGTTTTAAGAATGGACTCTCTATGATCGGGATGAGCTATTTCTGCCATAGCTTTAACCCTTTGCAACAGGGTTTTTCCGTATAGATCGGCAATTCCATATTCGGTCACCACATATTGTATATGCGAACGCGTGGTTACTACTCCTGCCCCGTGTTTTAAGAAAGGGACAATTTTATTTTCCCCTCTAGCCGTTACGGATGGCAGTGCAATAATCGCTTTCCCTCCGTTGCTCAAGGAAGCACCGCGAATAAAATCCATCTGACCACCAACGCCAGAATACATTTTCGAACCGATGGAATCGGCACATACTTGTCCGGTCACATCAACTTCAATAGCTGAATTGATAGCGATCATTTTCGGGTTTCTACGAATCACAGAAGTATCGTTGACATAGGAAACCTCTTTCATTTCTATAAATGGATTGTTGTCGACAAAACGATACAGTCGTTCTGATCCGATTAGAAAAGTAGAAACCACACGGCCTTTAATCACACCTTTGTTTTCACAGGTAATTACGCCATTTTCGATAAGATCTATAACGCCATCTGAAAACATTTCGGTATGCAATCCCAATCCCTTGTGATTAGTTAATTTAGACAATACCGCATTGGGTATGGATCCAATTCCCATTTGCAAGGTACTTTTATCATCGACCAAACCGGCCACATGCTCACCGATGCGATTTTCAATCTCACTGATCGCCAATGTGGGCGCTGCGTAAATCGGACTGTTATGTACCACTGCATAATTGATTTTGGAACTGTGAATAACCCCGTCACCAAAAGTTCTCGGCATAAATGAATTGACCTGTGCAATCACAATACGCGCACATTCAATAGCCGCAACAGTAGCTTCTACAGAAACTCCTAACGAACAATATCCATGTAAATCGGGCGGTGAAACCTGAATAAAAACCACATCCAACGGTAAAATCCCCTTTCTAAAAAGCTGTGGAATCTCACTTAAAAATACCGGTGTATAGGATCCGTTTCCCGCTGCGATGGTGTGTCGCACATTTTTACCAATAAAAAAAGAATTGACATGAAAATTCTCGATATACTTTGGATCGGCATAAGGTGCTGGTCCCTCCGTATGAATATGACACATCTCAACGCCGCGCAACTCCTCTGCGCGCTCGGTCAAGGCTTGAGTTAAAATCACAGGTGTTGCCGCCGCCGCGTGAACATAAACTCGATCTCCAGAGCGCACTACCTGTACGGCCTCTGTAGCTGATACATACTTCATATATTTTGTTTTTTTGATTCCTAAAGCAATTTTGCGTTTCTCGCCAGCTATTTTTTGATATCAATTCCCAATAGATCGAAAATGAAGCACATCGGTATTTCGTTCAAAACCAACCTTCCAATTCCAATTCGAAAATCCGTTTTACAACTGCCTATCCCGTTCAAACTAAACACCCCATTTTAGTTGTGTTCTCTACCAAAGATAAACATTTCTAAAAAGATAAGCTCCATCTAAAAACAGTTGATATAGAACATTTTCAATTCACACTAAAAGTTGTACTTTTGCACTAAGAAAAATTTTCGATATGATTGTTATAAAAACTTCAGAAGAGATTGAGTTGATGCGTCAAAGTGCTTTAATCGTTTCCAAGACACTTGGAATGTTAGCTACTGAACTTAAACCCGGCGTAACGACTCTAGAGTTAGATAAAATGGCGGAAGCGTTTATTCGCGATCACGGTGCAATTCCAGGTTTCCTAGGATTGTATGACTGCCCTTCGACCCTATTAACCAGTGTCAATGAACAAATCGTTCACGGTTTGCCTACGAATCGTCCTATTCAAGAAGGCGACATCGTATCGGTAGACTGCGGTGCCATTATGAATGGTTTCTATGGAGATCATGCTTACACCTTTGAAATCGGTGAAGTAGCTCCGGAGGTTAAAAAACTTTTACAAATCACAAAAGAATCACTTTACGTAGGTATTCGCGAATTCCGTATTGGCAATCGCGTTGAAGATGTCGGAAGTGCTATTCAACGATATACAGAAGCCGAAGGTTACGGTGTAGTTCGCGAATTAGTTGGTCATGGATTGGGGCGCAAAATGCACGAAGGTCCAGAAATGCCTAACTACGGAAAAAGAGGTAAAGGAAAAAAATTCCAAGAAGGAATGACCGTTGCCATCGAACCGATGATTAACCTGGGAACTAAAAATATCAAGCAATTAAAAGACGGTTGGACTATTGTCACTAGAGACGGTAAACCAAGCGCTCACTTTGAGCACGATGTTGCCTTAGTCAATGGCAAACCGGAATTGCTTTCTACATTTGCCTATATCTATCAAGCTTTGGGAATCACAAGTAATGAAGAAGACGAATTTAGAGCCATCCCTTTAGTTCTATAAAAGACCGATGAAAAGCATTTTCAAAAGTATACTGAATACCATACCTCGACCGATACTCATTCGGTTGAGTTATGTTGTTCGACCCATTTTGGCGTTATATTTAAAAGGTGATCGTTATACAGATCCAATTGATGGAAAAAGTTTCCGAACTTTTCTACCCTATGGATACGCGACCCAACGTCAAAATGTTTTATCCCCTAGCACCTTATCGTTAGAGCGTCATCGGCTTTTGTGGTTGTATCTGAATCGGGAAACCGACTTTTTTACCGCACCCAAAAAAGTACTGCACTTCGCTCCTGAGCAAGCGTTCTACAAGCGATTTAGAAAACAGGCCAATTTAGAATATATCACAACCGATTTAGAGTCTCCTTTGGCAGATGTCAAAGCCGATATCTGCAACCTACCTTTTGAAAGCGATGCTTTTGATGTCATTTTGTGCAATCACGTATTGGAACACATTCCAGATGACACTCAGGCAATGAAAGAGCTGTTTCGCGTTTTAAAACCGGGAGGAATGGGTATTTTTCAAATTCCGCAAGATTTAAACCGCGCTGTGACCTTTGAAGACAACAGCATAACAGATCGCCAAGAACGCGCTCGTGTTTTTGGTCAGTACGACCACGTTCGGATATATGGACGCGATTACTTCAATAAATTGCGATCCATTGGTTTTGTTGTAAACGAAGTGGACTATACCGCTTTATTGAGCAACGATGAAATCGAGAGATATTGTCTGGCTCCCGGAGAAATCATCCCGGTTTGTTTTAAACCTTAAAATAATTTTATCAAAATCTAATTTTCTGCTGCATTTCTATTTTTGAATCGCAACAATTAGTCTATATTTGTGACTATTATTCGCTTTAAATCAAGGTTCTATGTTATATTCCAAAATCAAAATAAGCCTATTAGCCCTAATTGTTTTTAGCATTCAAGCCCAAGGACAGAACAACATACAAGAAAAAACATCCAATTATATCAAGTCTGCTGCGTTTATGAAAAATAATCAAGCAGTGGTTCCGTTTTTTCGACTGGGAACATCGATTAATTTTGAATTTGATGATTTACTGGCCGGAGAATCTGATTATTATTACAACATCACCCAATATAACTATGATTGGAGCCCGTCACAATTGAGTAAAATCGATTATTTGGACGGTATGGACGACCAACGTATTGCCTCTTATGCCAATTCATTCAACACCTTACAATTATACTCTCACTACAATCTGACTATTCCCAATTCGAAATACAACATCCTAAAAAGCGGTAATTACGTGCTGGAAATCACCAACCGATCAGAGGAAGTGATGATCCGCAGAAAATTTATTGTGTATGAAGAGCTGGTCAACGTACCGGTAGTGATCAAAAGATCACGCGATTTGGGAACGTTTACCACAAAACAGAATGTCGACTTCACCATTAAACTGGGCGAACAGACCTATCAAAACCCGGTACAAAACATTAAGGTTTATATTTTTCAAAACGGACAATGGGCTACTTCCATTTCCAGAATCAAACCCCAATACACCATCGGTACAGATTTAATTTACAAATACAATAAAGAAACCCAGTTCTGGGGTGGTAATGAATTCCTCAATTTTGACAATAAAGACATCCGAGGCAACAACAACATGATCGGACAGGTTACGGCAGATGAAATATATAATACCCATTTGTATCCAAACCTACCACGAGCCAACAAACCCTATACCTTTTTTCCCGATATCAATGGAAGTTTTTATCCGCGCAACATCAACCGTGACAATGCCAGCATAGAAGCAGACTACACTTGGATCTATTTTACCTTGGTTAGCCCTGAAGCTTTTGGTAAAAAACAAATCTACATCACCGGTATGTTTAACAATTACGAATTTACATCCGATAATTTAATGAGCTATAACGCCGAAACCCAAGCCTACGAAAAAGCACTATTGATCAAACAAGGTTTTACCAACTTCCAATACACTACGGTTAACAACCAACGCATTGACTTAGAAGATCCTATAGACGGAAACTTTGCGGAAACCGAAAATCAATATCAAGTATTGGTTTACTATCGCGGCAACAACGATTTATACGATCGTGTTATTGGCATAGGAGAAGGAAATTCTGAAAATATAATATATTAATTTTTTAATTGTCTCGTAATTAATTATTTGCTACTTTTGGATAGTTCTACTTTTCAAAATCTATAATTATGGTTTCTCAAATTACTAAAGGAATTAAAATTTCCGTAAAGACTGATTTTGAAGGCACGTATTTCAAAAACCACAAAATTCATTTTGCCTTCAGTTATGAAATCACCATCGAAAATCAAAGCAAGGATTCGGTGCAATTGCACTCGCGTCATTGGGAGATTTTTGATGCGTTAAACGATATGGAAAAAGTAGATGGAGAGGGAGTTATAGGAAAAAAACCGGTATTAAAACCCGGTGAATCGCACAGCTATTCTTCGGGTTGTTTGTTAACCTCTCCCTTTGGAGCGATGCGCGGTTTTTACGGTATGATCAATTTTACCACCACCCGTTCCTTTAAAGTATACATCCCTACTTTCCGCTTAAGTGCCCCATTTGCACTTAATTAAAGTAACACACCAGCTTGCTTCTTCAGAGAAATACTGAAGAATACCAACCTCTTTGAGTTAAAAATCGTACCTTTGCATTCTATATTATTAATACTATTAAATTTATTATCATATGCCTAAAGGAATTTATAATGTTCCAAAAGCATTTAACGAACCCGTTAAATCATATGCTCCAGGAACTAAAGAAAGAGAAGCAGTTTTAGAATCATTCACGGAACAATATAACCAACAGGTAGATATTCCTCTATTTATTGGAAGTGAACAAATCAAAACGGGCAAAACCAAAACACTTCACCCTCCATTCGATCATAAGCACCTTTTAGGTCAATACCATTTAGCTGAAAAAAGCCATGTTGAGAAAGCGATTTCTACGGCTTTGGAAGCGCGTAAAAATTGGTCTGAAATGCCTTGGGAGCACCGTGCTTCAATCTTCTTAAAAGCCGCTGAATTACTTGCTGGTCCATACCGCGCAAAAATCAATGCTGCTACGATGATTGCTCAAGCTAAAACGATGCACCAAGCTGAGATTGACGCGGCTTGTGAGTTTATTGACTTCTTGCGTTTTAACGTGGAATTCATGACTCAGATCTATTCGGAACAACCGACTTCTACCGATGGAGTTTGGAACCGTTTAGAGCACCGTCCATTGGAAGGATTTGTATATGCTATTACTCCTTTTAACTTTACTGCTATTTCAGGTAACTTACCTGCGTCTGTAGCGATGATGGGGAATGTTGTTGTTTGGAAACCAAGCGCAACTCAAATTTTCTCTGCGAATGTTATCGTTGAAGTTTTCAAAAAAGCAGGTCTTCCAGACGGAGTAATCAACGTGATTTACGGTGATTCAGCAATGATTACGGATACTTTATTAGCTAGCCCTGATTTTGCTGGTATCCACTTTACCGGTTCGACTTCTGTTTTCAACAGTATGTGGACTAAAATTGGACAAAACATCAACAACTACAAAACATACCCAAGAATCGTTGGAGAAACTGGTGGTAAAGACTTCGTAGTAGCACACCCTTCTTCTGATCCAATCGAAGTAGCTGTCGCTTTAACAAGAGGTTCTTTTGAATACCAAGGACAAAAATGTTCTGCCGCTTCAAGAGCGTATATTCCAGCTTCACTTTGGGGTGCTGTAAAAGAAAAAATGACTCAGGACTTGGCTACCATCAAAATGGGAACACCACAAGACCCTACTAATTTTGTCTCTTCAGTAATCTCGGAAAGCTCTTTCGACAAATTGGCTTCATTCATTGAACAAGCTAAGAAAGACAGTGATGCCGAAGTAATCTTAGGAGGTAAGTATGACAAATCTGTTGGATACTTTATTGAGCCAACCGTAATTTTGACTACTAACCCACAGTACGAAACTTTAAAAACAGAGCTTTTCGGACCGGTATTAACCATCTACGTTTACGAAGATGCGAAATGGGAAGAAACCCTTAAATTAGTAGATAGTACTTCTGCTTATGCCTTGACAGGAGCAATCTTCAGTCAAGATCGTTACGCGATCGTTCAGGCTACTAAAGCCTTGAGCAATGCAGCAGGAAACTTCTACATCAACGACAAACCTACGGGTGCTGTAGTTGGACAACAGCCATTTGGTGGAGCAAGAGCTTCGGGAACCAATGATAAAGCTGGATCTATTTTAAATCTAATCCGTTGGGTATCTCCTAGAACAATCAAAGAGACTTTTATCCCAGCAACTGACTATAAATATCCTTTTTTAGGATAAACTTTTCCTTAACAGCTAGTTCTTCGAACTAGCTGTTATCTTTTATAAATCATTCAGACCCTATTGATTATTTAGCGTCGATTTTATATCGCCTTAACTTCCTGATGTTTGTTTCCAACAAACGACCCGTTAATGCGCTTTCACCAATTATTCAGTACTTTTTTATCACCACAGTATGATTCATAGTTGTAGTGTAAAAAACTATTATACTTATTTCTCCTTCTAATTAACACAAATGTGGTGTTTTTTCAGTAATTTACATAAAAAACCACACATAAACCCGAGAAATTAAAAGTACTGGGTTATATCGTTTAATCTTTAAAAATATAACTCTTGTTAAAAAAACTCATCGAAAACAAAAAACTAGTTGTCAATCCACCGGTTTTTTTCACGACAATTATCCTGATCACAGTCAGTTTAACCCTTTGTTTATTATTTTCACAATCCATCGATCAATGGTTTGCCGAAACCCAGCTTTCGATCACGGAAAACCTCGGTTGGTTTCTAGTCATTGCCGTCAATATCATTTTGATATTCTGCGTCTATCTCGCGTTTAGCAAATTTGGAAAAATACGGTTGGGCGGAGATCAGGCCGAACCCGAATTTACCACGGCTTCGTGGTTTACCATGCTGTTTAGCGCAGGAATGGGAATCGGAATCATGTTTTATAGTGTGGCCGAACCCGTATCGCATTTTAGTGATGCTCCTCGTCCAGCTGGCGATGCCGTGCAAACCGCTATTCAAGCGATGAACTTCACTAGCCTCCATTGGGGTTTTCACGCCTGGGCGATCTATGCGATTGTCGGACTAGCCTTGGCTTTTTTCTCGTTTAACAGAAACCTACCCATGTCGTTTCGATCTTTGTTCTATCCGTTTTGGGGCGAAAAAATACACGGATGGCGTGGACACAGCATTGATATACTTTCCGCATTAGCTACGATCTTTGGACTATCCACCTCACTCGGATTGGGCGTTACGCAAATCAGTGCGGGTTTTACTTTCTTATTCGGTTGGGAAATCTCACCACTGATTCAATCCATCATGATTTTGGTTGTCATATCCTTTGCCACCATATCGGTTGTATCGGGATTAAATCGCGGTGTTAAATTACTGAGCACCGGTAATATGATTTTAGCACTGATACTGATGTCATTGATATTCATACTCGGACCGACCTTGTTTATTCTCAAAGGCTATATTCAGAACACCGGTTCCTATCTGGCGAATTTTATAGATATCAGCACCTGGAACGACACTTTTAGCAATAGCGGATGGCAAAACCGCTGGACCATATTTTATTGGGCCTGGTGGATTGCTTGGTCTCCGTTTGTCGGTAGTTTTATCGCGATCATCTCTAAAGGGCGTACCGTAAAAGAATTTATTCTCGGTGTATTAATCATACCGTCCTTAGTGACTCTTTTATGGATGAATATCTTTGGCGGAACCGCCTTACACTTTATACTTGAAGGCGACCTGACCATGATATCCGCGGTTAAAGACGATATGTCTACGGCCCTCTTTGTGTTTCTAGAAAATTTCCCATTCACGCGCTTTCTCTCTGTTCTTGCACTGATCCTAATTTTTGTATTTTTTATTACCTCGTCGGATTCCGGCTCCTTAGTGGTCAACGGAATTACCTCTGGAAATGCAGAATACACTCCAGTTTGGCAACGAATATTTTGGTCTTTCCTACAGGGTTTTATCGCCATTATCTTATTGTGGGGAGGCGGGCTTAGCGCCTTACAAACCGCGGTGATTATCACAGGTATCCCCTTTGCTGTAATTATACTAATTATGTGTTATAGCCTACACAAAGGACTTAACGAAGAACTGCAACGACAAAACAAACAACTCAAATCCAAACAAGAACGCAGTTACAAAGACATCATCTCTGAACTGATTGACGAACAAAATAATAACGACATATAATGACCGCAACCCAAAACAAAAAACTAAGTATTTTAATAGGTCTGGATCTATCGAGCATGGATGTATTTTTGATCGAATACGTTAAAATACTATGCAAGATATTGACCGTCGACAAGGTGGTTTTTATCCATAACATCAAGATGGGCGAATTGCCTAAAGACTTTTTAACACCACAAAACACCGATCGCATCACCAACCAGATCAATAAGCGATTGCAAGATCAAATTCAAAACACCGAACCGGAATACGAGTTTGAAATACGGGTGAAAATGGAGAACTATTCCGAACTAGCCTTTATGAATCTCTTTAAAAGTGAACACTTTGATTTGCTGGTACTGGGCAATAAACAAAGTTTTGTAGGCAACGGTGGACTCGCACAAAAGCTGATTCGCGTTTTTCCGTCGGCTATTTTGATGGTACCCGAAACCTACCGCAGTCCATTGACCACAATTATTGATGCGATTGACTTTTCCAAATACACCACCACAATTATGAATTGGGCCGATCGATTTAAAAACAACTCTAAAGGCCAAAAAATCAATCATAAAGCCGTTTATATATCCAAATTCAATTGGGCTTTTTTACCGACAATCACAGCCAAGGGAATCAAAGAAGCGACCGATCTAGATATTGCAAAAAGACAAAAGGACTGGAATGAAAAATATGCGACCTATTCCGATATCGAGATTATAGCCGCAGGAGAAAAAAGCATCCCCACCACCCTGCTCGAACAAAGCGAACGCCTCAATGCGAGTATCATGATACTCGGCGTTAAAGGGAGGACCGGTTTTAAAGATTTATTTCTAGGCAGTGTCGCGAATGACATCATTCAAAGACCGACCAATACTTGTCTGTTGTTTGTAAAATAATATCTCAACTTTTAAAAAATGGTTTTGCTACGCGCAAAACCATTTTTTTTATCACTTCACGAAGCACTGCTATACTTAAACATCTAAAAATCGAAAGTGTATTTCGGCTATTTCGATACAAAGCTTAAAATAATTCTCAGCAACCGCGCGAATCCTCTCACGTTACTTCTATTAATCACAAATATTCTTATTTGAGAATGATCTTAAATATACAAGCTTTGAGCAATCCATGGAACTGGATAAAATCTGCCGACGAAGTTCCTATAAACACAATTATTAAATAAAAATAGGATTAAAGCTCGAGAATCTCATTCCATTCTCGCATATAATTCCTTGCAACAATCAACTGTATATCTTATATTTGTAATATAAACAACGGAATCATGGGCGAAGATAAAAAAGGAAAACACCATCAATGGCACAACGACCCTTCCAATTGGATATGGGGCGTTTTCTATTACAATCGCGAGGACAAAAGAATATTCATCCCCAAGAGAATACCGGTAATGGGTTGGACGATCAATTTTGCAAACGCGACTTCCATCTTGGTTATGACAGCGATTGTTATTGCCGTCATAATCCTCATCGAAAATCTCAAGTAGTTGTCAACGAAATCCCCCCTTACAAAGGAGGGATCGGTATATATAAAGTAGTGGAAGCGGTTATTACCCTCTGTATTTTAACGGCAAATAGACCACTTTTTTGGTTTCGAAAAATTCGTTATCAAAGATATCGGCAATAGGAAATTCTACGGCTCTAGGATAATCTTTTAACTCTTCTGTCAGGTCACCTCCTTTTAGGTAGAGGATTCCATTGTCTAAATCGTGTAAATTGTCTCTTTTGGTTTTATAACGAATCCAGCTCACAAAATCAGGCATATTGGTAACGGCACGACTGACGATAAAGTCAAACTTTTCTTCGACCAACTCAGCGCGTTTTTGTTCTGCTTTTACGTTTTTCAATCCCAAAGCAGTAGCTACTTCATTGACAACTCTAATTTTTTTAGCAATAACATCGATCAAATAAAAATTGGTCTCCGGAAACAATATCGCCAATGGAATCCCTGGAAATCCACCACCTGTACCGACATCCAAAATATCCGATTCCGGCAAAAACTGCATAACCTTCGCAATAGCCAGAGAATGCAACACGTGTTTGACGTATAATTCTTGGATATCCTTTCTGGAAATTACGTTGATTTTCGAATTCCAATCAACATATAATTCCTCGAGTTGTTTAAACTGAGTAAGCTGTTCGTCGGTTAAATCGGGGAAATATTTTAAGATCTCTTCCATGCTAAAAAATTTTAGCAAAAGTACACATTTTAACGTGTAAAAAATTTTATTCCTTTCTATTATCTCCTAGATAATAATTACCTTTGAGCGTCATTACTAATTTTGATTCCCAATGAGCACGAATTTATTATCCGATAGAATAAACAGTCTATCCACTTCCCAAACTTTAGCGATGGCCGCCAAGGCAAGAGAGCTTAAAGCACAGGGAATTGACATCATCAGTTTAAGTTTAGGAGAACCGGACTTTAATACCCCTGATTTTATCAAGGAAGCTGCTATCCAAGCCATTCATGACAACTACAGTTCTTATCCTCCAGTGGATGGTTATGTAGAATTAAAACAGGCTATCGTTAAGAAATTCAAGAGAGACAACGACCTTACTTATACTCCGAGCCAGATTATCGTTTCTACAGGAGCCAAACAATCGCTCTACAATATTGGTCAAGTGATGATCAATCCTGGAGACGAGGTCATCTTACCTGCTCCATTTTGGGTGAGTTATGCTGAAATTATCAAAATGTCTGGAGGAATTCCGGTGGAAGTTCCCACTTCGATTGAGAGCGATTTTAAAATGACCCCACAACAGCTTGAAGCTGCCATCACGGATAAAACCAAAATGATGTGGTTTAGCTCTCCTTGCAACCCGAGTGGTTCGGTATACAGCAAAGACGAATTAACGGCCTTAGTAGCGGTATTAGACAAACACCCCAATATTTTTGTCGTTGCTGATGAAATTTATGAACACATCAATTTCTCTGGTAAACATTGCAGTATTGCTTCTATAGGTACGATGATTGAGCGTACGATCACCGTTAACGGTGTCGCTAAGGCTTTTGCGATGACGGGATGGAGAATTGGATATATTGGAGCACCTGAATTTATAGTGAAGGCCTGTACAAAAATGCAAGGCCAAGTAACTAGTGGCGCCAATACCATAGCACAACGAGCTACTATTACCGCCTTAGAAGCTGATCCTTCTGTATTACGTGAAATGGTTCAGGCATTTAGAAACCGACGCGATTTGGTTGTTGGTTTAATTCAGGATATACCGGGTTTAAAAATAAATGTTCCCGAGGGAGCTTTTTATGTATTTCCAGATGTATCCCATTACTTTGGTAAAACCATACAGGGTATTGAAGTAAAAAATGCTGATGATTTCTCATTTTTACTATTAGACAAAGCTCACGTAGCAACGGTAACAGGAGACGCTTTTGGAAACCCAAATTGCATCCGTTTTTCTTATGCCACCAGTGAAGATCAATTAAAAGAAGCGCTAAAGCGCATTAAAGATACCTTGAGTAACTAATACTTAAAACCTCACTCTAGTGAGGTTTTTTTGTATATTTGAAATTCCTATGAATCGGTTTTTAGGGCTTGTTATCAGCCCTAAACCCTCATAGACTATACCAACTACTATTACAACACAATCATGATTAAAAAACTCCTTTTATTGGGTTCTGGTGAACTGGGCAAAGAATTTGCCATAGCAGCGCAACGCCTCGGTCAATATATCATTGCTGTAGATAGCTATGAAAATGCTCCAGCCATGCAAGTTGCTGATGCTTTTGAAGTCATCAATATGTTAGACGGCGCCGCCTTAGACCATATTGTTGCCAAACACCAACCCGATTTTATAGTACCGGAAATAGAAGCGATCAGAACGGAGCGTTTTTACGATTATGAAGCTCAGGGAATCACCGTAGTTCCATCTGCAAAAGCAGCGAACTATACGATGAATCGAAAGGCGATTCGCGATTTAGCGGCTAAAACCTTAGGCATTAAAACAGCCGCATACCAGTACGCCACCTCTGCTGAAGAATTGACCAAGGCAGTAGCAGAAGTTGGTATGCCGTGTGTCGTAAAACCATTGATGTCATCTTCTGGAAAAGGTCAGTCAACTATTAAAAATACCGAAGACATTTTAAAAGCATGGAATTATGCGGTTGAAGGATCTCGCGGAGATGTTGTTGAAGTGATCGTCGAAGCCTTTGTTACTTTCGAATCGGAGATTACCTTACTAACGGTAACGCAACACCAGCTACCTACTTTGTTTTGCTCACCGATTGGCCATCGTCAAGAACGCGGCGACTATCAAGAGAGCTGGCAACCGGCTCATATTACCAAGGCTCAGCTAACTGAGGCACAAGACATGGCACAAAAAGTAACCCAAGCCCTAGGTGGCGCAGGATTATTTGGAGTGGAATTCTTTTTAACTAAAGAGGGAGTTGTTTTTTCAGAGCTCTCACCACGTCCACACGATACGGGCATGGTTACTTTAGCCGGCACTCAAAACTACAATGAATTTGAATTACACCTCCGAGCGATACTCGGATTGCCGATCAAAGAAATAACCTTAGAACGCGCTGGAGCAAGTGCCGTAATACTCGCAACGGCGAACTCGGATAGCCCTAACTATGCAGGCTTTGAAAAAATTGCGGCGGAACCTCAGTCGGATTTCCGAATTTTCGGCAAACCTACCGCTAGACCCTATCGCAGAATGGGTGTGGTATTGACTTACGGATCACCAGACGCTGCTGTAGAACAGTTAGTAGACCGAGCAAAGGAACTCAAAAGCCATATTACCGTAATCAATTAAAGTCAATCAACTTGGATTTACTCTTAGAAAGTATTGCAAAACACGTAGACCTTACCGAGGAGGAAAAAGATTTTCTCTGCTCCAAAGTCACTAAAAAAACCTTTAAAGCAAAGGAACTTTTATTAAAAGAAAATGAAATATGCCATCAGTCCTTTTTTGTGCTCGATGGCATATTACAGAGTTACAATATCGATGAGCAAGGTGTCAAACACACTTTGAGTTTGGCCACATCGGGCTGGTGGATGGCCGATATGTATAGCTTTCTATCTGGTAAACCCGGACAACTCTTTATTGAAGCCATCGAAAACACCACCGTATTATGCTTGCGTAAAGAAGACCAACAATTGTTGTTTGATCAAATACCGAAAATCGATAGGTATTTCCGAATCTTAATCGAAAATTCTCTGATTGCCAACCAACAAAGAATTATCGATAACCTCAGCTTAACAGCTGAAGAACGCTACGAACGCTTTTGCCAAAAATATCCAACCATAAAAGATAAGGTACCACAGATTCACATTGCCTCTTACTTGGGCGTTACCCCAGAATTCTTTAGTAAGATGAAACGAAAATTATTGCTCGGGAATAATCGTTAGTCGAGAGTCGAAAATCGGGAGTCGAAAATCGAATCACGAATCACGAATGACGAGAAAAAGAAACGAAACCATTTCTTAACCTACATTAAGCAGAAGAAGCATTATTCTTAATATATTTGTTATACAATAATAAATAAAGAGATACATATAAAAAACATTGTTTTTTAACACTATTATCACTATATTTAAATAACCAAGTATATGAGCAATTTTATTTTATTTTCAGATTCCTCAAGAGGTTATGCCGATCACGGTTGGCTGAAATCTCATCATACCTTTAGTTTTGCCAATTATCGCAATTCTGATCGTATACACTTTGGTGTATTACGCGTTTTTAACGATGATTTTATCGATTCTGGTATGGGTTTCGGTACGCATCCCCATCAAAACATGGAGATCATCACCATTCCACTATCCGGCGATTTGGCCCATAAAGACAGTATGGGCAACGGCACCATTATCCGCCAAGGCGATATCCAAGTGATGAGTGCAGGTACGGGTATTGAGCATAGTGAATACAATGCAAACGATGATAAACCCGTAGAGATTTTACAGCTATGGCTGTTTCCCAAAACACTTAATGTAACACCTCGATACGAGCAAAAAACGATGGACAAAAGCGGTATGCACAATCAGTTATTAACTGTATTGACTCCCAATCCAACAGAAAATGCCGTATGGATCCACCAAGATGCTTGGTTTTACCTCAGTGATTTGGATGCGGGCAAGAAATTGGAATACCAATTGCAAAAAGCGGATAATGCTGTTTTCGTTTTTGTCATCTCCGGTTCACTGGAAATCAACGGTCAAAAGCTCAACCGCAGAGATGCTATAGGTTTTACCGACACCGAAAAATTCGAAATCACTGCCCAAGAAAACACGCAACTACTCTTGATGGAATTTCCAGAAGAACTACCATCTTTTTATCAATAATTAAAAAAACACAAAATACCATGAACAAACAAAAATGGACTATCGACAACACACATTCAAGTATTGAGTTTAAGATCAAACACATGATGATCACCAATATCAAAGGAAATTTTACTGATTATAAAGGTGAAATCACTATGAATGAGGGAGACTTTGAAAGCGCTGCTTTGAGCTTTACTGCCGAAGTTGCTTCAATCAACACCAAAAATGCAGATCGCGATAAACACTTAATGAGTGCCGATTTTTTTGATGCGGAACAATTTCCAAAAGTAACTTTTACCTCTACCAAAGTCAGTAAAAAAAGCGGACATGACTACACGATTACAGGAGAACTAAATATGCATGGCGTATCTAAAATCGTTCATTTGGAAACGGAATTCGGTGGAGAAATGAAAGATCCATGGGGAAACACTAAATTAGCGATTAACGTAGTCGGGAAAATCAACCGTAAGGATTGGGGACTAAACTGGAATTCCGCTTTGGAAACTGGAGGCGTACTTGTTAGTGAAGAAGTAAAACTAGAAGCCGAACTACAATTTGTATTGGCATAATTTATAGTCAAAAAAATAAGCGTCGTGTCCAATTGTAGATACGACGCTTTTTTATACCATGACCCTATCGAAATCGGTAACCCAAACTCGCGTATAGCGCATTGGACTGTGTGATTTTTTGATCTTTTATATCGGTCAAATCGCGTTTGGCCACCAAGCCTAAGCCGAAATTGAATTTATTATAGAACTGATAAACCATTCCAAGTTTACCGTTGATTCCAAAATTCCAACCCAAATTGGATTGAGTAGAAGAGTAATCCACCGAATCTTCTTCATGCTTTCTCAAATTTCCAACATGAGCTCCCACATCAATTTGCAACCACAACGGTGCTGTTTTTTGCTCTTCACTTTTAAATAGCGGAATTCCATAACTCACCCCAAAAGGAACCACCAAATAATTGCTAGCTATACTTATGGTTTCACCTGAAAGCGTTTTGTTGGCATAAAAGGCATGAGTACCGATACCCGCAAAAACACCCCATTGCTCAGCCCAAACCAACCGAGTCATCACTTCGGCTCCATAGCGTACAAAGCCGTTTAAATCAACTTGCCCTTTTTGCTCCAATACAGCTGTCCCACTATAAGTAGATAAAGTCATTCCAAATTCTGGTTTTCCCTGGGCAAATGTTGAAAAAAATCCCATGCTCAGTAATAGAGTATACAGTGCTTTATTCATAACATTAAATATTAATCTTTATCTAACTCTCGAATTACCCAACCCCAATATTGCAAACCAATCCTAGCCGTTGACATGGTCGACAAAAGCAACTTCTTTTCTGTCAAATCTAAAGTGGTATCTGCCAATAAAAATTCCTCCGCGTCTAATGACTTATAAACAAAGTCTTTTACACTTTTACTTTTTTCTAAAATAGTGAAATAATTTTGCAATACTTCTAAACTATGTGAATTCATTTCTTGCGACAACCACTCCTCTTTAACACCGTCGTGGAAAGTAACAAAAGCATCAAAATCTTGTTCATAATCCTCATAAGGATAATTACCCCTATTTAATTCTGGATAAATAACCGCTTGACTATCTTTATAAGCTACAAAGTCATTAAAATGATTTTCAAATAAAACCTCATCCATATTCTTGTAAGAACCATACGATTTTCTTAATTCTTCATTAATAACCTTGTAATGAAATAATCCTACAAATTCGTAAGGATTTTGGTTATTTAAAATAAAATCGTCTTCTATCTTACCAATATACGCTGGCAAAGATTATAACTCATTAACCGTAGATTGGGCTACAGATGACAATGTTCCCCACAAAAGTGCACCTACAAACCCTCCTTTTAAAAAACCAAATACTCCACCAATAAGATCCGCACCTACAACGCTACCAGCTCGTCTGTCCGCAACAAAATCCCAATTAACCGCCTCCTCAGTCTCTGTGTGCCTTGAAGTCTTACTCTCCTTAATACTATCCATTTCCATATCGTTATTTGCACAAGAAAATAACAAGGGGAAAATCAATACTGTAACAATTATTTTTTTCATAATATTTACATTTTAAAATTAACATTATATAAACATATAAAATCAGTATTAAACCAACAAAAAAACACAAAACTTTAACTTTAAATCAAAAAATAAAACAATTCAATACTTTTTTAACAAAAATTATTGAATTTTAAAAAATAATGTAAAATCTCAAAAATAATTTAAAAAACAACATGTAATTCAATCAATATTTTAACAAAAAACAACATCAAAAACTCAATAACTTCCAATTAAAACACTTAAAAAACCTATAACACATCCAATCATACATCTTTAACTTCTATCATGAGTCAATAACAAACAACTTTTAATTCTTTTATACGAGTAAAAAATCAATCCTAATAATCAACCGTAAAGACTGGTGTTTAAATAGCAATTCCGCTTTGGAAACCGGTGGTGCACTCGTTAGTGAAGAGGTGAAATTGGAAGCGGAATTACAATTTGTATTGACCTAATTTCTAAACACAAAAAGCGCCGCTGTTGTGGGGCAAGATCAGCTGTAACTCGATGTCTATTCGATTTATTTACAAATTTAAACCAGTAAAAAAGATTAAAATGCTTAAATTGAGGTAGCAAAACGAACAATCCGCGTCTGTTCCATTTAATATTCAAGCCTATGAAAAAGCAAAATAGTATCAAAATTGCCGCCTACATCGGTTTAGCTATCGTTGGTTGTTTGCTGTTGACAATTATCTTGGGTTGGCTATTTATAAAACCTTGGACGGCAAAAAAGCTCAATCTTGCCGTCAATGAAAACCCAAATCTATCCTATTCCATCAGTTATACGGATTATGATATGAATTTAATTTCACGCACAGCATCGTTTAAAAATCTGATATTTAAACCAAAGTCAGATACCCTAAATAACGGTTTCAGCATTATTGAAACTCAAATTGAGGAGCTTGACATTTCGGGAATTGGCTTATTTGATTTATTCCGCAATAAGTTTACCGCAAACGCAATTCATATTAAAAACCCCCATATCACATTAAAAAAAGGCGCTGCAAAAACTTCGGATACCCTTGCCAAAAAACCTTTTGAACACTTGATCGCTATCGATCATTTGAAATTGTCTGGAGGTACGATACAATTACGCGATTCCATAGGCATCAACAGTTTAGTATATTTACAAAATTTCAATTTTGACCTGCATAATCTAGCCGTTGATTCCACGTCCTTAAAAGACAAAATACCGTTCCGATTTGAGAACTACCAAATCCATTATGACAGTCTCTATGCGAAAATCAATGCTTTTTATACTATAAGCACCTTAAAAACTTCCTTGGACAAAGATAATTTAGACGTAAAAAACATCCACCTAAAACCGCTGTACAGTCGCACTGACTTTCAAAAGAAAATAAATAAGGAGACCGATTTATTTGAGGTTAAAAATTCCCAACTTCATTTGAGCAAGATCAAATGGACTATGAACAAGGAACACTTAGAATTTTCCGCTTCAAATTTACTATTGGATAGTTTAGATGCCGTGGTATATAGAAATAAAGCGGTCGCTGACGACACCTCAATCAAACCGTTGTTTTCAAAAAAGCTACGGGATCTCAACTTCTATTTAGCTCTGGACACAGTGAATATAAAACATAGCGCCATCGAATACATTGAGCAGATCGATTTCAATACCGAAGCCAGCCATATTACATTTGATGCTTTTAATGCCGAGATTACCGACCTACTGAGCGGCATTGCCGCCAAGGAAAAAAAGAAGAAAACCAAGATTAAGGTACACAGTAAATTTATGAATAACGCATCACTACAAGTAAATTGGGACTTTGACGTTAACAATACCTCGGATCAATTTACCTTTTCGGGCAGTATTCACCAATTGCCTACAGCCAATCTCAATACTTTTTTACGTCCGCAAATCAATGCTACTACTACGGGAACCCTAGAACAAGTTTTTTTTAATATTTACGGCAACAATAAGGAGTCCAAAGGGGATTTTAAAATCAAATACCACGATTTTAAGATTGAATTTCTACGAAAGAATGGGCAAAAGAAAAACAAATTTCTTTCGGCAATTGGCAATTTATTTGTGCGTAAAGACACCGACAACACCTTTAATGAGGCAGAAATAGAGCAACTGCGAAATCCTGAAAAATCGTTTTTTAATTATATGTGGATCAGCCTCGCAGATGGGCTCAAGAAAACTTTTTTAGTAACCAATAGCAAACAGCAGTCCAAGGACAAAGATTAATCATTTTCTTTTTTATAAGTTTACATAACCTAACTAATGATGATGAATACAAACTTTCGTTCTATTATAATATTAACCCTCATTGCTGCTAGTACTTTGTCGTGTAAACGGGAAAACACCGCTTACAGCAGTGGAGAAAACAATCCGCTTATGGCCACTTGGGAAACCCCTTTTGAAGTCCCTCCTTTTGATGAAATTGACAATAAAAATTTTGAAACGGCCTTGTCTGAAGGCATCAAAGACCAACAAGAAGAAATTGATGACATCATCAAATCCAAGTCCAAGCTCACTTTTGAGAATACGATAGTCGCCTTCGAAAACAGCGGTCTGTTATTAGATCGAATCTCATCGGTGTTCTACAATCTTTTAAGCGCTAACACCAACGATGATTTACAAGCCACGGCTATAAAAATGGCTCCGATATTGTCCGAACATCAAGACAACATCTATCTAAATGCCGATTTATTCAAAAGGATACAATTGATATGGGAGGCCAAAGAAGCACTAAAACTAAATCAGGAGCAACGCACTTTATTAGAGAAAACCTATAAAAAATTTGTTCGAAATGGCGCTCTACTACAAACAGAGGAACAAAAGGATTTTCGCGCGATCAATCAGCAACTCGCCCTAACCTCTCTTCAATTTGGAGACAATTTGTTAGCCGACAGCAATGCCTATGCCCTGGAGGTATCCGATAAAAAAGACTTGGCAGGACTGCCTCAAGATCTTATGGAAGCCGCTGCCGCAGAAGCCAAAGCCCGCGGTAAGGAAAACAAATGGGTATTCACTTTAAACCACGGTAGCGTGATTCCCTTTCTTCAATATGCCGAAAATAGAACATTGAGAAAAACGATCTGGGAGGCTTACCAACACCGAGCCAATCAAGATAACAAATACGACAATAAGAAACTGGTAATCGAATTAGCCAATTTAAGAATGCAACGCGCACAATTATTGGGTTATAAAAATCACGCTTCTTATGTCTTAGAGGAAAACATGGCTAAGAATCCAGAAACGGTTTATCAATTACTGGATAAGTTATGGAATGCGGCTCAAGTAAAAACGAATCAAGAGGAACAAGATATTCAGAAGTTACTGCATCAAGACGGTATCACTGGCAATGTGCAACCTTATGATTGGCGCTTTTATACTGAAAAAATCCGTAAATCCCGTTTTGACTTCGATGAGAATGCCCTTAAACCGTATTTGAGTTTACCACAAGTACAGCAGGGTGTTTTTGACGTGGCAACCAAACTTTATGGTCTACAGTTTACAGCCTTGCCCGAACTTCCGAAATATCATAAAGATGTTACAACTTGGCAGGTCACTGAAAAAGATGGAACTCTAGTGGGTATTTTATACCTAGATTTCTTCGCGAGATCAAACAAAAAAGGAGGTGCCTGGATGACGTCGTTCCGCAAACAACAAACCCGCGACGGAAAGCGAATTGCTCCAATCATCTCTATCGTTTGCAATTTTTCCAAATCAACCGACAACGCCCCTGCACTACTGACGTTTGAGGAAACCACCACGGTTTTTCACGAGTTTGGACATGCTTTACACGGCTTATTGTCCAATGTGAACTACAGAAGTCTTGCCGGCACTAATGTGCCTAGAGATTTTGTTGAATTGCCTTCGCAGATTTTAGAGAACTGGGCAGCACAACCCAGCGTATTAAAACAATTTGCCAAGCATTACAAAACCGGTGAAAGCATTCCTACTGCCTTGATAGAGAAACTTCAAAAGGCACAGACTTTTAATCAGGGATTTGCTACTACAGAGTATTTAGCAGCGTCTTTATTGGATATGAAATACCATACACAAACACAAGAGATAGACGAAGATGTCAATGCTTTTGAGTCCAAACTGACACAACAGTTAAAATTGACCAACGCCATCATTCCTCGATACCGCAGCACCTATTTTATGCATTTGTTTGCTGGAGGTTATGCGTCGGGTTATTACAGTTATATCTGGTCTGAAGTATTGGATTCAGATGCGTTTGAAGCTTTTAAATCCAACGGTCTTTTTGACGCTAAAACGGCGCAAAGTTTTAGAAAAAACATCTTGGAAAAAGGCGGTACCGAAGATCCTTTAAAATTGTATTTCAATTTTAGAGGGCATGAACCCAATCCCAAAGCCCTACTGGCAAAAAGAGGACTTTAATCGTCTTTAGATGATTAACAAGAATGCCGATTTATATCAAACAAAAAAACTCGTTAGTGAATACTAACGAGTTTTTTGTTTTATGCGTTTTTCAAGTTGATGATTTCTTGAGTAGTTAAAGTTCTCCATTTTCCTCTCGGTAGGTTGAACTTAGTTAACCCAGCAAATACCACTCGGTCTACTTTCAATACATTATAACTTAATGATTCAAATAAATTACGTACCGTTTTTACATTGGTCGCTTTTAATTTGATTCCAATTTCCGTTTTAGGTTGATCGTCTACATAGTTAATCTCTTCGATATACACTTTATGACCATCCAAAGTCAATCCTTTTTCCAATTTTTCTAAATCTTCAAATTTTAGATTTTTATCTAAAGAAACTTGATACATTTTAGAAGAACGTTGGTTGGCTGTTGTAAACTTCTGGATCATCTCTGTATCGTTGGTAAACAACAGCAATCCTAAAGTAGTTTTGTCCATTCTACCAATCGGACTCAACATGCTTTTTGAAGCTCCTTTTACCAAAGTCAATACATTCTCTGGACTAACGATTTCTTCAGTTATCGTTGAAAACCCCTTAGGTTTATTCAACAATACATAGACTTTTTTCTCCGGATTGATTACTGCACCATCAAAATTAACGACATCGCCCGGCTTAACTTGGAACCCCATTTCTACAATTACTTCTCCGTTAACCTTTACGTTACCAGAAACAATGTAGATGTCTGCTTCTCTTCTTGAGCAAACTCCTGAGTTTGAAATATATTTATTTAATCGGATACTATCTTCATCTAAAGAAGTGACTTTCTTCTGTTTAGGTTTTCTTTCAACCACCGGTTTCGCACTAACGAATGTTGATTTCTTAACATCCTTTTTAAAAGTTTTCCCCTTTGGCTTATTCTTACTAGAGCTTTTCTTAGCGTTTTTATCGCTTCCCTTACCGTTATTCATATTACTTATTTTTGCAAAGATACCATTTAAATAGACTACTATTAATTAGTTTTTTCGCGAATTGCGATAAAATTTTTTACACTGCACTGCTTTACAATCCGTTAAAGAGTTGTTTCCCATTAATCACTACACTCGGATTGATCAGAACAATCGAAAAAACACCGAGCAGAATCAACAGTTTTAAGCTGATATGCAACTGATGATATTGGAATATCGTTTGGGATTTCCACAGTTTAAACGTAAAAAACAACAAAATGATCAAGCTGAAATAAAAGTAAATACTCATATAACCCACATGATGCTCCTCGATTAAAAAATAAACCGGAATGACCGTTAGAATAACCAGATAAGTAATCACCCTTTTGGCGGTATTCTCACCAAAGCGCACCGGAAAAGTTTGATATCCATTGGCCAAGTCACCTTTGATGTTTTCCATATCCTTGACAATTTCGCGAATTAATACAATCAGATACAGAAATAACGCATGTAAAAATATCGCTTCATAGTAGTTTTGGAAATACATTAAAATTCCAAAAAAAGGCAGGATCACTAAAAAAGAAGCCGTTAGATTACCGATGATCGGATAACGTTTGAGCTTATGAGAATAAAACCACAGTAGAAAAATATAAAAAGAAAAAAAAAGTCCCGCATGCAATGACACTACTGTGACTAGGCAAACAGATACAAAATTAAGAAAGAAATACACCCGTAACTTGGTCTTCTGACTAACCAGCCTATCCAACATGGTTTTTTTGGGTCTATTGATTAGATCTTTTTCTTTGTCGTAGAAATTATTGATGATATAGCCCGAAGCTATAGCAAGGGTTGAACAAAAAATAATAAGAAACAATTGAGGATCCAACAATACATCTAAAGCCCGTTTCTCTGGAGCCAAAATAAATATCGATGCCAGATATTGCGCTACGACGATAACAAATATATTATACCCACGAATCACAGAAAAGAAACTGAATATTTTCATCAATATCAATTTTGTCTTCCTTGAAAGCATGAGTTTATTTTTTATTCGCCTTTAGCGAAGGTTAAGGTTAATAAATAAAGAAAAATTAAAATTGATACACCACTTCTAACTCGTAATCTTTTAACGAAGCTTTCGCCTTTTCTAAATCTTCCGTAAAACCGAGTATATAACCTCCGCCGCCAGATCCGCACAATTTCAAATAATAGTCATTTGATTCGATACCTTGTGCCCAAATCTGATGAAATTGTTCTGGTATCATCGGTTTAAAGTTATTCAATACCGTTTTAGATAATTTTTTTGTATTCGAGAAAAGCGCTTTCATATCGCCGTGTAAAAAACTTTCTACACAGGCATCTGTATATTTTACAAATTGATTTTTCAACATTTTTCTAAAACCTTGATCTTTTAAACTCTCCATAAAAATAGTAATCATCGGCGCAGTTTCACCAACGATTCCTGAATCCAATAGAAACACTGCTCCTTTCCCTTGTGTACTTTGAGAAGGAAGTCCGGTAGGTTCTACGTTATCTTTGGAGTTGATCAAAATCGGCAAACTCAAATAACTATTCAACGGATCTAAACCCGAACTTGTTCCATGGAAAAAAGATTCCATTTCTGCAAATACGGTTTTGAGTTGTAATAATTTCTCACGGGTTAAGTTTTCCAACACCGTAATCTTATCTTGTGCATAACGGTCATAGATAGCAGCGACCAAAGCGCCACTACTTCCAACTCCATAACCTTGCGGAATACTAGAGTCAAAGTAAAGCCCATCAGCAATATCACTATGCATATCTTGAAGGTTGAAAACCACTAACTCTGGTTTACTCTCTTGCATATCTTCTAAATAAGCTGCAAAATTGCGTAAACTTTCATTGGATTTCTGGGTTTCCTCTGTTGGAGAATCACCCATTTTTAAAGCTCCCTTATAGAAGTTATAAGGAATGGAAAGTCCTTTGGAATCTTTTATAATTCCATACTCTCCAAATAATAATATTTTCGAATAAAATAATGGTCCTTTCATAGCAGTAAAAGTAATATTTGAGTACAAAAATACGGATTTTTTAACTGATAATTACTTTATTAGCTGATTTTTATAAAAACTGATTTTTGAATCCATATACACAGTGTCTACAGCCATTTTGACAACATTGTCCCTTCATCAGATGATATTGTTCTGTAAATACAAAATATTCGTTTTCAATATAATAGTGAATCCCTTCTACCATCTCACTACGGCGTTTTGGAAAATCATTTACCAATGAAAAGGCGATCATTTCATCAAACTTTTTAAGGCAATTATTGCATAAACACTTATGAAAAGTTGTGCCTAAAAAAGCAATGGTTTCGGGGCGTAATTCCAATTTCTGGCAGTCGCAATTTTGAATGTCTTCAGCGCTACAAACAATGGGCTCTTTACAATGGGTACAAATTTGTGGTTTCAAGGGATACGGTCTTTAATTTTCAAATCAACTGCAAGTATATTGCATTAATACCTCAGCATAAAACTTTTCAACATTCCGATGGTGATTCTGGCTCACCAAAAAGTCCCTCAAAAGTAGTACTAATAAATTTAATTTAAGTTTAACAAGAAAAAAAAGAGAAAAAGCGCTGAAAAAATTATTTTTACACCCTATGAAAATACTGAGTATACTCGTTTTAGGTTTCTTTATCAATTTCCTCGCACTGCCTACCATTGCGGTTGCGTTTGATATTGACCTAAACATACCTACAATCAGTATTTCCGAAGAGAATAAAAAACCAATTACCAATAGCGAAGAAGAGCATCATCCTTTTAATATATTGGATCACTTATCCGATCTAACTCTAGATCGTATTGCTTCTGCAAAATCTACAGCATTCGACACCATTAACGATCGATTACCACGTGTAGATAGCCGCGAAATCCCCGATCCGCCTCCAGACTTAGCATAAACTTTGACTGCAAAATAACAGCTACAAATTTCATTTGTACGCCCCCTATTGTCAAATTTTATCTAAAAAAAATGAATAACACACATATATTTACAAAACTGAAAACCAGTTTTGCACCCGGGCTTGTCGTTTTTTTAGTGGCCCTACCCCTTTGTTTGGGAATTGCTTTAGCATCGGGTGCACCTCCAATTGCAGGAATTATTAGCGGAATTATAGGCGGTATCGTTGTTGGATTTTTAAGCAATTCCAATATCAGCGTTACCGGACCCGCCGCAGGTTTATCTGCTATTATACTAAGTGCCATTACCGATTTGGGTTCGTTCCAATTGTTTTTGTGCGCAGGTATTATAGCCGGAGTACTTCAAGTCATACTAGGTTATTTACGTTCGGGTACTATTGCCAATTTCTTTCCAAGTAATGTCATTGAAGGCATGTTGGCCGGAATAGGTGTCATTATTATTATCAAACAAATCCCGTTAATATTCGGAGTAACAACCCTATCCACACTATTTCAAGGAAACGAGGGTAGTATTCTACAGCAAATTCATTTTGGCGCTGTGATCCTTACTTTGATTTCCTTGGGTATCTTACTCTTTTGGGAGCGAAACCCCTTTTTAAAGAAAATCAAAATGTTGCCTGGAGCCTTAGTAGCTGTTGCAGTAGCTATCTTGATTAACTTTATCTGGATACAAACCAACTCGAGTTTTGCTATTAGCGGTTCTAACCTGGTTTCGATTCCGACATTTCAAAATGCTTCGGAACTTGCCAATATACTAGTACTACCCGATTGGAGTGGTTTTTTAAATCCAGCTGTATGGATTATCGGTTGTACCATTGCACTAGTTGCTTCCATAGAAACCCTATTATGTATTGAAGCATCGGATCGTTTAGATCCACTCAAACGAAATACCGACACCAATAGAGAGTTAAAAGCGCAAGGAATTGGGAATGTTTTGAGCGCCTTAATTGGCGGTATACCAATGACATCAGTGGTCGTTCGATCGTCTGCCAATATCAATGCAGGAGGAGTCTACAAAACCAGCACAATCATACACGGAGTTTTTTTACTATTAGCCATCTTAGCCATACCGTTTGTGCTGAATTTAATTCCGCTAGCGACATTAGCAGCCGTATTGGTATTGGTCGGATATAAATTAGCCAAACCCGTATTGTTTGTACACTTTTGGAAAAAGGGATATACCCAATTTGTACCATTTGTTGCCACTTTTTCTATGGTAGTATTATCAGACCTTTTAATCGGTGTTGCTGTAGGACTCGCAACCAGCGTTGCTTTCCTTTTGTTTGGAAACTTAAAAAAAGCATTCAAATACGAAAAGAGGCACGATTTAGACACCCCTGTTTTTCACCATATTAAACTGGCAGAAGAGGTTTCTTTTCTTAATAAGTCTGCGATTAAAACCCGTTTACACAGCTTGCCAAAAAACTCTGTTGCTTACATTGATGCCAAACAATCGGTTTACATCCACATCGATATTGTGGAATTGATCGAGGACTTTATCAATGCCCATGCAAAAGAAAAGAATATCGAAGTTCAAATCAGTGGCTTCCACAAGAAATTCAACAACGAAACAGCAAACCAATCCATTATTCTTCAACACAGAAAATCCATATAATTATGAATACCATAACAGCAGAAATATTAGCAAATACAACACCAGTAGAAAGTTTAAACATATTAATTGAAGGTAATAATCGATTTGTAAACAACTTAAAATTCAATCGTAACTTCTTAAGTCAGATCGAAGAAACCAAAAACGGACAACACCCCCATGCCATAGTATTGAGCTGCATGGACAGCCGTACACCTATTGAACACATTTTTGACCAAGGAATTGGAGATATATTTAGTATCCGAATCGCTGGTAATATCGTAACAGACGAAGTCATTGGAAGTCTTGAATACGCCTGTAAATTAGTCGGAACCAAATTAATTCTCGTTCTAGGACACAGCCAATGTGGTGCTATCACAGGTGCTTGCCAAGAGAAAAAATTAGGAAAACTAACCAATGTTCTTGCTAAAATTAGTCCTGCACTCGAAACGATCAAACAACGCGAGGAATGGGAAGAATATTCAGAAAAAGAATTAATCTCTGAAGTCACCAAAGAACATATAATTCAGTCTGTAAGAGCGATTCCAAGACAAAGTGAGGTATTAAAATCCTTGCTGGAACAAGACCGCATCGGAATTGTTGGTGCTCACTATGATGTATCGAGTGGAAAAGTAGAAATACTTACTCAGAAGTTTATTTAAATCCGATTTGAAGTTTGGACCTGACGCGTATGAAATACCGTTTCCTAGCTAAACAAGTCTGACGAAATGGTTCTACTTAAAAAAACCGTCAATAAAAAAAGGGGTTATCTGTACAGATAACCCCTTTTTTATATCGTTTACTTTTGCGTGTACAAGACGACTGCACGCTAAATTTCTTACTTTAAAGTAGTATAATTATAGAATTGCAATTGCCCATTAGCTTCAATTTTTATTTGATCCTTAACCAATTCCCCGGTATTCTTTTTTAAGTCAATTTCAATGACATTGGTTCCAGCTTTTAATGGAACGCGAACATAATTGATTTGGGAAGGTAAGGTTTGCCAGTTTCTGGTATCGGCTTTTTCTGAAATCATGTTAAACAATTGCATACCAATCCCCAATCCTTCCAAAACAGCATTATTACCGTCAGAGGATTTTGCTGAAGAACTCAAAGCGTATTCTGCTCCTTTTTTTATAGCCAAACGTGTCAATACCTGCCCCATTTCTTTTCCAAAACGTTCTTTCAACGTCTGAATAGCCAATTGATCGATATCCTCTACTTTTTCAAAACTAAAGGTTTGTCCTTCTACTGAAGTGATTTTTGCCGAATGATATAGTGGTACTCGAGAGATGTATTCCGGATAGGCCACTCTCAAACTGTGAACAGCATCCAAACTAGATCCACCACCTCCAATACTAAAATCAAACGGAATGATTAATCCCCCAGCGACATCCGTAAAAAACATACTGCCGTTAGATCCCTTAACCAAAGTAAAAACCAAATCTTTCTGAATTTTCACCGGCGCTATTCCATTTTCCCAAAAAACCACCACTTCTCCTGCCGCTCCAGCATCATAATCTTTAAAAGTCAAATTAAACTGTTTTTCAAATTTTTGAAGTTCGCTGGTAAAACCAACTTTTGAAGCCGCACGCATCACATCATATTTTAGATTTTCAGGCAGTACAACGCCATAATACGTTTGATCCGGCATACTTTGAAAAACTTCTACCGCATTTCTATATGCGATAAAAGCATTGTTATAGTCCTTATCTTGTTCGTAAATCAATCCCTGAAGAATCAATGAAAAGGCATCTTTGGAATATCGGCTATCCTTATCGTTAAACTTATCGCCCTGTGTCTGATTCTGCAAACTGATCCGTCTAGCTTCGACTATAGCCTCTTGACTCTGTCCTAAATACAGATAATTCAAGGCCTTGTAATAGTGCAACATAAAGATTTCAAAATCCTCTCCTTTATAATTTTGAGACATCGGATTAAGCACAGCTCCTACCAAAGCATCTGTATTGCTTTTTAATCCCACTTCAATTAGAAGATCCGCTTCATTAAAATACCGATTACTATTGACATAATCGCCGTTTAAATGAGCCACACGCCCTTTTTCCATCAGATACAACAACTTGTTACGCGGTTTTTTCAGTAAGGCGTTTTTCTCTAATGCTTTATCAGCCTGAGACATATCTCCAGAAGCGACTTCCTTATAATATTCCGTAATACGATCGTGGTAGGTGGCACAACTAAATACGAAAAACATCAACACTAACAGTGTTGATGTTCTCATAATCATAGCTAAGCCTCGATGAATAATCATTGAAATGAGGTTTAGTTTTTAACGTATTTTGCTATTTTTTTATCTCCAATCCAAACCACTTCACCGGTTTGAATATTTGTCAATTCTAAATCGACCTGATAATACACTACTTTTTTCTTTTTATGTGAATCTACTATTGAATTTATAGAACCCTGTAAAATATAATCCGCTCCATTTTCCAATCCGAATTTCTTCATGGTTGAAATCGATGCATTGGTTTGCTGATCTGCTTTTTCTGCACGCAATTCTTCTCTTTTCTTTCCTCCCTGCACCAAACGCACGCGTTGTGATTGTATAAAAGTACGCTCCACATCTTTTACAAAAGTTTCTGCATCGATGTGTTCATGACTTTTATTCAATACCATCCCGACAATCACCACCGGCTTCTTACCTTGATGTTCTTCGGTATGGTTGCCAATCCACGGATCATTTAAGATTTTATTCGTCATTTCCTCAGCTACCTCTCTAGAGTCAGTATTGTTCCAGCGCCCACTAATATCAATGGTTTCTTCTGTACTAACTCGCGTAACTTGTCTTCCACAGGAAGAGATAAATACACCTGAAGCAACCATAAGTGCTGCTATTGCGATACGTTTTAACTGCATAATCTTATTTATAAATTAAATTTTTAAAATGAAAACCAAAAATCTCCTGATCTAAAGCCAATATTAGGAACATACCTTCTCCAACTGTTCCACGAATTATAATAATACGGTGAATTATAATCCGAATAATAAGTACGATTCATTCGAGCCTCATGATTTCGAGTTCGTCTTAACGCTTTGCGCTCTTCTCTTTCATCATACCAATCTCGCGCTTTATAGGTCTGTTGTACTGTAGTACCCAAGGTCTCCGCAAGACTATCGTTGATGCGCAAATATTTATCCTGACTTTCTCTAAAATTAGGATTTTGATCCGCTACTTGAGCGAATAAAGAAACTGTACTTAAGACGGTAACAGAAAAAACGAGAATTTTTAATAACTGTTTCATATCTAAATAATATTTTCATTAACCTTATAGGCTAACATTTTATCACAAAGGAATTGACTTGCAAAAAATGCCCATAATCTTTGAGCAGACAACGACTAATTAACCATTATAAAACTGTCGCTTTCAAATCAACACCCTGCCAGCAAACGCTTTATTATGTAAAGCGAAATACCCGTAGGTTCCTTATGGCACTCTCTCAAATTTAATAAAATAAAATGATAAAATTGCCAACCTTCTATTATATAGTAATACAAAAAGAATACCACTTTTAATTTAAAAAACAACAATGCTTCTTTAGCGGTCAATAAAATAGAGATTACATCATTTTTTGGGCCCCAGAGCCCATTTCATCCACTATATAATGCCCATTTTGACATAAAGGAGCTAAGGTGTTTTCAACAAATTCCAGCACCTTCTCGCGATCTTTCTTCGGAAATAATAGATGAACATTGGCACCAGCGTCTAATGTAAAACACAAGGGCACTTTAAATTGACTTCTATAACTCCAGATCTGTTCAATTATTTGCAAAGTATTCGGTTTCATCAAAATAAAATAAGGCATCGAAGTCATCATCATCGCATGCAAGGTCAATGCCTCACTTTCAACTATGGCGATAAAAGTTTCCAAATCACCGGTCTCCAAGGCCAACTTTAATTTAGACAAATTCACAGGAGCCTGCTCAAAGCGCTGTTGTGCAAATGGGTGGTTGTGCATCAGATCATGTCCTACGGTGCTAGAAACTTTCTTTTCTCCTTTATCTACCAATAAAATCACATCTTGATAATCTTGGAAAATCGGATGGAGTGGCGCATCAAAAGGCACACCGAAATAATCAGAGCTACCGGCAATTTCGGGATGAGTTCCCCAAACTACCGCCTCACCAGAGATACTTCTACAAGCACTTCCAGAGCCCAAACGAGCCAAGAATGAAGCTTTTTGATCAAAATACGCGACAGTCATCTGTGGATTTAAAGTCTGCTCTAATTGCATCAAATTGACCGCTAAAGCAGCCATACCCGATGCGGAAGAAGCGATACCCGAACTATGCGGAAAGGTATTTTCGGTATGTATTATAAAATGATAATCATTAATATAAGGACAATAGTTCACAATGCGCTCTAAAAATTTTTGGATTTTCGGCTTAAATTCTTCCTTGGGTTGCCCGTCAAAAAACAAATCAAAACTGATTCCCGAGGCTTCTTTTAATTGAAAATCGAGCTTGGTAATCGTCTTACAATTGGTCAAAGTAAAACTCAAAGATGGATTCGCTGGAATCTGATGTTCTTTTTTTCCCCAGTATTTGACCAAAGCAATATTGCTCGGTGCGCTCCACTGAAAAGTCCCCTTTTCTACTTTCTTTCCACTAAACTCAAATATAAATTTTTCTTGCCCCATGTTTTTGCTTATTTTTATACAACTAATACCGAGTAAAAATTCTTAATCAGTCTTTTTTACACCTTATAAATACAAAGATAATTTTTTAAGATAGATTCCGAACTTATAAAGCTACTGAGATGAAAAAAATAATAAAGATTACCTTGGGTATACTGGTTTGTTCCGGTGTTGGTTATTTGTCGAGTATCGTTACGCGAAGCAGTTTAAGCACTTGGTATCCGTTAATTGCGAAACCGTCTTTTAATCCGCCTAATTACGTATTTCCAATTGTGTGGCCTATACTCTACATCCTGATGGGAATCGCAGCAGGGATGGTCTGGAACCATTTTGCGACTAAGGAAAACTTGGTTAAAAAAGCCTTGATTCTATTTGGAATTCAATTGGCATTAAACGCTTTATGGTCTATATTGTTTTTCGGAATGCAAAACCCAAGAATCGCCTTTTTCGAATTGCTTTTACTATTGCTTTTCGTTATATTGACCTGTCGTCAATTTTACAAAATAACACCTTTAGCCTCCTATTTATTGATACCTTATATATTATGGCTCAGTTTTGCAGCAATACTCAATTACAGCATTTGGACATTAAATCCCTAATACCAAAAAAGCAAAGGTTAAGTACATACTTAACCTTTGCTTTTATATATTCATTTAACACCTTATACTATTTTTGATTTATACGCTCTGAAATTGCAGTAGCTGCAATAAATCCAGTCGTCCAAGCATTTTGAAAGTTAAACCCTCCAGTAATCGCATCTATATTTAAAATCTCTCCGGCAAAGAAAACATTTTTTAAAAGTTTGCTCTCCATCGTTTTAAAATTGACCTCTTTTAAATCAATTCCACCTGCCGTAACAAACTCCTCTTTAAAAGTGCTTTTACCATTGACTTGAAATTCAGAACTTGTCAATTGAAGAGCCAAAGCCTGCAATTCCTTCTTATTTATATCAGCCCATTTGGCTTCTTCCGCAATCCCTGCCGCCAATACCAAACGTTCCCAAAGACGATTCGGAAAATCAAACGGGGATTTTTTCGCAACGATCTTTTTCGAATTATCCTGTTTGATTTCAGCGAGCTTTTGTTCGGCATCTTCAACGCTAAAGTCATCGGTCAACCAATTCACCTGTATGTGAAATTGATAACTTCTGGCTGCCAATTCTCTGGCACCCCATGCTGACAACCTCAAGATTCCCGGCCCACTAAGCCCCCAATGCGTAATCAACAAAGGTCCCGTTGCCTCCAACTTCAATCCCTTCACCTTAACCGTAGCAGCAGCGGAAATTCCCATTAAGTCAACCAATCTTTTGTCTTTAATATTAAAGGTAAACAACGAAGCGACCGGTTCGACAATCTGATGTCCTTGTTCAGCCAATAAACTCCATATCTTAGGATTACTACCCGTTGTAAACACCAAACAATTAGCTTCAAAAGCCCCTTGATTGGTATCTATCTTCCAACTATTATCTTTTTGAAAAACAGTTTGAACGCTATATCCCGTTAATATATCGATATTCAATTCCGCAGTAGCCTTTAAAAAACAATCGATGATGGTTTCCGAAGAATCGGTATCTGGAAACATCCGTCCGTCTTCTTCGATTTTTAAAGTAACGCCTTTCTTTTCAAACCACTCTATGGTATCACCGGTACAAAATTGATTAAATGGACCGCGTAACTCTTTGGATCCGCGCGGATAAAATTCAGTCAATTCTTTGGGATCAAAACAAGCGTGAGTCACATTACATCGACCTCCACCCGAAATACGAACTTTCGACAAAACTTCTTTTCCCCTTTCTAGAATCGCTATTTTTATTCCTTTATTTTTTTCCGCTAAATTAATAGCTGTAAAAAAACCTGCGGCACCACCACCCACTATTAATACATCGTAATTCTTCAATACCGCTTGTTTTTGAGTTTTAAAAAGTATAACTTTTAATTCTCTCGAAAAAAATTTATCTTTACGACAAAGATAAGTACTTTAAGCATTTATCAAATTCATTCAAAATTAAAAAATTGCTACCGCTGGCAAAAAGCGTCTATGACGGACAAGGCAACGCTATAATGACTTGACTTTAAAAAAACCGATTGATGAAATCGCTTTTAAAAAGAGTTAACAAGCAAACACCAAAATAATCAAGGCGATACGAAATGAGCTGCATGCATAAATTAAATCTACATATGAAAAAATTTACTTTTCTCTTGATCATCGTTTTCTTTTCGATGTGTAAAACGGTAAAACCCATCTTTAGTAAAACGGAAGAAACCATTGAAGAGACCATAGAAAAAATTAAAGAAGAGGATCGTTTACCCGAAGAAAAAGATGTGATTGATCTTCCGGATTACGCACAAGTACGCGATGATTTTAGATCCGTTTCCGAAAAGACAAAAGAGAATTATCTACGAGGAATGAAAGCGACTGATCCGCAATATTCCGTGCTGATTTTGACCAAGGGATATAAGGGAGAAAACATCCGTATCAAAGGAGATGAAAAAAACTACTTTAACGGAATGACCATGTCGGATTTAAAAACGGGTATCGCGAAGTCTGTTCGTGTAGACAACTCACAAGACCTGACTTTATATGATAATTACACCGGAAAAAGCTTGACTATAGAGAGCAACCACCTCAAAATGTTTAAATTTATTTACGTTATGAAAAACAATGCGGATAAAGAAGTACCGTTTCGCATTACGTTTAGCAACACCTTGCGTCCCGTATTATAAAATCATCGAGTCGTAAGACAAAACTGTTTCAAATCCCTTAGCTTTAAAATAAGCTTGGGGATTTTTTTTAGCTGTCACCAAAACAAAGTCGCCTCCCCAGGCACCCAAGCTTTTAATCGCTCCAGGAAAATCGGGGAATTTCAAATCTTTTATCTTGGGCATACCGATGACAGAAGCAATGATCGTTTCGTGTTGCTCCAGCAACAATTCCAATTCATCGAGCTCAGTAACCTGAAGTAAGCGTTTGGTAATCGCATTTATCTCATCCCGTTTAGAGGTTATATCCCCTGAAAAATTCCGATACCGAGCAATGCCGTCTTTACTGCTCTGTTTTTGATTGAGATAAACAAAGTACAGATACTGAGAAAAAACCGGTTTTAATTCCACAGCCTCCACTAGAGGACCGCAGGCCGTTTTGGTATATAACACAGCCGTATCATGCTGTGCGCAAGCAATATCGTAACCACTGCCGCCGAAAGAATCTTCAAGCAGTTGAAAAGCGTCGATACCCACCCACTGGGCAATATTATTAATCAGAGTTGAAGAAGTTCCTAAGCCCCATAACCTTGGAAACTCAAGTCGTGTTTCTATACAATATCCCTGGGAAGATTTAAAGAAATGGGGATTTGCTTTTGCAGCAGCACCCAGTATACGCAATAGGGTTTTTAAATAATCCGAGTCGCTATTTTCGATACCACCATCAACAATCCGATTAACAGAAAAACGTTCTTCCATCCACACCGTACCATCAACTTCCATGGACCGCCAAATAATCGCCGGTTTTTCACAAAGAGACACCTGCATATCCTGACCATACTTAGTCGGTAAAGCCAAGGCTTGAGCGCCATCTAACACCAAATATTCTCCTGTAATCAGCAGTTTTCCATGGCTATAAAAACGTCGATTTTCCATCAATTACTTTCTAAGGCTTTCCAGCAATTCTACTACTGCACTATGAGAAACGATGTTTTTTTCAAAATGTAAAATCGCATTTTTCCTTTCATCATCGGTAGCCTCAAACTGATTGAGGATGTTTTTTAAATGCATTTTCATATGTCCCTGTTGAATACCCGTTGTAGTCAATGATTTCAAAGCACCAAAATTTTGCGCCAATCCGGCCACTGCTACAATTTGCATCAGGGTTTCTGCATTGGGATTACCCAATAATTTCAAAGCCACTTTAACCATTGGATGTAAAGAGGTTAATCCACCTACTGTTCCTAATGCCAAAGGCAAGTCAACCCAAAAAGTAAAAATTCCGTTCTCTACTTTAGCATGTGACAAACTCGAATAAGTCCCCTCTTTCGAAGCGTAAGCATGCACCCCGGCTTCCACAGCTCTAAAATCATTACCCGTCGCCAATACCAAGGCATCAACACCGTTCATAATTCCCTTATTATGCGTTACCGCTCTAAAGGGTTCGACTTCAGCAATGCGAACGGCTTGAACAAATTTGTCTACAAACTCCTGCGGATTGGTAATCTCAGCTGAAGCCAAATCGGCAACCGCACAGCTTACACTTGCGCGAACAACACAATTCGGCACATAATTAGACAGTATACTCATCACCACCTCCAATTCCTTTTCTTCTGCTGTAAAAGGCTCATACTGCAAAACGGCAAGTTTAAGTGTAGATGCGATTTGCTCCAAACAACTGTTGATGAAGTTGGCCCCCATGCTGTCTTTCGTATCAAAAGTAACATGCAGTTGGTAATAATTTTCGAGTAGTTGCGTCTTATTCCTCAACTCAATTTTTAAAATTCCACCCCCACGCTTTCTCATATTCTGAGTAAGCGCTTCTGTATCGGAATAAAATTGATCTTGAATTGCATCAATAAATCGTTCCAATTTTTCAGCATTACCTTTATAAGTAAAGTGTACTTGCCCAATTTTCTCTGTATTGAGAACTTCTGCGGTAAATCCACCGCGTTCTGACCAGAATTTTGCGGCTTTTGCCGCTGCTGCCACTACCGAACTTTCTTCGATAACCATCGGCAGTGTATAGGACTGCCCATTTATCAAAAAATTTGGAGCCACACCAAAAGGCAAATAAAAATTGGTTAGGGTATTCTCAATAAATTCATCGTGCAATTTCTGCAAATCCTCATCGGAATTCCAATATGTTTTAATCAACTGAATGACCTCCTCTGATTCAGAGAAATACGTTTTCGCAAGCCATTGCAATTTCTCTTCTTTAGTCCATTTTGAAAATCCCTTGATACTTGAAGCCATCTTCTTCTTATTAGTTACTGCAAATATAAGCGTTTACCTCGGCATTAAAAATTGGAACGAACATCTAAATACCTTAGAATACTCTCAAAAAAAACATTTAATATAATTTTAATCGAAGAAAAGCGATGAAGAAGCGGCAGTTTTACACTATTTTTGGTTAATTCAAAAAAAAAGTTGGCAGGGCTCATATTTTTTCACTAAAATTGGAAGTTTTTTTGACAGTAAATTATAATGAATAAAATACATACTACGCTTTTATTTTGTCTGATCGCCTTAAATGTCGCTTTTGGCCAAAAACAAATTTCCTTAAATGAAATTTGGAATGGATCTTTTCAAGCTCAGAGAATGGTCTCGGTGAATTCTATGAAGAATACCAATCAGTATTCTTTGGTAGAACGCAACGCCCAATCTGGCAGTTCCCAAATCAATCTTTATGACTTCGCGACTTTAAAAAAAGTAAGTACGCTGTTTGACACAGCACTGTTTCCTGAGATCAAGAGCATTGATTCTTATAATTTCAGTGCAGACGAAAAACAAATTTTAATAGCAACCAATTCCACGGCCATCTTTAGAAGGTCATTTACGGCAGACTATTACCTATTTGATATCGCTAGTTCGAAAATACAAAGAGTTGCAGATTTCCCCATTCAGGAACCCGCTTTTTCAAATGATGGAAAACAAATTGCATTTGCTCACAACAACAACCTTTATCACTATACCATCGCTACTAAAGCGGTAACTACTATAACTACAGACGGTCAAAAGAATCATATCATCAACGGTATTTCTGATTGGGTTTATGAAGAGGAATTTGCCGTAGTTAGTATGTTCTCTTGGAATAACGACGGAACTAAAATTGCTTATGTCAAATTTGACGAAACAGCAGTACCGGAATACTCGATGGACATTTATGGAACCGGACTGTATCCGACTCAAAGTGCCTTTAAATACCCTAAGGCAGGAGAGAAAAACGCAGTGGTTTCCTTACATCTATACGATGTAAAAACAAAAGCAACCTCCAGCGTAGATCTTTCCAATTATAAAGATTTTTATATCCCTAGAATTAAATGGACCAATGACTCGTCCTATTTAAGTGCTCAAATCATCAACAGACATCAAAACAATTTAGATTTACTTTTTATCAACGCGAACGATGCGTCAAAAAAAGTGGTTTTAAACGAGATTGATCCTGCTTATATCGATGTAACTGATAATTTGACCTTCTTAAAGGACAACAGTTTTATCTGGACCAGCGAAAAAGATGGTTTTAACCACATTTATCACTATTCCAAAACAGGACAGTTATTACAGCAAGTCACTAAAGGAGCTTGGGAGGTAACCGAATACTACGGATATGATGAAAAATCAAAATCCATTTATTTCCAATCGGTCGAGAAAGGCAGTACAAAAAGGGATGTTTTTTCGATACAGCTCAACGGTAAAAACAAATTGCAACTGACAACGGACTCCGGCACCAATTCGGCCTTATTCAGTCCTAATTTTGAGCTTTTTATCAATACTTTTTCATCTAGTGTACAAGCACCGATTTACACATTAAAGGATTCAAAGCAAGGAAAAACTATCAAGACGATAGTAAGCAACGAAGCTTTAGATAATAAATTAAAAGAATACCAACTTCCCAAAAAAGAATTCATCGAAATCCCGACTGAAAATGGAGAAATGATGAATGCTTGGATTTTAAAGCCTAAAAACTTTAAATCGGATAAAAAGTACCCGGTATTGATGTACCAATATAGCGGTCCTGGCTCACAACAAGTCGCAGACAAATGGTGGGATTCTAACGACTTTTGGCATGCTATGTTAACACAAAACGACTATATCGTGGTTGCCGTTGACGGAAGAGGTACCGGATTCAAAGGGGCAAAATTCAAGAAATCCACTCAAAATCAGCTTGGTAAACTAGAAGTAGAAGACCAAATAATAGCTGCTAAATATTTAGGAAATTTTAACTATATTGACCCCTCAAGAATTGGAATCTGGGGATGGAGTTTTGGAGGCTTTATGTCAACAAATTGTATTCTAAAAGGTGCCGATGTTTTTAAAACTGCCATTGCAGTAGCACCGGTTACAAATTGGCGTTTTTACGACACCATCTATACCGAACGTTATTTAAAAACACCACAAGAAAATGAAGCGGGTTATGACCAGAACTCTCCGATTTTCTTCGCCGATCAACTCAAGGGTAAATACCTTTTGATTCACGGTAGCGCAGATGATAATGTACACGTGCAAAATACGATGGTGATGATTGAGGCACTCGTTCAAGAGAACAAAGAATTTGATTGGCTGATTTATCCAGACAAGAATCACGGAATTTATGGTGGAGCAACACGTTTGCAACTGTACACGAAAATGACCAACTTTTTACTAAACAATTTATAAGCTTACAAACTTAAGAACAACAACATGGAAGAAAATAAAAAGCTCATCGCACATTTAAACAAACAAGGTATTGGAGATCAAATGGTAATGGGCCATCCAGCCGGACTATTTGTATTGTTCTTTACCGAAATGTGGGAGCGTTTTAGCTACTATGGAATGCGCGCATTACTAACCATATTTTTGATTAGTAAAGTATTGGATGGCGGCTGGGAATGGTCCCGTGAAGACGCTATGCAACTTTTTGGACTTTATACGATGTTGGTTTATTTCACGCCTTTATTAGGGGGAATTATTGCCGATAAGCTAACGGGTTTTAAGAAGGCCATTGTATTAGGAGCTTTGATTATGACTTTAGGACATGCCGCCATGGCATTGGAAGGCATCAATCAGAATTTCTTTTATGTAGGATTGCTATTTATGATTTTAGGAAACGGTTTATTTAAACCGAATATCTCCTCTATGGTCGGTCAGCTTTATCCGGATAGCAGCGCTAAAAAAGACGCGGGTTATACGATCTTTTATATGGGTATTAATGCAGGGGCGTTCTTAGGAATGTTATTATGTGGTTATATCGGTGAAAAAGTAGGCTGGCATTATGGATTTGGTTTAGCGGGAATCTTTATGTTCTTTGGAATGTTGCAATTCTATTTTGCTACAAAACTATTCGGAACTATTGGTGAGTCGCCAAAAGAAAAGAGAGAAGCTATTAGTAAAGGTATTGAAAAAGAAGAAGAAGCTATTCCGTCGAACGTCAAAAGAGATCGTTTGATCGTTGTGGGTGTTTTAATGTTTTTCAGTATTTTCTTTTTCTTATCCTTTGAACAAGCAGGGGGTTCTATGAGTATCTTCGCTAAAGACTATACCCAACGTGTTTTAGAGGGGTCTGCAGGAACTATTTTCAAATGGGTCGATGCACTTTTAACCTTATTCCCATTGGTGATCATCACTTGGGTATTGGTTGGATTAGCTAAAAAAATATATACCAAATATCCGGTTACCATCATTTTCACTGCGATTTCATTTATTTTGGTATGGGCATTGGGAATTTGGAAAATCACTAGAGAATTTAACGCTTTAGAAACGGAAATAACCGCTTCTTGGTTTCAAATATTAAACTCCTTCTTTATTATAACCTTAGCTTCTACTTTCAGTAAAGTATGGGAAAAAGTATGGAATCCTTCAGGACCTATTAAATTCGCTTTAGGATTAATCTTAGTAGGTATTGGTTTTGCGGTATTGGCCTACGGATCTCAAGATATTCCTCAAGGTGCCGCTGCAGCTTCAGTGAGTATGTTGTGGTTGGTACTGGCATACTTCTTTCACACGACTGGTGAATTGTGCTTGTCTCCTGTAGGTTTGTCTTATGTAAGCAAACTTTCGCCTAAGAACTTATTGGGTTTAATCTTCGGATTATGGTTCTGTGCATCGGCTATTGCCAATGGACTAGCTGGATTGTCGGGATCGCTTATCGATAAGATCAGTGCCGAACATTCCATATCTTATTTCTTCGGAATATTTGCCATATTGCCTGCCGCAGCTGGTTTGGTATTGATTGCTCTATCTCCGATACTGAAAAAATTAATGCACGGAATTCGTTAATCCAATAAAAATAACCCTCCAATGAGTCAAGTACAAACATTAGAAGATATCCAGAATTTTAAAGGCAAATATCCAAAGCAAATTTGGAGTTTGTTTTTCTCGGAAATGTGGGAGCGTTTTTGTTTCTATGGTATGCGGGGAATGTTGGTCTTCTTTATGATTGACCAATTAAATTTTGACGAGGGAAAAGCAAACTTACAATACGGTGCGACGCAGGCCTTTGTGTATGCCTTTACATTTGTAGGAGGTTTGTTCGCTGATAAGATATTAGGTTTTCGAAAATCCTTATTTTGGGGAGGAGCCTTAATGATCGTTGGAAGTATGATTTTGGCTTATGAGCCTCATACCTTCTTTTTCACAGGTATAGCATTCACCGTAATTGGAACGGGTTTCTTTAAACCAAACATCTCCACTATGGTGGGTTATTTGTATAAAAAAGGAGATAGTCGTACCGACGCAGGTTTTTCATTATTCTATGCCGGTATTAACTTGGGGGCTCTAATCGGGGGATATGTTTGTATCGCCATAGGAAAAGGGCAACTATTCTCTGGACTGATTGAGCACGAACACCGTTGGAATGTAGCCTTTGGATTGGCTGCTTTTGTAATGATTATCAGTTTAATCAACTTTCATTTTACCAAAAGACAACTGGGTCCAATTGGACTTCAACCTAAAGACGTTTTAAAAGATGGCACTCAGATAGACAAACCGATTTGGAAAGAAATTGTCGTATACGCCGTTACTTTGGCTATGGTTCCTGTGATCATTCAAATGATCGACAACACACAATATACCGACTATTTCATGGCTATTATTGGCCCTGCCACCCTTTTGTATTTATTCTATGAAATGACCAAGGTGACAGCTGCCGAAAGAAAAAAATTATTTGCAGCCTTAATATTCATCTTATTCTCGATTCTATTTTGGGGAATATACGAACAAGCTGGAGGTTCCCTAAGTATATTTGCCGCTAAGAACTTAAGCAATACCGTACTGGGAATACCACTTGATCCGAACGGAGTGAATAATTCAGGCGGTGCCTTTTTCATTATTCTCTTAGCACCCTTGTTAGGATTATTGTGGATTTGGTTGTCCAAAAAACGCGCGGAACCGAACACTGTAGTTAAATTCGGACTCGGATTCCTATTACTAGGATTGGGGTATTACGCCTTGTTTGCAACACGACTTTTTGCTGATGCTGCTGGTATAACTTCCTTAGATTTCTTTACCATTGCTTTGTTGATCATTACATTTGGAGAGCTTTGCCTCTCACCTATTGGATTATCGATCATGACCAAATTATCGACAGCCAATTTACAGGGAATGATGATGGGAATGTGGTTTTTAGCCAGTGCCTATGGTCAGTATGCAGCGGGAATTATCGGAGCGAATATGTCATCGTCTAAAGCGGGAACCAGTAATTTAGACAGTTTGATCGCTTATACAGATGGTTACAAAGAATTGGGCGTATATGCCGTAGTAGCGGGAGTTCTCCTAATACTGATTTCGCCTTTTATTCGAAAACTCATGCAAGAAGTTAAATAAGAACATTCACTTTTATCACTATATTATGTCAGAAGACACAACAACAGAACAAAACTTTTTTAAATCTACCGTCCTAGGACATCCCTCGGGGCTATTCGTCTTGTTTTTCACAGAGATGTGGGAACGCTTTTCCTTTTATGGAATGAGAGTTCTATTGATTCAATTCTTAACCATGACTATCTTGAGTGACAATCCTGGATGGGGTTGGTCGGCAGAAAATGCTGGTGCTCTTTATGGTACTTATGCTATGTTGCTTTATATCACACCTATTTTTGGAGGTATTATTGCCGATAAATACATCGGATACCGTTGGGCTGTAGTAGTCGGAGCTATCATCATGACCTTAGGGCATGCTGCTATGGCTTTAGACACGCCAATGATGTTATATATTGGTCTAGGCCTTTTAGTGGCTGGTACCGGTTTCTTTAAACCCAACATGACTTCTATACTTTCAGAAATGTATAAAAAATTCCCAGAGAAAAAAGATGGTGCCTACACTATTTTTTATATGGGAGTAAACGCAGGTGCTTTCTTCGGAATGATGCTTTGTGGATATCTAGCTGAAAAAATCGGATGGCATTGGGGATTTGGTTTAGCTGGTGTGTTTATGTTGTTGGGTACCTTACAATTCTGGTTGGCCAAACCGTTATTCGGAAATATCGGAGAAGTTCCTACAAAAGAGAAAAAATTGGCTGTCGCTACTGCTAATGCAGCTTCGAATAACGAAGACGACAAACCAAATCCGTTTACTCTTGTTGATTATATCTTAATCGCTATTACCACTACTATTGGTCTTTTATACGCTATTAATGACCCTTTGTCAAAAATTGCCCAGATCAATTTGTTCCCGTTTAGCTACGGAAGCCTTGATGGACCAAGTATTGCAATATTAGTTGCCCTAGTAGCTTTTATCTTTTTAATTGTAAGTCGTCTGTCTCGCTACACCAAGATCATTAGAGATCGTATGATTGCCGTGATCATTTTTGCCTTCTTCACGATTTTCTTCTGGATGTCTTTTGAACAAGGAGCCTCATCTTTAGTTATTTTCGCAAGAGACAATGTTGATCGCGCTTTAGAAGGATCCGCATTGACCGCATTCAATATCGTCAATACTTTATTAACCATAGTTCCCTTAATCATTATCTCTTGGGTTTTACTCCTATTAGGAAAACAAACTTGGGCTAAAATACCGGGATCCAATATCGTATTAGCGATCTGTTTCTTAGGAGTATGGGCTGTAGCTATTTGGATGTTATATAAAGAATACACAGCGGAATCATCAGAAATTACCGTTTCTTGGTTCTCTATTTTAAACTCTTTCTTTATCATTACTTTCGCTTCAGTTGTTTCTAAAGTGTGGGATAGTAAATACAATCCACCGGCCGCTGTTAAATACGGATTGGGATTAATCGTTATGGCGATTGGATTTGGATTATTAGCTTACGGTTCTCATGGAGTTGCTGAAGGCGTTAAAGTGTCGATGATTTGGTTAATATTAGCCTATTTATTCCATACCTTAGGAGAACTTTGTTTATCACCAGTGGGACTTTCTTATGTTTCTAAATTGGTTCCTGCTCGTATGATTGCATTTATGTTTGGTATGTGGTACCTAGCTATTGCTGTAGGAAATAAATTAGCCGCTGTTATTGGAGGTCAGATTGAAAACATTACCAATCAGTATTCACTTTCTACCTTTTTCCTTATTTTCACGGTGGTGCCGATTGTAGCTGGATTACTAGTTATGTTACTAAATCCATTCATGAAGAAATTAATGCACGGAGTTAAATAATAATCGATTAAAAATTAAATAAAATGAAGAAATTCTTATTGCTTTTTGTAATCGCTATAGCAGGAGTAACCGCTCAGGCTCAAGAAATCAAATGGGTTAGTTTTCAAGAAGCGATTAAAGCTCAGAAAAAAAACTCAAAACCCATTTTTATGGATGTATACACCCATTGGTGTGGTCCGTGTAAAATGTTGGATCAAAATACTTTTAGTGCCCCGGCAGTAATAAAAATGATCAACGAAAAATACAATGCTGTTAAATTTAATGCTGAAGGTAACGAGGACATCGAATTTTTAAACAAAAAATACTCGAATCCTAATTATGATGCCAGTAGAACAGGAAGAAATGCGATGCATCAATTTACCGATTTTTTAAAAATTCCAGGATATCCTTCTATGGTCATTCTTGAAAAAGACGGAAGCATTAGAAAAACGATAGTCGGTTACAAAACTCCAGATCAACTTTTGGAAGAAACCAACTAAATTTGTATTAGAATTTATAATATCCCTTTTCCGATATACTGTGAAAAGGGATATTTTTTTTTAAACAAAACTCAGAAAGCCTGCCACTTTCCCACAATGAAAAATTAGCCGCTGTCAAAACCAAATCGGGTTGATGAAAATCAATGATGCGATGGTAGTTGACCTTGGCATTACCAACAAAGATTAATACATCTGCTTTAAGAGCGGTTTGATAAATCCCCGTGCTATCAATCAATAATACTCTTTGACCATTTATTTCCAACAATCCTTGAACCGGATTTTTACTTACCACCTTGATAAACCGTTCCCGGCAATAATCTTTTATAATAGGAGCATCCAAGACCTTGTGATTCGACGAATATACATCCAATAGGTGCTGTTGTTTAAACAGTATAGTGGTATGAACCCGATCAAACAACAACAAAACTTCTGATTGTAATCGCGATTTAAAGATCAAATCCATATACAACAACTGCCCTGCAAGTATCACCACCAATAAAAGGCTCAAATATTCGATTTTACGGCTTTTAACCACATATCCAACAAACACCAAACTAAAGACTGTAAACACAGCTAAAAAGCCATTTAACGACAGCTGCTGTGCGTTGTAAATCGACAACTGTCCCACTACGCGAATAAGTTCATTCATAATGCCAATCAGCCTACTGACCAACTTCCCAACTACTAGGGCTCCCTCAACAGATAAATAATTTAAAAACAATAACACCAACAACATTCCCAAAATCAGTGTTACCAACGGAATCACTATCACATTGCCCACAAGAAATAACAACGGAACTTCATAAAAATAATAGATACTCAACGGTAAGATCCCGATTTGCACGACTAGGGAAACCGCGATGATCTCTTTGAAATATTTTAGCAACAGCCATTTGGAATTCGCGAAAGGCTGAATTATAGGATAAAAATAAACGATTGAAAAAACCGCTAAAAAACTGAGCTGAAACCCGACCTCATAAATATAGTCGGGATTAAAACACAACATAACAAAAAAACTTATTGCCAAACTGTTTGCGTTGCTTTGCGAGCGCCTTAAAAACTTGATTACTACGAATACGGTAAACATCGTTACTGCTCGCACGACTGGTGGCGCAAAACCGGAAATCAACGCAAACAACCACAAAACCATTAGCGCAAAAAGATATATCAATCGGATTTCCAATCGAAACAGCTTTAAAAATTTTACGATAAAAAAATACAGTATCCCGATATGCAGTCCTGATATCGCTAAAACATGAATGACTCCAACACGACTAAAATCTCTTTTTAACTCGGTCGAAAGTTCTTGCCTTTGCCCAAACATCAAGGCTTTGATAATCGCTAAAACCTCTGGATTAAACTGATGTATCTCAAAACCTGCCATTAATCCGTCGCGCCAATTGGCAATTCGCGACAAAAATGTAAACTGACGACCGCCATGAACAACATTTTGATCGGTTAGATAGACTTGCCCCACAACGCCCTGACGTTCCATATACCTATTGTAGTCAAACTGATATGGATTTAGAGGTTTTTTAATATCTTGTACCAATTGATAAACATGTAACTCCTCGCCGATAAACCGTGAGACACTATCGTATTTAATCGGCTCTATAACCAAGACTTTACCGAAAGTCACCTTTTGATCAACCTGAACAAGCTGCGCGATATAGCGATTCGAAAACTGATTCGGTTTCAGTTTTTCTACAACTAACAATTTTAAAAACTGCCTCGTTTCCTTATTCAGCACTTGCTGATAATGGTGTTTTTGAGTGGGTATCGAATGCATCGAAGCAATAAACAAACCGAGGCTCCAATAGATCGCCGCATAACAAATCCAGTAAAAGCAACGATAATAAAGATGCAAAAAAGTCTTGCTCCCAATTCGTGCTAAGAGCACGCAACTAGTGAGATATAAAAGCACCACTACACGGCTCTTGGTCAAAAAGGGATGAGATAAAATGCCTAAAACAAAGAATATGGAAAGGCTTAAAAAAGGAAATTTCAATATCTTCATGGACTGAAGATATTGAAATTTCCTTGTCAATCAAGCAGTTAGACTGCTATTTAACTATAATAGTTGTTTTTCGTAAACTCTATTGATCTGTGCAAAAGTACGGTTGTAATAAGCTTCACTAAGTGAAGACACAATCACCCCCTTTGATGTAGAAGAGTGTATAAATTTAATATCCTCTCCTTTAACTTCAACTATAATTCCAACGTGACTAATTCTTGATTTTTTACCGGTTTTAAAAAAGATTAAATCCCCTTTCTGCGCTTCAGAAGAATTAATTTTTTCACCGATGGATGCCATATCTCTTGAAGATCTCGGCAGGGAAATATCCAAAGCATTAAATGCCGTGGTAACAAATCCGGAACAATCCATCCCATCTCTTGAAGTGCCTCCAAATCGGTAGCGAACTCCTTTATAATCCTCTGCATTGTTCAACAATTGCTCAGTTAAGTAACTACCCGTATCTTCTTTACGACTAGTTTCATCAATCTCATTTAAAATCTTTGCCAATTCCTCTACACTAACTTCTTTAGTTTCGTTTGCGGCTAGATCTTTACCTTTGGTATTCGAGGTTGGTTTCTTTTTCCCTTTATTGTTATTCTTGGGAGGATTATTTGCAGGCGTGATATTATCTAAAGTGACTTTTTGCAAGGAACTTGCATGCGTTCGTCCAGACAATAACAGCAGTACAATTAAGAAGGCGGAAGCGTACGTTTTCATAATTATCGATGTTGTTATCTCACAAATATAGAATTTTATTTTAAAAAACAACTCATAAATTTTTATTAATTAATTGTGCGGTTAATTTACTTGCCCCTTCGCCGCCGAGCTTATCTATCAGTATATCATAATTTTGCAACATTTTAGTTCTACCTTGATCTTGAATAATCTTAGTAAACTCCTCATGTATGCGTTTTTTATTACAATCATTCTGCACCAGCTCTTTGACCACTTCTCGATCCATAATTAAGTTGACTAAAGAGATGAATTTAAGTGTAATTATTCTCTTTGCTATTTGATAAGAAATCGGACTTGCTTTATACAGTACCACTTGAGGCACCTTAAACAAAGCCGTTTCTAAAGTCGCTGTACCCGAAGTGACCAAAGCCGCATAAGCAACATTGAGCAGACCATAAGTTTCATTGGAAATAAATACCACATTTTTATTTACGAGAAACTGCCGATAAAAGTCAAAATCCTGACTTGGAGCTCCGGCGATAACAAACTGAAAATTTGCAAAATTCGGGACCACGGTTAACATCTCAGATAACAAACGCGTGATTTCCTGTTTTCTACTCCCCGGCAGCAATGCAATAATGGGACGATCATCAAGTTGATGGCGCTCTCTAAACTGCGGATCTGCTGTTGCCCGATATTGCGCAACGGCATCAATCAAAGGATGCCCTACAAACTGAACGGGAAAACCGTGTTTTTTCTCGTAGAAATCCTTTTCAAACGGTAAAATGACATACATGTGATCCACATCGCGTTTGATCGCTTTAATCCTGTTTTCCTTCCATGCCCAAATTTGAGGAGATATATAGTAATGAGTTGGTATGCCTTTCTTTTTAGCCCATTTGGCGATGCGCATATTAAAACCGGGATAATCGATAAATATTATCGCATCGGGAGCAAATGCTTCGATATCTTTTTTGCAAATGGAAATATTTCTTAGAATAGTCCCTAAGTTTTGAATGACCTCTGCAAACCCCATAAATGCCAGTTCGCGATAGTGTTTCACTAAGGTTCCCCCCACTCTTTCCATCAAATCTCCACCCCAAAAGCGAATTTCAGATTGTGGATCTTCTTCAAAAAGCGACTTCATAAGATTAGAACCGTGTAAATCTCCCGAGGCCTCTCCGGCTATAATATAATATTTCATACCTACTTACTAAATATTTATAAATAATCCCACAACGCCGATGTTTTTCCAATTCGTGACATCGCGAGCGATTAAACTTGCCGTGCGGACCGTTGGACAGCATCGGGCTTACATTTCAAGCGCTAAGATAATGCCTGCAAGTATTAAAAACATCTATTTTTTTAAAAAACGCAGACAAACTTAAGCCAATTGTAGCACTACAAACCGTGTGAAAAACGAGCAACGCCTTAAAATCAACCCTTTAAAACGATCCCTTTAAGCTTGAAAATTAGCAAAAACAACTACCGCCCCTTGCAATCCCCCTTACAATTCCCAACGATTTAATTGCTGTATGGCATGATAAGCCGTTAAGTCAAATTGAACTGGAACAACAGAAATATAACCGTGTTTTAAAGCCCATTCATCAGTATCCTCTCCCTTATCTTGATTAACAAATTCTCCTGTTAACCAATAATATTCTTTACCGTGTGGACTTACGCGTTTATCAAACTTTTCTTGCCAAGTAGCCTTAGCTTGTCTACATATTTTTATTCCTTGTATTTCCTCTTTCTTTAATTTGGGAAAATTGACATTCAGTACTATTCCTTCAGGAAGTCCATTTTTCAAGGTCTCCAAGGTAAGCTGTTTCACAAAAGACATGACTTCATCAAAATTAGCGTTCCAACTAAAATCCTGAAGCGAAAAACCAATAGCTGGAATTCCACTCATTCCCGCTTCTAGAGCGGCACTCATGGTTCCAGAATAGATTACATTAATCGAAGAATTGGAACCGTGGTTGATACCGGAAACACAGATATCCGGTTTGCGATCTAGAATTTGGTCCAACGCGATTTTTACGCAATCCACCGGTGTTCCAGAACAGCTATATTCCGCGTCCAAATCGGGATCGATTGACACCCGTTCGATAGACAAGGTACTGTTGATCGTAACGGCATGTCCCATGGCTGACTGTGCTTTGTCTGGAGCAACTACCACCACTTCACCAATTTCCTTCATCACCTGAATCAATGCGCGAATCCCAGGTGCTACTATACTGTCGTCATTCGTTACTAAAATTAAGGGTTTTTGTTTCATTGCATTATTTTATTTACTTTCGCTAAAGTAATAAATATATAAGTATACGCAATTACACTTGGGCTCAACCGCTAAAAAACTTAACCTATCCTTTGAATTTTAACACTAAGGTTTAACAAAATATTATTGGAGCCTCATATTAAGTCTCTAATAAATTACTTACTTTAGATGAAAATTAATTGATGAACACTATTTGGTCATTTATGAAAAGAAACTATAAGATAATACTACTCATTTTAGGCGTATCTACTCTGTTGTGGAGTTTTATGCCAAAGGAGCCGAAGGAGAATCCTGAAAAGGATCAATTACTGATTGAAATGATTACGTATTTACTTGAAAAAGGCCATTATGACCCCGTAAAAATCGACGATACATTTTCCAAAGATGTTTATAAAGAATATATCAAATCCTTGGACCCGACGAAACGTTTTTTTACACAAGCAGATATAGATGAGTTTTCAAAATACGAGTATTTAATCGATGATATGATTAAATTGAAGGACTTGTCGTTCTTTAATTTAACGCACGATAGAATCGTACAACGCATGTCGGATGCTCAAGTTATCTATAAAGATATCTTAAGTAAACCGTTTAATCTTTATGCCAATGAAACATTTGATGCGGACTACGACAAACAAGCATTTTCAGCCGATGAGGAGGCCTTAAAAAAGCGTTGGGAAAAACAACTTAAACTTTCCGTTTTGTCTACGATTTCTGATAAAATAAAATTGCAAGATGGTGAAGAAGTCGCTACCGATGAATTTGAAGACGATATGGATTCAGACACCTATACTCCAAAAACGAAGAAAAAAGATGAAAAACCCGTAGAAAAGAAAACTTTTGCCGAATTGGAGGTAGAAGCTAGAGAAGCTACGTTAAAATCTTTAAATGAGTATTTTGGTTTTATAGACGAATTGCAGCGCAAAGATTGGTTTACGATCTATGTCAATAGTATTGTGGAACGTTTTGATCCACATAGCTCCTATTTAGCTCCAGAGGACAAAGAGAAATTTGATGCAAGCATGAGTGGAACTATTGAGGGTATTGGTGCCAAACTACAAAAGAAAAATGATGTTACGGAAATTTCGGAACTGATTCCGGGTGGACCAGCATGGAGAGGAAAAGAATTAGAGGCTGGGGATCTTATCTTAAAAGTCGCTCAGGGAGATGAATTGGCTGAAGATGTTGTGGGAATGCGCCTGGAGGACGTAGTCAAAAAAATAAAAGGTCACAAGGGAACTGAAGTTCGCCTAACCGTAAAAAAAGTTGATGGTACCGTAGTGGTTATATCGATCATTCGTGAGATTGTTGAATTAGAGGAAACCTATGCTAAATCGAGCCTGATCAATATAGGCGATCAAACTTACGGTTTGATTCAATTGCCAAAATTTTACATCAATTTTGAGAACAAAGACAATCGCGATGCCTTTAAGGATGTTACCAAAGAAGTGGAACGTTTAAAAGCACAAAACGTTAGCGGAATTATTATGGATCTTAGAAACAACGGTGGTGGTTCATTACAAACTGTTGTGGATATGGCTGGTCTTTTTATAGAACAAGGCCCAATCGTTCAAGTAAAATCTTCGAAAGGTAAAAAAGACGTCTTGTTTGATCGTGATTCAAAAATACAATGGGAAGGTCCTTTGGTTGTGATGGTCAATAACTTTTCAGCATCGGCCTCAGAAATTTTTGCTGCTGCAATACAAGACTACAAAAGAGGTGTTGTTATTGGAAGCAAGCACACTTATGGTAAAGGTACCGTTCAAAACGTGATCAACTTAAATGAACTACTTAAAGCCCAACAACCATTTGGCGACCTAGGTGCTCTAAAACTAACCTTACAAAAATTCTATAGAATTAATGGAGGATCAACACAACGTGAAGGGGTTTTGAGTGATGTCGTTTTACCAGACCGTTTCTCCTTTATCGATATGGGAGAACGCGACATTCCTAACGCCATGCCGTGGGACAAAATTGACCGCGCCAACTATACGCCGTTAAAAAATGATTTTAGCACTGCTATTCTTAACAGTAAAAAGAGAATTGCTACCAATGATCAGTTTAAATTGATTACAGAAAATGCAAAATGGATCAATGAACGCAAAGATGAGAAAGTTTTTAGTTTAAATTACGACAAGTATAAATTGCGTCAAGAACAAGTAGAAGAAAAAGCTAAGAAATTCAAAGCGATTTCCAAATACAATAATCATTTAAAATTCAATTCATTACCTTACGAATTGGAGCGTTTTAAAAACGACACTATATTAGAAAACAAACGTAACAGATGGCATGAATCTTTAGCTAGTGATGTATATGTAGAAGAGGCTGTATACATCTTAAAGGATCTACACAAAGGAGCGCCGATCCACGCTACCGATTTTTCTAATAAAAAGATTAAATTAGCTGAGAAGCATTAATTTTAATGGCGGATAAAACCATCTCTAACAATCAATTAGCGCTCCAAAAATTCCAATCGGATTTTTGGGGCGTTTTATCTTTCTGGTTTGTTGTCGTACTGAGCTTTGTTTCGATCTTGGCCTATGTCATCGTTCCCGACAAAACACAAAATGCCAATGCTGGCGATCTCTCGCTGCGATCAAAAGAACCGGGTTTCACCGTAACCACCTTAACACTTCCGACTGAGACACCCCTAGTAAACACTTGGAAATCTTGGTTTATAGGACGAGAATACCAACAGTCTGCAATACCAATTAGCAATTATCATTTCACCAAAGATTCCATTCACTACACCACATATAGCAACAACCCGCTTACAGCACAAAACCAATCACTGCCATTGAGCAGCTTTCACGAGCAAAAGCCGCATAACATTATCAACGATTATATCAATCAGAAATATTACATCTTGGGCACAGATAGTCAAGGGCGTGATTTCCTGAGTCGTTTAATCATCGGATCTAGAGTATCCTTATCCATTGGATTTGTTGCGGTAGCTTTATCATTGATTATCGGAGTTTCTCTGGGAGCCCTAGCTGGGTATTATGGCGGAAAAACCGATGCTTTGATCATGTGGTTAGTCAATATGGTTTGGTCCATACCTACACTATTGCTAGTTATTGCAATCACTTTAGCTTTGGGAAAAGGTTTTTGGCAGGTTTTCGTAGCCGTAGGACTTACAATGTGGGTCGAAGTCGCTCGTGTAGTCAGAGGGCAAGTGATCAGCGTCAAAGAACAACAATACATTACCGCTGCAAGAGCTTTGGGATATTCCGATATTCGGATTATTCTCAAACACATTTTACCCAACTGTATGGCTCCGGTAATTGTGATATCAGCAGCCAATTTTGCATCGGCCATTTTAGTCGAAAGCGGTTTGAGTTTCTTAGGCCTTGGTGCACAAGTTCCTGTACCGAGCTGGGGTTCGATGATTAAAGAAAACTACAATTACATCTTGTTGGGAAAACCCTACCTGGCTTTAATACCAGGAATTGCTATGTTTTTATTGGTTATGGCTTTTATGTTAATCGGCAACACATTAAGAGATGCCTTGGACGTAAAAAAATAACAACTAAAAAATTGCGATCGGTTTATTGAATTAATATTTTCCGAAGCTCATTCCGATTTCCATTATAGATATTTACATCAACCTTAGTTTCAATACCGGGGACAATTCCCTTTTCTGTAAATTGCCAGAAATGCCATTCCGGTTTGATGTTCTCAACAAAAAAATTATAATTGGCAATCCAGATAATGTGATCGGGAAAAGCTTGCTGTAGATTTCTATTGTAATAATGCTCTCCCGAATACAGGATTGGTTTTACTCCATAATGACGCTCCACGACATCAATCCATCGTTTTAAACCTTTGATCAAGCTATCCATCGGTTGATTCTTCGGCAGTTCTTCAACGTCGAGTACAGGCGGAAAATCACCTTCCGCTAATTTGACATTACGAATAAAGTTTTCTGCTTGTTCCACAGAGTTCTCATTAGGACGATAATAGTGATAGGCACCACGAATAAAGTTATTTGCGCGCGCGCTACGCCAATTTCTCAAAAAAGCGGTATCTATACCATCTTTCCCCATAGTCGCACGTATAAACACATATTCAAGCGGAAATTCCTTATTAATCATATCCACCTGTTCCCACAATATCTTTCCTTGATAATGAGAAATATCAAAACCAAATACCTTATCGGTATGGCGCTTTAAAACCTCTACGTTTCTGATATCAAAGACTGTAGTTTCAGCGGCATTTTTGCGCTCTTCACTAAAAAAATATTTAATACCGTCTTTGAAGGTTATCCCAAACCAGATTCCCAAACCAACAAAAACCACAGCCACAACCACCCATTTTACATGGTGTATGGTAAAAGTGTTTTTTTTCTTAACCGGTTTTCGGGGAGTTGAATTTCTTCTAATGGTTTTTCTCGGTGTAGCCATACGGGAATTATAAGCCTACAAAAATACATTATTAAACAGACTTTTAGAAAAAAACAAGACTCAATTAATCCGAAAACTGGCAGACATTAATCAGTTTGTCGTCAGTCCTCCATCTACTGCAACCACCGTACCCGTAATCCAATTCGCCCTTGGAGAAGCTAAAAAAACCGCCATATTTGCAACATCTTCTACAGTACCAATTTTACCTAAGGGATAAATCGCCTGAACCATATTTTGAAATGCGACTTGATTCGCTATACTCAGTTTTTCAAGATTAGCCTGAAATTGAGGAGTCTGTACACTACCCGGCGCGATACCATTAACACGAACACCGCATTTCCCGATTTCAAACGCTAAGGCTTTTGTAAACGAATCCAAAGCTCCCTTTGTCAAGGAATAAGCCGTAGTATCACGTCCGACCAACATTCGATGTGAAAAATAGGAGGAAATATTAATGATATTCCCGCTATTCTCTATCAACGACTCCAACAAACTTTGAGATAGCAAATACGGTGCTTTTACATTGAGATTCCAATGTTTGTCCAACAAATCCTCCCCCGTTTCTGCAAACGGAACAAAAACCCCCATTCCAGCATTATTTACCAAAACATCAATTTGAGGAAAAACAACTAAAATACGCTGAGCTAAATTATTTATTTCTGAACTAATAGCCAGATCTGCCTCTAAACCGACAACTGTAGTTCCGTGTACAATCAAATTATTTACCGCTTTAGACAGCTTATCCTTATTCCGCCCAACGATACAAACGTGGGCACCATTTTGCGCAAATTGCGCTGCAATAGCATAACCTATTCCATCGCTTCCACCTGTCACTACAACATATTTACCCCTTAACATCTTGCCGTTTTTTATCGTTTTCCAAAATCCAATTATCGTGCAACCATTTTTGAGTTATTCGCTTATTTGCAGCATTATCCCAAATAATGTCACGCTCAAAAGTGATCACACTTCCATCAAATCCAACGATGACCCACGCATAATCACCACTTGACTTGCGATAACATTTGTATTTCATACCAAAAATAGGCTTTTCTCGTTGATCAATGACCATCAACTCCCCATGCTTATCAATCCATAAATTTTCAAGAGAATTGGCTAAATCAGCATCGATACCCAGCAAAAATTTCGTTGCAATCTCTCGGGTCTGCGCTTCGCTCAACATATCACGATCCAGATATTTTACATCCATTCGCGTAAAACCCAAAATACGAAAAGGCGCATTCGCTGTTACGATAAACGAAAAGTGCTCTTGAAGTAAACCGCGATTTACAGGCTTTTCATATCGAAACAAATAGGCCTTCTTCTGATCTACCTCAACTAAGGTCACCTTGGTTTGCTCAAAACCCGCAGGAATCACGACCTTACTTTCAAAAAATTCTAATTGAGCATTTAGCTGTCCCTCATCTACTACCAATTCTTGCGAATTACAACTGATTACCGTCATAACTAAAAAAAGTGTTTGTTTCATTTTGTCAATATTTGTAATTAATAAACATGTATTGTAAGTAATCTACAATTGCAAATGAAATAAAAATATTTTACTTTTACAACAATAATTGTAAATAAACTACAATGGAAGAAAAAGATAAAGCCCTATCGTTCGATTACGCATTTCTAGACAAGCTTATAGTAGGAATTGGAGAGGTCTCGCAAATAACGAGTCTACCAACTAGACAGATACGCTATTGGGAGGAAAAAGGAATCATCAAAAGTTTAACAGAGGCAGAAGGAAAAAACCGTAGATATGACTACGAGAACATCAAAAAAATACTTTTAATCAAAGAATTGATAGACGAGGGATACACCCTAGATGCTGCGGCTAGCAAGATTCAAAACCGGATTAACACCATAGAGGAGACCTTGAAGAAATTAAAGAGCCAATAAAATATAGGCGTGTTTTTTATGCGATGGAATCAACCGGAACTTCCAAGGGATGCAGACGCAAAACCGGTACAGGCAGTTTAATTCCATGGAGTTTAAACTGTTTATCGATTTCAAAGCGAATAGCGCTTGCGATACGATCGTTATCAAAGGAATTATCTATAAAATAATATAAAATGAATCGAATCGAAGATTCTCCAAATTGGTCTAAAAATACTAAAGGCAAGGGATCTTTCATCACATCTGGATTCACAGCAGCACAGTTTAACAAAATTTCTCGCACTTTTTCTACATCAGTACCAATATACACACCAACATCTATACGTGCTCGAATCACCTCATCATCTTGTGTCCAGTTATTGATAATATCGTCAATAAACTTTCTATTGGGGATCACGATAATCTTTCGATTACGGGTTTCAGCTATAGTAGACCTCAGTTTAATCAATTTAACCCGAGCTACCTCATCATTGATATGAATCACATCGCCTACGGTAAGTGTTTTATCCATCATGATGTAAATTCCGGCGATCAAATCTTGAAATATTTTCTGAAGCGCTAAACCCAAGCCCACAAAAAGGGCTGCGGAAGTCGTTAGAAACATATTGATATTGACTCCAATAGCATTGAGGATAAAAAAGAACATAATCACATAAACGAAGTAGTTTACGAAATTGAACGCACTTGTCAGACGCCCACTATCCTCAATCGAGGATATTTTTAGTACCGTTTTTTTTAGAAATTTAAGCCCATAACGAGTCAGGACCAACGTAAAGACTACAAACAGTATAGTCCCTATAGTAACTGTAATTGACTTACCGGCATAAATCTCGTATTCCAATAACTGAGATAATATTTCCCCCATAGAAATCGACTTTTAAACGATACTTATAAAATTAAGCAACTCTTTCTAAATAACAAAGCAACATTGGGATTAAAATAGCTATATAAAAAAAGACCTCTTCTTTCGAAGAGGTCTTTGTGCGGGTAAAAGGACTCGAACCTTCACACCGTGAGGCACCAGATCCTAAGTCTGGCGTGTCTACCAATTTCACCATACCCGCGGCTTTTGTTTCACTAAGCGGTTGCAAATATACGTATTGAAATTTAATATCCAAGAAAAAAATAATTTTTTTTTATTATTAGCTTTGTAATAATTAATGTTAACCCATCAGTTTTAATAATGAAAGACTCTAAACAATACGTACAAGAAAATAAAGATCGATTCATAAACGAGTTGATTGAACTATTAAAAATACCGTCTGTAAGTGCTGATAGCGCCTATACTCAAGATGTTATAAATACGGCGGAAGCCGTAAAAGCCAGCTTAGAAAAAGCCGGTTGTGACTTAGTAGAGATGTGCGAGACTCCGGGCTACCCTATTATTTACGGTGAAAAAATAATTGATAAAAATTTACCGACCGTACTTGTTTATGGTCATTATGACGTGCAACCAGCCGATCCTATCGAACTTTGGACCTCTCCTCCATTCGAACCGGTGATTAAAAAAACGGAAATTCACCCAGAAGGTGCCATATTCGCCCGTGGAGCCTGTGATGATAAAGGACAAATGTTTATGCATGTCAAAGCATTAGAATATATGATTCAAAATGATGCTTTGCCTTGTAACGTCAAATTTATGATTGAAGGAGAAGAAGAAGTAGGATCTACCAGTTTAAGTTGGTTTGTAAAAAGAAACCAAGAGAAATTAAAGAACGATGTGATTTTGATTTCTGACACGGGAATGATTTCCAACGACCAACCATCAATCACTACGGGGTTAAGAGGACTAAGTTATGTTGAAGTTGAAGTTACTGGTCCAAATCGCGATTTACACTCTGGATTATATGGAGGTGCTGTTGCCAATCCGATTAACGTTTTAGCAAAGATGATTGCTTCGCTTCACGATGAAAACAATCACATTACCATTCCAGGATTTTATGATAAAGTAGAAGAGCTATCCAAAGAGGAAAGAGCCGAAATGGCTAAACGTCCTTTTTCGATCGAAGCTTATAAAAAAGCATTGGACATCGAGGAAGTAGCTGGAGAAACTGGTTATGACACCAACGAAAGAAACTCTATTCGACCAACCTTAGACGTTAATGGAATATGGGGAGGATATACTGGCGAAGGCGCTAAGACCGTTATTGCGAGCAAGGCTTATGCTAAGATCTCCATGCGTTTAGTTCCAAATCAAGATTGGGAAGAAATAACAGAATTGTTTAAAAAACATTTTGAGAGCATCGCTCCAAAATCGGTTAAAGTAGTTGTAAAACCACACCACGGTGGACAAGGCTACGTGACTCCAACAGATTCTATCGGTTACCAAGCCGCATCCAAAGCATATACAGATACTTTTGGAAAAACACCTATTCCTGTTCGATCAGGAGGAAGTATTCCGATTGTAGCGCTATTTGAGGAAGAATTAAACTCCAAATCTATCATGATGGGCTTTGGTTTAGATAGTGACGCTATTCACTCCCCTAATGAGCATTTCGGAGTATTTAACTACTTAAAAGGAATTGAAACCATTCCATTGTTCTACAAATACTTTACAGAATTGTCTAAATAAAAGAAAGCCACCCGTTTGGGTGGCTTTTTTTTTATGCCCTATTTGCCTATTCGCACATACGCGAATACGCACACTCAAGTATAGGCGCATCATCGCATCAGCGCATCATCGCATCAGCGCATCAGCGTATCAGCGCATCAGCGTATCAGCGTATCTGCTTATTAACGTACACTCACAGATATATGACGATCTAAAACGCGATCCGATTCAGGTGCACTAGCATCATACTTGGCAAATTTTGACCCATAACCTTCGGCGCCTTCAACTTGACTGCCTTTACCTGCTGCTTCAATACTTTTCTTAACCGCATTAGCTCGTTCACCAGACAACTTAATATTAACCGCTTCTGTTCCCGTTTTATCGGTATATCCTCCAATTTTTAATTTGGCATCGGGAAAAGCTTTTAAGATAGCTACAATATTAGCCAGCTGAGGTTTTGATTCTTCTGTAATAACGGCGCTGTTGGTTTGAAAATTCAAATTATCAAAATCAAACCAAGTGTCTTTTAACTTCTGATCCCCTAATTTTTTATAATCTGTTTTTAAGAATACGACTAATCGATCTTCGATTCCACCTTTATAAGCGTCGATAACAACACCATCTGGCAAAGTTACTTTAAGCATTTCTCTGCTGGTTAAATCAACAGCTGCATTGGTATTATTTGTGGTATCTATAACCCCTTGAGTAGTATCCACAGTTGTTGTTGGCACATCTTTACCACGAAGGAAAAAATAGATTAAAGCTGCTGCGATAAGCAACAAAATAATATACAGCCACATCGAACTCCCCTTTTCTTTCTTTACTGGAGCAACCGGTTTTACGTATTCGTGAACAACAGGTCGTACCGGCTCAGCATGACTTGATTTCCCAAAACCTGCCCAAGATAACCCCATAGGTAGCGCTGCGGCAAAAGCGGCCTTATTATTACTTAAAAAATTCGAAATAGCATCGAGATCAAAGTTCGGGCTTAGATTTTTCAAAAAGCCAAAAACCGCAGTGGTCGCTTGCTCTAGCACCGAATTTGTAGCTGACGCACTCAAACCGCTATGCGTTTGAATCGACGAAACTACTTCTGTACTAGAATTACCAAACAACGAGGAAAACACGCCTTTAAGCGGCGGTGCCTGTCCAGTTCCATCTAAAGAATCTACAAAATGACTTTTCGCTTGATTAAAAATGGTAGACAAACCCCCTTTACCTTGGTTAGCCAATCCCAAAAGAACAGAGGCAATTGACATATTAAAACCCTTTTCGAGCTTATCAGCAGACTCACCTGTAGAACTACTCAAATCTGAAATCGATTCAGGTGAAATAAAATTTCGAACCTGACTAATAAAATTATTATCCATAGCTGTATTGTTTTAATTTTCCTCATAAATTTAAGCATTATTTTAACATAAAACCAATAACACAATTTTAAGACGCAAATTTTAACAAAACAAAAACTTTAAAATAACACTGTTTTTACACGAAAACCCTTACAACATCAGCACTGACAAAAAAACAATAAATTTTAAATTTTAACATTTAAGCTAGGAATTTTTAGCTTGAATCCACAAACTCATATACTTAGTACTCTGCAAACTATGATGTAAAAGCATTTGACCCGTAAAATTCAACTGTCGATTTCCCTGTAAATTAACGAAACGATCCGTAATCCATTCTAAAAATTCACCTGCTACCAATTCCGAAGCATAACGTTGATTTAGAATCTGGATTCCATGCCATGTTGCCTGTTCCCAATCGCCTTTATCACTATATAAATGTGTAGCCCTCTCAATAAAATCTGCATCGGTATCTGCGATATATCCGTTCCACGGTAAGTCTCCTTTCATTCCCTCTGCTCCCACCGAAGTAGTAACGCAGGGTGTACCCATTTTCATCGCATCGACAAACTTACCTTTAACCCCTGCACCAAATTGAATAGGAGCTAATAATATACGACTCGGCAGGAATACATCCCGCACCTCTTCTGCCCTTCCGTGCACGAGAAAACCCTCTTTAGGCTGATGCAATTGCATCACCTTTTCCGAGGCGTATGCCCCATATATATGTAGTTTTACTCCAGGTAAGTTTTTGCGTAACTCGGGCCAAATTCTAGTTTTTAGTACCTGCACGGTATTCCAATTCGGTTCGTGAATAAAATTCCCTATAAACAAAAAGTCACGACGCTCCTCAAAAGACGGCCACTGCAATTGAACAGAAGTCGTAATCTCCTCTTCAAGAAAAGGAAGATAAAACAACATAGCCGCATCCACCTTAAACCGTGTCGTCAATAGGTTCATTTCATATTCCGAAATAATTAAAGTAGCATCAGAGCGGTAAATACTCGCTATCTCTCTTTTTGCTCGATCGGTATATAGGAATTCTTCAGAGAAATCAATTCCTTTTTTATAACAGTCCTGTCGCGCATAGCGTAAAAAATGTAAATCTTCGGTATCCAAAATGCGTAGCGCATCTGGACAACTTTGAGCCACCCGCCAACCGTATTGTTCTTCAATCATAAACCGATCAAACAATACTACATCTGGATTCCATACAGTCAATTGAACATCAAAACTATCGTCATTTAATCGTATTACTTCCTCTTGAACCCCGATACTCGGCAGATCAAAACTGTAGTCTGATTTTCCTGCTGCACAGGCAAAACGAACCTGCATACCCTGACTTAGAAACCAACGAATTAACTGAATCATACGTGAACCCGCAGCTGATGATCCGGGCTCCGGCCAAACCAATCCAACAACCAATAACTGCTTTCCGCTCCAAAAATTTTCCATGCTACAAAATAACGGAATATTTGCCTGAGCACCATCAATTTTTAAAGCCGATAATAATTGCTAAATTTGCATTTAAACTATTATCAAATGTTAGGATTAAAATTATTGACCGACCCCAGATGGGCAAATATTGCCGAATCTAACTTAGAAGAGATTTTAACCGATCACGCTTGGTGCGAGCAAAAAGCAGCTACCAATGCGATTACCATCATAGCATACAACTCCGAACACGAAGATCTGGTGACCGCCTTAACCGATATCGCTATTGAAGAAATGGAGCATTTTAAAATGGTTCATGAAATCATCAAACAACGCGGTTATACCCTAGGCAGAGAACGCAAAGACGATTATGTCAATCAACTGTTTAAATTCATGAAAAAAGACGGCAGCAGAAACGACGCATTTATCGATCGTTTATTATTTGCTGCGATGATTGAAGCCCGAAGCTGTGAACGCTTTAGAGTTTTATCGGACAATATCAAAGATGAAGAATTAGCTGTTTTTTATAGAGATTTGATGATTAGTGAAGCAGGTCACTACACCACTTTCCTGAAATTCGCCAAAAAATATACTGAAAAAGTCGATGTGGATCAGCGATGGAAAGAATGGCTAGACTTTGAAGGCCAATTGATTCAAAATTACGGTAAACAAGAAACCGTCCACGGCTAATGAAAGAACAAAAAGTTCCTTTCCCAAAAGGGATCAAAGGAACTTTTTGATATCTGAACAACAGCGATCCGCTGTCTAACCGATTGATATATTAGCTTTCTTTCTTAAGTATAAACGGCAAAAAGTCTTTCTTTTCTTCAAAACTTTGCTCCAGCATATCACTTAAATTTTGATTCTTTTTCATCAATACAAACATGGCCCCCTGAGCTCTAAGCAATCGCTCATCGCAATTAATCCCCAAATTCATATCTTTTAGAATCCATAATACATCTATAAATTCCTTAGACATATTATAACGTTCTCCCTCGTAATTCTCGAAGATAGACACAAAACAAAATGCCTCAGCAAAAGCGTGTCGATTTGGCTCTGTATCTTTAATACTGTTAGAACCGACACAAACTCTACCGACATAATTATCGTCCTCGTTTATCTGTGCTATTGAAAAAAACTTAACCGCTAAATTCATTAACTGATTCATACTCACGGTATCTTTTACTTCCGTTTTATCAATCACTTTTCTCGAAAAGTCATTTAATACCGCAGTAAAGAGACTGTCTTTTTCCAATGTCTTTATATAGGTCTGTTGTAAAACCACGGAATCCGATATCAATTTAAACTTCTCATAATCCAAACGTGCCGTAAAATTGACCAATATATAATCGAGCATCTGTTTATTCTGATCAATGCTAGAACTGGCACAATTGGTTTTGTGACTTTCCTTAATTCTAGCAATTAAATCGGATTCGCCATCGAAAACCTCCTCTTTCATTTGAATAAAATCATCCAAATGTGCAGTCAGCATACAGGGCACTTGTCCGTAGACTGTATGACTTGCTGTTAAAACAAACAAAACACCTAACACAACTCTTAGCAGCTTCATATTTCTAATATTATCAATTATACCTTACTTTTTACTGTGTACTAAGCCTAGCTTATAATTAAAAAAAACACCGTAATACTATAAATTACTGCAAAATACAGCAAATAGAAATCAAATATAGCAATTATAAGCACATTAATTTGCATTATTAATTTTTTAATCTACATTTGTAGTTCGTGATACACAATCATAGACTATGAAAACCGTTGTAGGACTTTTTTTCGCAATAGTATTACTAATGATTAATGCAGCCTGTAAAAGTAACCAAACAAAAAACCACGAAAGAGTTGGTCGTTGGAAAGTTAAAATGCGTTATGAAGATCAAATTCAAACGATTCATGCAAAATACAATCGAAAAGGATTTGGCAAAGGGATTTGGCAATACAGATTAGGCGGAAAGCTATATAAAAGAGAAGCTTATTCTAAAGAAGGAATCTGTTATGTCACTACGTATTATACCGATGGCACAACGGAATCCATAGGACAAACAAAATTAGACCTCAAAGGTACCCGTATACATTGGTACTATACTGGAGATTGGTTTTACTTTGATGAAGAAGGAAAACTTAAAACGGTAAGGAACTACAAAAACGGAGAATTAATTAGAGAAACCCTAATTAACAAACAGCAATAAACACGATTACAAGAAATTATATCTCGAAAATTTTTGACTATGAAATTATCCCCAGCAGAAGAACAATTAATGGAATCGATATGGAAGTTGAAAAAATCTTTTATGAAAGAGATCATCGATGAACTTCCCGAACCAAAACCTGCCAGTACAACCATTTCCACCATGTTAAAGCGCATGACGGAAAAAGGGTTTATAGGCTATATCGAATACGGCAAATCCAGACAATATTATGCCCTAATTGACAAGGAAAAATATTTTTCTAAGCAAGTACAAGGTTTAATCAAAAACTTCTTTGGCAATTCGGCTTTACAATTTGCCTCTTTTTTCGCTAAAGAAACCCCCATGACAGCCAGTGAACTTGAAGAGCTCAAAACCATTATCGATGAAGAACTCAAAAAATCAAAGCCATGATGATCTACCTCTTAAAAACGACTCTGAGTTTAATACTCCTTTTTGGGGTATACAAACTCTTTCTTGAAAACTTAAAGATGCATCAGTTTAAACGTTTTTATCTATTGCTCGCTTTGATCTGCTCGTTGTGTTTTCCGTTACTAAAGTTCTCTGAAACGGCCTTGCCTTGGGACGCCAATTTCACAAACACCAACTTACAACCGATACTGATTGGATCTCAATCGGCCTTGGTCACTACAACAGATCATATTACTGGATTCGTCGGGTTGATTTACGGGTTAGGTGTTTTATTATTGAGTTGTAAATTCATCTTGAATCTGGTTAAATTTCAAACCTTACAAAAAGGCCAAATCACGCAAGTAAAAGACGGTATCGAATATGTCTTCACTTCGAAAACGTCACATACTTTTGCTTTTTGGAACCGCATATACCTACCAAAAGAACGATTTGACAACGTTGATTTCAGCAACGAAATCATTCTTCATGAAACCGCTCACATCAAACAATTTCACTCAGCGGACATTATTTTTATTGAAATATTAAAAATTATCTTTTGGTTTAACCCCATTTTTTATCTCTATAAAAAAGCCATTTCGTTAAACCACGAATTCTTAGCAGATGAAAGCGTCATTAAAACCACGCAAAACACCGTTGCTTATCTTCAAATTTTAATGCAACAGCAAACCCAAATACACGCTCAAACCTTGGGCAGTTCCTTCTATTACCAACCTACTAAAAAACGCTTTATGATGACAACAAAAACCATTAACAAAAGAAAAAACAACTTAGCACAAGGCATTTCCTCGCTATTATTAGCCACAATTGCCGTCTTTAGTGTACAAGCGCAAACCATCAACCACAGTGCGCCATCAACAACTGAAAAGCCCTCGATGAATGAGTTTCAAACAGTAGAAAAAATAGCAACTTACCCAGGCGGTATGTCAGAATTCAACAAATACTTTATCAGTAAATTTAGAACTCCCGAAACTTTCGACGGCGGTGTAGCTAAACTTATATTTCAATTTATGGTAGAAGAAGACGGAAAGATTGACGAGGTCAAAATATTAAGAGGTTTAGATGAAAAAACCGATTTACATATTATTGACATACTGAAAAACAGCATCCCTTGGATACCAGCGGAAAATGGCGGCAAAAAGGTAAGAAGTTTATTCACCATACCTGTTACCATCAAAATCCAAGAAGAAGTTGATGATAGTTCTATAACGAAATAGATATTAACTGATATCGTCTCTAATTTTTTTGGACAAACTCGCAAGTACTAAGTCATAGGAATGATCGATTAATTCTCGGATCAACATGAAAGATAACCTACCCGTACAACTTACGGTATTCCAGTGTTTTTTATTCATGTGATAACCCGGTATGATTTCTTCGTACTCTTCCCGAAGCTCCATAGCTCGCTCTGGATCACACTTGAGGTTGATCATTCCCGTGCCTTTTTCCCAATCACTTAGAGCAGTTAAGGCAAATATCTTGCCTCCAACTTTAAAAACCAAAGTATTTTGATCAAAAGGGAAATGTTCAGATGCTCCTTTTTTTGAAAGGGCGTATTCGTAAAATGATTGAATGCTGTCCATGATTCCTTGATATTAAAATTATAGATAAAATCTGCTCGAGAACCTACTCGAGGCGATACAGTATCGGTTTACTTGGTGAAGCATCATTTTCAAAAGCGGCGATTTGCAGATTGAGTAAATAACTACCATCTTCCACTGAAGTGGGTACATAAATCATCTCTGTAATCGTAGCTCCCAATCGCGCTTCTGAATTCAATTTAACCACATCTTTAATATTCCAAAAGGCTTTATGGCAAACTAATTTACCTCCGTCTTTTTCCTTGTCCACACTGGGTAAGTCTATCAATAAATGTTCAATACCCGATTCTCTTAAAAAAACCACGGCTTCTTCAGTTAGATAGGCAGGATTGGCATGGGAGTATTTCTGGTGTAGCTTGACCTCCTCATTGGGAAGCGTTCGAATAACCAAGGCTGTTTGCTGGTTATCGACCCATTGTTCTTTTATTTGCGCCAAACCAATCACCAGATCTTCACCAAATACTACTGGGGAAACCGAAATCAATTGCGCCAAAAACATAAACTGCTTTAAATGCTGGTTGACACTGTAAAAATCAAATGTAATATGTCCCAAACATTCGGTATGAGTACCGTGTGCATGAGGATTAAAAAAAATGTTATTAAAATTTGTCGAAGATTGCCCTTCACTGACCTTTCCAATCCAATCTCCATCTTGCACAGGCTTGATTTCCGGCATATTTTGATACCAGGCTATTGGATTATCCTCCGAAGCACTCAAAGGTATCGATATATCTAATGGCTGAGAAAAATCAACGTTGTAATTTTTATCTAAAAAGGTGATGCTTGCTTTCAATTTTTTTATTTCAAATTTAACCAAAATAAATCAGCAGCAATTCCATCGCTTAAAAATTTTCCTTTATTTGTTATGGTTAAAATTCCCACATCGTTGCTCATTAAACCATCAGCGATAAAACGCTCGGACTGGGCTACAACATACGATCTAAAGCGAACTCCAAAATCGTTTTCTACACGTGCAAGATCCACGCCCCAGATTGTTCGAAGCCCTGTCATAACATACTCATTATACCGATCTGCTTCTGACAACACCTCTCTTTCGATAGGCAATTTCTTATCAAGGATACTTTTGATATACAAAGCGTTGTTCGCAATATTCCAACTGCGTGACTGACCGTCAAAACTGTGTGCAGAAGGACCTACACCCAAATATTTCTTACCCAACCAATAGGCAGAATTATTTTGCGAAAAATACCCCTCTTTCCCAAAGTTAGACAATTCATAATGAATAAAACCCGCCTCTTTTAAACGATCCATCAGCAACAAAAAATGTTGGTGCGCCACACCGTCATCGGGCTTTGGTATACTACCCGTTTGAATCATTTTATACAAAGCTGTTTTGGGCTCTACCGTTAAAGCGTAACTTGAAATATGCGGAATACCCAAACTCAATACCGTTTCTATATTCTGTAACCAACGTGCTTCCGTCATACCAGGAATTCCGTAAATCAAATCAATAGAGATGTTTTTAAAATATTTAGTAGCTTCAACCAAGCAATTTAATGCCTCATCCGCATTATGTGCCCGATTCATCATTTTTAAATCCGCTTCATAAAACGATTGTATACCAATACTCAAACGATTGATTCGAGTTTGAGCCAACTTCTGTAAAGCATCGGCATTCAAATCATCTGGATTTGCCTCCAAGGTAATTTCAGGATGCTCGATTACTTCAAAATGATCTGCAATAAAAGCTAGTATTCGATTGAGTTCTGATGCCTCTAAAAGACTTGGAGTACCACCACCGAAGTAAATGGTTTCGATTGGCTCTTCACCCACTTCAGAACGTCTCATTAACAATTCATCTAAAATTGCCACGATCATTTCATCTTTTTTCTTTAGAGAAGTTGAAAAATGAAAATCACAATAATAACAAGCTTGCTTGCAAAACGGAATGTGTATATAAATTCCTGCCATTTATTTTTTTACTCGATCTTGATTTTGTTTGACAAAGGCGTCCCAACCGGTATAATTTTTACCCACGGTTACTTTACTGGAATTAAAGAAATGACAAACAGCTGCTGCCAGACCATCTGTACTATCTAGATTTTTCGGCAACTCCTTTAAATTTAAGAGTTGTTGCAACATTTTAGCTACCTGTTCCTTACTGGCATTTCCGTTACCAGTAATCGCCATTTTAATCTTTTTGGGTTCGTATTCCGTGATTGGAATGTCTCTAGACAGTCCTGCCGCCATAGCCACTCCTTGAGCGCGGCCTAATTTAAGCATCGACTGTACATTTTTGCCAAAAAAAGGTGCTTCGATAGCAATTTCATCCGGATGATGGGTTTCGATTAACTCTATGGTTCGATCAAATATATGACGCAACTTGGTATAATGGTCGTCGTATTTAGACAACTGAAGCTCATTCAATTGTATAAACTCCATTTTCTTTTGGACGATCTTTATCAATCCAAACCCCATAATAGTAGTTCCTGGATCAATTCCTAAGATGATGCGTTCTGTTGTCAATTTAATTAGTTTTTAATGGAGAATTCTATTTCACAAAAAAATTATGTTTACTTTGCGGTGATGAAATTCGTATCTGACAAAACTAAGCAATTCCTAGTACTTCTGATCAAAATATTAGTGGTTGGTTTTGCCTTATATTTCATATATCATCAACTATCCAATGATAAAGCAGTCGATTTCAAGGTTTTGATCCCCATGATCAACGACCCAAAAAACATTTGGTACCTGCTCAGTGTACTGCTATTAACTTTCGCCAATCGCTTTATCGAAATTCTAAAATGGCAAAATTTAGCGGCTGTTGTGCAAAAAATCAGTCTTGCGGAATCCACTAAACAGGTTTTAAGCGCATTAACCCTCGGCTTATTCACTCCAAATGGAATTGGTGAATATGCTGGAAAAGTACTTTACTTCCCCAGAAAAGATGCCGGACAAATATTGTTTTTAAACGTGATTTGCAACGGGACTCAAGTCATTTACGGAATCACATTTGGAGCCATTGGAGCCCTTTCCCTGCATTTTATCTATCAGATCACCTCGAATCAAGTCATTGGAATGATCATGGGCGTGATCGCAATGGTTTTGCTTTTAATTTATACCTTACGCAACGTCACGATCAAAGGTTATTCACTGCGCTGGTTAATGACAGAGATTCGTAAAATTCCCATGGAGATACATCGGAAAAATTTGTTTTTATCCTTTCTGAGATATTTGGCTTTGATGCATCAGTACATCATACTTTACCGCTTATTTGGTGTTGACCTGCCTTATTACGAACTGCTATGCAGTATCTCTTTTATTTATTTACTAGCCTCCTCTCTACCGAACTTCCAATTTCTGGAATTTGCCATCAAGGGAAGTATTGCACTGTATATATTCAGTTTGCTGGGAGTCAATGCTTGGATTGTCGCTTTAGTTGCCGCTCTAATCTGGTTTTTAAATATTGTAATTCCGGTCTTAATCGGCAGCTACTTTGTATTGCGTTTCCGTCTAAAAAGATAATTATTCCTCTTTGATTATCAGCGGTAAAACAAACTGTGTTTTCACTGGTATCCCACGTTTTATAGCTGGACTAATTTCTGGAAAATCAACCAATCTAACTTGTAACAGACTATCGATTTCGCGTGATCTAAACTTCAGGCTATCACTGACGTATACCGGTTCGAATATAACATGCGCATCTGGAAACACCGTAATTCGAATTTCTATAGTATCGATTTTCGGATGTTTAGATGTTAAGGAATCCAACATTAATTTCTCTTGTAAGTGTATCGTCATATAATCAAAGAAACACTGTTTGCGCTGCGACTCATTCAACAAGGAATCGCAAAGCTCTACGCTGGGATAAGCATCGACTTGAGTCCAGTCTATCTTTTCGAGTTCTTCTTTTAACAACGCCTTGCCGTCTGGGACTTTTTTATCCGACCACCCACATGCACTCATTAATAAGAAAAGAAGGTATAAGGGATAAAATTTCTTCATAAATAATAAAGTCGTACTTTTATTCTTCAAAAATACAAAAAAATAAGAGATGGAATATATACTATTGAGCCTCAGCCTGATTTTAATCATAGCGGGTTTGTTGGGAAGTATACTTCCACTATTACCTGGTGCTCCACTAAGCTGGTTTGGTTTGTTAATCTTATACTTAACCCCCTCAATTGAAATCAATTACTGGGTACTCGGCATTTCCCTATTAGTCACTTTGGTTTTATTGATTCTCGACTATGTAATTCCCGCACAGGGCACCAAACGCTTTGGCGGTAGTAAATACGGCATTTGGGGAACCAATATCGGGCTAATCGTTGGTCTAATCGCTCCTATCCCCTTAGGCTTTATCATTGGCCCTTTTATAGGTGCTTTACTCGGCGAACTTCTCTTCGATTCGAAAAACATCCGCAGAGCTTTCAAAGCTGCAACGGGTTCTTTTATCGGATTTTTAACCTCTACGTTTATCCAATTTGTAGTGGGTGTGGTATTTTTGGGTATCTATATTCATGTTGTTATCAAGCATTGGAATGTCTTGTTTTAGAAAATGCGCTATTTACAACTCGATTTAACTCTTCAATTTGCGCTTTTTAAAGCGCTCAAAAGAACTGCCAGTCGTATCAAAAAACGTAATCGCTATTCCTACTAAAACAATTAAACCTCCAAAAATCATCTGTAAATTAATTTCTTCATTCAAAAACACCCATGCCAATAGGGACGCTAGCAAGGCTTGACTCAACAAGCTCAGTGAAACGCGAGTAGCGCGCATGTGTTTGGTAGCAAAACTGATTAGGAGCCAGGCTAACAATTGACAAACAAGACCTTGAATCACTAGAATTCCCCAACCTAAATTAGAGAAACCCGTCAACGGCTCACCACTAACCAAGCACCAAATACCCAAATACACGGACGATGACAGCAAACTAAAAGTCATAAAAGTAACCACCGGAACTTCTTCCAATATGCGTTTACTCAGCAGCATATAACTGGCATAGAAAACACCAGACAATACTCCAAACACAAATGCTTGATCAAAACGAAACTCAACAAACACTTCAACTCCCACTAAAACCACCATGCCTATAAGAGCCAATAATGTGCCCCACCAAAAATTGGGCGTCGGTTTAATTTTTAAAATAAAATAACTACCTATTCCCACCCATACTGGTGACAAATTGGTCAATAGCGTAGCCTGAGTAGCAGACGACCCGACGATGGCTATATTCCAAACAGCAACATCTGAACCGAATATCACACCCGCCAAGATCATCATGCCCATTAACTTTGCACTATAACGCTTAAAATGACCACTAAAAATGGCATAAGGTACAAGAACAACACTAGCTATAGCCATACGGTAAAAAGCAGAACTCAGACTCGGCACTAGATTTAACCGAACCAATACCGGAAAAATCGAGATACAAATAATCCCTATAAGCAAGGCTAAACGTGGCTGATTCATATTTTATTTTTGGCGCAAAAATATGAAAATAAACCATTTAAGCACCAATAGCTAAAAATTTATATCAATATTAACTACTTTAAGCATGATTTATACTCTAAATTTAGAAAAACAAGCATTCATATAAATTCTCAACTTTTAGCGACTTAATTTGTTATATAATATTTAACTATCTTTGCAAAAATATTGGTTTATAGAACTGGCTATCAGTTCGTAATTAAAAAGGGAATCAGGTGAAAATCCTGAACAGACCCGCTGCTGTAAGTTCCATATTGTTTTTTAGACATTTAGGTCCACTGTTTAACCGATGGGAAGGACGTTTAAAAAGGAACAAGTCAGAATACCTGCCAATTGCACAACTCGTTTCAAGCTTTCGGGAATAAGGCTTAGTTACCATGAATTTCTTTTTTCAAGAAAAGCAATTGCTATGTATAACTCTTTACTCTCCAAGCAATTTACTGATGAATAACAAAAAAAAGAAATGCATTTTAATAGAATCTTTTACCTATTTGTCTTAGCCCTATTCTCTGTGTCTTCGCTAATTGCTCAAGACACTAAAGAATTATCAAAAGAATTGAGTCCCGTAGTCATCGAGATCACCCCATATAAAGATTTGATTCCCGTACAACAGTTAAGCGGCAAAGAGTTAAAACGTTTAAATGCTCACACCGTAGCAGATGCATTACGGTATTTTTCAGGAGTAAAAATAAAAGATTATGGCGGTATCGGAGGTTTAAAAACCATCGATGTTCGAAATATGGGAACCCACCACGTTGGTGTATTCTACAATGGAGTTGCGGTCGGAAATGCACAAAACGGCATCGTCGATTTAGGGAAATTCTCGTTGGACGACATTGAGATGTTACAACTTTACAACGGACAACGCAGTACCATTTTTCAATCGGCTAAAGAATTTGCATCGGCTACTGCGGTTTACATCAATTCCAAAACCCCTCATTTTGAGGAAGGTAAGAAAACCAATTTAACCGCTCGTTACAAATTCGCCTCCATCCAATTAACCAATCCCTCTTTTCGTTTAGAACAACGAGTTAGCGATCAGATATCGGCTAGTCTGAGTGCAGAATACCTGCATTCCAATGGCGAATACTCGTTTAGATATAAACGTCTAAATTTAGACAAAACCGTTGCTTACGACACTACGGCAACGCGTCGCAATGGAGATATAGATGCCTTTAGAATAGAGGCTGGTCTATACGGTAAAACGACTAACGGAAGTTGGAAAGGGCAACTGTATTATTACGATTCGGAAAGGGGATTACCTGGAGCCATCGTCAAAAACAATTGGCAAACAGGAGAACGCAGTTGGGATAAAAACGTCATGGCTCAAGCGGAGTTAACACAATTCGTAACCGATCGATATCAGTTTCAGATCAAAGGAAAATTCGCCTACGATTATACGCGTTATATGGCGCGAGACAGTATAGAGTTTTTCGAAAACCAAGTCACCAAAAACCTACAGGTGGACAACAGTTATTACCAGCAAGATTTCTATCTATCTGCTGTCAACCTTTATAAAATAACTCCAGAATGGGAAGTATCGCTTGCCACCGATCTACAATACAACAAGCTCAACGCTACTCGTGAGGGAATCGGAACCTTATTTACTTACCCCGAACGCATGTCTTTTATCAGTGCTTTGGCCACATCCTTAAATTTGGGATCCTTCAAAGCTCAAGCTAGTGTTTTGGGCACTTTCACCAAAGAAAAGGTTCGCAATAACTTACAGGCACCAGATCGAAGTGTGTTTTCGCCAGCCTTGTTTTTGAGTTACAAACCTTGGCAAAAAAGAGACTTTATCATCCACACCTTCTATAAAAACATCTTTCGAATGCCTACTTTCAACGATTTGTATTATACGCAAATAGGCGATGCCAATCTAAAACCTGAATTTACCAATCAGGTTAACCTCGGAGCTCAATATCACATTCCAATTAATGGACCACATCTAAAATCGGTGAACCTTAAATTGGAAACCTATTATATGAATGTCAAAGATAAAATCATTGCCGCACCAACTGGAAGTATGTTTAGATGGATGATGACCAATTTGGGACAGACTGAGGGGTACGGTTTGGAAACCGGTTTTGGAACCACTATCAGTCTAGGCACACTTCAGCTTACAACCAACATCAATTATGAGTTTACTCAGTCCAAAAACCACACCACTATCAACGACATAAAACTGTCTGCCTATGGCGATCAAATCCCCTATGCTCCTTGGCATTCCGGCTCAGCGATTGTCGGATTAGACTATAAAAACTGGGGATTGAACTACAGTTTTGTATATGTAGGAAAACGATATGACGGTGCTATGAATAATATCGCTCGAAATGAAGTACAACCGTGGTACACGCACGATCTATCACTTCAAAAAGAACTGACCATCAACACCTATCGCTTTAGAATAAGTGCTGAAGCGAATAATATATTAAACCAACAGTATGAGGTAGTCACCAACTACCCTATGCCGGGAAGAAACTTTCGTTTTATTTTAAGCTTAGAACTTTAAAACACTGGACACTGAAATAGACAGAGAAAACATCGAAAAGAATACGGCCATGAAATGGCTGATTATAAAATAAAAATACATGACAAAGCAAATATTATACAGCCTTCTTTTATGCGTACTACTTTTGAGTTCGTGCAGAAAAGATGAGACCATTTACCTGTCAGATTCCAATCAGGTTGCTGCTCCCCGATTAGGCGGAACCGTAGAAGGTTTTTACCTACTTAATGAGGGAAATATGGGTATGAATCGAGCTACGATTGATTATTTCGACTACGCTACGGGTCTTTATACCCGAGATATTTATTCAGAACGCAATCCGAATGTAGTTAAGGAACTGGGCGATGTGGGTAACGACATCAAAATCTACGGCAGTAAAGCTTATGCCGTTATTAATGTTTCTAATTATATAGAAGTATTTGATGTAGCTACGGGTGTTCATATAGAGAGAATCAACATACCAAATTGTCGTTATATGACCTTTCACAACGGCAAGGCCTATGTCAGCTCTTATTCCGGACCGGTTGAAATCAATCCCAATGCAGAAGTTGGATTTGTTGCGGAAATCGACACCACCTCGCTTAAAGTCACACGTCAGGTTTCGGTAGGCTATCAACCCGAGGAAATGGTTGTACAAAACAACAAATTGTATGTCGCTAATTCAGGAGGTTACCGCGTACCCAATTACGATACCACAGTGGCTGTCGTTGACCTAAATACGTTTAGTTTACTAAAAAAAATCGAAGTAGCCATCAATCTGCATCGTTTGCAAGTCGACAAAAGAGGCGATATCTATGTCAGCTCTAGAGGTGATTATTACATTGCCGAGCCCAATCTCTATGTAATCGATTCGAAAACAGATCTGGTCAAACAAAAACTCGACATACCCGTTAGTGAAATGACCATTCAAGGCGACAGTTTATACTATTACAGCGTGTCCTTTAAACATACTTCTGGCAAGAACACCGTCAACTACGGTATATTGGATACAAAGACCAAAAAAGTGATATCGGACAGAATTATTAAAGACGGCACTGAGAAAAACATACTGATCCCCTATGGCATAGCTGTTAATCCAGAAACCAAAGAAATATTTATTACCGATGCACAAGACTATCTCGTAACGGGTTTTGTTTACTGCTATTCTCCTGAGGGTATATTAAAATGGAAAACCACCGGTGGAAACATTCCGGCACATTTTGCCTTTGTCCATAAAAAAAACAAATAAAATCGCACCATGCCAACAGTACGATGCGATAAAAAATAATGAAAAACAAAAACAATCAACTTATGAAATCATTTTTTAATTACAAAACAGTCACAGCTTGTATAGCCTTAGCCTTTCTTTCGAGTTGTTCATCCAGTGATGATTCCAATCCAGAAAAGGAAAACGAAGGCACCCCTTATGTAACTCGAGTTCTTGATTTCGCTCCTGCAGTGGGTCAATTCACCAATATGTTACCGAAATACGAAGCAGGAGATAGTCGTGAGCGCATGATTCAAAAAGCTCAATCCTCTGTCGTTGGAGCAAAAGGAAGCGGTGTAAGCCTTGGTGGATTCGGAGGTTATATCGTAGTGGGTTTTGATCACACCATTGCCAACGTTGCGGGCTTAAGAGACTTTCGAGTTTTAGGCAATGCCTTTTGGGCAAACAGCAATCCAAACAGCAATGCGGAAGAACGCGGCGGAAGCAGTGAACCTGGAGTTATTATGGTTGCCTACGATTTTAACAAAAATGGCGTTCCAGATGCAGACGAATGGTACGAAATAGCGGGTAGTGAACATCAGAATCCTAAAACGATTAAAAACTACGAAATCACTTATTTCAAACCCGACACCAACAAAAGTCCTGTACCAGATCCTCTAGCAAGCTGGGCTACGGATACTCAATACATCAAGTGGGAGGACAACCAAGGTAATTCTGGATATAAAACCAAAAACAGCTTTCACAATCAAAGTTATTATCCGGAATGGATAACCGCTGATCGAATTACCTTTAAGGGAACTTTACTACCGAACAACGCTATAGACGAAAGTGGTAACGGATCGTATTGGGTACAATATAGTTTCGCTTATGGCTATGCCGACAACGCGCCAAATAAAGACGATGAGTCCGCAATTGACATCTCTTGGGCAGTTGATAAATCCGGAAACCGCGTAGACTTACCGGGCGTTGATTTTATTAAAATATACACGGGAACCAACCAAGAATCCGGCTGGCTGGGTGAGGTCTCTACAGAAGTGTTTGGCGTCGAAGATCTGCACCTACTTAAACAAGCGATACCAACTAGAAAATAATCAATACTAATTTAAATATGAAGCACTTTACACTAACATCACCCAAAAACAAAATGCTATATTGTTTAACGCTTTTCCTTTTCTTGGGACTGGGTTTAAACTCTTGTAGCAATGATGATTCCGGTATTCCTACCGATCACGAACAGATCATTCGCGTAGAAGACAATCCTATTGCAACGGTACCTTATCATTTTACGCCTAAAAACACCTTTCCAGAAAACACTAAATTTTACTGGTATAACGATCAAACCTTAATATCTGAGGAGGGTACTTTTACCCATACTTTCCCAAAAGTTGGTGAATACAAAATTGGACTGCGTGCTATTGAAAACGGAATCCAACGTCACTACACTTATATCTTTAAAGTTATTGCTAAAGACGAACCGCAGTACATCACTTTAGACTTAACAAAATTTGACCTTTCTAAAGGAATCCCTACTGCTGGTGGTTTTTACTGGCAAGAAACCTATTCAGAAACAGCTAAATTTTCTTCTCAAATTTTCACTTTTTCCCACACTGGAAATGAATCGTGGAATTACTGGGATGGATTTACAGTATCCAATAGCACAGGCAATGTAAACCACGCTGAAGGTGGTGGCTCTGCAGGCTGGTTAAACTACCAATGGGGGAATATGGCTCAAGGTGGAGTTAAGGGCAAAGGAACACCTTACATCGTTGGATACTGGGGTTATTACGATAAAGACTGGAATGCTGAAGAAGGTGTTTTCGACGAAAAAAAATACTCAAACTGGGTTAAAATTGAAGATGGAAATCATTCCTTTAAAGCAACTAGTGTTCAAATCGCCAACCATCCTTGGCCTTATTATGGAAATCTATACGGAGACGGATTTGCGCGTCCATTTGTCAAAGGAGATACCTTTAAAATTACCGTTCATGGAGTGGATAAAGACAACAAAGTAAAACCAGAGGTAGTAACACATTATTTAGCTGATTTCAGAGGAGACAAACTCCAAATGTCTCAGGCATGGGAAAAAGTAGATTTAAAAACTCTTGGAGAAGTAAAATACATTTTCTTCCAATTAGAATCTACCGATTCCTCCCCAAGTGTTGGTCCAAATACCGCAGTATATTTCTGTATGGATCAATTGACTGTAGAGAAGATCATTAAATAACTCCTTTTTTACAATTAATAAAACAAAGGGTTATCAAACCCCTTTGTTTTCATATTATATCAAACCTAAATTTTACCAACAATGAATATGAGTATTTCCTCAAAAACAAGAAACTTATTCTATAGCCTAACCCTATTGCTTTTTATAGGATTGGGTTTCAACTCTTGTAGCAACGACGATTCTAGTATACCTACAGATATCGAACAAATAATACGTTCGGAAGAATCACCCATCGCGACAAAACCTTTTTATTTCACACCTAAAAATACTTTTGCAGAGAATACTAAATTTTTTTGGTATGCTGACCAAAAGCTTATTTCCGAAGAAAATTCTTTTACCTATACTTTTGCAAAAGTAGGCGAACAAAAAATAGCGTTAAGAGCGGTTGAAAACGGTCGTCAACGTCATTATACCTATATCTTTAAAGTAGTAGCTGACGATACTCCAGAAGTACCCACTGAACCAGAAGTTAAGCCTGAACTAATTAGTTTGGATCTATCGTTATTTAATTTAAGTGACGGACAAGCAACGGCTGGAGGTAAAATCTGGAAGGGAACTTTTGAAGAAGATGCAGAACTACATGCTGGTATCTTTCAATTTAACCATATAGCTTTTCCAGAATATTATACTTGGATGGGGTTCACCGTTTCAAACAGTCAGGATAATAGCGATCAAATAAACAGCGAAGACGGTTGGTTGCAGAACCAATGGGGAACCATGCCACAAGGCGGCGTTAAAGGCAAAGGAAGTCCTTTTCTCGTATCTTTTGCCGATCATAAACCCAACGCGAGTTTACTTCAGCAAGGGCAAAAAATTGCGGTAGATCGTTTTTCTAGTACGGTAAAAATCACAGATGATCAAAACCAATACTTAGCGAAAAGCGTATCCTTAGCAATCAGCCCATGGCCATACTACGGTATATTAAATGGCGATGCTTATGCGCGCAAATTTAAAAAAGGAGACTTTTTTGCTATCCATATTTACGGAGTAAACAAGGCAGGTGTACTTTCAGCTGAAAAACCTGTAACTCATTATTTTGTGGATTTTAGAGAACAAGTTGGAACGATTTCAAAAGATTGGAATCAAGTAGACTTATCCTCTTTAGGTGAAGTAGAATACTTATTATTCTTCTTAGAAACCACTGATGTAGGTCAATGGGGTGCTAACACGGCTTTGTATTTCACCATGGATCAATTGACCGTGGAAAAAATAGTCAAATAAGGTTTAACCATAAGTCATTATAAAAGCGATTATCTACCCGATAGTCGCTTTTTGTATTTTTACTAAAGCTTTCCAATGAGAACGGCTTTTTTAAAGCATACTTGCAGCTTACATTCGATAAAAACCACAACTCCCTCGCGATACCTGCCTTCACACTTCAAAGTTTGTATAAACGGCTTATCGTGGCTTTAGAGTGATTCTGGCAACGCGTTGTAGTTACTATCCACAACCAAACCTATCACAACTTTGAACTTAGCATTACTGCTCATTTCTAGAAAACAAGTTATAGGTATTCAACATCGTATGTTGAGGTATTTTATTGGCATAAAAAAAGCCGCTCATAATGAGCGGCTTTTTTTTACTGGCGGTCTGGACGGGACTCGAACCCGCGACCCCATGCGTGACAGGCATGTATTCTAACCAACTGAACTACCAAACCAGCATAACTTTTTTTCCCGATAGGATTATTAAAAACGGTAATACTTAACAGCATTCATTTTTAATATAATATTTACTCATGACAAAAAAAAGAAGCAAGCTGCAACTCTTTTTCTAAACTGGCGGTCTGGACGGGACTCGAACCCGCGACCCCATGCGTGACAGGCATGTATTCTAACCAACTGAACTACCAAACCAGTATAACCTTATCATCTCTATGCGATGATCAACAACCTTTGTATGCAAACCCTGTCAAATTTAATAAAAAAGCCTCCCTTACGGAAAGCTTTTCATCGGTCTAACTACTAAACCTGGCACTTGCGTACCATAACAACACAACTAATCTTATCCCTATTTTTATTAGGGCAAAAAAAGCCTCTCATAAATGAGAGGCTTTCTTTGTACTGGCGGTCTGGACGGGACTCGAACCCGCGACCCCATGCGTGACAGGCATGTATTCTAACCAACTGAACTACCAAACCAGTAATTATTATTAACCAAAAAAAATATTACTCATTAGAAGGAAAAGACCTAAAAATATAAAACTCGAAGTGCGTATAAAAAAGCCCTCCAATCACGGAAAGCTTTTCATTGGTCTAACTACTAAACCAGGTACTTGCGTACCGAACAACACAACTTTCTTTATATTTTTTAAGAGGTAAAAAAAGTCTCTCACGTTGAGAGACATCCTCTTTGCTTTTTAGCGGTCTGGACGGGACTCGAACCCGCGACCCCATGCGTGACAGGCATGTATTCTAACCAACTGAACTACCAAACCATTGCTCTAATGCGGTGCAAATATACAACCATTTTGGAACTACGCAAACTTTGAGAGCAAAAATATCAATCTTTTTCAAAGCTTTTTTATAACACCAATGACCCTCAACCTAATAGAAATCGATATTTTTTTGATTTTTTTATTAATTACCGATCTCTGCCCCCTAAAAAAAAATAAAAATAATTTCGGCTTTATTGCGCGATTTATAAAAATAAGATTTTCACAAGCCACTACTGGCAAAACCCACATAACATAGATGTAATGCTCTACCCCCAATTCTTTTCAACATCGATTAAAATCCTTACCGCCTTCAACATATTTTTACCCTATTGTACTTAATAGCTTCTTTTCTAAAGACGATCACCATTACATAAAACAACAAATAACCCAAACAACAAAAAGTTCCGTAAAAACATCTTCCCAATAAAAAAGGAGATCATCTACAAAAACACAAAGCCATACGCGTATATAAAGACATAAGAGAGCCTGAAATGCCTTAAGAAGCATCAACTCCCATCTTTACAAAAAAACAACACTAAGCACCTCTATTAGTAACCATAATCTAAACTTACTGAATACCCCAAATAAAAAGAGCCCTCCGAATGGAGGGCTCTTTTTATTTAAAATCTGAAAGTGATTATATCAAACCGTTGATAGCATCCATATAAGTTTGCTTCGGAGCAACACCTACTTGACGACCAACTACTTCTCCATTTTGGAAAATAAGTACCGTAGGAATGTTTCTAACACCGTACTTAGCAGCAAATTCTTGATTTGCATCAACATCTACCTTACCAACTACGACTTTACCTTCAAAATCGGAACTTAATTCTTCAATAACGGGACCTAACATTTTACAAGGTCCACACCATACTGCCCAAAAATCAACCACTACCGGTTTATCTGATTTTAATACTACTTCTTCAAAAGTAGCGTCTGTAATTTCTAAAGCCATTGTTATATTTTTTTGTTTCTTATACAAATCTAATAAAATAATTGAATAATTAATTTAGTTCTCCATTACTTTTATCTATACTGCTATTATTAGTACGAATTTAGTTCAACCTAAAGTGCACTTGCAGCTGCTCCAACTCCTCTAATAAGTCGGCTGAAATATCGATTTTAGAATTTCTACTCGGCATGGTTAACTTATTCAACACCCGAAACTCCTCCTTGACTTCCGGAATAATTATTTGTGATTCATCCACATCCAATACCGGCTCACCATCAGGATCCACCTCTTGAATCAACTGAGTAATCGCTTCCATTTCAATACGTTGCTGTACCTTCTCAATTTCCACCACCTCAAAAGTTACCGTTTTATTCCCTTGATAAGTATCAAATAACATTCGGATTTTTTCAATCTGATTGTCCTTGAGTTCGTTGATATTCATTTGAATAATCAATTTTTTTGCATAGGTCGGAATTACATCGTGCAATAGTTTTAATTCCGAAAACTGCAAACGCGGATCACTTCGCTCTCCGGCTTCATTTTTAATCCACCCTTCTTTTATAGTCACCTTGAAATAAACAAACTGATTGTTCAATAAAAAATGCCTGAATTTCAAAAACTCTTCATTAAACATTCTAAATTCATAGGTTTCGTCATAACCTTCTACGGTAAACATCGCCCAATCCTTCCCCTTCATCGTAGTCCTAAACTGCACGTTACTAATCATCCCTGCAAAAGAAACCGTACGCCCGACTAAGGGGCCCAAATTCTTTAACTGCTCCAAATTAACATTACAGAAGTACTTCATTTCAAATTTAAAATCATCTAGTGGGTGTCCCGAAATATAAATACCGACTACTTCCTTTTCTTTCGCCAATTTTTCCATCGTGCTCCAATCTGGGCATTCTGGAATGACCGGTTCTGGAATCTGCACATCACTATTTTCTCCAAAAAGACTCACCTGTGAGGAGTTTTCATTTTCCTGAAATTTGGCTCCATACCGAATGGCTTTCTCCAAAAACGTACTTACATCTCCATCGGTATGAAAATATTGCGCTCGCAACGTTCCCTCAAAACAGTCAAAACCACCGGCTAAAGCCAAATTTTCAAAAGCCTTTTTATTAGCCGCTCTTAAATCAATGCGTTTGGCCAAATCAAAAATAGATCGATAATCCCCGTCTTTGCGACACTCTACAATAGTATTTACCGCACCAGCACCCACTCCTTTTATCGCTCCCATTCCAAATCGAACAGCATAGTCATCATTTACCGTAAACTTATAAAAGGACTCATTGACATCAGGTCCCAATACTTTTAAGCCCATTCTACGACATTCCTCCATAAAGAAGGTCACTTGTTTGATGTCGTTCATATTATTAGACAAAACCGCAGCCATATATTCCGCTGGGTAATGCGCTTTCAAATAGGCCGTTTGATAAGCAATCCACGCATAACACGTCGAGTGAGACTTATTAAAGGCATAGGAAGCAAAGGCCTCCCAGTCTTTCCAGATCTTTTCTAAAATAACAGGATCATGACCATTCAATGCAGCTTGTTCAACAAATTTTGGCTTCATCTTATCCAAAACCTCGATTTGTTTTTTACCCATTGCCTTACGCAAAACGTCGGCCTCACCTTTGGTGAATCCAGCTAATTTTTGCGACAAAAGCATTACCTGTTCCTGATAAACCGTAATTCCATAAGTCTCTTTCAAATATTCCTCCAAGGCATCTAAATCGTAAACAATAGGCTCTTCCCCATTTTTACGACGAATAAAGGACGGTATATACTCCAAAGGCCCCGGTCTATACAAGGCATTCATCGCAATTAAATCAGCAAAAACCGTCGGTTTTAATTCGCGCATATACTTCTGCATCCCGGGCGACTCATACTGAAACACCCCGACCGTTTCTCCTCTTTGAAACAATTCGTAAGTCTTGACATCATCAATCGGAATCTCATCGGCATCAATCTCTATTCCCGTTCTATATTTTACTAATTTTATCGTATCTTTAATTAAGGTCAGGGTCTTTAACCCCAAGAAGTCCATCTTTAAAAGTCCGGCACTTTCCGCAACGGCATTATCAAATTGCGTTACATACAGATCCGAATCCTTTGCCGTAGTAACCGGTACGAATTTGGTAATATCATCTGGAGTAATAATTACTCCACAAGCGTGAATTCCCGTATTACGCATCGAACCTTCTAATATTTTCGCTTGCTGTATCGTTTCTCCCGCAAGAGACGATTCATTAGCGATAGCAATCAACTCTTTAACCTTATCAAATTCTTCCGAACGCAAAGCTTTTTTAACCGTAGCCTCATCTTCTGACAAGAATCGAGCTAAATTCCACTTAGACGGCATCATAGCCGGAATCAACTTTGCTATTCGATCGGCCTCAAACAACGGCAAATCCAAAACTCGAGCCGTATCTCGAATAGCTGACTTAGTCGCCATTTTACCATAAGTGATAATTTGAGCTACTTGATTGGCTCCGTATTTATCGATTACATAATCCATTACACGACCTCGACCTTCATCATCAAAGTCAATATCGATATCAGGCATCGAAACCCTATCCGGATTAAGGAAACGCTCAAAAAGCAAATCGTATGCAATGGGATCCAAATTGGTAATCCCCAAACAATAGGCCACCGCAGATCCCGCTGCAGACCCCCTTCCTGGTCCCACAGAGACACCCATCGCTCGTGCTGCAGCAATAAAATCTTGCACAATCAAGAAATATCCCGGATATCCCGTACGCTCTATCGTAGCCAACTCAAAATCGAGTCGCTCTCTAATCTCTTCTGTGATCTCTTTATACCTGCGCTCCGCGCCTTGATAAGTCAAGTGCTTTAGAAAACTATTTTCACCGCGCTTGCCCTGCCCATCTCCCAAATCATCTTCCGCATGTACAAATTCTTGAGGAATATCGAATTTCGGTAGCAATACATCCCGATGCAACACAAAGGGTTCTACTTTATCAATGATTTCCTCGATATTATAAATCGCATCAGGTACATCTGTAAAAGCCTCCTTCATCTCTTCTTGAGACTTAAAGTAATACTCCTGATTCGGCATACCGTAACGATAACCACGACCCCGCCCAATCGGCGTAGCCTGTTTCTCACCCTCCTTTACACATAATAAAATATCGTGCGCATTAGCATCTTCCTTATTAATATAATAGGTATTGTTGGTAGCTATCAATTTTACCTCGTGTTTACGAGCCAAATCGATTAAAGTTTGATTAACGCGATTCTCATCCTCTTGGTTGTGACGCATTAATTCAATGTAAAAATCATCTTCGAATTCCTCTTTCCACCACAGCAAAGCTTCCTCTGCTTGCTTTTCACCGAGATTCAATACCTTATTAGGCACCTCTCCCGATAGATTTCCCGACAAGACAATAATATCTTCTTTATATTGTTGAATCACTTTTTTATCAATTCGCGGCACATAATAAAAACCATCTGTGTACGCTATTGACGACATCTTTGCCAAATTGTGATACCCTTTCTTATTCTTTGCAAAAAGTACAATTTGATAACCGTTGTCTTTTCTTTTTTTATCGGTATGATCCTCACAGACAAAAAATTCACAACCAACTATCGGTTTAATCAATTCTAAAGGTGATTCACCATTTTCAACCAATTCCTTGTTCTTCGCTTCAACCCCTTTATTGTGATCTGAAACGGTTTTAACAAACAAAAAAGCCCCCATCATATTTCCGTGATCGGTCATCGAAACCGCAGGCATATTGTATTTTGCTGCTGATTTCACCAAGGCTGGAATCGAAATGGTCGATTGTAAAATCGAAAATTGAGTATGGTTGTGTAAATGTGCAAATTTAGCTGCGGCAAAACGCTTTTTATCCTCATCGGAAACCAATACATCACTGGAAACCGATTGCATTTTTGCCAAGCGCTTCCGAATATCTTCCGAAGCTTTTTGTAAGTTGATATGTTTAAGCCCTACCTTTTGGAAAGGTTCTGGGTGCGCTTCCTTATATCTTTTTAAATAGGTAGGATCGGCCTGCAATTCTTCCGTAGAATAATTGTCACGCTTAACCAATTCCAAAAAACAACGTGTCGTTGCCTCCACATCGGCAGTAGCATTATGCGCTTCAGCGAAAGCTTCACCAAACAAATAGGAGTGTAATTCTGTTAAGGTAGGCAGTTTAAATTTCCCTCCACGTCCGCCAGGTAGTTTTAACAACTGAGCGGTTACTTCGGTACAAGTATCCAAAACTGGCATCGATAACATCGGACTTGCTGTTTGCAACCTATGAAATTCACATCCCATGATATTAACATCAAAACCGACATTTTGTCCAACCAGAAATTTTGCTCTATTCAAAGCCTTATTGAACTTCCCCAGAGCATCCGCCAAGGGAATACCTTGCTCCATGGCTAGTTCCGTTGAAATACCATGAATACGTTCGGCATCATAAGGAATATTAAACCCTTCTGGTTTAATCAAATAATCTTGATGCTCAACCATATTCCCCATCTCATCGTGCAATTGCCAGGCGATTTGAATACACCTTGGCCAGTTGTCCGTATCGGTTAATGGCGCCGACCAACTCTTTGGAAGACCGGTAGTTTCGGTATCAAAAATTAAATACATAACTTATTATCTGAGGATTAGACTTGGATCTTTTAAAAAAAAGAGAAATTCAAAGTTACCGTTTTAAAATCTAAAATTGGGTTAAAAAAAAGGCCGCTTTAAAAATAAAGCAGCCTTAGTTGAAAAATAAATTAAACTTTACTTTTATTTCGCCTCTTCCATAGGAACACGATAGAAAACACCTTTCTGGAAAGTCACACTAGCATCTTTTTCTCCTTTAAGTGAAAGGACAAACTTACCAGTGATCGTACCGGGAACTTGATCTTCTATAGGCGCATATTCGATATATCCACTACCAACATTAACTCCAGTTTCAAAGATATTTTGTTTCCCATCTTCGAAAACCTGAACCAATTTGGCTCTATTACTTTCAATAATACCCATTTCATATTTACCTCCAAAATCATAGGCTGCTGTTCTCAACACTAGGGTCTCAACACCATCTGTAGCGGTGATAACAATAACACCTTGGTTAACCGAAGCACTAAACTCATTAGCTTTCCACGGAGCGGTATAATTTTTTTCCGCCTCAAAAGCCGGATTATTAAACTTAACATCATTTTCACAAGCCATCAATCCTAACGAAAGTGCCAGTATAAAGATTATTTTTTTCATAACTAATTGGTCTCTTAATCCATTTGGAAACAAAAATAACTTTTTAAAAATTAATATCATAACTTATTTTAATAAAATATTAACTTTTAACAATTGCCTAAAAAATTCATATTAAGCCTATGTGAAATCATCAAGTTAACGACAACAGACCTTAATATATAAACAATAATAGGGGTTTTTATTGAAGTTACCGCGATATTTATATAAAAAACATTCAGAATAACCTGTTCTCCATCACAATCAATCCAGCCATTACCGTTTTTAATCACCCCTTTTTGTTTTAATAAATCCATAGAAAACACCTATAAATTACTGATTTCCAAAAAGACGGTATAATTTAGCACTAATAAAATCTAGTTTTCAAAAAAAGAATTATCTTTGCGCCTTAATTAACCGAGGTCGGGAACCTCAATTTAATCACAATTAGATTATGTCTGTAAAAATTAGATTACAAAGACACGGTAAAAAAGGAAAACCTTTTTACTGGGTAGTTGCTGCTGATGCGCGCTCAAAAAGAGATGGTAAATACTTAGAGAAAATCGGTACTTACAATCCAAACACGAATCCTGCAACTATTGACATCAATGTTGACAGTGCTGTAAAATGGTTGAACAATGGTGCACAACCTACAGATACTGCAAAAGCAATTCTTTCTTACAAAGGAGTATTGTTAAAACACCATTTAGAAGGTGGTATTAGAAAAGGAGCTTTAACTCAAGAGCAAGCAGACGCGAAATTCGCAGCTTGGTTGGCAGAAAAAGACAACAAAATCACTTCTAAAAAAGACGGTTTATCTTCAAACAAAGCTGATGTGAAAGCAAAAGCAATCGCTGCTGAGAAAGAAGTAAACGCAAAACGTGTTGCTGCTGCAAAAGAAGCTTTAGCTGCTGCTGTTGTAGAAGAAACTGTTGCTCCAGAAGCTGAAGTAGCAGAAGAAAACAACGAAGAAACTCAAGCTTAAATTTATTTGTGCGATATGCGTAAAGAGGATTGTTTTTATTTAGGCAAAATCGCCAAAAAATTTAGTTTCAAAGGAGAAGTCTTGGCCTATTTGGACACTGACGAACCGGAGTTATACGAAAATTTGGAATCCGTGTTCGTTGAATTCAACGGACACTTGGTTCCTTATTTTATAGAGTTTTCCTCTATACACAAAAATGATTTCTTGCGAATTCAATTTGAAGATATGTATTCCGAAGAGGATGCAGATAAGATTATTGGAGCAGAAATCTACCTACCCTTAGAAATGCTTCCTAAACTGGAAGGTAATAAGTTCTATTTTCACGAAGTCATTGGATTTGATGTTGAAGACACTCAATTCGGTTATGTCGGAAAATTAGTCCACATCAACGACAGCGTTTCACAGGCACTTTTTGTTATCGAACGCGATGAATTGGAAATCTTAATTCCGATGATTGATGAATTTATTCACGAAATCGATCGTAAAAACCATAAAGTAATCCTTAATGCTCCTGTTGGCTTAATTGATATTTACCTCGAAAAATAATTTTAATTATGTTTCGCTTTAAACAATTTACCATCCATCAAGATCGCTGCGCTATGAAAGTAGGCACAGACGGTGTTGTACTTGGCGCATGGACCCCATTACCCGAAAATCTATACAGCATACTTGACATTGGTACCGGCACTGGACTACTCGCTCTAATGTTGGCACAACGCAGTTATGCCGAACAAATTGACGCTCTAGAAATCGATGACAGCGCTTATGAACAAGCCGTCGAAAATTTCGAAAACAGCCCTTGGGCCGATCGACTATTCTGTTATCACGCAGGACTCGATGAGTTTGTCGATGAAATAGAAGACGAATACGATCTGATCGTTTCCAATCCCCCATTCTATACAGACGACTACCACAGCAATGATGAACAAAGAGATTTGGCTCGTTTTGAGACGGCCATGCCTTTTGAGGACCTTGTTGAGGCAGCTTCCATTTTCCTGTCCGAAACCGGTATCTTTTCTGTTATAATTCCTTTTAAAGAGGAAACTAATTTTATAGAAATAGCCCGCGAATTGGAGTTATATCCGTTCAAAATTACGCGCGTTAAAGGTCATAGTACCGCAGAAACAAAACGGTCTCTATTGGCTTTTGGCAGAAAAACAATAGAAAATCCTATCGAAGACGAACTTATTTTAGAAGTAGAGAGACACCAATATACTCCCGAATTCACTGAGCTCGTAAAGGATTACTACCTTAAATTATAAAACGATTTTTTAAATTAAAATGTTAAAATTTAAAATTAACTTGCTTTTATCTATTTTTCTTTTCTACATTTGTCCCAACAAAAGAATCCAAATAAAATGAATTTAATTATTGTAAACATGCTTATGCCAATGATGTGGAAAAATCCGCAAGGCTTGCTGTGTTTATAATTCAACTATAAAAAATACAACTAAAAGCCTTTGCCAACGCAAAGGCTTTTTTTATTAAAAAAATCTCACAATGATCGTAGCTTATACCAACAATAACGGAATGCAAATGATGATGATGATGCAAATGATGATGCACATCCACCTCCGCTATTGCCTAAAGTCAAGCTAACGAATAAATTGTATCGTTTTCACTTGAAGTCCTTTTGGCCCTAGCCAAAGGGACTTTTTTTATTTAACCCATTTTTAAAAATCAAAAAACTAAAATCATGAGTACACAACAATCTTCAACCCTAGCTTTACATCACGGACACGACACCAATGCTGTTGCAGGCACACGAGCCATTCCAATTTATCAAACCAGTTCTTATGTGTTTCAAAACACCGCACACGCAGCAGGTCTTTTTAATTTATCTATTCCCGGTTACATCTATACCCGCCTAAATAACCCAACCAACGACATACTCGAACAACGCCTTGCTGCGCTTGAAGGTGGAATTGGAGCCGTAGTAACAGCGTCAGGAGCAGCAGCGATTTCAACAGCTCTATTAACACTACTTAAAACCGGCGATCACATTGTTGCCTCAAGCAGCTTATACGGCGGAACCTACAACCTACTCAGCGTTACACTACCGCGATTGGGCATACACACTACTTTTGTAGATCCATCCGATATCGAAAACTTCCAAAAAGCCATTACTCCAGCCACGCGTGTTGTATTCGTTGAAAGCTTAGGAAATCCTAAATTGGATATTTTAGACTTGCGCGGCATTTCCAAAATCACCAAAGAAGCTAAAATTCCTTTTATAGTAGACAATACCGTAGCATCACCGTGTCTATGGAACCCGATTAAAGACGGAGCAGACATCGTTATCCATTCGCTAACAAAATACATTTCTGGAAACGGTACATCATTAGGCGGCGTTATCATCGATGCTGGAAATTTCGACTGGTCAAGCGGTTTATTTCCTGAATTCACAGAACCCGCGGCAGGCTATCACGGTCTAGTTTACCACGAAGCATTAGGCAATGCTGCATATATTGCAAAAATTCGTATTGAAGGATTACGTGATCTTGGCGCGGCATTAAGCCCGTTCAATGCTTTTCAAATCTTACAAGGCTTGGAGACACTCCCTTTACGTATTATCAAACACAGTGAGAACGCCTTGGAATTAGCAACATGGCTTGAAAAACAAGAAGCCGTGGCTTGGGTAAACTATCCGGGTTTAAAATCCAGTGCATATCACCAACTCGCCAATGAATACCTACCAAAAGGACAAAGCGGTGTCGTTACTTTCGGTTTAAAAGGAGGCTATGAAGCTGCTAAAAAAGTAGTAGACCATACCGCACTATTTTCACTGGTAGCCAATATTGGGGACACCAAATCTTTAATCATACATCCAGCCAGTACTACCCATCAACAACTAAGTGATACAGAACAAAAAACAACTGGAGTTACGCGTGATTTAATACGTCTATCTGTCGGTATTGAAGCGATTGAAGACCTCAAAAATGATTTAGAGCAGGCCTTTTTAAAACTATAATTCCATACACCATGAGTTCACTCCTAAATTTATCCCTCGATCCAATACGTTTTACAAACGGCAGCACACAGCAAGTTACGCTGCACTATGAAATTTTTGGATGCCCCATACATACCGCGCCTGTAGTATTTGTACTTCATGCATTGACCGGAAACTCAACCGTTACCGGTGAAAATGGTTGGTGGAAAGCGCTGATTGGTGCAGAGAAAACCATCGACACCAATCGCTATACGATCGTGGCCTTTAATATCCCTGGAAATGGCCGTGGAAAATCGGTGTTGGATTGGGAAAATTGGAGCACTTATGATGTAGCACATCTATATTGGCAAGGCATCGATGCATTACAACTTACCGAGCTATTTGCCGTAATTGGCGGAAGTCTTGGTGGAGGGATTGCTTGGGAAATGGCTTTTCAAAGACCCCATGCCATTAACTATTTAATTCCAATCGCAAGCCACTGGAAAGCGACCGATTGGATTATTGGAAATGTATTGATTCAACAACAGATATTAAAAAACTCTACGCAGCCCGTGCATGATGCTCGTATACATGCCATGTTTTTATATCGTACCCCGGAATCCATCACGCAGAAATTTCAAGGAAATAGACAAACGGATGGCTCTTATCAAACCGAGAGCTGGCTTTTACATCATGGAAATAAACTGACCGAACGCTTTTCGCTACACTCCTACCAATTGATGAACCACCTGTTAAAAACTATTGGCGCCAATCAACAGTGGAACGACTTAAAATTATTAGCACAGCATAAAGATCTGGAGATTCATCAGATTAGCATTGACACGGATCTATTTTTCACCGCAAACGCCATAGAAGAAACCGCTATTTATCTGCGTAACTGCTCAACAAATTCATATTTACACCAAATCAGCTCCATTCACGGTCACGATGCCTTCTTAATTGAAACAGCACAATTAGACAGTATTTTAACGCCAATATTTGGCCTAAAAAGCGGGAGTTAACCCAACCTAACAACCCATTCAAACAGCACAAAACCATTCCGAAACTACGATATGGTGGTGTCAAAGTTTACTAAAAAATCGATCTACGGGTATGTCAAAAAACCTGTATATAAAATAAAAAACAACCATGAAAATATTAAAATTTGGCGGAAAATCATTGGCACAACCCGATGGTTTTAACACAGTACTTTCGATCATTGCCAAGCACTATAAAAGCGATTCCGATTTTCACGTAGTAGTTTCTGCTTTTGGAGACACCACCGACCAATTAGAACAACTCCTTGAACTTGCCTCTCAAAATGACGACTATAAAAGCGGATTAAAACGTTTAAAAACGATACATTACACCCATACAGATGCAGATGTGAACGCACAATTTGCTTTAATAGATAACTTACTTGAAGGCATTTCACTGTTAGGGGATTATAGTGCAAAACACAAGGATCTACTTCTGGCACAAGGAGAAATTATAGCCGCAAAAACCCTGACGCATCATCTATCTCAAAAGGGCTTACCCGTTCATTATGTAGATGCCAGACCCCTATTGAGAACCAATTCAAATTTTGGGCAAGCGCTACCACTAGACGAAACCTCCAAACAAAATACTTTAGCTTATTTCGAAGAGAATTTACAGGGAAAAATAGGAATTATCACCGGTTTCATAGGTTCTACCTGTAGCGGAGAAACAACGACCCTTGGACGCAACGGCAGCAACTACAGTGCCTCCCTATTTGCCTCCTATTTGTTTGCAACAGAACTGCAAAGCTATACCCATGTCAATGGAATCTATACAGCCAATCCAGACTGGGTCCACGACGCTCAAAAAATAGATGATCTAAGTTACGATGAAGCCAACGAGATGGCACATTTAGGAGCAAGCATACTGCATGCCAAAACCATCATTCCATTGCTAAACAAACAAATTCCATTGCGAATAGTCAACACTTTTAACCCGGAAGATCGCGGAACTTTAATCAGCGGGAATTCTAAAAGTAGCGGTATACGCGCATTGAGCGTTTTGGAAAAAACCAGCTTAATACAATTGGTCGGAAAAGGCTTATTGGGAAAAATCGGTGTAGATGCTCGTATTTTCGAAACTCTGGCTCATCATCAGATCAGTGTTAACGTCATCGCTCAAGGAGCGTCTGAACGCGGCATTTCTTTTGTTGTCAATGCCGAAGATTCCGAAAAAGCACTAGAAGCCTTACATACCGCCTTTAAACCCGAAATAGAGTCCCAAGACATCAGCACGATTTTTTCCATTGACAACGTATCCGTCTTGTCGATTATTGGTCAAGATCTATCAACCTTCAATCGATCCTATACCGCTTTAATCAACAACCAAATCGTTCCGGTTTTAATCAGTAATACCGTAGCCGGTCGTCAAATTAGTCTGGTACTGCATCACCATCAACTGCAAAAAGCCCTGAACATCATTCACGGCGAAATTTTCGGAATCAACAAAAAGATCAATCTATTTATTTTTGGCGTAGGAACAGTGGGCAGTGTTTTAATCCGACAACTCCTAGAAACCCGACTAACCCTAGAAGCTAAAAAGAATGTTTCTGTAAGAATAGTTGGTGTTTCCAATTCCAAACAATTGTTGTTCGATAAAAACGGCATCCAAGATGACTGGCAACAACAGTTAAGCGCAAGTGATTTACTCAGCACCCCACAAACGGTCTTTGATCTAGCCAATCAACATCACTTAGAGAATTTAATCGCCGTTGACTTAACGGCTAGCGCAGCCTTTACCGAAACATACCCACTCTGGATCCGCAACGGTTTTGATTTAGTCGCCGCTAACAAAATTGCCAATACACAATCTTATGAGTTTTACCAGCAATTGCGTCTGGACTTAAAAAGATACCATAAAGAATTTTTGTACGAAACCAATGTTGGAGCAGGTTTACCGCTGATCGACACCATAAAATTATTGCATCAATGCGGTGAAAATATCACGCGAATTCGAGGGGTGTTTTCAGGAACCTTAAGTTATTTATTTAATGAATTTTCCGAGGGAACAGCTGATTTAAGCACCGTATTAGAAAGTGCCATTGCCAAAGGTTTTACCGAACCCGATCCCCGCGAAGACCTCAACGGGAATGATGTGGCTAGAAAACTTTTAATACTCGCACGGGAACTGGAATTACCCAACGAAATGAGTGATATTAGGATCCAAAATCTAATCCCAGAAAACCTCCAATCGGGAGCAGTAGATCAATTCTTAATCCGTTTGGAAGAACTCAACCCGCTGTATAGCGAAATCAAAGCCAAACAAGAACCGAATCACGTATTGCGTTACGTGGGAGATCTACATGGAGACCTCAGTCGTGAAGATGGAGCAGAGCTTGATGTACAATTGGTTTCTGTTCCCAAATCTAGCGCCTTAGGGCAATTACAAGGATCCGACTCCATATTTGAAATCTATACAGAATCGTACGGCAGTCGACCAATTGTAATTCAAGGTGCAGGAGCAGGAGCCCATGTAACTGCTCGCGGGGTTTTTGGTGATATACTGCGATTGGTTAATCGGGATTCGTAATTCATGACTCGATTCTCGAATCCCAATTTACGACTAACAAAAAAAGGTTGTCTGTTTAGACAACCTTTTTTTTATGGATTCGTCGACCATAAAGAGGCCGATTTTAACATCGCTCGTCTTGGCAACTTCAGATTGGCAACAACCAATTCTGCAAAATCTTCTGGTTGCAAGACACTGTCTGGATTACCGTCTGTCAACCCTAAATCTATCGACATGTCCGAAGCAATCGTACTTGGAATTAACGTACAAACGCGAATATTGTTTTTACGTACTTCCTTCATCAACGATTCCGACATCCCAATTAAAGCAAACTTTGAAGCAGAATAAGCCGATGTCGTAGGATTACCATTAATTCCTGCTGTCGAAGCAACATTGACTACATCACCGCAGTTCTGGTTGATCAAATGAGGTAAAACCATTTTAGTCACATTATAAACACCCATAACATTGGTCATTAATATCTCTTCCCATCGCTCTGCATCCATGTCTATAAAACTCCCGAACTCCGCAATTCCAGCATTGTTAATCAATATATCAATGCCACCCAATTCTTCGATTAGTTTTTCTACAGCCGTTTGCACAGCCACTCTATCCACTACATCAAAAACAGCATAAGTAGCTTTTACACCAATTGCCTGCAATTCTTTTACGGTCGTCTGTAAGTTTTGTTCGTTTCTACCCGTTATAGCCACATCAACACCTTCATGAGCAAGAGCTATTGCAGTCGCTCTGCCCAAACCACGTCCACCACCAGTTACGATGGCTTTTTTATTTTGTAAATTTTCCATGAATTATCTCTTTAATATTATTATTTGGCGTTTTCAATTTGTTCTTCTATCGCTTCCCACAATCCAATTCTCCTCTTTAATGCTTCATTGGAAACCACCGCTACCTCTTCCCATTTTTCAGCATCATTACCACACAACTCCGCAATCATTTTCATTGCCATCGGTCCGTGTTCATCGGCATCCAATTCAATATGTCTTTCAAAATAATAAATCAGTTTAGACAAATCCGTTTGCGGAAAATTCTGTTCAAACCCCTTTAATATCTCGGTAAACATATCGGGTATCAAATCTTCTCGACCAAAGGTAAATGCCGCAGCAATTTCATGACTTTTCCCCGTGGCAATCACTCCAAAACTAAACTGTAAAAACGCCTTAATTTTTGGATGTAATGCCGACTGCTCTATAGCAGTAAACACCGAATCACATCGGCGAACTTCTTCTATAAAGTGCAGCACTTCCTCGGTATTGGCATCCGATGCTTGCATCGCCTCTATATACATTTCAAAATGACTCAAACGTCGCCCATCTATACTCAAATCCGACTCCTCTGCCAAAACAATTTCGTTAATCAAATAACGGGTTTCCGGATTGGGTGATGCAAACCATGGCGCGGTAGTACACGTCAGTTTTTGTTGTAAAGCCTTCAGTAACGACATAAAATCCCAGACAGCATAAACATGCCCTTGCATAAAGATTTGTAGATGTGAAACCGTTTGAATTTTATGGTATAACGCATGTTGCAACAACAACTCCCGTTGCGGCTGTATACGCTTATTAATTTCTGAAATAGTCATGACTCTTTTTTTACAAAATTAAAAAAGCTTCCCGATTAAGAGAAGCTTTTGGTATCATTTTAACCTTTTAGTTTTTTACTTAAATGCCGGGAATCCCGTCACGTCCATACCCGTTATCAACAAGTGAATATCGTGTGTTCCTTCATAGGTAACTACAGACTCCAAATTCATCATATGACGCATAATAGAATACTCTCCTGTTATCCCCATACCTCCTAACATTTGTCGAGCATCACGAGCAATGGTCAAAGCCATATCCACGTTATTTCTTTTTGCCATAGAGATTTGTGCAGTAGTTGCTCTACCTTCATTTCTCAGAACACCCAATCTCCAAGTCAACAATTGCGCTTTGGTGATTTCAGTAATCATTTCTGCCAATTTCTTTTGTTGCAATTGAGTCGCACCAATAGGTTTGTCAAACTGAATACGTTGTTGCGAATAACGCAAAGCCGTATCATAACAATCCATTGCTGCCCCTATCGCACCCCAAGCAATTCCATAACGAGCCGAATCCAAACATCCTAGTGGTGCTCCTAGACCCGATTTATTAGGCAATAAATTCTCTTTAGGTACTTTTACATTGTCAAAGATCAATTCTCCTGTTGAAGAAGCTCTTAACGACCATTTATTGTGTGTTTCTGGAGTTGAAAAACCATCCATTCCCCTTTCAACAATCAAACCGTGTATACGTCCTTCTTCATTTTTCGCCCAAACTACAGCAATATCCGCAAACGGTGCATTCGAGATCCACATCTTTGCTCCATTCAAAAGATAATGGTCACCCATGTCTTTAAAGTTGGTTATCATACCACTTGGATTGGATCCAAAATCAGGCTCTGTTAATCCAAAACAACCAATAAATTCTCCAGTAGCTAACTTCGGAAGGTATTTTTTACGTTGCTCTTCATTTCCATATTTCCAAATTGGATACATTACTAAAGAAGATTGCACAGAAGAAGTCGAACGAATTCCACTATCTCCACGCTCGATTTCTTGCATAATTAAACCATAAGAGATTTGATCTAATCCCGCTCCTCCATATTCCTCCGGAATATAAGGACCAAAACCACCTATTTCCGCTAAGCCTTTGATCAATTGCTTAGGAAATTCTGCTCGTTGCGCATACTCTTCAATAATAGGTGTAACATCGCGTTTCACCCATGCACGAGTTGCATCACGAACTAATTTATGTTCTTCAGACAATAAATCATCTAACAAGTAGTAATCAGGGGCTTGAAATAAATCTGGTTTCATTTTATAGTCAATTAATTAAAATAGAAAAACAAAAGTAAGTAATCTGTCAGTAGAAATCAAAGGTAAAAGGCATAATTACAACAATTCTTTTTATCACAGACCAAGGGGTTATTTCTTCTAGATTTATTTAGCAATTCGCAAGCCACAACGACAACATTCGAGATTCACAGCAGTACAACAACCGGAATTGAATATCGTTTTCGAAACTGTATCGTATGTACTACTATACTGAGAAAACAAACCTCCACTACCAAAACAACAGGGGCAAGTCCCCTACCGCTCTTATTAAAGATAAGCATAAAACGCCATTTAGCAAAAAACTTCATAAAAAAAGCAGCTTATCCATCGGACAAGCTGCTTTTTTAAAACTTAAAACACCTCATTACATATCGGGAGCGAGTTCCAATTCCAATCCCTCAATTTCAGGAGTGATATGAATCTGACATCCTAATCTACTGTTATCTTTTACATTGAATGCTTCCCATAACATCGCATCCTCATCGGGATTCTTTTCAGGTAACACTACATCATTTAAAATATAACATTGACAAGAAGCACACATCGCCATTCCTCCACAAATACCAATAGTTCCCTCCGGGGCTAGTTCGTAAGCACGAACCAACTCCATGATATTCATATTCATATCTGTTGGCGCATCTACTTCATGACGCACACCCTCTCTATCAACGATAGTAATCTTAATATCTGACATGATTTTTAATCTATAGCTTTTACAACTGCTTTTTCAGCTTCTTTTCTTGATCCATCGAATCCATCGATACCCGAAACCGTAGTATATTTTAAAACGTATTTCTTCCCTGGATTCAATCGATTATAAACACTTTGACACATTAATGTCGCCTCGTGAAAACCGCAAAGAATCAACTTTAATTTACCCGGATACGTGTTGATATCCCCAATGGCATAAATGCCTTCTATATTGGTTTGATAATCTAAGGCATTGTTTACTTTGATCGCGTTTTTCTCAATTTCCAATCCCCAATTTGCAATAGGACCTAACTTTGGTGTCAAACCAAATAAAGGGATAAAATAATCACAAGCCAACAAATCTTGTTGTCCGTCGCGCTCTAAAGTCACTCCTTCAACACGATCTTCGCCATGAATACTAATTACCTCAGCAGGTGTAATCAAATTGATTTTACCTTGATCTTTTAGATGCTGTACTTTCTCTACAGAATCCAAAGCTCCACGAAATTCGTTACGTCGGTGTACCAAGGTAACCTCTTTGGCTACATCGGCTAAAAACACGCTCCAATCCAAAGCAGAATCTCCTCCTCCAGAAATCACGATCTTTTTATCGCGGAATAGCTCTGGGTTTTTAACAAAATACTCCACGCCTTTATCCTCGTAATAACCGATGTTATCAATGAGTGGTTTACGCGGTTCGAAACTACCTAAACCTCCTGCAATGGCAACGGCTTTCGCATGGTGTTTTGTTCCCTTATTAGTGGTCACAACAAAAGTACCGTCCTCTAATTTATCTATAGTTTCAGCAACTTCATTAAGGGTAAACCCCGGTTGAAATTGCTTGATTTGCTCCATTAAATTATCTACTAATTCTGCAGCCCCTACAGAAGGATATCCCGGTATATCAAAAATTGGTTTTTTAGGATACAACTCGGTCAATTGTCCTCCCGGTTGCGGTAGTCCATCGATAATATGGCATTTTAATTTTAAAAGTCCCGCTTCAAAAACGGTGAATAATCCTGTTGGACCAGCACCAATGATTAAGATATCGGTTTGAATCATAGTTCTAAAAATTTATTACAAAGGTTATAAATCTTTTTAGCCTACACCATGATTAATGTCAATTCACCCCGATTGAAACGACATCATTTTGGAAATAAAGAATGCTAAAAAGCTCGGGCACTTTACCCTCTTACTCTACGTTTACAACGGTTTCAATCTCAGGAGCATACTTCTTAATAGTTGTTTCCACTCCTGCTTTCAAGGTCATCTGATTGACATTACAAGAAGTACATGCCCCTTCTAACCTAACTTTTACGTGTTTATTATCATCGATTGAAATCAGCGTAATATCTCCGCCATCCGATTTTAAAAAAGGACGAATTTCTTCTAAGGCTTTCTCAACGTTCTGTTGAATAGTATTTGTTGTCATAATTAAATTTTAAATGAGTGTAAAAAAGTCCGTATTAGTTTTTTCCCACTGCAGAACAACCCGCCATAGTCGTAATTTTAACTGCTTCAGTAGCTGGTAAACTATCGTTTCGCTTCACTACTTCTTGCACGACGTTTTTAACGATCGCATCGAACGCATTCGCTACTACCGTTCCTTCTTGAAGGGCTGCTGGACGACCGTAATCACCTGCTTCTCGTATACTCTGCACTAAAGGTACTTCTCCAAGGAAAGGCACTTCTAAATCTTGAGCTAAGTTTCGAGCTCCCCCTTCTCCGAAGATATAATATTTGTTATTTGGCAATTCTTCAGGAGTGAAGTAAGCCATATTTTCGATAATTCCCAATACCGGAACATTGATGCTGTCTGACATAAACATCGATACACCTTTTTTAGCATCAGCTAAGGCTACTGCTTGAGGCGTACTCACTACAACAGCACCTGTAACAGGTAACGATTGTAAAATAGACAAGTGAATATCACCTGTTCCCGGAGGTAGATCTAACAATAAAAAATCCAATTCGCCCCAATCCGCATCAAAAATCATTTGATTCAACGCCTTGGAAGCCATAGGTCCTCTCCAGATAACCGCTTGGTCTGGTCTGGTAAAAAACCCAATCGACAAAATTTCAACACCGTAACTCGTGATCGGTTTCATCTTCGATTTTCCATTAACCTCTACAGAAATAGGTCGAGCATTTTCAACATCGAACATAATAGGCATCGATGGCCCATAAATATCCGCGTCTAAAACACCGACTTTAAATCCCATATTTGTCAAGGTCACCGCTATATTTGCCGTCACCGTAGATTTACCTACCCCTCCTTTTCCAGAAGAAATAGCCACGATATTACTGATTCCAGGAATTGCTTTGCCCTTGATTTCAGGTTTCTCCGCATTCTCTACTTTGATATTCACCTTAACCTTGATCTTTTCGTCGATTTGATCATGAATTGCCTTCATCACATCGACTTCAGCTCTTTTTTTGATGTGTAAGGCAGGAGTGGTCAATACTAAATCTACGACTACCTCGTCACCGAAGGTCATAACATTCTGAACAACACCACTTTCTACCATATTTTTTCCTTCTCCAGCAACAGAAATGGTCTCTAATGCTTTCAGAATTTCTTTTCTATCTAATTTCATTATATACGTTTCGTTTCCAACAGATTAATACCACCGTCGTTAATAGGCAAATATAATGGTAAATGTCGAGATTTTAAAGTTAATGTATTCTAAATATAGATAAGAATGCAACTGTTATAGAGAAAAACTATGATGCTCAAAAGAGCTTCAGCCAACACTGGTCTAAAACAGCACACCTTCCAAATAATATTACAAAACAATAGTGCGTTCCAACTCTTTTTAATACTATATTTATCATTAATTGATGAAGAAAATAATGATTACAAAAAATAATTTTATAGCGCTAGTGCTTTTTATGGTGTCCCTGTCTGCACACAGTCAAAAAATGACACAAGATTGCCAAATCAAGAAAACGGCAAAATCTGAATTCATGTATCGAATTGACAATGAAGATGTGAAATGTATGATCAAAAATACGGGCAAGAAAACCTTGGTCTACATGTTTGCCGTTTGGTGCGCTCCCTGCATACAAGAACTACCCAAATTATTAGTGGATTTTTCTACTCGAGAAGATCTTAATTTTATTCTTATGATACACTCTAAAGAAAACTCCACATCAGATTTAAGCAGAACAGAGGCTTTCTTTGCGACAAATTATCCCGAAGTAAAAAACATCTATATTATAAAAGACGAACTCGGAAAAGGACAACGCACTAAATACAAAGAATTCCTAAAACGTGCTGGCGATCCGGAACCGATGGCTGACTTAGGCAGAATAGTACTGTATAACAAAAAAGCAGAAGTTGTTTATATCTCTAATTACACCAAGTCAAAAGAGGAAATACAAGAAAATATTCAAAAGTTTTTAAAGGGCTAAAACGCCAGCAAACGCTTGTTTTTCTGACGGTAATTGCCCCGCTTATTTGAAAAAATGCGAGCCCCCTTTTGGGAAACTCGCAAAATTGAATAAAAAAGAATTGGGGACACACGCAAAGGCGTTAAGCTTTAGTCACCTTGCCCGAAGAGGATTTCTTAACATTTACATGCGTTGGATTACCTATATAATGGATTTTACCAGATGAGGTAGCCTTCGCATCTATACTTTCCGACACAGAAAAATAAGCCGATGATGAGCTGCTGCTTACAGCAGTTACCGTTTTCGCCTTAAGCTCGGTCGCTTTAATTTTAGACGAGCTGGAAGACTCCGATTTTACGCTATTTACGTCACCAGACACTTCGATTTTAGAGGAACTACTCGTTCCCATTTTCAATTCTTTCGCACTGACAGTTCCCTGATATGATGCCGAAGAACTCGTGTTGATATCCACCAAGTCAGTGGCTTGAAAATTCCCATTCACCTTACCCGAAGAAGATACTGCAATCTTGCTTTTTTGAGATTTCACATCCCCCTTAAACAAACCTGACGAAGAAACCTCTACAGCGAAATCAGTAGTCTTTATCGTGTTTTCTGCTACAAACATAGCCGACGATGATACCGTCACCCCATCCAAATTTGGTCCTTCTACGAATACTTTGACACTTTGGTGCTTTTTACTACCTAGGCCCCAGCTGCTTTTATTGGATTGTATATAGACCTCTAATACCTTGTTATTAACTTCGGTAATAACACCCTCCAATTGTGCCTTGTTTTCGACCTCAACTATAATTTTTATGGTGTTGGACACCTTATAGTTCAACTCAATTCCCTGAGAAACTTTTACGCGATTAAAATCGCTTGCACTTCTGCTTTCTTTTACCTGTGCAGTCATTCCTAGACTTGCTAATAAAAAAACAATTATTACTGTTCTCATCTTGTATAGATTTAATGATTAGATATTTTGTATTTGGATATATTTATTTAAAAAGCTTTTGAAGTACTTGCAGGGGAGTTTACTCCAAAAAATTGGTGAAATCCGAGGGTTTTAATGTTTTAAAACCCTCTTCATCCAAGAACCGAACTCATACTAACTAATTCAATTCACTTTTCCAATATTATTTATTATCGTTTTAATATCAGGTTGAGCCTACCGCTCCCCTATATTATTGATACTTTAAATGTTTCAACAGGTCTATTCGGGTTGCAAAATACGCTCTGAATACGACCACGATCAAGGTTAAAAAAACCAAACTAACGAATGCCAATGCAAAAGGGATCCACGACAGCTTGTTGTGATAAGCAAAATTATCTAACCATCGATTCATGATCAAATACGTCGGAACAATCGCAATTACAAAACCAATTAGACAGAGAAATACATATTTTGTTACAAGATTTCGAATCAAATTTCCTGTTTCCGCACCTAAAACCTTTCGAATAACAATTTCCTTCAATCGACTCTCTATCGAAAACGAAACCAAAGCAAAAAGACCGAATAAGGATATAAAAACCACCACGAGATTTAGTCCTCTTAATAAATTGCGTTGCTTGGTATATTGCAGGTAATTTTCTGAAAATTGCTTGTCCAAAAAGACCGCTCGGAAAGGATATTCAGCATCGACATTATTGTGCCAAAACGCTTCGATTTCCTTAATCGTTTTATCGGTATCTGCTGAATTAATCTTTATAGAAACCTCGTTGATATGATAGACCAGGAAGTCAATAGCCGTATAATCAAATAGAACCATTGGACTGATCTTTGAATAAAAGCCCGTTCTATAAAAATCATCAAGCACAGCGGATATCCTATATCTACATTTATTATACATAAACTCCTTACCAACGGGATTTTCAATCCCTAAAACTTCCACCAAACGATTATTGACCGCCACCGTTGCTATAGAATCTACCACAGTATCTTTACGGATATCGTTGGCCGTTTTACTGCGAAAGCCCAACATAGCCAGATATTTAAAATCCACCCCTGCAATATCAAACTCCACTCGTTTTCCGTCTATCATCAAAGTTCCCCTCGGCATATTCTTATTTGAAAAAGGTATAGTCCCAAGCGCAATGCCCTCGACCCCTTTTATTCGACACAATTTCCTACTGAACTCTTCGGTTTCTAAAAACTTCCGACGCGATTGATGGTTGTATAATTTGGCTTGTATAATTTGATCACCTCGGAACCCCAATTCTTTTGTGGCCATAAAATCCACTTGACGCGCAATCACCAAACCTCCGACTACAAAGAAAAATGCTATCGCAAATTGCACTACCAATAAAACATTTCTCAATTTGATACCGCGTTGGCTCTTGGTGTATTTCCCTTTTAAAATGGCTAGAAAACTGACTTTATAGATAAACAGAGCTGGTATTAAACCGCCTAATACGACTACGACAAAAACAATTCCTGCAATGATCTGCCAAAAATCCAGTAAATTCAAGATTAAGTTCTTGTTGATAAAGATTGAAAAATGTGGCAATATAAATTCTACAAAGACCAAGGCAATAACTACCGCAATTGCACTATTAATCAAAGTCTCAAAGACCAATTGACCCACGATTTGCTTATTACTCGCTCCTAAGATCTTTCTAATCCCCAATTCATTTATTCTACGAATAACATAGGCATTGGTCAGATTGATGTAATTAACAATGGAGAGCAACAAAATCATTAAAGCACAGCTAAGAGCTACATACATAAACTCTACATTTCCAGCTCCTTCTATCAAACCACTATCCTCTACATTTAAACGGACATCAGCCAAGGAAGTAAATCGAGCATCGGTTTTACCGCCATAATTTTCAACATACTCTTCGACTGAAATACCTTGTTCACGAGCATAGGTCTTGCTGATACTATCGTGAATCAGCTGGGTAGTCAATTTCTCTAGAGGTCTTTTATGCGTTTTCTTTTTTGCTTTAATCAGCAACCCTAGATTCATGCTTAACCACAGTTCCTCATCGCGTTTGGTTTCGCGTTCAATACTGTTGAGTACGATATTGGGCGCAATTGAACTGTGTTGATTCAATCGATAAACCCCGCTAACCTTGTAAGGCTGATGAGCCAACGACAGAAATTTTCCTATCGGGCTTTTATCGCCAAAATACATTTTAGAAACAGCCTCCGAAATGGCAATACTTCCCGGTTCTTTAAAAACAGTTTGAACATCTCCATATACAAAAGGGAAAGGAAAAAATTCAAAGAAGGATTCCTGAGTATTGGCAATTTTCCCTATCACTCCTTTTTTAAATTCTGTTTCTGCAAAAAACTCGAGATATTCAAATGAGTAATAACAGTACTCCTCAACGAGATCAGGATACTCATATAACTTCGGCCCCAGAGCACTTGAACTGGCGACAAAACCTTCATCGTTTAGGTGGTAAGTCACTTCGAAAATTCGATCGCGGTCGGTGTTCCACGCATTAAAACGGTGTTCATCTTGCCAATACAATACCGCCAGAATTAAGGCCGATATCCCAATGGCCAAACCAATTATATTTAAAAAGAAAAATAATTTATTTTTAAAGGTCAGGTGTAGATATATTTTAAACCAATTTTTAAGCATAAAATTAATTTGCTTTTACAGAACCCATGGAATCTGTATATTTTTTTACATTTTTTGGGTTACCATAATAAATGACTTTACCCATAGAATCGGCATAAGCATCTAAACTCTCGGATACATTTACCTCTGCTTTACCCAAACTATCTGCTTCGACTTTAGCCTTTTTTAGTCTAAAGTTTTTACCTCTAAAATTGGCGGCGCTATCGATATTCAACAACAACTCCTCGGCTTCACCTGTGATATCAATAACCGCAGCGCTATCCAAACTTGCCTGAACTTTAGTAGCCGATACATTGCCACTAAAAGTGGCGGCAGAATCCATAATAAATACCATAGTCGTTGCCGAAAAATCACCTTCTATTCTACCAGCGGAATCCAAATTAATAGTTACTTTTCCACCCTTAAGTCGTTTTGTCACCTTTATTCTTCCACCTGAATCAGCCATCAATCGCGAGATATCTTTTTGAGAAACATAGACAATTACACCCGCTGGCGAACGATTTAGCGATACCGATCGTCTACCGGTCACCCCTATAGAAACTCTCAGTGTGTTATTGCGAACATCGGTGTAAATATTTTTTAAATCAATTGTTCCATCAGTCTCCACTCGGATATCTCCATTTTGATCGGGTTGGAGGATCACTTGGACCCCCATCGAAACTTGTATACCATCAAAAGTGGTCGTTTTTCTGGTTTCGCTAGACTGCGCTTGAAGCAACCAAGTCATCAGCAGCATAAAAAAACTAATCGTCAATCGTACCATCTGTCATCTCTTTAAATTTTTATTCTGTGAACACATCTATTGTTTTAACATTGCTTTTTTCGGTCAGTATCATACCGTCTTTCATCAAAATCGTCTTTTGAGAATAGGAAGCATCATGCTCGGAATGCGTGACCATGACTATAGTGGCGCCTGCAATATGCAAATCGGTCAACAGCTCCATAACATCGTTCCCATTTTTACTATCAAGGTTTCCCGTCGGTTCATCAGCCAAAATAATCTTGGGTTCCATAATCAACGCTCTACCTACAGCCACACGTTGTTGTTGACCACCAGATAACTGTTGAGGAAAATGTTTTAATCGATGTATAATGTTTAAGCGTTTTGCCATCTCTTCTACTCTCTTTTTACGTTCCGATGCAGGAATATTATTGTAAATCATCGGCAGTTCTATATTGTCAAATACATCTAACTCGTCTATAAGATTAAAATTTTGAAAGATAAAACCGATATCCCCCTTGCGAAACTTTGCGCGTCTTTGCTCGGTAAGTCCTACCATCTCCTCGCCCAGCAATTTATAGCTACCTGAAGATGCTGCGTCCAATAGACCTATTATATTCAACAAAGTTGATTTCCCACAACCCGAAGGACCCATAATTGAAATAAAATCACCGGGATTCACTTGTATATTTATTCCATTTAGTGCCGTAGTTTCCACTTCCTCACTTTGAAATATTCTCGTTAAATTTTCAATCTCAATCATCTCCTTGATAAGTGCTAAATTTATTGTCAATTAAACCATCTCCACAAATAGATTCTATTAGAAAATCTATTAGAAGTAAATGTATTCCTTTTTTTTAATCCGAGAAACGGCTAGGCTATCTCTAGGCTTCCTTTTCAAAATTAAAGTAACCCATCACAAAAGCCCATCAGCTGGTTTCACTGTATTATTACTGAGATAAGGCTTACTGCGTCACAATTTTAATTATTTTTACATAGTTAAGACTGATACAATCGCTTTATTATTACTAGTATAAAGCAAAAACGTACCAAAAATTAACCACAAGATAGCACGCTAATAATCAAATAGATATATAACCAACAAAATACAGACTGTTCGCTTTTGAACACCTGGTTGTTCGGTTTTAAAACCCATACTTGCTTTATGAAGAAAACAAATACAACGATCTTGATTCTTGACGACAATGAAGAGATCTTAATCGCGGCGAGAATGCTTTTAAAAAGGCATTTTGAAACGGTCATCACGACGACCAATCCTAAAAAGATTCCTGAATTACTATCTGAACACCCTATCGAAATCATTTTATTGGATATGAATTACCGATTGGGCTATGAAGATGGAAAGGAAGGTATCTTTTGGTTTAAAGAGATTAAAAAAATTGCTCCACAGGTTCAAATAGTTTTAATGACCTCGTATTCGAATATCGAAACAGCGGTTGAGGGCATTAAGCTCGGTGCTATAGATTATATTTTAAAACCGTGGAACAACGATCAACTACTCAATACTATTAAAGAAACGGTTAAACAATTTCGCAAAAAAGTAATAGACACGACCATCCCTACAATAAGCTTCTTTAAAGGAACAGCTCCTAGTATCTTAAAGGTCTATGAGATGGCTGATCGCGTTTCTAAAACAGATGTCAACACGCTTATATTGGGAGAAAACGGTACTGGAAAATACGTATTAGCCAAGTACATTCACGATCAATCTGCCCGTAAAAATCAGGCATTTATACATGTGGATTTGGGTTCTCTAAACGAAAATCTATTTGAAAGTGAACTTTTCGGATATGCAAAAGGCGCGTTTACCGATGCCAAACAAGATACGGCAGGACGCTTTGAGATGGCTCATGGCGGTACTATTTTTTTGGATGAGATTGGCAATGTCCCTTTACATCTACAATCCAAGCTTTTACAAATCATTCAATCCAAATCAATTACTCGGCTCGGAGAATCCAAAACCAGAGCCGTGGATGTACGCATTATCACTGCAACCAACGCCGATATTGAAACCGAAGTAGAACGCAAATTTTTTAGAGAAGATCTATACTACCGCATCAACACGGTTGTTTTGACCTTACCTTCATTGAGAGAACGCCGGGAAGACATCGCTCCACTGATGGATTTCTTTCTAAATCAAAATGCAAAAAAATACGACAGAGAAATTCCCACTATTGATAGCCAAACCCGAACCGAACTAAGCAAGTACGACTGGAAAGGAAATATCCGCGAAATGCAAAACCGAGTAGAACGCGCCATGATACTGAGTGACTCAGCAGCCTTGAAATTAGCTGATTTCGGAATTTCAGCCCTGGCCATCTCTCCCTATGAAGATGAAGCCTCACTTCACGAAATCGAACGGGTATCTATCTTAAAAGCCATGAATAAATGCCAAGGAAATATCAGCCAGACCGCCTTAGAGTTGGGACTGTCAAGATCCGCTTTATACCGCAGACTGGAAAAACACAATATTAAATAAGCTCTTTTTGAAAACAACCTCTTTTTATCAATCGCTTTTTGTCCGTATCTTAGCCATACTCGTTTGTACTGCAGCTTGTTTTAGGCTCTACCAAATGCATAATTTTTTCTCGTTGTTCTTCGTGTGTTTTGTGATCTTACTTCTATTAGTGGAACTCTACTTCAGAATTAAAAAACACTATGATGCCATTGACCGGGTTTTGCTTGCTATGTTATATGATGACTTCTCACTTAAAACGGACAAAAAACAACACAACGAAACGCTACAGAACTTACAAAATCTCTATCAAAAACTACAGCAAAACCAACAGGACCACGAGTCCAAAGAATTGGTATACCTCAATATTCTCAACAATTTGGAGTCGGGTATTTTGATTTTGGAGAAAAAGGAAGATTTGAACTGGGATATCTTTTTAATCAACGATTACTTCTCTGATTATTTTTCGGTTCCGAAAATAAAAACATGGAAAACCTTGCAAAAATTGATCCCAAATCTCAGTCAATACATCGAAGAGATCGAGTTTCGAGAGATTAAATCCGCTATAGATATCCGCTTAGAGGGAGAAGAGAAACAATCCTTTATGCTTCAAACATCAAAAACAAAAACCCTTCACAAAGAGTACTACATCATCCTACTAGATTCCATACAAAGTGTCATGGACAAAAAAGAAAAGGATACTTGGCTAAACTTGATGAAAATCATTTCCCATGAATTGATGAATTCCCTGACTCCGATACATTCATTAGCCTATAATATTCAAGAAATTTTAGACGAGGAAAACTTGACAACAGAAGATATGGAAGACATTTCCATCAGTATAAAAACCATCGTAAACAGAAGTAATCACTTGCAATACTTTGTCGAAAACTATCGAAAATTAACAATGTTACCTACGCCAAAAAAATCTTTTATCAACTTAAACACGAGTTTAGAAGCCAGCATACAGACCATGCAGCCCTTGTTTAAGAGTAAGGACATCATCATCATACAACAATTTAATGCCGATTTGATTGTGCATTGGGACAGCCATCAGATGGAGCAAGTGTTCATCAACCTCTTAACTAATGCGATGCATGCGATTGCAGAGCAACAAGAGAAAGTCATCACGATAAAAACAGCCATAGTAAACCAACGACTTATCATTGACTTTGTAGACTCCGGGTTGGGAGTTCCGCAGGAGATTAAAGACAAAATCTTTATCCCGTTTTACACTACGCGCAAGGAGGGGGCAGGAATTGGACTTCCGCTATCAAAAAACATGGTGGAAATGCACGGCGGATACCTTCTTTACAACAGAAAGGATCTGCAAACGGTTTTCTCTATTCACCTTCCTCTTCAAAATCTAACTTAGGAATCCAGAGATGTGCTTCGAGGTTTACAATTTGATTATCGACTATTTCAATACCCTCACTTTCCAAGAGTTGTTGCATTAAATGAGTCCCATCAAAGTGATGTTTACCCGACAACAGCCCTTTCCGATTGACTACTCGATGTGCTGGCACATCATCTAATCCGTGAGAAGCATTCATTGCCCAACCAACCATACGAGCAGATCTTGCTGCTCCCAGCGCTTTGGCAATGGCTCCATAAGTCGTTACGCTTCCGTAGGGAATTTGACGAACCACAATATATACTCTTTCGAAAAAATTGTGTTCGTCAGCCATTTATTTCAATAATTTATATAAGGTAATCAAAGCAATGATTCCCGTAACTACACCGATACAATAATTGATATTTTTTAGCAAAAAATGTTCCTCTTTATCGGAATTTTTAAAAAACAACACATACAGATACAACATTAGTGCGGAACCTAAAACCACACCAATAGACAGTAAAAAAGTATGAAGTGCATAAAAGACATTAAAATCATAAGAGGCTAAAGTAATACTTAAGAAAACGTAATATGGTATAGGAAATACATTGAGCGCTGCTAGAAATATTCCATAAAAAAAACGATTCTTTATAGCGATGGTACTTCCTCCAACCAACTCAGCTTGATTTTCTTTGTTTTCCTTCTTTTTGGCGAAGAAGACAAAATATACTGTCAGAGCCGTAAAAATAACGAGTCCAATCTCTTGTAAGGTTTCTGAAATTACAACGCTAGACTCAATCATTTTCGCAAAGAAAATGGCGATATAAGTCTGTACAAAAATGGTGATCAAAGCACCTAACATATACGTATAGGCGCTTTCTTTACCTTCCTTTAAAGCTATTTTAACCGCAGTCATATTGAGCAATCCCGGTAGGGAAACTCCAATTACTGCCGCAACAAAACCAAATAGCAAAAAATAAAGATACTCCATTTACTTAATTCTAAACTGTATATAAGTGATCGCCTTATCGTGTTCTAAGTATTGCTTTTCATAAAACGTTTGAATTTCTGTAACCACTGAAGGCGCGCCCTCATTTTTATATACGTGATGGTTGGCATATAAAACCTCATGGCCTTCACCGTGCAATAATCCCAACGTATAACCGTGCATAAATTCACTATCCGTTTTAAGGTTCACGATTCCATCAGCCTTTAAAATTCTTTTATAACGCTGTAAAAATTCCGAATTCGTCAATCGGTGTTTGGTTCGTTTGTATTTGATTTGAGGATCTGGAAAAGTAATCCAGATTTCGCTAATTTCATCAACAGCAAAAGCAGATTCAATCAATTCAATTTGTGTTCTAAGAAAGGCCACATTGTTTAAATTGTCTTCTACAGCCGTTTTTGCACCTCTCCAAAAGCGCGCTCCCTTAATATCAATTCCGATAAAATTTTTATCTGGAAAACGTTTGGCCAATTCTACGGTGTATTCTCCTTTTCCACAGCCTAACTCCAAAACAATCGGTTGTTCGTTTTTGAAAAACTCTGTATTCCACTTTCCTTTTAAAGGAAAATCACCCACCATCTCTTCTCTACTTGGCTGAAAAACGTTTCCGAAAGTCTCGTTTTCTCTAAAGCGTTTTAATTTATTTTTACTTCCCACCCTATTATTTAATTTTTTGGTAAAATTAAGGAAATATACTTAATCTAAAAGACTTTTATATTAGACGTTAAAATAAAAGAATACTAAAGCAGCTAGACCCCTATGGAAAACTACTGCATTTGGTTTGCTTTACTTTTAATCTCTTGAATTATGAAAGATCCGATCTCCATTACAGCAGTAAAACAACCGGCCATGATATCAAAATCCAAAAATCCCAAAAAACGAATTTTGGTAGCACCACTCAATTGGGGACTCGGGCATGCCACGCGTTGTATCCCCATCATCAATGCCTTAATCAATTCTGGTTATGAACCGATCATAGCCTCAGATGGTCAGGCCTTGTCTCTATTAGAGAAAGAGTTCCCCAACCTATTGTTTTTAACCCTCCCCTCCTATAAGATCACTTATGCCGAAAAAGCCCGCTTTTTCAAACTTCAAATGATTGCGCAACTACCGCAGATCTATCTCGCCATTGTAAGAGAAAAAAAAATACTCAAACAGTGGATTACAACCTACCAACTGGATGGGGTAATCTCAGACAACCGACTGGGCCTCCATTCAAAAAGCGTTCCGAGTGTCATTATTACGCATCAATTACAAATACTCTCGGGCAGCACTTCGTGGTGGAGCACCAAAATACATCAATACTTTATCCGCAAGTTTCAAGAATGCTGGGTACCCGATTCGGAAATCAAAGAAAATTTAACCGGAAAATTGGGACATTTAGATCATAGTTCACTGAATCTAAAGTACATCGGAGCCTTAAGCCGTTTTCACAAAAAAGCCGTGGAACAACAATACGATTTATTGGTGTTACTATCTGGTCCAGAACCTCAGCGTTCGCTACTGGAACTTAAGCTTCAACGCGAATTAAAACGTTTTGAAGGCACGATATTATTTGTAAGAGGAATTATTGAAGGTCAACAAACCGTAGTAAAACGCCTCAACAAAACCACCTACAACTACATGACTTCTTCCGAGTTGGAACTTGCCATCAATGAAAGTAAAATGGTCTTATGCAGATCGGGATACACAACGATTATGGATTTGGCTCATCTGAATAAAAAAGCCTTCTTTATTCCTACTCCAGGTCAATACGAACAAGAATACTTAGCACAAGAACTCGACCGAAGAGGCCTTGTTCCGCATTGTAAGCAGGATGCTTTTCAGATCGAAGAATTAAATCGAATTCCCCTATATCAAGGCCTTAGAAAACATTATACACCGATACTTTGGAAAGACCTATTTAGCCCGTTCCAAAGTAAACGAAAATTCTGACCCATAGCCGTATTTACTTTCCAAATAAATGTGTTCTTCATGGGCTTCAACAATATGTTTGACAATGGATAATCCCAAACCAGAACCTCCGACAGAGCGCGCTCCACTTTTGTCAATTCTAAAAAAGCGTTCAAATAACCTCGGTACGTACTTTTCTTTGATTCCATCACCATTATCCGTTACACGAACAATGATTTTATTATTGACCAAATCCTCTATACTCACTTCAGTGGTTCCCTTCACTTTACCGTATTTGATCGAGTTTTCAACCAAATTACTGATTAACTGTACTATTCGATCCTCATCGGCATAAACCATAATAGGATTTACATAGTTCATATCAAAAATCAATGAAATCTCCTTTTGTTCCGCTCGCATTTCCAGCAATTCGAACACGGTTTCCACTGCTTTAACGATATCAAATTCGGAATAGTTCAAATGCAGATCGCCGGTTTCTAATTTAGTGATCATATCGAGATCTTTTACGATATAAATCAAACGTTCCACGCCTTTCTCTGCCCGTTCCACATATTTTTTTCGAACGGTTTTATCATCAATTGCTCCATCTAATAAGGTAGAAAGATAACTCTGAACCGTAAACAAAGGTGTTTTAAGCTCGTGTGAGATATTACCTAAAAACTCCCTGCGATATTCCTCTCTGACCTTTAAGGACTCTATCTCAATCTTTTTATAGGTAGCGAATTTCTGAACTTCATTGGTGAGGGTCTCCATATCCGTAGTAATTGCTTTACTTCGCAACACGGATGAATCCAGTATAGATACATTGTCATATATCTTTTTGATTCTGCGATATACAAAGTGTTCCACGCGATACTGAATTACAAAAAATGAAAAGACATAAACAGCCAATCCAAAAATAAAACACATCAAGAGGTTCACTTCAAAAAAAAGAACCAGCAAAATCATCAGGATTAAAAAACTAAAAACCGTGATAAACAACGCTGATTTTAAGGCAAACTTATATGATTTCTTAAAGCGTACGCTCATTATAGATCCAATTTATATCCTACTCCTTTGATGGTTTTAAACCATTCATCTCCGATTTTTTCTCTTAGTTTACGGATATGCACGTCGATAGTTCTTCCACCAACAATGACTTCATTACCCCAAACCTTATCTAAAATCTCCTCGCGTTTAAAAACCTTACCCGGCTTAGATGCTAAAAGGTAAAAAAGTTCAAATTCCTTTCTCGGCAAGATGATTTCCACCCCTTCTTTAACAATCTTATATTCTTCTCTATTGATTTCAATCTCACCGACAGTAATGATGTCACCACTTTTCTCCTCTTCTTTAAACCTTCTCAATAAGGCCTTCACTTTACTCATTAAAACCTTCGGTTTGACAGGTTTGGTAATATAATCATCAGCTCCTGCGTCAAAACCAGCTACTTGCGAATAATCTTCCCCTCTAGCTGTCAAAAAAGTGATAATCGTACTTTGCAATTCTGGAATTCTTCGAATGTGCTCGCAGGCTTCCATCCCATCCATTTCTGGCATCATCACATCCATAATGATTAAGTGAGGATGTTCCTTTTGTGCTTTCTGCACAGCTTCTCTTCCATTGCTAGCTGTAATAACTTGATAACCTTCTTGAACAAGATTATATCCAATAATCTCCAAGATATCTTGTTCATCATCAACCAACAATATCTTAATTTCCTTTTTTTTCATCTTGCTTATAGCTTGTTTAGAATGGTAAAGATAAAGATAATACAAAACCAAATCATCTGTTAACGGTAATTTAATGTCTTAACATTTTAATGATTTTCACACAACAAATTAGTAACAGCCCGATAACTTGGTAATCACATTTAGGTAATTCATTTGCACTACCTAACAAACTACAAAATGAAATTACATCTATTACTATTCGCATTGTTATTTACATGTGGAGTTTATTCGCAAAACGGGACCTTAAAAGGAAAGGTCACTGACCTAGAATCAAACCTTGCTCCTTTGGCATTTGCAACCATTAGCATAGAAGGAACCACCATCGGAACCAGTTCAGATGGCAATGGGAATTACAAAATGGAAGTTCCCTCTGGAAAACACACGGTACTTTTTAGTTACCTCGGTTACGAAACACAATCCATTGTGGTTACCATTGTAAAAGGAGAAACCAAATCTTTAAACCAATCTTTATCTTCTAACAGCACAGAGCTAGAAGGCGTAGTAGTACAAGCAACCTCTAAAAAGGTAAAGGAAACAGCCCTTTTACTAGACCAACACCGCTCTTTGGAAATCAAGCAAAACATCGGTTCTCAAGAGTTATCTCGTAAGGGAATTAGCGATGTTGCCGCAGCGGTAGCCAAAACTACTGGAGTCGTAAAACAAGAAGGCTCTGGAGCGATCTTTGTACGCGGACTTGGTGATCGATACAATTCTACTTCGATGAATGGACTACCTATTCCTTCCAACGATCCCGAGAGAAAGAACATCAGCTTAGATCTTTTTTCTACTGATATTGTAGAGTACATCTCTATCGACAAAACCTATTCCAGCCGAATCTTTGGTGATTTCGCCGGAGGTCACGTTGATATCATCTCTAAGGATCATAGTGGCGAAGGTTTTTTTAACTTTTCTATCGGTTCAGAAGTCAATTCCAATGCAGTAAGACAGGATAAATTTCTATTGCTTTCTGACAGAAATTATATGGGTTTCTCTAAAAATGACACCCCAAAAGATCCACTAAACAACTACCAATTCGACAACAGCCTAAATCTGAAAAACAGAACTCCAATAGGTTCTAATTTCGGTTTCAATACGGGAAAATCGTTTAATATTGGTCAACAAGGTCAATTAAACTTATTCGCTACGGCTTCCTTTAGCAATAAATACAAATACAAAGAGGGTATTGTAAAGTCCGTACAGGCTCAGGGTGATGCCACTAAAGACTTTGAGACAAAGGACTACGAATACACCACCAACACTACCGGAATGTTCAATGCGCAATACAGCATTAATCCATCAAATAAAATTGCTTATAATTTATTGTATATCAACGGCTCTTCCGAAAGCAATGAAGAATACCGAGGTTATATGAGAGATTTGGCCGATGGTCCAGAAGGCGGTTTTTTAAGACGTGGAAATTATATACAAAACAACCTGTTGATCAACCAATTATTGGGAGAACACCAATTCAATGAGCAATTCAAATTAAATTGGGGAGGCTCTTATAATACGATTAAAAGCGACATGCCAGATCGTATTCAAAACACATTTCGTATCAAGGACAACCAATATTTCTTTACCACCAACTCGGTTACCGACAACCACCGCTATTATCAGAATCTAAACGAAGACGAAACGGCGGCTAAAATATCTTTGGACTATAAATTTGGGAAAAACGAAGATTTATTATACCGTGGAAAAATAACTGTAGGTTATAATAGCCGCTTTAAAAACTTAGATTTTAAAGCGAGCCAGTTTAACTACCGTTTGGGAAATAGTTTACGTAATGTAGCTGTTGATCCTTACAACCTGGATGCGGTTTTAAATAAAACGGGTTTTGACAATGGTGATTTCCAATTTGAAACATTTTTAGGAGATAAAAACCTAAACATTGCATTAACACCGCAGACATACCAAGGAAAACAAAGTATCAACGGAGGATTTGCCGCTTTGGAATACCAGGTTTCTCCTAAACTATCAGCTGTTGTTGGTTTGAGATTAGAGCAAATCACACAAGAGATCGAATGGAAAACCCAGTTAGACCTAGAGGGAGATAAAAACACTTTTGACAAAACCGCTTTTTTACCGAACTTATCGTTAAAATACGCCCTAAACGACAGAAACAATTTACGCCTTGCTGCTTCTAAAACCTATACGCTTCCGCAATTTAAAGAACGTGGATTGTTTATGTATGAAAAAGCAACCGGTTCGATAAAAGGAAATCCTGACCTGTATCCTTCAGATGATTATAACTTGGATTTAAAATGGGAATTTTTCCCGGAGAACGACGAGATCATTTCCCTAACGGCCTTTGGTAAATACATTCAAAATCCTATTAATGAGATTACAATCACTTCCTCATCAGACGATATTTCTTTTGCCAATACGGGAGACTCTGGATATGCTGCTGGTATTGAATTAGAATTGAGAAAAAATTTATTTTCATTTGACGATTTAAACACCAATAAGATCTCTGCTGGTTTCAATGCAGCTTATATGAAAACACGTCAGGAACTGGATTCTGAAAAAGTTAGAAAAGAAAATGCTTTTGGGGCAGACTTCACTCATAAAAACGCGAGTTTCACAGGAGCGGCGGATTTGGTTATGAATGCCGATATCAGCTACATCAAGGAATGGAACAAACGCAGTGTTATGGCAACGGTTTCATACGCTTATATTTCAGACCGTATTTACTCTTTGGGATCTCAACAATTAGGGAATTCTGTTGACAAGGGATTTGGAACGTTGGATTTCATATTCAAAACAAAACTTAGCGACAACCTAGGATTGGGATTAAATGTAAAAAACTTGATCGATCCAAAAATCGAACGGGTTCAAGAAAATCTGACTCAGGATATTTTGGTACAATCTTATAAACTCGGAAAAAGCTTTAGCCTGAGTTTAAACTACCAATTTTAAACACACCAACATCAAGTAGCTCTTCGGAGCTACTTTTTTTTTGCTCCATCACTTAACGTTCTTAATAATAAGCTAACACAAAGGCAACTTTTCAATGTTAATTCAATAATATTCGCTTAACCACCAATAAAATACTTTCTCGCAAATTTGTATAACAATAATCAATTAACCAAAACACATGAAAAAATTAGTTAGAAACGCATTCGGAATTTTATTTTTATCAAGTTTATTCTTGGTAAGTTGTAGTAACAGTGATGATAACACTACCAATCCTCCAGGCAACACTAGTGATTTCGTATTAAACGAAAACAACTTCAACGGGAAAATATCAAAAGGAACAGTAACTCTTGACGCTTCAAAAACATATATACTTAATGGAAGAATTTTAGTTGAAGACGGTGCTTCTTTGGTCATTCCTGCAGGAACAAAAATTATCGGAACAGGAGGTACTACTTCATTTATAGCAGTAGCACAAGGAGGAAAGATATTTGTAAACGGTACGGCTGAGAAACCGGTTGTGATGACGGCAAATATTCAAGAACAAGCACAGTGGGGTGGATTAGTAATCTGCGGAAAAGCACCGATCAACAAAGGAAAAACAGCAACTGCCGAGGTTTCAGAATTGACTTACGGTGGTGAGATTTCAGATGACAGTTCAGGATCGATTACTTATTTGAGAATTGAATATGCTGGAGCACGTTTTAATACGGAAAAAGAATTCAATGGACTTTCATTCTTCGGAGTTGGTAGTGGTACTAAAGTAGAATATGTACAAGCTTACAAAGGAGCTGATGATGGTTTTGAATTTTTCGGAGGAACCGTAAACACGAAATACTTAGTATCTAACGGAAATGAAGATGATCAGTTTGACTGGACAGAAGGTTGGGTAGGAACCAATTCTAACTGGTATGCAAAATTAGAATTTGGAAGAGGTAACCGCGGTATAGAAGCAGACAACAACGCTACCAACAGAGCAGCTACTCCAATTGCCAATCCAACGATTAAAAACGTAACGCTTATCGGTTTAGGAGAACAAGGAGCAGAACCACAAGCATTAAAATTAAGAGAGGGAACCAAAGCGAATATCGACAACTTATTCATCAGTAATTTTACAGTTGGATTTGATGTAGAGCACGATGAAACCCTTGCTAATGTGACCAACGGTTCACTAAAAATCACTAATGTTAAATTTGACAAAGTGACTACAAAATCAAAAGGTAAGAATACAGCAAAAGAAAGTGTAAATGTAGACGGTGTATACACTGAAAACGCTAATGCAACTGGAGCTGAAAAAGGAGCTGAGGTACCAAGTTGGGCAAAAGGCTGGACTATAGGCTTGTAAGAAATCCCCGCATAAAAATGTTAAAAAGGTCACTTACACTTAGTAGGTGACTTTTTTTAGTATTATATATCAATAAATTGATTATATTTACAGTAGAATAATGTTTTATGGAAAAAAAATACTTTTATATTTTATCGCTCTTGCTCGTTCTATGCTTTAATACTATGGCATATGGACAAGTTACCGATCCTATTAATTCGAAACCCGCTGAGAGTATCGAAGGGCTACAGTTGTACCCTAACCCAACCTCATCTGGCAAAGTATTTATTACCAGCAACAGTAATTTACCTAAGGAAATCGGGATCTATGATATTTTAGGAAAGAAAATATTTAGTTCTTCAATGACAACCAAAGAGCTCAATATTTCCAATATCAATCCAGGAGTATATATTATTAAAATCACAGAAAAGGACGCTACTGCTACTCGAAAATTAGTCATCAGATAAGACCTTTAGATTCAAATACAATCCAAGCATCGATCCTATCGATGCTTTTTTATTTGTACTTTTGTACAAAATAGTTCAACGTGATTACAGCCGAAGACATCATTCAAATTAATACGACCAAGGAATTCCAAAAAATGGCCTTGAAAACATTTCGTTTTCAATATGCTCAAAATCAGGTTTACCAGCAATTTTGTGATTTGTTGAAAAAAACCCCTTCGAACGTCAGCACCGTTTACGACATTCCCTTCCTACCCATAGAGTTCTTTAAAAGCAAAGAAATTTTAAGTTCTGACCAACCGATACAGACTACCTTCACCAGTAGCGGAACCACCGGAATCGTTACCAGTCGCCATCACGTGACCGACTTATCGTTTTATGAAATGAGCTTTAGAAAAGCCTTTTCTCATTTCTATGGCAACATAGAGGATTATGTGGTCTTGGCTTTACTGCCTTCGTACTTGGAACGCGACGGTTCGTCCTTAATATATATGGTTAAAGATTTAATCGAACAATCCAATCGTCCGGAAAGCGGTTTTTATCTTCATAACTATAGCGAGCTAACGTCCAAAATACTCGAATTGGAAAAAGAAGGCCAAAATATCCTGCTAATCGGGGTGACCTATGCGCTATTGGATTTGATTGAAAGTCACCAATTTCAACTACAGCATACCGTGATTATGGAAACCGGAGGTATGAAAGGCAAACGTAAAGAAATGATCCGTGAAGAACTTCACACGATCTTATGTCACGGTTTTGGTGTTAGTGAAATTCACTCCGAATACGGCATGACTGAATTACTCTCACAAGCCTACTCCTTGGGTAATGGCGTTTTTGAATGCCCTCCTTGGATGGATATCCTAATTCGCGATACCGAAGATGCCTTGAGTTATCTACCCGCTGGAAAAACCGGAGGAATCAATGTGATTGATTTAGCCAATATCAATTCCTGCTCCTTTATCGCTACTCAAGATTTGGGAAAAAAACAACCCAACCATTCTTTCGAAGTGTTGGGTCGCTTTGATCATTCCGACATCAGAGGTTGTAATCTGATGGTGGTATAGTTTATTTTATAACGAGCACAAAATAATTCTTTTTCCCTTTTTGTAACAATACAAAACGGTCGTTGATTAAATCTTGTGATGTAACAGTATACTCTTCGGTAACTTTCTCTTTATTTACAGCAATAGAATTGGCTTGTAGCGCTCTTCTAGCCTCTCCATTGGATGTTGTGAAGCCCGATTTACCCGCTAGCGCATCTATAATGCTCAATCCCGCTTCGATGTCTTCGCGACTGATTTCCGCTTGAGGAACCCCTTCGAAAACATCTAAAAACGTTTGTTGATCCAGCTGTTTTAAATCTGCAGATGACGAATTTCCAAACAGTATGTTTGACGCTTGAATTGCATTGTCCAAATCCGCTTGTGAATGCACCATAGTGGTTAACTCCGCAGCCAAACGCTTTTGAAGCACACGTAAATGCGGCGCTTCTTGATGTTCATTCGTAAGCGTTACGATATCCTCTTTCGTAATAAATGTAAATATTTTGATGTATTTCTCAGCATCCGCATCCGAGGTATTTAACCAATATTGGTAAAATTTATAAGGTGATGTTCTCGCGGCATCCAACCAAATATTCCCTCCTTCAGACTTTCCGAATTTAGTACCATCTGCTTTTGTAATCAATGGACAAGTCAATGCGTAAGCCTTACCTGAAGCCACTCGACGAATCATTTCGGTACCCGTAGTGATATTCCCCCATTGATCCGAACCACCCATTTGCAAAGTCACTTGCTTTTGTTGAAACAGATGTAAGAAATCATAACCTTGTAACAACTGATAACTAAACTCTGTAAAAGACATTCCCTCGGCTGACTCACCATTTAAACGTTTTTTCACAGAATCTTTTGCCATCATATAATTGACCGTGATGTGCTTCCCGATTTGACGAATGAAATCTAAGAATGAAAAATCTTTCATCCAATCGTAGTTATTCACCAATTCCGCGGCATTATCCGTTCCGGAATTAAAATCTAAAAAACGCTCTAACTGTCCTTTTATAGCATTTTGATTGTGGCGTAGGGTATCTTCATCGAGCAAGTTTCTCTCGTTCGATTTTCCTGATGGATCTCCCACCATTCCCGTTGCTCCTCCAATTAAGGCTACGGGTTTATGCCCTGCCAATTGAAAGTGTTTTAACAACATCACTCCTACTAAATGTCCAATATGCAATGAATCCGCTGTTGGGTCGATTCCCACATACGCAACACGCATTTGCTCCAATAAATGTTCTTCGGTGCCTGGCATCACATCGTGGAGCATTCCTCTCCAAGTCACTTCTTCAATAAAATTCTTCATTTAATTAATTATTTTTTACAAATATAAACAATTGAATTCGCAAATTCGCCTATTGGCAAATCCATGATTCGATAAACCCGTGATTAGTACAAAAAAATTTCAGTATGTAAAACTAAACTTCTACATTTGTCTGCATATGATATTAGTCACAGGAGGAACCGGCTTAGTAGGAGCGCATTTGCTGCTTCAATTGCTTCAAGAAAACGAAGCGATTCGCGCCATCTACCGTACAGAAGAAAATATTGAGAAAACCAGACAGTTATTTGCCGATGCCGATAAGCAGGTTTTATTTCAAAAAATCGAATGGATCAAAGCAGACTTAAATGACATTCCTGCTCTGGAAAATGCCTTTACCGATATTCGACAAGTTTATCACTGTGCCGCTTATGTGACTTTTGACCCGAAAGAAGAAGAAATCTTACGCAAAACCAACATTGAGGGAACAGCTAATCTAGTCAACCTTTCCATAGCTTATCAAATCGATAAATTTTGCCATGTTAGCTCTATAGCTGCATTGGGAGAAACCATCGACAAAAACAAATCTATAGACGAAACCGCCAATTGGAATCCCGACAGCTACCACAACGACTACGCCATCAGTAAATACGGCAGTGAGATCGAAGTTTGGCGGGCAAGTCAAGAGGGACTTCCGGTTATTATCGTTAATCCAGGTGTAATTTTCGGTTCTGGATTTTGGAACCAAAGCTCGGGCGAACTGCTGAACAAAATCAATCAGGGAATGCCTTTTTATACCAAGGGAACCGTAGGGATTGTTGCCGTAGAAGACGTGTGCCGCATCATGATTCAATTGATGAACAGCTCGATAAAAAACCAAAATTACGTCGTGATTTCCGAAAACATCAATTTTCAAGATCTACTCAACAAACTGGCTGATTTACTGGGCAAAAAAAGACCCAATCTATACGCTTCTCCAATGGTAACCAGTTTGGCTTGGAGACTGGATTACATCATATCGCTTTTTACAGCAAAAAAAAGAAGCTATTCCCGGGCTACCGCGAAAGCTTCTCATTCTAATTCTATTTATGATAATTCCAAAATAATCAACACGCTTGATTATTCCTTTATTCCTGCGGCTGATTTTCTACAGCCACTTTGCTCAACTTATTTAATTTCACATTAGTTTTCACTGCCTTTACCTTTTCATCTTCCTCCTTTAACTTTGCCTTTTCCTGCTCAGCTTCCACTTCCTTTTTCAATTTTTCTTTCTTGACTTCCAAGCGTTTTTTGATCTCTTCTTGAATTTGAAAATACGATTCATCTTCGAGTTCAATATAATAGCGGTTGTTTTCAACAAAGGTCAAACTGTCGATTTTATACTTTTTTAAAATGGAGGAAGCAGTAATTATCGAGGCAGTCGTATCGGCATAAAAAACTCCCATACTCTCCATACCGTTTAGCAAAGCCATATCGTACAAAACATCGGTCATTTTATCTTTTTCGATAAATTTCTTCGGCTTCTCCAATTCCTCCTTACAAGAAATTAGACTCAAAAGGCAACACAACAAAACCATTTTTTTCATAACCACTATCTTAAAAACAACAAACGTTGTCCTGATTTTTTCTCATTTATTTTCCCGTCTTCATACACCAAATTCCCGTTGACAAAGGTATGCGTTATTTTTGAACTAAAAGTCTGACCTTCAAAAGGCGACCATCCACATTTATACAAAATATTATCAGAACTGACCGTCCAATCTGAATTTGGATCTACCAAAACCAAATCGGCATGATACCCCTCGCGTAGAAAACCACGCTGCTCAATTTGAAATAATATAGCTGGATTATGCGCTGTTTTCTCAACAATTTTCTCAATACTTATCATACCCTCTTTACTTGCTTCGAGCAAAGCCACCAAGGCGTGCTGTACCAAAGGACCTCCCGAAGGTGCTTGACTATAAGGCTTTGCCTTTTCTTCCAAAGTATGTGGAGCATGATCGGTTGCGATCACATCAATTCTATCATCTAGTAATGCTTCCCACAGCGCCGCACGATCTGAACTGCTCTTAACCGCTGGGTTCCATTTAATCAAATTGCCTTTAGTCGCGTAATCTTCGTCGGAGAACCACAAGTGGTGCACACAAACCTCTGCAGTTATTTTTTTATCGCGCAACGGAATATCATTTCTAAAAAGTTTGGTCTCTATAGCGGTAGACACATGAAAAACATGCAACCTTGCACCGGTTTTCTCTGCCAAGGCAATCGCTTTAGACGAGGATAAATAACAAGCCTCAGCACTGCGGATTAAAGGATGACAAGCCACGGAAATATCCTCTCCATATTGCTCCTTATAACGCGCCAAATTTTGCTGTATCGTTGCTTCATCTTCAGCATGCACCGCGATTAACATATCGGTACTCGAAAAGATTTTCTCCAAAACCTCTTCCTTATCCACCAACATATTACCCGTAGATGAACCCAAAAACAATTTAATACCAGCGACATTTCTAGGATTGGTCTTTAAAACCTCTTCCAAGTTATCGTTGGTTCCCCCCATCATAAAGGAATAATTTGCAAAAGATTTCTCGCTGGCGATTTGATATTTATCTTCCAACAATTCTTGAGTAACTGCATTGGGAACCGTATTGGGTTGTTCGATAAAAGAAGTAATTCCTCCTGCAATAGCTGCACGCGATTCACTTTCAATATCCCCTTTATGCGTAAGACCCGGCTCTCTAAAGTGAACCTGATCATCAATCATACCCGGTAAAACCCAACATCCCTGAGCATCAATCACCCGGGCATTATTTATATTTTCAATAGCGGGCGCAATTTTTGCAATGCGGCCCTCTTCGATTAAGATATCCCCAACAAAAACTTCTCCTTCATTGACTAGTTGTCCGTTTTTAATTAAAAATGTATTCATTATAGTTTGTTTAGTAGTTGTTTAATTCGAAGCGATATCACGCCAAAAATAGCCTCTTTAATAATGCCATTTGACATTTTGGATTCGCCCACAGTTCGATCGGTAAAAATAATAGGAACCTCAACGATATTAAATTTTAGATCAAAGGCGCGGTACTTCATTTCAATTTGAAAGGCATACCCGATAAATCGGATACGATCTAAAGAAATACGCTCTAAAACTTCCCGTTTATAACAGATAAAACCAGCAGTAGTATCGCGGATCTTCATTCGAGTAATGAAACGCACATAAACTGAGGCGAAATACGACAGCAAAACGCGGTTTAAAGGCCAATTGACTACATTTACTCCAGTTACATAACGCGACCCGATACTCATATCAGCACCTTCTTCACACGCTTTTAATAACAAGGGTAAATCCAGTGGATTATGTGAGAAATCCGCATCCATTTCAAAAACATGGCTGTACGGTCTGGCTAAGGCCCAATTAAACCCGTGCACATAGGCCGTACCCAGGCCTTCCTTTTGACTTCTCACTTCTAAAAAAAGGCGCTCTGGAAATTGATTTTGCAACGATCGAACCAGATCAGCAGTTCCGTCAGGAGAATTATCATCTACCACCAAAACATGAAAGTGATCCGGTAAACTCATCGTAACGGTTATGATATGCTGTATGTTCTCGATTTCATTATACGTGGGAATAATGACAATTCCTTGAGCCATTTTAATAAGGTTTACTTGCAAAAGTAAACTTTTTCTATAAAGTTATTCCACAAATAAATTACAATATCCTTTTCTGAAAAAAAATTTAGTAATTTTACACCCGATATGATGGATTTTACATTAACCCAAAGAGTGATTGAGAACAAAGACTGGGCAACATTGCTGTTTTTGCTTTGCTTTGGTATTATTGCTATCAATAAAAATGTTTACGAAGTTCGTTTCGCCGAATATCTTCGCCTCATTGTATCGGAGAAATACACCAAGATCTACAAGGACAGCGCCAACATCAAAAACAGTTTTACTATTTCCCTTTTTTTAGTACAATTGATATCGGGTACTTTCTTTGTACAGATTTGCTTAAAAAGCTTTGGCTATCTCAACCATTACTCGTTTATCTCCTTTATCAGAATCCTAAATTTCATTACCTTTTTTATTTTAGCCAAATACTTAATCGAGAAAATCGTAGCGATTGCATTCAACATTGAGGAATTTTCCGAACAATTCAATTTACAAAAAGTCAATTACCGTACCTATGTATCTTTACTGATATTACCGGCTAATCTCATTCTTTTTTATAATGATTTTTCAAGCAAAATCCCTCTTTTCATCATAATGCTTGCATTAATGACAACAAACATCATATTATACATTATCTTTTTAAGGAATTATCAAAATTTAATTCTTAACAGATTCTTTTATTTTATTTTGTATCTTTGCACTCTTGAAATAGCTCCCTATTTTTTCCTTTATTATTGGTTTACAAAATCTTAGAGCATTAGAACATAAAATATATGAAAGTGAAAACAATTTTGGTTTCTCAACCAGAGCCTAAAGTAGAAAATTCACCGTATTTCGAATTACAACAAAAATTAAAGGTAAAGTTTGACTTTAGACCTTTTATTCATGTTGAGGGTGTATCAGCCAAAGAAATTCGCCAGCAAAAGATTGATTTGAATAATTATTCTGCAATCATATTAACGAGTAAAAACTCTGTTGACCACTTTTTTCGTGTAGCTGAAGAAATGAGATATAAAGTTCCTGAAACTCTAAAGTATTTCTGCCAATCAGAAGCCGTAGCCTACTATCTTCAAAAATATGTAGTTTACAGAAAACGAAAAATCTATGTAGGTCTTAAAGACTTCGTTGATATTGCACCTTTAATTAAAAAGTATAAAGACGAAAAGTTTTTATTACCCGCTTCAGATCAATTAAACGCCGATGTCCCAACGACATTAAACGCTTTGAAAATTGACTGGACAGAAGGTGTTTTCTACAGAACAGTGATGAGTGACCTCTCGGACTTAAAAGATGTATATTATGACGTATTGGCGTTTTTTAGCCCTACCGGAATAAAATCTCTTTTTATGAATTTTCCAGATTTCGAACAAAACGATACACGTATCGCAGTTTTCGGAAGCACCACACAAAAAGAAGCACTAGACCACGGTCTTAGAGTAGATATCATGGCACCAAGCCCTGAGGCTCCTTCGATGACTATGGCGCTCGAGAAATACATTGCCAAAGCTAATAAATAGTAATCAGTGACTAGTAATTAGTAACTAGTAGGTTTGCGGGATAAATGTGGATCGATTAAATATTTTATAGATTCGAAAACCGAATAGAAAATAAGCAAATGGGCTATCTCAAAAAGATAGGCCATTTGTTTTACAACAAACCCGTATAGCCTAGACAAACAACCGCCTTATTAAGCGATTTAAGGAAGTTTTTTCAGACTTGCAGTCATCGTAGTTAGTCTTACACAAAACAACCTGTATTTAGCCTTAAAAACAAAAAGCCCGATAATTTAAAATTATCGGGCTTTTTTATATTTAAAAAGTACCTTAAATCTGTGGCCCTGCAGCAACTAGAGATTGTCCTTCTTCATTATCGGTATAATTTGCAAAATTCTTTACGAACAAAGCAGCCAAATCTTTTGCTTTAGCATTCCACTCCGCTGCATCTTGGTACGTATTTCTAGGATCTAGAATAGTTGTATCCACTTCCGCCAAAGCTTTTGGCACTGCCAAGTTAAAAATTGGAACAATTTCAGTTTCAGCTGTTTCTATGGAACCATCTAAAATACGATCGATAATCGCTCTTGTATCCTTGATAGAAATTCTCTTTCCTGTTCCATTCCATCCGGTGTTCACCATATATGCAGTCGCATTATGCTCCTCCATTTTCTTCACTAATTCCTCACCATATTGGGTTGGATGTAAAGATAAAAATGCTTTTCCGAAACAAGCGGAGAACGTAGGTTCTGGTTGAGTAACTCCTCTTTCAGTACCCGCTAATTTAGCTGTAAATCCAGAAAGGAAGTAATATTTTGTTTGTTCTGGCGTCAATTTAGAAACCGGTGGCATCACTCCAAAAGCATCTGCTGTTAAGAAGATCACTTTAGTCGCATGTCCCGCTTTAGAAACCGGCTTAACAATATTATCGATATGATAAATTGGGTAAGAAACACGTGTATTTTGAGTGGTAGAACCGTCTTTAAAGTCGATCTTCCCTCCTTCTAATACCGTAACATTTTCCAATAAAGCATCTCTTCGGATGGCATTATAAATGTCCGGCTCATGTTCTTTACTCAAATCAATGGTTTTTGCATAACAACCTCCTTCGAAGTTAAAAACACCATCGTTGTCCCATCCGTGCTCATCATCACCGATCAATTCACGCTTAGGATCTGTAGAAAGTGTTGTTTTACCCGTTCCAGATAGACCGAAGAAAACAGCTACATCACCATCTTTACCCTTATTAGCAGAACAATGCATTGAAGCCATTCCGTTTAATGGTAAATAATAGTTCATCATAGCAAACATTCCTTTTTTCATCTCACCACCATACCAAGTTCCTCCAATGATTTGGATTTTCTCTGTAAGGTTAAAAGCGATATATACTTCCGAGTTTAACCCGTAGTCTTTATATTGGTCAAAAGTAGCTTTAGAAGCATTCATAACCACGAAGTCCGGCTCACCAAAATTATCCAACTCTTCTTGAGTAGGACGGATAAACATATTTTTAACAAAATGTGCTTGCCAAGCTACTTCCATGATAAATCTCACTTTCAAACGAGAGTTTTCATTAGCACCACAAAACGCATCAACAACAAATAGCTTCTTATTCGAAAGCTGTTTTACCGTAGTTTCTTTAAGCGCATTCCAAGTATTTTGATCGATCGGTTTATTGTCATTTACACTTTGCGGAGAATTCCACCAAACTGTATTTTCTGTAACCGCATCTTTAACTATATATTTATCTTTAGGCGAACGTCCCGTAAACACACCTGTCATTACATTAACTGCTCCAAGCTCTGTTACCTCGCCTTTTTCGAACCCTTCTAACTTCGGGCTAATTTCCTCGTCATACAAATATTCGTAAGAAGGGTTGTGTATAATCTCAACCGCATCCGCAATTCCGTATTTTTCTAACGAGATAGATTTAGAAACATTCATATCTATAAAATGTGTTGTTGTTAATATGTTTGCAAACTTAGAAATAAATTTAAAAATAACGACACTAAAATCGTTTTTAAATCCCTTTTTTGACAAAAATGGCTTGATAGCCGACCGTAAACCAAGCTGCAATTAATAAAACCCCACCAAGCGGCGTTATGGGTCCTAAAAATTTAAAATCAACCGCAGTTAAACCGTTTGTCGCGAGTAAATAGATGGATCCAGAGAAAAACAAAACTCCAAAACCGACTAAATACCCTATAATTTTTTTTGTTTTACTAGTCAATATAGGTACAGCACCCACGAACAGCAAAAACAAGGCATGATAGATCTGGTATCTCACGCCAGTTTCAAACGTTAACAACTGATTCTCATCGAGTACGGCTTTAAGACCGTGAGCACCAAATGCTCCTAAAATCACGGCAATTCCGCCCATAAAAGCCGCCAAACCGATTATTTTTTTGTCCATACTATTTTTATTTCAAATATACGATTCTTAAAATTAATTTCCCTTCCCAAATTAAATGGGTTTTTTATTTTTTAACGCTAACGAAATCGCTATTTTCGTATCTTAATTAAAAGCCAAGTTATGAGAAATATTTTAATTGTTGGAGCCGGAAGATCTGCTTCATCTCTTATTAAATATCTGTTAGAAAAATCTGATTTAGAAAATTTACATATAACTATAGCTGATCTTTCGTTAGAATTAGCTCAAAAGAAGACCCAAAATCATCCTAATGCAACAGCTATTTCTCTTGATTTATTTGATGTGGAGCACAGAAGAGAAGAAATAGCCAAAGCCTCTATTGTTATTTCCATGTTACCCGCTTTTATGCATATCGAACTTGCCAAAGATTGCTTGACCTACAAGAAGCACTTGGTAACCGCTTCTTATATAAGCCCAGAGATGGCCGCTTTAGATGAAGAGGTCAAAAAGAACGGCTTGGTTTTTATGAATGAAATTGGATTAGATCCCGGTATCGATCATATGAGCGCAATGAAGATACTCGATGAAATCCGCGCAAAAGGCGGTAAAACCATCTTGTTTGAATCGTTTTGTGGAGGTTTGGTTGCACCCGAATCGGACGACAACTTATGGAATTACAAATTCACATGGAATCCGAGAAACGTAGTCCTTGCCGGACAAGGTGGCGCAGCGAAATTCATCCAGGAAGGTCAATACAAATACATTCCATACAACAAGGTTTTCAGAAGAACTGAGTTTATGGAAATTGAGGGCTACGGCCGTTTTGAAGGTTACGCCAATAGAGATTCACTAAAATACCGCTCGATATACGGATTAGACGATGCCCTAACGGTTTTCAGAGGAACTATTCGTAGAGTTGGCTATTCCAAAGCATGGAATATGTTTGTAGAATTAGGACTAACCGACGACTCCTACACCATCGACAATTCAGAACATATGTCGTATCGCGACTTTATTAATTCCTATCTGCCTTATCACCGTACAGATTCAGTGGAGATAAAACTGCGTTTGGCCTTAAATTTAGACCAAGATGACATCATGTGGGATAAATTGATGGAACTGGATATCTTTAATCCCGATAAAATCATCGGGTTAAAAAATGCAACTCCTGCACAGATACTCGAAAAAATACTCAGCGACAGCTGGTCGTTAAAGGAAAACGACAAGGATATGATTGTGATGTATCACAAATTCGGTTATGAATTGAATGGCGAACACAAGGAAATCGATTCCAAAATGGTGTGTATCGGCGACGATCAAACCTATACAGCTATGGCAAAAACCGTTGGACTACCCGTTGCCATTGCCGCCTTAAAAATTTTAAAAGGCATCATTACAAAACCCGGTGTACAAATGCCGATAGATAAAGATGTTTACGAACCGATTCTCAAAGAACTAGAGAATTACGGCATTGAATTTCATGAAAAAGAAGTTCCTTACCGAGGATATTAATCAAAACTACAAAAGCCTTTTCTACTTAATCATGAAAGGGCTTTTTTATTTACTAGTACTCATCCACTAGCCACTACCTTACTGTCTCGACTTGGGTATTGCCTGAATCAAAGTTTGAGTGTATGCCGTTTGTGGGTTTCTATACAAATCATCGGCCTCATTCATTTCAACGATTTGCCCCTTACTCATCACAGCTACTTGATCCGACATATATTTGACAACAGCCAAATCATGAGAAATAAACAGATAGGTAAATCCAAAATTCTCCTTCAGTTCGTTCAACAGGTTTAAAACTTGGGCTTGTACCGAAATATCCAAAGCGGAAACCGATTCATCACATACAATCAGTTTAGGCTGTAAGGCAATGGTTCTAGCAATGCCAATTCGCTGGCGTTGCCCTCCCGAAAACTCGTGAGAATAGCGATTAAAACAACTTTCATCAAGACCTACTCGCTCCAGAATTTCGATGGTCTTCATTTTACGCTCCCGATCAGAACCGTATAAACCATGTACCTTCATCGGCTCCATAATAGCCTTTCCGACAGTAATTCTTGGGTTTAACGAAGAATAAGGATCTTGAAAAATAATTTGTATTTCCTTTCGCAATGCGCGAAGATGACTTTTGGACAATTTTGTAATATCCTGTCCTCTATAAAAGATAGTGCCCGAAGTAGCGGGATCCAATTGCAAAATAGCATTTCCTAAAGTTGATTTTCCACAACCACTTTCCCCTACCAATCCCAAAGTTTCTCCTTCGTAAATTTTTAAATTAACCTCCGAAAGCGCTTGGAACTCCTTCTTTCTAAACCAATTTCCCCCATTAAAATACGTTTTACCCAAATCGCGAACTTCCAACAAAGGTGATTGCTTATACAATTCCTCGTGACGCTGTTGACGCTCTTCGTCTGTGACGATTTCGGAAATCGATGTGTTGTTTAAAAAATCGGATATGGTAGGCAATCGATCCAATCGGTAATCCAATGATGGTCTTGACTTGATTAAAGCTCTGGTATAAATATGTGTGGGATTTTCAAAAATCTGAGTGGTCAGACCTTGTTCGACAATCTCACCCTGATACAAAACAATAGTACGATGTGCGATTTCTGATATCAACGCCAAGTCATGCGTGATAAACAATATACTCATACCGGTTTCTTGTTGTAAATCCCGTAATAATGTAATAATTTCTTGCTGTACGGTAACATCCAAAGCCGTAGTTGGCTCGTCAGCAATCAGCAGTTCCGGCTTGCAGGCAATCGCCATTGCAATCATCACCCGTTGTTTCTGTCCACCAGAAATCTGATGCGGATACTTTATAAAGATCTCCTCGGGATTTGGTAGTTTAACCTTCTCAAAAAGTGAGATCACCGCAGATCGGATTTCTTTTTTTGATGCCGAAGTATGCTCCATCAACATTTCCGCAACCTGAAGTCCACAAGTCATCGATGGATTTAAAGAACTCATCGGCTCTTGAAAAATCATAGCTATTTTCTGGCCACGTACTCCGCGCCATTCCTTTTGATTGATTTTGGTCAAATCAACATCACCAAAAACAATTTCTCCATTGGATATTCTAGAAACCTCTTGAGGCAACAATCCCATCAAAGCCAAAGACGTTACGGATTTTCCAGAACCCGACTCCCCAACTATTCCAACAATCTCATTGTGACCAATATAAAAAGAAAGCCTTTTTACAATGGGCTTCCAGATTTTATCAACCTTAAAATCGATAGCGACGGAATTAACTTCTAAAACTTTCTTTAATGACATACTGTAATGTTGTGCTTAAAAATATAGTGCAATGTATTAAAATAAAAAATGCTAAGCCTTTAAAAACAACGTTCTCTTTCCAACTAATTAAAAAGAGAACGCTTTCTCCTTATAGCCGGCTATGCCATTATTACGCCACATTAACCACATCATATTCTTTTACCAAAGTTAAAATAACCGCAGTCGATTTATTCATATTTGCATATACTGGACAACGGTTTTTCACAGAATCCATCCATTTCTTCAAGGCTACGATAGAAGCACTTGAAGTAGGTTTGATCACAACATGGACGGTTTTAAATCCAACATCCCCTCTTTTTTCAGAAGCCTCCCATTTAGACGCTTCAATTTCTCCCGAAATCTCCAACTGAATCGATCTCAAATTTAATTGCTGCTCTTTAGCAACCGCCTTACCCACTGCGTGTATACTGCCTGCCAAATTAGCCAATAGAAATTCAACCGAACTTGACGGTTTTGAAGTGACAAATCCCACTTCGTTGTTTAATGTCAAAGAAAAATCTTTTGACTTGACGACAAACTGGCTCTCCTTTGCTGAGAATCCCAGTACTTTTACTAGTTTTTTACCCATTACCTATTTTTGTTTTTAAATTAAAAAATCTCATTTTATTCTATAAAAAAAGTCTTTCTGGAGCAGTTACCAAAAAGACTTTTTATTTCATTCGTACGAACTTATAAACACATCAATTTAAGCAACTGCAAAGCCACAAGTGCATATTATGCATACACTTGCAAATAAATGACGATGTAAAATAATTAAAACTCATACTGTATTCTTTTAATGATTATCAGTTCTCTAACGCCTTTTCAACAGTAAATCCCACACTAACACGCGGTTTTATAATTGTAAAAAAGGACTCGATCACTTTTAAATTTCTGTAAAAAAAAAGCCCCCGCAAAAGGCGAGGGCTCTAAATATATATTTTTATTCTGAAATAAAACTACACAACAAGATCCCTCGCGGATAGAATCCACATGGTAAAATTTGATGAATAATGTTTATAACTGTTCATTTTTCTTTGTTTAATGACACAAATTTGCAGATGTTTTGCCAACTAACCTACATAAATACATCTTTTAACTTTTCTTTAACTCAAATTGAAAATAATTCATTTTCAACCAACAAATCCTGTCTTTTGAAGCGCAAAACGATCTGAGCAACAGCAACGACATCTTTTTCGCAATAAGTGATTATCCGATCGATATCCTGATCTTGATAATAGACTTGAGCCACCTGACTACCGTCTATATCTCCTTTAGGCGAAGGTATGTCCAATATTTTCGTCAATAACTTTAAAGAAGTATAGTGTTTAAAATCGCCGAACTTCCACAATTCCAAAGTATCCAAATGAGGAATTTCCCACGGTTTTTTTCCAAACAAATTGAGTTTCGCCGGTATTCTCAATCCGTGAATAATCATTCGTCTCGCTAGGAATGGATAGTCAAACTCCTTAGCATTGTGTCCGCACAGCACGTATTGAGGTTTGCTGAAATGCGTTTCCAGCAATGCGCTAAAATCCTTTAGCAACTGCGGTTCTTCCCCAAAAAAAGAGGTGGTTCTAAACTGCCTGATGTCGTTTTTAAAAACAAAATAACCGACAGATATACAAACGATTTTACCGAACTCGGCCCAAATCCCAGCGTGGGAATAAAATTCCTCCGCACTGACAGCGTCCTTTCGCTGATAACTAGTTTTAGCTTCATACAACATTTGCATCTCCGGATCCAAATCCTCGTAAGCCGCTTGTTCTGGTACGGTTTCAATATCGAGAAACAAAATATGCTCTAAAAGTATTTTATCGATCATCTTAGTTATTTTCTTTGTCCCAACATTTGGTATGCCTCATCGACATAGATATAAAAATCATTGCTATGTGCATCGGCAGTGGTTTGAAGCCCTTTAAGATGCCCTAAACGCACGATAATCATATCGTCTTCAGGAATTACGATAACAAATTGCCCCAAATGCCCTCGCATATAAAACATGGATTTATTGCGGTAGTTATTCAACCACCAGCCATAACCATATTCCGGACTTTCTGGAAAACGCGGTTGAATCGATTTGGCGACAAAAGCGCTATCGAGTATTTGCTGACCCTCCCATTTTCCATGCTGTTGATACAATTTACCGAAACGGGCAAAGTCCCTAGCATTGCTGGCGATACAACAATACGCTTTTTCAATACCGTCGCCCTCATGATCCAATTGCCACAAAGCATCATTTTCAGCTCCTAAAGGTTGCCAGAATTTTTCAGACACATAAACTGCCAGCGGTTTCTTAACGGCTTTTTCCAAAACCATCGCCAACAATTGGGTGTCGCCACTTTTATATTCAAAATGCTGACCCGGCTTCGTACTGATATCCAATCCCAACATCACTTTTCTCAGGTCTTTATCGAAATACGCTCTCGTAACGATCGAAAGTGGACTGTAATACTGTTCGTCCCAATTTAAACCCGATGCCATGGACGACAAATCACCTACGGTAACTTGATCTTTATAAGTTCCCTTTAACTCCGGTAAGAAATCAATGACCTTTTGATCCAAACTCTTGATCTTCCCCTCCATGATGGCCTTTCCTAGAGCGGCAGAAACCACACTTTTGGCCATAGAAAACGAATTGCTTTTAGAGTCTTTATCATAACCATCATAATAACTCTCATACCAAATACTGTCGTTTTTGATAATGATAAATGCCACGGTCTGAAGTTCCTTGTTGGTACTTTCTAATCGTTCTGTAGCCTTAACGGTATTATAATCTTTGGCGATATGCCACGGTTGTGCAATCCCCTTTTTAATTTCTCTATTTGGAAAATATTTATAATCAACTAAAAAAGCGGTTTTATGCCCGTGAAAATATACGGTACGCACAGCAGTAATCAAATAATCCACTTTGAAAACATACATCAAAGCCACGAGTACCACCAACGTAATTATTATGATTTTAAGTATTTTAAACAGTTTTTTCATCGGTTTATTTTTAAAATGCCTACTAAAATACAAATTAAATTGTTTCGACAAGGCTTGTTTAAAACAAAGATTGCTGTTTGAATTCGGATTCGTGATCCAGCAACCACTTTTTTACCGCTAATCCCGAGGAGAAACCGACTAAAGCACCGTCTTTACCAATGACCCGGTGGCAGGGAATAACGATCAACAGCGGATTTTTACCGTTGGCACTTGCAGCGGCACGTATGGCTTTTACATTACCTAAGCGTTGAGCCATTTCCAAATAAGAAAGGGTTTTCCCGTGTGGAATTTTCTGCAATTCAGCCCAAACTCTTTGTTGGAAATCGGTCCCGATGGGATCCAAGCTCAGGTCAAAAATTTTGCGTTGACCAGCAAAATACTCTTGCAATTGCTCAATGGCCTGCTCGATAAATACAGAACTGGATTTTGTGGATTGGTCCACAACTTCCGCTATGCGAATCTGCGTGATTCCACTCGAATTTGCTTCGATAAAAAGCATTCCAAATGGGGCGGACATCAAAGCGGTATGTATCATAATTATCAGGGTGCGTTCTACTACTACTACAAATATACATTTTTTAATAGAGCTTGCACTAGTACGAGTTGCGTTAAGGGGTGAAGCGGCATCCTTTGGTATAGCGACAGCGACACCAAAGATATAGCGCAACACCTGACCCGAAGGGGAACGCCCAAAAACAAAAAAGCCACCTTATGTGGGTGGCTTTTAAGTAATGTCTATAAGTTGGCAAAAAAATCATTGCCCTTGTCATCGGTGATGATAAACGCAGGGAAGTTTTTTACGGTAATCTTTCGAACCGCTTCCATTCCGAGTTCTTCAAAATCGACTACTTCTACTTTTAATATATTTTCTTTAGCCAAAATTGCAGCTGGCCCACCTACTGAACCGAGATAGAATCCGCCGTATTGTTCACAGGCTTCGGTTACCTCTTTTGAGCGGTTACCCTTGGCCAACATGATTTTACTACCACCTGCTGCTTGAAATTCTTTAACATAAGGATCCATTCTTCCCGCAGTGGTCGGTCCGAAACTTCCAGAAGCCATTCCCTCCGGGGTTTTTGCAGGACCTGCATAATAGATCGGGTGGTTTTTAAAATATTCCGGCATCGGTTGTCCGTTGTCCAACATTTCCTTGATTTTCGCATGTGCAATATCACGTGCTACAATTACGGTTCCGTTTAACATCAATCGGGTTTTGATCGGATATTTTGTCAATTCCGCCAGGATTTCATCCATCGGCATATTCAAGTCCACCACGACTGGCGCCTCGAGATGTGGCGCAACCTCTGGCAATAAACGCGCAGGGTTTTGCTCCAATTGTTCGACAAAAATTCCTTCAGCAGTAATTTTTCCCTTGATATTTCTATCAGCAGAACAGGAAACCCCCAATCCAACAGGACAAGATGCAGCATGACGCGGTAAGCGAATCACTCGTACATCATGCGTGAAATATTTCCCGCCAAATTGCGCTCCGATCATCGACTCCTGACAAATCAGTTGCAGCCTTTTTTCCCATTCCAGGTCTCTAAAGGCTTGCCCACCCATATTACCCGAAGTAGGTAAATGGTCATAATATCCAGCCGAAGCCTTTTTAACAGCTGCTAAATTAGCCTCCGCAGAGGTCCCTCCAATCACCAACGCCAAATGATAAGGCGGGCAAGCAGAAGTTCCTAAATCCTTTATTTTTTCACGTATAAATTCAGCCATCGACTTATCGTTCAACAGCGATTTGGTCTTTTGATATAAAAAGGTTTTATTGGCTGATCCACCACCTTTTGCCAAAAACAAAAATTCATAAGCAGCTCCTGTAGTCGCGTATAGATCGATTTGTGCCGGTAAATTAGAACCTGAATTTTTCTCTTCAAACATGCTGATCGGTACAATCTGAGAGTATCGCAAGTTTTTCTTTTGATACACATTAAAGATTCCCTTAGACAACCATTCGGCATCATTAACACCGGTATAGATGTTCTCCCCTTTTTTACCTACAACGATAGCCGTTCCGGTATCCTGACAAGAAGGCAATTGCCCCTCTATAGCTACAGCAGCATTTTGAAGTAAGTTATAAGCCACAAAACGATCGTTGTCCGTAGCTTCTGGATCGTCTAATATGGCGCGCAGTTTTTCCAAATGCGCGGTACGCAACATAAACGAAACATCGTCCATCGCAGTTTCAGCTAACAATTCCAATCCACGAGGATCGACAGTTAAAATTTGACGGTTGCCTAAATTTTCTACTTGTACAAAATCGGAAGTGATTTTACGGTAAGTGGTCGTATCCTTCTGGATTGGATAAGGGTCTTGATAAAAAAAGTCCATGGAATTGTTAGTTTATTTTTGTGAAGTAAAATTACAAAATCAGTTTTGTTTAACCCCTTAGAATGACTCTAAATAAAGGATTTCCGCTTTATGATACTTTTTTATCTGCAATCATTCTTTTTAAATTTTAATACTTTAAAACCGTCATATACTAACTCCACTTATATTTGTTTACGGGTTTTTATACCAGAACACACTACAACATCTAACAAGAGCGTAAAGACTAATCATCATAAAACTCTAATACTCAACACTATCTAACATTGCTCCAGATTTACAATTGAAAAAAAACACGAAAAGAAGGGGCTATTTCGCCACTTAATGTAATTTTGCAATTCAAAACCTATCATGATGTTATACAGTCCTGTTTTTAGTCAATTTTACGAACAAGTCAAGTCCAGTGTTAACGATGGTACTTTCGCCAAGCTAACTTTGGCAAAAACCATGGGCGATACCGATCTTAAAAATATTTATGTACGCCTGAATATTCTGGAAACTGGCGGATACAACTTTGCCCTTACATCTCGATACAAAACAGAGGAAATAGAAAGTTTTCACACCGTTGATGAAACTTTTATGCTGTTGAGCTCTTATATTAAAAACCCATTCACAACGGCTTTGCTGTTTACTACAGAAATGGATTTAACTTTTAAAGTCAATAAGAAAAACATAGGGAGTCTTATCGAACAAGCACCTACTTTTAAAAATGCTTCTCCCGTAATGTTAGAAATGATTGAAAAAGGAATTGTAAAACCATAAGCGCTTTTTTTGATTTATATTATAGAGGCAAAACCTCTTTAACAAGCCCACTCTAAGTGTATTCTTTAAATTCAATCTCAAAGAAGCACTTTCAAACTAAACAGAAAAGCGCCCAACAATATTGAGCGCTTTTCTGTTTAATATCAACCTCAGCTGCCACACCAAACAAAATTCGACGGAGTCAATCCCTTTGTGTACAAAATGCAAAATACTACTGTTTCACACGCGCCAGTACTCGCACAGAAATGGAGGACGGTTTGTATAAAGGTTTAAATTACATTTTCAAATTCAAGACAGTTTTTTACAAATTTCTTCTGCTCTTGTTTAAATTCAATGTCATTTTCAAGTTTGTATTCCCTCTGTTTTTCAACAAGCCTCGACCAACTCAATGCAGGTATGGCATTATTAGAATGTATTTCTAAACGCACAATCATTTTAGCAGTAGGCAGTCGATGCTCATTTAAAATTAAACTTAATTCGGTTTGCTTTAAATCGATGTCTTCCGCAAAATCTTTATTCGTTTTATAAAGAAGTTTGATATACGATTTTAGAAATGATGCAAAGGTTTGATTTTCATCATATATTAATGAGGCCGTATAATCCTCCATTAAAAACCGCAATTGAAGCATTTTGGAGTAAAGCACCTGATTGTCACTTTGATTTTTTCTTTTATCCTTTCTCGCTTCCGCCAATTCCTCAGCAGCTTCTTTTAGTTCCGACTTAGGAATAGGATTCTTAAAAACAACCGCTTCAACGAGTTCTTCAGGACTATATTTTTCTATCTCTTTTTGATTTTTCATATTTTGTATTTATTGAGTAGACTAAACAAGGAACTGCCTTCAAGAAATATTTGCCTACCCGCATTTTCAAATCCATACTTTTTCATATAGTACTTTTTCAACTCGGTTTTTGGATGTAAGGATACACAAGCGTATTCACCACATAACTTTATGGATTCCCTACATGCAAATGCAATTAAATTACCTACTATTCCATCATATTCTTTATGAGTACCGGTGTTTTTTACTGCTGCTGCCAATAACACTATTTCAATCCTCATTTCTTTAAAAAAGACTTTTATAGACATCAATCCCAAAATCTCGATCTCATCAGGAAATTTTAACTTGTATACATTATTCTCCCGCTCTAAAACCCAATCAAAATGGAACTCTACTGCTGTAATAAACTGATAATCTGTTTCTTCTACTAATTCTATTACAACATTTTTAGATCCGGAAGTCGCTATATGAGTTATTTCCATATAGTAAATATACAAAATAATTTACAAATATGTAAATTACCTATGCTATAATCCACTTTGCCACACCAAATAAAATTCGACAGATTCAATCCCTTTGTGTAGCAAAATTCAAAATACTACTGTTTCATACGCGCCAGTACTCGCACGACAGTGACGGCAAACGCAAACCAAAAAATACCTATTTCAAATTATTCAAAAAAAAAGAACCGCCATAAAAGCGGTTCTTTGATTTATCGTGATTAAAAACTTTTCATATAAGCTTCCATAGCTTTAAGCTCGTGTTCACTCATCTTTTTAGTTATGGCGAAATTAGCCTGCATAATTGGAAATTGAGACGGATCTACGATTGGCTCGCCATCTCCTTGTAAGAAGGTCACTATACTCGCCTTGTTGTCGGCATAGATTTTAGTGATTTCCTTGATACTCGGCCCTATAACTTTTTTATCTGCCAAATGGCAACTGTTACAAGTACCTTTCCCCTCAAAAAGTACTTTTCCCTGTGCTATCATTTGAGCTGGATCAGTACTTTGTTCCTCAGAGCTTTTATTTTCTGTACCCACTACTGTTGGATACAAACCTTCTTCTTTAGCATTGGTTTCTTTTTTACAAGAGGTCAATGCAAGCAATCCTAAAACCAGTAGTGCCGATTTCATTATTGTTGTCATAAGTGTATATTTGTTGTTTATTTTGTCTCCCAAATTTAAGGATAACAAACCACATCCAACATTGATAAACAGTTATTTTATTTTGATAATAGTATAGCTGCTTCTTTAGCAAAATAGGTGGATATCAAACTGGCTCCTGCCCGTTTGATACAAGTCAATTGCTCCATCATAATTTTATCGTGATCCAACCAACCTCTTTCAGATGCCGCTTTAACCATAGCATATTCTCCAGATACCTGAAATACCGCCACTGGTACATGAACCGCATCTTTTACTTCACGCACGATATCCAAATAAGCCATCCCCGGTTTTACCATAACGATATCCGCACCTTCCTCCACATCATAAAGTGCCTCTTTAATCGCCTCTAAACGGTTGGCATAATCCATCTGATAGGTTTTTTTATCCTTCGGAATTTCTGCATTATCCACCGGTGCACTGTCTAGCGCATCGCGGAAAGGGCCGTAAAAAGCAGAGGCATATTTGGCAGAATAACTCATGATTCCCACATCGGTATATCCACTAGTATCCAAAGCTTGACGAATGCGCAGTACTCGCCCATCCATCATATCACTTGGAGCCACAAAATCAGCTCCCGCCGCAGCATGAGAAACACTCATCTGCATCAAAGCCTCAACAGTTGGATCATTCAATATTTTACCTTTGCCGATAATACCGTCATGACCATAAATCGAATACGGATCCAAAGCCACATCGGGCATGACAATCATCTCCGGACAAGCGTCCTTGATGGCTTTAATCGCTTGTTGCATTAATCCATTTGGATTCCATGCCTCTTTACCCGTATTGTCTTTTAAATGCTCTCCTACTTTAACATAGATATTAACCGCGCGGATTCCCAAGGCATACAATTCTTTGACTTCTTTTACAGTCAAATCTATCGAACGTCTATAGATACCAGGCATAGAAGGAATCGCTTCTTCTACATTACTGCCTTCCGCAATAAACATCGGAAACATAAAGTCAGCCGGAGTTACAATCGTTTCACGCACTAAACTTCTAATGGATTCACTCACTCTCAACCTTCTACCTCTTTCTAATGGAAACATATTTTTTACTTTTTTTATTAATCACTTTTAAGACTTGTAGTTACATCCAAGCTTGTGGCACTGCTAAAACCTTTAGTAGTCGCTCTTCTTCAGAGCCCACTTCGGGATGATGGTCATAAACCCATTGCACTTTTGGAGGCAAACTCATCAAAATCGATTCGATACGACCGTTGGTTTTCAATCCAAATAAGGTTCCCTTATCGTGAACCAAATTGAACTCAACATATCGCCCACGTCTGATTTCTTGCCACGTTCTATTGGCGTCTGTAAACGACTCTTTACTTCTGCGTTCCACTATGGGTACATAAGCTTCTAAAAAACTATCACCAACTTCGGTTACAAAAGCATACCAATCTTGCATGGACTGGGTGTCGGTTTGTTGTAAATGATCAAAAAACAAACCTCCAATTCCACGAGCTTCCTCACGATGGGTATTCCAAAAATACGCATCACATTGTTTTTTGTACAAGGGATAAAAATCGGGATGGTGACGATCACAGGCCTTTTTACAAATAGCGTGAAAATGTACAGCATCTTCTTCAAACAAATAATAAGGCGTTAGATCTTGCCCACCGCCAAACCAAGATTTCAAAACCGTTCCATCGGTATCATACATCTCAAAATAACGCCAGTTCGCATGCACAGTAGGTACCATAGGACTGTGAGGATGCAACACCAAACTCAATCCACAGGCAAAGAAATCCACTTCTCCTACGCCAAAATAGGCTTGCATCGCCGCAGGTAAAGCACCGTGAACCGCAGAAATATTAACGCCTCCTTTTTCAAAAATACGACCGTTTTCAATAACGCGGGTTCTTCCACCACCGCCCTCTGGACGACCCCATAAGTCTTCTTGGAATTTAGCTACACCGTCTAGTTGCTCTAACCTAGCTGTTATGGTATCCTGTAATGTTAGGATATATTGATAAAACTGATTTTTCATGTATCGGTATTATTTTCTTTAATCAACTGTAATTTCAATACTACGAGTAATGAACTACAATTGACTTAGTTTACTCATAATTTCAAACGAAAACGACTTGCTCTCAGTTTGTATAAATTGATAAAGTGCCTTGGCCTTTTCTTTAAGATTGGAATATCCTTCTCGTTTGGACCATACCACTAAGGCATCGGCAAACTCCTCCATATGTTTCCAATCGAAATTAAATTTTATCAAATGCTGATTTAGTGTATCAGAATCAAAATTGCGAAGATCTTCGACACTCATTCCTATTTTATTCAGCTCGGTTTCCAATTCTAATTCATTCCAATTTTCTGGAAGAAACACCAAAGTCATCAATTTCTTCAAAATCGAGTTGATTCGTTGATCCTCTTCACTGCGCATACCTTTGTTTAACATGGTTTTTACGTTTTTTTATGATTGAAAAAGAGTTTGCAGTATAGCCACAAACTCCTTATTTTTTTATTGTCCGTATTCTTTAACCGCTTCGATAAATGCTTTAGCATGATCCACGGGAATATGTGGTAAAATTCCATGACCTAAATTGACAATATATTGGTCTTTCCCAAATTCATCAATCATTTCATGCACCATTTTTTTAATAGTAGGTATTGGCGACATCAAACGGCTTGGATCAAAATTACCTTGTAGGGTTATTTTATTGCCGGTAAATAAACGAGCATTCTTTGCAGAACAAGTCCAATCTACTCCCAATGCAGAAGCTTTTGATTGTGCCATTTCGCCTAAAGCAAACCAACAGCCTTTCCCAAAAACAATCACTGGTGTTACTTCTGATAAGGCTTCTACAATCTGATTGATGTAGTACCAAGAAAAAGTTTGATAATCCACTGGAGACAACATACCACCCCAGGAGTCAAAAATCTGCACGGCATTAACTCCAGCTTTTACTTTTTCCTTCAAATATAAAATCGTCGTATCCGTTATTTTTTGCAACAAAGCGTGAGCCGCTTCGGGTTGTGAAAAACAAAATCCCTTAGCTGTATCAAAACTCTTGGATCCCTTGCCCTCTACAGCATAACAAAGTATGGTCCACGGTGAACCGGCAAATCCAATTAACGGCACCTCATCGTTTAGCATTTCTTTAGTTACCTTGATTGCATCCATCACATACCCCAAGGTCTCTTCGATATTGGGTACGATAACTTGCTCTACATCTTTGGCAGAACGAATTGGATTGGGCACCCAAGGACCTATATTTTCTCTCATTTCCACATCAATACCCATAGCCTGCGGAATCACAAGGATATCCGAGAATAAGATCGCTGCATCCGGTTTTACAATACGGATCGGTTGTACGGTGATTTCAGCAGCAATTTCCGGCATTCTACAACGCGTAAAAAAATCATATTTATCTCGTAAAGCACGAAATTCGGGTAAATACCTCCCTGCTTGACGCATCATCCATACCGGTGGTCGTTCAACAGACTCCCCTTTTAAAGCTCTTAAGAATAAATCGTTTTTAATCATTTTGTTTGTTTTAAAAATTTTCTTATCTTTAAATAAGAAGTTCTATTTATAATAATTAACACAGGCTTCTAAAGTAGCCTCAACCGTGGGATGAGTTGCTAGAATCAAGCGTTCTGTAATTCCTTCTAAGGCAACAGCAGTGGTTTTTCCGATGCAAAAACACACTTCATCACCAATTTCGTTTTGTTGCAAATAACTATACACTCCAGATGGACTATAGAAACAGATACCATCTAGTTTGATCGTCAGTAGCTCGCTGGTTAATTCCGTCTGGTAAACTTGAAATTCGTTGAATTCCATCTTAGCGCTTTGCAAGGCTATGGGTAAAACCGCACTGCGTAAGTTTCCGTTAAAAAAGCTGATTTTAGCATTTGGATAGTCGCGAGTGATCATCGGCGCTAAGTCGATCGCATAATGAGCCCAGGCCACCACATGCCATCCGCTAGCTTCCAAAAGTGCTTTGGTTTTTATGCCTACACAAAAAACGGGTTTGCGCTTTAAATCCGCATGACTCGCATGCTGCAATAAACTCTTAACCGCATTTTGACTGGTAATCAACAAATAATCAAACAAGTGATCGACATGAAAATCCAACAGTCGCACCTGTATATAATCCCGCTCAACAAACTGTATATCACAGTGCTTCACCAAATCTCTTTGTGTAGTGTGAAATACTTTTGTCGATAAAACAGTTGGGGGATAAATCATGGTTTGATACAGCAAACTGAATAAACAGCAATGCTTATTTTTTTAATTGTTCTCGAAGTTTCTCCATCAATACAGCTCCACCATTGTCCAAGATTTCTTTGGCAGCATGGAAACCTAATTTCTTCCATTCCTCTATGGGTACTTCTTTATAAACCTCAAATTTTTCAGTACCATCTAAAGATAATAAGACTCCTTTAAAGGTCAGCGTATCATCGTGTTCATTATACTGTACAAATGCACCTATAGGAGCTGTACACCCGCCTTCAAGTGTTCTTAAAAACTGGCGTTCTATATAGGTAGCTATTTCAGATTCAATGTCGTTTAATTGCGCTAAAGCATCTAAAGCATATTCATCCGTATCCAAAGCCAGAACAACCATAGCTCCCTGTGCTGGCGCAGGTACCATCCAATCTAGATTGATAAAATTCTTTGGCTTTTTAGCAATGCGCTCTAAACCGGCAGCCGCAAAAATAGCGCCCTCCCAATTATTATCCGCTAATTTTTGCATTCTCGTATTGACGTTTCCGCGCAAATCAACCGTTTGATGTTGAGGATATTTGTTTAACCATAGTGCTTTTCGTCTTAAACTTCCCGTTGCCACTGTTGCAGTAGCCTTTTCCAAGAAGCTTAAATCACCCTGATGCAACAAAATATCTTTTGCACTGGCTCGTTTTAAAACAGCCGCTTGAACAATTCCCACAGGCAAAGCCGTAGGAACATCTTTCATCGAATGTACGGCGATGTCTACCGAACCATTAAGCATAGCTGCATCCAATGTTTTGGTAAATATTCCCGTAATCCCCATTTCATACAAGGGCTTGTCTAAGACTAAATCACCGGTCGATTTTACAGCGATAATTTCGGTTTCATAACCTAAATCGCGCAATTTTTTAGCTACAGTGTTCGCCTGCCAAAGCGCTAACTCACTATCGCGAGTTCCAATACGTATTGTTTTAGTCATTTTTTACGGTTTCAATTTGAAAAACTTTTTCAATCCATTCTATACTTTCGTCTACCATGGTATCCTCATGTTTTAAATGGTTCGCAAAATGTGTGGTGATCTTTTGTATGATTCTCATACTGATCAACTGCGCTTGCTCTTCCTGAAAGTTCTCTATTTTTTTACGGTGATAATTTAACTCATTATCTTTAATAATTTCCAATTTTGACTTTAAAGCATGGATGGTCGGTGCGAATTTCCTCGCTTGTGCCCACGCCAAAAATTCGGTCTTAACCTCTTCGATAATCGCTTCGGCTTGTGGTATAAATTGTCTACGTCGTTCCAAAGTATCATCCGTCATCTGCGACAAATGATCGAGGTGAATCAAATCCACTCCCGGCAAATCCCTTACGTTCTCGTCAACATTTTTAGGAATCGACAAATCTAATATCAACAAGGGTTTATTCAAATTTAATAGGGTCTTGTCAATGGTAGGGTTTTGAGCCCCAGTCGCGACGATTAAAACATCGGCATGTCGAAGCTCCGAGTGCAAGTCCGCATAATCCTTTACAATCAGATTAAATTTACCCGCAACTTCCAAGGCTTTGTCCTTGGTTCTATTAATCAACGTAATATGTTCGTTCTTGGTGTGCTTGACCAAATTCTCGCAGGTATTACGGCCAATTTTTCCCGTACCAAATAAGAGAATATTCTTTTGGCTGATATCGGAAATGGTATTCATTATATATTGAACAGAGGCAAACGATACCGAAGTAGCACCGGAACTGATTTCTGTTTCATTTTTAATTCGCTTACTCGCTTGAATTACCGCATTGACCAATCGTTCAAAATAACTGGTGGTCAATCCTTTCTCGCGAGCTTGTAGAAAACTGTTTTTGATTTGACTAATAATCTCAAAATCTCCCAAAATCTGGCTATCCAATCCCGTTCCTACTCGAAACATATGAGAAATAGCATCCATATTCTTATGGACATACCCAACCTTTTGAAAATCTTCGATAGAACCGTTACTGTGCTCACACAACAATTTAATCAACTCAAAAGGATGTTGAGCAAAGCCATATAATTCGGTTCGATTGCAGGTAGAAATAATAATTAAACTCTCTATACCTTCTTCATTTGCCTGATCAAAAATAGCACTTTTGGCTGTATCGCTCAAGCTAAATTTGCCTCGGATTTCGGCATCAGCTTTTTGATAATTCAAGCCAATGACATAAAATGAAGTGTGTTTTACCTTAGTTGAGTTTTCCATATTATTCCCTTCTATTCTAAAAAGTAGACAAATGTATAACTTAGGTAACGATAAAAACACCGCTAGCGGGACTATTTATATCGTTCTTAGAAAAACTACACAAAACTGTGCATATTATTATAAAAACCAGTACTTTTGTAGCAACAGCAATACTTTCAAAAGAACTTATCTAGACTCGTTCTAAATAAAAAAGTATAAGAATAAGCGATTTATAAATAAAAAAAATACCGCTATGAGTCCATACGAAGAAGTTATTATTGAGGATGATTTTATCTTGTTACGCTTCGACAATCAGACCGAAGAAACCTTAACTTATGAACGGGAAATGAAAATGGGAATCATCCAATTTCACTTCGCTTTAAAGGGCAGTGCGCGATTTTTATTCAACCAAGGGAGTTATGCTTTAGAACTCCAAGGGGAGCGGTCTTTAGTGTTGTACAACCCGCAACGCGAACTTCCGGTGCATTTAGAAATTGCTCCCAATTCATGGATCGTTTCGATATTGATTTCGATACAAAAGTTTCACTCTCTATTCTCGACAGAAGCTGCCTTTATCGGTTTTCTCAACGAGGAAACCAAAGACAAAAAATATTATGGAGAAGAGAGTATCACCCCTTCTATGGCCATTGTTCTCAATCAGGTTTTTAATTACCATCTGAATCCATCTATAAAAAAACTGTACTACAAGGGTAAAACCTATGAATTGTTAAGTTTATACTTTAACCGCAATGAGGATCCCAATGCCGAGAACTGCCCGTTCCTAATTGACGAGGAAAATGTATTAAAAATAAGAAGGGCGAAAGATATCATCATTAGTCGTATGGCCGAACCTCCTACCTTACAAGAACTGGCAGATACCGTTGGAATCAACATCAAAAAACTCAAAATGGGTTTTAAACAAATTTATGGCGATTCGGTATTTAGCTTCTTGTTTGACTATAAAATGGAATTCGCGCGAAAACTTCTCAACAACGGCAATTACAATGTCACCGAAGTTGGATTAAAAATAGGCTATAGTTCAGCCAGTCATTTTATTTCAGCATTTAAAAAGAAATTCGGCACTACGCCAAAAAAATACCTGATGTCTATCAGTCAAAATATTTCATAAAACTCCCAAATCAACAACAATGAAAGGTGTATTATTAGTAAACCTAGGCTCTCCAAAAAGCCCTGAACCCAAAGATGTAAAGCCCTACTTAGGCGAATTTTTAATGGATAAGCGCGTGATTGACATGCCCTATTTATTTAGAGCCTTATTAGTAAAAGGCATCATTCTCAATACTAGGCCAAAAAAATCTGCTGCTGCTTATAAGAAAATTTGGTGGGACGAAGGTTCACCTTTGGTAGTTCTTTCACAGCGCACACATACGAAAGTCGAACAAAAGACTGATATTCCCGTTGTTTTGGCTATGCGATACGGAGAACCATCGATAAAACAAGGTTTAGACCAATTGTACAAACAAGGCGTTACCGATGTTTTTATGATTCCGCTATACCCCCAGTTTGCCATGGCTACTACCGAAACCATTACAGTACTTGCAGAGGAATTACGCGCAAAGCATTTCCCGAAAATGACTATCGAAAGTTTACCGGCCTTTTACAATAAAAAAGAATATGTTAATGCCCTATCCAATTCTATAAAAAGTCAACTGCAAGACTTTAATTACGATCACTTACTGTTTTCATACCACGGTGTACCTGAACGACACATTAAAAAATCGGATATCACAAAAGGACATTGTCAGATCGATGGCAGCTGTTGCAACACCCCGTCACCGGCACATGATTTCTGCTACCGTCACCAATGTTATATGACTACAAAACAAGTAGTAGAAACCTTAGGTATACCTTCAGACAAATACTCGGTCAGCTTTCAGTCGCGATTGGGACGCGATAAATGGCTTGATCCAGCAACGGACATGACCGTTAATCAATTGGCAGAACGCGGTGTTAAAAACCTAGCTGTGGTTACCCCTGCATTTGTTGCTGACTGCTTGGAAACCTTAGAGGAAATTGGTATGGAAGCCAAAGAAGAGTTTCTACATCGCGGCGGAACCGAGTTTAGAACAATCCCTTGTCTTAACGATAACGATCAATGGATAGACGCCTTAGTTACTTGGATCAACGAATGGAAAACTAAATAAAAGAACCGATGTATTTATATCTAAAATCCCTACACATTATCTTCATCGTTTGTTGGTTTGCTGGACTGTTTTACATCGTCCGACTGTTTGTTTATTACGCAGAAGCACAACTAAAATCCGAGCCAGAGAAAAACATATTATCTACTCAATACCGAATAATGATCGACCGATTATGGTCTATTATCACCTGGCCAGCAGCGATACTAGCCGTGTGTTTTGGCATTGCTATGTTCGTGTACAATCCGATTTTATTTACTCAACCTTGGATGCATGTCAAATTATTTTTTGTACTTTTATTGCTTATCTACCACATGAAGTGCCATCAATTTGTAGTGCAGATAAAAAAGGGCGAGCTAAACAAGACCTCCTCTTTTTTTAGACTCTGGAATGAAGGCGCCACTATTATCTTGTTTGCAGTGGTTTTTTTAGCCGTATTAAAAAATGCCGTCAATTGGATTTATGGAGTCATCGGTATTATTGCTTTCTCCTTTTTATTAATGATGGGATATAAATTTTATAAAAAAATCCGCGAACAGAACAAAAATTAGATGAAAAAAAATTTTCTACTGAGGAATTTTTCATTGCGAAATAGAATTTTTATTTCGTTGATCTTTTTGACCCTAATTTCCTCCGTCCTGATTGCAGCTGTATCGGTGTATCAATTCCGTAAGGAAGCCCGTACCTTTCATCAAGATCGATTGGAACGCAAAGAAAATTCCGTCAATGAACACATTAATTTTATACTCGCCACAACCACCTACCCTCTAACCACGAGAAATCTGCCGTTAATTTTTAAAGATAAAATACACGAGCTCGCCACCATACACAGTATCGAGATCAACATACACGACTTAGAAGGCCACCTTTTGATTTCATCCAAGGGGAATTTTTCGATTGACAGTATTCCGCCACCCATATCACCAATGATCTTAAAGATCCTACAATCCTCGCAATCCAAGCGGTTTGTCGATCTAAAAGTCATTAATGATGAACGCTATCGAACGGCTTACAGCTATCTGAAAGACAATAAGTTCAAACCGCTGGGGGTACTTCAGTTACCCTATCCCGAAGAAACCGAGTTTTATGAAAATGAGATACAAAATTTCTTAGTTCGATTTAGTCAGGTTTATTTATTTATGTTGATCATGTCGATCACCATCGCCTATTTCTTATCGAGTTATATCACGAGCAAACTGCAAACCATCAGTACTAAAATAACAGCGACGCAACTCAACAAGAAAAACGAAAAGATTTTAGTTACCTCATCGAGCAAGGAGATTAACGACCTCATCATCGCGTATAATCACATGGTGGATCAATTGGACGACAGTGCCACGAAATTAGCGCAAAGCGAGCGAGAACAAGCCTGGCGAGAGATGGCCAAGCAAGTTGCTCACGAAATAAAAAACCCACTGACCCCAATGCGCCTGACGGTACAAAGTTTCCAAAGGCGATTTGATGTCAATGACCCCAATATCAAACAGAAAGTCGATGATTATTCCAAAACGCTGATCCAGCAAATCGATACGATGAATTCGGTAGCCTCTGCTTTTTCGAACTTCGCCTCGATGCCCGCTCAGAAAAATGAAAACCTAAATATCGTTAAGGTGGTTCAATTGGCATTAGATATTTTTAATGAGAATTATATTCGTTTCGAATCCGAAGAAAAAAGCATCATCACCAAGATGGACCGCACGCATTTAATCCGCATCGTAACCAACTTGGTCAAAAATGCTATACAAGCCATACCCGAAGATCACACCGCTCCAGAAATTATTGTTTCGATCAAAAAAGTAGACGATAACGTCGTGTTAGAGGTAAAAGATAACGGAATAGGAATCAGCATTGAAAATAAAAATCGTATTTTCGAACCTAAATTCACAACCAAATCCAGCGGAATGGGATTGGGATTGGGGATTATTAAAAATATAGTAGAAAATCACAACGGTACGATCAGCTTCGAATCCGAGCCACAAAAAGGAACTTGTTTTCGAGTGACCTTACCGATCATTAACACATAAAAAAGAAATTATGGAATTTGAAAACATTTTAGTTGAAAGAGAAGAGCCGTTGGCTATTTTAACTATTAATCGTCCAAGCAAACTGAATGCCTTAAACAAAGCCACGATTGAAGAGTTACATCAAGCCTTAAAAGTACTTGAGAAAGACAACAGTATACGCGTGATCATCATCACAGGTAGTGGCGAAAAAGCTTTTATCGCCGGAGCTGATATTTCTGAATTTGCCAGTTTCTCCCTAAGCGAAGGTTCACAACTTGCTGCAAAAGGACAAGAATTATTATTTGACTTTGTTCAAAATATATCCAAACCCGTTATCGCAGCTATCAATGGTTTCGCCTTAGGCGGAGGACTAGAACTGGCGATGGCAGCTGACTTTAGAATTGCATCTGACAATGCAAAAATGGGACTACCAGAAGTTACCTTAGGAGTAATACCAGGTTATGGAGGAACTCAAAGACTACCACAACTAGTAGGAAAAGGTCGCGCGATGGAAATGATCTTAACAGCCAATATGATTGACGCCGAAACAGCTAAATCCTACGGACTGGTTAACCATGTTGTACCGCAACAGCAATTACTACACTTCACCAAAGAAATCGCTCTTAAAATCGCTAAGAACTCCCCTTCCGCTATCGGAAAGGCCATTAAGGCGATCAATGCAAACTTCAAAGATGGCGTAAACGGTTTTCACGAGGAAATCAAAGCTTTTGGAGAATGTTTTGCTACCGAAGATTTTAAAGAAGGCACAACGGCCTTCCTTGAAAAACGCAAAGCAGATTTTAAAGGATTATAATAAAAAAAGACCCAGACCAACTTCAGTTGGTCTGGGTCTTTTTATGCCTATTTGCGGATACGCAGATTTGCGGATTTGCTAGAGAATCGATTATGATCCTGCCACCAATTTTATTTTAAAGAGGATAAAGCATCACCTCAGCACGAGCGCGCATCTTAGCGAATAATCGAATTTTCTCGAAAAGTTAGGGGAATTAAAAAACCAATCAGGGCGTATTCGCACATCAGCGCATCAACGGGTATGCACAAAAAGACTTTAAGACTTATTTTATAGCACAAGCACGCATTCTAACCCTCGTTGACACAAAAACCCAACTATTTAAAGGTATTAATCAATTCTTTTAACTGTAATATCATATCGTCTTTCTCGATCAACATGCGTTCATATAAAGCGATTTTCTCTTCGTGAAGTTCCAAAATTTTATCTACAGGATGAAAGGTAGGTTGAAAACTAAAAAAAGCCGGTTGCAAGCAATTTTCAAAATTTGCTGTATTGGAAATTAAATTAATAGCCTGTTCTTCATCGAAGTTTTCAAAAGCTTCTACAGGAATTTTTAAGGCTTGTGAAATATCTTTTAGCAATGACTTATCCACAACTTCCTTATTTTCTAAAATTGAAATTTTCTTTTGATTCCAATCTTCTCCTAAATCAAACGCCAATGCTTCCTGCTTAATACCTAGCATTTCTCGGAAACGTTTTATATTTCGACCCTGATGTATTGTCTTATGTTCCATAATATTAAATAAATTTTAGAAAACCCTAAAAAGGTAGCCTCACAGCTTTAAAAAACAAAGTCTGGTAAAGTTATAAAAATATCTAAGAAAACAATGTTTATATGGAATTTTGAAAAGTCTGATCAACACGAAGGATTGCCTATTCGTATATTTACCTATTGTTGGATTTGCTTTGAAGTGCACCAAATAGAGTAATGCCTTTAGACTATAATCCAGATCTAGTAGTGCTGCCAGTGGCGGTTTATTTATTAAAATGGTTAATCAACAATTGCTCTCAACTATTCTCTGCCACAAATACTTTAAACTGCTCCATAAAATCAATAAACTGTTCAAAAGACCAAATGAGATCCGCCTCTTCTTGTTCGGAATACGCATCGTGAAAATACACTTCATCACTATAGATATAGATAACTAAATCACTATACGCTACTTGATACTTATACATCACATTTTCTTCTAAACCTTTTGACTTATCGATTATTTTTTGGATTTCTTCTGGGGTCCAACCATCCCAATTCATACCGTTTAAAGCCCATTCTTCGCGAGCTAACACATGTAAATCAAGTCCATAAAACTTGTCATGCATGTCTTTTTGTTTATACGGATTTAATGAAAATTTGTATTTCATACTTTCTTATATTTAAATAATGGATATGCATTAGTAATATTTCCTAATTGATCAACTTCAACTTGAATAACAAACTTACCGTCAGATGTAAGAAAACGAAATATATTATTATCAAATTCAAACTTAACTGTTGCCTTGATCATTTCATCATACACCAAAGCGATTTCTTGTTTTACTCGAGTAATATTCCAATTTAAGGGAAACATCGTCGATTTGGCCTCTTTATCTATCCATTGACCCAATCTGCCTTGAACGCGATAGCGTACCGAAATCAACGCATCAAAAGGCATATCGTCTAACGGTTTGGTCAAGTATTTTCGAATTTTAACTGTGAAGCCAATAGCTTCGTGATTGTGTCCACCAGCTCTTCTGAGGACAAAACATGCTCACATTAAATAAAATTTTCAGTGAATGCTTATTAGCAACTTCCAAACTAAATTTCATCCATACTCTTTACGCCTAAAAGCGCTTCCAAAGAATCGGCTATAATTTCAGGTTCTTGATCTCGATCAAAATAGAAAACAATAACTTTCCCATAATTTTTACCAGCTTTTAAACAGAGTGTAATGGGGTTATTATTATGTGTGGCTCCTATCGGCAAAAACTCTTTTTCAATGTCTTTATTTATAAAACAATAAATTTCATATGTATCATCTAACAAGGAGTTATTCTCATTATACACTAAACTATTAAAACTATTTAGGAATGGATGATAATCATAAATTATACCTCCATTAAACTTGTTTAAAAAAACCTTATAATTATTAGGTAATAATATATTCCATTTTTTCTCAAACTGAACTATAGAGTTATCCGGTAAGCGTCTCTCTGAATCTTCTATATTTATCATAAATATTATTTTATCTATTATTATACATTTTTTTATTGGAATAATATTGTTTTATTAATTCGACTGAACCAATATGAGTAGAACAATCTCTATGCAACTTAATTTCCACTAATTGCATTGTACAAGTATTAGTTATTGGATCATAATCATCCAAATGATGCCAAGTAAATTTACTTTTTATTTTTTTTAAAGGGATATTAGATAATTCTATTGCTAATTTTTTGTCATAATAATCACTCCCCGTCATTTTTATTTTCACAATATTTTTTTGGTCTCCTGTTACCGGATATAAATACGGTGTACCCTCAAAATCTACACTTAAACCGTTTTTAGATTTGGGCAATATAATGCCCAAATCTTGCAATGCCCTTTTATTAGGATTAAATATTTTGGGAGGTTTTTTATTTTTTAAGGCGTATATAATTTTTCGTATCCTTCTTTCGCTTTCAAAAATGTTTAAACCGTTTTTAGGAATGCGAATGCTAATCCCCAATCTTTCAATAGCCTCATCTATTTTTTTTATAACCAGTCGCCCTTCTAAAGCATCTATTAATTTGACTCCCTTGGCTTTCCAAGCTTCTTCCAAACTTTTGCGTACTGCTCTGGCTTCGCCACTGGCGATAACTTCCCCTTTGTATAGGACTGCTAATCCGGTTTTGGTGGTTTTACCCACCGCCATTTCACCTTTTACAAACAAGACACCCTGTTGTTGCAAACGCGTCGCATCGCGTATTTTAATGATCGATAAAGAGGCTTGATAGACCCCATAACCGTCATCGATGATTTGCAGGCTGCTTTTAGTAAAATTAGCGATATTTTTTTCTAAAACCATTTTCAAAAGGCTGGCTCTCAAAAAGTTTTTGGTGGCAGGAGCAGTCGCTTTAGCCAGCAGTTTGGCACCGCTATTAAAGGTATTGTTGACCATTCCCACTGCCGAACGCGCCATTAAAGGTGCCGAGGTACCCATCAACAACAAGGGTTGTATCGCATTCCAATTGCGCAAAAACTCCTGTCCCTCTTGGGTTTTCATCAGCTCATCTTCGGCAATTACCACCAAAATATCAGTGGTTGCCAAACTGATATCGGCCACTGCCACTGCCAACAGCAACGCATTACTCGTTCCCAAACTAGCCACTCCCAATACAATAGCCAACAGGTTGCCTCCCATGCGCAGTCCAAGCATCACGTCTTTCCAGACGCCTTCGTCCGCCATGGCTTTGACTAAATGGCGGGAACGGTATATATCACTTGGTCCTGGGCATCCATATCGATTAAGAAAACCGCTTCTAGTGGATGGTGGTAGTTACCCGAATCACTTTCAATAAAATACGAGGTAGCCACTTCTTTACCCGGACTTAAACGCGGAATATCGTCGGGATATCGCTCTAATCTTTGATCTTGTTTCCGCTGCATTTGCTGTAAAAAGAAACGGTCTTTGACGTCCGAATCCCATGGGTAAATACGACTGTAAACCTTGTAATCCCGACCTATTCTATAAACGGCTCCACTGCTTTTAACCCCTTGGTACGTATGTGAACTGCACAAAACCAACATCAAATCGGCCAACAGTTGGCGGTTCTTCTCAGTGACCTCTTCTACCGTTGAAACGCCATCCATATTTTGATACAGTTCAATCAACAAAGTCGGATTGTCTACAAACAGTTTATACAGTTGCTGAGAATCGCCTATGATACGCAACAGGTTAATAACCGCACCGCTGCTATCTCTAAACACACTAAACCAACCGCTATCGTCATACGTTTTTAAGATGTGTAGATGGGAAACCGCCAGTTTAAAGTCGATATGCGAACGCAGACTGGAGATGATAAAGTCGGGTATACGTTCGTATAAAAATTTTAGTACACCCCCTTGTGTAGCCCCTTTAATTTGCTCGAAAAAACTCCCTGCTAACTGATTTGCGACATGTCGCAAATCACTATGGTTGTTGGTGATGGTTTTGACCACGCCATAGAAATCAGCTAGGTTTTCCATGGTCAACTGTATCGCAATATATTTTTCCTCAATCTTAAATTTGTTGGGTTCCAACACATCTACCACTGGAGATCTGTATTGTATGGTATTGTCGTAATAAAAACACAGTACAGCAGCCAGGTATTTTTTTTTCGGTTCTAAGGCGAGCACATAGGCCCAATAATTTTCTAAATAATCGATGCGTTTATTTAGTTTAGCCGACAAAGCCGAAACCACTTTTTGTTGGCGTTCATTCATATAGGTAAAAGGCACCTGGTGATTGGTCAGGCGCAAGCGTTCTATAAAACCCCCTTCACCATCTGGAACTCGAGTCGAGGTATAGGTGGTCGGTGCTGCGTAGTTTTGCCAATTAAAAATCAAAGTGGAATCCCAAATCGAATCGTTGAGAAACCGAATCAATTGATCAAATTTTATTCCTCCGTCTTTTTCCGTACTGTAAAAATCAGCGCGATAGGGTCCGGTATCTCGTGGAGGTTGCACAAATGCGGTTCCCAGTCGAATATGCTGCCAGAGCTCTCTAGATGTATCATCGAAATCTGTCATAAAAAATACTTTTTGCCTTGTTAAATTTTACCATTTACCAAAGCACACCAAGGTGAAAGTTCAGATATACCTACAATACTTCTTTTAGTTTTCTTGTAATCGGATTTCCTTAGAAGGCGCTAAAATCTTTACGAGATCTTGCAAAGGCCCTATCGAGTCGTGTTAATTTTAATACAGTCAAAAAACAATTCTTTTATAAAGAAATCAAACAATTCTATAAAAAAGCTTTAAGCAAAGATATTGGAGCAGTTCGAAGACTAAAAAATCAAAAAACACCCGGTTGTTTTCGTTTTCCATGATGCCGCACTTTTGGTAATTATTTCAATAAAAATAAACAACACAAAGATTAATAAACAAATAAAATATGTTAAAAAACAAACTTTAACAACATCATATCAAGTACTTAAATGTTTTTAATTACCAAAAAATACACAATAATAGAAATTTAATTTTTTTGAGATCATACATCATATCCAGATTAGATTGACGAATTAGATGCGTGAACCGGTTTGTTTATCTTATTACAGCTGAATGGTCTATTGGCGGATTCGCGGATTTGCTAGAGGATCGATTATGATCCTTTTACCAACCCTATTTTATAGGTGATAAAGCCAAGCATCAGCACCTGTGCGCATCTTAGCGAATAAACAAATTTTCCAGGAAAATCAGGGGTGATTAAAAAACCAATCAGGGCGGGCGTATTCGCAGATCAGCGAATAAACGTATATGCAAAAAAAAAGACCTTCGAAATGAAGATCTTTTTTTGTTGGCCTACTAGGACTCGAACCTAGGACGACTGAACCAAAATCAGCTGTGTTACCGCTACACCATAGGCCACTATATCATTCTTTATGCGTATTCTTTACTCTTAACTCATCGCGTACTAGAAATTATGTTTTTTGAGGCATGCTCTTATAATTTCCTGTAAATCTATTGTAAAAAAAAGACCTTCAAAATGAAGATCTCTTTTGTTGGCCTACTAGGACTCGAACCTAGGACGACTGAACCAAAATCAGATGTGTTACCGCTACACCATAGGCCAATGCTTGTTTTTCTAAGCATGCATTACTTCTGTAATGCGGATGCAAAAGTAGCACATTTTTTGAAACCCGCAAACTTTACTACAAAAAAAATCATTTTTTTTTATTTTATGTAAGCTGATACAAAAAAAACAGTTTCTTTGTATCTATAAGTAATTTAAGAATCAAGTATCTATAATTTATGTTGACATTTAATTTTAAGAGATGGGATCTAATCATTGGCTGGCTCGTTTTTGCCATTGCTTTAACCACCTATGCTCTTACGGTAGAACCTACGGTCAGTTTTTGGGATTCGGGGGAATATATTGCTACCTCCGCCAAACTCGAAGTAGGTCACCCACCCGGAGCACCTTTGTATCAAATGCTCGGAGCGTTCTTTGCTATGTTCGCCTCGTCACCACAAAATATCGCCCTAATGGTCAATATGGTTGCTGTGTTTTCAAGCGCCTTCACCATACTTTTTTTATTCTGGTCTTTGACCAACCTACTTAGAAAAATAAGTTCCTCTTATTCTGAATGGAACAACAACAATGCTATTGCAGTGCTAGGAAGTGCCGCAGTAGGCGCCTTGGCTTTCACCTTCTCAGATAGTTTCTGGTTTAATGCCGTGGAAACAGAGGTTTACGCCTCTGCCATGTTATTGATAGCTCTTTTACTTTGGCTGGGACTTCGCTGGTCTGATGAAATGGATCAAAACAAAGGGCATCGTTGGCTACTCTTAATCTCGCTGATAATCGGACTTTCCTTTGGAGTCCACTTAATGGCCCTGTTGACCATTCCGTCCATCGGACTTTTATACTATTTTAAAAAATATCAGAAAATTACCGTTACCAACTTTATCATTGCCAACGTGATTATAGTGGGAATACTCTTCTTTGTGTTTATGTTCTTATTTCCATACACCCTTGCTTTCTTTGGTAAGATGGAAATATTTATTGTCAATGAATTGGGCATGCCATTTAATTCTGGAACCATACTGGCTTTCCTAATCATCTTGTTGTTTTTCATTTTTGGACTCAGATACACCAAAAAGAAAAACCACCCGTTTTACAATACCATACTGTTGTGCCTTGTTTTTATGTTTGTCGGGTTAACCTCTTGGGTTATGCTACCGATACGCGCCAATGCCAATACCGTGATCAATGAGAATAGACCCTCTGATGCGGCTGAGCTTTTAGCCTATTATCAACGAGAACAATACGGCTCTCAGAGCATCACTTATGATGCGATGTTCTCTTCTAAATATTCCGGTATTGACAAAGATGAACCCTATATCGATGGCAAACCCAACTACGAAAGAGATTATAAAAGCGGTAAATATGTTATCGTCAACAACTATAAAAACGCCGATCAAAACATCGATGGAAACCACAAAGGTTTTTTCCCGAGAATGTGGAGCACCGACAACAGTCACCGCATCAACTACATGCGCTATAGCAAACCTTTAGATTTCAGAATCAAACCGGAATACGCTCATGAAGATCAATTAATTCAATTGGTTACTGGTGTGCGACAAGGCCTGAGAACTGGAGAAATCGGATTAGAAGGTTTGGATCAATTCCTCAACCAAAACGGTCGTTATTTAGATATTGAGAAACCTACATTAGGCGAAAACATTAAATTTATGTTTGAGTATCAGTTTGGCTATATGTACTGGAGATACTTGATGTGGAATTTCGTAGGACGTCAAGACGACATCCAAGGAAATGGCGGGCCAGAAAATGGAAACTGGATGAGCGGAATCAAGCTTGTCGACGAGATTCGATTGGGCTCTCAAGACAATTTACCTTCTGACGTTTTAAACAATAAAGGGCGTAATTTTTATTATTTCTTACCTTTTATACTGGGAATAGTCGGAGTAATCTTTCACTTTAAAAAAGACAGAAAGTCGTTCTATGTGTTGCTGGTATTGTTTTTATTTACCAGTCTTGCCTTAAAGATTTTCTTAAACGAACGCCCATTTGAACCTAGAGAACGTGACTATGCTGTCGTTGCTTCGTTCTACGTATTTGCAATGTGGATTGGATTTGGTGTATATGCCATTTATGATGGTCTAAAGAAATATTTAAATCCAAAAATCGCAGGTCCTGCCGTAATTGCTTTATCACTGCTTTGTGCACCTGTTTTAATGGCTTACCAAAATTGGGATGATCACGACCGTTCTGGCAAATACACTGCTTTAGCTAATGCACGAGCTTACCTAGATTCTTGTGATCCTAATGCCATACTGTTTACCATTGGAGACAATGATACATTCCCCTTATGGTACCTACAGGAAGTAGAAGGTTACCGTACAGATGTTCGCGTGGTTTGTACCTCGTTATTACCACAAGACTGGTATATCGATCAAATGAAAGCAAAAGCATACGATTCAGAGCCGCTACCTATTAAATTCACGCACGACCAATATGTTTCTGGAACACGAGATGTGATTTTAGTAGAGGATTTAATTAAAGACCGTATTGATATCACACAGTTTTTAGCCTTTATACGTTCTGATGATCCGCGTTCTAAAACCGTTACTGAATCTGGACAAACGCTTTATACCGTACCTACCGGCAAAATCAGAATTCCGGTTGATAGCGTATCCATTGCCAAAAACAACGTCGTTTCTAAAAATCTTAGAGATCAGGTTGTACCATATATCGATGTTGATATCAACGATCAGGTAATCTACAAGCACCGCCTGATTATGTTGGACATCATTGCCAACAACAATTGGGAACGTCCGATTTACTTCTCAGGAGGTAGTTTTGGAGATGACGATTATCTATGGATGAAAGACTATTTACAATTGTCTGGACTGACGTATAAGTTAGTTCCTATCAAAACCCCTGTAGACAAACAGACACATGCTTTATATATGGGTAGTATTGACGCAGACAGAATGTACAATACCGTTATGGGATGGTACTGGGGCAATAGCGGAGGCAACATCTATCACGATCCGCAGACTCGTAGAAACAGCATTCAATATCGTATAAATCTCGCTCGATTGACTGAACAACTGATCGCAGAGGGACAGCTTAAAAAAGCGAAAGACGTGATTGACATGACCATGACCAATATGCCTATTGATCAGTTTCAGTATTACAGCTTAGTTCAACCTTTTGCCGAGTCTTACTATTTAGTCGGCGAAAAACAAAAAGCTCGCGAAATCTTAGATAAGCTCATTGTCAAATCTCAAGAAAAACTAACCTATTACAAGGGTCTAGCTCCTAGCGATCAAGAATATTACGCCATGGAAATCATGAGCGAAATAGAAACGTACCGACAGCTTTTACAGATTGCAGAAGAGTCGGACGCCGATTACTACAAAAAAGGAGTTCCCATCTTCAATAAATACAACGGCTATTTCACCCGTTTTAAAAGAAGTAACTTAGAATAACAAAACCGAAAAAAGCGATATGAACTAAAATCACATATCGCTTTTTTCTATTATAAACTTTGTACTTTTGTACTTTACTTTTAGGACCTAAAAAAACACCATGATAGAAAATAAAAACCAATCCAAAACAGCACTTTCTCAATTAGGGGAATTCGGACTGATCGAACACTTAACCAAAGTATTCGAAATCAATCAAGAAACCACGATTAAAGGGATTGGCGATGACGCAGCTGTATTGGACTTTAAAGACAACAAGACCGTAGTATCTACGGATCTACTCGTTGAAGGAGTTCATTTTGATTTGGCCTATATGCCATTAAAACATTTGGGTTATAAAGCCATAGTTGCCAATGTTTCTGACATCTATGCTATGAATGCTACTCCAAGTCAGGTTACCATATCTATTGCGGTATCAAACCGCTTTCCTTTAGAAGCCCTAGAAGAGCTCTTTGACGGATTTGCAACAGCTGCCAAGCACTATCAAGTTGATGTAGTTGGAGGTGATACCACTTCTTCACAAAAAGGATTAATTATCAGCATCACGGCAATCGGTTATGCCAAAGAAGAAGAAATTGTATATAGAAACGGCGCAGGAGATAAAGACCTACTGGTTGTAACAGGCGATATAGGCGCTGCATATATGGGCCTACAGATCCTTGAACGCGAAAAACAAGTATTCTTGGTCAATCCAAACAACCAACCCGACTTAGATGCCTACAGTTATTTAATCGAAAGACAGTTAAAACCCGAAGCTAGAAATGACGTTAAAAAACTACTGGCGGAATTGGGCGTAAAACCCACATCGATGATTGATATCTCTGACGGATTATCCTCTGAAGTCATTCACTTGTGCAAACAATCCCAAGTAGGTTGCAAACTGTATGAAGACAAACTTCCTTTGGACCCCCAGTTTATCAATGCTTGTGAAGAGTTTAATATAGACAGCACAACCATTGCTTTGAATGGCGGTGAAGATTACGAGTTATTATTTACTATAAAGATGGAGGATTTTGAAAAAATCAAAGGCAATCCACATCTTTCCATCATTGGATATATCAATCCAGAAGAGGAAGGCATGCATTTAATCACTAGAGAAAACACACAAATTCCCCTTAAAGCCCGCGGATGGAACGCACTTCAAGAAGAAACCGAATAAAATAATCAACAGCACCGATCTCTTTCGGTGCTTTGCTTTTTAATCCAACCACTACGCTTAACCGAATATTATATTAGTTTGATTCTAAATATCCAATAAAATGGTCAAAATGGTTTACAAATAATTATCTTTACGGTTAGCAAAATATCAACCAAAAATGAACAAAAAGTATCAACTTACTGTAAACTCCGATTCGAATTACCAGTCATCAGAGCTGCTGGGTTCCGATATGGATTCGACCTTAGTTTCCACTAATAATTACCACGTTTTAAAGAATAATAAGTCTTTCACCTCTGAAATTACTGAATCTCATTTCGATCAAAAACACTATGTGGTCAAAGTAAACAACAATACCTATACGGTCAACATTCAAAACCATTTAGATCTACTGATCAAACAATTGGGTTTTTCAATGGGTACCAACAAACAGATTAATGCAATCAAGGCTCCTATGCCGGGATTGATTTTGGAGATTAGCGTACAAGTTGGTCAAGAGGTCCATGAAAATGACAATCTCTTAATCTTGGAAGCGATGAAAATGGAAAACAACCTCAGTTCTCCACGTGCCGGAATTATTAAGTCCATCTCGGTTTCCAAAGGAGACACTGTTGAAAAAGGACAATTGTTAATCGAATTCGAATAGTATCATGAAAAAAATATTAATAGCCAACCGTGGCGAAATTGCTGTTCGTATTATGAAGACAGCAAAAAAAATGGGCATACAAACCGTAGCCGTTTTTTCTACAGCAGACCGTAATGCTCCCCATGTAAAGATGGCCGACGAAGCGGTATGTATTGGAGAAGCACCTTCAAGTCAATCGTATTTGTTAGGCGACAAAATATTAGAAGTAGCCCAACAACTCGGTGTTGATGGTATACATCCAGGATATGGTTTTTTGAGTGAGAATGCACAATTCGCCAATAAATGCGAGCAGAACAATATTACTTTTATCGGTCCAAATTCTCATGCTATTGAAGTGATGGGAAATAAATTGGCCGCAAAAGACACGGTTAAAGCCTATGACATTCCTATGGTTCCCGGTTTAGACGAAGCCATTACCGATATTGAAAAAGCCAAAAGAGTAGCTGCCGAGATCGGTTTCCCGATTTTAATTAAAGCTGCAGCTGGAGGTGGTGGAAAAGGAATGCGTATTGTTGAAAACGAAAAAGAATTCGAATCACAAATGCAGCGTGCCATTTCCGAAGCGACCAATGCCTTTGGAGACGGATCCGTTTTTATTGAAAAATATATCGGAGCACCCCGCCATATCGAGATCCAAGTACTGGCCGATAAACACGGCAATATCGTGCATCTTTTCGAAAGAGAATGCAGTATTCAACGCCGTCATCAAAAGGTTGTTGAAGAGGCACCTTCTGCCGTATTGACTCCAGAGATCAGAGAAAAGATGGGAAAAGCAGCCGTACAAGTTGCCGCATCTTGTGATTATGTTGGCGCAGGTACCGTAGAATTTCTATTGGACGAAAACAAAAACTTCTATTTCTTAGAAATGAATACGCGCTTGCAAGTGGAACATCCCGTAACTGAACTGATCACAGGATTGGATTTGGTTGAGATGCAAATTCGAATTGCAGATGGAGAAGTACTTCCATTTAAACAAGAAGACCTAAAAATTCAAGGTCATGCCATGGAATTAAGGGTTTATGCCGAAGATCCATTAAACGATTTCTTACCTAGTGTCGGGCATTTAGATACCTATATTTTACCCGTAGGTGAAGGTATTCGCGTAGATAATGGAATCGAACAAGGTATGGATGTACCTATTTATTACGATCCGATGTTGGCCAAGTTAATCACTTTTGGAAAAACTCGTGAAGAATCGATTCAAGTCATGCGTCAAGCCATACAAAACTACCATGTTGAAGGAATCAGTACGACATTGCCTTTTGGACAGTTTGTTATGGAACACCAAGCTTTTAAATCGGGTAACTTCGACACCAATTTTGTTAAGAAATACTATAGTGCTGACCTTCTAAAAGAGCAATATCAAGAAGAGGCACAAGTAGCGGCTTATGTAGCTCTACAACAGTATTTAGAAGATCAGAAACAATTACGCCTACCTAATTAGTCTATCATGAATTCGAAAATAAATCAATTACAAGATAAAATCGCACAAGCCCATTTGGGAGGAGGCGAAAAAAGAATTGAAACACAACACAGCAAAGGAAAATTAACCGCTAGAGAACGTATTGCGTATTTATTAGACGAAGGATCCTTTGAAGAAGTTGGTATGTTGGTGACGCACCGAACTACCGATTTCGGCATGGAAAAAGAAATCTATTATGGCGACGGAGTGGTTACTGGATACGGTACGATAAGCGGTCGTTTGGTTTATATCTTTGCTCAGGATTTTACTGTATTTGGAGGAGCTCTATCAGAGACTCATGCCGAAAAAATATGTAAGATCATGGATATGGCTCTAAAAATGGGAGCTCCGATGATCGGACTAAACGATTCTGGAGGTGCTCGTATACAAGAAGGCGTTCGCTCTTTGGGTGGATATGCAGATATTTTCTTTAGAAACGTACAAGCTTCCGGGGTGATCCCACAGATATCTGCCATTATGGGCCCTTGTGCCGGTGGTGCTGTTTACTCTCCTGCGATGACTGATTTCACCATGATGGTCGAAGGATCTAGTTATATGTTTGTGACTGGTCCTAGTGTTGTAAAAACCGTGACCAATGAAACCGTTACTTCAGAAGAACTCGGTGGAGCAAGCACGCATTCTACCAAGTCAGGAGTAGCACATACCACTTCAGAAAACGATGTAGTATGTTTGGAAGACATCAAGAAATTGTTGAGTTATTTACCTCAAAACAACACCGAGACAGCAGCCCTGTTACCGGTACAATTAAACGAAGAATACCGTCAGCAATTAGATGCTATCGTTCCAGAAAGCGCTAATAAACCTTACGATATGAAGGAGGTCATCAACGGAATTATCGATGAAGATTCTTTCTTTGAAATTCACAAGGATTACGCAGAAAACATCGTAGTTGGTTTTGCTAGATTGGGAGGCCGTAGTATTGGTATCATCGCCAACAATCCTATGTTTTTAGCGGGATGTTTGGATGTTAACAGCTCAATCAAAGCCGCGCGTTTTACGCGTTTTTGTGATGCCTTCAACATTCCTTTATTGGTTTTGGTTGATGTACCGGGTTTCCTACCGGGAACCGATCAAGAATGGAACGGAATTATCGTACACGGCGCAAAACTACTTTATGCATTAAGTGAAGCTACTGTTCCGAGAGTTACGGTAATCACCCGTAAAGCTTACGGAGGAGCGTATGACGTGATGAACTCCAAACACATTGGAGCAGATTTAAACTTCGCATGGCCTAATGCAGAAATTGCTGTTATGGGAGCCAAGGGAGCCAGTGAGATCATCTTTAAGAAAGAAATCTCAGAAGCTGCAGATCCGATAGCCAAATTAGCTGAAAAAGAAGCCGAGTATGCCGAGAAATTCGCAACACCTTATCGTGCAGCACAACGCGGCTTTATCGATGAAGTCATCTTACCACACGAAACACGTAGAAAATTGATAAAAGCTTTTGCAATGTTGGAAAACAAAGTAATAGATACTCCTAAGAGAAAACACGGAAATATTCCGCTATAATCTCCATATCTCTTTACAACTTCAATGTCCCTCCCTATTTTTAAGGAGGGACATTTTTTTATATAACACCTTGATATCCAGTGTTAAAATTTGAAATAAAATTAATTTACATCCGTTTTTTATTTAGATTTGATTATTACTAATATATATCACAAAAAAACAAGTATTAACTATATTTACAAACACCATACTATGAAGACACATATACTTTCAGCAATTCTATGCATTATAATAGCATCAAGCTGCAATTCGACTGACTCCGATACTACACCGCCTGATACTCCAAAAAAGGTGATGTTATTATTTGTTGATTATACAACCCATAATTTTGAAGGGGGTATAGAAATCACTTTGTCCAAACCGAGTGAAACTTTTAAAATAAAAAGCGTTTATAAAGAACCTTCTGATTTTGGAAATATAAAACTATTCTATCAAGAAATTGATCAATTGCTGTTTGACGGCGATATAATTTGGATGGGTAAAGGGGAGATTACCTTTCCTTCTCCGCGTTTGGCTGCTGAAGATTTTGAACGAACCTTAACCGCCGATTTTATCACTCCTAAAGAAGGCTTCGAATCGATTACTATCAATCCCAATTTCGAACCAATAGAACACAGTCGTGCATGGGCAAGTGTTCAATCTCTCCTACTTGCTCGTTCTTACTTACAATCAAATCCCAGCCAAAAAATCAAAGTATTTCTCTACCAACCCAGCGCAGGAGATGGAGACGAACAAGACTGGAAATTCATATTTATTTTAAAAAACTAAACTTTCCTTCTTAAAAGCAATAAATTTGTGCTTGTTTATTTTTTTAAACTTATATTTGTAATTAATTTTAACAAAAATTAGTTATAAAACAATATAATTTCACCAGTATGGAATACGAAAACAGTCAAGTACAGAAAAGCAATGCAGGTCAAGGAATGGGAATTGCAGCCCTAGTTTTAGGAATATTAGGGGTTTTAACCGCTTTTATCCCTTGTTTCGGCTTGTTCGCAATCATTTTTGGGATATTAGCCATCATATTCGGAATTATTGGATATTCGCAAGCTAAAAAGCAAAATGCTTCTTTAGGTTTACCACTGACCGGATTGATTTTAGGTATTTTAGCCACCCTATTCGTTGTGATCTGGACTTTAATCTTTGCTACAGCAATTGCTAATTCTGCCTTTGACTTCAATGCTATCAGTAAAGAAATTCAGATCAATTCTCAAGATACCATAAATGAATATCCCTTAGATCAGGATACTTTGGATCAATACGGCGCAGATCAGGATACTATTTTTGCCCAAGATTAATCGCATACCCACAACATAAAAAAGCATTTAATTTCGTATTAAATGCTTTTTTTTATTTCCATAATTTCGACATCTCCTAAAAACGAATTCGTATTTTTGACAACTTTCCCAGTCATCTAAAATTATTATCATGCTACAAAAATCATTACTTCTCGTTTTATTAATATTCACTTGCAATTTGAAGGCACAAAACCGATCATTGCAAATTGAAAAAATAACCGAAAACCTATATACCTATACCACCTATCAAACTTTTAACGGTACTCTATATTCGTGCAATGCACTATACTTACTTACCCAAGATGGCGTTGTTCTCTTTGATACTCCATGGGACAAACAACTCAATCAACCGCTACTCGATTCTATTCAACAAAAACATCAATTAGCCGTTGTCAAGGTATTTGCAACGCATTGGCACGAAGATCGAGCAGGAGGTTTTGAGTTTTTCAACCGTTTGGGCATAGCAACCTATGCCTCACAAAAGACCAATCAGAAACTTGCTGACGAAGGTTTAGCAACAGCTATGCACACCTTTGATGACGAAGCAGTTTTTACAGTAGGTAAAGATGTTTTTGAGCTGTTATTTGTCGGTGAAGGACATACCTTTGACAACATCGTTGTTTGGTTCCCACAACAAAGCGTTTTAGATGGTGGATGTTTGGTAAAGAGCATTGCCGCCACAGACCTTGGTTATATAGCCGAAGCCAATTTACAAGCCTGGCCTACCACTATTATAAATATACAAAAACGTTTTGAAAATGCCAAATTCATCATCCCCGGCCACGATAACTGGAAGGGTCAAGGACATTTGGAACACACTTTAAAATTGTTGAAAGAGCACAAAAGGGATTAATTCGACTTTTTTTATCGCACTACAAACAGTTCCTATACCTGCATGTATTAAAAATCGACCGATCCTATTCATAATCTCAAGTCTTTTGCTATTTTTGCATTATGGCAAAACAAGATGATATTTTTAAAAATGTTATTTCGCACGCAAAGGAATACGGATTTATATTTCCGTCCAGCGAAATTTATGACGGTTTAAGCGCAGTCTATGACTATGCTCAAAACGGAGTCGAACTCAAAAAAAACATTCGTGAATATTGGTGGAAATCCATGGTTCAAATGCATGAAAATATTGTAGGTATTGATTCTTCAATATTTATGCACCCAACTATATGGAAAGCATCGGGTCACGTTGATGCTTTTAACGACCCCTTAATCGACAATAAAGATTCTAAGAAGAGATATCGTGCAGATGTATTGATCGAAGACTACTGTGAAAAGATCTATCAAAAAGCACAAAAAGAAATTGAAAAAGCGAGCAAACGCTTTGGCGAATCTTTTAATGAAGAAGAATTTATAACTACCAACCCACGTGTTGTAGAATACCTTTCAAGAAAAAAAGCGATTCTAGAGCGCATGGCTCACGGATTAGATACCGGAGACTTGGCTGATGTAAAAGCCTTGATCGAGGAATTGGAAATCGCAGATCCAGAAACGGGTTCTAGAAACTGGACCGAAGTACGTCAATTCAACTTGATGTTTGGCACCAAACTAGGCGCGTCAGCAGATACCGCTATGGATTTGTATTTACGTCCAGAAACGGCACAAGGAATTTTTGTCAATTTCTTAAACGTACAAAAAACCGGAAGAATGAAGATTCCCTTTGGAATTGCACAAACCGGTAAAGCTTTTAGAAATGAAATCGTTGCCCGTCAATTCATCTTCCGTATGCGTGAATTTGAACAAATGGAGATGCAATATTTTGTAAAACCAGGCGAGGAAATGAAATGGTATGAATACTGGAAAGAAACCCGTCAAAAATGGCATTTGTCTTTGGGAATGGGAGCGGAAAATTACCGCTTTCACGATCATGAAAAATTGGCTCACTATGCCAATGCCGCAACGGATATCGAATTTAATTTCCCATTCGGATTTAAAGAATTGGAAGGAATTCACTCTAGAACCGATTTCGACTTAAAAGCACACGAACAACATTCAGGAAAAAAACTACAGTTCTTCGACAACGAAACCAACACCAGTTATGTACCTTATGTAGTAGAAACTTCTGTAGGTTTAGATCGTATGTTCTTGGCTATTTTCTCAAAATCTTTACAAGAAGAAACTCTAGAAGACGGCACAACAAGAACCGTTTTAAGACTACCTTCTGTATTGGCTCCAACTAAAGCAGCAGTACTTCCTTTAATCAAAAGAGACGGCTTGCCAGAATTGGCGCATGAAATCATTGAGGAATTGAAATGGGACTTCAATGTCACTTACGATGAAAAAGACGCTGTAGGGCGTAGATATCGTCGTCAAGATGCTTTGGGAACTCCTTTCTGTATTACGGTTGACCATCAGACCCTGGAAGACAAAACAGTCACTATCCGTCACCGCGACAGCATGAAACAGGATCGTGTAAGTATCACAAACCTTAAAAACATTATCAACGACGAAGTTTCCATCAGAAACTGGTTACGTAGAATGTAATTATATAAAAAGAGCCACATTAACATGTGGCTCTTTTTTTTGTGATCAGTAATCAGTAATCAGCAAAATAGTGATCAGCAGTGGGTGTTATAAATTTGCATATAGCACTGAGAAAGAATGGAAAAAACCAGCTACTAGACTAATTATCAGTTAAAAACGCCCTCATATTAAAAAAAATTAGTAACTTTAATTACTAAAATTTACAAAGAATCACGAATCACGAATCACGAATCACGAATCACGAATCACGAATCACGAATCACGAATTTATTAACCTAGATTAAGTTAGTTGAGGCGATAGCTCCTTAAATTTGTACTTAACAAAAACAAAAAGCCATGAGAAAATTTATTTATTTATTTGTTGCGGTATTCGCATCTGCGAGTATGTTCGCACAAACAACTTGGAAGGTTGATCAAATGCACTCTTTTTTAACTTTTTCAGTTAAACATTTAGGCATCTCCTTTGTCGAAGGTAAGTTCGATCAATATGAAGGTACATTTACTAGCAACAAGGCCGATTTAACCGATGGTAAGTTTGATTTCACCATTCAAGCGAAAAGCATCAATACTGGCGTTAGTATGCGTGACGATCATTTGAGAACGAATGATTTCTTTAACACAGACAAATTCCCAACGATTAGCTTTACTACAAAATCGATAAAAAAGGTTTCGGATACAAAGTATGTATTAGATGGAATTTTAACGATCCGCGGTATTGCTAAACCCGTAAAATTTGACTTGGTTTATGGAGGTCTATTAAAAGATGATGGCCAAGGAAATCAAAAAATGGGATTCCAAGCTACTACTACAATTAATCGTTTTGATTTCGACGTAGCTTACGATCCTTCAGGACAAGCTATTGCTAAAGATGTTACTATTAATGTGAATTTAGAGTTTGCCAAAAAAGCATAATTAAAACAACACCCTGTTTTAAACTTAAAAGGACGTTTCCCTAGCCGAGAAACGTCCTTTTTATTATTAAGAGAATAGCTCTTTCGTTGTAATGACCTGTACAGCATCATCGGAACTCAAACTCTTTTCAATCATCTTCTTAGCCAAATCCGACACGGCTATAGGGCGGTATTTTCGAGCCAATCCTATACTATTAAAAAACCGTATGATCCCTTCAAAAGTTTTCTCTGCTGTTCGATCAGTATGTGGCCGTATCAATAACCCCGGTTGAAAAATCAATAACTTTTTAAAGTTCAAATGCAAAACAGCCTGCTCCAAGGCACCTTTCATTCTCGAATAAAAAATACTCGAATTCGCATTTGCTCCAATCGCTGATACCAATACAAAACTAGGTACACCCTGATTCTTGGCAGCTTTGGCAAAGTTCAACTGATAATCATGATCTATTTTCCATTGTTGCTCTTTTCCACCTGCCGCTTTTAAAGTAGTCCCCATAGCTGAAAAAGCTATATCACCAACCACCAAATCGGTCCACAGCTCTTGTTGGTCAAAATCAACCCGATGTACTTCCAACTTCGGGTGAATTAACGAATAATCTCTACGAACAAAAACCGTGACTTTTTCAAAGGAATCGCTTTGTAACAATTGCTTGACGAGTTCACTTCCTGTAGCGCCTGTGGCACCAATAACAACTGCTTTTAACATATTTATTTTTTAATGATCCTCAACCTTAATAAACTAGATTATTCATGCGGTTTTAACATCGTTTCTGGATTTAAAATTTCATCCAATTTTTCTTTGGTTAACAATTGACGTTCTAAAACGAGCTGATAAACTCCTTTTCCCGTTTGCAAAGCTTCTTTTGCTATCGATGTACTCGCCTTATAACCGATATACGGATTTAAAGCAGTTACTATACCAATACTGTGTTGAACGGTATCTTTGGTATGTTGTTCATTGGCCGTGATTCCAACAATACATTTTTCTTGTAAGGTATTCATCGCATGCTCGAGAAAAGTCATCGACTCCATCAATGATTGAGCTAACACCGGTTCCATTACATTGAGCTGCAACTGCGCCGCTTCTGCCGCCATGGTCACCGTTAGATCGTTACCGATTACTTTAAAGCAAACCTGATTAACCACTTCGGGTATCACGGGATTCACTTTACCCGGCATAATCGAAGACCCGGGTTGCATAGGCGGTAGATTAATTTCATTTAAACCAGCACGCGGTCCAGAAGACAACAATCTCAAGTCATTGCATATCTTCGATAATTTAATCGCAATCTTTTTTAATACAGACGAATAAGCAACCAAACCACTCGTATCAGAAGTCGCTTCAATGAGATTCGGCGCAGAAATAACCGCCTCATTGACGATAGTACCCAAATTAGTTGCACACAAATGCGCATAACCCGGCAAGGCATTTAGCCCTGTTCCAATAGCCGTGGCCCCCATATTGATCTCTAAAAAACTTTGAGCCGCCGCATCTAGTGATTTCAACTCCTTTTCCAAGGTAAAAGCAAAGACTTCAAATTCCTGTCCTAAAGTCATCGGAACAGCATCCTGCAATTGAGTACGACCCATTTTTATAACCTTAGCAAATTCCATCCCCTTAGCACGAAAAGCCATCGCTAAATTATACAGCTCAACAGCCAAGCTTTTATTCATGGTGAAGAGCGCTATTTTTAAGGATGTAGGATAGGCATCATTGGTTGATTGTGATAAATTGATATGATCGTTAGGCGAACAATACAGGTATTCCCCCTTAGTATGTCCCAAGAATTCCAATGCGCGATTGGCTATCACCTCATTGGCATTCATATTTACTGATGTACCCGCACCACCTTGAATCATATCAATCGGAAACTGGTCTAACCATTGTCCGTCGATAATCTCCAAACAGGCCTTATGTACAGCATCATAAATGTTTTCAGGCAAGATATTTAACTCATAATTTGTCTTAGCAGCAGCCCATTTAACCTTAGCCAAAGCTTTGACGAATTCCGGATAATCCGATAATTTTTGATTGGATATTTTAAAGTTAGCTATCGCTCTCTGTGTTTGTACCCCGTAATAGGCTGTTGTAGGAACTTCCAATTCTCCCAAAAGATCACTTTCTATACGAATAGATTCCATCATATATTTAGTTTTTTAATGAGTCAACAAGTTAAAGCATTTTACTAGTATCTAATAAAAAAATCCCGTTTATTTGAGGCAGATCAAATAAGATATTTAGTTAAGATGTCTTAAATAAAGCCCCTCCAATCAGAAGTATCAATCAAAAACAGCGGTTAGATAATACCAAGTCCCACCAACCCTTTCGAATAAAGAATTTTCTAAGTGCGTGACGATCTGCTGATTTTTATCGCGATAATACGCTTTAAAAACCACTTGATTATCCTGAGCAGCAATCACCTCTAAACGCAACCATTCACTGTCGTTCGCCCATGCTAATATGTCGCTTTTTTTATGCAGATATCGCGTTTTGGGATGTGTCGTTTTAATGATATAGTCCGCATTGACCAGCACATAAGCCGTATATCGCGAACGCATCAATTCTTCTGCCGTCTGCGGTAGCGATGTACCCTCCAAAAACGGTTTACAGCAGTGCTCAAAAGTTTTATCCGTACCGCAAAAACACGGTTTTTTTAACGCAGCGTCCATTATACAGTCAGTTTGGTTTCCAATTCATCGACTATCTTCAAGAATTTACTCCATTTCACCAATTCTTCATCTGCTGCGGCATGGTCCAAGCCCTCCAAAATCATCTCGCGAATTTCATCTAACTGTAATTTTGCGTTCTGATGATCATTTTGCGCTATAGTCACCATCAATTGCATGATATGTTTTTGCGCGCTCTCTAATGTGTTCTCCATTGTTTCTAGTTCTAAATTCAATATTCAAAGGTAAAAGGTTCTTTCGAATTTAAAATTTTAATTAAAAAGTTCCCGTACTTTTTTTATAGTTAAAAAATAAACATACTAAATTGATATTCAATAAATTTGAATTACCCCTTATAAAGTATCGATATGATTATTAAAAATATTATCGACGTGTTTTTCCCTCAGCTCTGTTTCGGTTGCGAAAGCGCCTTATTGCGCAATCAAAAAATCCTATGCACAAATTGTCTCCATCAACTTCCTTTTACCGGGCAACACTTGTATCGAAACAACGATGCATTGGATAAATTTTATGGTCGCTTGAGCCTCCAAAACTGTTCCTGCCTGTTGTATTTCACCAAGGAAGGCTTGGTACAACGCCTCTTCCATCACCTAAAATACAAAAACCAACCACAGATCAGTTATTATCTCGGGCAAATTTATGCTTTTCAATTACAGAACCTCTCCTGGCTGGCTACAGTCGACAGCATTATTCCAGTGCCCCTACACAAAAAGAAGCAAAAAACCAGAGGATATAATCAGGTAGATGGTTTTGCACAAGCACTTTCAGAAGCTTTTAAAATACCCGTTGACAAACAACTGCTTACTCAGAAAGTTTTTACCATTTCGCAAACTCAAAAAAAATTATTTGAACGCACTACACCCAACCCATTACGATTCAGCATCAACTCGCAGCCTCATCACCATGGACAACATTTTTTGATAGTAGACGATATACTAACCACTGGTGGCACCCTAGAGTCCTGCGGGAAAAAGTTGTTGGAAATTCCCAATAGCACCATCAGTATACTGTGTTTAGCACAAACTCAATAAACTTTTTACAACTAGATTTTATTCCTAAAAAATATAGTCGTTAATTTGTCGGATAAAAGCTATATCATGTTGAGAATACGTCAGATTGCCCTTTTTTTTATTTTAATAACCACTTTTGCCAGTTGCGCTAAAAGAGGCTTTATCAGCGGTGGAGACCAAGATACGCTTCCACCGGTCATGCTTCGAAGCAATCCTGAAAATCATTCAATCAATTTTAATGAGAAGGTCATCAAAATCCAATTTGATGAATATATTAAATTGAAAAATATCAATCAACAATTGATCGTATCTCCACCTATGGAAACCGCACCGGATATCAGTCCGATGGGTACTCCTAAAAAGGAATTGACCATTAAAATCATCGATACCTTAAAACCCAATACCACCTATAGTTTTAATTTTGGAGAAAGCATCACCGATAACAATGAGGGCAATGCGCTAAAGCAATTTAAGTACATTTTTTCAACAGGTAGCTATATCGATTCTCTAAAAGTACATGGAAACATCCGGGAAGCCTATAAGAAAAAACCTTCCAATTTTGTCAACGTCATGCTTTACGATGCAACGAATTTCAAAGATTCTACCGTTTATAAGGAAAAACCGCTTTATGTAACCAACACACTGGATAGTTTGACCAGTTTTGCCATCGAAAACATCAAAGAAGGCACCTATTACATCATTGCTTTAAAAGATAAAAACAACAATTTTAAGTTTGATCCAGATCAAGATCAAATCGCCTTTTTAAAGGATCCCATTACGATACCAACCGAACAAACTTTTGAGCTAAACCTGTTTAAATCGCAAGAGAAACTCAAAGTAAATAGACCTTCACAAGTTTCTGAAAACAAGTGGTATTTACCTTATAGCGGAGACGTTGACCAAATCGATTTAAAGATAAAAAATCAAAACAACGATGTAGCTCATGCCATCACCAAATTGGCGAACAAGGATTCCCTACAAGTGTGGTTTCCTAAAATGGAAGTAGACTCCTTATTAGTTCAATTAAAAAAGGGCGACTACGAACAGCAATTTACCGTTCGTCCGCGTAAGATGAAAGCTGTTGACACCCTTTCTGTTAGTCCAGCTCAAGGGGGAATTTTGGATTTCAGAGATGTTTTTAGGCTGAAAACAAGTACGCCTTTTACAAAAATTGATTCGACAAAAATCTTTATCACTAATAAAGACACTGTTGCCGTTCCGTTTAAGATCGTCCAACAAGCTTTCCTACAAGAGATTTCTTTGGAGTTTGAAAAGAAAGAACAAGACAAGTATAACATTCAGTTATTGCCTGAAGCAATAACCGACTTTTTCGGAAAGAGCAACGATACCCTCAATTATAAGGTAGAAACCAAACAGTATACCGACTATGGAAACCTCGTTGTTAATCTGACAGGCGCTAAACGTTTCCCAATTATCGTTGAAGTATTAAATTCTCAAGAAGAAGTAGTCGCGAGTTTATCAACAACAGCGGAAACACAACTTCGTTTTGATGTGTTACCGCCTAAAAAATACCTGTTACGCGCCATCTATGACGACAACGCTAATGGCAAATGGGATACGGGTTATTTCTTTGATCGACGACAACCCGAAGAAGTTATTTACTATCCCGACGAAATTGACGTTCGCGCCAATTGGGACATCGATCAAGTATTTAGTCTTTCAAAATAAATGAGTCACCATCTGATAAAAAAGCCAATTTCTTTCTAGCCTGAATTAAATTGGCTTTTTCTAGTTTGGCATACAATACCGCTTCACCATTGTGAGGAGGCACTATATATGCTCCCATATAATCCAATACCTGTGAGTGTCCAGAATACACATTATTTCCGCTATCTGTCCCCACGCGATTGACACCAACAGCATAAGCCATATTTTCGATAGCACGTGCCTTAAACAAACTGTCCCAAGCATAAATGCGTTGATCGGGCCAATTGGCAACATAAATCAACAAATCATAAGCCTCATCTTGATTTCGAGCGAAAACTGGAAACCTCAAATCATAACACACTAACGGACAAATTTTCCAATCTTTATAGGTTACCACTAGTCTTTGAGAACCCGCCTTATATTTTTTCTCTTCTCCCGCTAAGGAAAAAAGATGGCGCTTATCATAGGTTTGATAGGTACCATTGGGAAACACAAAAAACATCCTATTGTAGTAATTGCCCTTTTCTTTAATAATCATACTACCTGTCAAAGCGATACTTTTTTGCATACACATTTTCTGCATCCATGATACAGCATACCCATCCATCACTTCAAAAGCGCGTTCCGGGTTCATGGTAAAGCCCGAAGTAAACATTTCTGGTAGTACCACCAAATCCGTATCCACCTCCAACTGTTCTATTTTGGATTCGAAGTACCTCAGATTAGCATCGATGACTTCCCAAACCAACGGTGCCTGAATTAAAGCTATTTTCATTTTTTGTCGTTTCTAACAAAGTTAGGTAAAATTATGCAGATACGCGGATTGGCTGATAGGCGCATGTGCGAATAGGCATATGGGCTTAGAAACAGATAGCTTGAAAGGCTGATCCCTTTTACGTGTAAAGACGAATAGGCTTATCTGCAAATGGGCATATCGGCTTTAGACGCTGATGGACGAATAAACACATGCACTTAAAAGCAGATAAGTTGAAAGGCTGTTCCGTTTTTACGTGATAAAGCGAATTCGCGTATCTGCGAATAGGCATATAGGCTTTAGACGCTGATACGCGTATGTGCAAATGGGCGTATAGGCTCTCCGTTAAAATTTATAAGAATTTTGAGAGGATACCGATTCCCCATTTTTAAAGAAAAACAGAAAATCTGAATTTAGTTTGGTTTTTCGATCTCGACCTAGCATGTCATTGATGAAATACCTTTTGTAAGCATCCGCATATTTTTTCTTATAAAAATCGTTATCCATAACAAAAACGGGACTATACATTCGCTGATCATAAGTCACATTAGCAAAGAAATAGCCATCCATAACCAAAAATAACTTGATGCCCCGTTTCTGTACATCATCTTCCAATTGCTTAATAGAAACGATATCTTGACGGTGATTCGATATTATATAAACTACAGCCTCAGGATATTTTTTTAATTCCTCCCGCAATTGCATGCCGTTGATTTTTGTAATTTCTCCCCGACTCACCTGATCAAAAGATTTTAAAGGCACAACAATGGCTTTCCATGAATCTGGTAGTTTGTTATAATCATTAGTCAAACCAGCTACTACACAAGAAGTCATGATCATACAAACCATCACGAATACTCCAATATTTACTATTTTTCTCATAGGACTGTTTTGTTATTTCTGAACGCTATTTAATTCCTCAGTAATCAACTTAGATCCCTCTGGGATATAGACCCCAGAATTAAATACATAAAACGACTCATAGGCTATTTTTTCATCCACCTCTTTACCCAGCATTTGGTTGATAAAACTCTTTGTCGATTTATTGACGTTTTTTGTATTATAATACGGTGTATCTATTGCAAAAACAGGACTGACAATCGCTTGATTAAAAATCATATAAGGCATGCGGAAATCATACATTACTATAAATACACGATAACCGTTTTCTTGAGTATAGTCTTCAAATCCCTTTAAATCTCTATTCGCAGGACAATAGTTGACAACAAACCTAACTAGCGCTTTGGGATGTTTCTTTAATTCTTGCTGCAACTGAACCCCATTAATTTTAGTGATTTCAGAGCGCTGCGCCTGATCGAAATCACTCAACGGAACAACGATTTCCTTCCACCCCTTAGGCAAATCACTATATCCATCTTTGGGTTTTATAATATTACAGCTAGTCCCCAGAACCAACACCGTTAAACCAACCATTAAAGTCCAATACTTCATACTTACAATCTTTTTATAAAAACCCAAACATAACAACAAAAGCCGCCTAAAAATAACGATTTAAGATAAAATTATGACTACTGATAAATAATTCGTTTTTCTAGCTTAAAACTATACGCAGATACGAGGATACGAGGATACGATCAGACAAGAATGGGCCTATACGCGTATTCGCATATAGGCACATAGGCATCTATTAAAACAATTCCTTAACGATATGCTGAATCAATTCGGATTTCCCCATAGAATAATAATGAACCAATGGGACTCCTGATTTCAATAGTTCTTCACTTTGTTGTTTACACCATTCTAATCCGATTTGCGCTACGGCCTGATTGTCCTTTGCTTTATTGACCTCCAAAACCAAGGTTTCCGGGAAATCAACCTTAAATCGATGTGGGATTAGGGTCAATTGTCTTTTAGTAGTAATGGGTTTTAAACCCGGAATAATCGGTACCAGTATTCCAGCAACGCGGCATTTTTCGACAAATTCAAAATACTTTTGATTGTCAAAAAACATTTGAGTAATGATGTAGTCCGCCCCAGAATCAACCTTCTGTTTTAAAAACCGAATATCGTCATCCAAACTTGGCGCCTCCATGTGTTTCTCCGGATAAGCACCTACCCCAATACAAAAACTCGTAGCATGACTGTTCTCTAAGTCTGTATCCAAATAAATCCCGTTGTTTAAGTCGTGGATTTGACTCACCAGTTCATTGGCAAAATGATGCCCCTTACTTTCTGCTCTAAAGTAGGTTTCGTTTTTAATCGCATCCCCACGTAGCGCCACCACATTATCTATCCCCAAAAAATCCAAGTCTATCAAAAAGTTCTCCGTGTCTTCTTTCGTAAAACCACCACACAGTATATGCGGCACGGCATCTATTTTAAATTTTTCCTGAATCGCGGCACAAATACCTACGGTACCGGGCCTTTTTTTAACAATTTTCTTTTCGAGCAATCCATTTTCCTTTTCCTTATAAACAAACTCCTCTCGATGATAAGTCACATCTATAAAGGCCGGTTTAGCCTCTAATAAAGGTTCAATATTATCGTAAATACACTGTATGTTCTGCCCTTTTAAAGGCGGTAAAATTTCTATAGAAAAACGAGCCTTTTTCTGAGCCAATGCAAAATGTTCTGTTACTTTCATGTTTTTTTACTATCTTTATATAAACACCTCACTTCAAACAACTTAACTGAATTAAGTAATTGATATCGGCATCTCTAAGTTGTTATTTATAATTCTGTCAAATTAGGAGCTAACCATTTTTCAGCATACTCCAACGTACAATTTCTACGTTGCGCATAATCCTTTACCTGATCCGTTTTGATTTTACCCAAACCGATATATCGGCTTTGAGGATGAGCAAAATAGTAGCCCGAAACCGATGAAGCCGGCCACATGGCAAGGTTCTCCGTTAAAACTACCCCCGTCCTATTTTCGACATCTAACAATTTCCATATCGTTTCTTTTTCTAAGTGATCCGGACATGCCGGATAACCCGGAGCAGGACGAATTCCCTGATATTTCTCTTGAATTAATTGCTCATTGGTCCAGTTCTCGATTCGGTCATAAGCCCAGATCTCCTTTCTGATCTTAGCGTGTAAATACTCGGCAAATGCTTCGGCAAATCGATCGGCCAACGCCTTAATCATAATCGAGGAATAATCGTCCAATTGCGCTTCATATTGTTTGGCTATTTCATCAACACCAAATCCAGTAGTCACACAGAACAAACCGATATAGTCCGAGATTCCACTGCTCTTTGGAGCCACAAAATCCGCTAAGGACACATTGGGCTTGCCTTTGGATTTTTGAAGCTGTTGGCGTAAAAAAAGTAAGGTATCCAGCACATTTCCCTCTTGATCATAGACTTCGATATCATCGTCATTAACCTGATTAGCAGCAAAGATTCCGTATACGCCTTTTCCGTTTAGGCTTTGGTTTCTTTGAATCTCCTCCAACATCTGTTGGGCATCATCCCACAAAATTTGAGCTTGCTCACCAACGACCGTATCCGTTAGAATTTCCGGATATTTACCGTGCAAATCCCAGGATCTAAAAAAGGGAGACCAGTCGATATATTCCGTTAGATCGGAGATGTTTACATCGATATTTTGTACTCCTAAAAAAGCTGGTTTAACCGGTGTATCTATAGTCCAATCCAACTGTAATTTGTTTTTACGCGCATCCGCTATACTCAAAAAGTCCTTTTCGCGAGCGCGGTTTAAATATCCCGTACGCAAATCGGCATATTCCCGTCTAATTTCCGAGGCATAATCCTGTTTTTTACTGACTAAATTACCCGCTACGCCAACCGCCCGCGAGGCATCATTCACATGCACTACCGAAAAAGAGTATTCAGGCGCAATTTTGACTGCGGTGTGTGCTCTAGACGTAGTGGCTCCACCAATCATCAACGGAATATCAATCTTTAAACGATCGAGTTCTTTGGCCAAATAAACCATTTCATCTAAAGATGGCGTGATCAATCCGCTTAAGCCAATTACATCCACTTTTTGTTCAATAGCGGTTTGAATAATTCGCTCAGGGCTGACCATGACCCCTAAATCAATGATCTCAAAATTATTACAAGCCAATACCACCGCTACGATATTTTTTCCAATATCGTGAACATCTCCCTTGACCGTAGCCATCAATATCTTACCCGAAGAATTGGAGCTCCCGTCCTTGGCTTTATCGATAAACGGCAACAGATATGCCACGGCTTTTTTCATCACTCGAGCCGATTTCACCACTTGCGGCAAAAACATTTTCCCCGCTCCAAATAAGTCGCCCACAACACTCATGCCCTCCATCAAATTGCCCTCAATGACTTGAATGGGTTTTTCCGCTAACAAACGCGCCTCTTCCACATCTAATTCAATAAACTCATCGATCCCCTTTACCAAGGCATGAGTAATACGGTTTTGCAAACTTTCATTCCTCCATTCTTTTGGTGCTTCCTGATGCGCACTTGATTCGTTTTGATATTGATCGGCAAAATTCAACAAGCGCTCGGTAGCATCATCCCTTCGATCCAACAATACATCTTCTACGCGCTCCAATAAATCTTTGGGAATCTCGTCGTATACCATCAACATCTCCGGATTGACGATCCCCATCGACAAACCGTGTTGAATACCATGATATAAAAAAGCTGCATGCATCGCCTCACGGACATAATTATTTCCTCTAAAAGAAAACGACACATTGCTTATTCCGCCCGAAACATTGACATAAGGCAAATTTTTGCGTATCCATTTTGTGGCCTCAAAAAAATCTAAGGCATTTCTCCGATGCTCCTCCATACCCGTAGCCACTGGAAAGATATTGGGATCAAAGATGATATCCTCTGCCGCAAACCCCACTTCGTCAACCAATATATTGTACGAACGTTCACAGATTTCGATGCGGCGTTGGTAAGTATCTGCCTGACCGTCTTCATCAAAAGCCATCACCACTACAGCCGCACCATATCTACGAATCAATTTGGCATGCTGCCTAAAGGCCGCTTCTCCCTCTTTTAAACTAATGGAGTTCACGATACTTTTTCCTTGCACCACTTTTAAACCCGCTTCAATGATTTCCCATTTAGAACTATCAATCATAATAGGCACTCTTGAAATATCGGGTTCGGAAGCAATTAGATTTAAAAATTTCGTCATCGCATACACTCCGTCTAACATACCCTCATCCATATTGATATCGATGATCTGAGCACCTCCATCAACCTGTGCCCGGGCTACCTCTAAGGCCTCCTCGTACTTTTCTTGCTGTATCAGTCGCAGAAACCGCTTAGACCCCGTCACGTTGGTTCGCTCACCGACATTGACAAACAAGGTTTCCGGTGTTACAATTAAGGGCTCTAGTCCCGATAATTTTAAATATTTATCTGTTGTATTCATTTGTAGCTTATATTTTCACATTAGGATTACACATCCGCTTCATCATCTTGGAACTGTGTTGATCTCCAAAACAGCCTAGCCATACTTGTGTGGTTTTTTTTACAAAAGCGAAAGCGTTAATTTCCTCGGTTTAAATTGTAGTGCCGTTTCTGCAATGAGGCGAATGTGATCGGGAGTAGTTCCGCAGCAACCTCCAACGATATTGACCAAACCGTCTTCAAAATACGCCCGTACCAGAGCTTCCATTTCTTCTGGAGTTTCGTCATACTGACCAAAGGCATTCGGCAAACCAGCATTGGGATAGGCTGAAATTGCCAAAGGTGTATTTCTAGCCAAAGTTTTTAAATAAGGATTTAGCTGATCGGCACCCAAAGCGCAATTCAATCCGATACTCAACAGGGGAATATGTGAAATCGAGATCAAAAAAGCTTCCACTGTTTGACCCGAAAGCGTTCTACCCGAAGCATCGGTAATGGTACCGCTGACCATAATAGGGACATCAACCCCGCGTTCCTCTTTAACCTCTTCTAAAGCAAATAAAGCCGCTTTAGCATTCAAGGTGTCAAAGATGGTTTCGACAAGAAAAATGTCGCAGCCCCCGTCTAAAAGTCCATCTGCCTGCTGTTTATAAGCCAGCCGCAGATCATCAAAGCTTACGGCGCGATATCCCGGATCATTCACATCTGGCGACATACTCGCCGTTCGATTTGTTGGACCTATAGCTCCCGCCACAAAGCGCGGTTTTAACGGTGTTTTTGCAGTATATTGATCTGCTGCTGTACGGGCAATTCTAGCCGATTCGAAGTTTAACTCATATACCAAGTCTTCCATGTGGTAATCCGCCATTCCGATAGTGGTACTCGAAAAGGTATTGGTTTCAATAATGTCAGCTCCCACTTCCAGATATTGCTGATGGATGTGCAAAACAGCTTCCGGTTGTGTCAACGACAACAAATCATTATTTCCCTGAAGTGGGTATTCAAACTCGCGAAAGCGATCTCCGCGATAATCCACTTCCGAGAAGTGATGCTTTTGAATCATGGTTCCCATGGCTCCATCCAAAATCAAAATGCGCGATTCTAAAGCTTTATACAATTGTTCATAACGATTTAAACGTTCATTTCCCATACTAACATGCATTAATTTTAATAAAAAAAGCCCCTTTGGAAGATCCAAAGGGGCTTAAACTAAAGTGGTTTTTCTAACTACTCGTCAACTTTTGGATACAACAATTCGGAGGCACATCATCATGTGCATCATCATCATACCGCTGTTTAAAGTAATTGTTCTCATATTTTTACTCAAAAAAAAAGCCCCTGAATTTCAGAGGCTTTAACTTTATATCTTCGTTAGATTTTAAGCAATAGCGACCTCTGCGGAATTTCTCCACATCATCATCATTGCCATATTTAATCTAGTGTTTGTCATTATTCTTATTAGAAGCTTCAAATGTATAAAAAAAAAAGTAAATTCCAACATCTAGATCTGTATTTGATAGAATACTACATCACATTCCACGTGAAATGTGTAACCGGAACCAAATTAAGAACCGTTTAAACACCAACATCTTTAAACAAAAAACCGGCTATCTACAGTTTGAGATAGCCGGTTTTTTAAAATAATATAGGTTGCTTATTTAAAACTAGCTTTTAAATATTCTCTATTCATACGAGCGATGTTTTCCAAAGAAATTCCTTTTGGACATTCTACTTCACAAGCTCCCGTATTGGTACAGTTACCAAAACCTTCATGATCCATTTGCTCTACCATGTTCAACACACGTTCTGTAGCTTCAATACGTCCTTGGGGTAACAAAGCGAATTGAGATACTTTTGCAGAAACGAACAACATTGCTGAAGAGTTTTTACAAGTAGCCACACAAGCCCCACAACCGATACAAGTAGCTGCATCAAAAGCGCGGTCTGCATCGTGTTTAGGAATAGGAATGTTGTTGGCATCTTGCGTATTACCCGAAGTATTTACAGAAATAAATCCACCTGCATGTTGAATTCTATCGAAAGAAGTTCTATCAACAACTAAATCTTTGATTACTGGAAATGCTTTCGCTCTAAACGGCTCGATGTAAATCGTGTCACCATCTTTAAACTTTCTCATGTGCAACTGACAAGTGGTGATACCACGGTCTGGTCCATGAGCTTCTCCGTTGATAAACAACGAACACATACCGCAGATTCCTTCACGACAATCGTGATCAAATGCTACAGCATCGTCGCCTTTCTCTACTAATTGGTTGTTTAAAACATCCAACATTTCCAAGAAAGACATATCAGGTTCAATTCCGCTGATTTTATAATCAACCATCTGACCCTTATCTTGGGCGTTTTTCTGACGCCATATTTTTAAAGTAAGATTCATATATCGAATTTTTACAGTGAATACTGATCTAAAAGAGATCTAATACTCAATATTATTTATAACTACGAGTTACCAATTTAATGTTTTCATAAACCAAGTCTTCTTTATGAAGCACTGATTCACTTGGATTGCCTTTGTATTCCCAAGCAGCTACGTATGCGAAGTTCTCATCGTCACGTTTCGCTTCACCATCCTCAGTTTGGTGTTCCTCACGGAAGTGTCCACCACAAGATTCTTCTCTATGCAAGGCATCTTTAGCAAACAATTCTCCTAGTTCTAAGAAATCGGCTACTCTTAATGCTTTTTCCAATTCTTGGTTAAAGCTGTCTGCACTACCCGATACTCTAACATCTTTGTAAAATTCTTCTCTTAAAACAGCAATCTCGCTCATCGCTTCGGTCAACCCATTAGCATTACGAGCCATACCTACCTTATCCCACATGATTTTCCCTAATTTCTTATGGAAATAATCTACAGAATGCGTTCCTTTATTATTCATCAAGTGATCAATCATATCGGTAACGTTTTTCTCTGCTTCGTTAAATTCTGGAAGGTCTGTAGGAATTTCACCTGTACGAATATCCTGAGATAAATAATCTCCGATCGTGTAAGGCAATACGAAATATCCATCACCCAAACCTTGCATTAATGCCGATGCCCCCAAACGGTTTGCTCCGTGATCTGAGAAGTTTGCTTCTCCGATACAGTAACATCCTTCAATGGTTGTCATCAAGTTATAATCCACCCAGATTCCACCCATAGTGTAGTGAACTGCTGGATAAATCATCATCGGTGTAACATATGGATCCTCGTCAACGATTTTCTCATACATTTGGAAAAGGTTTCCATATTTATTCTCCACTAGATCACGACCCAATTTGTAAACCAATTTGGCATCGTTTTCATCTAAATGCTGGATTCTCGCTTGCTCTTTCCCGTAACGTTCGATTGCAGAAGCGAAATCCAAATAAACAGCTTCTCCAGTAGCATTAACACCATAACCTGCATCACAACGCTCTTTAGCAGCACGAGATGCCACATCACGAGGCACTAAGTTACCGAAAGAAGGATATCTTCTTTCTAAATAATAATCTCTATCTGCTTCAGCAATTTGAGTCGGTTTTAATTTCCCTTCTCTAATTGCCAAGGCATCTTCTTTTTTCTTTGGCACCCAAATACGTCCATCATTACGAAGCGATTCCGACATCAAAGTTAATTTTGATTGGTGATCTCCTGTAACCGGGATACATGTAGGGTGAATTTGCGTATAACAAGGGTTTGCAAAGTAAGCACCTCTTTTGTGCGCTTTCCAAGCTGCTGTAGCATTAGAACCCATTGCATTGGTAGACAAAAAGAATACGTTTCCATAACCACCAGTAGCGATAACTACTGCGTGAGCAGAATGACGTTCGATTTTACCACTGATTAAGTTACGAGCGATAATTCCTCTTGCTTTACCGTCAACAACCACGATATCTAACATTTCGTGACGGTTGTACATTTTTATTTTACCACGACCGATTTGACGGTTCATAGCAGAATAAGCTCCTAAAAGCAATTGTTGTCCAGTTTGTCCTTTAGCATAAAAAGTACGAGAAACCTGTACACCACCAAAAGAACGGTTGTCTAAAAGTCCACCATAATCACGTGCAAAAGGAACTCCTTGAGCTACACATTGGTCAATGATGTTTTCTGATACTTCAGCTAAACGGTGAACGTTTGCCTCACGAGCTCTATAATCTCCACCTTTTACGGTATCGTAGAACAATCTATGAACCGAATCCCCATCACCTTGATAGTTTTTCGAAGCATTGATACCTCCTTGAGCCGCAATCGAGTGCGCACGTCTTGGAGAATCTTGATAACAAAAAGCTTTAACGTTATATCCTAACTCAGCTAATGTCGCAGCAGCAGAACCTCCAGCTAAACCTGTACCCACGATAATGACATCGATATTACGTTTGTTTGCAGGGTTTACTAAACTGATGTGATCTTTATATTCTGACCATTTCTTATCGATAGGTCCATTGGGAATCTTTGAATCTAATTTCATAATCAATTGTTTTATGACTACTTAATAAAATGAATGTAAATTGGAATGATAGCAAATAGCAAAGGCACGATAATAGAGAACCCTATACCTGTAGCTGAAATCAAACCATTATATCTAGGATTATTAGCCCCTAGAGACTGGAAAGCACTTTTAAATCCATGCATTAAGTGGAAGGCTAAAACCAACATTGAAAACACATAAAAAGCAGTAAATGCCAAACCGTATTTTGCATCTTTAAAAAAGGCAACAGTTATGGTATGCAAATCTTTGTACCCTTGTGCTATTTTAACTTTAGCAGTCGGATCATAAAAATCAGTTTTATTTTTAATTTCTACTCCATCTTTAGGCAAATATCCTCCTTGAGTGGTCACATAAAAATCTTGAGCCATACCCGGTTGTACCTCAATAGTCGTTGTGTGCAAAGGCATTTCTTCAAAATGCATCTTCGCCCAAAAATTCATCATGTGAGTGGCAATGAATACCAAGATTAACGTCCCCAAAACCGCCATGTTTCTCGACTGCCAAGCGCTGTTTGAAGCAGCATTGTTCTTGGCATAACCGATTGGTCGTGCTTTTTTGTTTTGGATTGTCAATAAAATTCCATCAATTGCGTGGAATAAGATTGAAATGTACGTTACGTAAGAAAGAATTTTTACCGCTGGATTGGAAGTCATGAACAAGGCATACTCGTTGAACTGCAACTGAGTACCGAAGATCAACTGAAGGTTACCTGCTAAGTGACCTACCAAAAACACGCATAAAAATAAACCCGTAAGAGCCATCCAGTATTTCTTACCGATTGACGACTTTAAAAGTGCAGATTTTGCCATAGTGTAATTTTAATAGTTTTCGTGAAAAAAATCAAAACAAAAATACAGTTAAATCCACACACTAACAAAGGAGCGTATTTATTTATATTCGGTATAAACAAGCTGAAACCCCTTTGTTTTAAAGGAAAAAAAAAATTACACTACTAAAAAAGCCAAAATGTTAACAAATATTTAAAAAAAACTAAAATGTTTTAGTCATATCCATATCTGTAACAATAATATAATCCGCTTTATCAAAATGTTCTTTTTCCAACTTAGAAAGATCTTGTTGAGATACCGTTGAAATCGTTAACACCTTTAAATCAGGACTATAAATATTCAAATACCAATTGATACCCTCGTAATTATCGCTGTGATAACTGCCGTTAAAATGCAAAAACAACGTATTAGGCACGTGATTCTTTTTTATAAAATATGCCATAGTAGCATCTTTTATCGCTTGTGCCTTGGGCAAATTATCATTTGCATGATCCTCAAACATTTTCATCATTTTAAGATAACCCGGCAAATTTTTATCATATGGAAATGGCAAAGGTGCCATCCAAACTTTTTCCTGATCGCTCAACAAATCCAAGGATTCAACCCCCTCTTTAAATACCTTACTCGCATACCTTCTCGGCACATTTGTAGCAAAAAAATCCAGGTTTTTATTCTTCGCCAAATCGACCAATGGCTTATAATCTGTTTTATAATTATTCCATAAACGCACCAGGGAATCCATTCCTTTTTGATCGACCTCACCAGCTAAATATTTATCCAATCCCGATTGATTGTCCGCCTCAAACATTTCAGCGCCAAACACAACAGCTTGTTTTTCTACCAATGCCTGAGCCAGTTTTAATTGCAACCAATGCACTATAGAATTATCGTGAAATTCACCAAAAAGTACCACGTCTTTTTTAGAAGCATCTTTAATCAGTTTGTTAAAGTTCGTTTGCTTTCCATCCTTGGTATATAAGACATATGGTAGCGGATTTTGAGCCTGAACCAATATCGGACTTATAAATATAATGAGGGCAATGATATACTGTTTCATGAATAGTTATTTTGTGTTTTTCAATATTCCTTAGCTCGCAATAGCCCTATAATAAAGATTTTAATCTATTATTGATATTTATAACGATTCTTCAGCCACCATCGATACCTTCAGTCAACTCGCCTTAAAAGCTCCAAATCCACCGATTACAACTAGATTTCACATCGGTTTAAAAGCGTATTAAAAGAAAAGTCTGTAACTTTGAAAAACCATGTAGGAATTAAACATCAAAATTATGAAATATAAACAGATAGACAGTAATTTATTTATTAAGAATAGAAAAAAATTCACAGCAGCTATGTCCCCAAACAGCATAGCCGTATTCAATTCCAACGATATATATCCTGTAAGCGCCGACAGCACTTTACCCTTTGCCCAGCACCGTGATATTTTTTATCTGAGTGGTGTTGATCAAGAGGAGTCGGTTTTAGTTTTGTTTCCAGATGCTCCCTTCGAGAGTCAACGAGAAATTCTCTTTGTACGCGAAACCAACGAGCACATCGCTGTTTGGGAAGGCGCCAAATTAACCAAAGAACAAGCCTTTGAAGTATCCGGTATCAAAACGGTATATTGGCTTGATGACTTCCAAAAGGTTCTAAAGGAATTAATGGCTTATGCCGAAACCATGTATATCAACACCAACGAGCACTATCGTTCTGCTGTAGAAACACAAACACGCGAAGATCGTTTTATCAAATGGTGGAAAGAAACCTATCCCGCTCACCGCGTTGCAAAAAGCAATCCGATACTTCAAAAGATTCGCTCGATCAAAGAACCCGAGGAAATTGCATTAATTCAACAGGCCTGCGACATTACCGAAAAAGGTTTTCGACGCATTTTGAATTTTGTAAAACCCGGAGTTTGGGAATACGAAATCGAAGCAGAATTAATACACGAATTTATAAGAAATCGCTCCAAAGGATTTGCCTATACCCCGATTATCGCAGCAGGAAACAACAGCAATGTACTGCATTATATTGAAAACAATCAGCAATGCTTATCAGGCGACATCATCTTGTTTGACACGGCTGCAGAATACGCCAATTACTCCAGTGATCTATCGAGAACGATACCCGTTAATGGTCGCTACAGCAAACGTCAACGCCAAGTTTATGATGCGGTATTACGCGTAAAAAATGAAGCTACAAAAATGTTGGCCCCAGGTACTCTATGGAGATCCTATCACGAAGAAGTAGGTAAGATTATGACTTCAGAACTATTAGGTCTCGGTCTAATCGATAAAGCCGATATACAAAATGAAGATCCAGCCTGGCCCGCTTACAAAAAATATTTTATGCACGGAACCTCACACCACATGGGTCTAGACACACACGATTACGGATTACTACACCTCCCGATGGAAGCCAATATGGTTTTTACCGTTGAACCCGGTATTTACATCCCAGAAGAAGGTTTTGGAATTCGAATTGAAGACAACGTTGTAATACAACAACAAGGAGAACCGATCAACCTTATGAAAAACATCCCAATTTTAGCGGATGAAATTGAGGATTTGATGAATTAGTAAAACAGTAACCGCTGAACAGAAATTGAACTGTTCAGCGGCTACTGTTTTCTTATCACTATTTTCTTGTTACTGTTTTCTAAAAACCGCTTGAGCCACTTTGACACCGTCCATAGCGGCAGATATAATACCACCTGCATAACCAGCACCTTCTGCACAAGGAAACAATCCTTTGATTTGAACATGTTCTAGCGTAGTCTCATCTCTAGGAATACGCACTGGCGATGAAGTTCTACTTTCCGTTGCCACAACTACCGCCTCTTCTGTATAATACCCACGCATCTTATTTCCAAATGAAACAAATCCTTGTTGCAAAGCAACACGTACTTCTTTAGTCAACACTTGATCTAATAAATTAGATGTGATCCCTGGTAGGTAAGAACAATCCGGTAATGAAGCAGACATTTTTCCACCGACAAAGTCAGTCATTCTTTGTGCTGGCGCTTTTAATTTACCACCACCCGCAGACCATGCTCTGCGTTCAATTAGTTGTTGAAATTCCATTGCCGCCAAAGGCCCCGTAAAACCGTATTGAGCAAAATCTTTTTCATCAACCGTCACCACCATACCAGAATTAGCATAAAGCCCATCGCGTTTTGACGGAGACCAACCGTTAACTACTAATTCCCCTTCATCCGTACTGGCCGGAGCGATAATCCCACCCGGACACATACAGAAAGAAAAAACACCGCGACCAGCTTCCTGACTTACTAAAGAATATGATGCCGCTGGCAATAAAGGATTTCTAGCTTCGCCAATTCCACAATGGTACTGCGTTTGATCTATTAACGCTTGCGGATGTTCAATCCGAACACCCAATGCAAAAGGCTTGGCTTCTATATAAATTTTCTTAGCATCCAACATTCGAAAAATATCGCGAGCAGAATGCCCCGTTGCCAAGATCAAATGATTCGTTTTAATTTTGATTTCATCGTTAAGCGTAATCCCCTTAAGTTGATCGCCCTCCACTTGAATATCAGTCAATTTGGTATCGAATAATACTTCACCTCCACATTCTTCAATTCCCTTACGCATATTGGCAATGATCGCCGGCAATTTATTAGTACCTATATGCGGATGCGCTTCTTGTAAAATATCTTCTGATGCTCCAAAATAATGAAACCACTGTAAACTTTTTATGATATTACCCCGCTTGGTAGATCGCGTATAGAGTTTTCCGTCCGAGTACGTTCCCGCACCTCCTTCACCAAAACAATAATTGGATTCAGGATTAACAATACCCTCTTTATTCATAGCCGCTAAATCACGTCTACGGCTTTGTACATCTTTTCCTCGCTCAATAATAATCGGTTTTAACCCCAACTCAATCAATTCCAAGGCAGCAAATAATCCCGCTGGCCCTGCTCCAGCAATATAAACTGGCTGAGCATTACTTACATTTTGCAGATTCGGAAAAAACTCAAAAGCATCTTTAAATACTTCGTCAACAAAAACATTGATCTGCAATTGCATCACAATATTTCTCGAACGCGCATCCAAGGATCTTCTAATGATTTGATAGGCATTGATCTTACTTATTGGCGCTTTAACAGCCTGTGCTATCCTCGCTTTAAGTATATTTTCATCTGCCGCTTCCGCAGGAGAAATTCGTAAACTGATATTTTGAGCCATTCTAAAGGAATAATTGACTGCAAAAGTAAGTTTTTTTTACGTCAAACGAAATAATAGTAGGCTATTGCGTCAGGGATGGTAGTGTTATCCTTTTGTGTAGCTTGCGCAACAAAAGATTAAACGTACAGCCCGATCCGAAGGAGACGCCAAAATAAAATATTTATTGATGACTCGTTACTTTTTTATAAATTGTACTTTTGCAGTTAACGGCTACACTCGATGATAACAAAACAAATTATTCACAAAAACACCACCCTCTCTTTTAAGGAGAGCGGTAAAGGCAATGCGTTGGTGTTTTTACATGGCTTTTTGGAAAACTCGTCTATGTGGGATGCTTGTATGAATTACTTTGAATCCAAGTATCGCGTTATTGCCATTGATTTACTTGGACATGGAGAGACAGGTTGCACGGGTTATGTACACAACATGGAGGACATGGCTGATGCTGTATACGCTATTATTTCCGAACTAAAACTTCGTAAGGTCACTTTAATAGGACATTCGATGGGTGGTTATGTTGCACTGGCTTTTGCCGAACTTTATCCCGATAGCGTACGCAGTTTAGCGTTAGTAGCTTCTACCTCACGCGCCGACAGCGAGGAACGTCAAATCAATCGCGATCGCGCCATGGAGTTAGTTAAGAAGAACAGTTCTATTTTTGTTACCATGTCTATTTCAAATCTTTTTGGAGAAGCTGCACAAAAACAATTCCCAAAAGCAATTGAGCTAGCGAAATCCGAAGCTTTAAAAACCTCCAAACAAGGTATGATTGCCGCACTGGAAGGCATGAAAATCCGCCCAGATCGTGAAGTCATCTTTCATTTTGCTCCCTATCCAATTTTATTAATCCTAGGAAAAAACGATACGGTGATCCCGTATGAAGAAGCCCTCGATCAAATTGAAGGAAGCCCCGTTCAACTAGTCAGCACTTCAGGCGGACATATGGTACACATTGAAAACGAAACAGAATTACTTGATGTTCTAGGAAAGTTTTTTAAGCTAAAATAGTTTTTCGTGATTCGTTTTTCGTGATTCGTAATCTGTGTGATCAGTAATCTGTGTGATCAGTAATCAGTGATCAGTAATCAGTGATCGGTGGAGTACTTACAAAACATAATGCTCTTAAAAGTCTATATGCCCATGCGCAGATACGCGAATTCGCTTTATCACGTAAAAACAGATCAGCCTTGCAACCTACCTACTTAAGCCTATATGCCCATGCGCAGATGTGTGAATTCGTTTTATCACGTAAAAACGGAACAGCCTTGCAACATATCTAATTTTAAGCCTATATGCCCATGCGCAGATATGCGAATTCGCTTTATCACGTAAAAACGGAACAGCCTTGCAACCTACCTACTTAAGCCTATATGCCCATGCGCAGATATGCGAATTCGCTTTATCACGTAAAAACGGAACAGCCTTACAACATATCTAATTTTAAGCCTATATGCCCATGCGCGTATCAGCGTATCAGCGTATCAGCGTATCAGCGTATCAGCGTATCAGCGTATCAGCGTATCAGCGTATCAGCGTATCAGCGTATCAGCGTATC